>JAXHKS010000025.1:0-111182 GCA_034523115.1 Flavobacteriaceae bacterium | reverse complement strand
TTTTGACCTTGGTTCAGTTCCGTATTGCTAACTCCTGAAATGGATTCAGTGCCTGTTCTTAGGTCATATGCAGACAAAAAAGGGCTGTTGACGGCAAGTGGGATATTACTACCGGGACAAAAAAACACATTTATGAACTGGCAAGAAAATCCTATTTTGCCGTATTGGATGAGGGGGATGGAGGCGATCAGGATTTTATTCATACAGAGCAATTTATACTTATCGATAAAAAGAGCCAGATCAGAGGCTTCTATGACGGAACTGACAAAGCGGAGATGCAGCGAATCATTAAAGATATCGCCATTTTAAAAAAGGAGTAAGTAGAGTAAATGACGGATCTAAGGAAATAAATATTTTCTAATTGTGATAAATGTCATGTCGAAAGAAATTATATTCCGTATTTTCGTACCGTATTTATAATCAGTCTAAATTAATTGAACACTACTATTGCAGATTTGAACGTTGGTGAAAAGGCATTGATACAGGAAATTGCCTTTGATCACATTCCATTATCATTGCTTGAGATGGGTTGCCTTCCGGGTATTGATGTGGAGCTGCTTCAAATTGCCCCGTTCAAAGACCCTTTATATTCGTGTAAACGGAAGCTATCTGTCTATCAGAAGGGAAACCGCAGAGAAAATATTGGTTACTAAATTATAATCCTGATGGCAAGACTGAACACCATAAAAGTTGCGCTTGTCGGCAATCCGAATACAGGTAAAACATCCCTTTTCAATCAACTTACCGGGCTAAAGCAGAAGGTTGGAAATTATCCCGGCGTTACCGTTGATAAAAAAACGGGTATAATAAAATTGGATGACCATTTATATGCCGAAATCATTGATTTGCCCGGGACATATAGCATCAATCCAAATTCCCTGGACGAGAATATCGTATTGGAAACCTTGCTTGACCCAAAAAATCCTGACTTTCCTGATCTGATCATTGTGATCGCAGAGATAGAAAACATGAAGCGCAATTTGCTGTTGTTTTCGCAGATCAAGGATTTGGAGTTACCTGCAATTCTGGCAATCAATATGTCAGATATGATGGAAAAAAGGGGTATCAGCATTGATGTTGGAAAATTAAAGGAACTTCTAAAGTCTGAAGTGGTTCTCATAAGCGCAAAGAAGGGTATTGGAATTGAAGACCTGAAGGATCAAATCATTGGGTATAAAAATATTAACAGGGAGCCTTTTGCCCAACTCACGGATAGAATTGACCCTGAATTCTTTAAAGAGCTAAATGATTCCTTTCCGCAAGTATCATTGTACAACTCCTGGCTAAGGATTACCCATAACCAACTTTCTGTAAAAAATCTCAGCCAAAAAGATAAAGATTTCGTTGAATCATTTAGAAAAGATCCTGAAAAATTAAAGCGGTTTCAGCACAGGGAAACTGTGCTGAGGTATCAGAAGATCAACGAGGTACTGAAGGATACAGTAGAACAGGATAATGCTAAAGCAACTGATATCAGAAGCAGGTTGGATAAAATTCTGACGCATAAAGTATATGGATATGTCATATTTGCATTCATATTGTTTCTGGTGTTTCAGTCTGTTTTTGACTGGGCAAGCGGCCCGATGGACTGGATTGATGAAAATTTTGCGAAGCTGAGTCTCTGGGTAAGCGCTCATTTGCCCCCCGGAATGTTTACTGAACTTCTCGCAGAAGGGATAATACCCGGGATAGGCGGTATCGTGATCTTTATTCCCCAAGATTGTAATTCTGTTCCTTTTTGTGGCTGTTTTGGAAGAGACCGGTTATATGAGCCGGGTCGTTTTTCTAATGGACAAGATTATGAGGAAGAAATGGAATGAGTGGTAAAAGCGTTGTTCCATTGATCTCGGGCACTGCCTGTGCCATTCCGGCCATTATGTCGGCCAGGAATATTGGGGGCTGGAAAGAGCGGCTGATCACCATTTTGGTTACCCCATTCACTACCTGTTCGGCACGACTGCCGGTTTATGCCATCATCATCTCACTAATCATACCGCCAACCAGAATTCTAGGTGTCTTCGGACTACAGGGCTTAACCCTGTTTGCCCTGTATATTCTGGGTTTTGCGACAGCATTTTTTTCAGGGTATCTTCTTCATAAAGTAATTAAAGTGAAGGGTAACACAGTCTTCGTAGTAGAAATGCCTAACTATAAAGTACCTTCCTTAAAAAATGTTTTTTATACGGTGATAGAAAAAAGCAAGGCATTTATTTTTGGCGCAGGAAAAATTATTTTGGCAATTTCGATAATTTTATGGTTCCTTGCTTCAAATGGCCCTAAAGATTTTAAGAATGCAGTGAACAATGTCAAGAACGAACATTCCATTGATGAAAACTCAGAAGGTTATGAAAACATGCTGGCTTCTGTTGATAAACTGGAACATTCATACATCGGGGTGATGGGGAGGGCCATTGAACCTGCCATCAGGCCTTTGGGTTTCGACTGGAAGATCGGTATTGCCATTATTTCTTCCTTCGCTGCCCGTGAGGTGTTTGTGGGTACCCTGGCGACCATTTACAGCGTTGGTGACCAGGCTGAAGATACCCTTACGATCAAACAGAAAATGGCCAATGAGGTTAATGCAGCTACCGGAGAGAAGCAGTTTAATTTTGCTGTCGGTATGTCCCTTCTGTTTTTTTATGCTTTCGCCCTGCAATGTATCAGTACCATTGCCATTGTTAAAAGAGAAACAAATTCATGGAAATGGCCGGTTTTACAATTAACCGGCATGGGTATTTTGGCCTATGTATCGTCCTTTTTAATCTATAATCTTTTGAGCTGATGCTACAACAAATCCTGGCATATGGACTTCTGTTGTTCGCCGTCTATTTTTTGATAAAAAAGTATGCGCTCAAGCAGAAAAAGAAAAAGCCCAATTGTGGTAAGGATTGCAATTGTTAAATGATGACCTCTCGCGAGCCTTAACCGTTTACAGCATTATATTTTTGAGCGGCTCAAAACAATTTTTTCTTGTTGCTTAGCAATGGCCAGTTTATAAAGTTCCTTTAGTTCTTTGTAATGTTTCGAACTGATAACGGCCGAATTGATTGTTGCCTGATATTTGACATTGATTGTATTATTTTCAATTACCGTTTGCACGATTACACCGCCAAGGTCTGAGACCAGCCCAAGCGCCATGTCTTCAGGCTTGGATTCAACGGAATAGCCCTCAGGGATTTTAATCGATACCAGGACTTGATTTTTCCAGGGATGCGAAATAGATCGGGCTCAAGCACTTGTCATCAAACTTAAAAGGATTTTCTCTCCAAGAAAACAACATGGGTGATAGATACCTCTCTGTTGTTTATAATATCTCAGATCTCGGCGCTTGATCGCCACGATTTCAATTCCGGTTTATTATATCTTCCATCCTGTTCGTTTCACTTTTCTCAATTTGAATCTGATTGTATTTTGATTCCAAGGTGCTTTTTAAATCAGATTCCTTCATCAAGCCGAAGTCTTTACGGTATTCAATTCCTTTTAAGTTGTTAAAAGAAAGTGATCATCGTAGCGGTAATCATCCATCTCCCCGCATTTGGGATGTAGCTTCGTATTTTGTTCTTCTATATGCGACCGGGTATAGCGGAACAGATGCGGTTGTTCCATCTTCCTTTACAATCCTGCCTTCCCAGTTCAGGTCGCGTAATGGCAAGTTATCAGGGGTGCTATGCAAGTCTGTTGCGTCAAAAAGAATAATTTTTCCGGCAGATTCCACACATGCAATAATGTAATTAAAACCATCATGAGTAGGGTACAAAGGAATACCATGACTTCGTGTACTTATTAAAACCGGATTTGCCTGAAATCCGGCCTCTTTTAACATAGCCACCAGGGTCAAATTGACCTCGGCAACATTTCCGATACCATCCATCATAGGCTTTTTTAATACCATCAGTGGAAGTATATATACCGTATTCATCGTTCCATTTTAATTTTTTCTTTACAAATTCAAAAATTGCTACCATGTTTTCGTCCGGGGTTCCTGCAGAGTTTTTAAGCTTAAGCAGATCCTCTTTGAAGTGACTATTTTTGCTGAGTTCAGATCCAAATTTAGGGCTGTTGTAAATATTTTTTGCCACATCTGACCAAGTGTTGCTGTAATAGGTAGCTACATCATTGGGGGGTCTAAATGCGGCGATTTCAAAATTTATCATGGCTCTGTAATTGTTCATGGAACTCACAAAAGGTTCCTCCAATAGCGCAGGAATGTTCTTTTCGACTACAGAATAAGTGTTTTCTCTAACACTGAAAGTTTGATATTCAGTTTTTGAAGCAGCTGGTGAGTATAAACTATAACTTCCGCTTGTATTCATTGAAATTTGATAATTTTTTTGAGTGGTGCCTGTTTTATAATTTATCGGATAATATGAACTTGGCATCACTCTGAAGACAAAATACTCCGGTATGCTAATCTCAGCTTTAAGTTCTTTTATTGGAATGTCATACTGGCATATTAAAGTGTTGATATTCGAATAAAAAGGTGATTCAATGGTATATTCCCATTCAATGACACTGCCTTCCTTAATATTGGGCATGGTAAAACTATTATTTTGCCAATTCTCGCTTAAATCCTCTTTAAAGATCTGATTCATTTCTAATTTTGTTTTTTCGATTTTACCACCTTCCAGGCTATAGGTAAAGGCCTTAACAGAGAACATTTCATCCTTATCACTGCGGTTATATAAAGGTACTTTTTTCGTTGCGTAATCAAATCCTTTCTTGTTGTAAATTTTAATACGTTCAAATTCCGTTGTAACCAGAACCCATCCCATTTGGCTATTATATGTATAATAGCTTTTACGTTCTTTAAAAAGGACTGCAGCACTGGCTGTGGTATCAAGGCTGTAGGACTTTTCTTCCAGTTCATCCATACTTACTTTTCCAAATTTTATTTCTTGTGACAATATTTGAAATTGTATAAAGAATAACAATAACAATAGGGAAACTAACTTTATTTTCATGATTGGTCAGATTTTGCTTATTATAATTTTACTGTTGTCGGCCTGATTTATTTTTGTAAGGTATTTTCTGAAATCTTCATAATCATTTGCCTCGTATTTTCCATATTTCAGTTGAAATTTTCGATGATAAACCAGCTGGTGGTCTGATTTTTTTTCAATTATAGCCTGATAAGATCCAAACCGGGATTCCAGCAATATAGGTTCTGGCATTACCTCAATTACATATCCCGGAGGGATTTGAACCGTAACTGCATCCAAATCCGTAAAACCATACCTGACTATAAAAGGAAGCTTGCGGTCTGGTACTTTTTTGGGTACGCGTTTCAGAAGGTTATAGGCATTCACCCTAAGCAGCATTTTTTCGCCGGCATGAACTCCGTAATTTGTGGCCTTAAGCTCAACGGTTTCAGTAAATGCAATACTTTGGTTTTCCATTTGATTCGATAATCGTACCAATTTTATATTATTTATCTGATCAAAATACTCTTTGTAATAAATCTCTGATTCTTTGGGATTCATCTCCGAGATTCTATAGTGATCGTCGAGTTGAACCCCGGACGTCTGTATCTCCATGCTTCCGGAAAGGTCACCATTAGTATCGATGGCGTATTGTCCGGTAATTTTTTGAAGATTATCGGTTTCTGTATAGGTCTTGGTATGGATAATCTTACCACCTTCCGGGCTGATGACCAGCGCATCCCGGTCATCTGTGAATTTACCGATATGACCAAATGGAACTTTTTGATCCGTACATTCCAGCCAGAATGGTATCTTTCATAGTTCGGTACCATCAGCGATGGCATGATTTCCCCTGAATTGATGAAGATTAAGGTCACATATTTCTTTTTCATTGGCATAAATTATTGTGTAGTAGGAAGGAACACCAGCTGCTTTCAATAAAGAAGATGTATAATTGGTAAGCGCTTTGCAATCCCCATAGCCGAGCCTGTCCACTTCAGATGCCGCCATTGGTTTCCAGCCTCCGATCCCTATCTGAACACTAATATATCTTGTTTTATCCTGCATATATTTATATACGATTCTTGCCCTCTCCACAGGATCTTCAACATCCCGAACCAAAGATTGTATCTTTAATATAGTCTCTTTGCTCAACCTGTCAAGTCCGGCTAATAAGTTGTCATAGATCCATTTGCCAAAATCTTTCCAGTTATCAGCTTGCCCGTTAACACCAGCCAGATGGAATTTATCCGGTGCAAATCTTACCATGGGGGCTATATCTCTGAAATGGGGGCTTAAAGATTCAGCCTGGATGGCATCCAGATTATTAAAAGTATAGCTTATGTGGCTTTGTTCATTTTTTTTTATCATAGGCAATAAGCTCCAAGCCACTTTCTTTTATCCGGATACCTATATCACCCGGATAAACCAATTCATACATACTGCGCTCTACACTAATTCCATAATCTTCTATAGGAGAAACAGATGGGATAAAAGCGGTATTTGCCATTTGAATGGAATAACGGTAGGCAATAGAATACGGATAATTAACAGGTACGTGCGTATAACTTAACATTCGGGAACCTGTATAAAGCGAGAAGCCATCTGTTACAGACGATTCGCTAAAATCATTTTTACTTATCTTTTTAATCTGATTTCCTGCTGCGTCATAAATTAGAATTTCGGCACTATTTATACTTTCATCTTTGTCAAAATGCAAGTTTAGAAATTGCTGATTTTCAGCATTTTTATTAAAATGGTAATTACTTCGGTATTTGTATAGACCATTTTGTCCTGGGCAAGTATCTCAACTTTAAAATACTTATCTCTCACAACGGCATTAGCATTTTTTTTTAAGTCTTCAGGGATCAGGCTCACGGCATATTTGGATTGAGCTGAAACAGGAATAAAAATAAAACTGATAAGCAAAAAAAATAAAGTGAGGTTTAAATAGCTTCTCATAAAAGGAATTACTCTTTATTTTTTGTGTCTAACAAGATGGTTACCGGGCCGTTGTTTACTAAATGAACCTGCATTTCGGCACCAAAAATTCCTGTTTTAACCACGAGTCCAGTATCAGACCGAAGTTGTTCCACAAATTTTTCATAAAGAGGTATCGCTAATTCGGGTTTGGCAGCATATACGTAAGAAGGTCGGTTTCCTTTTTTCGTGCTGCCCATAAGCGTAAATTGACTCACAACCAGAATCTCTCCATTTATTTGAATAACCGATTTATTCATTATACCGGCTTCATCATCAAAAATTCGGAGATTAGAAATTTTTCCAGACAACCAAACCAGATCATCGATTGTGTCAAATGGGGTGATCCCTAAAAGAATCAATAATCCTTCCTGAATGAGGCTATGAGTTTCCCCTTTGTGCTCTACCAGAGCTTTATTAACCCTCTGTACTACAGCTTTCATAATTCAATTTTTCCCTGCATACAATCCAAACCACCTTCCTAAGTGAGGTGAAAATCTGGATTAATACGGAATAGTAATCTTTATATAAATTATAACGTAATTACATTAAAACTATTAGAAAGATAAAAAAAATTAATTAAAAGCATTACTCATAAATTAACAATTTTAACAAAAAATATATAATTGTCAGAGCAACAATCACTTAGTTTTTACAATATTGCCAATATTTTAAGTCTAAAATGTATCTGTCCGGTAGTTTTCGTCCTCCCCGGCCAGGATCTGAAGATAACTTTTATACCTGGAAAGTGCAATTTTACCTGATTCAACGGCTTCTTTAACAGCGCATTTCGGTTCATTGACATGGATGCAATTGCTGAATTTGCACTGTTGTTTTAAAGCAAAGATTTCTTTAAAATAATCACCCACTTCTTCGGGACTAAAATCCACTACGCCAAATCCTTTAATTCCCGGAGTGTCAATAATATAACTTACAGGCTCAGTCGGAAGCACAAACATCTCCGCAAAGGTGGTTGTATGCTGGCCCTGTTTATGTTGTGTTGAAATTTCAGCCGTTTTGAGATTCAGATCCGGATCGAGCAGGTTGATCAAAGAAGATTTTCCAACCCCTGAATGACCTGAGAACATAGTCACTTTTCCAAGCATGAGTTCTTTTACTTTTTCAATGTTATACTTTGTTGCTACTGAAATCTCCAGGCAGGTATAGCCAATCTTTCGGTATATTGCGATAAGCTCATTTTTCCGCAGGGTCATTTCCTCGGTTACACAAAGATCCACTTTGTTAAATAGCAGCACGGATTCAATGCCATAAGCTTCAGCAGTTGCCAGAAAGCGGTCGATAAAAGGTGGAAAAGTCGGCGGATTGTCCAAAGTGACCAGCAAAAAGGCAATGTCAATGTTCGCGGCAATGATATGGGTCTGCTTGGAGAGTTTTACGGATTTGCGGATGATGTAATTTTTTCTTTCATGAATCCGGGTGATAATCCCATTTTCGTGTTTTTCTTCCAGGTCAAAATCTACGATATCTCCAACTGTCACAGGACTTGTACTCTTTATTCCCTTCAGTCTGAAAATACCCTTGATCCTGCACAGAACCTCTTTTTCGTTTGTCCTTACAACATACCAGCTTCCTGTAGATTTCACTACAATTCCTGTCATTTTCTTAGGTTTTACCAATCAGTCATTCAGCTTGAAAATTACAGTATAAAAATTAAAACGGCAGTGGCTAATTGGTTTAACTTTTTATGATTTTAAAAATAGAATTGTTTGTATCTTGTGATTTTTAATAAAATTTAAAAGAAATCCTAAAATTCATATATTTGCTCTAATTTATAAACCTTTTTTTATGAAAGCCCTAAAATACATACTTCTTTTTTTGTTAATTATCGTTGTAATCGGAGCCGTTTATCTGGCAACACTTAATGGGAAATACGATGTGAAGCGCTCAGCGCTGATCAAAGCAGAACCGGAAGTTGTATTCAATGAATTGAATGATTACAAAACCTGGGAAGTCTGGGGGCCATGGAATGAGGAAGATACAACCATAGTAGCTGAATATCCTGCAAAGACGGTAGGCGAAGGCGCGAGTTATACCTGGACAGGCAAGGAAGGTTCAGGAATGATGAAGACATTGAAAGTTGACAAGCCAATAAAATTAGACCAGGAAGTGGTATTTAATACCCCTTTTGGAGATATGAAATCAGAAGTTTACTGGATTCTGGAAAAGGTAAAGGAAGGAACCAACCTTACCTGGGGAATGAAGGGTGAAATGGGCTTTTTAACGCGTTGGATGGCGAAGGATATGGAAGATCAGCTGGGGCCAATGGAAGCCAGGGGATTAGAATTACTCGATACCTATATTCAAAAGAAAATCAAGGTTTTTAGTATTGACAATGTCGGTGTGGTGGAGTATAGCGGAGGGTATTATCTGGGTACTACGATGTCTGGAAGAATTGATGAGATTGGGGTAAAATATCCTTTGATGATGTTAAAAATGAAAACTTTTATTGACGATAATAAGGTGAGAACCACCGGAAGTCCGTTTACCCTTTACCACAAATACGATGAAACGAACGGAACAGCCATTTATTCAGTATGTTATCCGGTCGCAGAAAAAATGGTCACGCTATTGACCAGTAATATTTCCTCCGGTTTGATGCCCGCCGGCACCTATTTTAAAACCATTCTTAAGGGGAGTTATGAAAATTCTGATAAGGCCTGGACCGGTGCAATGGAGGCAGCCGCAAAACTCACAGAATACCAGCCAACCGAAAACGGAGAACCTTTTGAGATCTATGTCAATAGCCCTGCAACGGTGCCTAATCCTGCAGACCTGATCACAGAGATCTATATACCGATGCAGCCAAAAGTCTGATCCCGGAATAGAAAAAGTGCATAAGCCATTCTCAAACAGAGTGGCTTATTTTTTTATTTCAAGGTATCTTGAAGCAATTTACGACGTGGTCATTTACCATACCGGTCGCCTGCATGTGTGCATAGATCACAGTTCGAGCCTACAAACTTAAATCCACGCTTTTGCAGATCCTTGGAAAGGGCATCCGAAATTTCTGTCTTTGCAGGGAGCTCTTTCATGGATTTCCATTCATTTAAAATGGGTTTGTGATTAACAAAAGCCCAGATATAATGAGAGAAAGACCCGAATTCCTCTTGAATTTTCATAAAAGCCACTGCATTGCTTATGGCACTTCTGATTTTTAACTTATTTCGGATGATACCCGGATTGTTCATAAGTTCCTCGTATTTTTCCTCGCCATACAAGGCTATTTTTTTATAATCAAAATTGTCGAAGGCAGCTCTGAAATTCTCCCGTTTTCTGAGTATGGTGATCCAGCTCAGGCCGGCCTGAAAGGTTTCTAAAACCAGAAACTCAAACAGGATCTCATCATCAAAAACCGGCGTACCCCACTCCTGATCGTGGTATGCAACATAAAGAGGGTCTTCCCCACACCAGGCACATCTTATTTTTTTCATCATTCAAAAATATAAAAACTGTAAAAGAATAAGGCTTGTTCATGAAAATAAGATTTTTAAAGCAAAAAAATAGGATTACACTTTAGTATCGGACATTATATTGAATTTCAGGAACTTACAAGAATAATTTAGGTATCGGAGATGAGCAAAGAAATAAAAAAGCCTCAAACAGACTACGAGGTGATCATCGTGGGGGGTGGGCTCGCCGGTCTGACCGCTGCCATCCATCTTTCCAGGTTTGAAATACTTACCTTAGTTCTTGAGAAAAATGCCTATCCGAAACACAAAGTCTGTGGGGAATATGTTTCTAATGAAGTGCTTCCCTATTTAAACTGGCTGGGAATCGATCCATTTATCTTGGGCGCCAAGAAAATCAGACCGGTTTCAGCTCAGCACAACAGACAACAAACAAATTGAATCAAAATTGCCCCTGGGTGGATTTGGACTTTCGCGCTATTCTTTCGATGAATGTCTGGCACAAAAGGCCATAGATCAGGGTGTACATATCAAAGAAGATACCGTTACTGAGATACAATTTGAAAAAGATTTTTTTCGGGTTTCCACCCAAAGCGGACAAAGCATGACGGCGCGTATTGTGATTGGTGCCTATGGAAAAAGAGCCGCGCTTGACACCAAAATGAACCGCGATTTTATCGGCCATGCATCTCCTTATCTGGCCGTAAAAACACATCTTAAAGGTGATTTTCCGGAAGACCTGGTGGCGCTTCACAATTTTAAAGGTGGCTATTGCGGTCTTTCCAAAGTTGAAGACGGGAGCATCAATGCACTGCTATATTACCGATTTTGAGTCATTTAAAAAATTCAAAGATATCAAGCAATTTCAGGAACAGGTACTTTTTAAAAATCCAAACCTAAAAGCAGTATTTGGAAAAAGTGAGGCGCTTTTTCCAAAACCACTCACCATCAGCCAGATATCTTTCGAAGACAAGAAGCCGGTAGAACAGCATATTTTGATGTGTGGTGATACCGCGGGTCTCATCCACCCGCTTTGTGGAAACGGCATGAGCATGGCAATCAGGAGTGCACAACTGGTTTCACAGGGTATCCTTGCCTATTTCAAGGGTGAGCTCTCCTCGCGGGAAGCCCTGGAAAAAAGCTATGAACGGGAATGGAATAAGGAATTTAAGATCCGTTTAAAGACAGGACGAATAATCGCATCCTTGTTCAGGCATTATGGTCTTTCGGGTTGGATGCTAAGTATCCTAAAAAGTTTTCCAAAAGCATTGCCAAAAATCATTACTTTAACCCATGGAAAACCGATGAGGGCAGAATGAGCTTTAAACCAGATACAAAAGAAAGAAATATGCAGGCTGAACAGATGGATGACTTTTCTGTTCAGGGAGACTTGCTGACCGAAACGCTGGACCAGCTGGCGCAGATCAACAAATGGCTGGGTGGGAACCTCGTTACCATGAACGGGTTGCGGAAAATAATGAAAAGGCCATCCCATTGATAAACCCCTGACCATCATTGATATGGGTTGCGGCAATGGGGATCTGCTGAGGCAGGTAGCCGATTATGGCAAAAAGAAGGGCTATACTTTCAAATTGATCGGCATAGATGCCAATGAACACACCGTTGACTATGCGAGGCGATTATCTGCCGATTATAAGGAGCTCAGTTTTTTGCAATTGGATGTTTTTTCAGAGGCCTTCCAAAAACTCAAATTTGACCTGGTGTTGGCAACCCTGTTCCTCCACCATTTTTCTGAAGCCGAAATCGTAAATTTGCTACATTCGATTTTACAAAAAACCTCTGTGGGAATTGTAGTGAATGACCTGCACAGAAATGGATTGGCGTACCGCCTGTTTCAAATGATTGGCCTGTTTATCAGCAATCCGATGACCGAGAAGATGGCCTGATCTCCATACTCAAGGCATTTAAAAAAGATGATTTGGAAAGAATATCAGAGAAAATCAATGCAAAAAGCACCATCAAATGGAAATGGGCTTTTCGCTATCAATGGATAATAAAAAAATAAATGGCTGTAAGAATTATTTCCGTCGCAAAACAAATACCGAAGTTCACAAGAACCACGGAAGAAATTATGCCATATCTCAGGCTTTGGTTATCCGGGCAGGAAAAAAGGTTTCAGAGAAAGGTTTTTAAAATATTTGAGAATGCAGGGGTAGAAAGGCGCTATTCCATTATGGATGCCGAAGATGTTTTTTTGAATACTTCTTTCGAGGAAAAGAATGCCTTTTATGCAAGGGAATGCACTGATCTCGCAGAGCAGGCATTGCAAAAAGCCCTTGAAAAAGCCGGACTGCATCCGGAAGCATTGGATTATATCATCACCGTGAGCTGCACCGGGATTATGATCCCCTCTGTGGATGCTTACCTGATCAACCGTTTGAAATTGCGTCAGGATATCGTGCGCCTGCCGGTTACTGAAATGGGTTGTGTAGCGGGGGTTTCCGGGATGATCTATGCCAGGAATTTTTTAAAGGCAAATCCGGAAAAAAGGGCCGCCGTGATCGCAGTTGAATCGCCTACCTCTACTTTTCAGCTCGATGACTTTTCAATGGCGAATATAGTGAGTGCTGCTATTTTTGGCGATGGCGCTGCTGCAGTAATCATGTCTTCCTGTAAAGAAGATAAAGGACCGGAAATTATCGATGATGGGATGTACCATTTTTACAATGCAGAACACATGATGGGCTTTCGCCTCAGCAATACCGGCCTGGAAATGATCCTTGACAAATCGGTTCCAGAGACCATCGCGAGCCATTTTCCGGCAATTGTTTATCCTTTTCTGCAAAGGAACAGTCTCACAATTAAAGATGTAGACCACCTGATCTTTCATCCCGGAGGGAAAAAGATCGTGCTCACCGTAGAAGAATTATTTGGAGCAGAAGGGAAGAATATAGAGGATACAAAAGAGGTTTTAAAACTGTACGGCAATATGTCCAGCGCCACCGTTCTGTATGTATTGGAAAGGTTTATGGATAAAAATCTGCCCAAGGGCGACATTGGTCTCATGCTTAGCTTCGGGCCCGGATTTACGGCACAACGAATTTTATTGCAATGGTAAGGGAATTTGAAAATAAGGATCTTTGGGCTTTGATCCTCGGCGGCTCAAGTGGCCTGGGACTTGCAACTGCCCAGAAACTTGCCAGTCATGGCCTTAATATTTGCATTGTGCACCGCAACCGGAAATCGGAAATGAGCACTGTAGAAATGGAATTTGAAAACATTAGAAAAGAAGGTGTTTCATTCCTGGCTTTTAATGCAGATGCCTGCAAGGAGGAAGAACAGGAAGCCATTGTTGAAGCACTGAAAAGCACTTTGGGCAAGACAGGAAGGATACATGTTTTGGTGCACAGTCTGGCCAAAGGAAATTTAAAACCCATGGTTTCTGCTGATCAGCTAACTTTAAAAAGAGATGATTTTCGACTGACTATAGAAGCGATGGCCATTACTCTTTATGATTGGACCAAACTCCTGTTTGACAGAAACCTGTTTGCTGCTGATGCGCGCATCAGCAGTTTTACCAGTGAAGGAAATACAAGGGCCTGGGCAAATTATGCGGCAGTCTCTGCGGCTAAAACAGCACTGGAAGCAATCACAAGAAATATCGCTTTGGAATTTGCACCTTTTGGCATAAAAGCAAATTGTATTCAGGCAGGTATAACAGATACGGCCTCTTTCAGGGCGATCCCTGGAAGTAAGGAGCTCAGGTTGCATAGCCTGAATAGAAATCCTATGAAAAGGCTAACCACCCCGAAGGATGTGGCCGATGTGGTGTATCTTTTATGCAAAAAGGAAGCGGCCTGGATCAATGGGAGCATTATACCTGTTGACGGGGGAGAACATCTCAGATAAAATATTTGAAAGTACTAACTTTAAAATAATGCCTATGACCCGACAGGAAATCATTGCGGCCTTGCCCTATATAAATCTCCGTTTCTGTTTGTGGATGAGATTACCGAAATCACTGAAAATGAGGTAACCGGAAACTATACCTTTAAGCCAAATGAATTTTTTTACGAGGGTCATTTTATTGGAAAACCGGTAACACCCGGGTAATTCTCACTGAAGTCATGGCCCAGATCGGGTTGGTTTGTCTGGGAATATTTTTGTCGGACAAATCAGAGAAACCGCTTAAAGGAAACAATATGGCCTTTACTTCCAATGCCGTAGAATTTTATCTTCCGGTATTTCCTGGTGAGAAAGTTACAGTAGTATCAAAAAAGGATTACTTTCGGTTTAACAAATTAAAATGTACGGTCAGCCTTTACAATGCCTCCGGAGAATTGGTGTGCAGGGGGCTTCTTGCAGGAATGGTGTTATGAAAAAGCAGGGTTGTCATTACAGGAATGGGTGTTGCGGCGCCAAATGGCGTTGGTCTTGCTGATTTTGGGAGCTCCATAAAAAATGGAATTTCCGGAATACGCCTGATTGAAGAATTGAAAAGACTGAATTTTTCGTGTTGTATCGGAGGAATTCCCCCTGTAACTGATTCGCTCACCGCGAAATATTTAAGTCCGTTGCAACTCAGAAATTTTAACAGTTCAGGCATATTGTATGGTATCATCGCAGGAACAGATGCATGGAATGACGCCGGTTTTACTGTTAATCCAGAAAGCCCGCCCGATTACGACAGCGGAATTATTTTTGGAACAGGAACCTCAGGAGTAGATAAATTCCGGGAAGCGATCTACCAGGTAGACGCCAATAATGTCAAACGGCTGGGAAGCACTGTGGTGATACAAACCATGGCTAGTGGCATAAGTGCCTACCTTGGGGGTATACTTGGCCTCGGTAATCAGGTTACAACCAATTCTTCTGCCTGCACTACTGGCGTTGAGGCTATTTTGATGGCTTATGAACGCATTCAGACAGGGAAGGCAAAACGGATGCTGGCAGGAAGTTGCAGCGATCAGGGCCCCTATATTTGGGGAGGTTTTGATGCCATGAAAGTGATGACCTACAAACACAATGAGACACCTGAAAAAGGCTCGAGGCCCATGAGTAGTTCAGCCTCGGGTTTTGTTCCTGGCAGCGGGGCAGGGGCACTGTTGCTGGAGAGTCTGGAAAGTGCTTTGGAAAGGAGGGCGAAGATCTATGCAGAAGTATTGGGTGGTGCTGTGAATTCAGGCGGACAAAGAGCCGGTGGAACCCTCACAGCACCCAATCCGGAAGCAGTTCAGCGATGTATCATCAGCGCCATAGACAATGCAGGAATCAATTCAGGGGAGATCGATGCCATTAACGGACACCTTACAGCAACCTCAAAAGATGCCTTGGAAATTGACAACTGGGTAAAAGCTCTGAATAGAAAAGGGAAGGAATTTCCATTGATCAACTCGCTCAAATCTACTGTGGGTCATTGCCTGGCAGCCGCCGGATCTATTGAGAGTATTGCCTCTGTGCTGCAGTTGAAAGATGGCTTTATTTTCCCGAATATCAATTGTGAAGACCTGCATCCCGAGATCCTTGAACTCATCGATGAAACAAGGATCCCCCGGGAATTGTTAAAAAAAGAGGTCAATATCCTGGCCAAGGCGAGTTTTGGTTTTGGAGATATCAATGGTTGTGTTATCTTTAAAAAATATAACTGAGAATACTTTTCAGAATGTCAACTAAAAAAAAGTTTAACAGGGACTCAATTTAAAATAGAAATCTATGGAGAAAGATGCCATGATCGAAAAGCTGAAAAAAATCGTAAAACCATATGTTCAGAACGGGGCAGCCTTTGAGGCGCTGACTGAAGAAACAGATTTTATCAAAGACCTTAAAATCAATTCTGCCAACCTGGTGGATGTGGTGCTGGACGTAGAAGATGAATTTGACATTACCATTGATGATGCCTCTATGGAAAAAATGCTCACAGTAAAAGCCGCTCTGGAGATTGTCAATGAGAAATTAGCCCAAAAATGATTGGAAATGATATCGTTGACCTTCAGGTAGCGAAAAAAGAAAGCAACTGGCAGCGCAGGGGTTTTCTTGACAAACTGTTTACAAACGAAGAGCAGGAACTGATCAAATTTTCAAGTGATCCTTTCCAAATGGTTTGGCTGCTGTGGACGATGAAAGAAAGTGCTTATAAAGCCTGTCTTCATCAGAATTACAATAGAATTTTCTCGCCTAAATCTATAAAGATCAACCTTATTTCAAAATGCAAAGCGACGGTTATAATCCATAACACGATGTTTTACACACAATCAGAAATAAAAGAGGAGCTCATTCACACGATCGCTTCATCTCAAAAAGAAGCCGATATAATATTAACTGATTTTTTTAAATTGAATAATACGGCGTATGAAGCACAGGCATCTTGAAACGTATAAAAGAGTGCTGCAGGCATTTTCCGGCAGGCTAGAACTTTCTCCCGCCATCTTTGAAATTCAGAAAAATCGACAGGGGATTCCATATCTATATCAAAACAAAATACAGCTAAATAATTCTTTGTCAATTACCCATCATGGCTCATTCGGTGCATTTTGCATTGGGCATTAAATAACTTGGATTGCCTTTCTGAAAGAGTTTTGCTTATTTTTTTTGCTTAATACCAGAGGACAGTCCTGAATTTACTAAAAGTACAGATCCTGATAATTATGATTTCCACCCTATCCGGGAATGGCTCAGTTTGCCTTAATAATAGAGGAATTCATACATTCAATAGATATTAAAAAAATAAAAAAAAACACCATATAAAGAAAAAAAAAAAAAGTAAAAAAATATTCTGTTGTGGTAAAAAACTGCTTTTTTTTTATACCACCTTCCCGCAGTTTAATTTCTGAAAAACTGTAACTATATAGCGTATTTTGATTTGCGGTAAAATGGAGGAATTAAAAAAGGGGCAGCTTAGGCTACCCCTTTATTATTAAAAATGTACCGGACAACTGTGAAAGTTTTTAGATCAATACACAGGTACGTTGGTGAAGGTTCCTTTTATCTCTCCGGCAAATCCATTAGTAAATGTTTCTGTCATGGCATCGCCTTTTTTAATTGGCTTAAGGCCTGTATTCATCATACCAAATACAAAATAGCCACTTGCATTACCGTCTTCAAGCTTTTCAATCACGAATTTACAATTGGGAGATTCCAGCTGGTAGGTTCCGGCTCAGTGACTCATCAACATAAGTTGCCATATGCCCATTGGCAATGATAGGTGAGAAATCATAAATATAAGGAGTTGTAGTCCCACCATAATACAAAACAGCTTCAGTTTTAGATATCTCAGGAAATTTCTTTGTCCCATAAAGGGGATTTTTTCTATTTATTTCTTTAAAATTAAAAGTCTCGGCTTTCAACTTTAACCCGGTGGTTTCCAGTTCAATTTTCAGGAAATTTTCTCTGACTGTTCCCTTCTTCTTTTTCGAAGCTATAAAAACATAAACACTTTCACCCGTTTTCACGATTTGGAGCAAAGGGCAGATTTACAGAAGAATCTTACTTTGCACTTTTACCATGGTACTACCTGAATTACCAGCTGATTGTGTGCTGTTCCCTGAAGCAGTATTACCTTTAGCCACCGTTTTGTTATTTTCGGCTATTACTCCTGCCGGTTTAGTATATACGTCAGCTTCCGGCTTAAAAATGAATTCAACCCTGCGATTTTGTGCCTTACCTTCGGAAGTCTTATTGTCTGCTATTGGTTGACTCTCACCTCGGCCTTCGGTTGTAAGTGCAGATCCATCAATGCCATACTGTTTCACTAAAATCGACTTTACGGTTTCTGCTCTCTCCTGTGATAGTTTTTGGTTTGACGCATCATCTCCGTCACTATCCGTATGACCAGCTATTATTACCGGTGAAGTGACATCTTTTAATATTTTACTTATATCCAGTAGTGAGCCCATGCTCTCAGGTTTCAGATCAGATGTAGCAGTACCAAAAAGCAAATTGCTTACAACTTTACCTTGTTCAAATTTTGCGCGAGTGTCCGGAATATCTTTGGCTACACGGATATTGCTCAGATAAAAATCGGAACCTCTTACACTACCGAATGTAAATCCAAGCTGGTTGGGCAGGTACTCTTCATTGATAGCTGCAAGATCATACAGTTTTTTTTCATCCCACCACATACGAAATCTTTTGCCTTGCACGCAGATACTGATATGCACAGGAACCGTATTTGAATAAGGCAGGTCCGCATTCATATTATCTGAGATAGTTCCTACCATCTATTGATATGAGGTCGGTCCGGCTCTTGCTATAGGTACAATAATTGATTCGAATGTAAGCACCGACTTGGGATCAATCAATATTGATTCATCCGTAACCATTTTTCCTGAAGTATTAATTAGTGAAATAACCAATCGCGGATCATAACTGCTTTTAACGATAAGCAAATCAAATTCAATTGTGAAATTATTTCCCCAACTTTGTTTCTTATTGCGCACAATATGTTCTGCACTCACGGCCGCCATCTTAACCCAGTTACCATCTAAACCTTCAATTTTTACCACTTCTGCTGAAGTGGAGGTTATCCAACCCAGGGGGGCTTCTCCAATATTGTCCTTTTCAAAATTATCGTAATACAGGATAGAGCTTCCAGGTACAAAATCAAATTTGCTATAGACTTTTAAATCTGCCGGAGCGTTACCTTTTGTTTGAATTCCCCGCACCGGCATTTTCAGCTGTGGGTTGCCCGTTTGTTGAATCACCAAAGCCGCCCAATACTTTCTCCTCAGCTTTATCCACTAGCTGGTTGGCTTTATCTTTCATTTTTTTTAATAACTGAGCTTGAGAACTGGTAATAAAACCAGTTAAAACCATGAACATAAGAAGTGTTTTCATATTTTAAATATTTTATCAAATAAAAATATGCAATTGATTAATATTGAGTTCTCCCTTAAAAATGGGATTTTTTGTGATAATCATCAAAAAATAAGAATTGCTTTGACGTAATAATTGTAAAGGTGCGTTCACACCTAACGGCATGTATAAAAATGTGCTTAAGAGAGCGCTGAAAAGATTGTCTTGCTCTCCGGGACCATAGGGTCTCCATCTTGCATATGAAGGAAGTATTTTTCAGAATGAGCCTTAGGGATCACTCATGCATCTAAAGAATCAGGCAGTCTGATTTAATTTCTTCACGAAATTACTTTAAGAATATTGGTATAAGGTTGTCACCATCGGAACTAAACAGTTTTAGGCTGCTCATTGTTATCACTGAGGCCATATTTACCTGAAAAACGGGGTGAGTTTTAATTTCTTTCAAGGGCAAGATAATGTGAATTGATAAAATTTATTGAAGCAATAGTTTTATACCAACACAAATCAACTTTGAAAACCATTAATGAATTTACTTGTTATTGAATTTGGGATCAATGTTGTGTAATAATTGGGTCTGGGTGGCCAATGAAATTAATGATGCTGTATTTTTGACCTGAAATTTAGCCAATAAATTCTTGCGATGTGTATCAACCGTAGTCGTGCTGACGAAAAGCTTATCGGCTATCTCTTTATTGGTCATCCCTTTGGCAATCAAGGCGAGTACTTCCTTTTCCCTCCGTGTAATTACAGGTATCAGTGCATCTTTATTTTCGTCCAATTCTATTGAAGCCTGATTACTTAAAAAGAGCTCACCGTTCATAGCTGCCTCGATTGCATTAACGATTTCTTCAATTGATGCATTTTTTAACACATAACCTGAGGCACCATTCTGCATCATTTTTTGTATGTAACTTTGCTGATTGAATGAACTCAGTCCTAATATCTGGATGTCCGGATATTTTGTTTTTATTTCTTTGCACAAATCGATGCCGCTTTTGTCGGGCAGATTAATATCCAATAGTAAAACATCCGGTTGTTGACTATGCAAAAATGCCATACATGATGCAGCAGTCATTGCATGACCCAACCATTCAATATTTTTATTCAGCATAAGTATTGACCGAATACCCTCCACCACCATATAATGATCGTCAGTAATAAAAACTTTGATTGCCATTTTATTTTACTTAAGGATTTATATGAATATTTCTATATGAACAGAAGTACCTTCTCCCTGTTTTGAAGTGATGTCTAGTTTTCCTTTCAGAAAATCAATCCGGTTCTGAATACTTACCCATCCTATTCCTTTGTTTGACTTAAGTATTGCCGGATCAAATCCTTTGCCATCATCTTCAACAGTAAGTAAAAGCTGGTCATTTGATTTTGTGAGCTGCACAATTGCTGAGGAAGCCCCGGAATGGTTCATAATATTATTAATCAGTTCCTGAACAATGCGATAAAGCGCGATGGAAACGGTCTGATCAATATCAACATCTATCAGCCCGAAAGACAGGTAGTTTATTTTCAGTGCTCCGCTTTGATTGATTTCATAGCAGAAATCCTTCAAAGCGACATCCAAACCAAATCTTAGCAGCGATTCGGGCATCATATTATGGGCTACCCTGCGCAATTCACGGATAGAACTGTCCAGCATATCCATACTGCGTTCAAAAGCCTGCTGGTTTTCAGGCGTCATTACCAGGTTTCCTTTCATAGTTATAAATGAGAATTTAATTCCACTAAGTATTTCCTCCTAACCCGTCATGCAGATCTTTGGCAATGCGGGTGCGTTCCTGCTCTTCCCCTTTAAGTACAGCTTCAGTGGCAGTTAATTGTTGCAAAGTTTCTAACTCAGTAATACGCTGTTGCTGAATTTTTTGCTTGTGCCTAATATTGCGATAAGTTAGAAAGGAGATTATGAACAAGGCGCTTATGCCACTGATTAAAAAAATAATGAAAGAGTTTTTCTTTTGAAGTGAAAGTCGTTGAATCTCTTTTTGAGTTTCCAGGTGTTGTATGACCGATTCCTTTTTTTCAACTTCATATTTTATTTCAAGTTCAGCGGCATATTCAGATAATTGTTGTTCTGTGTTTAAGTTGTACAAAGAATCCCATTTTTCCTCATAGTCATTCCCAGCCACAAAGTCGTGTTTTGAAAATTTCACTTTCGACATTGTAATAAAGATAGGAAAAAGCGGATCTGTCAAAGAATCAGTCTTGGCCAAATCCATCGCCGCAAGCAGTTGCTTCTCAGCCTGTTGAAACTCCTTTTGGTATATAAAATTGTAAGCATTCGTCAAATATTGATAGCTTCTGTTTTTATTATCTAAGTTCGGATCATCATTATTATAATTGTTTAGCAAGGTTGTGGTTTGCTCAAGTTCTAGTATCGATCCGTTTGAATAATAGGCCAATGCAAGGTTTATCAAGGAATTTCTGATGGATCGCGGCCTGTTTATCTGCTTTCCGATTTTATATTGCCTTTTAAATAATTCAATTGCTTTAATATTGTTATGCATGTCTAAATAACACAGCGCAAGGTTATTCAGGGATATGAGCAATCCTATTGTGTCTTTGTAATGTTCACCGGCTTCAATCCCTTTAAGCCCATAATCAACGGCTTTATTATATTGGTTCAAATCCATGTACAGCCAGGCAAGATTACCATAATTGGTAGCAACATTAGAAGTGTCACCAATTTCAGTAGTCAGATTAATGGATTGTACGGCATACTTAACCGCAGAGTCGTTCATCTTTAAGTTATGATAAATATTAAAGATAGCCCGGTATGAAGTGGCCTCCTGAAACCTGTTCCTATTGTGTTTTGCAACCTTTATTGATTTCAAACAATATTCAAGCGCCTTTTTATAGTCAGTTTTGGCATGGTATATTTTTACGAAATCATGATAACACCTGTGCTTGTAATCTTCTGCTTTTATTTTTATAATCAGCTCCTCGCATAGGGTATTGTAATACAAGGCAGAGTCCAGATCCCGGGAAAAGTATTTTCTTTCTATATCAATTAGTAAGCTAACCTTTGTAGTATCTTCTTTTGCTTTTTCAAGATCTTTTAAGAGATCTTCAAGGCTTTTAGTTTGGCAAAAAGCCAAAGTAGCTGAAAATAAAAGGATCAACGTTATACTATATCTTGTCATTTGATTGATAGTATCTATTACTCATACAAAGTAAAGCTAAAACAATTCATGCAATATCCTATTTTTCCATGATTTTTTCCGCAGCTCTGAATATCCTGGTTAGTAAGGATTGCAAACAGCTGATTTTGAAATATATTTGAATTGAAAAAATGGAAATAGCCGATTAAAATAAACGGAATGGATATAAATTTTTTAAAGAAAGCTTTGTACAAGGCTTGTCTGGACTTTGTTGGGCAAAGAGCTGCCACAGTGAACGACATTATGGCTTCCAGCCAAAAGTCCTTAGAAAGCGAGACGAAAAGTTCGGCAGGAGATAAGCACGAAACGGGCAGGGCCATGCTGCAGCTGGAAATGGAAAAGGCTTCGCAGCAACTGGTCTCCATCGCATATATGGAGGAAATTCTTCGGAAGCTAAATATCAATGATAAGGCCAAAACAGCAAAATTGGGCAGCCTTATTTTCACCTCATCAGGAAATTACTTTCTCGCCATAGGCCTTGGTGCAGTACAAATTGGCCCGAATCAGTTTTATGTTATTTCTTCGACTTCGCCTATCGGAGCTTTATTAACAGGGAAAAAGGAGGGAGAGTCAGTTTTTTTTAATGGCAAGACAATCCTGATTGAGGAAATTTACTGATCTTTTTCAGAGCTTTTCAAAAAGTATTGAAGAGGAAACAGGAGAAACGATAATGTTGAATGTTAGAGGCTGAATGAAATTTTTTATCCTTTATCCTTTATCCTTTATCCTTTATCCTTTATCCTTTTTCCTTTATCCCTGCCTACCGGTTTACCTGCCGCAGGCATGGCAGGCAACACCCCGCGAGGCATCGCGGGGCTACAAATAAAAACCCATCGTGATCGTTTTATCCTTTATCCTTTTTTCTTTAATCTTTTTTCTTTTTTCTTGTTCCGGGAAACGTTAATGATCAGGTTTCGCTTTTTGGCGTGCTGCTTTTATTTTTGACTTTATCAGTTTCGATTTAAGTCTTTTTTCTATGGCTGAACCTGAAGGCTTGGTTTTGATCCGTTTTTTGGAAACTTTCAGTGCATTTTCTACCATCAGTAAAAACCGTTCTGTCACCAGTTCCTTGTTTTTGTGTTGGCTGCGACTTTCATCCGAGTGCAAAAGTAGGATATGATCAGAGGTAAGGCGGCTTTCCAGTTTCAGGCATATCCTCTTTTTTTCCTGTTCGGTCAAAGCTTCGGAAGTACCTACGTCAAAGTTCAGCACCACTTTTGAAGAAACCTTGTTCACATGCTGTCCGCCGGCACCACCACTTCTGATTGCCTTAAACTGTAATTCCTGAATGAGCTTCACTTTGTCCAAAATAAAGGTTTTTTATCCCGATTGATGCTTGTTTACCTCTTGCAGTCAAAGGTAATATTAATTCATAAAAAAAACCGCTTCTCATGAAGAAACGGCCCTTTCACGATTGCTAAATTGATTTAACGCGAGTTCGATATAATTTAGGGAGTAAAATTTAGATAAAAAAAGCAAAAGTTAGTATATTTAAAGTGTTGAAGTTCAAACAAATACTAAACTTTTGCTTATGCTTTCGCAAGATAAAATTACACAAATATTTTGTTCTATTGATGATTTTTGTAAAGAATTTGTTCCTACCTGGGAAAATCAGCTTCTTTCGAATGGGAAAAAGCGCATCAGAAGATCCACTTTAGCTCTTTCAGAAGTAATTACAATTCAAGTACTCTTCCACGTATCAGGGTATCGGAATTTTAAAACTTTTTATCTTGATTATGTGTGCCGGTATTTAACCAAAGAGTTTCCCAATTTGGTCAGCTACAATTGCATGGTTGAATTAAAATCCACCTCATTTATACCCATGATGATTTACTTAAAAACAAAAGGGGATGGCTCAAAGAGGGCAATGTTCTTTAGGTTGGTTCTATGGTTTTAAACTCCATATTGTAACCAATGATTGCGGTGGAATCATTGATTTTATGCTTACTCCGGCCAATGTCCACGATACCAAACCATTAAAAATGAAAGGGTTTATTAAGAAACTTTATGGTAAACTATTTGGCGATAAAGGCTATATTTCTAAAGAGCTTTTTCAAAACCTGTTTTATGACGGAATACACCTGGTGACAAAATTAAAAAAGAATATGAAGACCAAATTAGTGACACCTATTCAAGATGCCTTTCTATTACGAAAACGAGCAATCATTGAGACCATTTTTGACCAGTTAAAAAACATATTTCCGGTAGAACACTCAAGAAATCGATCTCAGATCAACTATTTTAATAATATATTTTCAGCATTAATCGCCTATAACTTTGCTGATAAAAAACCTTCCCTGAAAAACAACTTTATCGACACAAAACAATTGATTCTATTTCAGTAATTTTATGTCGAACTCACGTTAATAATAACAAAATTAAAATGAAAAAAATTGCCCTTATTTGTTCCGCCTTTATTTTTACATTAAACCTTTTTTCACAAGAGTTTGTTTCGGAAATAAAATCGCTATCAGAAGAAAGATGGTATGGAGCATATACCGCAAAAGCTTTCTGTAACACGCCTCTCACAGATATTTCTTTTCAGCCTTACGGTCCTAATGAAAAACTAAACAATCTTAGTGTTGATAATCGAGGCAATCAAGCAGCGCCACTTTTAATTTCTAATAAAGGGCGTTATGTATGGAGTAATGAGCCTTTTGCTTTCGAATTTAATGATGGAAATATAATCATACATGCCAAATATGAAAAAATAAATGTGGTGTCTTCAGGCAAAACTTTGCGAGATGCTTACATGGGTGCAATGAAATTACACTTTCCCCCATCAGGAAAAATGCCTAATGAATTAATGTTTAAAATGCCACAGTACAATATGTGGATTGAACTCAATTACAATCAAGATCAGCCAAAAATATATACTGAAATATGCCAATGATATTTTGGTCAATGATTTTCCGTCGGGGGTTTTTATGATTGATGACATTTGGTCCAAAGATTATGGAAATTTTGATTTTGATCCAAGTAAATTTTCAGATCCTAAAGCGATGGTACATGAATTGCATAAGAAAGGATTTAAAGTAATGTTGTGGCTAACTCCATTTGTTAGTCCTGATAGTAAAGAGTTTACATATTTGAACCAAAATAAAGCAGTAGTCCTAACAAAAGATGGTTCGAAACCTGCAATTATTAAATGGTGGAATGGTTACAGCGGTTGTTTGGATTTTACAAAACCGTTTGCCATGGATTGGTTGAGGTCGAAATTAAAGGCATTGCAATCTACTTATAATATTGACGGCTTTAAATTTGATGCGGTTGATTCTGATTTTTATTCCGAAGGCTCTTATGTGTTTCCTAATGAAGACACCAATACTAATGGCCCAATTCAAGCTGAATTATTTGGAAAATTAGGGGCCGAATTTGATTTCAATGAATTTCGTGCAGGCTGGAAGAATGGCAATCAGCCACTGGCACAGCGTTTGCAAGACAAAGGGTATTCGTGGGATGAATTGAAAATATTGGTTCCAGATATGTTTCTGCTGGCTTAATCGGACATCCTTTTACTTGTCCTGATATGATTGGAGGAGGTTTGTTATCTAATTTTGAAAACATTGATTATAGTAAATTTGATCAGGAACTTATGGTACGTTCAGCCCAAATACAAGCTTTAATGCCAATGATGCAATTTTCAGTAGCACCCTGGAGGGTTTTGGATAAAAAACATTTGAAAATCGTTCTAAAAGCAGCAAAATTGCATGCTTCAATGGGGGATTATATTGTGACTTTGGCTAAAAAAGCAGCTGTTGATGGGGAACCAATTGTTCGTCACTTAAAGTATATGCTTTTCCAAATCAGAGGATTTAAATCTTGCGACACCCAATTTATGCTAGGAGACAACTATTTAGTTTGTCCAATGATAGAAAAAGGAAACCAACGAACAGTCAAATTGCCGAAAGGAAATTGGATTGATGATTTAGGAAAGAAACACAAAGGAGGACAAACCATCACTATAGAGGTACCATTGGATCGTTTGCCTTATTTTATAGCATCGAAATAATTTTAAATTAATTTTCAAAAAACAGAAATGATAACCTCTAAACAATTTTTAAAATCCGCAGTACACAATTTATGTTATTTTCATTTGTGCTTACAATTTCAGCATCAACATTTGCACAAGAAAAATTACTTACCACTCCGGGAACATTTGCAGTAGGTGTAAATTATTGGTCTTCTCATGCTGGAACCCATATGTGGAGAGATTGGAACCCTGAAATTATTGAGCAAGATTTTAAACAACTATCCGAAAATGGCATTAAGGTATTAAGAGTATTTCCGCTTTGGCCGGATTTCCAACCCATTCATATCGTTTATTCGGGAGCTGGGGAAGTGAAATATTTTGCCACTAAAGATGAACAGCCTTTGCCTTTAACAGGAGTTGGAAGTGACGGCATGAGCGAAGAACAATTAAAGCACTTCGAATTTTTTGCGGATTTAGCACAAAAACACAATTTAAAATTAGTGGTTGGACTAATTACTGGTTGGATGAGTGGACAACTTTATGTTCCACCCGCTTTGGAAGGAAAAGATATAATGACTGATCCAGTTTCATTGGTATGGCAACAAAAATTTATTACCTCTTTTGTAAAGCGATTAAAAAACAAACCCGCCATTATAGCTTGGGATTTTGGAAATGAATGCAATGTCATGCAAAATTTAGATAATCACAATCAAGCTTATGTGTGGTCTTCTGTAATCTCTGGAGCCATTAAAAGCGCTGACAATACGAGGCCAATTGTTTCTGGAATGCACAGTTTGCAAGCCGAGAATAATGCCGTTTGGCGAATTATTGATCAAGCAGCCACAACCGATATTTTGACAACGCATCCCTATTCTTTGTGGACAAAATACACCAGTCAGGATGGTATAAACACGATGCGAACTATTTTGCATGCTGCAGCTGAAACTAGATTATACGGAGATGTTGGAAGTAAACCCGCCTTAACCGAAGAAACAGGGGTTATGGGACCCATGACAGGAGGAGAAAAAGAGAAAGCAGCTTTTGCAAGAACGGCATTGTTTTCAAATTGGGGCTCACGACTGTATGGGAACTTTTTGGTGGTGTGCTTACGATCAGTTGAGTTTTAAATATCCACCTTACAATTATGCATCAGTAGAAGCTGAATTAGGATTAATAAAAGAGGATAGAACACCGAAACCAGTAATGAATGAATTAAAAGCTTTCAGCAATTTTATTGACAAACTACCTTTTAAAACATTGCCTGCGCGAAAAACCGAAGCTGTTTGTATTTTAACAGAAGGTCAAGATACTTGGTCAGTTGCTTATTCCACTTTTGTATTGGCAAAACAAGCAGGTTTCGATTTTAAATTTCAAAAAAAGCAGATCAAGAGTTAATTGATTCACCTTTATATTTATTACCTTCTTTAAATGGCATTGATCCATTTTATAAAGACTATTGGTTTAAACTTTTAGAAAAAGTAAAAGTTGGTTCAACGTTATACATGTCTTTAGACGACGTTTATTTACCTACTTTCAATGAACCGCTTGGTGTTGAAGTATCAGTAAATGAAAAACGGAGAGGTCAAATATCTTTTGATGCACAAATCAATTCAGAACCATTAATTTTTAATTCAAAATCAGAAAGAAAACTAAAAATAGACCCTAAAAAAACTAATGTTTTAGCAGCTGAAGATGATGGTAATCCATTGCTTTTAAAAGCAAGTTATGGTAAAGGATTTATATATTTGTTGACATTTCCATTAGAAAATAACTTGACTACAACAACTGGCGCTTTCGATAAGGGGCAACCTAAATATGCTGCTATTTATAAAGAAATAGCCAAACCACTAATCGAGCAA
Organism: Flavobacteriaceae bacterium; assembly: GCA_034523115.1. Classification (GTDB taxonomy): domain Bacteria; phylum Bacteroidota; class Bacteroidia; order Flavobacteriales; family Flavobacteriaceae; genus Namhaeicola. The sequence continues at coordinate 83,078 of JAXHKS010000025.1, read as the reverse complement.
AGAATACTACAGCAGGCAAATCCTTTTATTGGCGTGACAGAACACGAAGTAAGTGATAAAGAAAATATTGTGATTTTAATTAATTATGGCACAGAAGCTTTGTCATCCAAGATTCTCATTAAACAAGGATGGAAAGTGAAATCTGCATTGTATGGAGATATGCCTAATGACAATACCGTTTCAATTGCTGCAAATAATGCCGTAGTTCTGAAAATCAATAAAATTTGACAGTATTTAATTATGAAGCAATTTAAGATTGCCATTCTTATCATCGCTCAATGTTTATTGAATTTTGTTACAAATGCCCAATTCTTTATAATTGAAGGTTCTTGGAAAATCACTTTTGAAGATTAAATTGTCTACAAACCAGCTTTGTTAGTTGTTGTTTAAAAAGTCCCAAAATAAAATTGTAATTGATGCTTGTTTCCCTCTTGCAGTCAAAGGTAATATTAATTCATAAAAAAAACCGCTTCTCATGAAGAAACGGCCTTTTCAAGATTGCTAAATTGATTTATTATTTTACAGTACCCGGCAGCGTTTCAAAGCCCATATTGAACAATGTAAAGCTGAACATATCTGCGTATTGTTCTATGCTTTTGGTTACAGGTGTACCGGCGCCGTGTCCGGCATTGGTTTCGATCCGTATCAGAACAGGATTGTTTCCGGTTTGTTTATCCTGTAATTCTGCAGCGAATTTGAAAGAGTGTGCAGGAACCACACGGTCATCATGATCTCCTGTAGTGATCATGGTTGCCGGATAATGCACCCCTTTTTTCACGTTGTGAACAGGAGAATATCCTTTGATATATTCAAACATCTCCTTACTTTGTTCTGAAGTTCCGTAGTCATAAGCCCATCCCAGCTCCTGAAGTAAAAGTATGGTAGCGCAGCATGTCAAGCACGCCAACCGCCGGTAAAGCTACCTTCATCAGTTCAGGGCGCTGAGTCATGGTTGCCCCTACCAGCAAGCCTCCGTTAGAGCCCCCAAAAATGGCGAGGTAATCAGAGGAGGTATATTTGTTGTCTATCAAATACTGCGCAGCAGCAATGAAATCGTCAAACACATTTTGTTTTTTCATCTGGGTACCTGCATCATGCCAGGTCTTTCCATACTCTCCGCCACCACGCAGGTTTGGCACTGCATATACACCACCTAAATCAAGCCAAACAGCATTCACTACACTGAAAGAAGGGGTTAGGCTTATATTAAATCCACCATATCCATAAAGAATGGTTGGATTCTTTCCGTTAAGCACTGTTCCCTTTTTACAGGTGATGATCATTGGTACTTTTGTGCCGTCCTTTGAGGTATAAAAAACTTGACTGGATTCATATTCCTCAGGATTGAACTGCACATTTGGTTTTTTGTAAACGATTGACTTTCCGGTCTTTGGATCTAACTGGTATATAGAAGGAGGAAAGACATAATTGGTAAATGTGTAATAGACTTCTTTATCTTCAAGTCTTGAGCCGAATCCCCTTGCCGAACCAATACCTGGCAATTCTAAATCGCGAACAAGATTGCCTTTCATATCGTACTGCTTCACCACAGAAACCGCATCTTTCATGTAATGCGCAAAGAAGTAACCGGCGCCTGTAGAGGCACTTAATACCTCTTTCGTTTTCAGGAATAAACGGCTGCCAGTTCTCAATGCCCGGGTTCTTCACCGGAGCTTTCATCACTTTGCTGTTCGGCGCATCCTTGTTTGTGAAAATGTACAGAAATTCATCATCGGCTTCGATTACGTCGTAATCATTTTCCACATTTTTAATGACATGGATCAACTTGCTTTCCGGCTTGCTGAGGTCTTTAAAATACAATTCATTTCCTGAAGTAGAAACTGCGGCGCTCACAATGAGGAATTTTTCGTTCTCTGTTACAGAACCACCCACATACCTTCTTTTAAGATCCCCGCCAAAAATGAGCATGTCTTCTTTCTGGGCTGTGCCTAATTTATGGTAGTATAATTTGTGCTGGTCTGTTTTCGCAGACAGCTCACTTCCTTTGGGTTTGTCATAGCTCGAATAATAAAAGCCATCTTTTTTATACCAGGAAATTCCACTGAATTTAACATCCCGAATTGTATCACCGATAATCTTTTTACTCAGGGCATCTATCACAATAATTTTATTCCAGTCAGAGCCGGCTTCAGAAATGGCATAAGCCGCTATGCTACCATCTTTGGTAAATGAAAGGCTGCTGAGGGAAGTGGTACCATCTTTTGAAAAAGTGTTCGGATTTAAAAAGACTTCGGGAGTACCGTTTTCCTTTTGCCTGTATAGAATGCTCTGGTTCTGGAGGCCGTCATTTTTATAAAAATAAGTGTAATCTCCTCTTTTAAAAGGAGCTGAGAATCTCTCATAATTCCAGATTTTGGTCAGCTTTTCTTTTAAGGCTTCCCGATATGGAATCTTTGCCAAATAGTCAAAGGTAACCTTGTTCTCTGCAATCACCCAGGCTTCGGTTTCAGCGGAAAGGTCATCTTCAAGCCATCGGTATGGGTCAGGAACTTTGGTGCCAAAATAGTCATCTACCGTATTCCCTTTTGCAGTTGCAGGATATGTTATTTTCATAGCTTGTTTTTGAGAAAATAGCTGGCCGCTAATAAAAATAGCAAGCACTGTGCATAAGAAAGATCTGAGTTTCATCGAATTGAAGTTTAAACATTAAAAGTAGTGAATTCAGGATTAATTCAAAGCATTTACACCTTCAATTTTACCGGGTAAAAACTGCTTTAAAGTGGCCTCTATGCCATTTTTCAAAGTAAAAGTAGAAGAGGGGCAGCCATTGCAGGCACCCTGTAATATTACATTGACTATCTTATTTTCCGCGTCATAGGACTGAAACTGGATATTTCCACCATCACTGGCTACCGCGGGTCTTATACTCGTTGAGTATGCTGATAATCTGATCTGAGATTTCATCGCCCTCAGTGGCTGTTGCATCAGAATTCAAAGGATTCGCCGGCTTCCTGACTTGATAGCCTGCAGTTGTAATCTCCTTTTGCTCTTCGATATACTGTTTTATAAATTGTCTTATTTCTGAATTTACTTCAAACCATTCCACCGATTTGTCTTTGGTGATCGAGATATAATTTTGAGAGATAAATATTTCCTTCACATAAGGAAAATTGTATAGGGCAGCTGCAATAGGCACATCTGTAGCCTCCTCACTCTTTCAATATTTCTATATCATGTGCGTGAAGCAGTCGGTTGGTCATAAACTTTTGTGTATGAGGATTGGGAGTTTCCTCGGCATAAACTTCTACCACCTGCCTGTTGTTTTCCTGAAATAGGGCTTTGCCCTGATCAAAATAAGCCTTCAAGATGTCGGCAAGGTCATTTTGAACATCGGGCCATTCCAGCATGTCGTATCTTTCCAAAGCGATAAAATTGGCTGTATACAAACACCTTTTTTACAAAGGGTAATTTGAACAATTGCTGCACCAGTGGAGAGTTCTTTGCTTCATCAATAGCATTGTACTCAAATGCCCCCTCGGTGAGCATCTTATTAAAAACAAATTTGATTATTTTGGGGTTGTTCGTATTTTCTATTTTTATGTTTGTCATCATGTATATTTTATACTTTGCCCACAAAAATACAAAAGATTTTATTTAGTAAATTTGAAGGTATGTTAAACTCGTTGTAAATATGATTATAAAGGAAATCAACGGAATCAGCCCGAAATACGGCAAAGATTGTTTTTTTGCAGAGAATGCCGTGCTGGTAGGTGACATTGTGATGGGAGATTTTTGTTCTATCTGGTATCATGCGGTCGTGCGCGGAGATGTTCATTATATTAAAATGGGCAACAAGGTAAATGTTCAGGACGGAGCAGTGATCCATGCCACCTACAAAACCTCACCAACCAACATAGGTAACAATGTTTCTATTGGCCACAATGCACTGGTGCATGGCTGTACCATACACGACAATGTGCTGATTGGCATGGGGGCTATTGTAATGGATGACTGTGTGATCGAAAGCAACAGCATTATCGCTGCCGGGGCGGTACTGACAAAAAATACCCATGTCCCCTCAGGCACCATCTTTGCCGGTGTGCCTGCGAAAAAGGTTAAAGATATAAGTCCGGAGCTGATTACCGGAGAAATAGAGCGTATAGCTGACAATTATATTACCTATGCCGGATGGTACAAGTAGTCTGCTATACATTGTAAATTTCTATTTTTTATGCTAATAATTTCAAATAACTCTTAGTCACAATTTTTAATAGGTTCTTCATGGTCTTTGACTATTAACTTTATAAAGCAGCATATGATACCTTTTGGTGAATATTGTTTGCGGTAAAGGTATCATATGGTTTTATCCAGAATGGCATATATGAAAAAAGCCGGCAAAACTGCCGGCTTAATTTTTTTGTCCTGATTCAGGAATAGATAAAAATTACTTAATACCTAATTTAGCTTTAACTGGAGCCATCAGATCTTCACCTTCAAAAACCAATAGTCCTTTGCCAGGTGATGAATCGAGTACGTATTGGGCACCTTTTTCTTTAGCAACCTGATTTACAGCAGTTTGAGCTTTTTCGAGCACTGGCTTTAAAAGATTAGAACCTTTTTTTCTGAATTTCCTGGTCAGCAGTTTGGCCGTATTTTTGCAATCTGGCTTGCAAATCTTCTACTTCTTGTTGACGCTTTGTGTTTTCTGCATCAGTTTGTGTTGGCGCTTCCTCACTGTATTTTTTTAATTTTGCCTGCAAAGCTGTCGCCTGTGTTTTGTATTCTGTGGCATAGGTCTCGAGACAATTTCTTCAATTCATTTTCCATAGCTTTTGCTTCAGGCATAGCCATCAATAATGTTTCGCTGTCAATGTGCGCTATTTTTTGCGCCTGAGCAAACTGCAAACCCGCAAATAAAATAATCGCTAATACTGAATTTCTTAATAGTTTCATTTGTAAATAATTTGTTAATAATTGTTTAAATAATTTTTTTTTAAAATTTAATTGTTTATTTCCTTTAATAATTCTTCCCTTTTTTTGTTTTTATCTTCAATTTCTTTCAATTTTGCTGCCCGTCTTTCTTCAGAAACTCTTTTTAAGGAATCTCTTAATATTTCCCTGGCTTCCTGTTGTTCTTTAATTCGGGCCTTTAATTCAGCCTGTTTGGCTGCCTTTTCCTCTGCTTTGATCTGTTCAGGGGATTTTACTTCACCTTCTGGTTTTTCAGTATCCAGTAAATCAGGAGTGATAGCTTCATCTTCCGCTGAGTCCGGAAGGTTGACTGCCTCAACAGCTTTGGTTTGTACTCCTCTCGCATTTTTATTATCCTCAAGGGTTTGTCGTTTTCTGTCCTTGACGATGCTGTTCAACACCAGTTCACTTACATCGAAATTGCTGTTGCTGTAAAGCATGATCAGATCACTTGATTTGTCAAAGATAAAGTCGTATTTTTTGGTTTCGGCTATTGTTTGAATGGCATTAAAAACCTGATCCTGAACGGGTTTTACAAATTGTTTCCGCATTTGAAACAGGTCGCCGGTTGGGCCAAAATACCCTTCCTGTAATCGTTTAAGCTCTTTCTTTTTTATGTCGATATCTTCTTCCCTTTCATTGATCATTGCAGGGGTGAGCAAGGCTTTTTCATTGGTCAGGTCAGTCTCCATTTTTTCAATCTCAATGGATAGATTGTCCAGCTTTCTGTTGCCAGACTTTTACCTTGTCATTTAACTTGGCTTGCGCATCGGTATATTCCGGAACATTATTCAGAATGTATTCCATATCAATATAACCAATACGTAAATTTTTTTGAGCAATTGTCAAAGAACTGATCAGAAAAACTGCGATAAAAAAGATATTTTTTATCATAATAGTGTTGTTCTAGAAAATATCGTGCCAAACGATAATATTAGGCAAATATAGTAAATTCCTTAAAACTGCTGACCCAGAATAAAGTGGGTCTGCCAGCCTGATTTTTCGAGGGTGCCTGGTATATTATCAAATCCATAACCAAAATCAATTCCCAGCAATCCAAAGGCCGGCATAAAAACCCTGACTCCGGCTCCGGCTGCTCTTTTGAGTTCAAAGGGTTTAAAATTTTCAAAACTATTAAAAGAATTACCCCCTTCCAGAAAGGTCAAAGCATAGATCGAAGCGGATGGTTTAAGGGTAATTGCATACCGAAGTTCGAAGGAGATCTTATTGTAAACTGTGCCTCCGGCAACCGGAGTCAAACTGGAATTAGGATACCCTCTTAGGGCAATAACCTGACGGCCATCAAACTGGCCTGTCGCCATACCATCTCCGCCTACATAATACCTTTCAAAGGGAGATACGCCAATATCCTGGTTATATGATCCCAGGAAGCCGAATTCGGCATTCGACATCAGTACCAGCTCTTTCCAGATCTGTGTAAACCACCTGCCTGTAAAGTTAATTTTATAGTATTCCAGCCACTCAAATTTTTCCTGATCCGACATAATGGTATAATCTTTATCGTTAAACCAGCTGTAAGGAGGTGTTGCTTCAACGACCAAATTGAACATAGAACCGTATCTCGGATAAACCGGACTTGGTCCTGCCGAGTTTCTGCCGAAATTCGCGGTTAGATTGATGTTATTGGAAGTACCATTATTATATCCAAAAGTGGATAAAAAGAAATCATTCAGATCAAACCTCTGGTAGTTCAGAGCTGTTGACAGGGTAAAGAAATCATCCGGCCATTTCAGTCTTTGGCTCAAGCCAATTGTAGCACCAATGATATCCAGGCTCTGGTCTTTATCAACCTCCCTTTCGTTGTAATCATATGCGTACTGGGTTGAATTATACACAGAAAAGCTAAATCCTTTGGGGCGTTTTCCTCCCACCAGGGCTCACTGAAAGATACACTGTATGTCTTTGAGAACCTGCTTGCCTGTAATCTCAAAGAAATACTTTGCCCGTCTCCGCGAGGAACTGGATTATATTCGTCAAGATTAAAAATGTTTTTTATTGAAAAGTTATTGAATGAGCAGTGCCAGGGTGCCCACAAAGGCACCTCCACCATATCCACCCTGCAATTCAATCTGGCTTGAACCTTTTTCAGAAACGCTGTACTCGATATCCGTTGTTTTATCGGTATAATTTGGCTGCACATCCGGAACGATATTTTCAGCATCAATATAACCCAGCTGACCCAATTCCCGTACAGTTCGAATAATATCTGATCTGCTGAAAAGATCCCCCGGCCTTGTGTGAATTTCCCTGAACAAAACATGGTCATTTGTAACATCATTTCCTGTAACTGATACTTTATTGATCGTGGCGGGTTCATCTTCAATAATCCTGACCTCAATGTCTATCACATTATCATCTGCACCGGTTTCTACCAAATCGATTCTGGAGAAAATGAGACCAGTTGTCGAGATAGGTATTGGTAATGTCTTCAGATTCCGGTTTGCCACTTCCTTTAACCCTTTCGATTAGAAATTTACCATTGTAGGTAATTCCGGGTTGTATTTTTAATATTGCCTGTAATTGTTCATTGGTAAATACGGTATTGCCAAGGAAAGTGATGTTACCGAATTTGTAACGGTCGCCTTCATTTACTGTGATATTCAGATTGATGGTGTTATCATCGTTATAAGAGATGCTGTCCTTTAAAACGATGGCATCCCGGAATCCGCTTTCCTGGTATTTTTCAACAACAAGCAAAAGATCTGCTTCATAAAGATCATCTACATATTTGGAGGATTTAAGGATGTTCTTGATTTTCTTTTCTTTGGTCTTTTTCATTGCTTTTTTCAGTTTCTCATCTGAAAGAATGTTATTTCCAGTAAAAGTTATTTCCTTGATCTTTATTTTTTCTCCTGTGTCAATCATAATACAGGGCATCTTCTGTTTTCGATGCCACACTGTCAGGCTTTGTGCTGATATTCACCTTTGTTTTCAGATATCCTTTTTCTTTAAATTTATCTGCGATCTGATTTTTCGTGGTTGTGATCAGGTTTTCCGTAAGCATAGAGCCTGGCTGAAATTCAATCTCTTTTCTGATTTCGTCGACTTTTGATTTTTTAACACCTTTTATATCTACCTTACCTACCTTGGCGAGCTCATTTACCGCTATCTCCAGATAGATTGCATCCCCATCAACTTTGGTGGCAAAGATTTCTACATTGCTAAAAAGTTTTGAGTTCCATAATTTTTTTATGGCACTGGTCAGTTTATCCCCTGGAACCTTAATTTCCTGACCTACCACCAACCCGGAAAAGATCAGAATAGATTGTTCTGAAATAGATTCGTTTCCTGTGGAAGTAACACCACCAAGTATGTATTTCTTTTTGTCGAGCACTATGGGTCCGGTTACTTTAACCTTGGGGATCGTATCGGTTGTTGCTAATTTTATTGGGAGAATTGTGTCCCCGGCAATTTTTGGAGGTGGAATCGTATCGGTTGGTGAGGGTACAGAAATTACACCCGGGACAAGCTGTGCTGCCGAATGTTGTATTGCAAAAACCAAAAGAAAAAGGAAAAGGACGCTTTTTAACTTATTCATTAATGTTCTCAATTTGTTCACTTGTTTTTCCAAATCGTCGTTCTCTCATTTGAAAATTGATAATTGCTCTGTAAAAATCGTCTTTTTTAAAATCTGGCCAAAGTACATCCGTAAAATACATCTCGGCATAGGCTATCTGCCAAAGTAAAAAATTGCTTAAACGCAATTCGCCGCTGGTTCGTATCAATAAATCAACGTCGGGCAAATTAAAGGTATATAAATGATTATTTACAACATTTTCATCGATTTCTTCGATCCGAATCTCATTATTAACAATTCTTTTAGAAATTGATTTTACCGCCCGGATGAGTTCTTCCCGTGCTCCATAGTTGAGTGCGAGGTTCAGCAAAAGACCGGTATTTTGTTTGGTTTTTTCGATGGTCTGTAGCAGCTCATTCTTTGCTTTTTCGGGTAAACCGTCAATATTACCGATAGCTCCCAAACGGATGTTATTTTTTTGGAAAAGTTTTAGTTCTTTTTTCAGAGAACTAACCAGAATACTCATTAGGGTACTGACTTCACTTTTTGGCCGGCTCCAGTTTTCTGTGGAAAATGTATACAATGTCAGGGCCCGAATATCCAGATCGGTTGCCGCTTCAACGACTTCTCTTACTGCATTGACTCCTTTCCTGTGGCCAAAAACGCGCTGCATTCCCTGTTTTTTTGCCCACCTGCCATTGCCATCCATGATTATTGCAATATGGTTTGGTAAATGATCTGCTTTAATTTGCGCTTTTAGGTCCATCCTGCATTAAAAATTACCCGTGTAACATCCTTCTCTGCCAAAAGCGTAAACAAGGGTTATTCCGGTAAATACATACCAGTCATTACCGTTGGAATTGCCAATTGTAACAGTATTACCGGCATTGTCGGTGCTGTCAAAAGGATAACCATCTATATCATCCCTAAAGGTATAGCGAAAGGAAGTCTCAATACCCATTCCTATATTATTCCAAATCCCGAATTTATATCCGATTCCAACAGGTATGGAATAGGTGATGATGTTGCCGGTAATTGTGTTTGGAACAAAACCGCCAAATGGATCCTGCAGTGTTTGGTTAGAAGTCACATTGCTAAAAGCTACAGATGCTCCCACATTTATATATGGTGTTTGCCTGTAACCCAGTCTGGATAAATTGTATTTAAAAAAGTTAAACTCTATACCGCCAGAAACTTCATGAGTAGGACTCGAAAAACTCCATCCCCGGAATTCTCTGTAGGAATTTCCCGAGTCGGCATCATCACCCGATATCTTGCTATAAGTATAATTTGCCCTCAGCGAATACCTTGGGTGTGCATTCCATTTGTATACGAGCCCATAGGCCATGTTATTCGGATAAATATAATTGGTTTTGCCAATGTCTCCTATATAATTACTGCCACCGAGAAAAACACCCAATTCGTTTATCTGTGCCTGTGAAATGCCATAACAGCAAAGTATTAAACTAAAAAAAAGAAATAATTTTTTCATCGTAAAAATAGTTTGCAAATATATAAAATTACCACAAGGATTTATTTCTTGTTTTCTATTTTTTGATGAACTACCATTTTTATAGTGATTGCGCTTGTTATCTGGTTTTCTGTCAGTTATTCCGTTTGTCTTGTCCCCAGAGTAATTTTTCGCGCAATGTTTTAATAAATGTCTGGTTGTTCAGGTGCAGCGTTCTTACATGAAAATCGCACTTAGTTATCAGTAATTTTGTCGTATTGCTGATGGTGGTGATGCGTGAGTCAAGTGTTAAAACAGCTTCTTTGGACCTGCTGCCCATATGAAGTTCAATTTTTGTTGTTTCGGGTATGACCAGAGGCCGCACTCCAAGGCTATGGGGTGCAACAGGTGTCAGGACAAAATTTTTGGAATTCGGAGAAATGATTGGCCCACCGCAGCTTAAGGAATATCCCGTAGACCCTGTTGGCGTGGATATGATCAGGCCGTCACTCCAGTAGGTGGTTAAAAATTCGTCGTCCAGATAGGTTTCTACCGTTATCATGGAGGCGGTATATTTTCGCGTGATCGCTACCTCGTTCAGGGCAAAATTAATTTCAGCCAGATCAGCATTTTTTTCACTGGCTACTACCCTGAGCAGGGAACGTTCTTTTATGGTATAATCGCCCTCATTGATCTGTTTTACTGCTTCTACGATCTGCTCTTTCTGAACATTGGCCAAAAAACCGAGTGTTCCTGTGTTGATACCAATAATAGGAATGTTCAAATCCCTTACAAATGAAACAGACCTCAAAAAGGTTCCGTCACCGCCCACACTGTAAAACATATCGCAGGAGCGGTCAAGATCAAAATAACCGGTAAAAGTGTCAAAAGTATAGGAAGGATACTTCAGAATGAAATAGTCGTAAATATTTCTTTCAAAGAGTATGGTCGTTTTGTATTTTAGCAACTCTTCAACCAGGGTATTGATGTATTTTAAGGTGGTCTTATTGTCTTTTTGCCCGAAGATACCGACTTTCATTCCTAAATATTTAAATATTTTTCAAGATAATCAGCCCTTTCTTTCAGATACTGAAGGTACCTGTCTTCATGAATTTCATTGATGATATGGTAGCCGTAGCGCCTGAAAGTCTGAATGGTATTGCTGATGTCGTGCAAACTTATTTTTAGAATGATCTCTGCCATTTCCTGGTCAACAGCCGAGACAAAGGCTCCAAAAAAGGGTGGCGTTGTTTGATTCTATGATCTGTGCAATTTCACTGAATGAATATTCGTTCAGCCCTTTTGAAATAACCAGAGTCATTCCATTCTCATGTAAAAATGGTGTTTGTCTGAACAGGCTCAAAAAATCTTCAAATTCGTAATACCCCAAATAGGATTTTCCCTTATCTATTACAGGAAGGGCGTTGCAGTTGTTCATCGCAAATACCTGAAGAACATCAAACCAGTCCATGGTATTGAGCACATAAACCGGATTAAGAATGCTTCTGGCATCACCAATTTTGGTGGAGAGATCTGAGCGTTCTTCAATTTGTTCATAAGAAACAGTTCCCTCATAAGCACCTTTGTTCACCACAGCGAAATGGGAATAATGCGAATCCTCAAACAATTGAATTGCTTTTTCTAGTTTGTCTTCCAGCCTGAGTGGCTTTACCTCTTTTAATCTATAGATTTCTATATCTGTCATAATGCGTTACAAAATAACTAAATTTATAGGGAATTACTTACTTTTGTTTCCAATTATTTAATGGTTTTTTAAACTCACTAATGACAAAATTAAGTGTTAATATAAATAAAATAGCCACACTCAGAAAATGCGCGCGGCGGGAACTTTCCGAATGTAGTTCAGTGCGCCATTGATTTACAAAGTTATGGTGCTCAAGGAATTACAGTTCACCCAAGACCGGATGAAAGACATATCAGGTACCAGGATGTCTTTGACCTTCTGCCAGTGATCACTACCGAGTTTAATATTGAAGGCAATCCGGTGCAGCAATTCATTGATCTGGTACTCAAGGCAAAGCCTGAGCAGGTAACGCTGGTGCCTGATGCCGTTGATGCCATTACCTCAAATGCGGGATGGGATACAAGGAAAAACCAGTCTTTTTTGCAGGAGGTGGTAAAGGAATTTAAGAGAAATGACATACGGACCTCGATTTTTCTGGATCCTGATATAAATCTGATTGAAAGTGCTGCCAAAACTGGTACGGACAGAATAGAACTCTATACAGAAGCGTATGCAAAAGCTTATGCCGAAGGCAATAAAGAAGGGATTAAAAATTATACTGAAACCGCAATTCTTGCAAACGAATTTGGATTGGGTATCAATGCCGGACATGACCTGAGCCTGGATAACATTGCTTTTTTTGCCCAAAATATTCCCCAGCTGTTGGAAGTTTCTATCGGACATGCCTTTGTAGGAGAATCCCTTTATTTTGGATTTCAGAATGTGGTGAACATGTATTTGAATAAATTGAAATAATGCAATTATTACATTCTGTTATCATAGGAAAAGGAGAGCCGCTCATCATTTTGCATGGACTCTTTGGGATGGGTGATAACTGGAAATCCCTAGCAAAGCTATTTGCAAATGATTTTGAAGTGCATGTCGTTGATCAGCGAAATCATGGTCGCAGTTTTCACAGTGATGATTTCTCCTATGAACTGATGGTGCATGACCTGCTGTATTATTTCAGCAAGCACAAAATAGAGCAGGCCAGTCTTTTGGGTCATTCCATGGGAGGGAAAACGGCCATGTTTTTCGCGGTTGAATTTCCGGACATGGTTTCTAAACTTATCGTGGCAGATATTGCTCCGAAATATTACCCCCCACATCACGAAACAATACTTCAGACGCTAAATTCCATTGATTTTAAAAGTATTAATCAGCGGAGTGAAGTGGATGAGATTCTCGAAGTGCACATAAGGGAAAAGGAGGTAAGGCAATTCCTTTCAAAAAATGTGTACAGACTTCATGATCATTCTTTTGCCCTGCGTTTTAACCTGCCCGTCATTGAGGAAAACATCAACGAGATCGGCGATCCTTTACCTGCATATTCTGTTTATAAAGGGCCGGTATTGTTTTTAAAGGGAGCAGATTCGGGCTATATAACGAATGAAGATGAAGCTTCAATTCACATGCATTTTCCTGGGGCGGAAATTCAGACTTTAGAGAATGCCGGACATTGGCTGCATGCTGACAATCCTGAAAAATTCTATAAATATGCTTTAAGTTTTTTAAAAAAGGTCTAAATTCGTTTTATAAAATACAAACCTCATGAAATTTATTTTAAAAATATTCCTTTCTGCGTTGGCAGTATTGATCATTGGTTATTTTCTTCCGGGAGTTGATATTGAGAGTAACAGTGTTGTTACAGCCCTCTGGGTGGCCCTCATTTTAGGACTCCTGTTCACTTTTTTAAAACCGATACTGGTTGTACTCACCCTGCCGGTAACGATTATCACCCTGGGACTTTTTTTATTGGTAATCAACGCAATGCTGATATTGCTGGCGAGCAGACTGGTGGAGGGCTTTCATGTTGACGGTTTCTGGTGGGCCTTACTATTCAGTATCTTACTCTCAATAGTGGAATCAATTTTATACAAGATCCTCGATTAAAGGGAAATCGAAAAAAACAGACATTTTTTGATTGAGAATTGCCTCAATCCGTATTTTAACAATCCGTTAACGGCTCTACTGCTATTATTTAGGTTCAAAACCATGGTTAAATAAGCTTTATTTCTTATTTTTGCAGGCTCTAAATAAAAAAGTTAAATAATTACCCAATGAATATTACGAAAGAAAACATAGATAAACTGAATTCTGTTGTGCGCATTGATATAACAACCGAAGATTATCAGAACAAAGTTGAAAGCGTTTTAAAAGATTACAGAAACAAGGCCAATATACCAGGATTTAGAAAGGGTCATGTACCTATGAGCTTTGTTAAAAAACAATACGGTAAATCAGTTGTGATTGACGAGGTAAATAAATTACTTCAGGACGCACTCAGCAATTATCTTGTAGAAGAAAAACTTGATGTATTGGGCAATCCTTTACCAAAAATTAAGGATGATTTTTCCTGGGATGCTGACACATTTTCTTTCGAATTCGAATTGGGACTGGCTCCTGAATTTGAGATTGATCTGAAACCGAAAAAGTCAATTTCTGTATTTAAGATTGTGGCTGATGACAAAATGATTGATGATCAGATCTCCCGTTTACAGGAACAATACGGAAAAGTTGCGCAGAAGGATGCCGTCGGAGATGCCGATAATGTCACCGCTACTTTTGAAAATGCTGAGAAAAACATTCAGAAGAAATCAACCTTTAAACTGACCGATGTAAAAGACAAAAAAAATGCGAAGGGCTTGCTGGGTAAGAAAGTTGGCGAGACGGTTGAACTTCAGTCAAAGGGACTGTTCGAAGATGAGCATACATTGATGCATGTTTTGGGGGTTTCGCATGAGGAGGTTCATGGTTTGGATATTCCCCTTAAAATTACAATTAACGAAATAACAAATACAGAAAAGGCTCCCCTCAATAAGGAATTTTTTGCAAAGATTTTTGGCGAAGGAAAAGTAGATAATGAAGCCGATTTTAGAAGAAAGCTTAAAGAAGATGCCGAACTACAGTTTAAGCAACAGGCAGACCAACACATGTTAAATGCGGTCACAGAGAGCCTGATTGAAAATACAAAATTTGATCTCCCTGCTGATTTTCTCAAAAAATGGCTGGCTGTGGCAGGTGAAAAAACACTCACTCCTGAACAAGCCACGGAAGAATATGCAAAATCAGAAAAAGGCCTGAGATACCAGCTAATAGAAAACAAACTGAGCAAGGATAACAATATTAAAATAAACTTTGAGGATCTGAAAGATTTTGCCAAGGGGTTCATCAAAACCCAAATGGCACAATACGGGCATTTGAATCCTGAAGAATCGGAATTGGAAGAAATTGCCAAAAGAATACTTTCCAACCAGCAGGAAGTAAAAAGGTTATCTGAACAATTGATGAATGAGAAATTATTAAATTTTTTCAGAGAAAATGTAAATCTGGAAATTAAAGAGGTAAATTTCGAAGATTTTATAAAGGAAGTTTATAAGTAAGAATTTGGTTTTATACAACCAGTATGCCTCATCGATGAAAGTCCATGAGGTTTTTTTTGATAAGGTATTCCTTTTAAATAAAGAGCAAAACAAGATTTTTTAAGTATATTTACCACTCATTTATAAAAGAACCAACATATGAATTTCGGAGACGAATTTAGAAATTTCGCAATTAAAGACCGTGGAATAAACAGCCTTTATGTAAATAATTTAATAAGTAGCGTTACCCCTTATATCATTGAAGAGAGACAGCTGAATGTCGCTCAGATGGATGTATTCTCCCGTTTGATGATGGACAGAATCATTTTTATGGGTACTGGTGTAAATGACCATGTGGCAAATATCATTCAGGCGCAGTTACTTTTTCTGGAAAGTGTTGATTCCTCCAAGGATATCTCTATTTATATCAATTCTCCGGGCGGTGGCGTTTATGCCGGACTTGGAATCTACGATACCATGCAATTTATAAAGCCGGAAGTTGCTACCATTTGTACCGGTATGGCTGCTTCAATGGCTGCTGTACTTATGTGCGCAGGGCAAAAAGGGAAAAGATCCGCCTTAACACACTCCCGAATTATGATCCACCAGCCTATGGGTGGTGCCCAGGGTCAGGCATCGGATATAGAGATCACTGCAAGAGAGATCATGAAACTGAAGGATGAACTGTATCAAATCATTGCCAGTCATACCGGCCAGGATATTGAAAAGGTAAGACAGGATTCAGACAGGGATTACTGGATGAAATCGCAGGAAGCAAAGGATTATGGAATGATCGATGAAATTTTGACAAGAAATAAATAATATCCGTTCGTAAGCGTCGGGATAAGAAACAAAATATGGCGAAAAAAGAAGATTTAGAGTGTTCCTTTTGTAAAAGAAAAAAGGAGGAAACCAATTTGCTTATTGCAGGGGTGGATTCGCATATTTGTGACCGTTGTATCGAGCAGGCATATGGAATCGTTTTAGAGGAACTTGCTGAGTCAAAAAAAGATAAGTTAAGAACAGAACTTGTTATTAAAAAGCCCTCGGAGATTAAGGCTTTTCTCGATCAGTACATCATTGGTCAATCCCATGCCAAAAAAGTAATGTCAGTTGCAGTTTACAACCATTATAAAAGATTGCAACAGAAAGTTTCCAAAACAGACGATGTAGAAATAGAAAAAAGCAATATTATTCTTGTTGGTGAGACGGGTACAGGAAAAACCCTGATTGCGAGGACCATTGCCAGAATGCTGGACGTTCCTTTTGCTATTGTTGATGCTACCGTTCTCACAGAGGCAGGTTATGTTGGAGAAGACGTGGAAACCATCCTTACACGGTTATTGCAGGCTGCAGATTACGATGTGGCAAAAGCCGAAAAAGGAATTGTTTTTATTGATGAGATCGATAAAATTGCCCGGAAAAGTGATAATCCGTCCATTACCAGAGACGTTTCAGGTGAAGGCGTTCAGCAGGCTTTATTGAAGTTGCTTGAAGGCACCATCGTAAATGTGCCGCCTAAAGGAGGAAGAAAGCACCCTGATCAGAAATTCGTTGAAGTAGATACGAAGAATATATTATTTATCGCCGGAGGAGCTTTCAGCGGGATCGACAGGATCATCAGCAAGAGGCTCAATATGCAGGCAGTTGGCTATGGCGCTTCCAAATCCACTGAAAAGGTTAGCAATGACCAGCTTTTAGAATATATTTTACCAACAGATCTCAAATCCTTTGGTTTGATACCTGAAATTATTGGCAGGCTGCCGGTGTTGACTTTTATGCAGTCTCTGGGAAGGAGACCCTTCGTTCCATACTTACCGAACCAAAAAATGCGCTGATTAAACAATACCAGAAACTTTTTGAGATAGATGGTATAGAATTTTCAATTGATGAAAAAGCGCTTGAGTTTATTGTTGATAAAGCGGAAGAATATAAATTGGGTGCCAGAGGACTTCGTGCCTTGTGTGAAGAGATCCTAACCGATGCGATGTTTGAAATGCCCAGCTCGGGTGAAACCAGGTTAAAGGTAACCAAATCTTACGCTCAAGAAAAACTCACAGTCAATACAATCAAAAAATTAAAGGCTGCGTCCTAGCGGAAAGTGCTGTGTTACAGTGTTCCTGTCATAAGACTATCTTATTTTTTGTACCCTTGATGATTCATGATCTCACGAAATACCATAGAAAAAGTATTTGAAATTTCTCGTGTTGAAGAAGTCATAGGGGATTTTGTATATCTCAAAAAATCCGGCTCCAACTTCAAGGGCTTAAGTCCTTTTGTCGATGAAAAGACACCTTCCTTTATGGTGTCACCGGTTAAGCAGATATGGAAGGATTTCAGTTCCGGAAAGGGAGGAAATGCGGTCACATTTTTGATGGAACACGAGCATTATTCTTATCCTGAAGCCATACGTTATCTGGCTAAAAAGTACCAGATCGAAATAGAGGAAACTGAACAAACCGATACCCAGAAAGCCCAGGCCGACGAGCGCGAAAGCATGTATCTGGTTACGGAATTTGCAAAAAATAATTTTCATCAAAACCTGCTGCATACCGAAAAGGGTAAGGCGATAGGTTTGTCGTATTTTAAGGAAAGAGGTTTTTCTGATGAGAGTATTAAAAAGTTTGAACTGGGCTATGCGCTGGATGAATGGTCTGCTTTTACGGATACAGCACTGGAAAAAAAATATGAGCTGACCTATCTTGAAAAGACAGGGCTGACTATTGTCAATGAGAACAAAAGATTCGATCGTTTTAAGGGCAGGGTAATCTTTCCAATCCATTCCATGAGTGGCAGGGTACTGGGATTTGGAGGGCGTACCTTATTAAAGGATGCCAAAGTAGCCAAGTACGTCAACTCCCCGGAATCTGAGATATACCATAAAAGCAAGATACTGTACGGAATCTTTCAGGCCAAGCAGCGCATTGCCCAGCTCGACAGTTGTTACCTTGTAGAGGGTTATACTGATGTGGTTTCCTTACATCAGTCAGGAATTGAGAATGTGGTTGCATCTTCCGGAACTGCGTTGACCCAGGATCAGATCCGTCTGCTGAAGCGCCTTACTGAAAATGTGGTTGTGCTCTTTGATGGTGATGCCGCAGGAATCAGGGCTTCGCTGCGCGGTATTGATCTTATCCTTGAGGAGGGCATGAATGTTAAGGTTGTCAGCTTTCCTGATGGAGAAGATCCGGACAGTTTCACCAAGAATAAGAATAAGGAAGAAATTGCGGACTTTTTAGAAAATAATGCACAGGATTTTATTCGCTTTAAAACATCAATCCTTCTGGATGAAGCCAAGAATGATCCAATCAGAAAGGCATCTCTGATCAGGGATATTGTGCAGAGCATTTCCAAAATACCTGACAATATACAACGGGAAGTATATATACAAGAATGTTCGCACATCATGGATATTTCCGAATCCGTGCTGTTCAGCGAGCTGGCACAGCTCATAAAAAAGAAACAGCAGGACCAGGGTATGCAAAGAAGCCCTTCACAGACGGTCTTTACAGGGATAAAGCTGGAGACAAAAACACCTCCCAAGGTGGATCAGCTGTACATATTGGAGAAGAAAACCATTGAGATTCTGTTGCTCTTTGGGAATGAGACCGTAGATTTTGTCGATTATGTAATGGACCCGGAAAATGAGGGCAAGCCAAAAAAAGAAGTATACCAGAACAAGGTTTCACTGGAGATCTACACGCAATTGCAGGAAGATGAAATAGAATTTTCAAATGAGATTTTTAAAAGGATTTATTTTGATATTATTTATCAGCTGAACCAGGACAAAGCAATTTCTCCGGATTTTTTCATTCAGCATGAAGATATGTTGCTGGGCAAAATGGTGAGCGACCTGTTGATGGAAGATGAAAAGTACGTTTTAAGCGACTGGGGCAGAAAAGAAATTATAGTTAAAAGCAAACAAAAGAGTTTGGATAAACTGGTGCTGGATGTTATCTATAATTTACGCCGCATATTGATCGAACATAAGATCGCCGCAATCAATCAGGAACTTTTGACCCTTGAAAATGACGAAAATCATTTAGAGGTTCGCGAGGAAAAAAAGGCAAATATTATGGAATATATCAATCTGAAAAAGCTTCTCTTCGAAAAACTGAACCGGGTGATATGAAAATTATAACTTCAGTGCTGCCGGTATTTCACAAACAGGTATAGGCACCATTTTATGCCTGTTGACTCTGTTCAGTCGGGTAAAGATCTCAAAAACTTCTTTCTCTCTACCCTTAAACTGATCGGATTTATGTCCTTTTTCCACCATGTTCATGGCCCATTCAAGTTCGTCATAACTGGCTCCAAGCTGGTCTTCATCAGTTCTGTCATCTCCAAAAAGACCATCTGTTGGTTTCGCTTTTAATATAGATCCGGGTACCAGAAGTTCTTTTGCAAGTTCATACACTTCTGATTTCAATAAATCAGCGATCGGACTCACATCCACACCGCCATCGCCGTATTTGGTATAAAATCCAACACCAAAATCTTCCACTTTATTTCCCGTACCAACGACCAGATAGCCATTTATTCCGGCAAAATAATACAAAGTCGTCATTCTCAGTCTGGCCCTGGTATTGGCAAGTGATAAAGAGACCGATGCATTATTTTCCGTTTCAGGCACTGCATGGACAAAAGCATCAAAAATTGGGCTGAGGTCCACCAGCTGTGAATGCACATTCGCATAATTCTGTTTTAAATGGTTTATATGCTCCTTACCCCTTATGACATGGCTTTCTGCCTGGTGTATGGGCATTTCCAAGCAAAGGGTTGGCAAACCGGTGCGCGCGCAAAGTGTAGAAGTAAGGGCAGAATCAATTCCACCTGAAATTCCGATTACAAAACCCTTTATATTGGCATTTACAGCATAATTCTTAAGCCAGTTTATGATGTGATTTGCAACCTTTTCTGTGTTCATAAGGAAAGTATTTATTAGTTTTGCTGCTACAAAAATAACCAAAATATAATTTAACTTTTTAACCAGATAAATCGATATGGGTAAATACCTGTTTATTTTAGGATTTATTTTGATGGGCTGTTCAAAAAAAGAAAAAAATACCATTGACCTGTCAACAGTAAATATCAATACTGAGGTTCACAGGTTTGATCAGGCTTTTTACAATTCGTCCGTGGAAGGTCTTTCAGCTTTAAAAATGAAGTATCCCTATCTGTTTCCGGAACAATACCCCGATTCGGTTTGGGTAAATAAAATGAAAGATAAGGATGAGCTGGAATTATTTGCAGAAACTGAAAAGTTATACAAGGATTTTGAAGCGCAGGAGTCAGCACTCACCTCATTGTTTAAACATATTAAATATTATTACCCAGGATTTAAAGAGCCGAAAGTGATAACTGTCCTTACAAATGTTGATCAGGACAATAAAATAATTCTTGCCGATAGCCTTCTATTTATTTCTCTGGACATGTATTTGGGAAAAGAACATTCTTTTTATGCTGACTTCCCAAATTATATCAAGAGGAATAATACCGAAGACCATCTGGTTGTTGATGTTGCTGATGCGTATGCCAGGCGACTCGTTCCTCCTTCAGGTGACAGAAGTTTTTCAGGAAGGATGATTCAGGAAGGGAAACGCCTGACCCTCCTTCAGCATTTGCTGGAGGGAAAGCCTGATGCCGAATTGTTCGGCTATGAAGAGGAGCAGATCCGGTGGGCACAGGAAAATGAATCGGAGATATGGAAATACTTTATTGAAAATGACCTTTTATTCAGTAATGACCAGGCCTTGACAGAAAGGTTTATAGATGTTGCTCCGTTTTCAAAATTTTACCTGGCCAATGACCAGGATTCGCCGGGGGGAATAGGCGCCTGGGTAGGTTTACAGATAGTTAATGGATTTATGGAGATAGAAAAGGTTGGGTTGATCGAGATGCTCCAAACACCCAATGAAGACATTTTTAAAAAATCTAAGTATAAGCCGCGAAAAGTATAAAAATAATTATTTATGGCAATAAAACACAGATCGACCATTCAGTTTCAAGTCGGATTGGATGAGAATAAGGTTCCGGAAAAGATCTCCTGGAGCGCAGATGATGGCGGAATTGAGGACATGGAAGCAAAAGCTGCCTTTCTTTCTGTATGGGATAGCTCAAATAAAGATACCTATAAAATTAACCTTTGGACCAAAGACATGCCTGTGGATGAGATGAAACAGTTCTATCACCAAATTTTGGTTTCAATGGCAGAATCTTTTCAGATGGCCACGGGAGATGATAAAATGAGCGCAACGATACGCGATTTTTGTGATTATTTTGCCGAAAAAATGGGTATAATTAATCGCTGACTTAGCCGTCTGCAATTTTAGAGACGATCCTGAGATAATCTTCCCTGTTTTCTATAAAGTCGAGATCTGATACTTCGATGATGACCTTAGGAATACTTTCATCGGACTTTATAAAATTTATATAGGCAGTTTGGATACTGTCAAGATATTCGCCCTGTATGTTCTGTTCGTATGCACGGCCCCGTTTTTTAATGTTTTTCAGCAAGCCTTCAGTGGACTGGTGAAGGAATACATAGATATCCGGTTTGATGATTTCTTTATAGAGTAGGTCGAACATTTTGCGGTATAACTTATATTCTTCCGCAGGAAGGGTAACTTGTGCAAAAATCAGGGATTTGAAAATATAATAATCAGAGACAATAAAATTCTTGAATAGGTCAAATTGAGAGAGACCATCGCTTAACTGCTGATAACGATCTGCTAAAAAGCTCATTTCCAAAGGAAAAGCAAATCGCTCCTTATCTTCATAAAATTTGGGCAGGAACGGGTTGTCGGCAAAGCGTTCAAGAACCAGCTTGGCATTAAAATCATCTCCTAATTTTTTTGCGAGCGATGTTTTTCCCGATCCAATATTTCCTTCTAATGGCAATATAATTGTATTTTTCAAACAGCGCCAGAGGTCTTAGAATCCTTGCATCTGTCTTTTGAACCTCCGTTTCGTCCGTGCACTGCTCCAGGCATGAATTAATTGATTTTTTTTTAATTGGGATGCTTTATTTGTCCGGCAATTTCGGCCAGAGGAACCAGAACAAATTTTCGCTCAGTCAACCTGGGATGCGGGACGATCAGATTTGGACTAAAAATTACTTCATCATCAAAGAGCAGGATGTCAATATCAATGGTTCTCGACGTATATTTTTTTTCATTTTTCCGAACACGGCCTAACCTCTGCTCGATATCTAGTATTCTTACCAGTAATTCTTCCGGACTTAAACTGGTTGTGAGCGTCAGACAAATGTTGTAGAAATCATCCCCCTCAAAACCCCAGGCCCTGGTTTGGTATACCGACGAAATGCGGCTGATATGACCAGCATACTTTACCAGAAAATCTACAGCTGTCTGCAAGTTTTCAAGTTTATTGCCCTGGTTACTGCCTAATGATAAATATGTCTCACGCGTTATTTTCATACTTCGGGTACAAAGAAAATAAATCATCAGGAAAAAAACCTTGTATACAATTTTAATTTTATCTATTGTTGTAACAATTGATTGAAACTACCGACATATTAAAAGAATAAACATAAATATCAATAAAAAAGATGACTTTCTTAAGAGAATTACTTGCAGTAATATTAGGTATTTTTATTTCCTTGTTCATTATGTTTGCTGTTTTTGCAATCGCTGTGAGCACTTTGAGCTCTTCATTTAGTTCTGAAGAAATTGTTGAGGTCAAAGACAATTCCATTTTAACTTTGAAACTAGAAGAAGCTATTAAAGATTATGCACCCAAGAGTGATGATCCATTTGCTATGATTTTCGATTTTAAAGATGAAAAGATTGGATTGAATGTAATGATTAATGCGATTGAGAATGCAAAAACTGATGACCGTATAAAAGGGATAAGTATTGAAGCAATGGATATCAATGCGGGTATTTCGCAGTTGCAGTCTCTCAGGAATAAATTACAAGAATTTAAGGAGACCGGAAAATTTGTTTATGCCTTTGCGGATATGTACACGCAGCGGAACTATTACCTGAGTTCGGTAGCAGATTCCCTGTTCGTAAATCCCGTTGGTGGCGTGGATTTTAAGGGCTTGAGCAGTGAAATGTATTATTTTAAAGATTTTCAGGATAAGTACGGCGTAAAAATGGAGGTCATCAGGCATGGCAAGTACAAAAGTGCTGTGGAGCCATTTTTGTCCAATACTATGAGTGCAGAGAATAGAGAGCAAACAGCATCATTCTTAAACTCCATTTGGGGCGAGCTGATAAATGATATCGGGTTTTCAAAAAACAAGTCCAACGAAGAACTGAATAAAATTGCCGATAGCCTGTTCGCGAGAAATCCTGAACTTGCCGTTGCAAACGGAATGGTACATGCCTCTGTTTATAAGGATCAGTATCGCAACAAATTAAAGGGACTTGTTGGTGTAGAGAATTTAGATGATGTGAATTATCTCACCCTTAGTGATTATATTTCCAGTGGTAAAGGCAGGATCAAATCCAGTGCAAAAGACAGAATAGCTGTAATTTATGCACAGGGTGAAATTATTTATGGCGAAGGTGATGAAGAAACTATTGGTCAGGATCTGATTATTTCAGCATTGAAAAAGGCCAGAAAAAATCCACATGTAAAAGCCGTCGTATTGCGTATAAATTCACCTGGAGGAAGCGGATTGGCAAGCGATATTATGTGGAGAGAACTTGAAATAACCGGTGAGCAATTGCCTCTTGTGGTTTCTATGGGGGATGTGGCTGCGTCCGGGGGCTATTATATGGCTTGCAATGCAGACAAGATCTTTGCTGAACCTACGACCATTACCGGCTCCATTGGTGTTTTTGGAATACTGCCGAATATCAGCGAATTAGCCGGAAGGATCGGTATCAATGCCGAACAGGTGGGAACGAATCACCAGTCAACAGGCTATAGCCTTTTTGAGCCGATATCTTCTAAATTTTACAATAATGTACAAATGGATATTGAAGACTTCTACAAAACTTTTGTTCAAAAGGTGGCTGACGGAAGAAAAATGACTTTCGCTCAGGTTGACAGCGTGGCTCAGGGCAGGGTATGGACAGGGAAACAAGCAAAGGATATAGGCTTGGTCGATGAGCTGGGAAGCCTTGAAGATGCCATTGCGGCAGCAGCTGATCTGGCTGATCTTACCGAATACCAGGTAAGAAACTACCCGGATTACGATATGACCCTGAAAAACATGTTTAAAGGAAGTAGTTTTATCTCATCGAAAAAGGAAGCAGTTATTAAAGCAGAACTCGGACAGGACAATTATAAGATGTACAAAAACATGAAGCAAATCTCGGAATGGCAGGGGATACAGGCCAGAATCCCGTTTATTTTTGAAATAAAGTAATTTATTGAATAATCCTGATCATCTCATTCCGGTATTTTGACGCACTTTTTCCTGTAATCTCATTAAAGGTTTTGTTGAAATGTGAAAAATTGTTGAAGCCACATGTGTAACAGATATCTGAAATGCTCATTTGACTTTCATATAACAGTTTTGTAGCATGTACTACACGGTACTCATTGACAAGTCTGGTAAAGGTTTTCCCGGTTGACTTCTTAAAATAACGACAGAAAGCAGGTGCGGTCATGCTGACTTTATCCGCTATTTCTTCCAGGCTTATGGCTTGCTGAAAGTTGTCATTAATGTGTTTGAAGATAGCATCTATTTTTGCGCTGTCCTGCGGAGCAGTTTCAAAAGCAAAGCCATCTACGTTTAATAAGGTATAATCCTTTGCCAAAGAAAGGTCATTCAAGATTTCCAACAGCTTAAGAATCCGGTCCGAGCCTGATAACAACAACAAATCTTCTATTTTTGGACCAACCATTTTTTTTGTTTCCGGTTTGAACAGAATACCTTTTTTTGCTTTTTCAAATAATTGAGCAATCAGTGACATTTCCGGGATATTAAAAAATGCAGGTCCTAAAAAATCAGGCTTAAACTGAACTATGGTTTCAGAACCATTAACGGTCAGCCGGTCTGTAAATCCGTTATGAGGCAAATTCGCTCCCAACAGAAGAAGCTGGCTGTTGTTAAAATAGGACAGGTGGTTACCGATATGCCTTTTCCCCTGACCCCTGTTCACATAAACAAGTTCAATTTCAGGATGAAAATGCCAGAACGGGGCATTGTTTTTAACCATTTCACTGTTTTTTTTCACCAGAATGGAACTACCGAAACCTGGACTTACCTTTTCAAGATGTGGTTTGTTATTGTGCATGCCTCCTTTTTTAAGCAAATTTAAACATAAACAATTCTGGTAATATACACTTTTTTAACCATAAAGTATGTATAATTAACCGAAAACGATTAAGATGTAAAAAATATGGTTAAAATAGAATATATATTGGCAAATATTCATGTTTTCTGTTAGACCAAACTGAAATACTTTTGTCCTGTAAAACTTTTAAAAAACTATTCATGAAAAAAATTATCAAAAGAGGAGTAAGCATTGCAATCATGTTGGCTGTAATGTTCGGTTATGCAAATGAAAATGATCTTTTGCTTAACAAAAACAAAAAAAAGACGGTTATAACATTGAAAAATGTTAAAAAGGGATCAATCCTAACACTTAAAGATGCCGCAGGTATGACTTTATACGAAGAGTCAATTTCCAATGATGGAAAGTATGACAAAGTATTTAATTTCAATGCCCTGCCTGAAGGTAATTATCAAATTGAAGTTGACGAATTTACTATGATCAAGGTGATTCCTGTTACTGTCAAGGCAGATGGCATCTACATTCATAGCGACAAGACCAGCTTCATCAATAAGCCATTATTTAAAATCAGTAACAGTGAGGTTCTTTTAACCAAACTTGCTGCTGATGGAAAATCAATGAAGATTAAGCTTTTTTACAATGGCGTAGATCTGATTTATGACGAGACGACTTCTGCCGACAAGGCAGTAGCTAAGAAATTTGATTTTTCGAAGGCTGAAAAAGGCAGCTACCATTTCCAATTGAATTCAGCAGACAGATCATTTACTAAAGTTGTAAATTTCTAGTCAAAAATCATTATTCAGCATTCAGCGGGCCCTGGCCTGGTATAAAAAGTTATTTTATACCCAACCAATCAACAACCAAATAAATTAAAAAAAAAACCCATCCCCCCCCCAATTTCCCCCTAAACCCCTACCCCAACCCAACCCTCATTCCTTCCCTCCCCCTATAACACAATAAACAAATACTAATCCTTACCCCCTAAAAAACCTACTATCTAATCCCCTCTCATAAACCCCTCTATGGTATTGAGACGGCTTCTTTTTTATAGGTAACAAAACTATAGTCAAAAGCATTTTTATCATCTTTTTTGTGATCCTCACGTTTAATTTCTTTCCATATACTTTGATCAATGACAGGAAAAAAGGTATCAGCTTCAAAATTCTCGTGAATTAGGGTTAAGTCAAGCAGGTCTGCAATGGGCATGGCCTGTCTATAAATCTCAGCTCCTCCCAGAATATAGATATTTTCTGTCTTACTCGAAAAAGCCAGAGCCTCATCCAGAGAATGAACCAAAGTAAGGCCCTCTTTTTTGAAATTCCTGTTGTTGGTTATAACAATATTCTTGCGGTTTGGCAGGGGTTTGCCCAAAGATTCAAAAGTCTTTCTGCCCATAACCACAGTTTGATCCCAGGGTGATTGATTTAAATCTTTTCAGATCGGCAGGTAAATGCCAGATAAGTTTATTATCCTTTCCTAAAGCGTTATTTTTTGCAATGGCTGCAATAATAATGACCATTTTGATTATTGGAATTACCTGGTGTTTTCAGCGGAAGTTTTATCAGCAAATGCCCCTTCCTTTTCAAGCTTGTTTTCGAGTGCGGTCACTTTTTTGTTATGCTTTGCCATAAGTTTATCTGTTTCTCTTCGAACCCATTCCTCTCCGAACACAGGGTTGAAAACAAATATTTTGAGAACATGTATGACCAGCACAAACAACCAGATCATGATGGCCCAAAAGTACCAGTCCTTTTCGGGAAAAACATTTAGATATTTATTAAGGATGACAAAAAAAACTGAACCTACCAGAAACAATAAAAAGTGAAAATACAGCCTTCTTTTTTCCTTAGCCCTTTTTCTGGCAGCTTCATAAATTGCATGATGGTCATTTGTTTCCATAGGTTTGGATTTATTTCATTTCACTCAACCACTCTTTGATATAATCATTAAAATTTTCACGGTCATTGTGTGAAATTGACCGGTTGTTAAACAAGGCAGTATTCGCCTCAGTTTTTTGTTTTTTCCTGTTTAAGGCAATGATGAAATCTTGTATTTTATGCAGGGAACCAAAGTCATTCAACTGCGTGATCTCATTTATCAGGGATTTTTTTATTTGAGAGGCATTCATTTTATTAAGTTTAAATGGATACGATTCCTTTTATATGTGGATGCGGATTATAATTGACTAATTGGAAATCATCAAAACTAAAATCAAATATATTTTTGATTGCAGGGTTCAGTTCCATGGTTGGCAAAGTTCTCGGCTCTCTGGAAAGTTGCAGATCAATTTGCTCAAGATGGTTGTTATAAATATGGGCATCACCAAAGGTATGAATAAATTCCCCGTATTGTAAACCTGTTACATGAGCCACCATCATGGTGAATAGTGCATAGCTGGCAATGTTGAATGGAACACCTAGAAATATGTCGGCACTTCTCTGATAGAGCTGGCACGAAAGTTTTCCGTTTGCCACATAAAATTGAAAAAAAGCGTGGCAAGGTGGTAGGGCAGCCTTGTGATTTGCTACATTTTCAGCAAATGTTTTGGAGGTATCAGGCAACACACTCGGATTCCAGGCAGAAATTAACATCCGTCTGCTGTCGGGATTTTTCTTTATAGTCTGAATTAGTTCTGAGATCTGGTCTATGCCGTCACCGTTCCAGTTTCTCCATTGGTAACCGTAAACCGGGCCCAGATTGCCATGCTCATCGGCCCAGGCATCCCAGATACTCACCCCATTTTCTTTAAGATAACCAATGTTGGTGTTTCCTTTCAAGAACCACAGCAATTCGTAAATGATTGATTTCAGATGTAGTTTTTTAGTCGTTAACATAGGAAATCCCTCAGCCAGGTCAAAACGCATCTGGTATCCAAAAACGCTTTTCGTACCTGTTCCTGTCCGGTCGGTTTTGGTTATACCATTTTCCCTGACATATTTGATTAAATCTAAATATTGCTTCATTTTTTATTGTTTTGAAACAGGGGTAAAAATTAACCCAAAATCATTCCTGCAATGGTGGCTGATAACAACGAGGCAAGAGATGCTCCTATCAACGCTTTTATCCCAAATTCAGACAATGTTTTTCTTTGGGAAGGAGCTAAAGAGCCTATTCCGCCGATCTGAATGCCAATGGATGCGAAATTAGCAAAACCACATAACATATAGGTAGCCATGATAACCGATTTTTGAAACTTTAAATGTGCAGGATTCGCCAGATCTTTCAATTCTGCAAGTTGAATATAAGCAACAAATTCACTCGAGGCCAACTTAATTCCGAGTAACTGACCCATTAGCATCATATCTTCTTTGGCTACTCCGATAAGCCACATCAAAGGAGCGAAAATGGTACCGAGAATGGCTTCAAGGGAAAGCTGAATAAACGGGAGAATTGGCCGCAATCCAGTCATTGATTTGCATCCATTCACCAAACTTACCCAGAATGCCGTTGATCATGGCGATAAATGCAACAAAAACCAATAACATTGCGGCAACATTTGCGGCTAATTTGAGGCCTTCGGTTGTGCCATTGGCAATAGCATCCAAAATGTTTGACCCTATCTGGTCATGAGTAACTGTAATTTCACTGTTAATGCTCTCGGTTTGCGGGTATAACATTTTAGAAATGACAATGGCACCCGGTGCAGCCATCACCGAGGCGGCCAACAGATGTTTTGCATATAATAGTCTCAACTCAGAATCCTCGCCCCCAAGAAATCCGATATAGGCAGCGAGAACACCTCCTGCTAAAGTAGCCATACCACCCACCATGACCAGCAAGATCTCTGACCTGGTCATTTTATCGAGATAGGCTTTGATCATCAATGGAGCTTCTGTTTGCCCGAGAAAAACATTACCTGCTACGGACAGGCTTTCCGCTCCTGATACATTCAGCAATTTGGTTAAAATCCATGCCAGTCCCTTCACGATTATCTGGATAACACCCAAATAAAACAAAAGTGAAGTTAAGGCCGAAAAAAAGATAATCGTGGGTAAAATCTGAAAAATAAAAACAAATCCAAAAGTTTCCACATTCATTAAATTTCCAAACAGGAATGTACTTCCGGCTCTTGTGTAGTCTAAAATATTTATAAAGATACTGCCCAAAAATTCAAAAACACTTCTTATAAGCGGGACTTTAAGCACGCCAATTGCCAGTAATAACTGGGCTGAAAGTCCATAACCAACTGTTTTCCAGTTAATTTTTTTTCTATTATTACTTAAAATAAAAGCAATAACTAATAAAACGATCATTCCCAAGACCCCTTTCCAAAGGGAGGTCATGGTAAAACCTTCATTAGGGATAAGTGAACCGGCTTGTGTCTGTGCCTGGATTGGATCAAAAGAAGAAAACAACAAAAGGGATATTAATAATTTCGGCATAGGGTATTATTTTCTGTCTCGTTTAGAAATCTCATCCCTTATTTTGGCGGCCAGTTCATAATTTTCATTGATGACGGCTTGTTCCAGTTGCTTGTGTAGTTCTTCCAGATTGTCATTTTCAAAACCGGTTTCCTGCTCGGAACCCTCAAGATCGACGACCAGATCTTCCAATTTGAACTTGGATTGTTCGAGTTTTGACTGATCTTTTATCTTTATAATGATCCCGGCTTTGTCAAGAATATTTTCAAATGTAAAAATCGGAGCGCTAAAACGAATGGCGAGTGCAATGGCATCTGAAGTCCGGGCGTCAATAATTTCTTCGATACCGTCATTTTCACAAATCAGGCTTGAATAAAACACACCATCTACCAGTTTGTGAATGATCACTTGTTTGATATGGATACCAAAACGATCGGCAAAAGTCTTAAAGAGATCGTGGGTAAGGGGTCGCGGAGGCTTGATTTCTTTTTCCAGTGCAATAGCAATTGACTGTGCTTCTGAGGCTCCAATAATAATTGGCAGGGTACGTTCTCCTTCATTTTCACTTAAAACAAGGGCATAAGCTCCGCTTTGTGTCTGGCTGTAGGAAATGCCCTTAATATTTAATCTGACTAAACTCACTGCTTTTACAAAATTTAAAAGCGAAAATATTAATAAAATTTAATAAGGTTGATATAATTTGAGACTAATTTAGTCCAAAAACTTACAGACCTTTATTTTACTAATTTACAAAATATTTTATTTAGTGAGTGCGCTTAAATTCTTTTAATTTTTCAATGAGTTTTGGTACCACTTCAAAGGCGTCACCAACAATTCCATAATCTGCTGCTTTGAAAAATGGTGCTTCATGATCTGTATTGATTACAACCTTGCATTTAGAAGCGTTCACTCCGGCTAAATGTTGAATGGCACCCGAAATTCCAATGGCGATATACAAATTGGAAGCCACAGGTTTTCCGGTTTGACCTACGTGTTCTGAATGAGGCCTCCAATGAAGGTCTGATACCGGTTTTGAACAGGCGGTTGCAGCGCCTAATACTTCGGCCAGACTTTCTATCATCCCCCAGTTTTCTGGACCTTTTAAACCACGGCCGCCAGAAACAACAATATCAGCATCTGCAATAGTTATTTTTCCTGAAGTTTTTTCTACTGATTTTAAGGTGATTTTAAAATCTTCTTCCGCCAGTGAAGCTGAAAAGTCTTCTGAGACAGGGTTTGATTGATTTTCTTTTATTCCGAAGGAATTTTTTGCAAGACAAATTATTTTTTTTGGCTGATTTTATTTCCGTATGAACAAATGCCTTTGATGAAAATGCGACTCTTTTCACAACAAAAGGATTTAAAGAGCTTGGCACATCAATTGCTCCTGACACCATTCCTGCATTTAAATTTACGGCCATAAGCGGAGCCAGATATTTGCTGTTATTGCTTGAATCCAACACGATAATGTCAGCAGATTCCTTCTCAGCCAACTGGCTTAAAGCATCGGCAATGGCTTTGGCATTGAATACGGCCAAACGCTCATTGACAATATTGACCACCTTATCGGGACCAAAACGGGAGAGTTCAGAAATATCTTTTGCACCAATCGTTGCCACGATGAGTTTCGTATTTGCCATATCGGCAATACTTTTCCCATAAGAGATTAACTCGAATGCGGCATTTTTAAATTTTCCTTCTGAGTGGTCTGCTAAAACTAGAACAGTCATATGTTTTTAATTATAGGTTATCAATTGTATTTATATTACTTTGGCCTCATTGTGTAACAAGCGGATCAGTTCATCCAAATTATTGGCATCAATTATTTTGCAGGCAGATTTCTGAAGTGGTTTCTCATATGAGTTTACCTGGGTTGCTGGATCAACGGCAACCGGTTCAATAACTTTTAATGGTTTTTGTCTGGCCATCATGATACCCCGCATATTTGGAATGCGAAGTTCATTTTCTTCGACCAGACCTTTCTGAGCACCTATGACCAGTGGAAAGGATGTCTGCAGGATTTCTTTTCCTCCGTCGAATTCTCTTGTAACCAGTGCAGCACTGCCTTCAATTTCAAGACCAATACAGGCATTGACAAAATTATAATCCAACAAATTGGCTACCATACCGGGAACCATACCTCCGTTGTAATCACTGGATTCTTTGCCTGCCAGGATCAGGTCAAAAGCTTCTGCCTTGGCATAAGCGGCAATTTGACGGGCTACAGACAAACCATCAGTAGCTTCTGTATTTATGCGAACCGCATCGTCTGCGCCAATGGCCAGCGCTTTTCTCAGTGTGGGTTCCGTTGTATTGTTTCCAACATTGAGGGCAGTAACAGTAGCCCCTTGCTTTTCTTTGAACCACATCGCCCTGGTAAGGGCAAATTCGTCATAGGGATTAATGACAAACTGTACGCCGGTTGCATCAAATTTTGTATTATTATCAGTAAAATTGATTTTGGAAGTTGTGTCCGGAACATGACTTATACAAACAAGTATCTTCATTATAAAAAATTTATATCATTAAATATATAATGCGGCACGAAGTTATAATAATTTTTTCAAAATGCTATGCGCGCATAGTAAAATTTAATACAAAATCATTTTAAAACACAGATTTGTAACAAATTTTGCTAAAAAATATTTATTTTTGCAGCTCTTAAACCGTTTTTTTTAATTCAGCAGATATATTTTTTATTTGGGATGAATTTACCAGAACGGATGTCTGAATGATGATAATTTAAAGTTAAATATTTTTTAATGAAAACAATACAATTTCGAGAAGCAATAGCAGAAGCGATGAGTGAAGAGATGCGGCGTGACGAATCCGTATATCTTATGGGAGAAGAAGTTGCTGAATACAATGGAGCTTATAAGGCTTCAAAAGGAATGCTGGACGAATTCGGGCCAAAACGAGTAATAGATACGCCCATTGCAGAACTCGGATTCTCTGGAATTGCCGTTGGTTCTGCCATGAATGGCAACAGGCCAATAGTTGAATATATGACTTTTAATTTTTCTCTGGTGGGTATTGACCAGATCATCAACAATGCGGCTAAAATAAGGCAAATGTCGGGTGGTCAGTTCAATTGTCCGATTGTTTTCAGAGGCCCCACAGGAAGTGCAGGACAGCTTGCCGCAACCCATTCTCAGTCTTTTGAAAACTGGTTTGCCAATACACCTGGACTAAAGGTAATTGTACCCTCTAATCCATACGATGCAAAAGGGCTGCTGAAAGCTGCAATCAGAGACGACGATCCGGTTATTTTTATGGAGTCTGAACAAATGTACGGAGACAAAGGCGAGGTTCCGGAAGGAGAATACGTACTACCTATTGGTGTTGCTGATATAAAAAGAGAAGGTACCGATGTTACCGTTGTTTCTTTTGGTAAAATAATAAAGGAGGCATACAAGGCCGCAGAAATTCTTGAAAAAGAAGGCATTTCAATTGAAATTATCGACTTAAGGACCATTCGTCCAATGGATCACCAGACAATCTTTACTTCGGTTAAAAAGACCAACAGGCTGGTCATACTTGAAGAAGCATGGCCTTTTGGAAATGTGGCCAGTGAGATCGCCTATCAGGTTCAGGAGAATATATTTGACTTTCTGGATGCCCCGATTCAACGAATTAACACAGCTGATACTCCGGCCCCGTTTTCACCAGTCCTACTGGAAGAATGGCTGCCTAATTCAAATGATGTTATAGCTGCTGTGAAAAAAGTTATGTACGTTAAGTAGTTAATTTTTCAATAAAAGAAAAAAACCATCTGTAGAGGTGGTTTTTTATTTTTTTGTTGAATAATGTCGCTAAAAGAATCGGGGCATATAAGCAGGAATATTTATATTTGTGCTTATTTATTATGTATTATCGAAAATGGAAGCCTGTTTTTAAAATTTTGTATGACTGAAAGTAACGATGAAAGTTTATCTATCTACTATGAAATAGAGGCTGGTTTTTCTATGATAAAATTGACGAACAACAGCAAAAAGCCTGTTAATTACTTTTATAAGAATGAAGGAAATATAATACAGATGCATTTTGGGCTGGCCGGAACCTACAAATTAAATTTTAATCAAAGGACCTACCAGATTCCGGTAGCTGAAAACGGTTCTTATTTATTGTATAATCCGCAACAGCAATTGCCAGTAGATATTATTTTAGATGCTAAGAGCAAGGCCTTAATTTTGCTGATCTCTATTGAAAAATTTCATTCCTTTTTTACAAAAGAAGCGAATTTGATTCATTTTTTAAATCCTGAGAATATTGACAAGAAATATTATCTCGAAAAATCGCTCGAACCCACTTTGATTTTGGCATTAAATCAATTATTTCATTTCGGACTGCATTCTTCCCTTGAGAAATTATACACCAGAGGAAAGATTTATGAACTCCTGAGTTTGTATTTTCACCGTTCTGATGGAACCGACACACAAAAATGTCCTTATCTTGACGATGATGCAAATGTTGAAAAAATTAAATTTGCCAAAGATATTCTGATTAAAAATCTCACTGAACCGCCATCCCTCCAGGATTTGGCAAACCAGGTTGGCCTGCCCCTGCATTATTTGAAAGATGGATTTAAACAGATTTATGGAGTAACGGCATTCGGATTTTTGTTCAATTACAAAATGGATTATGCACTGAATCTTCTTGCTACAAAAAAATACAATATTGCTGAAGTTAGTTTTGAAGTGGGATATAGCACTCCAAGCCATTTTATAGCAGCTTTTAAAAAGAAATACGGTTCAACCCCCAAGAAATATTTACAAAGCCTAAATTCCTGATAGATTTTTAAAAATACAATTTTCCGGCAAATGGAATTAAGTTTTAATATATGAAGAAGTGTTGCTTTATTTGAGAAAAAGAACTCTATAATCCTAATAAAATAAATTTACTGGCCCTGTATTCATTACAATACAAAGTACTTTTATGAATTTGATGTATGAATAAGAATATTGTATTCTTTCTTTTTGTTGTTTTCTTTGCACATAATTTTATTTTGGGGCAGGTTAAGGTTAGCGGACGTGTTGTAGATGAAAATAAAGAACCTATTCCCTTTGCCAATGTTATATTTAAGGGAACAAGCAAAGGCACCGTTTCTGATGAAAAGGGTGCTTTTTACATTGAAGCTGAAAAATATTTTCCTGAGCTGGAAGTTTCGTTTCTGGGTTTTGAAAAACAAATTATTCCATTAAAAGAACGCAATTTCGATTTGGTGATTGTTCTTAAAGAAGATGCAGCCGTTTTGAATGAGGTTACTATTTATACCGGCCGTGTAAAGAATAAGGACAACCCGGCAGTGGCCATTTTGAAGAAAGTATGGGAAAATAAAAGGAGGAACGGAATTTATTTATACAACCAATACGAGTTCAGCAAATATGAAAAAATCGAATTTGATCTGAATAATATTGACGAAAAATTGATGACCAGCCGGGTTTTCAAGGGGATGGAGTTCGTTTTTGAACAGGTAGATACTTCAAACATTACCGGAAAACCTTATTTGCCGATATTTATCAATGAGTCTTCCATAAAATTTACGGAACAAATACTACTCCTAAAAAATACAATGAAAAACTCTTGGGTAATAAAAACTCTGGTTTTCAGGATAACCAGGGACTCATTGCCTTTATAAAACAGTTATACGTAGAATATGATATCTATGATAATTTTATTAAATTTTTTGATAAGAGCTTTTCCAGTCCGCTTTCCAGGTTAGGACCAACTGTTTATAATTATGTTTTGAGAGATAGCGCCTTTATAGACAGTAAATGGTGTTATAACATAGTTTTTTACCCCCGCCGGCAGAACGAACTTACCTTTAAAGGGGATTTTTGGGTAAATGATACCACTTTCGCCATAAAAGAAATTGAAATGTATGCCAATAAAACAGCCGACGTTAATTGGGTAAAAGAAATTTATATTGAGCAGGAATTTGAAGTTCTGAATGACAGTGTGTTTTTATTGAAAAGGGATCATTTTATGAGTGATTTTGCGCTGAGGACCAATGAGAAGTCCAAGGGAGTTTACGGGAGAAGAACTACCTTGTATGACAACCATATTTTCAATGTAAAAAGACCCGAAGAATTTTATAAAAAGGAGGTGTTGGAATCAGAGGAAATCTATCAAAGACCTGATGAGTTCTGGGCAGAGAACAGGATGGAAAAATTGAGTGACGATGAGCAGGGTATCTACGAGATGCTGGATACACTGCAAACCGTGAAAAGGTTTCGTGATCTAAACAGTGCTGCTGAAATACTAACCTCAGGCTACTGGCAGATTGCCAATGGTTTTGACTGGGGACCTATATATTCTATTATAGGACTCAATGAAGTGGAGGGATTCCGATTGCGCTTTGGTGGCAGAACCTACTTTTCAAAATCGGACATGTGGCGATTGCAGGGCTACATAGCTTATGGATTTGGTGACCAAAAATTTAAATATGGACTTGAAGGAAAATGGCTGGTAGAAAAGAAAAACAGAATCGTTGTTTCCTTGGGTAACCGTTATGATATTGAACAATTGGGGGTCAGTCTGACAACATCTAATGACGTTCTGGATAAAAGTTTTGCATCTACCTCCTTGTTTACTAGCGGCAGCAATTCCTATTTGAGCAGTGTGAATATATCTAATGGAAAGATTTCCGCAGAACCCCTTAAAAACTTTCAGGTCATGCTGGGGGGTACCTATAAAAAATTGGAATCAGCAGATCAGGATCTTTTTAATGCTGATTATATTGATGAAAACGGCAATATACAATCACATATCAATCAGTCAGAAGCAAACATTGCGATTCAGTATAGCCCCGGAAGAAACCCCTGGGGTTCGGGTGTAGATCAAGGGGTAAGCAATGAAGGCAGATTTCCGACCTTGTATTTTAGTTATACCAAAGGAATTAAAGGGCTTTTTAACAGTGACTTCGATTACCATAAATTACAATTCTATTATGAGCAGCCCTTTCAAATAGGTTTGCTGGGCAGGACCAAGGCTTATTTTGAAATAGGGAAGACTATAAATACAGCTCCCCTGCTTTTGCTGAATATTGTTCCGGGTAACCAGACCTATTTTATCGGACAACGTATTTTCGACCTGCTTGATTATTACGAATTTGTAACAGATGAATACATTTCTATGCATTTTGAGCATAATTTTAATGGAAAAATATTTTCAAAAATACCGGCTCTAAGAAAGTTACAATGGAGGGAATTGATTGGAATAAGGGGTGTGGTTGGAAATATTTCTGATGAAAATATTGCCATCAATGCCTCGGAAATAACCTATGTTGCGCCGGAAAAATTATATTGGGAATACCATGTGGGCGTTGGCAATATTTTTAAATTAATCCGTATCGATCTGGTGTACCGTGGTAATTATAAAGATATACCAGGCGTTACCAAATTTGCCGTCAAAGGCGGTTTGGGATTTTATTTTTAACGGTCAAAATACCAGTTGAACAGGTCGGATTTAACACCCACAGTAAACCATGTGGTCTGATCTTCCATTACCTTTGTGCTTGATTGCAGCGGAGAAAAATCCCTGAATGTAAATCCTGCAAATAATTTCAGGTTTGTAACGGGATTAATAATGTACCCGCCCTGAATATCAGCGATCATGATATTTGTCGTATTGCCTTGCCCGACCTCATTTCCGTAATCAGAGACCCTTTCATTGTAAGAAACATAAATATCTCCTCCATAGCTCACATCAGAATTTGCAAAATCAAATCCTTTCTCACCCAGTATCAGTTTTAGGTTCCCAAACCACCGGTCTTTGGTATATCGAGCAATACCGACCACTTCCCAAAAGTTTCCTCCCCATAAATGTGTTATTGCCTGGTTGTAGTGCCCCGAATTTAACGTTACCTCACCATGGGCAAAGGTGTAGGGTGCTGCCCAGTTAAATTCTCCCTGTAGCATTAAATTTTCAATCTTAAAGGCATTGTAATATTTTCCGCCAAGCTGTAGGGCAAATTTATTACCCCAGTAGCCATCACCGCTGAACACTTCGTCAACGGTCATTTCGTCAATTAAAAACTGGCTGTAAACGGAAATATTGTTGTTCACTTTGTATTTCATATTCAGGCCGATTTGGACATTTCCGCTGAAATCTCCCCCATTTGAAAATTCAACCGCACGGTAGAAAATGATTGGATTAAAAAAAGACACATCAAAACCCTCATAATTATTTTCATTGGTAATAACCGACTCGAAAAAACCAATATTAAAATTTTTAGTGACATTCCAGCTCAAATGGTGCATGGCCACATACTTTCTAAAATTGGTATTATCGTCAGAAGCCACCGTTCGAACATCATCCATCCACATCCATAAGTTGGTGTATTTTATTTTCCAGAACTGGGTGCTGATCTTTAAAAATGGATAAGGTGAAGCAACATCTGAGAGAAAAAAGCTTCTGTATCCGTCGCCAACAAAGTTTTTTCCGTTACCGAACTGAAAATTAAAAAATTCATTGGGGGTATAGCTTAAATAGGCCTCGGCTACCGGGTAGTCAAATCCGCCTTCTTTAAATCCTTTCGCCTTTCCTCTGCCCGGTACGATCGCACTTGCACCGATAATGGCACCGTATTCCCTTGTTGTATTATTGATATACTCAGCAAACCTCCCCTGACTTTCATAAAACGAGGTTGAAAAGCTAAACTTTTTTCCAAGGCTACCCTGAATTTGTATCGCCCGGGTGTTGTTATAGGTATAATCAAGGTCTGAGTTGTCTTTTCCCATTTGAAGATCGAGTGGCACGTTTGCGGTGAACCAATAATTTTTACCTTTTACTAAAAACAGATGTTCATTCCAGAGTTTTCGACCCCCCCAGCTTTTTTTGTCCTTAAGCAGGGCTGTCCTGTTTGCCTCTATATCAATATAGGGCTTAACCTCATTAAATAAAAATGGTTTAGATGCCGTATGCGTATTGTCTCCCTGCTCCAGTTGGTAAATAATTTCGTCGTACTGTGTATGCGAAAAAGGAATATTCAATTCGCTGTTTGTTTCAGGGAATAAACTGGAAGAAATTGGCTCAACTGTCTCCTCAACGAGGACCGTTTCTTCAATTACTTTCTGAACTTCAGGTTCTGCAGTAACTGCATAGTCAACGGAAGTGCCGGGCAATGGAATTTCGATGGGAAATAAATATTGTTTTTCAATGTTTCTGCCATTGTATGTTGCCGGAATTACAGCCGGTAAATCGGAAAAGACCCGTTTTACTTCCTGTTCTAACTCCTGATATATGGCACTCACATGGAGCACCGAAATTTTCCCTGAGTTATCTACTAAAAAGATGACATTCACTTTACCACGGTAGTTTTCGCTAACAGCCTTTTCCGGAACCTGAAAATTGGTGATTACATCATGACGTAATTTCTGAAAAAAGCATTTCTCAGTTTGCTTTGAATCCAGACCCTCACAGCCGGGGTAAACCGGTGCTTTTTCTATCTGTGCAAAAAGGATACTTGTAAAAAGGAAAAGGGAAATAAAGGAATATAAAATTTTCATATCTTTTTTAAAATTGATTTCTGACGATCAAACAGTATCCTCATATTTGGACGGCGATGCAAATCTAAATGATTTTCTTTACAAGATCGCCGGCAAGTATGTATTTTTCGTTGGTTTCCGGACAATATGCAATGCCTTTTTCGTCAAAATTGAGACGGTGGCCATATTCACTGACCCAGCCAATCTGTTTGGACGGATTTCCAACCACCAATGCGTAAGGTTTCACTTCTTTTGTAACTACACTACCTGCTCCGATCAGGGCGAATTCCCCTATATCATGCCCACAAATCAGTGTTGCATTGGCACCTATAGAAGCGCCCTTCTTTACAACAGTTTGTTTGTATTCGTCTTTTCGAATTACTGCACTTCGCGGGTTGATCACATTGGTGAATACCATGGAAGGACCCAAAAAAACATCATCTTCGCAGATAACTCCGGTATAGATGGAAACATTATTCCTGAACTTTTACATTGTTCCCTAAAACAACTTGCGGAGATACAACCACATTCTGTCCGATATTGCATTTTTCCCCAATAATACAATTTGACATAATATGAGAGAAATGCCAGATTTTGGTTCCGGCACCAATCTGGCAGTTTGCATCAATAACGGCTGTTTCATGGGCAAAATAAGGATTTGAGCTCATACGGTATTTTATTTTAAATTAGATTTTAACAGGATGCCAGGTAGTTTTAACTTCCTGCAATTTTTCAATAAAATATGGAGATTCATCAGTTGGATGATCCCAGTTTTGCTTTTTGAAAAAAACAACTCTTTTTACGTTCTCACTGGCCAGTTCATTTATTTTCTTCATTTGGTTTTCGTTATTTCCGCAATACACAATCGCATTAATATCCATATGAGAGGCCATTTGAGGAATAAGTTCAGAAGTTTTACCCGTCAGGATATTGACCACGCCGGCAGGTACATCAGAGGTATTCAGTACCTCAGCGAATGAAATTGAGCAAAGGGGTTTGGTTTCGCTTGCCAGCAGAACCACAGCATTACCACCAACAATGGCAGGCGCCAAAATTGAAACGAGACCAAGCAAGGAATCATTTTCAGGGGCGATAACCGCAACAAGACCCATGGGTTCAAGTACAGAAAAATTGAAATGACTGCTGTTAACGGGGTTTACTGAGCTAAAAACCTGTTGGAATTTATCACTCCATCCTGCATAGTACACCAAGCGGTCTACAGACAATTCAACTTCTTTCTCAGCAGCTTTTTTACTGAGACCCTGCCTAACCAATTCATCAACAAACTGAACTTTTCTTGATTCAAGCATTTCGGCTATTCGATACAATACCTGTCCTTTTAGCAGTTGCGTAGTCTTATTCCAGCCCTCCTGTGCTTTCCGTGCCACTACAACCGCATTTCGGAAATCCTTCCTTGAGGCCAGGCAAATATTGGCTATCAGGTTACCTTTTTTGTCTCTAACGGCTTCGTACCGACCAGATTCCGTTCTGGGGAAAGCCCCACCGATAAATAGTTTGTATGTTTTAAGTACGTCAATCCTGTCCATGATAGTGTATTTATTCAAATTTTAAATAAGGCTTTAAGCCGTGTAAACCACCTTCCCTTCCAAATCCGCTTTCTTTGTATCCGCCAAATGGAGAGGCTGCATCGAATTTATTAAAGGTATTGGCCCAAACGACTCCTGCATTTAATTTTTGGGTCATGTGAAATATTTTGGCTCCATTTTGAGTCCAAACTCCCGCAGACAAACCGTAAGGTGTATTATTGGCCTTTTCTATGACTTCTGAAATGGTTCTGAATGTTTGTATGGTCAGTACCGGTCCGAATATTTCATCCTGAACTATTTTATGGGATTGTGAAACATCCAAAAAAAGGGTTGGGGCACACCAGTTGCCCTTTGATGGCAATTTGCATTCACTCTGATAAATCCTGGCACCTTCTTTTTTGCCAAGCGCAATATATTTATTGATTGTTTCGAGTTGTTTTTTCGAGTTAATCGCTCCAATATCTGTGTTCTTATCAAGGGGATTTCCTACGATCAGTGTGGACATCCGGTCTTTTAGTTTTTGAATGACCTTATCCGCGACAGATTCCTGCACAAACAATCTGGAACCGGCACAGCATACATGTCCCTGATTAAAGAATATGGCATTGACAATCCCTTCCACTGCCTGATCGAGGGCGGCATCTTCAAAGATGATGTTTGCACCTTTGCCTCCGAGTTCGAGACTCAGTTTTTTGTTTGTATCAGCCGTGGCTTTTTTTATAAATTTACCGACCGCAGTTGAACCGGTAAAGGCTATTTTGGCTACATCAGGATGGTGGACTATTTCGGCACCGGTAGATCCGTCGCCTGTAATAATATTGACGACTCCCTTAGGCAAACCGCTTTCCTGAATTAGTTCTGCCAGTTTTAAAGCGGTTAATGGTGTTGTTTCAGCAGGTTTTAAGACTACAGTGTTCCCGGTCGCCAGGGCAGGCGCAATTTTCCATGCGGCCATGAGCAGGGGGAAATTCCAGGGAATTATTTGTCCCACAACACCTAGTGGAACCGGATTTCTGTTCGGGAAAGCATAGGTGAGCTTGTCACTCCAGCCAGCATAATAAAAAAAGTGATTTGCTGCAAGTGGGACATCTATATCCCGGGATTCACGTATGGGTTTACCTCCATTCATCGACTCGATCACTGCAAATTCGCGGGCCCGCTCCTGGATTAATCTGGCTATTCTGAAGATATATTTTCCTCTTTCCCTTGGCTTTATTTTTGACCAGACTTTAAATGCATTTTTTGCAGCCGCTACGGCAAGATCAACATCTTCTTTGTCAGCCATACCCACTTTGGCAAGAATTTCCTCGCTGGACGGATCAATGGTTTCA
This sequence comes from Flavobacteriaceae bacterium, assembly GCA_034523115.1. GTDB lineage: Bacteria > Bacteroidota > Bacteroidia > Flavobacteriales > Flavobacteriaceae > Namhaeicola. The sequence goes on along the minus strand of JAXHKS010000025.1, from coordinate 41,108 downwards.
AAATACACTTTGTTTTTTGGAGCCACAAACTGGCCGTTTATGAAGAGATTATAACTTGGCTTTATCTGAATGTGATCTGTTGCTTCAGGAGCCGAAGCGTATTTCCATCCAGCCATAAAGGGTATGTTTTTAGTAGTATCTTCCATATTTAATCCTTTGAAAAATAATTATCAGACTGGTAAAAGCCGGTTTTGGCTTTAGTCAATTGCATCAGAATGTCATTTGCTAAACTGCTTGCTCCAAATCTAAAGTAATCTTTATTCATCCATTTTTCACCCAAAACTTCATTTAACATAACCAAATACTGAAGGGCAATTTTAGAGGTGGAGATTCCTCCGGCTGGTTTCATCCCGATCATCCTTCCTGTTTGGATATAATAATCCTTTATCGCAGTAAGCATAACATAGGTAACAGGTAATGTTGCAGCGGGCTGAATTTTGCCGGTGGAAGTCTTTATGAAATCGGCACCTGCATGCATAGCGATCTCACTGGCCTTTTCTTACATTATCTAAAGTTTCCAGTTCGCCTGTTTCAAGTATAACTTTGAGATGTGCATGCTGGCATGCAGTCTTTATAGTAGCAATTTCATCAAAAATATATTGGTAATTTCCGGAGAGAAATTCTCCTCTTGAAATCACCATATCTACTTCGTCTGCACCCTGATCAACAGCCATTCTTGTGTCAGCAATTTTTATTTCCAGACCTGATTGACCGCTTGGAAAAGCAGTAGCTACTGAAGCTATTTTTACATCAGAATTGAGTAGGGCCTTTTTGGCGTATTTGACCATGGATGGATATACACAAACTGCTGCTGCTGAAGGCAGACCAGGCATGGCTTCATGGAGGTGAATAGCCTTGTAGCAAAGCTGTTCTACTTTTCCTTTGGTATCTTTACCTTCAAGCGTCGTAAGATCCAGCATGCTTAGCGCCAACTTAAGCCCCTCAAGCTTGCTGTCATTTTTGATGCTTCTGGAACAAAAGCGTTGAATTTTTTCTTCAACGCCTAGTGTGTCAAAAGACGGGAGGTTTTTTAAATCAGGAAACATTAATACAATTTAGACTTTCAAATTTACAAATTAATTGATAGGATAAAGAATCGAAATTGCATCAATGTTTATTTCGGGTAATCGATCAGGTGCCCTCCTGAACGATCAAGGTGATTGGCAAAGTGTATTTCACCCCAACTGGTCGGCCCCTTTGTTTCCCGGGAATCATTTTTGGCAATTTCTCCACAACACGCACAGCTTCTTTTTCAAGCCTCGCATGTGGACCTCTGGCGGCCACATTGGTGATATTTCCATTTTTGTCTATATTGAACTGAACATGGACTTTTTTCTTTCCTGCCGGCAAACCCAATTCAGAAGCTAATCCGGTATTAAAATTGTCATTTACATGTTCCTGTATTTGTTCCTGAAGGCATTTTTTCTTTTCTTCTTTAGTTCCTTTACAGCCGGGAAAAACGGGGGCTTCCTCAATGATGGCAAAAGGTACATCTTCTGGTACTTCTTCCACTTCAACAACTTCAGTAATTTTAACTTCACTGATGACAATTGCTTGAGACTGACTGGTTTCTGTTGATTCCAAAATAGTTTCTTCGATCTCGACATTATCTTTTATGATCTCAATTTTTTCCGGTGCTGGTGGAGGTGGAGGTAAGGGCTTAGTCTCAATAATTCTTTCCGTTAACGGAATTTCTTCCACAATTTCTGATTGGGTAACGAGGCCTTTTAGCTCATCAATGGATTTGTCTGCGGTTTTCCATTCAAGTGCAATATAAATTACGAATAATGCTAAAGCGAGACCTAATTGAAAGAATATTTTACTGTGGGGAGATAGTCTTGCTTTGCTATGTTTCTTGACTAACATATCTGAAGTATTTAGAATTAACACCTCTAAGGTACGAAATTTGCAAAAAAATAACATGACAAATATCAGTTATTTGGGCAAAAAAAAACCGCCTACAACGGCGGTTTGTAAAATTTACAAAGTTTTATTCAACAATCAAAGTTATAGGTAGCGTATACTTTACACCCACCGGCCTGTTGCGTTGTTTACCTGGTGTCATTTGAGGGATTTTCTCGACTACGCGCACTGCTTCTTTCTCGAGACGGGCATGTGGCCCCCTGGCTTGAATATCAGTTACATTTCCGCCTTTGTCTATCTTGAACATCACATAAACTTTCTTTTTACCCGGAGCCAATCCCAATTCATTCGCTAATCCTGTGTTGAAATTTTTTGCAACAAGTTTTTCAATATTGTCTTGCAGACATTTCTTCTTTTCAGCATTGCTTCCTTTACAACCGGGATACGTGGGTACCTCTTCAATAATCGCGAAAGGCACGTCATCAACTACATCTTCTTCCTCTACGACTTCTTCTATCTTTCGAATTTCAACGACTTCATTCTGATTTGTTTCCGTTGATTCGAGTATTGTCTCAACTATTTTTTCGTTGTCCTTAATGATTTCGATTTTTTCCGGAGCTGGGGGTGGGGGTGGGGGTGGTTTCACCTCCTGAAGCCTCTCAGTAATCGGCACATCAATTTCTTCTTCCACCTCAGTATTGGCAAGGCCAAGATCTTTGATGGTTTTGTCAAATGTTTTCCATTCAATACCTACATATATGACTAAAAGTGCCAGTAAAAGCCCTAGTAGCATAAATTGTGTATTGTGTTTTTCAAGGTTTGCCTTTGGGTTTTTCTTTAATTCCATTCTAAATAAGTTTATAGTGGGCTAATTTAATGAAATAATTTACAAATAAACAAATGTCTCAGGCCTTATTATACCAAAAAATAAATTTTTTAAATAAAATCAGTGCTAACATAACACCAATAAAATTCGCCACGGCATCATACATATCCGCTGTGCGGTATGATGTAAGACCTCCTTGCATACCTTCAAGAATAATGCCATAAATTGTTAACAAGATTAATGCGGTAAGTTTGAATTTGTTTTTGTGATAATTTTTTCTGAAAACAAACAACCAAACAAAAGTAAGAGTGAAATACGCGAACGCATGCAAATACTTATCATTTGATTTTATATGCAAACCCAAATCAATTTTAGGCAGCGAAGTCAGGCTTAAGACTGCAATAATTACTGTGTTAAAAACGGCAAAATAAAGCGCATTATGCTCCAATAACTTCTTTATACGCTGAAGCATTTAAAAGGGAATCTAATTGTTTTGCATCTTTAATTTTGATCTTAATGATCCAGCCGTCTTCATATGGATTCGAATTTATACTTTCAGGTTTTGAAGAAAGATGTTTATTGAATTCAATTATTTCCCCGGAAACAGGCATAAACAGATCAGAAACTGTTTTTACTGCTTCGATACTGCCGAAGACTTCCTCTTGCTCTAAAGTTTCGCCAAGGGTTTCAACATCGACATAAACTATATCACCCAATTCGCCCTGTGCAAAATCCGTGATGCCAACTGTTGCAATTTCTCCTTCCAATTTGATCCATTCATGGTCTTTTGTGTACTTTAGATTGCCTGGTATATTCATGATTTGTATTTTTAGTTTCCTATTATGTATCTCAAGCTGATTCCGCTATTAATTGCTGTTCTAGGGAATGTTGTAGATATTGCAAATTTAGACTTATTATAATCAAAATAAAAAGAAGTTAGCAAATTTTTATTTAAGGAATAGTCAACAAGAAGTTTAATGTTGGTTAAATTCTGCCCCCCTGTAATCTGGTTATTTTCGATATCATCCGCAAACCCATAGGAGCGAATTACAGTTAAATTGTCTCTGAAACCAAGATCGGCTTTTATATTTATATCGCCCTGGAAATTGGTAATCTTTTCACCCGTTTTGAATTTTAGCCTTACATTTTTAATTCGGTAACCCAGCCCAACCACGATTTCTTCTCCGTTGATTTCGGTCACAGTGTTGTTATTGAAGTTTAAATTCAATGCCTTGTCTTTATTGAAAGCCGCCCGCACAGAGAACGAATTCTTCATGGTCAGATCCACCCTGATCAGAGGAGCGAACTCTTCTATAAGACTCACCCCATTGTACAATTTTTCCGGATTGAAATTTCCTGAAATGTCGCGGTTGATATCACTGTAAGGGTCAGCGTCCACATATTTTAAATTGTTTGTAAAAGATAAAACGGTGTAAATGGAACGGTAACTGTTCTCAACAGTAAAATTTCTGAAATTGTCTTTAAACCAGGCAATTTCCATAAGGCCTTTATAGGTAAGTCGCCAGTTGGGTAATGGCGTACTTCTGAAGGCATCCAGACCTATTGAACCAGCATCATTTCCCGTGTAGGCCGCGAGGAATGCCGGTAATACAACATCCTGGTTTGTTTCACCAAAGCCATTGATATTTCCGCCTGTCTTATCTGCGAGCCTCTGGGAAATAATTGCCCTGTTATTCTTAAATTCCTGAAATAAAGCATCTTCATCAGTGAAACTTGATTTCAGCATAAAATAGGAAATACTGAAATTGCCCACACCATTAATAGGAGACTCATTGAGAATTTCGTCTACCACATCGATCTGCCTGACAAAACTTTCTGTATAGGTTCGGTTTCCAAAAAGTTCAATATCCAAAGACCTTGTCGGCCTGATACTCATAGAATAATCAAATTTTTCAAAATGAGATTGGTTATAATTTTTACTGTAGACATTTTCAGTTGTGCTTCTGCTTAAGAGCCATCCATTTCTCAGGGCCGCATCCAGTATATTCGACTGGCTGCCAAAGACAAAACCTAGGGAAGGCGCAAAGCTGCCGTCATAGCTGTTCAGTCCCATGAATCCGCTTTCCGGTATATATCCCGGTAAAAACGTACCACTGTTTTCAGTATAGGCAATCCGTATATTTTTTATAGAGGTTAACACGTCTATTCCGAATCTGGCTGCCTTTTGTCCGGTATTACCTGATTTTTCCGGTTTTCCTTTTTCCGGAGGAAGTACCATGCCATTTTGATCTACCCTTACCGTTTTCTTGGCAGTAAATAGCTTGTCCAGATTGAACTGCTGATAAAGGCGATCCATTGTAAAATCAGCCGATAAGGTTAGGGTATTGGCATTTTGTATTGTGTTTCCAATTAAGTTGATGTTTGAAAATGAAGGCGCCTGCCAGTCATAATCGGCAGTATAGTTAAAGGTTCCATTAATAAAATCGAGGTATTTAAATTTATCAAAAGGCAGCTTATAAGCACCTTCAAAAGTTTGGTGGTAATGATCGGGCCTTCCAACACTAAAGAAATTGTCGTAAAGCTGAACATCTTCATCCGCACCAAAATTATCATATACATAACTGTCAAGAGCCCTAAAGGTGAATTGGAATGATTTGGTAAGGTCATAGGCGATGAGGTAGTCCCAGTTAAACATATAATTTCGTTGACTAAGGGTAGGAAGGTCCGGAAGGCCTTCTACCAATGACCTTGATAATTGTTCATTGTAGGAACGGATAATATTCGAATTGACAGCAATAGAATTGGGTATCAGATTAATATTGAATTCTCTTAAAAAACGCAGGTAGTCCTTATCGGCAATGGGTCCCAGATTTTTTAATGGTTCATAGAACTTCGGCTGCATGCTGTAGGAATAGTTTAATGAAGTCCTGAGTTTTTGATCGAGGTATTTTTGGATGTTGTAATTGCGCTGGTACATGTCGTTATATGAGTAGGAGAAAGACAGATTCTCAAGATCATAAAAGTGAGGTTTCCGATTGAACTGCGTTTTATTTCTTCTTACATTTATGAAATTCAAGCTGCGCCTTTCGGTATAATCCCTTGCCAGATCACTGTCGGTGGTGCCGTCATCAAAAAGTACGTCCTGGTATCTCGGATCGTATTTAGGATCCCGAAACTCCTCAGAATAACTAAAATTTAAGGGAAGATTTAATCCAACCCTTTTTGGTAGTAACTGACCCAAATTAATGGTTGAAATAATTCCGTATTGTTTTACATCTTCCTGGCTTCTTTCATTCACACGCTGGTTGATCGCGCCGAATCCCTGAGTAAAAACATTCCCTGAAAGCGAGAAATTGGCAAAGTCTGCAATATTGGCGTCTGCGTTGAAATTGGCTGCATACCCTCCTTCATTGTCAAATTTAGCCAGTCGCAATTCATTGTACCACACTTCCAAACTTTTTGGTGTATTGCTTCTGTTCTTCACTCCCAACATGATTGTTCGAAGGTTAGACAGGTTGGGGTTACCTTTTACCCTGATCCTGAATTCTGCCGGTTCTCCGGGTACAGGTTCCGGATAAAGCGCACCCGGCAAGCCGCCTTCTTCATTTCTTTTAAGCTTCAATTGACCCAGTTCGCTCAATTTTGTCTTCATATTATTTTCCTCCGGCCAGATTTCCTCAGCGCTAACGGCACTAAAATCAGTTATTTTTAAAGGGATCTCTATCTGGTAGAAATTCTCATCATTATCACTTCCCAGTCTTACTACAGCCAGAAGGTCATCATTGTTTACAGGTACCTGGCCGGTAACAGATTCCGCATGTAAGTACATCAGCAGGTCTGAATACATACGCATGTCAAAATTGGTATTTTTGAAAACAGCTCTTGTATCGCCAGATTTAAGATCGGTTACTTTGACAGAAAGGGATTGCTCATTTTGTTGTTGTATGGTTGTGGTACCCTGTAATTTTTCTCTCTTGATGCCAGGAGGCAGCACATAAGGTATCGGTTGTCGGTCTTCATTTTCTTCAATATTTACAACACCAACCCTGAAATTCTGATTTTCAATAGGATCAATTTCTTGAGGTGGTTTTATTTCCTCATTTAAAGTTTGGGTATACCTTCTCCAATCCCCGCGTATCAGCTGTAATTCGCCAAAACGCAGAACCACCGGGATTTTAAATTTTGTAAGAAACATCCGCATGAAACGGATAGAAGTAAATCCGGTCATGTTGTTGATAATGTTGTTGGGGTCTTCAGGAATGGTTATAGGGATGCGAAATTGATACCAGGTAGCGTTCTGATTGTTCCCATTTGCTAATTTTGCACTAACTTCTTTCTTATCAACGATATAGTTCTCGCCAACGACCAAATCAGTTTTGTTGAGAGATACCTTGTACTGATAATAACTCTCTGCCGTACTCATGGTTTGGTCTTTATTGATATCTTCAACATCAGGGAAAGAGCTTGCGGCAGTGGGAAAGCCTTCTGTGGAGGTACCGGGGGTAGCAGAGTTACCTTCGGTACGGGAAAAGTCACGGTAGCGTGTTATGATAGATGCATTCTGAGAATCCAGTTCAGTACCCCGGAAAAATCTGTAATTATCTGCAGCGGGATCAGTGCCAAACTGGGAACCAAAACGCTGTGTCTCCTGACTGTCATTGATACCGTCAAAACCCAAATCCTGATTTGGCCTTGCCTGATCGCTTTCGGTGAAAGCATATAGGAGGGACTGGTTTTTTGGGATAGAGGACCAGGGTGTGAGTTCTATATTCTCACCGGGTATTTGATTGCCATCCTCTGGCAAACCGTTTTCAAACATCTTACGGTCATCCTTCAGGATGTCTTCCGATATATTACCAAAGTTGAAATAGAGCTCCCCTACAAAGTCTGAAGGTCCTGGTGGCACAGGAGGCCCACCTTCTTCTGGTTTTATAGAATAGTTTTCATAAGGATCCAGAAGCCAGAATTCAACATATTCAATATTTGCCTGTTGGAAATTGGTTGTGGTAAGGGGTCTAATGATGCCACCCCAGCGTTCTTCCGGGTTGCTGTATTTTCCGTTCCCATTGAAATTATCATCGAAACTATAGGTGCCACGTTCTGCAGGAAAATAAGCAAGATCAAAAGTTCTGATGATATTGGATTGGGTAACATCTAATTCGGTTGCGGGGAAAAGTTCAGTATAGTTAATTTGCCTTACCTCTGCTCTGGATAATTCGGTATTGTCGATATTATTTGGCTTTAAGGTAGAACCATAAAAAAGCTGGTCTATATTATACCAGGAAAGCTTGGATCTCTTTGCTCCGGTTCTCAGTATTTCCGGCAAGCCGGCAGCGAGGTTTCCGTCATTAAAATTCAGGCTGCCCGATTGTCCCTGAGGAGTACTTCCAAAAACCATTGTTTCGGAGATTTTATGTCGATAGGGATCTGAGATCCTTCAAAATCATCAACATAGGAGGTAGCCTGACCGTCAAGATCGATCCCACTGGGCGAACCAGGCAAAAGATAAGCAATCTCGGCCCTGGCAGAGATAACGGATTCAACATCGGTATCAATGTTGGGTAATTTGTTTGCCAGTTTAGTTAAAAAGGGCACCTTTGCCGTATAGTTTACATTGACCCCAAAAATGGTGTTGTTGATTGGCTCAAAATTGTACTGTGCTTTTTGAGTAAGGGGTCTTTCATTGATATTTATTATGGTTCCGCCCAGGGCTAAATTTTCATTAAAAACATGCAGCACATCCAGTCCCCAATACCTTGTTTGCTGTTGCGTAAATCCCATATTGTTTTCAACAGATACCTCAATGGGAGCATTCGAATCGAGCAGTACAGGATTTATGATCTGCACATTTCCGATATTGTAATCAACAACATAATCAACACCCTCTATCAATTCCCTGCCACCGCTGGTTACTTTAACAGATCCCCTTGGTACATTGAACGCTCCCAATGGAATTCCGTTTTTGCCATCCGACTTAAAATAGCCTTTAAACAAATATTTGTCTTTGTTCTGGAATTGTGTCTGAGCCTCCATCTGTGTCCTGTCATATAACTCATTAAACACAAAAACAGCATCATCCGGGTCAAGGAGATTATCCAGATAACTTCCAAAGGGCTCCACTGTTGGAAATATCATATAACCTTGTTGCGAATTCATCGTGATGTTTTCTATGTAATCAAAAAACCCATCACCCTTGTCCAACACATTGTCATTTTGGTCAAGGCGGTCCAATCTCAAGAGATTCAGTAAGGTTTTGTTCTGCACCGAGGGTGTCTTTGCATTTTGTAAAATGTTCACGGGCACACCGGTTTCATCATCACGGTACATTACCTCCAGCCGAAAGTTTGGTTCCTGTAACTGAAATGCGCCCGGAATTTCGTAAACATTTTTCATCATCAGGTCCCAGAGAGGAATCGTTGTGGTGATGATCTCAGCCTGCAATAATTTCACCACCAGGTTATCGGGTGCAACGATACCATCACCAGACAGTTCACCAACCTGATATACATTTTGCCCATCAGTATATTCATAAGCTACTGCCAAAACATCACTGTCAACCAATCTTCGGTTCAGTGTAATAAAACCCAGCTGGGCATTAAATGTAAAATCCACGCCCTGAACTAATTTTCTGGCGTTTTCCAAAATGGTATAATCCCTTCCCTGTTGCAGTCCATAAGGCGCCAAGGCCGCACCCACATTTTGGATTTGCCTTATGGGCGAATTCAATGTCAAGAGGTTATTTATGTTATTGGCCTGATTTGACGGGTCTTTTGCACCTGGATTGGGAATCACTGCAGAAGATCCGATATAATTTGGATTGTTCTCTCCCAAATCACTCAGTGCGACAATATTTCGTGTATTCTGTGTGGTAGAATTTCTGTTGGTAACCCATAATTCTAAGCGCGTAATATTGTTTACAGAATTAATTAAAGGAAAATTCACCAGGGCATTTTCATAGGTATTTCTAAAAAAATGTGCCAGAAAATAATGCCTGTTCATATCGTAGTTGCTCGCTTTAAACTCAAACTCATTGATCAGCGAACCCCCTTGGGCTGAAACCATTTTTGATTGTGAGCGTTGTTGCGAAAAAATACCGGTTATGGTGGTTTTTCCAAATTGCAATTCAGTTTTTGCGCCAAAAAGGTTTTGCACCCCTGTAACCAGTGAATTTCTCGAGGACATGCTCACATTACCAACTTCGATTTTGCGGATGATATCATCTTCTGTTGGGGTGTATTCAATTTTGATCAGATTCTGGAAATTAAAGGTGGATTGGGTATCGAAATTTGCATTGACCCGAAGCCTGTTGCCTATTTGTGCATTTAAACTGGCATTAATTTCCTGATCGAAATCAAATGTCAAACTTTGCCGGTTATTTTCAGACAATTGCGGATTTTCAACCCTCTGAAAAATAACGCCCATTTTAATCAGCACTGAACCCTGGGGGTTTATGTCTATTTCATTTCCTCCGAAAACATTCTCAAAGAATTTAGAATTCACATAATAGATAGGTAAAAGGTCCCTTTGTTCGGCAGCTGTTTCTGTATTTTTACCTTCTATGGCGCTGATCTTGGTTTTTGAGTATTCCAGCATATCTCTGTTGAGCCGGTACGTTTCATATTCTTCCCTGGTCATGTAGGAAGGATGTTTAATCAGATAGTCTCCGATTTTCTCATAAAAAATGTATTTCCCGGTATCGGGGTCGTAGATGACTTCAAATTTTGTAGGATCTGTCAAAAAGAACCTGCCCTTTTGCTCATTTTTGAAATTGTATTGCAAAGCAGGAACAGTATCCCTTTCATTTACTGTTTGACCGGAATTTTCTCCGTTCTCCTGAGAATTTTGGCCGAGTAAAGGATAGGAAAATAAAAATGAGGTTAGGACAATAAGACTCCGATATGTAAATTGTTTGAGGGTAAGCAATTTTACAATTTTTTAAGTGCCTGTTTTATTAATTCTTCTAAGGAACTATCAGGATTTTCTTTCAGAATTGCCAAAACAGTTTTTTCTGAAATTTTTCGGGAAAAGCCCAACACTTCTAAAGCAATTAACGTCTCGTTCTTAATTGTATTGTCAGTTGTTAATAAGTCATCAGAAATGTTGAAAGTTTTTTGTATTTTATCTCTAAGATCTACAATTACCCTCTGTGCGGTTTTTTCTCCGATTCCTTTCACAGATTTTATCAGCGCCACGTCCTGTGAGGCAATGGCGTGCTGAATCTGTTCAGTGGTCATGGAAGAAAGCATGGTGATGGCGGTGCTTGGTCCAACACCCGAAACCGATATGAGCATCTTGAATATCTCCCTTTCCAGCCTGCTGTAAAAACCGAACAAAATATGAGCGTCTTCGCGCACCACAAGGTGGGTCTGAAGCAGTATGTTTTCTCTGTCAGGAATCTGAGAATAAGTTTGCAGTGAGATAAATACAAAATAACCAATGCCATTACATTCAATAACAACATTGGTCGGATTTTTTTCTATCAGCCTGCCGTTGAGGTGAGTTATCATTTATTTCTATTAAAATGCGCCAAATGTAAGCATAAATAAATTAAAACTTAACCGCTTCGCTCAAGGTCAGATCATACAAAAATGCCGGATTTGAATTTATTTCTTAACGGCTTTTGATTTGGCTATTTTTTCTTTTTCCTGGGCATCTACAACGGCAACACAGACAATATTTACAATCTCGTCTACCGAAGCACGCAACTGAATAAGATGAACGGGTTTTTTAAGGCCCATGATAATCGGTCCAACGGATTCTGTTTTATTGAGTTCCTTAATAAGCTTATAACTAATATTCGCCGATTCAAGATTTGGAAAAATAAGGCCATTTACCTTTTTTCCTTCAATCTTTGTGAATGAGAATTTTGAGGATCTCAACTCTTCATTTAAGGCAAAATCTGCCTGAAGTCCGCCATCAATATTAATATGTGGGAATTTTTCATGCATAATTTTAACTGCTTGCTGCACCTTTTTGACAGAATCTAAACCAGAAGCAGAGAAATTAGAGTATGTTACCATGGCCAAATTTGGTTCAAGACCAAATAGTTTCATCATTTTGTAAGTCAGATGCGCTATTTCTACCAATTCCTCTGCGGTGGGATTGATGATCATGGAGGTGTCTGATAAAAAAAGCGGCCCGCGCTCTGTCAACATGATATTCGTTGCAGAAACTTTTTGAACATCTTCCTGCTTTCCGATTAATTCAATCATTGGTTTCGCAACAGATGGATACGTGCTGGTATAGCCTGTTACAAGGACATCTGCCATATTATTGTTCACCATCATAGCCGCAAAATAGTTTCGCTCCCGCATCTGCTTTTTCGCTGCCAGCAAAGTCAGACCTTTTCTTTGGCGTTTTTTCCATTGTTGATCGGCAAAAATGTTTCTTCTGACTTCTTCTTCTTTTGATTTTGGATCAATGATCTCAATGTCAGCATCAAAATTCAATTCCTTCATCAGGGTATGGATGGTTTTTTTATCACCGAGCAAGACCACTTCTGCTATCCCTTCTTCATATACAATTTGAGCAGCTTTGAGCACGTCCAGTTCATCTGCTTCTGCAAACAGCACTTTTTTTGGATTGGCTTTCGCGCGATTCGTGATCATACGCATTAGTTTATTTCCTGTACCTAATCTGTCTTCCAGAGATTCAATATATTTATCCCAATCGGTAATTGGCATCCTGGCAACGCCGCTATCCATAGCAGCTTTTGCAACTGCTGGCGGGATTTGTGTGATCAACCTGTGATCAAATGGCTTTGGAATAATGTAATCTTTACCAAAGTGTAATTTTTTTTCCTGATAAGCAATGTTTACCTGTTCGGGTACCGGCTCTTTGGCGAGGTTCGCTAAGGCATGAACTGCTGCCATTTTCATTTCTTCATTGATTTTTGAAGCCCTAACATCAAGTGCTCCTCTGAATATAAAAGGAAATCCAAGTACATTGTTCACCTGGTTGGGATGGTCAGACCGACCTGTTGCCATGATAATATCCTTCCGACTCTTGATTGCCAGATTGTAGGAAATTTCAGGATCAGGATTGGCCATAGCAAAAACGATCGGATTTTTGGCCATTGATTTGATCATATCTGTGCTAACCACATCACCCTTGGAAAGACCAATAAAAACATCACAAGCTACCATTGCTTCTTCCAGGGAGCTAAGATTGCGGCTTGTAGCAAACTCTATTTTTTCTTTGGTCAGATCTTTTCTGCTCGTTGTGATAACGCCCTTGCTATCACACATGACTATATTTTCCGGTTTTACGCCTAACTTTTTGTACAGCTTTGTACATGAGACGGCCGCTGCCCCAGCTCCATTGATCACGATCTTAACATCTTCTGCTTTTTTGCCTGCTATTTCCAGGGCGTTTTTTAATGCAGCAGTCGAAATGATGGCCGTACCGTGCTGATCATCATGCATCACAGGGATGTCTAATTCATCTACAAGCCTCCTTTCAATTTCAAAAGCTTCAGGGGCTTTGATATCTTCCAGGTTAATACCTCCAAAAGTAGGGGCTATGTTTTTTACGGTCTGAATGAATTCTTCTATGTTTTTTGTATCAACTTCAATATCAAAGACGTCAATATCGGCGAATATTTTAAATAGAAGGCCTTTTCCTTCCATGACCGGCTTGGATGCAAGCGGCCCGATATCGCCTAATCCCAATACAGCAGTTCCATTTGAAATGACCGCCACAAGATTGCTTTTGGAAGTGTATTTGTAAACTTTATCTTTTTCTTCCGCTATTTCTAAACAGGGGTAGGCCACTCCTGGCGAATAAGCTAATCCCAGATCACGCTGGGTAGCATGTTTTTTGGTGGGAATAATAGCAATTTTACCTGGTTTTGGAAACTCATGGTACAATAACGCGTCTTTTTTATTGATTTTTGAACTCATAATGATAACTTTTTATACAACAAATGTAGTTAATCTAGTTGTGGTTATCAGTTGATTTCGGTACTTTTTGTAGGAAACTAATGTTACGTTTTAAGCCCTTATATTTGGTCCTTTTCACCGCTGATTTTTTAAATATCTGATCAAAAGAGTTCTCCTCAAGCTGAATCCAATCCTCTTTTTTCATTGATAATAAATCCTTCGAGGGAAGAAAATCTGGTTCTGTATGTGGAAGCGAAAACCGATTCCACGGACAAACATCCTGGCAAATATCACAGCCAAAGATCCAATCCTCAAACTTTCCTTTCATTGAGATGGGGATCTCGTTCCTGAGTTCAATGGTGAAATAGGAAATACATTTGCTTGCATCAATGGTCTTTTTTGGTATGATTGCTTCTGTTGGGCAGGCATCAATGCATTTTGTACAGGTTCCGCAATGATCTGTTTGAATAGAGGAGTCATAATTGAGTTCAATATCCAGCACAATTTCGGCTAAGAAGAAAAATGATCCCTGCTGCTTATTGATGAGTAAGGAATGCTTGCCAATCCAGCCCAGTCCTGCTTTTTGGGCCCAGGCCCGTTCCATGACAGGAGCAGAATCAACAAAACTTCTTATGTTGATATCCCCTGACTGGTCCTTGATATATTGAACAAGCTGGGTTAATTTTTTTTTAATCACCTGGTGGTAATCTTCCCCATAGGCGTATTTGGAAATTTTATAGGTATCGCTGAACTGTTTTTCAGAAGGAAAGTAATTGTAAAGTAAAGAGATCACCGATTTTGCTCCTTCGACAAGTTTATCCGGATTGAGCCGCACTTCAAAATAGTTTTCCAAATAACGCATCTGCCCATGATACCCATTTTTCAGCCATTCTTCAAGATGTATGGCCTCTTGTTCCAGGAATTGAGAACGGGCAATGCCACAAGAATGAAAACCGAGCCGTATTGCTTCGTTCTTTATTCTGTCTGTGAGATATTGCTTATCGGATTTGTACTGCAAAACACTGTTTTATTTCTGCAGTCGGATTAAAATAAACCGCCCTGCTTAAAATTACCTGTTTTTCCGAGATGTTTATACGCCAGCTCCGTGACTTCACGCCCCCGTGGAGTTCTCATTATAAAACCTTCCTGTATTAAAAATGGTTCATAAACCTCCTCTATGGTTTCTGCATTTTCACCAACGGCGGTTGCGAGGGTACTAATTCCAACAGGCCCGCCTTTGAACTTATCAATGATGGTCAGCAAGATCTTATTATCCATTTCATCCAGGCCATGGATGTCTACATGAAGTGCATTTAAAGCAATTCTTGCAATTTTGATCTCGATCCTCCCATCGCTTTTAATTTGTGCGAAATCCCTTACCCTTCTCAGCAATGCGTTTGCAATCCTGGGAGTTCCCCTGCTGCGGCCTGCAATTTCTATGGCTGCTTCCATGGTGATGGGAACATTCAGTATAAGAGCGCTGCGCTGAACAATGTTCGTCAGGATTTCTGTGCTGTAATACTGCAATCGGCTTATGATACCAAATCTCGCTCGCATGGGTGCAGTAAGTAATCCGGATCGGGTGGTGGCACCAATCAGCGTAAAGGGCTCCAGATTTATTTGTATCGTCCTGGCATTGGGCCCTGATTCGATCATGATGTCGATTTTATAATCTTCCATGGCCGAATAAAGGTATTCTTCAACTATAGGACTTAGCCGGTGTATTTCATCAATAAACAATACGTCCCTTTCCTTCAGGTTGGTCAGCAGACCAGCCAGGTCACCGGGTTTATCAAGCACAGGACCTGAAGTGATCTTGATATTGGTATGAAGTTCATTTGCCAAAACATGGGCCAGGGTCGTTTTACCCAGCCCGGGAGGGCCATGGAATAAAGTATGATCCAATGCTTCTCCCCTTAAATTCGCAGCCCTGACAAAGATTCTTCAAATTCTCCAAGGCATGTTCCTGACCAGTAAAGTCATCAAAAGGTAATCGGTCTTAGTTTTTTCTCAATATCTGTATCTTCCCCGGAGAATTGTTTGTTGGTGGCATCGAGATTTTCATTCATAGGATACGGATAAAATATTAAATTCGGTAAGATCCTGCCCGGTGGGAAGCTCAGTTTTCTGCTATGTCGATATCAGCTGCGATTACAATTGCACCAGGAAAATCAATTTTGAGCTGAACAATATCGTGGTCTGCCTGTAATTTTGTGTAATAATTTCCTACCTGAATTTTCCAGTCAGGGGTACTAAAGGTCAGTTTGGCAGGTATATCCGGATACAGTGCATTGAATTTATCTTTTAAACTATATGCTCCCTGTTCACTTCCATAATACAATTGTATTTTATAACCTTTTACGGTTTTTAAAGATTTATTGTAGGCAATCTTTTGTGCAACAATTTTATCAATGGCTGCATTCGCCTGAATAGTCAGTTCACCTGAAGTTTGGGCATGTACAGAAAAATAAAAAAGACTCAGGAAAAGACAAAAAAAGAACCCTTTTAGTCATGATGTAATTTTCTTGCAAAGCTAAAATATTGTTTTAAGATTAATTAAAAAAAATTATTATTTAGAATTAGTATAAATTATTGCCTTCTCCAAATTTAACTTTGACTATAAAAGAGAAAATGTATTTTTGCAGATGCTGAATTAATTCTGTGAAATTATGATAAAATTATATTAATTTTGACACTTTTCACACTTTTACGAAGCCATCATCCGACAGTACTTAAATAACTTAAATAAAAGTTGTAATGCAAAGGAGCATATTTAAAAGATTTTACATCGGTTTTTCCTTTATTTTTTTCGTTTCCCTTGGTTTATCTGCTCAAGAGGCTAACCCTGAAAATGGTAAAAAGCTCTTTAATGCCAATTGCGCTGCTTGTCATAAACTGGATAAAAAATTAATTGGACCTCCGTTAAAAGGGATTAGCGAAAGGCGGAGCCCGGAATGGCTGAAGGCCTGGATCAAGGATAATAATGCTTTCAGGGCTACCGGAGATAAAGATGCAATTGCCATTTTTAATGAATACAACGGTATGGCGATGACCGCATATCCTCAGCTTACAGATCAGGACATAATCGACATTGTTGCATATACAGATGATAAACCTGCTGCTACAGAAACTACAATAGCTGCCAGTGCTGTTGCAGACCCCAAAGTTGCACTCGGCAAGAAATTATTTCAGGCAAATTGCGCGGCCTGCCATAAACTGGATAAAAAATTAATCGGACCTGCACTGGGTAAGATGGCCGACAGAAGATCAAATGAATGGTTGAAGGCCTGGATCAAGGACAACGCTGCATTGAGGGCCAGCGGAGATAAAGATGCAATCGCTATTTTTAACGAATATAACGGAATGCCCATGACCGCATTTCCTCAATTATCAGATGATGATATTGATGCCATAATTGCATATACAACTGCCGGTGATGCCAAGCCTGCTGATTCTGTTGCTGAAGCTTCCAGTGTACTGGCCACTCCAAGGTACTCTGGCAAATGGATAACATACCTTGTTTCCCTTGTACTCCTTGGTTTTGTTGTTTGGGTATTTGTCAGCAGCAATAATGGATTCTTGAAAATAGTATCCACCATATTCTTGCTTTTGGTTTTTGCCTACCTGCTATTTGGAAGTTTATTCACGGTTGGCGTTGATCAGGGTTATAAGCCCATTCAGCCAATTGCATTTTCTCATAAGATCCATTCCGGTGATAATAAGATAGATTGTCAATATTGTCATTCTTCCGCAAAACACAGCAAGCATTCAGGAATACCATCGGTAAATGTTTGTATGAACTGCCACAAAAGCATTGGAGAATATAAAGGCCCGGTATCATCTGAATCTGAAAAGGCTTTTTACGATTCAGAAATACAAAAAATATATGAGGCAAACGGATGGGATTCAGAAAAACTTGCCTACAAAGAGAACTATGAAGAGAAGCCTATCAATTGGATTAAAATCCACAACCTTCCTGATTTCGTATATTTTAACCACTCCCAACACGTAACCGTTGGCGGCCTTGCTTGTCAGACCTGCCATGGCCCGGTCGAAACCATGGAAGAGATGTACCAGTTCTCCCCGTTAACAATGGGTTGGTGTATTGATTGTCACAAGACGACCAATGTCGATATCAAGAACAATGATTATTACGAGAAAATTCATCAGGAACTGGCCAGGAAGTACAATGTGGCAAATGTAACTGTAGCCGATTTGGGAGGTAAGGAATGTGGTAAATGTCACTACTAATGACTTAGGGATTAAAGATCAATTAAGCAATACAAATAACGATAAGAATTATATATGGCATCTAACAAGAAATACTGGAAAAGTGTTGAAGAGCTGAATGAAAGCAGCTCTATTGTTGAAAAGCTAAAACAAAATGAGTTTGCAGAAGAAATTCCAACAGATCAGTTTTTAGGAGATAAAAATACCTTGAGTTCTTCTTCAACCAGCAGAAGAGATTTTCTTAAATATGTGGGCTTTTCGACAGCTGTAGCTTCATTGGCAGCCTGCGAGGGCCCTGTGACTAAATCGATTCCCTTCGTTGTAAAACCAGATAATATTATTCCCGGAGTTGCCGATTATTATGCAACCACCTTGGCGGATGGCTTTGATTTTGCCAACATCATCGTCAAGGTACGCGATGGCCGTCCGATAAAAATTGACCCAAACAGGGAGGCAGGGAACTGGGAAACGAATGCCAGGGTTCAAGCCTCAGTCCTTTCATTGTATGACAATAACCGGTTGAAAGGGCCAAAATCCAAAGGGGCCTCAAGCTACCTGGAATAAAGTCGATACAGAGATTTCAGCAATGTTGGCTACCCTAAAGACCAATAATGAAAAAATTGTTTTTTTAACAGGAACCATGGTCAGTCCGTCAACTGCTCTTTTGATCAATAACTTTAAAGCGCTTTATGTCAATGCAGACCACATTATGTGCGATGCAGTTTCTGAAAATGGCATTCTGGATGCAATGGAGGAAATGTACGGTACAAGAGCCTTGCCTGACTACGACCTTTCTAAAGCTGATCTGATCGTTTCCATAGGTGCAGACTTTTTGGGAGACTGGCAGGGAGGAGGCTTTTCTGCAGGCTATGCCAAAGGGTAGGGTGCCACAGAATGGTAAAATGTCTTATCATGTTCAGATAGAATCCAATTTGACACTTACCGGTGGGAATGCAGATAAAAGAGTTTTGGTAAAGCCATCAGAGCAACTTACAGCACTTTCAAAATTATACCAGGCAGTTGTTACAGGGATATCCACCACAGAGATGTCTCCATTGAATACAGCCATAGGGCAGATTGCAAAGAAGATCAAAGAGGCCGGTTCAAAAGCCGTTGTAGTTACAGGAATCAATGATAAGAATGCCCAATTGCTGGCTTTGGCAATTAACAATGCCAATTCAAAGCGAAGTACAGGATGTAAATAATACCCGGTTTGTTCGCCAGGGAGATGATAAAAAGGTGAACCAGCTGATTTAGGAAATGAATCAGGGTACTGTTGGTGCCTTGATGATGGTGGAAACAAATCCGCTTTATACCCTTCCCAATGCAAAAAGTTTTGCGGAAGGATTGAAAAAGGTCAAGTTGAGTGTTGCGTTTTCAATGAGGGAAAATGAGACTACCGCTGCTTCACAATTTGTATTGGCCACCCCACATTATTTAGAATCATGGGGAGATGCCATGATACAGCGCGGACATTACAGTCTGATACAACCTACAATCCATCCTTTGTTTGACACGCGTCAATTTCAGGATTCACTCTTGAAGTGGATGGGAAGTGAAGATAATTACCACAGCTTTATAAAGAAGTAACTGGACTTCCTCTGTTTTAAAAGGAGCTTCTTTTAACAAAGCATTGCAAAGTGGTTATTTCGCAGCAACGGAAGAATTGGTGCCAGCAACGCCAAAGGAACTTGATTTTAACGCTATTGGAACTGGATTGGGCAAGTATAAACCGGGAGATCTTGAATTGACTGTTTATACCAAAGCAGGCCTCGGGGATGGCCAACAGGCCAATAACCCCTGGTTGCAGGAATTACCTGACCCAATTACAAGAACTTCCTGGGACAATTACCTGCTTATTTCAAGGATTGATGCCGAGAAATTCGGACTTACCAACAGAACCCAGGACAATGGAGCGCTTAACGGAGATTTGGTGAATATTGTTGCTGATGGATTTACACTCAGCAATGTTCCGGCTTATATTCAGCCTGGCCAAGCGCCGGGTTCAGTGGCTATAGCATTGGGTTATGGAGCCGGACATTTACAAAAGGAAATGAGCGTAGGAGTGAATGCCTATCCATTAAGTGGCAGTTTCTTCAAAAATGTGCGTATAGAAAAAGCGGCAGGTGAGCACGAATTCGCCTGCGTACAGCTTCATCACACCATCATGGGCAGGGAAGTGGATATTACCAAAGAAACTACTTTGGCTGAATTCACGACCAAACCAAAAAAAGAATGGAACAGTGCACCGGTTTTTTCATTGGACCACCAACCGGTTACACAGGAAAAGGTAGACCTGTGGGAGCCTTTTGATGATAGCCTCGGAACTAAATTCAATATGTCTATTGATCTCTCAACCTGTACCGGTTGTGCAGCCTGCGTTATCGCATGTCATACAGAAAACAATGTTCCGGTTGTTGGTAAACATGAGATCAGGGTGAGTCAGAGATATGCATTGGTTGCGCATAGACCGCTATTATTCCAGTGATATGACCATCGTTAAAGGAAAAGAAGATGGCTCATTTGGATCCGGGGATTTCTTCGATGCAATGTCCCATCCTTCTGATGCCCCTGAAGTATCCTTTCAGCCGGTTATGTGCCAGCACTGTAACCATGCACCCTGCGAAACGGTTTGTCCGGTTGCAGCTACCTCACACGGACAGCAAGGTCAAAATCAAATGGCATACAACCGTTGCGTGGGTACCCGTTATTGCGCGAACAACTGTCCGTATAAGGTAAGAAGGTTCAACTGGTTCAAGTATTTTGATAACGACCAGTTTGATTACAATATGAACAACGGAATCGGCAAAATGGTCTTGAATCCAGATGTTACAGTTCGTTCCCGTGGTGTAATGGAAAAATGCTCTATGTGTATTCAAATGACCCAGGCTACAATTCTGACGGCTAAAAAAGAGGGCAGGGCAGTCGCTGAAGGCGAATTTAAAACAGCCTGTGCCAATGCTTGTCCAACCGGAGCAATCGTTTTTGGGGACATCAACAATAAGGAAAGTCTGGTTGCACAGAAAGCCGAAGACGACAGAAGTTTTAAACTATTGGATTTTGTAGGGACCAAACCAAATGTCTTTTATCAGTTAAAAGTAAAGAACAAACAAGAAGCTTAAAATTGCGTTTCTTGAATGTTAAAAATATCAATATTTAATTTTAGATAAGATTATGGCTCATTACGAAGCACCGATTAGAGAACCTTTAATTTTAGGGGATAAGACTTATCACGATATATCCAATGACATTGCTGCTCCGGTTGAAGGGAAGGCAAACAAATGGTGGTGGGGTGTATTTACTTTGGCACTAATTTGTTTCCTGTGGGGAGTAGGTGCAATTATATATACCATCGGTACCGGAATTGGGGTATGGGGATTAAACAATAAGATCAACTGGGCCTGGGATATCACAAACTTCGTCTGGTGGGTGGGTATTGGTCATGCCGGAACCCTTATATCTGCCGTTCTGTTGTTATTCCGACAAAAATGGAGAATGGGGATCAACAGATCTGCAGAGGCCATGACCATCTTTGCCGTGGTGCAGGCCGGATTATTTCCTTTGATCCACATGGGTAGGGTATGGAATGGATATTGGGTAATGCCAATTCCAAACCAGTTTGGTTCTTTGTGGACTAATTTTAACTCACCTCTGTTGTGGGACGTATTTGCAATATCAACGTATTTATCAGTTTCACTGGTTTTCTGGTACACTGGATTGTTGCCTGATTTTGCGATGATACGCGACAGAGCTACAAAGCCATTTCAAAAGAAAATATACAGTTTGTTGAGTTTTGGATGGACAGGAAGGGCTAAAGACTGGCAGCGATTCGAGGAAGTGTCACTGGTTTTGGCAGGTTTGGCAACACCGCTGGTATTATCCGTTCACACCATCGTATCCTTCGACTTTGCTACTTCAGTTATCCCTGGTTGGCACAGTACAGTGTATCCGCCGTACTTTGTTGCCGGAGCTGTTTTTTCAGGCTTTGCAATGGTACAGACTTTATTGATCGTAATGAGGAAGGTTTCAAATCTGGAAGCGTATATTACGCGCTTGCATATTGAAAATATGAACAAGGTAATCCTGGTTACCGGCGGTATCGTCATGGTGG
This sequence comes from Flavobacteriaceae bacterium, assembly GCA_034523115.1. Classification (GTDB taxonomy): domain Bacteria; phylum Bacteroidota; class Bacteroidia; order Flavobacteriales; family Flavobacteriaceae; genus Namhaeicola. Next base: position 19,237 of record JAXHKS010000025.1, on the reverse strand, counting down.
CCTACCTTTCTGAGTTCTTTATAGGTTGGTATTCAGGAAGTTTATATGAAGATTTTACCTATTTATCGATTGGTGCAGCTACCGGTCCTTACTGGTGGGCTTTTTGGGCGCTGATTCTTTGCAATGGGGTATTTCCCCAGTTGTTGTGGTTCAAGAAGCTCAGAACAAACTTTACAGTTTCCTTTATCATGTCTATCATCATTAATATTGGAATGTGGTTTGAAAGATTTGATATCATTGTGATCAACCTGAGCAGGGGTCATTTGCCTTCCTCCTGGACGCAATTTGAGCCTACTTTTGTAGATGTTGGTATTTTTATTGGAACAATCGGATTCTTTTTCGTCTTATTCCTTTTATATGCCAGAACCTTCCCGGTAGTGGCGCAGGCTGAAGTAAAATCGATCTTGAAATCCTCAGGAGAATATTACAAAAAGGAGCACCATTAATAAAAATGAATTGTTTATTCAATTTAAATAATTAAGAAATGAGCAACAAAGTATTACAGGCAATGTACGATGATGATGATGTGCTGATCAAGGCGGTAAAAATGACCAGAGAAGCCCATCACCACATTGAAGAAGTTTATACGCCATTTCCGGTGCACGGACTAGATAAGGCAATGGGTCTGGAAAAAACACGGATTGCTATTACTGCATTTATATATGGAGTTATCGGTTTGTTTTTTTCTGTGTGGATGCTCAATTATATGATGATTCAGGACTGGCCACATGAATATTGGTGGTAAACCGAGCTTTAGCTACGCCGAAAATATGCCGGCCTTTGTGCCAATCATGTTCGAAATGACAGTTTTCTTCGCTGCCCACCTGATGGTAATCACTTTTTATATGAGGAGTAAAATATGGCCTTTTCAAACTGCATCAAATCCGGATCCAAGGACTACTGATGATAAATTTGTTATGGAAATTGCTATTGACGGAAATCAGGAAGCCTTAACTTCCTTCTTGAAAGAAACCGGTGCGATTGAAATTAAAGTTGCTGAAAAGAAGGATTAAAATTTGTAAAGAAATTATCACAAGATATTATAAAATGAAAATAGTTATAAAAACAACGTATCTTTTTCTTGTCACACTTCTTATGGTGTCCTGTAACGATACAAAAACCACAAGAAAAGTGCAGTATATGGCTGATACTGATATGTACAATTCAGTTCCTTACGACACATATACAGTAAATCCGAATTTTAAAAACGGACAGACATCTCAGGCTCCGGTTGCTGGAACCATTTCGAGAACATCATCTTTCTATGAAATTCCCGATACAGAGCAAGGCTATATTTTTGCTAAAGACTCTTTGAAAACATCTTTGGAGACCAATGAAAAAAATCTCGAAGCGGGGAAATATTTTATATGGTATATACTGTAATGTATGCCACGGCGATATAGGAGATGGCCAGGGTGTTCTGATGAAAAATGAAAAATTTCTGGGTGTGCCAAGTTACAAGGACAGAGAAATTACACAAGGAAGTATTTATCATGTGCTCATGTATGGAAGGAACCTTATGGGATCGCATTCTTCACAGCTAACTGAGCTCGAAAGATGGCAAGTTGCGCAATATGTTGAAAAACTGAGAGCTGATCTGATTATAAAATAAAAAATTAACAAGAAATAACGAAGTGAAATGTATACATTTTCAAGCAAATTAAAAACGTTTTCTATTGTTCTGATGGTTCTGGGACTTTTAGGAATGGCCTATGGGTTTTCTCAGTACCCCGAAAACAACGGAAGAAGTTAAAGCAATGATGCACCATGAGGATGGGAATGGTGTTACAGCCGGCCATGACAGCCAGACTCTTGCCGATGCGAACAGCGCTGACCATACAAATGCTGCAGCAGAGGAACAGGCCCATGCAGAGCACCTGTTGCATCAGGCCCAGAACAGGCCATGGACAGCTTTTTTTATTTCTGCCTTTTTCTTTTTGATGATTGCCGTGACAGTGTTGGTGTTTTATTCGATCCAATGGGCAGCTCAGGCAGGCTGGTCGATTGTACTTTTTAGAGTGATGGAAGCGATCACAGCTTATATTTTGCCGGGATCAATACTGCTGTTTATCTTTTTATTGGCAAGTGGATTTCACTTAAACCATATGTACGCATGGATGGCGCCTGAAGCCGCAACTGATGAAATTATTCAGGGTAAGATATGGTGGTTAAATGTACCGGGCTGGTTGATAAGGAGTGCGATTTATCTGACCGTTTACAATGTTTTCAGATACTTGTTGAGAAAAAATTCCCTGGCTTTGGATGAAACCGGCGATATAAAGATCTATAAAAAGAACTTCAATCTCGCCATAGCTTTTATTGTGATCTTTGGTATCCTTGAGCTGTTTATGTCATTTGACTGGCTGATGTCATTAGATCCTCACTGGTATAGCCAGTTATACTCTTTTTATGTATTTGCGAGTATGTTCGTGTCCGGTATCACCGTGATTGCTCTTGTGACCATTTATATGAGGGCTAAAGGATTTCTGCCATTTGTTAATGACAGCCACTTACATGACCTGGCCAAGTATATGTTCGGATTCAGTATCTTCTGGACCTATTTCTTCTTTGATCAGTTCATGTTACAATGGTATGCAAACCTTCCTGAAGAGGCTGCCTATTTTCATCCGCGTTTGCTTGGTTCTTACCAATTGTTATTTATCGGTATGATCGTATTGAACTTTGTATTCCCAATTTTGTTGCTTATAAACAGTGATTTTAAAAGGGTTCCGTGGTTTATTGTCTTTACAGGACTAATTATATTAACAGGTCACTATGTTGATATCTTTCAGTTAATTTCACCCGCTACAGTTGGTAATTCATGGTTTATTGGCGTTCCTGAATTAGGATCTCTTGCTTTTTTCATTGGATTATTTATATTTGTGGTTTTTAGAGCCATGGCAAAGGTGCCTCTGCTCGCAAAGGAAAATCCTTTTATGAAAGAAAGTAAAATCTATCATTATTAGTCATCAGGCTTTAATACATATAAAAACCATATTTATATAAATGAAAGCACTATTTTTTATTTTAATTTTTGTTGTAATTGCTACTGCAATATGGCAGTTCTTCAAAATATTAGGATTGATGAAGAAGGATCAAATAGCCTCTCATGAGGAGAACAATATAAACGGTTGGTTAGTGCTGGGATTGGGCGGATTTATATACGGGCTTATGGTTTATTCCATGTATCAGGGAAAGACTGTATTGCTGCCAAGGCTCTCAGCTTCCGCGGAAGGAGAACATATTGACAATCTCTTTGTGATAACCATGACCTTAATCATTGTTGTTCAGTTTATTACACAGTTTTTAATATACTTTTTCACTTTTAAATACCGTGGTCTTGATGGGAGCAAAGCAAAATTTTTTGCAGACAGCAATAAGCTTGAAATGTGGTGGACGGTTACACCGGCGGTAGTGTTAACAGGTTTAATTCTGTATGGCCTTTGGACCTGGAATAGTGTAATGGACACTTCTAATGCTGAAAATCCTTTGGTAATTGAAGTATATGCCAAGCAATTTGGGTGGGAAGCAAGATACAGTGGAGCGGATAACACATTGGGAATGGCCAATGTGAGGAACATTGCAGGAATAAACACAATGGGAATAGACATGACAGACAAGAATTCACAGGATGATATACCTGTTAGGGAATTGCGTTTACCCAAAGGTAGAAAAGTGATCTTCAAATTCAGGTCGCAGGATGTGTTGCATTCTGCCTATATGCCTCACTTCAGGGCGCAGATGAATTGCGTACCCGGAATGCAGACAACTTTTGGATTTACTCCATCGGTAACCACAAAGGAAATGCGGGAAAACGAGATGACCAAAGCTAAATTTGAAGATATTAATGCATTGCGAAAAGCAGAAAATAAAGATCCGGTTGAATTTGATTATCTTTTGCTTTGTAACAAGATCTGCGGTAATTCCCATTACAATATGCAAATGAAAATTGTAGTTGAAGAGGAAGCAGAATTCAATGCCTGGATCAAAGAACAAAAAACGATTGCTCAAATAATCACTAACGAACAGAAATAAAAGTTTATCTAATGTCAGATCATCACCATCATCATAAAGAAACTTTCATAACTAAATATATTTTTAGTCAGGATCACAAGATGATAGCCAAACAATATCTCATTACCGGGATGTTTATGGGTGTTATCGGTGTTTTTATGTCCATGCTGTTCAGGCTGCAATTGGCCTATCCGCAACAATCTTTTACTATAATTGAAGCTTTTTAGGAAAAGGCGGAGAGGGTGGTGTAATGACGCCAGATATGTACCTTGGATTGGTTACCATACACGGAACCATTATGGTATTCTTTGTATTGACAGCCGGTTTGAGCGGCACTTTCAGTAACTTATTGATTCCCTTGCAAATCGGGGCAAGAGATATGGCCTCCGGCTTTCTTAACATGATTTCCTACTGGTTGTTTTTTATTTCCAGTCTAATAATGTTCCTGTCTATTTTTGTACACACTGGTATGGCCTCTGCCGGCTGGACGATCTATCCGCCATTAAGCGCGCTTCCTCAGGCTATGTCAGGTTCAGGATTGGGAATGACTTTATGGCTGGTATCGATGGCTATTTTTATTGCCTCATCGCTAATGGGTTCTCTAAACTATATTGTTACTGTATTGAATCTTAGGACAAAAGGCATGAGAATGACCCGTTTGCCATTGACCATATGGGCATTTTTTATCACAGCCATCATTGGGGTAATTTCATTCCCTGTGCTGTTATCGGCTGCATTGTTGCTCATTTTTGACAGAAGTCTGGGAACTTCTTTCTTTTTATCCGATATCTTCATTCAGGGAGAAGTATTGCATTATCAGGGAGGGTCTCCTATTTTGTTTGAGCATTTGTTTTGGTTCCTGGGGCATCCGGAAGTATATATTATATTATTGCCCGCATTGGGGATTACTTCAGAGGTAATCTCAACCAATTCACGAAAGCCTATTTTTGGATACAGGGCCATGATCGGTTCTATTATTGCCATCGCATTCCTATCTACGATTGTTTGGGGTCACCACATGTTTGTTACCGGAATGAATCCGTTTCTCGGCTCCGTATTTACATTCACAACCCTTTTAATTGCAATACCCTCTGCGGTAAAAGCATTTAATTATATAACCACCTTGTGGAAGGGAAATCTCCAGCTGAATCCTGCCATGCTTTTCTCAATTGGTATGGTTTCTACCTTTATAACAGGAGGTCTTACAGGTTTGATATTAGGTGATAGTGCCCTTGACATCAATGTGCACGATACCATGTTTGTAGTTGCACACTTCCATCTTGTTATGGGAATTTCTGCCTTGTTCGGCATGTTTGCCGGAGTTTACCACTGGTATCCAAAAATGTATGGAAAGATGATGAACAAGCATATGGGTTACCTGCATTTCTGGTTGACAACAATTTCCTCTTATGGGGTATTTTTCCCAATGCATTTTCTGGGATTGGCAGGCTTGCCGAGAAGGTATTACGAGCATACAGCCTTTCCAATATTCGATGACCTTTTGCATATCAATCAGGTAATAACTATTTTTGCATTGATCGGAGGAGCAGCCCAATTGATATTTTTGGCCAATTTTTTTATAAGCATTAAAAAAGGCCCAAAGGCTAGTCAGAACCCATGGAAAGGGAATACCCTGGAATGGACTACACCTGTTGAACATATTCATGGCAACTGGCCTGGAGAAATACCTGAAGTGCATCGCTGGGCTTATGATTACAGTAAAACTGATGCGAATGGAGACCTTTGGGAAGGTAAAGATTTTACTCCTCAAATAGTTCCTATCAGGTCTGGTGAAGAAGAATTTTAATAACCTTTTTATTAGTTTATAGTTAAAAGTCTCAATTTATTTGGGACTTTTTTCATTTTGACCTACATTCACTGCTAAAAATAAGTTGGAAGTATTCATGATGTATTATGATTAAAAAAATATTGCTTTTCACCGGACTCTTATTGGGCTTTTTGGTCATCGCCTTTTTTCTGTTTGTATATTTTAACAAACCGGATTACTCCGGAAAGTTGGATTTAAATGGCTTGCAGGAAGAAGTGACAGTATATTTTGATGAAGTGGGGGTTCCACATATATATGCACAGAATGAGACCGATGCTTATTTTGCGCTTGGTTATCTGCATGCGCAGGACAGGCTTTGGCAAATGGAACTCGTGAGGCGGGTAGGGGCGGGAAGACTTTCTGAAGTTTTTGGTGAAAGTATGGTAGAAACCGATAAGTTTTTTAGAGGGATTGGTATAGCAGAAGCATCGGAGGCCTCCTTGTCTAAAATAGACACTGCTTCTGCTTCCTATTTGATGGCAAGGGCCTATATAAATGGGATAAATCTTTTTATAGATAATGGAGCTACTCCGGTAGAATTTAGATTGTTGGGAATTAAAAAAGAAAATTATACGGTGAAGGATATCTTTAATGTATATGGGTATATGGCCTTTAGTTTTGCTCAGGCACACAAAACAGATCCGTTTTTGACCGGGCTAAACCAGAAACTGGGTTCCGCTTATTTGGAGGATCTGGATATTAAATTGAACCCCGGGGCAACAATCATACAAAATTACCATAGAAACATAGTCAGTGAAGTAGCCTCAAATATATCAGGAGCCGTAAATAGTATTATGGAAACACTTCCAGTACCACCATTTATTGGAAGCAACAGCTGGGTGATTGGAGCTAAAAAGACTAAGAACGGAAAGGTGATTCTTGCAAATGACCCGCATATCGGATATTCACAACCCGCTGTATGGTACCAGTCGCACATCGTTACGCCCAATTATGAGATGTACGGTTTTAATCTGGCGCTTACTCCTTTTCCTTTGCTGGGTCATAACCGAAAGTACGCGTATGGTTTGACCATGTTCCAAAATGATGACATCGATTTTTATCTTGAAGATAGTTTACAACAATTTGGAACCAGAAAAGAAATCATAAAAGTCAAAGATGAAGATGATGTATTTTTTGAGGTCAGAACAGGAAAAGGGGGCCGATTATGAACGAGTTATTGGGCATTTTGGATTCAACCCGGAATATTTCCATGGACTGGGTCTATACACGTTTTCCCGGCGATATGATTGGTGTTACCCATAAGATCTCACATGCCAAATCACTGAAGGGATTCAGAGAAGGGGTTTCTGAGATACATGCCCCCGGTCTAAATGTGATGTATGGAGATGCAGACAACAACATTGCCTGGTTTGCTGCAGCGAAGTTGTACCGGCATGCAGAAGAAGAAAATACCAATTTTATTCTCGACAATAGCAATGGGGCAAAACACGTGATCGAATACTTTGATTTTGATCAGAACCCTCAGGCGATTAACCCCCCATGGAATTATGTGTATTCGGCCAACAACCAGCCAGGTAAGGTGGGCGATTATTTATATCCCGGATATTATGTTGCGGAAGACCGGGCCAAGCGCGTTGTGCAATTGCTTGATGCCAGGAAAGATTTCACTATGGAAGACACAAGAAAGATGATCAATGATGTGCAATCTGCAGTAGCCCCCGGCCTCATCCATATTATTGGTCAGAATATGACCAAGGTATGTTTTTACCCGAAAATGAGAATAAGGCATTGGAAACATTGCTGAAATGGGATGGTGCTTATACAAAGAATAATGCTGGCGCCCACCATTTACAATAAGTTTCTCTATACATTTTTAAAAATGACCTTTCAGGATGAAATGGGAGAGGAAGGATTTAAACAGTCTATGGAAAACTTATCTCAGCGCAAAGAAATATATCGCCAAAGCAATATTGCCAAAAATAACAGAAATTCGATCTGGTGGGACGATGTCACAACCAAACATATAAAAGAAAACCATGACGAGATCTTTACCAGTGCGTTCCACCTCAGTATTCAGCAGCTCGAAGACCAGTTTGGAAAAAATATTGGCGACTGGACCTGGGATAAGGCTGTTTCAGTTACCCGATAAACACGCTTTTGACAAGGTGGCCCTATCGAAAATGGTTTTTTAATGTGGGACCTTTTCAGCTTGACGGAGGAAATGAGGTCATCAATAACCAGGTTTTTGATATTAATGAAGAAGGAGTTTACGATGTGAATGCGGGGCCATCAACCCGGCGTGTCATTGATTTCAGTGATATAGAAAACAGCCTGTCAATTTTGCCAACCGGACAAAGTGGCAATGTATTCAGCAAACATTACAAAAACCAGGCCGACAGATTTATTAAGGGCGAATTTGTAAAAATGATGATGAACAAGGAAGAAATTGAAAAGTCCCAAGAACAAGCTTATTCCTGAACATCCTGCTAACAAACGAGCATTTGACACCGCACCGGGGTTTATTTACCGAAACCCTGCGCCACGACTATTGACTAATTTTACTACATTTGTTTATTGGCAATGAGGTCTGCCATTAACCGTCTTCTTTTGAGACTGATGACTTCTACCATAAAAATTTAAGTATCATTTGCAATGCTGTTAAAATTAAAACCTAATGTATTATTGTGGGCATAGGCGGATTTATAGGCACCATCCTTCGTTTTCTCATCGCCAGGTATTTTGTGTTATCCTTTGATTCCGTTTTTCCCTGGGGGACTTTTATTGTCAATATCCTGGGCAGCCTGCTGATCGGCATTATTATGGGATTTTCAGAAAAAGGAGCCCTCATGTCACAGGAATGGACTCTTTTTCTTACGGTAGGCATTTGTGGGCGGGTTTACGGACTTTTTCTCCTTTACCTACAATGCACGTGTTCTTATTCTCTTCCCCCGCAAAATAAAGAGATCCTGCGTTTTGCCTCCTATGCGGGTTTCAGTTTCTTTCTGGGCCTTTTGGCTGTATTTGCTGGGAGGGCAATCACCAAAATGATATGATATGGAAAATAATTCAGTTGCCTTATTATTGAGAATCTTTATCGGATCGACCGATAAGGTAAACCAGGAAATTTTGTCTGAATCTATTGTGTTTAAGGCAAAAGAAGCAGGACTTTCCGGAGCAACAGCATTTAAGGGCATGCTGGGTTATGGGGCAAGTTCCGTGATCAGGTCTTATAAGTTCTGGGAAGTATCCGAAAAACTTCCCGTGGTTATCGAGATCATCGATGAAGAGCATAAGGTATTGGCTTTCTTTGAAACGATACGGCCCATGCTGGAATCCATGCGTTATGGGTGCCTGGTTGTCAAAGAAAAGGTGGATGTTTTGCTCATTAAATCCGGGCACAAGAAGAAATAAACTTAGTTATACAGTGAGCAGTTATGCAGTTATACGGTTACACGGTTTTACGATAGAGCGAGAAAAGCAGTATTTAGTAAATGAGTATTGAGTATTGAGACAAGAGACAAGAGACAGGAAACAAGATTAAGAAAAAACGATTAATAAAAAAGATAAAAACGACCACGATGGGTTTTTATTTGTAGCCCCGCGATGCTTCGCGGGGTATAATTACAACGGATCAAACTAAGTGAAAAGAACAAGGAGACAAGAGACAAGAGACAGGAGACAGGAAACAAGAAAAAAGATTAAAGATTAAAGATAAAAGATACAAACGACCATGATGGGTTTTTATTGAGCCCCGCGATGCTTCGCGGGGTATAATTTCAACGGATCAAACTAGAGTGAAAAGAACAAGGTGACAAGAGACAAGAGACAGGAAACAAGATTAAAGAAAAAAGATTAAAGATAAAAAGATACAAATGACCACGATGGGTTTTTATTTGAGCCCCGCGATGCTTCGCGGGGTATAATTTCAACGGATCAAACTAAGTGAAAAGAACAAGGAGACAAGAGACAGGAGACAGGAAACAAGAAACAAGAAAAAAGAAAAAAGACAAAAGACAAAAGGAGTGACTGGTGAAATAGTGAAGGGTTATGCAGTTATACGGTTATACGTTTTTTTGTTTTTGTCTCGTCCTGAAAAAGGTTTACATAAAAAGTAAACAAAATACAGGATTATGAGACAAAAAGTAAAGCATTACCCGGATGAATTAAAATTGGAAGTAATAAAGGAGTATTTAAGTACAGATAAGAGTCAACGCGAGCTGATGCTTAAATATAAGATTGGCGGTATTAATACGATTAAAAATTGGATGCGTAAATTTGATCTGGAAGAACCGAGAGAAGAACAGATAAAAACACAACGCATAATGGCAAAGGAGTTAGGAAAGACGGCAAAAGAGAGAGAGCTGGAGGTGAAGGTTGCTCGATTGGAGCAGGAGTTGGAGTACGAGCGATTTCGGACCCTGGCACTCAATACACTGATAAACGTAGCTGAGAGGGATCTTAAGATCACGATCAGAAAAAAGCCTGGAGCCAAGCGGTAACGGAGCTGCGGACAATACAATCGGTAGATGCATTGTGCGACCTGTTTGGCAAGAGTAGGCAAGCCTATTATCAGCAAATAAAACACAAATACAAGGAAGAATTAAAGACAGAGATATTACTTCAACTTGTAGAGAAGCAGCGTAAAATAATGCCACGGATAGGAGGGAGAAAGTTACACCAGCTTATACGGCCACGACTTCCGCAAGAGCTGTACCTTGGTAGGGATTTGTTCTTTGAGTTTCTGAGAGACAAAGGGTTATTGATTCGAAAACGGCGTGCAAGGGTAAGGACGACTTACAGCAATCACTGGTTACATAAATATCCAAACCTGATCAAAGACTTCTGCGCAGAACAGTCTCATCAACTTTGGGTTAGCGATATAACCTATATTGAGACAAAGGAAGGATTTGGTTATCTGAGCCTTGTAACAGATGCGTATTCAAGGAAGATCATAGGCTGGCACTTAGGAAGCACCCTTGAAGCAAAACATACAATTATAGCCTTGCAAATGGCAATAAAACAGTTACCCAAAGGCACAGTAAATGTAATTCATCATTCGGACAGGGGCATTCAATACTGTTGTAGTGATTATATCAAGATATTAAGTAAATACCATTTTCAGATAAGCATGACAGAGAATGGTGATCCGCGTGAAAATGCAATAGCGGAGCGGGTTAACGGAATATTAAAGGATGAATGGTTGAATCAAATAACCATAAGTTCGATGGCAGCAGCATTAAAAGAATTAAAGCAGATCATTGGGATTTACAACGAAAATCGTCCACATAGCAGTTTGGATATGAATACCCCAGGATATGCACATACTCAATGTGTGAAATTCAACAAACAGTGGAAATATTATTATAAAAACAACAAGAAAATCGAACAAAAAATTAATAGTTTTATAGACACTGACACAGTACAAGTTCATCAACAATTAGTATAAAAATATTAACCAAAAAATGTAAACCTATTTCAGGACAAGTCAGAATGCATTTTTAAGAAGTGATGAAGAGCATGCAAAATGAGCAAGAAAGATTTTAACTCCCCTCAAATAAAAAGAATGAATCAAGATCAACATATAAACAAGCTCCCAAGTGACCCCAAGGAGATCACTCACCACTTCATTATAAAGGTCAAATTCAAGCCAAAGGCTCTTTTTTATTTGCAGCCTTTACTCTTCTTTCTTTTGTTTAAACAAAGAAAAGATCACCAAAAAAAGATTCCTCCCCTATTGTAACAGATTCCTCAAATAAAGACATAAATCCATTCGGTATTTATATATAAAACAGGAGCAAGAGACAGGAAGAGGAGAAAGGGGACACATTATACGGAGCAGTAGCAGTTACTTTACATTTACCAGATGTTGTAAAAAAAATACAATAAACCCTTAACAATATAATTCAAATGACGAAAATACAAATCATAGAAACGGTAGTAACCATAATATTGTTCCTGATCATAAAATTTTTAATAAACAGGTATACTGCCAGAATTGTTGCAAACAACCCATCGACAAAAACAAGAAGTAAAGTGGTAAAAAAAGCACTGAACTTAACCATATTAGTTATTTTCATAATTATACTTTTTTCAATATTTGGAGTTGATCAGTCTGAACTGGCAGTTTTTATTGGTTCAGTTTTAACTGTGATGGGAATTGTATTACATTTCGCACAATGGTCCATTTTGTCCAATATAACCTCGGGTATCATAATTTTTTTCAACCATTCTGTAAAATTGGATGATACGATTACCATATTAGACAAGGATTACGAAATAGAAGGAAGGATAAGCGATATCGGTCTTTTTTTTGTTATTTTAAAGACAAAAGACAATGAACTAATAAATATACCAAATAGTGTCTTTCTGAATAAAATGATTAAAAGAAATGAATGCATAATGACTTTTAACTGAGAACAGATCAGCATTCAAAAACAATATATATGAAACCACTATCCAGACGCAGCCTGATAAAAACAATGGCCGGCACCGCCGGGGCTTCCTTTGTTGGAATCCCTTTATTTTCACAAACAAAAGATGAGGCAACGGAGAATCAAAAACAAAAACAAAAACTCAAGATTGTTGTTTTGGGCGCACATCCCGATGATCCGGAAACGATTTGCGGAGGTACCATGGCCCTGTTTGCCAATGCAGGACATGAGGTTGTTTCGGTCTATCTCACCCGGGGAGAAGCAGGCATAGAAGGAAAATCTCATGAAGAAGCTGCCAGGATCAGGACTGCCGAAGCCGTATCGGCTTGTCAGCTTTTAAAGGCCCGTCCCGAATTTCTGGGCCAGATAGATGGCGCTTGCGAAATCAATGCCCTTGAATATGAAAAAGTGAGGGAATTTTCTAAGCAAAGAAAATCCTGATCTGGTATTTACGCACTGGCCCATAGATACCCACCGCGATCACAGGGTATGTTCCTCGTTGGTACTGGATGCCTGGTACCACCTGGAAGGAAATTTGATCTGTATTATGCCGAGGCCATGACCGGGGTGCAAAGCCAGAATTTTTACCCTACCGATTATGTAGATATCACTGCCGTGCTTGATCAAAAACACAAGGCCTGTTTTGTTCATAAAAGCCAGAAAATAGAAGAGGAGTATCCGCTTTATCACGGAAAAAGATGGAACCTTTCAGGGGCATGGAGTACAATTGCGACTATGCAGAGGCTTTTGTAAGACATTTTCAAAAGCCCAAAACATCTATCCTCTAAGTTTTTATGGTCAATGGATTCAGGTAACAATAAATTTTTGTGTTGCCGACTTGAATTTTACGATTTGAATTGAATCTATTCTTCACTTTTGTAAGTATTTGATTTTGAAACAAAATGAAAATGTTAGTAAGAATTTTAAAACAAACAATAATGACAAATACAAAACGGGCATTTCTAATCGTATTCGGATTTTTAGGTTTCTTTGCGTGCGAACAAAATCAAGATAAAATTGATTGGGTTTTTGTAGAAGGAGGTTCTTTTGAGCAAGGAAAAAATCAAATCATTATCAGTCCGATGGGCGATAGATTAGGGGTTTGACAAGCCCAAACCGCATAGTTGAACTAGATGATTTTACATAAGCAAATATGAAATAACAGTCAGACAATTCAGGGATTTCTGTGAAAGCACAGGAAGAATAATGCCTGAACCACCTATAGAAAATGCCCACGGAAAAAAAGTGTTTTATAAGTGGGTAGACGAAAATCCTATGCTTGCAACCTGGGACGAAGCAAATGATTTTGCAAAATGGGCAGGTGGAAGGTTGCCAACTGAAGCAGAATGGGAATATGCAGCCAAAGGCGGAAAACAAAAGGGTTCAAATACAGCGGAAGCAATAATCAAATTGAGATAGGCTGGCAAAACCAAAAATGCTGACAATACTTTTCATAAGATTGGACTTCTGAAACCCAACGAACTTGGCATCTATGACATGACCGGGAATGTTAGCGAGTGGGTCCGGGATTGGTATAACCCTGAAAAAGACAGTTTTTGGATAAGAAAAAATCGACAAGGACCGACAGACGGGGAATATAAAATTTCAAAAGGCGTCAGTTGGTTCTACGAAACACGAGGTGCAGACGGAAGGCCATTGGAATATAGCATTCATATGCCGGAAGCAAGAATACTCAATTACCTCGCTAAAACCGAAAATGATGGCTTTGGATTCAGAATAGCAAAAAGCAAATAAAAAATTAATGCCAATATCGGTTTGAAATTTGCGGACTAACGGCCTTTATGATATTTGCGCCACATCCAACATCAGAAATTCTATTGAACTTTAGTGCTAAATCCGCCTCATCACAAGCCGGGAAACTTGATGGCAATTTTAAAACAACATCATAAATGGACAAATTAAAAATATCGACAGCTCAATTTGAGAATAAAAGTGGCGACAAACGCTATAACCTGTCAGTTATTGAAAACTGTCAAAAAAGGCATCTGAAGAAGGTTCTGACGTAATTGCATTTCACGAACGTCCATCACGGGATATACTTTTGCAAGGCAACTTACAAAAAAACAAATGCTTGATTTGGCTGAGTTTATTCCTGATGGCGAAAGTATTTTGAAACTTAAAGAAATCGCAACCAAATTTGACATAACCATTTTAGCAGGCTTATTTGAAAAAGACAAAAATGACAATTTATTCAAAGCCTATGTTTGTGTCGATAAAAATGGGTTAATCGCAAAAATACAGAAAACTGCACCCTTTCATAAATCCCTATTTAACAGCAGGACAAGAGTATTGGATTTCTAAATTAAAGGGTGGAATGCGGTATATTAATTTGTTATGACAATAATGTTATTGAAAATGTAAGGGCTACAACATTATTGGGAGCAAACATCATTTTTATGCCTCACGTTACAATGTGTACACCTTCCACCCGGCCAGGTGCCGGCTTTGTGGACCCCAAACTATGGGAAAATAGAGAAACAGACCCTACTTCACTGCGATTAGAATTTGACGGTATGAAAGGACGGGCCTGGCTGATGAAATGGTTACCTGCCAGAGCCTATGACAATGGAATATATGCCGTGTTTTCAAATCCAATTGGCATGGATGATGACCAATTAAAAAATGGTTGCTCAATGATTATTGATCCGTTTGGTGATGTTATTGCAGAATGCCGTTCATTTGACAACAGTTTTGTAACAGCGATTCTTACACCGGAAAAGCTACTTCAAGCTGGCGGATACAGATATATCAAAGCCAGACGGCCAGAATTATACAGAGACATTATTGGCCAAAATCATAAGTCGGAGCAAAAAGTTGTATGGCTCAACGGTGAATAAAAACTGCCATCAACAGTGATATCCGGGGCACAACCTTTCAAAAAGAGAATTCTTGCATAAGCGGGCTTATGTGATTTATTTCGTTCCGATAGTAATCGGAATCAAGTTAGGCGCTTCGAATTATAATTCTGCGAAGCTAAATTTTCCCGTATACAAAGCCCGGAAACCTTGTCTTTTAAATTTATTATGTATCTTCGATACACATCAATTTTAAAATCCGGAAACTAACTGCCACGGAAGAATGCACAAATGGATTGTCATCATTATTTATTGCCAAGAGTTGAAATAATAACAGACATTTATAATGCTTAAACGCAAAGGGGATTAGCCACAGGTTCAAGATTGGGCGACTATATAACTACAAAAACTACTTTTAAAAAGAAAAAAAATGAGCAACGAAACAGAAACATCAAAATATTTATTCCCATTGACAGCATTGCTTATGCTGACAAATCAGTGGTAAGTAAAACCATTCTAAAAAGCCAATGGCAAAATTTACTTTATTTGCATTTGACAAAGGAGAGGGTTTGGCGGAACATTTACACCCCATGAAGCATTGATCCAAATACTGGATGGGGCTGCCAAAATTACAATAGGAGGGAATTCAAATAATCTGAAAAGCAGGCCAGAGTATTATTTTACCGGCAAACATTCCGCACGCTATTAAAGCAAACGAAAAAATTTAAAATGATGCTGACAATGAAAAAGCTAAAACAATCTCTCCTTGCAAGGTGTTTCTCTTTTTTTCAAAAAAGCTGTCTATTTAAGGATAAGACACTATTCACAGCATAACCGTATAACCGCATCACTGAAACATAGCTTTCCCGTTTTCCGTACTTAATTTTTAAAATCGAATTCCATCCAGTCCAATGGTATATTCCACCCGCTGGTTGTAATTCACGTCCCAGATTTCCATTTTATGCTTGGGTTGCTTTTGGCCCAGTCTATGGTCTATCAGCCCAAAATGGTTTTCCATGACCGGACCCTTCAATTCTGTTTTTGTTGGGTGTTGCAAAATGCCAGGTCGATGAAAGTCCGCTGGAGGTAATGTCATAAACCGGATACAAATCCGGTTCCGTAAGTTTCGATATTTCGGCATAATGAACATCGCCCGATAAAAAGAGTACGCCGCTGGCTTTTGTTTTTTTGATCAGATCCAGCATTCTTTTTTGTTCATGCGGAAAATTTGCCCAGGCTTCATAGCCATTGTATTCAATACCAAACTGAGAACCAGACCCGATCAACCGGATGGTCGGCCGGTTTTTTCAATTCCTTCTCCAGCCATTTCCATTGGCTTTCTCCTAAAAAAGTAGAATCGGCATTTTGATAAGGAGCATAATCAAGGGTATAAAAATACCTTTTGTCTTGGGCAAATTCACCCTTGTACGGCTTCAGATCGTCTCTAAAGGTGCGGTTGTCCAGTAAAATGATTTGTAATTTTTTTCCGTTGACTTCTGCATAGTTATCAAGTGATCAATTCCTTCATGATTATCTTCTTTCCGAATTTTTGGGTTCCTCAAAAAAATTTAAGAATATTTCTTTCGATTCTGTTTTAAAAGGGTAATGTCTGCCGGTATCATTCCACCCATAATCATGGTCATCCCAAGTGGCAATGATGTCCACATTTTTCTTTAAATTTTGAAAAGTAGGTTTTGCCGCCAGCATGTTGTATTTTAATAGCAGGGTGTCCATATCTTTCGTGTCGCCATAAATGTTATCACCCAAAAAAATAAACAGATCCGGTTTATGCTTTACCACTATGTCAAATATCGGCAAGGCATGGTCCTCCCTGCCGCAGGAACCAAAGGCAATTGTAGAAATGGTCTTTTGTGAATATCCGTTAAGCGAAAGAGAAACTGTCAGGATTAGGATAAATTTTAAGAACCTGGAAGCGTATCCGGTATTTTTCGGTTTGTGTATGTTTGCTTTCATGAGTTTGGGTTTATGGGTTTGGCGCCTGGCTAAGCATCGCGGGGCTATGGGTTATAAATCCATTCGTGATTGCTTTCGCTTTGCCTCCGGCAGTGAACTTTTTTAGTATTCATTAGAAATGGTGTTTCATGTAGATTAATATACTACTCAATAACCGGGTAATTGATCACCCCTCAGTCGTCGTCAATATTCGTGATCATAATATCGATTATTACGGCATCAGAAATCCCAGGTTTCACCGCATCTTTAACTGGGAACGGTTTAACTTACTCTTATAGGTGGCGCCACCATGGAGCAACTGGTTTCGCACCGTGTACAGCCTGTCGAGGACAACTTCCAGTAATCCGGCTATGTTCTGTTGTGAGAGGTAATTTCTTGAGTTGTTTATGGATTTTTCGAATAACTTCTGCCAGTCAATGCTTTTATCGTGTTGTGCATCCAGAAACTGTTAAGGGCAAACTGATTTTCGATCAGCAGGCGGAACGGCCCGGAATTTATGCCATAACAAATTAAAAAAATGTTCTTCGTGATCATAACTGACCAATTTTGAAATGAACTCACGAAAACATTCTTTTTCAGTAAGTAAGTGATCGTGGTCATCATCTTTGGCATAACAGGCATTAAATGCGATCGCAGAGGGTAATGAACTTTAAGTCCGGATTGTCGCTTTGCTCTTCAGCACATTACTATCCAGCTGATAGCCCGGTGCAAACGGATCATGTCGTTTTTGTTTCCGGATCGTGATTTCTTTCAGTTTGGCTTTTAAAAGGGCTGCCGGGAGGCTGGTAGAGAAAGATTTACAATTTTTTTATTTTTGAGTGGTGCTCGGAATCTAATTAACAATAAAGCAAAAAAATTTGAATGAAAAGTATGTAATTTTAATTTGCTACCTAATTTTTTTTATGCTAGCAAGCCACTTCAAGAAAGGATCCCATTGCCCTCTATACCATTGCGAAGTTAGAAGTAATATTGGCCCCCAAAAATCTCCTTTGTATAGTATCTATCATAACCCATATGATTGGTAGGACCTTCATTTAGTTTTCTCAAAAATTTTTGACCTTGGTTTAAAATGGAGTTTACAATAACTTTCTTCTTGCAGTTTCATCAGTTCATCATTAGTCAAGGCATTATTCATAAATAAATCGCGAAAGGATTCTTGTACAAATTTACCAATCCTCATTCCGTTTACATTCCGTTTATTATCAGTATTTTTAATTATTGACCTTTTTGAACTATAACGATCTTTTGCAGGAATGTACCTAAATTGTGAATTTGTCTACCTTTTAGATTTGTCTAATATTTGTTTTGTCAACTAACTCTTCTTCCTTTCAATTTTTAAAAAAAACTTTTCGAAAGAAATCTTTAATTTAAATTTGTATCAAAACCTCTGTGGAATGCTGGAGATTATATAAGCTTTTAAATGGATCCTGATCAATATTTAGAATTTCATTTGACTATCCCCTTTTTAATTTGAGATTTCTTTTCCCTATCTTAATTTATTATTAGATAAAGGCGTTTTATTTCTCGAATGAAAAATATGGTCTTTACTAAATAATTCAATAAACTTGGTTTCCTCTGATATTATCTTCAATAAATGAGATTTCTTCGATTAGATATAAAGGTTCTTAGAATCTTAAAAATAGAACCATCCGCAAATACTATGTATTTTATTTCCCTATTAAAACACCTAAGTTCACCCCTTGTTATTTCTCATATAAGAATGCCAATTGATTTCTAAAATCTTTCTGCTGTTAAATCTTCAAGAGGGTCTTTTTATCTCAACTACAAACTGATTTTGACCATCACCTGGATTTAATTGTAATATCTGGGTGTATCTTTATTCACTGACCCTGATTCGAATAGATTCCCTTATTTGATATTTTACCTCAATATTTACTCCAACCCAATTCACCCGCCTGCATTACTTTTAATCTAAATAATTGCTCGTGAATATTAGAAGCTAAACTCTTATTTAACACAAAACATAATTCGGTATTCCAAAAGTCTTGTCATAATTACAATTTGTATTTTTTAAATTCTTCATAATTAGGCAACATAATTAATTTTTATTAATTTAATTTACAATTCTATAAGGTACTAAATTCCAAATGCGGAATTCGCATGATAAAAATCATAGGTTTTATATACTCTGGGAGGGGATATTTAGATAATAAAAAACACCAGCAATACGTAACTGAACCAGCACCAAAAAC
>JAXHKS010000024.1:0-109926 GCA_034523115.1 Flavobacteriaceae bacterium | reverse complement strand
TTTAACGAGAGCCTTTTTACTTTTCCAAGGCCTTATTTGGCAAAAAGGCCCCATTGGCATCTACCCTGAAGTGACTGTCGTTTCTGAAAATTTTGTCGTATTGACTCGATCAAATCCAGTTCATCCTCAAAATTAATGGCTCCAATTTTTAACTTAATGGTATCAAACCCATTTTCTATCTTTTCCTTTATTTGTTTTTGCATGAAGGCCTTATCCCCCATCCAAACAAGTCCGTTAATCGGGAGACCGCTTCTTCCTTTGTAAAACAGGAAGGAAAAAGTTCATATTTGTTTTTTTTTTGAAGGCCCAAAAAGGCTTGTTCCAGTCCGAATTGAATGGATGGAAATTCGATCAGTTTCTTCAGAAGTTCATGCTCGCCCAGGTGAAGGTGATTGCAGGTCCAGGTCAAAGTACTTTCGTAATCCTCGCGGTCATCTGCACCCAGTCCTTTAAAAAGGGCACATTCCCCGATACCTGTTTGGGTTCCATCTTTAATGACTATAAAATAGGTGGTCTTGCTGTTGAGTATACCCCTGGAAGTACCGGCTGCCTCTTTAAAAACAAGCTCATATCTAAAAAAACTACCTGGCATGAAAACGATTTTCTAAACTCTTGCATTTAGCTGTGGAAAATTACAATAATTATCAATATTTGCGCTCCTTCTGGCCTCGTAGTTCAATGGATAGAGTAGAAGTTTCCTAAACTTTAGATACAAGTTCGATTCTTGTCGAGGCTACTGCAAAACCTGTGATGTTTATTATTACAGGTTTTTTTATTAGGCCTGTTTAAAGATATCCTTATTCAAAATTTTATATTAAATGAATATCCTTGGTTAATCTGATTCATGAAAAAGCCTGGTTATGTATGAAAAAAAGGATTTCCTTTCAGATTGTGATAAACCAATCCCAATTCCTTAAAATTCTATTAATTTTGATAAAAAAGATAAATAATGAGCAGCATTATAGTTTTGGGTGCAGGTATGGTGGGCAGTGCCATGGCCATTGACTTGGCAAAAGACCATCAGGTAACAGTAAGTGATCTGAATCCCGATGTTTTGGCTAAGTTACAGGAGAAATGCACCAATTTGAAAACTGTAACTCTTGATGTGAAAAACGAAGTTGCCCTAAAAAATGCAATCATGCCCTTTGACCTGGTGGTCTGTGCGGTACCCGGTTTTTTGGGTTCAATACCCTAAGAACTGTAATAGAGGCTGGAAAATGTGGTAGATATCTCTTTTTCCTGAAAACTCCCTGGATCTTTCAGGTCTCGCAAAAGAAAAAAATGTTACCGCCATTGTTGATTGCGGCGTTGCTCCCGGAATGAGCAATATCCTGTTGGGTTATTACAACGAGCATTTGCAGTTAACAGATTTTGAGTGCCTTGTTGGCGGACTTCCCAAAGTTAAAAAATGGCCATTTTGTTATAAGGCCCCTTTTTCACCGGTGGATGTGATTGAAGAATACACAAGGCCGGCGAGGTATGTGGAAAACGGACATATCGTTACGAAAGAGGCCCTGACTGATTGTGAATATGTAAACTTTGAAAAAGCAGGTACTCTGGAATCATTTAACAGTGACGGACTGAGGTCAATTATTTTTACCATGCCGCATATACAAAACATGAAAGAAAAGACGCTCAGGTATCCGGGGCATGTTGAGTATGTAAAGGTATTAAAGGAAAGTGGTTTTTTCGGGACAGATCCTGTGCTTATCAATGATCAGAAAATAAGCCCCCTCGATTTTACCAGCAAAATACTGTTTAACGAATGGAAACTGGGTGAAACCGAAGAAGAATTCACTGTGATGAGAATAAGCTTAAAGGGGAAAAACAAAAATGGCAGACATGAAACTGTTGTTTACGATCTATTTGATTCCGATCGCGATCAGACCGAAACATCTTCCACTGGCACGAACTTATACAGGTCATACTGCCACTGCTGCAGCCAACCTGGTGCTATCCGGAATGTTTGCAGAAAAAGGTGTATTCCCGCCTGAACTCGTTGGAAAACATGAAACCTGTTTTACCTTTATACTCGACTATTTAAAAGCGAAGTAGGTGTACTCTATAAAAAAACAACTTCAGCAGAGAATTAATAGATCCACTGAATTCTCATCTGTATGCTATTGGTTACACCTTTTGTATCATATTTATCCAGGTGACCGAGGCCCCAAATCATACCTGCCCGCCAATATTGTGTTGCCCACCAGTTTAGGCCCAGATTCCATCTTGTATTAATTCCTCCTTCAATTTCTCCCGAATCCAAATCTATTTTTCCTACCCGTCCCGATAACTTCCAGAGCACCGTATTTGCCGTTGGGCACTGATTCTTCGGGCATAAGCCGCTCTTTTGTCATAGGGCCTGGTATCTCCGCTAATCACATAACTGGCTGTGAGATAATATCCTTTAAACTGCTCATAACCATCATCAGCATCGGCCCAGCTACTATACATATTCCAGCAGAAAATGAAAAATTATCCAGGCTCCAAAGTTGTTCCACACTCAAATTAATCAAATCGTTTGCATCAAATAAACCGGTATCCACGTAGTTGGAACTAATATTCGATTCGTTCTTGCCTCTTAATCTGAGCTGCCCCTTTTCTGCTTCCGTATATCTCACACCAAGTCCCATATGTATAAATTGTTTACCCTCGTTGTAATATTTTGCCAGACCTGTAATCCTGCCTGTAAAATGATCGGCACTTTCAGAGAAATTTAAATCATTGCTCAGCCATTCATTGAACCAACCTCCGGTAACCGTCATCCGGTCATTAAAAAAGAAATGCTTGTAGGTAATCCCATCTGTTTCGGGATTTGGCAAACGGAGTCAACCATCTTTCAAAATGTGGCAAGTTAGCCGCATCACCAACAAATTCATATACAAAAGTCTCTTTTAATTTACCAATGGCAACTTCGCCGCTCTCGCCTGCCGGAATAACAACCCTCAGGTCTGTAAATCCAAATGGGTCCTGCCCTTCCGGTCTGTCTTCACCCCTGTATTCAACACCTATCAAATATTGCCAGGGATCCTTAAATTTAATTTTTCCTTTGATCATCATTCTTGCACTGCGAATATCAAATCGGCTCTCGGCTCCTACTTGCCCAATGCTTTCGTCGTTTTGTGTAACATAATTGTAATCAAGTATCGGAGCAAACCCAAGTTTAACTGAGAAATATTTGTTATCTGTTTTAGACCATCGCATATCTTTTGACTTTGCATCCGGAATAAAATATGTTTTCGATGAATCCGGCAGGACTTGTGTTTGGGGATTTATCACACCAAATCCGTAAACTGGGCATTCACATGATTGGCGGAAAATAAAAATAACAGGAAAAAACCCAGTGTTACCTGGGCATTTAACTTAAGGTAGTTCATAATGGCTTGGTTATAAGGTGTTGATGAGCGAAAAGTACTATTATTTACCAAATAATACTAATTTTTATTTCAACTTAATTTTCATATTTTGTCATTATTTTGTTAGAAACTCCTGAACAGCCTCAAAAACTGCCAATCGTATTGGGTTGACATTGTAATATGCCCCACCGGACAACAAACCCATTTGCTGGCGGTTGATCAGCAAGATAACAGAAATTTTTTCCTGAGGTATTACTGTGATGCTTGTCCCTGTAAAGCCTGTATGGCCGATATGTTCCCGACCGGCCCGTTCTTCATAAAACTATTTTCAGCATCCATCATCCAGCCCAAACCGTTTTTAAAGGAATCTGCGCTTAAGAACAGATTTAAGGTCTTTTCGGAAATAAATTGATCATCTCCTATTTTTCCATTTTCTATAAGCATATCGAGTAGTTTTTGCAGGTCATCAGCAGTAGAAAACAATCCAGCCGCACCGCTTATGCCGCCATTCGCATACCAGGCATTGCCATCGTTGACTTCACCTTTTAAGGTATAATTCCGCCAGCCATTCCATTGGTTTGGGTCAATTTCTTTAAAGACAAAACCCAGGGAGGGATCATGAACCATCCTTTTTTCAAAGGGATTTCCATGAGAAGTAGCCGCAATATTTTTAAAGTTTCCATTCAAAAGAGGGTTGAACAGGGTATGCTCCATGGCTAAGGGGACAAAAATTTTCTCAGCCATATATTTATCGAGGGGAAGCCCTGAAACGGTTTCAATTGCCTGCCCCAAAATGGTAAAACCCAAATCACTGTAATGTCTTTCATCGCCCACGGGATATTTAAGTGGCAGTTCTCCTATTAATCCATAGACTTCTTGTTTGTTGGAAGCCCTGTAATACATGGGATACCATTCATATAGTCCCGAAGTGTGTGTCAATAGGTGCCTTATGGTAATTTTTTGCTTATCAGGAGCATTGAAGGCTTTTATATATTTTCCTACAGGATCGTCAATCTCAATATAGCCCTGGTCCAATAAAAGCATCATGGCGGTAGTTGTTCCTACCACTTTGGTTAAAGAGGCGATATCAAAAAGGTGTTCGGTGGTCAGCTTTTCCGGTATTTTGAGCAAACGATTATCAAAATCGTATTTCTGTGCAAATCCGTAGGCTGCTTTACAAATTATTTGGTTTCCTTTTTTAATCAGAACAACAGCTCCCGGTATCCGGTTCTCATCCACTTCCCTTTGCAGCAGGCTATCGATTGATTTGGTAAGAATTTGTTTTCGGGTCTATATTCATCTTTGCTTTGGGCAGTCGTGATAAAACAGAAAAACATGAATAAATATAAGGGTACAACTTTTTTTATCATTTTTATTTTTGCCTTTATCCTTGGTTAGATCCGTTGTAATTATACCCCGCGATGCATCGCGGGGCTACTTCTTCTATATCACTGCCTAATGCAGGCATACCTTAACCTTAATTTCTTTTCCTCACTTTGCCCCATCCCTAAAGGGTGGTGAGGAAAAATAATATGTGCTTTTGTCCTGTCTCTTGTTTCCCGGTTCATGTCTCTTGTTTCCTTCGCTCTTTCGCTCTTTCGGTAGGATATATCTTTAAAGAATGTTGACCGAAGTTTTCAACTTCGGAGTTGCTTTGTTCTTTTTGCCATTGCTGCAAAAAGAACCAATCCCGAAAACTGGGCTAGGCTACAAATAAAATATGACTCATCCAATCTTTATCCATCGCCGAGTGCGGCGGGGTGATCTCCTGGCCCGACTTCGGAGCTTCCCGTCTTACTATGCATGGCATCTCGATCTTAGACTCAATTTTTTTCTTAGGCCGGGGTTTGAAAATCGCTCTTTCGCTCTTTAAATCAATAGTGTTAAAACACCCCTCTCCCCTCTCTTAGAGAACGGGTCAGCATTCACTCTCCTTCGCTCTTTCGCTCTTTCAAAAAACCGCATAACTGCATAACTGTGCCATCCTTCACTATTTCACTGAGTCACTATTCACTTCTTTCATTCATCATTCTTTATTCATCTCATTCAACATTCAACATTTAACATTTAACATTCATAATTTATAATTGTCCGAAGTCCTGTTTCCTGTCTCTTGTCTCCTGGTTCTTGTTTCCTGCCTCGCGGCAGGCAAGCTTTTATATTTTTTACTTGGTTAGATTCGTTGTAATTATACCCCGCGAACGCATCGCGGGGCTACAAACAAAAACCATTCGTGGTCCTTTGTAACTATTACTGTATCCTGTCTCCAATTCTCAATACTCGCGAAGTCTAGGCTACTTTCAAGTCCATTTTACTTCAGAACAACTATCTGAAAAAATATATGCCTTCCTAAAAAAATAAATTGAGGGTATTGTAAAATCAGATCTTTATTATTTTTTTTGCAATTGTTGTATTGTCCTGTATTACAAGAACATATATTCCCTTATCCAAAGCTCCAACATATATTTCATTATTGCTTTGCCGCAAGGTACCTTCAATGATAGTTTTACCGGAAAGGTCGTATAGTATATACTTTCCACTGTCATAATTCCCAGGTAGTTTGAACGGTCAAGGTATTTGAAACCGGATTTGGAAAAAATAATGTCTTTGTCAGAAACACCAACCTGATCCACCGACAGGGTAGCTAAATAATTTCCTAAATAAGCGGTCAGATCAAGTTTTATGCAACTTTTGGGAAATGACATTGTATTTTTCATTTGAAATGAAGTAATCCAATCCGTTGCTTGTTGCAATGCCTTCTGTCTGGTGCAAGGGTAAATCGAGTATAATCTTTCTTTTGTTTCCGCCAAAAAACTGTTCAGCACTAAAATCGTATAAGAGGTATAAAAACGGACTTAGCTGGGGGCTATATCCACACAATACCAATAAATCCTTAGATTCTAAAAATGTAGCTCCTGTGATCAGTCCACTTATATCATAGGTACTTTGGTATGCAGCCACATAATTTCCCACATTCTTCGGAAGGCTGTAAACACTGGTCTTTATTGCTTATCCATTCTTTGGTGAACAAAAAAATCTTGTCCGCGGTTACAAGCATGGCTTCACAATCAAAATCTGTATTGTTAGATCCGGTTGGAGTAAAATTTGTTTGTTCGAGAATAAGAAAACTGAATGGTCTCAATTTCCTGATTGTTCGTTAGCAGGCTACTTTTTTTTATCTTTAAATATCTGAAGGTCCCTTCTGTTTCCATTGGCATTGTTTCCAAAATCGCCAATATAAATATAGTCCTCATCCTGTGAAATCTCTTCCCAATCAACATTTCTTGTTCCATCGAGTGCCACGGCCTCATTGCTATCCGGGTTATTGGTGTTCAGGGCATACAGATGGGTATCGGTATTATCATTATGGGTCCATAACCTGTCATTCCAAAGAATCAACCGGAGGTTTCATCCATTATTTTGGGCAAAGCACTCGTATTTGTCGGGCTTATTGAGGCATCACTGTATATACAGCTGCCATCATTTATGGAAGAAAGTGAATTGTAATTTATCGCCAGCGGGTCTGTGCAACCGGCTGTTTGGGCCTTTATATGAAGGACACTGGCAACTATAGATATTAGTAACAATTTCTTCATACAAGTTGAATGATGCTCAATATAAAAATAACTCTAAACCCTTTTCGTGAAAGTGTATCTGATATCCCAAAAATTTATTCTAATCAGAGTGTCCGGTTTTAATAAACTTCTGTCTTTTTTTATAATCTGTCAGAAAAAGAATTCCAACGAGTATAAATGGAACGGTAATTAAGAGAATAATGTACAGGCTCATCCAGACCGAATGGTTCATCCGGTAGTTATGTTGAAATATGATAGGGGTAAACACAATCCCTATGATCAGAAACAGGATACCACCTAAAAATTCCCACTTCCAGGCAAGGGCAAGCAAAGCTGCCAATATAAAAGAAGGAATCAGGTGAATGAGAAAAGCCCCGATTTGCTGCCAGATCGTCAAACCCGGACTGAAGGCATCCAGCGCAAACATACTCACAAATAAAATGGCTGCAATACACAGCCCTCTTGGAAGCCAATAAAATATTTTTGCAGAATTTACCATAGTATTTTTTATTTAATGTGTTTTATCACAAATTACTGATGACATAGATAATTGATTAATTTATAGTAAAATAAATTTGTGGATCCTATTTGTAAACTATTGTATTTTAAATTGTTGAATCTAAGTTACAAATTTTTTCAAAATAAAAGGAATGATTTGCTCTCATTGATGTTGTCAGCATTGAAATTAGCTTTTTGTTCGTCCGCCCCAATAAATAATAAAGGGGCATGAGCCCCTTTATTTCCGTACTTAATTCGGATTTTCTATTCTATTTTTTCAATATTTTTTCGAGTACCAGATCCTTGTCAAGCTTCTTGGTACAGAAGAACCAGTCTTTGCAATCCAATCCTTCTTCTTTTCCGTCCATACGGTCTTTTGCAGTACCGCAGTTTCCTGCCGGGGAAATAATCACGTCATCTCCCGGCCTCCAGTCGGCCGGGGTGGCAACTTTAAAGATATCTGCCGTTTGCAGCGCCAATACAACGCGGTATAGCTCATCAAAATTACGTCCCAGACTCAATGGATAGTAAATGATTGTTCTGATAACACCCACAGGGTCGATCACAAACACAGCCCTTACCGCCTTTGTGCTGCTTTCTCCGGGCATCATCATGCCGTATTTTGTAGCAACCTCCATGGTAATGTCTTCAATTAATGGGAAGGTAACTTCGACATCTTTCATCCCTTTGTATTCAATTTTGTCTTTTATGGTTCGCAGCCAGGCGATATGAGAATACAATCCGTCTACAGAAAGACCTACCAGTTTGCAATTTGCCTGGTTAAATTTTTTCTCGAGGGTTGCAAAGGTCATGAACTCTGATGTACAAACCGGTGTAAAGTCGGCTGGATGGCTAAAAAGTATCACCCAGCTCCCTTTGTAATCGGCAGGAAAATTAATATCTCCCTGTGTGGTAACTGCCTTAAATTCAGGCGCTTTATCACCAATTCTCGGCATTGAATATGCTTGTTGTTCCATAATTATAAAATTTAATATTTAATATTTAAAATTTAACATTTAAAAAAAAATGACTTTGATAAAATTACCCATTTTATACATGATAACAGCTTTCTTTCATGCCATTTTCTTTGTTAAAACGGTAACATTGGTGACTTAAAAATGAATTAAAACTGTTCTGATTTTCAGAGTTTTTTTATTCTGTTTTTATGGTTGTAAATGCTTCCTTAAGATCTTTTGACATCACTTTCACTGTAGCAGTTCCTTGTGTTTCTTTAGATCTCAAAATAAGCATCGCCTTCCCATAAAAAAGATCTATCGTATTGGATTTAAAAGAAGTCATCGATTGCGGGTTTCCATTGTCAATTCCTGCCAGTTCACCGGCCCCACTCAATTTTACTTCTATGCTGTTGTTTGCCAATGGACAAACATTACCGTTTTTGTCAAGGGCTTCTATCAGTATGTACGACAGATCTTTTCCATCAGCTTTAATGGTGACTCTATCCGGATTTAACCTGATCCTGTAAGGCTTGTCAGCAGTTTTTACAACACTTTCTCCAATTACTTTGCCCGACTTGTAGGCAATTGCTTTTAACTCGCCCGGCTGGTAAACAACCTCTTTCCACATGAGCCTGAACCGTTCTGTTGAATTCTCCGATTTAGGATTTTTGCATTTGCTTCCCAGCGATTTTCCATTCAGGAATAATTCTGCGCAATCTCCATTGGTATATACGAATACCGGAACATTTTTACCAAGCCTGTCTTCCCAGTTCCAGTGAGGCAGTATATGTATCGTTGTCTCTTCCGGCCTCCAGTAGCTTTTATAAAGGTAATACCTGTCTTTTGGGATTCCACTCAGGTCAACAATGCCAAAATAGGAACTTCTGGATGCCTGTGAATCGCCCAGGCCATTGTTTTTTGCCCACATATTGGTGTAGGGTTCCGGTTCGCCGAGGTAATCAAAGCCAGTCCACACAAATTCACCTGCAACATATGGTTCTTCCTGCTGCCACATAAAATCATCATCGGATATTTCAGCCCACCAGGGGGCATTCAGATCATAAGAACTCACCTGAAGCGATTTGGTGTAATCTGTCTTTTTTTCAGGTAAGGGAAATTCATAAAAGCCACGCGTACTCACTGTTGAAGCAGATTCGGTGATGATCACAGGCTTGTTGGGTTTCGATTTGCCTGGCCAGGCTATACCTTCGTCCGTAATTCCAGCTATGCACATCGTACATATCAAAATGCCTCATTTTTGCACTTTCTTTCTGGTCATTGACCATGGTTACCGGCCGTGAATTG
Source organism: Flavobacteriaceae bacterium (assembly GCA_034523115.1). Lineage (GTDB taxonomy): Bacteria > Bacteroidota > Bacteroidia > Flavobacteriales > Flavobacteriaceae > Namhaeicola. Next base: position 100,239 of record JAXHKS010000024.1, on the reverse strand, counting down.
TCATGCATTTTTACCTGGTTGATCATGGTCTGTAATTTTTGAAACCCATTGTTTATATTCCATTGCACTTCTCCCATTTCATTGCCCACACTCCACAAAAAGATGGATGGATGGTTCCTGTCGCGGGTAATGAAATTTTTAATATTGCGCTGAGCAAAATCCTCAAAATCTGTCGTATCCGTAATATCCGCTTTCCCATCGTATTTATCAAAGACTTCATCGATCACCAATAAACCCATTTCATCACAGAGATCCAACAGTTCCGGGGCCGGACTATTATGGCTGGTTCTGATTGCGTTACAGCCCATTTCTTTCATAATTTCCAACTGCCGCTGCATCGCCCTGTAGTTAAACGCAGAACCCAGGGCACCAAGGTCGTGGTGCAGGTTCACTCCTTTGAGCTGCACCCTTTTGTTATTTAGATACAAACCGTGATCAGCGGTAAATCTTATCTCCCGCACGCCAAATATTGTTTTTGTGGCATCGAGGAGCTTGTTATTGCTATAAACTTCTGTACCCATCACATAAAGATGGGGATGCTCGGTATCCCAAAGCAGCGGATTGGAAAGTGTTATCGTATTTTCAGCAACCCTCTGGCTGTTTCCGGGAATAATCAGCGTATCACGCTGTACTTTAAGTACGCTGTTTTCTTTTGAATAAATGGTATTCTTTACTATAACCTCTTTTTGTTCAGAGGAAGTATTTTTTATGCTGGTACTTGTTCTTACATCAGCATAATGCGGTTTTATGATGGGTGTGGTGATGTGCGTTCCCCAAAGTTCAACATGCACCGGATCAACAGCCACCAACTGTACCTTTCTGTAAATACCTGCGCCCGGGTACCACCTGCTGTCGTGTTTTCTCGTATCCACATGCACAGCCAGCAGGTTGTTTTTGCCTGTTTGGATGAGGTCTGTGATATCCAGATAAAAGGAATTGTATCCATAATCCCAGGATCCGGCCAGCTTGCCATTTATATACACCTTAGGAAAGGCCATGATGCCATCAAAAAGCAGGTACAGCCGTTTTCCCATATATTGATCAGGCAGTTGCATATTTTTTCTGTACCAGCCTTCGCCTTTCCAGGGCAATTTGCCGGTATTTCCGTCGCCATCCTTTATAAATGGCCCTTCAATAGCCCAATCATGGGGAATGGAAATATTTTGCCAGGCGGAATCATCAAAATTTGTTTGAAAAGCCTGATCATTGTTTCCTTTAAAAAATTTCCAGCCACTGCTGAGTTCAGTTACCTCGCGCTGTGAATAGATACACTGAGAAATAAAAAATAGTGTTAGGAAACCTATCAGAAATTGTCTTGAAAACATAGGAGGGTTATTTTAATAATTTGCTTTAAAGAGAACGGAAGGATTATGATTCCCCATTCTTAAAATTGATAACGTTCTCAGCCATACCCTCAAACACGAAATAATGAAAGGGCAATACGCTGTACCAGTACAACCTACCCCAGAGTCCGCGGGGCCTGAAGGTAGCTGTTTGTTGAAAATAGGATTTCTTTTCTTTTTCAATAATTCTGAATTCCAGCCAGGCCTCGCCCGGCAATTTCATTTCGGCATAAAGCAAGAGCCTTTTATTGGATTTATCAGCTGCCAGTACACGCCAGAAATCGAGCGTATCCCCGGTGTTGATCTCGCTGGCATGGGTTCGGCCGCGTCTCAGTCCGACCCCGCCAAAAAGTTTATCCATATGACCCCTGATATTCCACAGCCAGTTTCCGTAATACCAGCCCCTTTCTCCTCCTATCGCCCAGATATTATTCAGGATTTGGTCCGCATTTCCAGGAATCGTTTTTAGCCTTTCATCTTTATAACAACCATTGGTTGGCACATTGATATGTGAAAGCAGGGTATCATTCTCGTAACTCGACACCAGTGAATCTTTCCAGCTCGAGATCACATCATCCTGCTCTATTTTCTGAAAAGCAAGTGCAACGGCTTGCTTGTAGTTTAGCAGGTGTATGTTCAACATGTTGTTCAGGTCATTTTTTCTGGCCACTACTTCCACTTTCATGCTGTTGACCAGATTGACCGCAAGTTTGTAGGAAGTGCTGGTAACAAATACAACCAGTAAGAAGAAATTCTTGGTGTCATCACCGGAATGGTGAATATGTACCTTTTCAGGCCCCGCACTTCTGCAAACTGAAGCAGCATTTCTTTATAGGTGAGCACATCCGGACCACCAATATCATACGACTTATCAAAAGTGTCTTTCTTTAACAAGATCCCTGCCAGGTATTCGAGCACATTTCTAATGGCAATGGGCTGGGTTCTGGTGTTCAGCCATTTGGGCGTCACCATTACCGGTAATTTTTCAACGAGATCCCGGATAATCTCAAAAGAGGAACTTCCTGAGCCTACAATAATCCCGGCTTTAAGAGAAGTAACCGGAATACCCCCGGATCGCAGCACATCATCCACTTTTCGCCGCGAGGCGAGGTGCTTGGACAATTTTTCCTCATTGGTTATCCCACCCAGATAAATGATCTGTTTTGCCGCTGTTTGCTGAATCAACCCAACGAAATTTCTTGCGGAAAGTTCTTCAAGTTTTTCAAAATTCGCTGTATTGTCACTCATCGAATGAATGAGGTAATAGGCGGCGTCTACATCTTTTATTTTCGCATTCGGCTTGGTGTCTTTTAAAAAGTCAACTTCATAAATGGTGATTTTCGGATTGCGATAAAATCCATCTTTTCGGAAATCTTTTTTCATCCCTTACACAGCATACCACTTCATGCCCCTGGTTTAACAAAACCGGCAAAAGTCTTTTTCCTATATAGCCATTTGCACCTGTTAAAAGTACTTTCATTCTTGTTCTAATTTATTGAATAGATTACGACAATTCCTGCAAATTTATTTCTTCAGGCTTCGCACGAAGTTAATCAATTCTGCCGACTTTTTTGTGCTATTTAAGATAGAACAGCCAATCGGAAAGTTGTGGTGATGGTGATAAAATCATTTTGGTTTTAAATCTGCCTCTAAATTACCATAGATTAACAGAAAGCCAGAGAGAAAGGTGAGTAATGAAAATAGACAGTTAAATAGTGCTTTAAGAAAAATGTGAGATTTGGCGTGGCACAATACAAAACGAAAGAAGTAATCAGCATAAACCCCCGAAAAGTTTAAATACGAAGGAAATTTGAAATGTCAGCAGACAAAATCAAAGCGACTGCCGGTATCATACGCAGGGTGATTTCGGCATAATTAATAAAATTTGTACTCCCTGCTTTTCGTAAAATTTCCCTTGCCTTTTCGGATTGGTAAGCATCAAAAATCCGATGCCAATAAAAAATACCCCGAAAAGTATTGTTGTCCATTTTGCGATTAGGTAGGTCATTTTATCCCGATTTTAGAGCTCGATGCACCCGGTAATTTTATTGGCATCTCTACTAACTGTTTTTTTATAATTGCCGGCTTTTCAGGCCCAACGAAAATCTGGTTATTTTTAGCTCTTTTTCTTAAAAGTAAGTTTTTACTGCAAATTCAAATTGGTCAATAAAAATATCTTTAAAGTTGGAAATATTGTTTTGTTCATAAAACAACAACATTGCTTTTTTGTAATCAATTGAGTCTACAGTTCTGAATGACAGCGGACAATAGTCATCATTCATTAAAATAGCATTGCTGATTATTCTTGCTGTTCTTTTATTTCCGTCCATAAATGGTTGAATGTAGGAAATTAAAACCAGGGCTAGCAATGCCTTTTCAAAAACACTTCTCTTGGCATTGATCACATCGCAGGTATCCTGAAGCGCTTCCAAAATTTGAAATTCGTTGTCAAGCGGCTTATAATTGGTCCCGGAAATACCCACACGTCTTTTTCTTAAGTTTCTTTCAACACCAAGTTCTTTGGTCAACATATTGTGAATGTCCACAATTTTTGATACTGTCAAAGCGCTGAAGAAGTCCTTATTTTCTATGATAAAGTCAAGGGCATCTTTGTGATTTAAGAGCATTACAGCTTCTTCCTTAGTTTTGCCTGATGCGGTTTGTTTTTCTTTTAGTAATCTTTCTGTTTCCAACAAAGAATACGTATTGCCTTCAATTTGCGAGGATTTCCAACTCAGGTCAATGGCAAGTCTTTCAAGTTCTTTTTGGTAATCGGATTGTGAGAGTTCATTACTATTTGATTTGTATTCCTCTTGGAGCAAATTAAGTTTGTTTATCTCATTTTCTGTGAAGACACTATTTTTATTCAGAATATTGTTGATCAAATCAAAATTAAAAGTTTCTTTGATGTGTCTTTCATCAATTTCGTTTTTGTAATATTTGTCAATGTCTATGGGTTGAATGAGCTTCAAAAGATGGCGATAAAAAGTATTTGGTTCCTTGCCCTGCCCCTCTGAAACTATAAAATTTTCAGTAATCAACTTTGTTAAAGACCGTTTTAAAGTAGCATAACTAAAGGGGATGTGTATCTTTTCAAAAATCTCTTTTGAAGAACTTCCTCTTTTCTCTCTGATAAAATCTATAATTTGTTGGTCTCTTTTGTTAATCATTTCATTATTTTAAGCTCACAAATATAATGATTAAAGCTCAAAAAAGCATGTATTTGGTAGATATTTCTGTTTTAAATGAGCTACAACGGTTTTCAGCTAAAAGAAGTTGGCTTACAAAAAACCTAAGGGATCAGAACACTTATCAGGTTGCTATGGAAATTGATGCGATCGGAAGGACGCGAAGCACAAAGCTTGAACTGCCTAACGGCCAGCCTTGCGTCGGGTTTACCCGAAGGCAGGCACTATAAAGACAGAACAATGGCAAACACCTGTACCCAAAGATACATAAGACCAGTTCTTTGCCGTGCAGGATTGATCTTAACATAAGAATACAAATTCCCAATTGAGAAATTGGGTAGGCTGCTAAAAAATAAAGGTATGTATGTATTTTACCAAAATGGACTGTGTATCTATAGTGGGCCGTTCAGGAATGTAGTCCATTCTGTTGGAATTTACTCCGGTATTATAAACTACCCAAAGATCCTGACCTTCTTTGAAATTATACCGAAACCGGACATTTGCAGAAAAAAGGTCGGTAGTATTGTTGTATTGTACCAATGCGTTGGCCGAAACTTTTCGATTCAAAGCAGTCCCTATGGTTAATTTGGTTAAGTGAGATTCAAATAATTCGTCCCTGTCAGAAAATTTTGCATAGTTATAAGCATATTGCAAACTGAGCTGAAGGTGCTTTGAAACATACCAGGAAGGTGTAAATGTTGCGCTGTGCAGCAATCCATCGTAAAAGGTTCCTGTTTCCAGACTTATGACCTGTTCTTAAAGTTCTGTCTATGGCCATGGTATAAGAACCTCCGATGCGATAAAAATTATAACTTCCAACAGGAATAGCTACCTCATCAGAAAGCTCGAATTCCTCCAATAAGTTTTCATAGTTCCTTTTTACCAAAAATGCACCACTGTCGAGGTTTCTTCTAGAAAATGACCATACAGATCCTACTTCAGCTGAGAGCACCTCATTGTCGTTATTGTTCAAATAGGTATTGCCCAGAACTTCCAATTTATGCCAAATAAAGTCGCCTTTTTGCTTCAGCCAGGTATTCGATAAAGCTGCGGTACCATATTTAAAATTGCTTCGGTCTACAAACCCAACACCGGGGTTATAATTTTCCCCTGATAAAATCATTCCCACATTATATCCAAACCCTTCGCGCCTTCTCCTGTTCAAATCGAGCGCCAGACGACCGTTATTGAAGTTTTGAAAAGAATTGCTTTCGGTACTGTTGTCAAAGGTCTGTGCCCACTGCACGGTGAGATAATCTTCTTCAAAAATCCGAATCAGTCCATCTATACCATAAGCCAGGTTTTTGTTTCCTTCGGTATCAATTCTGCTGGTAAACATGCCGCCAATAAAACTGTTGTCATTAAATGCCCTTCTTCTCAGCCTCAAGACACTAAAATTCTCTGAAGGTATGGTGTCCAGTTTCTGTGTTTGCATGTCCATGAAGCCTAAGTCCCAGGTTTTCACCCTTCCTACCAAACGGACACCTCCATAGATGGGTACCTGCTGGCCATCGTCTGTGAGTCCGATTCTGCGGCTAAAGAACAAGCGGCTTGTTCCTCCGGTTCTAAAATCAAATATGGAGGCCCTTTCCTGGAAAAATTGGCGTTTTTCAGGGAAAAATAAAGAAAAACGGCTAAGGTTTACCAGTTGGTCGTCGGCTTCGGCCTGTGCGAAATCTGTGTTTATGGTAAAATCAGCGGTAAGGTTGTTGGTAATTGAAAACTTAATATCTCCACCTATTTCCTTAATCAGTTCGTCTTGGTTTGTATACCCGTTCCAGCCTGATTTAAAGTATTCCTTTCTTCAATGCCACCCAATACATAGGGCGTTACATAGATTGTCTTCTCAGGTTTAATTCCTTTAAATTCTATTTTCTGCGCCAGGGATGGTGTTAAAAAAGCGTAATCCGTTTTGGGAGGAATGGCCGGAAAAACCAATCGTTCTCCTTTTCTGGCCACCTTGCGTTGCACGCTTAGCCCCATGATCACCTTACCATCGACCTCCTGAAACCGAAGGCTGCTGAAGGGTATTCTAATTTCCGCAAACCAGCCTTCTTCGGTAACTGTGCTTTCAGCATCCCAATAGGTATTAAAATCTCTGTTCAGCCAGGCCCCTGATGAAATAGTCCCACCGGTGGCATCATTGGAGATAGCTAGGTCATTTCTCAGGCCGGTAGGGGTTGTTGTAAAGACATAGGCATTTTCATTGTCATTGTAAGTATCCAGCAAGATTTCAAAGTGATCGGAACCCGAAATTTTATCGCGGTACAAAGAGGTTGCCCTAATTCCTTTGGGATCACTGTCATAAGCCCTCAATGAGCCATAAAAGTACTTATTGTCATAGGCAAACCGGATCTCAGTTCTTTCAGTGGGAGGTGCTCCGGCATGGGCTCATACTGCTGCCAATGGCACAGGGGCTATCAAATCCCAAACAGGCTCGTCTACCCGTCCGTCAGAATTTGATTCCATGAATTTTTGGTATTACAAAGAGGCTGTCAGTTTGGGCATACGAGCCCAAAATAACGGTGATTAAAAAAAGACACAACAAATAATGTTTTTGTACCATGTATCTAAGATCGTCAAATAATTAAAAAATCCAGAAGATTACAAAAATTAAAATTTAATCTCTTGTTAAACTAGATTACCAACCATATCAGTCCAAAAATATGCTTACTATGCGATTTGACCGGGGCGTATTTCGTTTCTCGTTTCTCTTCTGGGGGTGTAATAAAGGTGTTGCAGCCACGGGGCGTGCCTATTGCTCAGAGTCGTATTTGTTCACGCGTTTTGTTTTTTTTGTCCACGTTTTGTCTGCACTATGATTTATTTGATTATTTTGATTCAGGTGATTTGAACTTCTTGTTGGTTAATCGTTTAAAGTTTAAACTCATCTCTCCAAAATTTATCAGCAAACCAATTTCAAGATTATAGGCTTCTAAATAATTAATGGCTTGTGCAAAGTGAACATCTTCTAATTTGCTGATTGCTTTTAATTCTAATGAAATAACGCCGTCTACCAAAAAATCTACCCTTCTTGTGCCAATTTGTTCTTCTCTATAGAATATAGGCATTTCAAATTCTCTACTAAATTCAATACCCGTTAACCTCATTTAATTACAAAAAAAAAATAAAAAATTCTAAAATTCCCATCTCCCAGAATCGCTAATGCTCTTTGATAAATCACTTCCTGAAAACCATTGCCCAACGTTTTATGAACTGTCATAGCAAAAACAACCACATACAAACAAAATAACAAAACAAACATATCTCAATCAAAATCAATACTATAACATCTCTCTCTTAAGCCCCCCAACCAATTATTTTAGAAGTTAGCTCTGACCCCCTCCCCTCCCCCACCTCCCCCCTCCTATTTTTTTTATCACCTCTCCCCCCTCTCCCCTTTCTTTCATTTCTCCTCCTTCTCTTCATCTTGTTGAGATTAATCTCCTTCTCTCCATCATACATCTCTCTATATATTTTTTATAAACCACAACCCTATTTTAAAAATTTTTTTCTATCTTCCCTAACAAGAATAAATATCCCTCCTCCCTCTTTAATTCCCTCCCCCTCTCTCTCTCTAATAATCTTCCTTTTTTTCCTCTTTTTCTTTATACTCTATCACCCACCTATCTCTATCCCCCTAACCCCGATTTCAGATCCATCCTTCTCCTTTCTCTTCTCTTCCTTTTCTTTCTTCCTTCTCTTTCTCTCTTCCCTCTCCTCACACTTTCTATTATCTTACTCTCCATTTCTAATCACACTCATTCTCATTCTGATCTCCCCCGAGATTCTCCTTTCCCCTCTCTTCTTTTTACTCATACGAAAATTTTAAAAAATCAATATCTTTTCTCAAACTATAAAGATAATAATATCTTTTCCTCTCTCCTTTCTCCTCCCCCCTCCGTCCTTATATTTGTATTGTTCGTTTATCCCCCGCTCCCAAACTACCAACATCCTTCTAAAAACTCCCCTTCTCCACTCTACCTTATTCAATATTTACTCAAAAGAACCATTAACATCAATCATCTCCACTATATATCTCTCTCATTTTTTTATATCTAAATCATAACCTCTCTCAATAATTATTTTACCTCCAAGCTATTCCCCTTTATTCCCCTAATCTTCAAATCCTACCTTTATAGCTCCGCTACTTCTAATACCAAATCTTTTCCTCAAAAAACAACAATCCCCATAAAACACAAGGCAAACGAATAACCGGCTCTCTAATAACTACTTCCCACCCTGCCCCGGCATACATCTAACTCTCCTCCGCAAATAATCATCATAAAAACAACGCCTCTACGATAACGAAAATATTCTGCTACATCCCCAACGACCAATATACTTCCCGCCCTAACTCAATCTAAAGCATCACCAAACAGAATTTCAATATCTTAAAATAAATATCTAACAAATATAATTCTACCCCGGCAATCAATCTTCTTCCAGAACGCTTTCTTTAAATCTCAAGCACAATCAAATATCCACCATCCACAGCAGGTCCAATTCCCAAAAGGAATCTAATAAATTAAGCTCGAGTATAAAACTCACCGCCCCGGCGCGCTCCTTAAAATTCTACAACGCCACGCTCCATTAAAATCAATCTTAGCTATCAACACCTATATACCGCCATATATTTATCCTCAAATACCTCACGAACAATATCCCCCGCTAAATCTAAACGAAGTGCAGGAAACATCTCTACAAACTCCAATATCATCGCCTCTCCTCATCATCCCGGCCCTCCTCTTCCCAAGAAAACTACGGAAAGGGATTATATCTAATATCCATCCTCTATCAAAATATTTTTAAGAAAAGCGTCGACCCCGCCAACTGCTCGCCGAGGCCTCCCCATCTCCCCATGGTGCTCATTTGTTATTTTATATGTCCAAGACAAACGACCCCAAGGACTTTAATTAAAGCGCTTGATTAATTGTCTGCACTATGATTCATTTGATTTGTTTGATTGCCTTCCTTCTTCGGGCACTGGGAGATTCTTAAATAGCTTCTCACCATCACCCATCCCCCTAAATTAAAAATCCTACCACCCTATAACAAAATCCTCTTCTCATAACAAACCAATACCAACTATAAAAAAAAATAAAAAGGAATAAAACTTTTTGATTTTTGCGACTTTAACTTATAAAGTTCCTTTCTAATATTAATCAGCTTAAATGGCTCCAAACTCATTGATTAGGACAATGGTAAAAAGGCAAATGGAAAACATACTACTCACTCATACTTCGATCTTTTCTAATTACCTTCACTGGCATTTTTCCAAAAAGCTCCAAACTCCGTCCATCTGTAAAGTATCGCTCTCTTCGTGGCTCTTTCCCTTGGGGGCCCGACAAATAGTGGACAGATCACTTCTCTCGCTTGATTGATATGAGCGCCAGATAACTTTCTTGCAATCATGAAATTGTTCCCATTCTCTTTCATTTCTTAATCTCGAGAAGATTTTCTTCTATAATTTCTTTGGTTCTTTGATGAGTGTCTATTTAAGCTTGATGGTAACTTTTATATTTATTCCCAAGCTCATAAAGGTATTGAATAATAAAAATAAAAACATGATAAAAATCAAGGTAAGACCTACCCTGCAAGGGTATATTTATGAAGCCTTGCTGGAGTAAAATAAATAGAAAAATGATCTCTGGCTAACTACCCATAGTTCAAAATACGATGAACTCCAATTGATTTTTTCCCTCGAAGTGAAGCTGAAGCTATTTAGTGGGATTCGGCGAAGCCAAATCGTAGATTCGACGGAGTCGATGTGCTTCATCGTTTTGGCGCTTGGCGAAGGTGGGGTCCCGCAACTTTCGGGATAGAAGCACAAATGTTCAATAGAGTTCCTAATGCTGAACCTTTCACAAATGCTTATTAGAAGCCCTTTCGCCCGCTTTTGGAGAACCCGTGTTGCAGGCTGGGCATTTGGCTATTACCACCAATCAGTGTCAACATCAAATTCGTTTTCTTTCGGATAATTATAAGCCTTAACTAATTCTTCTTTAGAAAATGTCCTGCCTAATGGATCAATAACCATAGATAAAAAGGCATCAATTTTTTTAGTGTTTAACTTACTTGAAATTTTATTTGTCATAATAACGGAATAAAAATATGGATAACTTATTTCCATTATTCCGCTGTTCTGGTTCAATACTTTGTTTGAACTTCTTTTAAACCTGATAAGGTCTGTGTAGTTGTGCTGCAATTCGTCAAGTGTCCATTCATCTCGTTTTTCAGGACGGTAGTTTGATTCTGTAATTATTTTGTCCATTAGTTTAAGAGAGATTGTTGTACTTATTGCTTTCTCTAAGTACAATAAACCGGCCATTCAATAAGCTGTCAAGACCCGAGGCAATATCTCTTGTGTTAAATGTTTCAGGGGTATAAATATTTAATAAAACTATCTGAGTGCTGTTGCAAACGCACAAGTCTTGGTGGATTGGCTTTTTGTTTATCAAGCGTCCATTCTGATTTGGAAGTCATTCTTTCAAACTCAAGAGCTTTGTTGATAAGTGTAAGGGCTGTAATTTGTTTTGGATTTGTCTTCAAAATATCTGTCTGTTTAATGTTTGTAAAATTTCAATTTGCCTTGCCTGCAACGGTTGAGGCTATAAATAGTGGCGGATTGCGGTGTGGTTAGTCGACCAACACCAAGTGGTGGGGTTTCGAGCTTTAATTATGCCACCTTCCCCTGTTTTTTATCTTGTTTCCGCTTTTTGTCCGGAAGTGATGAATTACGTGTTATCTTTTTTTTTTTTTTGATGGTTATTTTTCTCTGCAAGTCATCAATAGTTGTTTCCGATTGTTTGGATATGTGTGATTGATTAGAGTTGAAGCAATTACTATTCAAATTTTGTGGTGTTAATTGTCTACTGTAGGTTTTTTGGGTGTGGATTTACAGTATGTTTTAAGTTTGGAGTGATGCTAAAAGTCGTGTATGTGTCTGTGGTTAGTGAATTGCTGCAATATGTTTGGATTGTTGCCCCCAGTGGATATTGGCTCCTGGTAAAGGGGTGTGTTTGAAGGACTGAATATTGAACCAAAATGTTAAGAATTTTGATAAAGAAACTATAGTGGTTTCCCTCTTGCACGAATAATGTGAATGTCTGTATGCTAGGTATTTGATTAATTGAAAGTGTGTATTCTGTGTCACCTTCAACAACAATTACTTTACCACCAAAGAAAAATTCTTGCAACTAAGGGTCGAAAGATTTAAGAGTTTTAAGTTTCTTTGTCATCAGCATCAGTAGTGAGTGTCAGGACTTCCAATTTTTAATTGAAATTTTATTTTTACTTGGATTAAATTTTATTTTTTTTTTATTATTGGGTATTAAAAATTTATTATAAATTTTGTTTAAAAATATTGGGAAACTTTAAATAGAATATTTAAATATACAAATTTTGAATTTCTATATATATATCATTTTTTATTTATTTTTCTTTTTAAAAGGTTTATGTTTGGTGGGTAAAAGATTATATGTGTGGTCGTTTTTTTAGCAACATTAGGTGCACCCCAAGGAATTGTCACCCAACATTTTATCCACTTTTTGGGTGCCTCATTTCCAATCCACCTTTTTCAAGTCGTTTTCTTTGGCAAACTGTAATCCACCTTTTCACCTGGATTTTATAAGATTGTGTGCAATTAATTTGGTAAATTATCGGGGTCAATTTTTTTTTGGGAAATTTAATTTTTAATTTGCTTTTTGAACCTGTACAAGCAAGTTATAGCTTTAAGAATTGAACTTTCAACATTGTTGCACCAACAAGAACAACAATGTTGTAAAGGTCTATACGGGTATGTCCGATACATCAAAATTTTTTAAATCAAGTTTTATAAGTCGTGTTTGATTGCAGGGTCGTAGAAATTAGAGATATTGCTACTCTATCGCTTTTGCTTTTGCCATTTGTCAATTCGTTTTATGTCTGTTTTAATAGGTGAAATGTCGTCATAGGGTTGCGATAACTTTTATATAAGACTTACAAAATCAAACCAATCCAACCTAATCTGGTAAGATTGGTCCAACTCCATTCAGGCTTATTTTTAAAAATATTATTTTTTTAATAACCAATGGGTGATTTGATTTATTGCCCTATTTAAATTTCTTTTTCGTCTTCGTTGCTATTCAAAATAATTTCAGGTAATTCCAATTGTGCCTCTACAGCAGGCAATGTTTCTACATTTCTTAACTGGCGTTGGATAGCCCTTGTTCGGGTTCCTACCACATCGTCTAACTGGCCAAGGCCAGTTTGTATATTCTTTTGTGCTTTCTTCCAACATTCCACCAAAAACTTCAAATTCTTTTTTAACTGAGCCGATTCTTTCCATACTTCGCTGCTGCGCTTTTGCAATGCCAATGTTCTAAAGCCCATCTGTAAACTGTTTAATATCGCCATGAGTGTGGTAGGGCCGGCTACAGTTATTTTAAATTCAGTGCGAAGCTGGTCTATTAATGAGCTGCGTCTGATTACTTCGGCATAGATGCTTTCAAACGGTAAAAACATAATCGCAAAATCAGTGGTATTGGGTGGGTCAAGGTATTTGTCTCTGATATCTTTGGCCATTTTTTTAATCACTGTTTCTAAATTTTTTGTAGCCACTTCAATATCGTCAGGATATTGCATTTTCATACGCCGCTATCAAATGCTCATAGGTATCTTTTGGAAATTTGGCATCTATGGGTAAATACACAATGCTGCTTTCGTCTTCGCTCCTGCCGGGAAGTTTAATCGCAAATTCAACCGGGTCGCTACTTCCTTTTTTTGTTCTTACATTTGCATCGTATTGGTTGGGCGCTAAAATCTGCTCCAGCAATAAAGCCAACTGAACTTCGCCCACCCCACCCCTCAATTTTACATTGCTCAATACTTTTTTCAAACCCCCTACGTCTGTTGCAATGGTTTGCATTTCTCCCAGGCCTTTTTGTACTTCAATGAGTTGCTTGCCTACGGTTTCAAAACTTTGGCCCAATCGTTCACTCAGCGTTTTTTCTAATTTTTCCTCTACTGTTGCCCTGATAATATCCAGTTTGGTTTCGGTTCCTTTCACCAACTCATTCTGCTTGTTCTCCATCAATTCAAACTTTTCCTTTTGCAGGTCATTGAAAGATTTTACGTTTTTATCGAATGTTTCCTGAAATCCTTTGAAGGCCGCGGCCAATGCGTCTCTCATTAAATTATTATCGGCTTTCGCCTGATCGTTAAGGGCTTTCAATTTATCCTCAACGTGCTTTTCGATTTTTTCAAGCTGCGTGGTATTGCCATCGGTAAATGCTTTGAAACTATTGTCATTCTTATCAATAAGAGCCGTTACTTTTTGTTACAGGGTTTGATTCAGCTTTTCAAGTGCCGCATTATTTAGTTCAGTCATGGATCTGACGGCAGCCATAATTTCTGTTCTGAAATCACCAATGGCTTTGTTTAATTCATCCCTGTTCGTTTTTGCATTGGCTGAGTTTTCCTCTCTGTTTATTCTGAAATCATCTTTCAGGTTGGTTTCTATTTTGGAAAGGTTTGATTGTAATTCACCAACTTTATTTTGCAACTGGGGTATTTCATTATTGCTTTTGCTCCTAAAAACAAAGATGATCACAATAGCGATTACCAAAAGAGCAATAATGATAATGAGTAAGGTTGTTTCCATTCACTTAATTATGTTTTATCCTGTCGTTCATTTTCGCTATGTCTATCTTTAACATTTTCTATTAATTCCCAACCTTATAAAGGTATTGAATAATAGCATATAAAAACATGATAAAAATCAAGGTAAGACCTACCCTGCGAGGGTATATTTATGAAGGCATGGTGAAGAGAAGAAAAGAAAAAATCAATTATTTTTTTGTTTGGCCCCTTCTTAATCAGTCGGGAAAGCCTACTTTCAGGCCGGGGCGAAGTGAGGAAAAAGAGGAATACCAACCAAAAAATTCCTCCCTCTGAGTGGCAAGTATGTATCAACAATCCTGTACCCATGAGATCCCCGATTACTCGGGGATGACCGTAATCAAATCAATGTGTCTTCAATTCCGTCAAGAAGAAAAGCAACCAATTCCAACCCGGCCTAGAAAATGACTAAATCAAACCCCATGCCTTAGTAAGACGGGGTTAGCTCTCGAAGTGGGGCGAGGAGATCAACCCGCCGCACTTGGCATGGGTACAGATCGTGATCATTTTTATTTGCAGCCTTGACCCAGTGCTTGGTATTGTTTCTTTTGTGTCAAGTTTAAAACAGTTGGTACTCTCTGTACGTGAAGTGAAAAAGTGTGATGAAAGCAGTGTTTTAAAAAAGTCGTTTATGTTATGGTGCATTGAGAGCCCCTGGTCAAGTTTTGTAGTGCTTATTGAATTACAATTCGGTTTTGGGCTGCTTATTGCAACCCCGTTTATGAGCCTTATTCTACAGTTATCCAAAGAGCTGTATACCGGTTTTCAATGGCGCTTTAAAACTTAAAAATTGAAGCGAAAAAAGTCATTTTCATTTCCGGATTTTTTAACCCGATGCTGCAGAAATAGATATATCAAATAAGAACATTACGTCGCGGTTAATCCTGATAGTACTGATATCCAATTAGAGCCTTCAGGAGTATTACTGAAGATTCCCACGGTATCGCAGAGATCGGGAAGAATGAACGGTAGATACAGCAGCGATCGAAGCTTTCGGTATTTATGGGTTAGCTTATTTTTGGTTTTAGAAGAAGCTGGATTTGATGTGGTATTAGTTACAGCTAACACGTCAAAAAGGCGAGGGATAAAAACAGAAGTAAGTGATTCTGATTGGAGTAAGGCAATTGCACGCTGCATTATTATCTTCCAATCTTTAACCTCCTACTTCACTTAATAACCTACGCATGTTCATGCGTTATCAAAAAATTTACCTCAATGTCTGCCACCTATATCAACATGATGCAAAAGGCCTTACAAATGAACAGAAAGTTACAACACCCAGCTGATATTACAGCAAATCAGGCAGGAGATTATTAAACCATTATAGAGGAGCAAACCGGAAGAATTATATCTTTATTGTCAGGGTAGTATTAAGCCAAAAAAAGCAGGCAATAATCAAATCCCAATGGCGTTTGGAAGGAGGAGCACATTTTTGAGTTAAATGAATTTATTCGTTATTTAACTTTTACCATGTAGAGACTAAAGAATGTGACGCCAATATTGAAAGACATTTACTAGATAATAAAAGTCTGTTGTTTATACTTTCATTGGTTGAGCCAAACAAGTGAAAAACACCTCCAACTTCCTGCTTAGAATCTTTCAACACAACAGGAACTGTTTCAAATATTTGGGATAAGGAAGAATGCGAATCAAAACAATAGTGAAGTTGGCTTAGACATGCGGCAAGCGGTCAACAGAAAACATTTCAGATATGGTTAATTTAGCCCGAATAATAACATATCAGGTGGCAAAATATTAAGCAGTCGTATTCCAAAAAAGAAAAATCAGGCAGGTCAAATATTTAAAATGGCTCTTTTGCAGTCAGAAGAGGAGTAAAATTGTTTGACGAAGTTTATCTCACTAGATAATGTCAAAGGCTACTCCACAGCAATTGGCAACTGCCAGAAAAATAGCGGCTATATTTTATAAACTTGTTAGTGAAAGGATTAAATTTAACCAATCTATAGAAATAGAAAGAAGGTTCAAAGAGGAACAGATTAAGAGGTTAAAACGTCAAGCGCAAAGCCTTGGTTATCAAATCGTTGTTGGGTAGTTACTTAAGAGACAAAGCAATTAGCAGCGAAGAACTGAATCTTGAAAACTTTGGTCGACATTCGTAAGCAAGGCAATCATATCCACAATCCCGCTCAGCCCCATGAGAGATCGCCATTACCGGGGGTAAATCGTAACCGTAATCAACGCGTCCTCAAATCCCGCAAGAAGAGAGCGAGAACCGAATTGCAACCCCGGCCTCAAAGAAAAAGAGCTAAGATCAAAGCACGACATACCTGCCCGCCGCAGGCGGGTAGTACGTTTACCTGCCTGGCCGTAGGCAGGGCTCCCAAGTGGGGCGCGATACTCGCCCGCAATGGCATTGATAAAGGTCGAAATTCAAGCCAAAGGCTGATTTTTTATTTGCAAAAGAAATAGTCTGTTTGCTTCTTAATGATTTTTATATCCCTTTATTTTAGTAAAAAAATCCTGACGTACTTTATCCGCATTAAAATCTTTGTAGTAAAAAATCCTTCGATTGCCATTGTCTTTGGAGGTCGAGATTTCAACTTCTTGCATCCATTCGGGATGAAGAAAACCGTAAACACGTCATTCGAAAGGTCCCATATTGTTCTTTTGGCTTATAGCCTCCATTCGGTGGCGATTTTGCCAAATTTTTAAAAGAAAATCTCCTAAATAGGTATTTCCTATTTTTTCCTTGGTTTCATGATAGTCAAATGTCATTTTGGAAGCCACATTCACGGGAATGATGTGCATTTCTGTCTCTGAAAAAAGGAGGTGGGTCAAGGCAAATTGATCCATGGCACTATTGAAATCATCTCTAAGCATCACGCCTTTTTCAAAATCATAGGCAGTCCCCAGCCAATATAACCGTAATTTCTTTGATATTGAAGGGTCAATATAAACAGCAGATGCCACGTTGGTCAATGCCCCCAAGGCGATTAAATTCAATTTATCTCCATCTTTAAGAGCCCTGGCCTGATTGATGATCTCATAAGCAGCGGCAGCATGCTGGGCACGGTCGCCCCAGTCGTACATGCGGGCAGCTCCTCCCCGATTCGTTTTTACATTCAGGTCCATAATACCCAATAACATTTGATTCAGCCGGTGGCTGTCTTCCATGCTTTGAGGGGTAGCCCAATGCGCAGTCTGCCATTGTGTAGCGTTCAAAGCGGTCACTTCTGCTGATGGGTCCATTAAAATAAGGCTGAGAGCAAATGCATCGTCTACTTCATTTGCTGTGTCGGCATCCAGCAAAACCTTGGTTTTTTCTTGGGCCATACCAATAGAAACTGAGAGCAATAGTAAAGCCATCAAAAGGAGCTTGCGATAGATTTTCATAAGAATTTTTTTACGTGGATACATTTAATTTATTGTCAGGAAGTTTGAAAATCGATATTACGTATATTTGTGTTTTGGGTGTTATCGGTTCGTCAATTATTTTTCGGTTTTTGTAAAGCCAATCTATTGCGTTTATTTTTTTTATATCCGTTATATGTACCAGTTCTAACTATTTCTTTGAAGACCAATAAAAATCCTAAAACATTATAAAGATAAAAACATTTAGGAAATTTGTTTTCGCTTTATGGTCAAGTTCAGTTTATTGTATTTTTAAAACCATAGTTAGTCCCCGTCAGTCTAAATTTAGTCTGTGCGCAATGTCATTCGTGCTTGGTCTGGTCTCGCTGTGTTTAGGGCAACGAATAACTTTATGCGCCTTGCAAAGAAGTGGTCACGAAATCCTTCGGGTATCGGAGCACTGCACCGCCACTTTTGGGCAGGTGCTAATATCGGCTGCTTTTTTCTTTTCCGTTTGTTAGTTTTCATTGTTGCTCCTGTTCAACGTGCATGATGTGTAAAAGTTGACGAATAATCGGTGCAAAGTAGACAGCCGTTATACTCAACAATGCCACTCTATATACAAGGGGTAAATTGAAGTAAAAATATTTTCGCTGAAGATGATGTCATTTCTGCAACTGGTCCCATACCGGTTAAAATCATAGGATGCCATATGAAAACTGTCAAGCCAGGAAAGGTTAGCAAAATGATGATATTCGTGTTGTTCCCAAGTAAAACCGATAATACCATTAAGCCTAAAGAAAATAATCCATAACGCCCAAGTCTAAATAAGAAATGAGGTAATGGAGTTACTTTTTGTCTGCGGTTTTCTAATTTCATTGCTTTTTGAGTTCTTTTATCAGGTCTTCCAAGTAGTCCGTTTGAACTTCTTGAATTTCTAAAAGTTTTTTGTTTTGATGAACCAACAAGTGGTCAATTTTTTCACTTAGCAATTTTATTTCAAGTTCGGCTTTTAAATTGATTTTATAATTGTGTTCACCCCTTTGTCTTGTCCTTTTGTTCTAGTCTGTTTCGTGGTTATCACATAATGATAGGCGCTTGAATTGCAGCCAAACAAGAAAGTATCACCGATTTAGTAATATAAAGGGAAATGGGTCAAAAGGTCGTGTTGCTAAAAACCAAATATTAATAATCATCCAAATTAATATGAATGAAAAAAAAGTGATTATAAATGTCCAACTGCCACCAAATGCGGCAGCGATGGTCGGCATAGTCGGTTGTCCAAAAAAGTAAGTTCAGCTTCTATTTCGTCTTGGTATATTTTTAGAAAGAATAGAGTTGTTCACCGAATCGGCTTCCATTACATCTCTGTCAATAACTGCCAACTCACCTTTTTCCTGAGTTATTAACGAGGTCAAATATAGTCGTCTGTATTGATTTAGTTCATCTAATGTGATGTAACTGTCCTTGTAAAATTCAGGATGTTTTAAGTTGATTAGGTTAAAAATACCTTCTCTGATGTCCTGACCTTTTACTTCTTCACCCTTTTGAATTTTTGATTTAACTCATATGGCTTGTTTTCATTTTGGGTGTCTTCTAAAATAAACAATAACGATTTTCTGTGCTTCGCGAAGTAAAGCATCTAATAAAGCAGTAAACTGTCAACCTAGCACAAAACGTCAAAACGACCAGTAGATACTGCTCAAATAACCACTGAAACGGCTTTTTTTGCCAAACGCCTGTTAGCACCAGTTGTTCCTTTGTCAGGGAGATGTCATTGTGTAATACTTGTCCAATTAATTTTCCGTTTTTGAAATACATAACTATTTGATGCCCGAAACTGTCTTTAGCAAGTGGCTTACCTTTTAAATTAGTTTTGCCGTCATAAAATGTGTCCCCAACAAATTCCCATTCAAATTTTTCAATTTTATTACTTATTGATTGCTTGTCAGGTTTGCCAGAATTATCAATAGCTTTTGTTTGTGTGTCATTAAGTTTCAAACCTTTGTCAGTAATAAAGTATGCTCGAGTCCACTTTGTTTGTTTGCTTCAAAAATCCATCAAACTCTTTTCGTTTTGTTTTTCCCATGCAGCTCTTCCACCTTCACTGTGCAAGTTCCATTTTATTGATTAAGTCAGTAGGAACGTCATTGCTGTAAAAATGATAGGTCACCACTCTGTGATAGTCCGTGTAAAGGTCAAAAACAAGAGTTTGCTTTAAAGTGTCGTTACTGAACTAAACCTTGTAGTAAGTAAGAGGTTTGCCCACTTTGCTTTTAGAAAAGTGGAATTATTACTTGTTTTGTCTGCAAGCATTTCATCCAGTACAGGATAGTCATCAACTATAAATCTTTTGATAGTGTTAGAAATAACAATAGATGTTTGATGTTGGGGTTTTAGTGTTGAATCAATTGTTCAAGAGTTAACCTTTACGTTTTCGCTTTTAGTAGTTGTTTCAAGTCCTGTGATTAATACAAGATAATAGTTCGAATGAAATTGCAATCATCAATGTTTGTAGTGTCTTCATACAATTGGTGCTAACTTGTTTTATAAGTCTGATAAAATCAGACCTATACAACCATAAATGGCAATATAGTGTCTAGCTCCAATCAGTTTTATTTCTAAAAATACTATTTTTTTTATAAGCTTACTAAGGGTGATTTGATTTTTTGCCTTAAACAAAATAGTTGATAAACCCACATTTGATGTAGGGTACATCTTACCAATTCCCGCGTCATCTATACGATAAGTAGCTGAAAATCCATTGCCAAAATTCATTTGCACGCATTCTTTTCGCTCTTTGGTTCCTTTGTCAATTACCTTTTCACTGCTTAGTGTTGAGTTAATATCTTTTGTGATGTACTTGGTTCCATCGGGCGTAACAAAATATACCCCGTTTAATCCTTGGTTCACATGCATGCTTTGTTGGGGCGCTTTCCAGGTTAAGAGACTTTAATGTTTTTTAATTCAAAGTCAAAAGAAATCTTTGTCCCTGGTTCTATAATTGCAGGGGATCTGTCCAGGTAACCTGATAAGTAACCCCGGCAAGCAGCTTGCCCGATGCAAGATCGTTCCCGGTTATGCGTGTAATTTCAATATTTCCTTTATCGCCTTTAAAACTGACCACATCTTTCATCTTCGAAGAAGTTCCCATTAATACAGATTCTTTCTGCAATGATCCGTCTTTAATGATAGTTGGTTAAGTGCCAGCCATTGCCGCTTTTGCTTTCAACAACCGGAGCGATTGCTGTTGCGTTGCCATCGCGCCACTCATAGTTATAAGTAGCTGAAAATCCATTGCCAAAATTCATTTGCACCATTCTTTTCGCTCCTTTGGTTCCTTTGTCAATTACCTTTTCACTGCTTAGTGTTGAGTTAATATCTTTTGTGATGTACTTGGTTCCATCGGGCGTAACAAAATATACCCCGTTTAACCCTTGGTTCACATGCATGTTTTGTTGGGGCGCTTTCCAGGTTACAGACTTTAATGTTTTTCATTCATAGTCAAAAGAACTCTTTGTCCCTGGTTCTAAAATTGCAGGGGGATCTGTCCAGGTAACCTGATAAGTAACCCCGGCAAGCAACTTGCCCGATGCGAGATCGTTCCTGTTATGCGTAATTTCAATATTTCCTTTATCGCCTTTAAAACTGACCACATCTTTCATTTTCGAAGAAGTGCCCATTAATACCGATTCTTTCTGCATTGATCCGTCTTTAAATGAATAGCTGGTCAGGTACCAACCGGATTCATTTGAAGCGGTTTGTGATAAAACAAGGTTTGTACACATTAATACGAACAGGAAAGCCAAACCTGCTTTTGTGCTCAGCGCAAATGATTTTGAGAATACTGAAAATTTTTTCATAATGATTGATTTTATTGAAATGATTTGTAATTGTCATTTTTTTTATACATTCATACTTCTGTCCGCACCATGATTGGTTGCTGTTTGCGGCTACATTTCCTAATCCCATGGCTTTCAGGATCATTTAACCACTCAATCGCCACTTTTGGATAGGTGCGGTTATGGCTTGTTTTTAATTTTCTCTGCATCAAATTAGTCTTTATATTTTAATGTTTCAGACCTCCAAAAATCGTCAAAGTCTTTTTTGTTAATCTTGAAAACCAAACAAAGGTTGTTTATAACCTTTTGGTATCATCCTGGTATTTTTAATAATTCATTTACTAGCTTGATTCCACCTTTTCAAACGCAGAATTACACAAAATAGCACCTGACGATAAAATGCCGCATATTGAGAACCCCACTTTCTATCTAAAACATCTGAGAAAGCCACAGCATCGTTTTTAGCCAGTTCATTTGCAAAAAGTTTGGCACTTTCTTCAAATGTCTTTCCACCTTGTCCGCCCTTCCAAGTTGCAAAACCTTCTTCAATCAAAGCGTGCCTGTCAAAATCAGGTAATATTAAATGAATAAATTCGTGAGGATAATACGCTGATCCAAAACCACTTAATAGAATACGTTTTTCGTTCAAACCTATTCCTGTTGTATAACCTGCAAAAGAAAAAGTCAAAATTCACAGCTTCCTAATTCGTCGCCACTTTAGTAATATAAAAGTCAAATGGCACCCATTCGGGAAATTGAAATTCGCTTGTTATTTGGTTGCAAAATCGACTTGCTTTTTCCGCTAATTCTGGTTGAACTTATGATCCGGAGGGTATATAAAAGTTATTCTGTCAACAGTCCTTTTATTCCAATCAGCGGTCATCATTGGCATAGCATTTTTTAATCTCCATTCATTATTTTCTTTGACAGCATATAATTTTTGAATCGCCCGAAGGATCTGATTTTCTATACTCGCCTTCAAGTCCTTCTGCTGAAAAAAAATTTGTTCTGATTTCTCATAATGGTCCCCTTCCTTCTCTATGGAAAGTATTTTGGGCTTAGAATATCTTAATAAATTTTCAGACGGCGAATTGATAAAGCAAGGTTCGGGAAAGATCAAAATCTTTGTATAATTTCTTTTCCTTTTCATTCCAATAAGGATTGTCTCGCAAATTTTGTCTGGCTCGGAATTAAGGTAATTTATCCAAAAGAGTAGCAATTTCTTTCACTCCTGTATTTGTTGGTCAGTTCTTGACTGAATTTTCTACCTGGATTCTATTTTGCTCTTTTAAAGTTGTTTTTTGGTTAGACACTTCTGCGTTATTGGTCTTTTGTGTCTGACTATGACAATGTGCAGCTACCCAAAAAAGTAATAAATATGAGTAGGTTTAATTTCATCTGATTCCGTTTCTCTTGAAATGAAGCCATAACGATTTTGGGCTTGGCGAAGTTGGCGATTTCGAAGCACTAAACTGTCAACCCAGCACAAAAGTTGATACGAGGTAGACTGCTCAAATAACCGCTAAAACCGGTTTTTTCGCCAAACCGCTATCACCTGCTGGCTTTGTAAGTAACTCTTAGTGTTCTGAATATAATTCGAGTTTTTCAAAATTTCTTTTTCCTTTAACTATAACGGATTTGGGTTGATGCAGACTTCTTTCTTAATTCAGCTACTTTTAAATATTCTTCAGAACTCAAAAATCTTCGAAGTTCCTCGATTGAATTCCATTCAGTAATGATTAATCTGTTCGGATTCCAATTACCTTCTCCCAGAATAATTTTTGCATCCGGGTCTTTGTCAAAGGCCATTCCTCCTGAACGGACTAAAAACTTTCCGCCATATTTTTTTATTATTGGTTCTACTTTAATTCTGTATTGTTCGTACATAATTGTGTCATTAACCGTAATGTCAAGTACAACAAAAATTTTTGGCGACAAAGTATCTTCGATTTCTCTGTTTGTGCTTGGACAATATTGTAAGAAAAAATAAAATGGCTATCAGATTGGTTATTTTGCTTTTCATTATATTTTGTTTTTGTTGTGTTTCGTTTTTTAAGCTGGCAGGTATCGGCACATGATATGGTGTCGTGCGGGAGAACGTGGCTACTTTACTGTCAGTTTACATTGACCTTTTTTACTATATACAAAATCTCGCAAACCGCTGAAACCCGCATGCACTATACCATGTGTTGGCGTTAGTTATTTTTACATGTCATAGTTTTTATAAATTTCACCTCAAACTTTTTGTTTTTTCAGTATCATCCATTTCCCATCTATTGGGTAGTTATCAATATTAGTATCAAACTCAAAGAATCCGGTTTGTTTATTGTTAACTGTTTCGGTCAAGACATTGTATTATCTCTGATTATGGCCATTTAAGGTGATTTGTTGAAACTCAGTATTGTAATAATAAAGTCCTAAAATATCTTCTTGATTATCAATGTTAATAGCCATACTAATCGAGTATCTGTCAGCAATTTCCCCGAATAAAAAGACGTTGTTTGGAACTTTAACTTTTAATCTTTCATTTTCCGAGATATTTTTCAATTGGAGTCAAGTTCATGTAGTTACTCTCTAAAAATTCATATATTTTCCCGATATTGTTCAAATATTGCTTAATAGAATCAAGTTCAACAGATACACTATAAACGGGAGAACATCCTTGAGCTACATGAGGATAACAATCATCAGTTAGATAAATAGATAGCTTATTGTCGTTAACACTATAACTGTTAATATCATAATAACTACAGTAAGGTTCAAGTCCTGCACATTCGATAGCGTCTTATAAATTCTTTTTTGCACTCCTTCAAGCCAATATTTGTGAAGAGGAATTTAAATAACCAGATAAAGTTAATATATGCATGAAAAAGGGATTTTTCAGCTATAGTTTAAAGCTTCTCCGGATTTTAAATTAAAAAACAATTCATCTGTGATACCATTTGGATATGCACCATAGTATTCTCCTGAAAATGATATGTATAAAATACTATCTTTTAATCTCGGAAGAACATCTCGACTTCGTACCATCTAAACTCTTCTAATTCACTTTGCTCATAACTATTAATCATAAAACGGTCAGAGAATCTGGGAATTTATCCTATCTACAATAAGGTTATTATACATTTGATAAATCTTTTAACTTGGGGATTTCAGAATACATATCTATCTATCAACAGTTTCAATCAAATGCACCTTTTCTACGACATACCTTGACTATCAATCATCAAAGAGTTAATCAAGACAACTATTAGTAATTTGTATTTCATTTTCTAACTGTCATCTTAGTAGGTTTGTTCTCTATAATTAACGCCAAATTGTGTATAAGCCTCACAAAATCATACCAATACTACCATAAATGGTAAGATAGGTCTCCACTTCCAATCAGGCCTATATTTAGAATTAGTATTTTCTTATGAAATAGCCAATCACACTTTTTCGATCACCAAAAAAATCCCTTGCCCCACCCCAATACACATGGTACAAAGTGCCCTTTTTGCCTTGCTTCTTTGCAACTGGTACACGGCCGTTGTAACCAGCCTGGCCCCGCTCATGCCAAGCGGATGCCCCAGCGCAATGGCACCGCCAAGGGGGTTAATCCGGGCGTCGTTGTCTGCCAGTCCAAGGCTGCGCGTACAGCCCAAGGCCTGTGCAGCAAAAGCTTCGTTCAGTTCAATAAGGTCTATATTTTCCAGCTTGATACCCAGGCGTGTTAAGAGTTTGTTGGTGGCAGGTACCGGACCCATCCCCATGAGCCTCGGGGCTACACCGGCCACTTCCATTCCTAAAATTTTGGCCATTGGTTTTAACTGGTATTTTTTTATTGCCTTTTCAGAAGCAATCACCAGCGCAGCGGCACCGTCATTAATACCCGATGAATTTCCGGCAGTGATGGTTCCGTTCAGGTCTGTGAGTGGCTTTAAGCCCGCGAGTTTTTCAAGGCTGGTTTCCCTGGGGTGCTCGTCTTTGTCAACCACCAAAGCCTCTCTCCTGTTTTGTGCTATGCTTATTGGCATCATTTCATCAGCAAACAATCCATTGAGCCGTTGCGCATGTCGGTCTTCGCCTAACTCCAAAGATGCAAGTTTTGCTTCCTCGAGCCTCACGGCTGATCTTGTGTTCAACAGCAATATTCTCGGCCGTTTGCATCATGCGATCGCACGGCATTCTCTTTCCATCATGTTATTGATAAAACGCTGAGCCAAAAGCAGTATTCATATACATTTTGATATTTCTCGAAAATGCTTCGGCCGCTTTGTCGATCACCATGGGCGCCCTCGACATGCTTTCCACGCCTCCTGCAAAGATCAGGTCAGCTTCTCCTGCTTTAATGGCTCGGGCCGCGGTACCCACTGCATCCATACCCGAGCCGCAGAGCCTGTTGATGGTTGCCCCGGAAACAGTTTCCGGAAATCCTGCCAGCAATAAGGCCATGCGCGCCACATTGCGGTTGTCTTCTCCGGCCTGGTTGGCACAGCCCAAAAGCAGATTCGTTCTATGCCATGTAAGGTCTGATTCCCGGATTCCTTTCCAGCAAGGCTTTCAGCACTATGGCTGCCAGGTCATCGGGCCTTACCGATGAAAGGAGTCCGCCATACCTGCCAATAGGAGTTCGGATGGCATCACATATAAAAACTTCCTGAGGTTGTATTTTTTATTTTGTTTAAAAAAAACTGTCTATTTTAGGTTTCAGGAGCCTGAATGCGCGCAACATAGCCTCGGTAAAAATATCGACCTCCCTTTGGGTCAGTACCGTAGAAAACATGCAGGCAAAGGTATTGATCATCAAAATGTTTCTTTTGTTAGACATATAGTCAGGGCCAACTCATCTGATCACTGCCCCTGTTTCCTTGGCTGGTACTGCCTCCGCGGTTAGGTTTTTGGGCGGATTTGCAGTTGAAATGGATCCCTAAACATGGAACCTGCTCCGGTAATGGAAGCCGGTATGTCTGCAATTTTTCATCATCTTCGAGCTGCTGAATGGCTTTTGCCGTGAGCGCATTTAATTTAGAGACGGCTGCTGCATCAGATAATTTCATGGCAGATATAACCGGCCCGTCATTGTAATCCGGATTGGCAGAGAAAGGTACCGGATGCGAAAGGGGAGCTGCTGCCCTCGGTCGAGTAGCTTTTCATTACGTCTGCCCTGCCTGCCAGGTGCGTCAATCCCGCAATCCCCGCCAATCAATTTTACCCAAAGCGGTTCGAGTCAAGGAACCACAGCATATTTTTGTTGCGCCCCTGAAGAGACTCCACCCTAAAAGTAACCACTTCATCAAAAACAAGCAGTGCGCCGTTTCTGCGCGTCCAATGGTACAATGCTTCAATATATTCATTTGTCGCCTGCAGCAAACCCACCCTGTGAGGTACGGGATCTATCAGCACACAGGCAATATTTTCGGCCTCAGCGTCTAAAATGGCGAGGGTTCTTTCTATGTCATTAAAAGGAAAAATAAGCACATCTTCCAGCACAGAGGCGGGTGTTCCAAAAGCCACCGGCACAGAGTTTGGTTTTGTTTATGCTCACCAGTTTGAGGGATTGCAGTTTATGCTTACTTCTGCAAAATCATAGGTTCCGTGGTATGCCCCTTCTGCCTTTGCTATTTTTGGCCTGCCGGTGAAAGCCCAGATGCTTTGATCATCGCCATGACGGCTTTCGTACCCGAATTCACAAAGCGTATTTTTTCAAAACCCTGTACCCGGTCGCATAAAAACTGTGCCAAATTTACTTCAATTTCAGAAGCAAGGGTATAGGCGGTACCTTTCTTCATCTGCGCATATACGGCCTCAATGATCTCCGGATGTGCATGGCCATGAATGAGTGAAGCCATGTTGTTGGCCAGGTCAATGCGGCAAGCGCCATCAATATCGGTGATATAACAGCCTGCTGCACTGCTGGCATATTGCGGATAAGGTTTTCTGAAAACCGTATTTCTGCTCACCCCGCCGGGCAATACTTCGCAGGCCTGGCTGTATATTTCTTCGCTGGTTCTTTGCTTCAACATAATCATACTGTTATTTTGTTTTTACATCCTGATCTTCAAGCATATAAAGCGTTGCTCCTGTATTTTGCTGTTAAATAATCCAGGCTCACGCCGGGGGCAAGTTCTTTTACAAAAAGTTTCTTGTCGTGCACGTCCATCACCGCCAGGTTTGAATAAATCCTGTTCACCACATTTTTCCGGTAAGCGGATAGCTACATTTTTTTGATCTTTCAGATTCTCCTGTTTTTGTGGTGTGCTGGGTGATCACAAAAATTGTTTTTACCCCTGCAACCAGATCCATGGCGCCACCCACGGCAGGAATTGCACCTTCTTCTCCGGTTGACCAGTTGGCGAGATCACCTTCTTCTGAAACCTGAAGGGCACCAAGCACGCAAATATCAATATGGCCCCCACGGATCATGGTAAAACTGTCGGCATGGTGAAAATAACAGGCCCCGGGTATGGCGGTCACGCATTTTTTGCCTGCATTGATCAGCTCAGGATCTTCCAGACCGGGTTCCGGCGCCTGCCCCATCCCCAACAGGCCATTTTCTGTATGGTAAATCACATCGCGCCCTTCGGGTATAAAGCCGGCAACCAATTCGGGTATGCCTATACCGAGGTTCACATAGGCCCCGTCATGGATATCCATGGCTACTTTTTGCGCCATTTCATTTGAATTCCATCCTGAATTTTTATTTTCTATTTCCATGGGTACCTTCTTTTTTCTGCCACCAGTTTAGATTCTTCAGCAGGATTGCTCACCTCCACCACCCTTTTTACAAATATTCCGGGTGTGATTACACATTCCGGGTCGATATCTCCCAGAGCCACTATTTTCCTGGCCTGAACAATGGTTGTTTTGGCTGCAGTACACATGACAGGCCCGAAATTTCTGGCTGTCTTGTTGTAGATCAGGTTGCCGTACCTGTCGGCGGCCAGACATTTAACCAATGAAAAATCGGCCTGGATGCCGTATTCCAGCACATAGGACTGCTTATTAAATTCGCGTGTTTCTTTGCCTGCTGCCAGCGGTGTGTTCACCGAGGCCGGGGTATAAAAAGCAGGAATGCCGGCACCCCCTGCCCTGATCCTTTCGGCAAGTGTGCCCTGAGGCACGAGTTCGAGCTCGATCTCGCCTTTTCGGTACAAATCAGGAAATACGGTTGAGTTTGCCGTTCTCGCAAAAGAACAGATCATTTTTTTAACCTGCCGGGTTCTCTATGAGGGCGGCCAGGCCCACATTGCCACTGCCCGTATTGTTGCTCACAACCGTGAGGTTTTTTGCTCCCAGATCAATTAAGGCATGGATCAACTCTATCGGACTCCCGGCCTCTCCAAAGCCGCTGATCATGACAGTAGCCCCGTCATGAATGTCGGCTACTGCTTCATGGGCACTCCCCATTATTTTATTGATCATGCGTGCTCAGATTTAACAATCTCTTTTTCCAAAGCATCTGCCAGCTAATCTTCTATCATAGTAAGTTCTTCTTCATGAGAATATTTGTTCAGTATCGTAGGGTTTTAGTTTGTCTATGGTTTTTCCTTTTCATCGTATTTGGCTAAGTAAACCTTATCCATCCAGTCCATATTCCTCGCTTCATTGAATTTTAGGCGAAAACTTTTCAGCCATTTACTATGGCCGTGCCCAGCATGGAAACCTTGCCTGCCGAAGAGGTCATGGTGATATACCTTGACGGACGGTTGATGGATGCCAGGGTTTTAAACACCTTGCTGAAAGACTTTGTTGATATCCGCCAGGGTGCGGTGAAATAATGGTGCTCACCGGTAGGTCTGGCACAATACATCGAATGGAATCCTATGCCCAGCATGGCCAGGATGTTTCCAAGGTCTATCCAGTTTTGGGCAGATCGGTCTATATCTACCTTTCCGTTTTTATCAGAGAACAAACTGATGTGGTTCATAATCGGACTTTGGCTTTTTATGTAAGTCCGTATTTTTTCAACCTGCGTAATGGCAGCGATGGTACTCAGGATTTAACAGCTCTTTCGGCGAGTAAAAATGAGCCATCCACAGCACCTGGATGGCCGTTTTCTATAAGTTTCTGAAGACGATTCCAGAATGGGTTTGTAAGCGTCTTTCATCAGTTCAGGTTGAAAGGTAAGCGCCCTTAAACCAGCCTGAGGGTTTTGATCTGAAGCAGGGTATCATCTTCAATAAATGGAAGGACGTATTGTTTTAGCCTGCTGTAGGTGATATAACCCGCATCACCACCTGTGATCAGGATATCCGTTATTTCCTGGTGTATTCTTAAATAGGCATGCAGTTGGTCTATATCCCGCTGCACGAACATATCCTCATCTCCCCGCACCTGTGCATGCCTAAAACAATAGGTGCAAAATGCGAAACAGTTCTGGGTTGTCTTGTCAAAGACCAGTTGAACCGGAGGGGTATTTGTGCTGGCTTCCTGAAGATCTTCCAGATGCCCCTCATCATCAAGAAACCAGGGTTTGTTTAATTTTTGATGGCCGTCGTGCGGATTGGTCTTCTTGGTAGGCTTCCACCACTTTGGCCCTTTCTTCTTTTGTTCTCGCAGCTTCATAAATGGCTACTTCTTCCCGGCTGATCATGTCCGGCTGCGGAAAAATGAGCTGAAACATGAAATCTTTTTCAAAGTTATTCCAGTCAATGGCATTCAGGCTGTGTTTGGTTGCCAGAAAACGGTACACTTCCAGAAAAAATTCGCGCTCTTTCTGGTAGCCTATATCAATGCCATTCTTTTCAAACAGGACAGGATTTCTCTGAAACCTCTATACCTGAATAATGGTCTTTCTCCTTGAATAAAAACTCAGAACTTTTACTTGAACCTGAATGCTGCGGATAGCATGCGTGCAACCGGTGCAGGATTCCCGCCAGGCAGCAGGTTCTCGGTTTCTATAGACGCACTTATTTCATCCTCATAATTGTATTTTCGGATTAGTTCTTTAACATCTATTAATCGGGGTTCTTTTATTTCAAAATCTGTACGCATTTCAAAATGATTTAGAGAAGAAAATAATATACCATATAGCAGTTGAATCCTTGTGTTCACTGATTCATCAAGCCATGCTCAAATATACTTCGTTTTTGTCAAAATCCCTAAGCAAAGGCCCTAAAACTTTGGCTGTAAAGCCGATAAATTTACTGTATTCAAAATGAAATCTCCTATAAATAATAAATTCCATAAATTTCAAATCGAAATATGTTAAATAATTAAATATAGGGAAATTGGATTTTTGCCGAGTATTTTAAGGAATCCGGCCTTTATTTATGGCTGATCAGGCTGTGTTTGAACCACAAATGCAGTTACCTCTTTTGACTTATTCAGCGATGCATCACCAACATTAATCAACAGCCGGCTATTTTGAAAATGCCCAGGTGGCTTTATGCCAAAGGGTTTCCAGAGGTCCGTGCTTGTGCCTTTTCATCCACCAGGTACTGAAAAGGCCCAGGATCGTGGCAAAAACGATGCCTATGACCAGGCTGTAGGTAGCCCCGGTGTATTTGTACAAAGCCAATCCAGATGCCGATAATAAAGAGATCCGATGATGAGTTTGGAAGACATAATTTGACAAACTCATGCGCCCAATAGGAGAAAAAACAGCCAACTTTTTCTGAAAATAACTGTTGCGGAAAAGCAGGTAAAAAACAGCTACCAACACGAGCATAAAAGCGATATTTGCCCAGGAACTGATGATTGTTTCAAGTGGTCTGCGCAAAGCTTCACTGCTGATCATTTCGGAAGCCCAAGTTTCACCAGAAGAGGGATAAAAATGATGCAGCGGTACGCAAGTGTCACAAAAATCTTTATTTACCGGAGACATTTCGAAGATTGACCTTCTGCCTGCCAGCATGCCCAGCATAAAAAGTGACGCAGTCTGAAAAAACCTTCCGTTCTCATAATTCCAGAGCATCACCGCTATTTTGCCATTGGTCAGATTCCCGATGGCTGTATGCAACAATGAACTGGGAATATATGGCAACCATTTTCCAAAATAGGACCAAGACACAGGATAGGCCAATTTGCGCCTCAGGATTTTGCAGGGCCTGAATAAGATGGAACCATTCCAAAGGCTGAAGCATCAGTACAACCGCAATCCAAAAAACGGTCTTGTCACTGAATTTTGAGACAAGGACCAAAACAATACCTATAACGGCATAGATCTCTAAGAATATCTCCCTGAAAAAATAGAATTGAAAAGTCCGAAAAGAAGCAAAAGGAACAACCTCCAGATAAACCTCCCGCTAAATTCCTTTCCTTTTTTCTGCTGGTTGCTGGATTGTATATAAAAGGTCAAGCCAAAAAGCAGGGCGAAAATAGCATAGGTTACTGCAAATAAAAAAATAAGTGTCCCAGATCCCCTTATCCAGCGGTTTTCATCCATGCCGGCAAATTTTCCGGCAAGTAATAGAAGTCAAAATGTTCTAGGTTGTGCAGAAGAAGAATGGCTACCAGCGCAAAACCGCGCAGCGCATCTACTACATGAAGGCGGGAAATACTTGAATTCATAAACTATTTTTCACAATAGTAAGTGAATTTAAATTATCATGCAATTTTTATTTTCTGTAGGAACTGAATTTTTGTTTTATCTTTGGAAAGATCAAAATCAAGCATTACCTCCAAAGAAATATTTTCAATCTCTTTTTTTCATAAAAACGGAGTTGTTCATCCATTTTATCCTTGCCGGATTCAAAGAAATTAGCCTCAGCGAGACTTTTTCTTTGTAATAGGCGATGCCCTCTAGCAGGTTCGATTGAAAAGCTTTTAGTTTTTTAAACTGGTTGTTGTTTTGTATGTCCATGTTTACCGATCTCGTTTTTCAGGTAATCCACATACATGCCCAATTCCTTGATAAACATGTTTGGCCTGTTGCTGTCGGTCATTACAGAGGTCCTGCCATAAATATGTTGTATCATTTCTTCAGTGATACTTCCTTTAAAAAATAGGCCATATTCGGGCCCGGGCAAATGACCACCCCGTGTTCCTGACCCTTACACTGAGATATGGTTTTCCAGATAGGCCGCATTGGCCAGACCCCACAGAGACAGGCTTTTTCTCTGATCACATCCATTTTATGGTAAACACAGATTCCGGAGAGTTCAGATCTTTGTTCTTCCAGTTTCTGAAATTTTGATCTCCTGGTATTTTCTGGAAGCAGTGCACATCCCTTTGTTATCGTATTCCTTGCTCAATGCCAAAAATCTTTTCGGACAGAACTGCCCGCATCGTGTTCCAGGATTCTTTCCGCCCTGATGGCTTCATTGGTTGTCCCTTTTACGGTATTAAACGGAACGCCTAAAGGTGACAAACTGAGTAGAAAATCATCTTCCTTTGCCTCCATCAACAACTTTCGTGGTAGCAGATCACTCAAGTTGCTTCGGGCACCAATAAAAAGGGTGTTCCCCAGCCCACTGAGTCTGCCTGGTAGTGTGTTAATAAAAATTCGTGTTCCTCAGCAGTTCCCACCCCTCCCTGAACGGTACTTTTAAGTTGTGTGGTTGCCCGGGTACCAGATTCGCCTTTGTAGCTCCAGCGCTTTGGCCCACAGGCCATAGGCAGCTTCAACGAGCTGTGATTTTTTCTGTTTGAACTCCTCAAGGATTGGGCCGAGCAGGAAACCGTCCGTTGCAAACGCATGACCACCGCAGTTTAAACCTGATTCGATCCGGTATTCCGACACCCACAGCCCTTTTTTTGCCAAAAAGCTTCCCTGTATCATGGCAGACCTGAAATCACTCACCTTAAGTATGATTTTCTTCTTAAGTTCATTTTTGCATCTGGAAAGAAACTCCTAAACTGCTCAAAATAGCTGAACAGTCTGGGATTCATTCCGGCAGAAAGCACCACGAAACTCACCCTGCTGTTTGCGAAGCCTCTTTAAAGCGGCATGTGCGTCATTGAATTCAACGGGAAGCTGCTCATTTCCAATAAAATTGTCCTTATCCAGTTTCGTCATGATGTTCACATCAATGTTCCCGTGGCTAAGGTTATTTTCTATGTAATTCAAGAGCTGGGTTTTGCAGGCTGCCCCTTTGAAAGATATATTCTCAAAGCCGGTTTTCAGTTCTGAGGTACCGGGCAGCATTGCAATAAATTCCTGAAGGCTTTCTTTGCTTTCTGTGAGTTCGTTTTTAAAATCCTCAAACTTTTTCTTTACAATGGTATCGACCAGATCGAGGTAAGCCGTAATTCTTTTTGCCCTGTAATCATGAACTTTTCTTGATATTTCGTTATAAGGCAATTGAAATTTTTCTGCATAAAAAGCATTCATCCTTTCGATAAGTTCATCATCCATAATAGATATTACGGAGTCAATGCCAAATTTGGCAACCCTTATAGGACTGTCTATGGTATAAGCCAAACCCATTACCGGGATGTGAAAAGTATGTGCTGAAGTATTTGTAGTCATTAATGAAGAATTATTAAAATAATTCCTCAAAGGTAACTATATAACCAACAAACTACCTGAAAAACCAGTTAATTAATTGTGAATAAAGCCACAATGGTTTTTTTGATAAAAACCGGCATTTCATGTAATATATTATATACAATAGCTTTTGCGGAAAGCCTAACTATTTCCTTGATTGTCAGTATCTCATGTGATTTTTACACCTCCATATCTCCCCCTATGGGCAACAGGGTCAATTCTTTTTTATGGCTGGCAAATAGGTTAATTGCCTTGTCGTGATCAATCATGATATACCCGAACGTGTCGTAATGACAGCCCAATATCCTTTTGCATTCCAAAAACTCAGCAGCAAGCACAGCCATTTCCATGCCCATGGTAAAATTGTCACCTATTGGCAAAACAGCCAAATTCAGTTTTGTAAACAGGGGAATCAGTTTCATGTCCATGGTGAGGGCGGTATCTCCGGCTATATACAAATTGCCTTCTTCGCTTTCGATCACAAAGCCACCAGGTTGGCCTCCATAACTTCCATCCGGAAAAGAACTGGTGTGCACGGCATTTACTACATGCAACCTTCCAAAGTCAAATTGCCAGGAACCTCCCAGATTCATAGGGTGTCCGTCAAAACCCAGGTTTTGATAATGGGTCACGATCTCGAAGTTGGAAACGATCTTTGCTTTTGTTCTTTTGGCGATCGCCTCTACATCAAGTATATGGTCCTGATGGGCATGGGTGAGCAGGATATAATCCGCTTTTAGTTTGGAGATATCGATGTCTTTTGCCAGCGGATTTGCACTGATAAATGGATCAACCAGAATATGTATGTCTTTGATTTGTATGGACAAGGCCGCAAAAAGAAAAAAAAAAAAAAAAAAAGAAAAAAAAAAAAAAGGAAAAAAAAAAAAAAAAAAAAATGGCCGAGGTAGGTGACTTTCATAAGTATCTTATTTTAGAAGGGGGAGAAAGAAGAGGGAAGGGAAAAAAAAGGAGAGAAGGAGTAAATTTAACAAGCAATTATGCCTACGATTTCAATGGAAAAAAAAAAAAAGAGAAAGAAAAGGGGGGGAAGAAAGGCGGCTCAGCCCCTCTTTCCTAGCCACAAAACTCATACATTTTGTTTGGCGATAGGCCCGATATCATCTTGACCATAATAGTCATCTTTCACTGTAATTCAATGTCCTATCCCCTCCTTTCTATCTTTACATCCAAATACTATATACCCTTAGGTTGTATTTGCTCGCATGCATTAACTATATTTCGGACAAGAATGGTTCCGTTGATCTATGCCGGCTTCGGAAATGGTGTTTTCAACATATTTACCGTTAAATTATCTTTCGCGAAGGTTATGTCTTATACCCGCATAAATTTTTCCCGCCTCCGCTCCAGGGTATCGTGAAATCCGCCTTTAATAGTCCGGCCTCCCGCCGCCCCCACGGAGCAAGAGGCAATAAAAGCAGAAAGTATAATAAAAAAATTAATTTATTTTTTCATAAATGGTTATTATTTAATTGATTATAATTTATATAGCATACCCATACCTTAGGCAGGGGAATACGAGCGGGATTTAAACTTACAAAGAATTAATGAAATTATAACCCGGAGGCGCCGGAAAGAAATAGAAAGACCTATACGCCTTAATTAAAGACTATTTTTGCTATTTATTTCTATAGCGTATATACAGCAGATTTGAAATTAAGAAAACGGAAATGAAATTTTTCTAATTTAGGGGTCGGCTATCGGGGTTCTGCCGCTTGCTCCCCCTCCGATAACCTCCTCGGCCATCGTTTCGTCCCTCCCGCCGCGATATAGTCTAGTGAGAGGTAATCGCCCGGCCCGGCCCCCGCCCGGATAGATTAAAAAAGGGTGTGAGGCTAACTTTCCATTAAAATTCTACTAGAAGACAATTTTATCTTTATTACAAATGATTTTTATCATTCTTAATAAATTTATTATCTAAAATAAAAATATATACCTATTCAACTTATTTATAGGTAATTACGCAATAATAATATTTTTATACTTGAATTTTATTTATTTTTTGAATAGAAATTGAATAGCAGACAAACACCTGCTATTTCTTCATAAATACTGAAAATTATAGGTCGCGTAAAAGGTAAAATTCCGCCCCGGCTCGTAGATCCTTCCACTGAGAAGGTCAGCACCGTTATAGGCAAAATTGAGGTGTTCATAATACGCTTTATCAAAGATATTTAAAATCGCAGCACCGATGGAAAGTCCTTTAAATGGCACAAATCCGGCACTGATATCAAATGTTGCGAAACCCGGTGTTTCTTCTTCACCAAATGATACCGCCACGCGGTCCTGGCTGTCTACAAGTCTGGATTTCAAGTTGACCCAGTATTTCTTTTGGTCATACTTAATTCCGATATGGCCTGTTAAAGGAGTTACCTGCGGTAAGGGTTCATCAAAATCTTCATTTTGCCCATAGGTATAGGAAATATCTGTTTCCAGAATAAGTTGGGCAGTTAAATAATAATTGAAAAATGCCTCAAAACCGGTTTGATAGGCTTTATCCAGATTGATAAATCTTTTGGCGAATTTGGGCTCCATAGTGGGCATGAATTTCCTGGGTAGGTCAGGATCTACTATGGCTGAGATAAAATCTTCCAGATAGGAGTAAAAAAATGATGCTCCAAACTGATAATTTTCATTTTTGAATTGGCCCCACAGTTCCATCTGATAATTTACCTCTGGGTCTGACAGTAAGGATTTCCAACATACTCATAAGGGTCTATACCCACATTAAAATGGTTGATGTATCGCTCAATCATGTCGGCAGTTCGATTTTCCTGCCCAAAGAGGCATTCCATCTAAAAATATGGCTTGTTATACTGGTACGAAATATTCCCCCCCAGATTCACTTCTGACTGATCCTCTATTTCTCCGCCATAAAGGGTCTCAAAATCGGCTTCCGGATCGTTGATGGCTGCATTTACAAAATCCGATCTCAAGCCCATGGTGAGGGTGGAAGTTTCGGACAAAGCAGTTTTCCTTCCGCAAAAAATATCTTTCCCACATCGTTAAGCACTGCGTCCTGCCAAATTTTATCTACCTTCACAACCGGGTTCGGCAATGGTTGTCCGTTGGCCATTTTAATGGTTCTGATCCTATCCCCTTCCCTTGAGGTAAAGTTACCATCTAAACCTGTGTATATCAAAACTTTATCTGCAGGTTTAAAAGCTACTTCGGCCTTTCCGCCATAATTTGTGGCAAAAACATTGGAAGAAGAACCGGAAACTGCAAAACTGGGCCTGTTCTCATTGGTCATGAGATGATCCACATAAGAATAAAAACCTTTTACTGTAATGTCCGTAATTAGCTCTGTAGGTTTTGTGATCTATAATCGATTCCTGCCATATAACTGTCGTCATAAGGTGAATTCATTGGCAAACCTGCATGATCCACGTCTCCGGCAAAAGGATTGTCTCCATGTCAGCCGCATTCGCTGATTTTCTGACGGGTTATAGCCCAATTTGACCGAATAGTCAGTTGTGGTGAACGAGGAGGGAACTTCTGTTCCGTTGCCGTCTTCATAATCGCCGTAATTCCGGTAGGAACCGTTGAGTTCAAGGTCGAAAGATTCTCCTCTTTGAACCAATGAGCCTCTGCCGGTAAAACCGCTGTTGTGGTTTCATCCAGCCACTCAATGGTGCCGGAAAGTCCCATTTCCTTGTCATTTACAGATTTAGAAACCAAATTGATCACCCCGCCAAAATTTTGGCGAAACCTTACTGAAAAAGGTCCTTTGATGACCTCTTATCTGCCCAATTTCTTCGGGTATAATAGGGTGGTGATGGGTCCATTCTATTTGGGCAGGCGTTGGTGATCCTCATTCCCCCGTCATATTGAATATTCAGCTGCTCGTACCTAAACGCCCTGAAATGGGTTCTGCAACATAAGCCCCCCGTTTTTGGATTCCAAAACCCGGAATGTCTTTAAACAAATCACTGACAGATCTTGGCTGGGTTGTTGACTTAACCTCATCAATAATAATGCTTGAATGCGGAACATCATACAAGGGATCGGCCTTAACCACAATATTGTCAAGTTCAATGGAGCCTTCCTTTAGGACGATTTCCATGTCTTGCACCAAATCAACCGTTCTTGGTTGGTAATTCAAACAGCTTACGGTGGCTATGCTTTCCGAATCTGCTGAAAAACTGTATTCTCCGTTTTGATCCGTAGTAAAACTTTGGTAACTGCCTTTTAAATTGATAATTGCCTTTTCAACGGGCTGGCCGGTCTCGTCCATAACCTTCCTTTAAAAAGAATTGTTTGGCTGGTTCCTGCCAAACTGCAAAGCAGCACGACAAGAACCAATAAATCATTTATCTTCATGATTATTGGTATAAACTAAAATTTATAATTTTTTGATTTAAATCTTTCCCAAGATTTTTAACTATGAATTTTAATGGTAAATGGGAGGTTTGAAAATGGAGAAGGGCACTAATGCTCCCTGAAGTTTACATATTGAAATGATCGAAGTCTTTTGATTTGTAAAGTCGAGTAATTTGTATTCAAATGATTTGACTACCAGGTAAAAAACCTTTCAAAATCTACTTTGGGCACAAGTGGAACAGGATTTTCCTCCTGGGAATTTTGTTGCTTGTTAAACTGACCTTCGAGGTAACACTTGCCATTACAGGCCAATATGGGTTTGTCTCTGTTAATGCATAACTCATTGGCGATATAGTCATAGTTAATGAGGTAGTCAAGAATCGGCAGCACCGGCCCTACCAGGGCCAGCAAATAAAGATTTAAAAAAAGATGTACAATGACTAACTTTTTCATCAATTAGATTTCTTCTACAAAGAAGACACTTTTATCTTTTATTACAAATGATTTTTATCATTTTTTATAAAATTTGTCCCAAGCGAAATAAAAAAGCAAAAGCGAAGGTACTTAATGCCAGCTTTTTAATTCTGGGGTCGAGGTCCTTTGGATCTTTATTGAACCAGACAAATTTACCGTGCAAATATATGGGTACCAGTACCACCAAAAAAATGAATTGATACCATGAATGAAAATTAATTGTATTGTATATAAGGGCAAACAGAGAATGCCGACACCAGCAGATAGATATGATAATACCTGGCAAATTCAGATCCTATCTTGACAACCAGGGTTTTTTTACTGGTTCTGGTAATCAGAAACAACATCGCGCATATTGTTCAGGTTAAGCACTCCTGCGCTTAAAAACCCAATGGAAAATGCCGGCAGAAACACAGCAAGTGGAAGGGATTTTGTGTACAAAAAATAACTGCCGCAAACGCTTAACAATCCGAAGAAAAGAAAGACAAAAAGATCGCCAAAACCAACATAGCCATAGGCATTTGATCCTACGGTATATTTAATGGCTCGCAGCAATACTTGCAATTCCCAAAAACAAAAAACAGCAAGGCAAAAAGAAATTCACCTTTGGAAAAAGACAAATAGATCAGTATAACAGCAACCAGCAGCGTTAAAAAAATTGTGATCCTTATCGCCCTTCTCATCTCTGAAGGACTGATCAGGCCACTCTGGATAGTCCGTGCCGGACCAATACGCTCCTTATTGTCTGTACCTTTTACGCCATCGCCATAATCATTGGCAAAATTGGAAAGAACCTGAAAACCTATGGTAGTAAGTATGGCGAATATAAAGATCAATATATTAAAAGATCCCTGAGACCAGGCGAGAAAACTACCGGCAATAATACCCGAAACCGATAAAGGAAGCGTTCGCAGGCGTGCCGCGTTTATCCACTTATTTGCTGCCATAAAGAAGTTTTGTAATCATTCGCCCCTGATCCATTCCTCACCGCTCAGCTCG
Organism: Flavobacteriaceae bacterium; assembly: GCA_034523115.1. Taxonomy (GTDB): domain Bacteria; phylum Bacteroidota; class Bacteroidia; order Flavobacteriales; family Flavobacteriaceae; genus Namhaeicola. Next base: position 60,668 of record JAXHKS010000024.1, on the reverse strand, counting down.
AGGGCTTCAGTGATATTGATGGGTTCACCGTACTAACGGGCAATAATAAAACAATCGGTAAACCCTAATTTCCTCAGATCATCTCTTAGCACTACGGCCTCCTTGTAGGTAATTGAACTTACCTATAGCGAACTTGTTCAGGCCTTCTTCCTCAAATTCTGACATCTGATTGAGGCCCTCTGAGATCAGGTTACTGGAAAAATTTGAATAAGCCCCAATCTGCACACTGTAGAGCAAGGGCAGTTTATTGGCGGAATAGGCGATTTCTCTGTCGAAATTTGCTGATTTCAACTGCATATTATGCAGCGTATCCGTATTCACGATACTTGAATTGTTTCTGATCAGGTATTCTTCTGAGACACGCTCCTCTTTAGGTAAAAATGACCAGATCATTAAAACGGATAACAAAACGGCAAGCACACCCAACAAAACCCTGTGCCTTTTAAGAAGGGAAACTTTCTTTTCCTCTTCTGCCAGGGCAACGGAAATCATGTCGATCGTCTCATTCGACTTTTCAACTTCGTTATAGAGATTGGTCAGATCCTGTTCGTTAACGTAAGGCATAAATCAATTATGTTATTTACAATTCGCCGGCTGTTGCTATGAGCTCGGCTATATCCAGCACAGATATGCTGTGCCCCTTTTCTTTATTTTTAATTCCGTCTGTCAGCATGGTGTTGCAAAATGGGCATCCTGTGGCAATCGTATCCGGATTTACTTCCAGTGCTTCCTCTGTCCTTTCAATGAACACCTCTTTAGACCCTTTTTCTGCTTCCTTAAACATTTGTGCACCCCCGGCTCCGCAACAGAGTCCGTTAGACTTGCACCGTTTCATTTCCACCAGCGCTGCATCCAGTTTTTCAAGGATTTCCCTGGGGGCTTCATATACCCCGTTGGCCCTTCCCAGATAACAGGGATCGTGAAATGTGATTCGTTTTCCTTTAAAAGCACCGGAACTTACTTTTAACCTTCCCTCTTTCAACAGGGAATTGATCAGTTCGGTATGGTGCATTACTTCATAATGTCCTCCCAATTCCGGATATTCATTCTTGAGTGTATTGAAGCAATGCGGACAAGCAGTCACGATTTTTTTCACTTCGTAGGCATTTAAGACCTGTATATTGGTCATGGCCTGCATCTGAAATAAAAACTCGTTTCCGGCCCTTTTCGCAGGATCTCCTGTACAACTCTCTTCTGTTCCAAGGACAGCAAATTCTACACCGGCATTTTGCAGGATTTTGACTACCGCCCTGGTAATTTTTTTGGCCCTGTCGTCAAAACTCCCGGCACAACCTACCCAAAACAAAACTTCGGGGGTTTTTCCTTCTGCCATCATTTCTGCCATTGTTGGAACTTTCATATACAAATTTACTATTTTTTTTATTACGAGTCTTTCCAGTTTAAGCGATCCATCTGGTTAAACTGCCAGGGCGCACCATTATTTTCAATATTGGTCATCATCGCGTTCAGCCCTTGTGGCGCAGCCGATTTTTCCATCACCAGATACCTCCTCAAATCGATGATGATCGATAAAGGATCAATACTAACAGGACATTCTTCCACACAGGCATTACAACTCGTACATGCCCAGATCTCCTCATTGCTGATTGTATCCAGCAAAGACTTTCCATCCTCCTGAAAAGTACCATTTTTATCGATATTTCTGCCTACCTCTTCCAGCCTGTCTCTTGTTTTCATCATGATTGCCCTTGGCGACAGTTCTTTACCTGTCTGGTTGGCCGGACAAGCCGCTGTACAACGTCCGCATTCCGTACAGGTATACGCATTCATTAGTTGTACCCAGCTAAGATCGGTTACATCACTTGCGCCAAATTTTTCGATAACCTTAGTTTCCATATCCACAGGTGTAGCATATGGATCAGCCTCAGGATCCATCATGAGTTTAACCTCATCTGTAACAGACTGTAAGTTAGTTAGTTGTCCGGGAGGGTTTAAATTGGCAAAGTAGGTATTCGGAAAAGCCAGAAGGATATGCAAATGCTTTGAATAATAAAGGTAATTCAAAAACACCAGAATGCCAATGATATGAAACCACCAGGCGCTTCTTTCTATCAAAATCAGGGCATCGGCAGAATCAGGCAAAATACCGGAAATAAATTTGCTCACAGGAAAAGCTCCTGCCTGGGGGTAATGCCCATTTCCAAGTTGTTGCAAACTATAGTCGGCCGCATTCATGAGCAGAAAAAGCGACATTAAGACCATTTCAAAATACAAGATATTGAGGGCGTCCTTTCTGGGCCAGGTTGTCATTTCTTTATTCCAAAAGCGGGGAATTTTAAGTACCATTCTTCTCATCCAAAAGGCAACAACAGCAACAATAACAAGCAGGGCGAGAATCTCGAAGGATCCAATAAGAAAGTCATAGAAAATACCCAAAAAAGAAAACAGGCGGTGGGTTCCAAAGATACCATCGAGTACAATTTCGAGCAATTCTATATTGATGATAATAAAACCGACATAAACAATCAGGTGCAAAAAAGCAGCGACGGGCTTTTTACCCATTTTCGACTGGCCCAAAGCAATTTTAGCCATATGCTGCCAACGCAAAGAAGCGTGATCTGATCTCTTCAGGGCCTTACCCAAACGAATATTCCTGACTATCTTTTTTATATTTCTTATAAAAAAAACAATTCCTGCGATAAGAATAACAGAAAACAGAATATTTGGAAGAAATTGCATGTAATTTTTTTTCTATATATATCTATTTAATAATTAACATATTAAATTAATCTAACACGAATATTTAAATAGAGTAAGTATTGTATTTTATCCTATTTAAAACTAATAAATTTTCATGACCAAACGCATTTGATCCCTAAAAATTATTAAAACTTATCAACCAAATAAAGAGCCTTTATTCCGGATCTTTGTAGGGTGTTTCCTTTTTTCCGAAAACTGAAAAATGAACATACCTTTTGGGGTTTTCTTTCATATCCTTCAGCAAAGCTTCCATTTCTTTGGTTGCAGCTTCCATATTGTTGTATAGCGCCTCATCATGCATCAGTTTTCCCAAAGATCCTTTTCCCTGGTTGATACTGTCGAGCATGGTATTAAACTGATTAATAGATTTTTCCAGTTTCGCCACAGTGGCTGAAATATTTGCCTTTTGCAATGAATCGGACATTTGAGACAAACCAGACATGGCATGGTTTGCATTTACCATAATGCTGTCAAATCTGGGGGCATTGCTGCCCAGCATTTTATCTGCCTTCATTGATATACTTTTTATCTGCTGCAAAGTCTGGTTGAGATTTTCAAGAGATCTGGCAATATTTTCCTGGTTTCTTGCATCGAGTACCCTGTTTACATTTGTCATCACAGAGTCTGAGTTCACAACAAAACTTTCTACCTTGGATTGCAGCGGCGCAATTTGTTCATTGATCATACCCATTATATCCGTGGATATGGCACCGACCAGGGTATCACCGCTTTGGGCCAGGTCACTCCCCGGTACCAATTTTAAACGCAAAGATTTTCCGCTGATAAAGTCGGGGCTGAAGATCTCTGCAACCGTCTGCTTTGAAAATTCAATATCGTTGCTCAGTTCCATATGCACGACCAGCATACCGGGTTTTGTTGGATGAAAAGTGATTCTGGATATACTGCCCACTTTGAGTCCGTTGATCAGCACAGGGCTGGTAGGAACCAGGCCCTGAACATTCTCATACATGGCATAATAGGTTCGGTTGCGATCCAGTATTTTGCGATCTTTAAGAAAATTGTAGCCCCAAATAAACAAAACTATAATCAGCACTGCGATTATACCTGTTTTTATTTCCCTGGATATTTTCAAAATATGATAATTTAATGAACAATATTACAAAATTATAACGGTATTCTTCCAAGAAATTACTCCGGTTTATTTCTCGGATTAATTTACCGGCACTACCTTGCCCTCCTTGATGCCAATAATAAAAGCCGAGGGATATCCATTCTTTTTAGCTTCAGCCAGTTTTTTGGTCGCCGAATTGTAATCCGTTGTACTTCCGTAATAGTATTTGTAGATATTTCCTACTTTCTCCATTTCAACATTTTTTAAACCCTTGAAATTATAAGGTTTCAGGGCCAATTTGTTAGCTCCGGCTGCAATTTGCACTTTAAATAAAACACCCTCCAGGTTTTTGCCTGAGGCTGTGGTATCCAATGTATTTTTTGGTTTTGCCGCCTCAACCACCGTATTCTGTTCCAGATTCTTTTTATAGGTAAGCACCGCCTCTGCGATAATTTTTGCTACTTTTTCCTGACCGGATTTGGAATGTAAAAATGCGCCTTCCTTTGGGTTGGTAATGAATCCTGTTTCTATAAGAATGGCAGGCATATTGGTTTGGTGCAAAACCACAAATCCGGCTTGTTTTACTCCCCTGCTGGGTACTTTTAGCTCATCTGCAAATTTACTTTCAACAATACTTGCCAGGCCCAGGCTCTGGTCGAGAAATTCTTCCTGCAACAAGGTGATACCTATTACAGACTCCGGCGAATTGGGATTAAATCCTCCATATTTTTCCTGGTAGTTGTCTTCGAGAAAGATTACGGAGTTCTCCTGTTTTGCAACCTCAAAATTCTGCTTATTGGCATGCACACCCAAGTGCGTAGGTCTCTGATCCTGAGACAGGTGTATTGTGTGCATTGCAGTGTATGGAAACGAAAAGGTCACCATTGGCATCATTCGCGATCTTTCCCCTTTGTTTTAATTCTATAAAAACATCTTTTTCACGGGTATAAACGACTTCAATGCCATCAATTTCTTTCAATTTTTTTCCTGCAAGCAGGGCAATACTCAAGGCAATGTCTTTTTCAATATAGTTCTTGGCGACTTTACCTGGGTCTTTGCCACCATGACCTGCATCAAGCACTACAACAAAAGGCTTCTGCGCATGAACATGAACCACTGCAGAAGAAAATAAAAATAGAAAAATAAAAAATATTCTCATTTCAATCTATAATTTTATCAAAAAATTATTCCTGCTTTCCTTATCCAACTTTTTACTAATTGAAAAACTTTACAGCAAAAAAATATATGTAAGTTTGCAATTCAAAAAGAAGGCTTTTTCTCGTACAAAAATAGTATTTAAAGTATTGCATACAAACATTCGTTATATAGTTTTAACTTTCTTTACAATATTCATTGTATTGCCTGGCATTTATTGCCAGAACCCAATTAACCTGGATACTATTCCGTCAGTAGAAGGCTGTGATCAATAAATGCAATAGAAACGGATACCACAAAAATTGACAGTTCAAAAATTACTCCGGAATTTTTAAAAAACAACATCAAACACAAGGCAAAAGACTATGTGCTCAGTGACTTTATCAGCCAGCAGGTATACCTTTACGATGAGGCCGAACTGGTTTATGGGGATATCGAACTGAAGGCAGGGGAAATTATTATCGATTATAAAAAGAGTCTGGCTTTTGCAAAAGGGATTATAGATACGGCAGGTGTTTATACTCAAAAACCGCAATTTAAACAGGGTAATCAGAAAACTGAGCAGGACTCACTCATTTATAATTTTAAAACAGAAAAGGCCCTGATCTACAATTCACGGATTGAACAACAGGGCGTGTTTATTTTGGGTGAGCTGACAAAAAAAGAGAATGATTCAGTATTTTATATTAATAAGGCCAGGTTTACCACCTCAGAAAAAGACAAACCCGATTACTATATTTCCACTTCCAATATAAAAGTTGTTCCAAGCAGTAAAATTGTAGGTGGCTTTAGCAATCTTGTCATTGCCGATGTGCCAACACCCCTGTTTCTGCCTTTTTTCTATGCACCCATTTCAAAGGGAAGGGCTTCGGGGTTTCTGATTCCAACCTGGGGGCAAAACAACAGCCAGGGCTATTTTCTTCAGAACGGCGGTTATTATTTTGCCATAAATGACTACGTGGATCTGGCAGTGCTCGGAGATGTTTACACAAATGGAAGCTGGGGGATCAGAACGGAATCAAATTATGCGAAACGATACCAATTTAATGGGAATTTCAGTTTGAGATATGAAAGTCTAATCAACAGTTCGTTAGGGCTTCCGGATTACAGCAAGACCACAAACTATTTTGTGCGGTGGACCCATAGCCAGTCTGCCATGGTAAATCCCAATTCGCGCTTTTCTGCCTCTGTTAATTTTGGTAGCAGTGATTTCTTTAAGGATTCATATAATGAGTTCAGTTCTCCCTCTTATCTGGTAAATACCTTTAATTCCTCGGTCAATTATTACAAAAAATTTGAGGGTACCCCCTTTAATATGAATACTTCCATCACCCATACGCAGAATACCAATACAGATAAAGTAGATCTAAACCTCCCTTCCCTTCAGTTGAACATGGATCGTATCTACCCTTTCGCACCGCGATCCGGGCCAAAGAAAAACCCCATACAGAATATGGGAGTTACCTATAACATGAATATTCAAAACAGGGTTTCGACTACGGGAGAAGAATTATTTTCTTCAGAAGCTTTAAAAAATGCACAGTCCGGCCTACAGCAAAATATAAGCCTTGGCACCAATTTAAAGGCCTTCAAATACTTTACCATTTCACCCAATGTGAACTACACGGAAGTTTCTTATTTAAATACCATCGAAAAGAATTGGGATACGATTAACGAAGTTGTAAAAATAGATACCATTCAGGGTTTTGACAGTTACCGTGAGTATTCTGCCAATGTTTCTGCCTCTACCACACTCTATGGCATGATCAATTTCAACAAAGGCAGGCTGCGCGCTATCAGACATACGGTCAGGCCTTCCATTGGATATGGCTACCGGCCCGATTTTGGCACCTATTACGATGAGTACCAGGCATCTATTGACCCCAGGAATATCCAGCAATACAACAGGTTTGAGCAGGGGATTTTTGGAGGACCTTCCAGAGGAGAGTCCAACTCGGTCGCATTTTCTTTGGACAATGTCTTCGAAGGAAAAATGATGAAGAAAGATGCCGAAGATGATGAAGATCCGGAAAAACTCATCCTGTTGAACAACCTCAATTTTTCGACCAATTACAATTTTGCGCTCGACTCCATGCAGCTGGCCCCTGTGAGAATGACGGCCGGTACCCAGCTTTTAAAAAACAAACTGAATATAAACTTTAATGCCTCCTTGGATCCTTATGCCATAAATGCCAATGGAAGCAGGATCAACAAGTTCAATATCAATAATGGAGGTAGCCTGTTTAGGTTGACCGATGCGGGGATGAATGCAAATTACTCCATTTCGAGCAATGAAATAGGAAAAAACAAAACAAAACAGACAAGTACTGATGACAGGAATGAAATAGAAGATCCCTATGCTGATCCCATGTTGGGAAGAAGAATCGCTGATAACAGGCAGACCATAAATACGGATAAAAAGGAGGAAGTTAAAGTAACTGAGTTATACAAAAGCAAAATGCCCTGGAATGTGTCGATGCGATATTCATTCAATTTCTCCAATTCAATTGGACAAAACTCCATTTCAACGAATTCATTGCAGATGGACGGGAATATCGGATTCTCTCCGAAATGGAGGATAGGTGTTTCTTCAGGCTATGATTTTGTGGGAAAAGGTGTAACTTACACCCAATTGCGCTTTGAACGCGATCTCGACAGCTGGAGGTTTAGTTTTAACTGGGTTCCTTTCGGTGACAGAGCGACTTATTATTTTTTCATAGGCGTAAAATCCTCTGCTTTAAGCGATCTGAAATACGACCAGAGATCAAAACCGGATAAGAGGTTATTCTGACGCTGTTGAATTGAAAAATGCTTTAAACGATTTAAACCGACAAATCATTATCAACAAAATATTAAACAAAATTTAAAATTATACCAGACAAATGAAAAAAGTAATCAATACCCCGCAAGCACCGGCTCCCATAGGGCCATACAGCCAGGCAATTTTAACCGGTGACCAACTTTTTATTTCAGGTCAGATCGCGATAGATCCAAAAACCGGAGATACTTAAAACAGCTGATATTACTACTGAAACAATCCAGGTAATGGAAAACCTGAAAGCCATCCTCGAAGCTGCCGGTATGAATTTTTCATCTGTTGTCAAAACATCCATCTTTATTACTGACATGAACGACTTTGCCAAAATAAATGCAGCCTATGGCAGTTATTTTACAGCTGACTATGCGCCGGCGCGGGAAACAATACAGGTTGCGGCATTGCCCAAATATGTGCATGTAGAGATCTCCATGACTGCCAAAAAAATATAGCGCAGAAAAAAAACTCGCTTACCGGAAATGATGCGTGCTGGTTTAAATACCCTTAATGTTAATATTGATTCCGGTTTAAACGGACAAAACGATACCTTTGTTTTTTGGCTTATAATGAACCTACTTATGCTTATCAAAATGAAAAAAATATTCTTATTTCTATTAATCTTTACTGTGATCGCTTGCAGTTCCGGACAGTCATACACAGGATACACAAGTGACGAGAACAACCTGAAACAACATGTAAGCAAACTTGCCTCAGCGGAGTTTGGTGGCAGAAAAACAGGTGAAAAGGGACAAAAACTGGCTGCAGCCTATCTCGCAGATTATTATTTAAATCTCAAACTGGAAGCACCGGCCGGGCACGCGGATTACCAGCAAATAATCCCTCTTGAATTCTTTAACGGCAAATCAAAGGATAGCGCGGAAAATGTGGTAGCCTTTATTAAAGGATCAAAATATCCGGATGAAGTATTGGTGATTTCTTCCCATTATGACCATCTGGGCACAAAGGGAGAAGATATCTATTTTGGAGCTGACGATGATGCCTCAGGAAATGCTGCCCTGATGGAGATCGCCAGACTTTTCCAAAAGGCAAAAATGAAAGGCAGGCATCCTGACAGGTCTATCTTGTTTTTGCATGTAAGCGGAGAAGAAATTGGCCTGTTCGGATCAAAGTACTATACCTCCCATCCTATCTTTCCTTTGGAGAAAACCATTGCCAATCTGAATGTTGATATGGTTGGCAGAATTGATGACAAGCATCAAAATAATCCTGATTATGTCTATCTCATAGGCTCAGATAAGTTGAGCAAAGACTTACATAATTTGTCTGAAAAAGTGAATAAAGAAACGGTAAACCTGGAACTTGATTATACCTACAACGACGAGAAAGATCCAAACCGGTATTATTACAGATCCGATCATTACAATTTTGCCAAAAACAATATTCCGGTTATTTTTTATTTTAACGGAACCCATGAGGATTACCACAAGCCAACGGATACAGCAGATAAAATTAACTACGAAGCTCTGGCTAAAAGAACAAACCTCATTTTTTACACCGCCTGGGAAATTGTAAACCGAAAGGAACAGATCGCAGTTGACGACATCACCCAGAAATAACTTATGCACTGCCTTTAATTTGTACGCAATATTAGACATAGAAACCACCGGTGGTAAATACAATGAAGAGGGAATTACCGAAATTGCCATCTACAAATATGATGGCATCGAAATCCGTGATAAGCTGGTGAGCCTGATCAATCCCCAAAGGAGCATCCAACCTTTCGTGGTGCAGCTTACAGGTATTAATGAGGCCATGCTGAGAACGGCGCCCAAATTTCACGAACTCGCAAAGAGAATTGTGGAATTGACAGAAAATTGCACCCTGGTTGCGCACAATGCCACTTTTGACTATCGGATTCTGCACAATGAGTTCAAACAACTGGGCTTTCATTTTGAACGGCCTACCCTATGCACCGTTGAGCTTTCAAAACTATTAATTCCTGATCAGGAATCTTACAGCCTGGGCAAGCTGTGCAGAAAATTGGGTATCCCCGTGAGTGACAGACACAGGGCAGATGGCGATGCACTGGCTACCTTGAAATTGTTAAAGATTCTGTTGCAAAAGGATCAGCATAAGGAGATTATCAGCAAAACGATCAAAATAGGCAATGAAAGGGATATGTCAAAGAAACTGTTGAAAATTCTTGAAGGCCTGCCTAAATCGACCGGAATTTTCTATATCTATAATTTCAAAAGGGAGATTATCTATACAGGCAAAGGAAAAAGTGTTTATCAAAGTGTTAACAACTTATTTCTAAAAAACACCGAAGAGGCCAGACTGATAAGAAAAGAGATGGTGTCTTTGGCTTTTGAAGAAACGGGAAGCAAACTGATCAGAGAAATAAAATACCTCGAGATCCTTCAAATTCACCGGCCTAAATACAATATAGAAAAGTTAAAGACTTCCAAATCGGCACCATACAGCAATCCCAATATGATCCTGATAGATAAAGGGAGAAATTTGGCGGAAAAGTCGGTAATTCTCATTGAAAACAACCAACTTACCGGCTATGGATTCACAGATTTGAATTACCAGATCAACAATCCGGAAGTACTGCGGTCATTAATCACAGTTAATAATTTTACAAATCAGTTTAACCATTTGCTTCAAAAATATCTGAAGAATGAAATGGTTGAAAAAATCATCCGTTTTTAATTGTGGCTATGCCAAGATAAATGTCCCTCAAAATTATTTTCTATTCTTCAATAAACCTTTTATCTTAGCTTGAACGATTATTACCGTTTGTTTGATAAAATTATCGCGGATTAATCCATAAAGTAATATGCAGCACTGGAGAAAAAGAATACATGAAATCATCTATGAATCTGATACCAGGGAAGGAAGGCTCTTTGATATTATATTGATTGGTGTGATCACGATGAGTATCATGTTGGTGATGCTCGAAAGTGTAAAATCACTGGACGCAAAATACCATGCTTTTTTTTATTACTCAGAGTGGGTCATCACCGTTTTATTCACGTTAGAGTATGTATTGCGTATATTAACCGTCAATAAACCTGCAAAGTATATTTTTAGTTTTTATGGGATCATTGACCTATTGTCTACCCTTCCTATGTATATTTCTATTTTCTTCGGCGGAGCCCATGCCCTTTTGTTGCTGCGCGCTGTAAGACTCTTAAGGATTTTCACCATATTAAAATTGGGCTCCTTCGTGGGAGCCTCGCAGAAACTTAGGCAGGCCATATACGGGAGCAGGTTTAAGATCATGGTATTTCTTTCCACCGTGATTATTCTGTGTATCATTATCGGCACTATTATGTATGTGATTGAAGGAGAGGCAAGTGGGTTTACCAGCATACCGGTGAGCATGTACTGGGCCATTGTTACCCTGACCACGGTGGGTTATGGTGACATAGCACCCCAAACTCCTTTGGGGCAATTCCTCGCCAGCCTGGTCATGGTGATGGGTTATGGTATCATCGCGATCCCAACCGGTATTGTTACCTCCGAATTTACAAAACAAGATAAGGACCTGCAATTAAATACGCAGTCCTGTCCGAATTGCGCAGCGGACAAGCACAGGAACAATGCTGAATATTGCTATTCATGCGGGAGCCACCTGCATAATTGATTTATTAGGGAAAAACCTGATATTGCAGAAAATACTATGAATTGATCCTAAGTAAATGTTTATTTTTGCATGATGCAAAAGAAGATCAACATACAGAATAAGAAAGCTCATTTTGAGTACGAAATTCTGGATACCTATATAGCCGGATTGCAGCTCGGCGGAACTGAAATAAAATCTATCCGTGAAAGCAAAGCCAGGATTACCGAAAGTTTTTGTGAGTTCAACCAGGGAGGTGAACTCTTTGTAATTAACATGTATGTTGAAGAATACAAACACGGAGGTTACTACAACCACCTGCCCAAGAGCGCTCGCAAACTGCTGCTTGAAAAGAAAGAACTTAAAAAGTTGTATAAGGAGGTACAAAATGTGGGTATTACCATAGTACCTTTAAAACTGTTTATCACGGACAAGGGCTGGGCCAAATTGCAAATAGCCCTGGTAAAAGGTAAAAAACTTCATGATAAGCGGGAAACGATCAAAGACAGGGATAGCAAAAGGGATCTCGACAGAATAAAAAAACAGCACCAATGAAAATTGGGCCATGGCTTCAACTGATCCGATGGCAAAACCTGATCATGCTATTGCTGGTTCACCTGCTGCTGCGGTTTTCTCTTTTTCCAAAGTATTCGATACTCCCCTTTCTCAGCACTTCCAAGTTTTTTTTATTATCCTTATCCTGTATGCTCATTATGGCCGGAGGCTATGTCATCAATGATATTTTTGATGTCAGGACAGATACCATCAACAAACCGGAAAAGGTCATCATCAACAAAAGCATAAGTGTTTCCCTTGCGAAAATTGCCTATGCCATCTTAAGTCTTGCAGGACTTGCCATTGGGCTATACCTGAGCTTTTTCGTAGGAAAAACAATTAATTTCCTATGGCATCCACTTACAGTTTTGCTTTTGGTAATTTATTCTAAGTACTTAAAATATAGTTTTTTATCAGGAAATATATTAATTGGTTTGCTCCTATTTATTAGCATTATCATCATTGCCTTTTTCGACCTCATTCCGGGAATTAATCCGGGAACCTCCAGCAACAGTCTGGTAGTTTTTAAATACGTTCTCAGTTTTGGGACCTTTGCTTTTTTGCTTACCTTATTAAGGGAGGTCAGCAAGGACGCGGAAGATGTTGAAGGCGACAGATTGACCGGAAGCGATACGCTTCCGGTGCGTTTTGGTTTTAAAATCACGAATAAGGTACTTATGATCACGGGAATAACGACCTGTATATTGATTTTTATTTTTTCCTTAAAAAACTATACTTTACATACTTTTTTATTTCTTTATCTTCTTATTGCGGCTATAATGCCTTTGTTGTATTTTGTGTATCTGGTAAAAAGCAACAGTACAAAAACAGATTATAAAAAAAGTTCCTTATTTTTAAAAGTCATTATGCTTACCGGCATGCTGGGTATATTGTTTGTTTGATATGTTAAAAAATTTAGAGAATACCAAGATCATTTTGGCTTCCGGTTCGCCCAGAAGGCAGCAGTTTTTTAAGGACCTGGGGCTAAAGTTTGAAATAAGGCTCAGGGATATCCCTGAAAATTACCCTTCCCATCTGCAGCGTGAAGAGATTACCGACTATCTCGCCAAATTAAAGGCAGAGGCCTTTCTGGAGGAACTCAATGATGATGAACTGCTTATTACCGCTGATACTATAGTCTGGCTTGAAGGAAAAGCCCTGGGCAAACCTTCAAATAAGACAAGAGGCGCAACGCATGTTGCAAGGACTGTCGGGAAAAATGCACGAGGTGGTATCCTCTTTCTGTCTCATTAGCCTCAAAAAGGAAATTGTAAGCAATGAAATAACCCGGGTTTACTTTAAAAACCTGGAATCTGAGGAAATAACCTACTACGTTGAACAATACGAGACATTGGATAAGGCAGGGAGCTATGGAATACAGGACTGGATAGGCCTCATAGGGATAAGCAGCATTGAAGGAAGTTATTTTAATGTGATGGGATTGCCCACGGCAAAGTTGTATGATTTCTTAAAGTATTTCTGATCTATGAACCTTTTCAAGTTTTGTTTGTGTAGGAAATAATCTTATTTTTGCCTTAATCAATTAATTTAAATCTCATGAAAAAAGGTATTTTGTTTTTATTTTTAGCACTTGGAATAAGTACTGCCAGCGCCCAGCTTTTTAGTTTTGGTATTAAAGGAGGGGTGAATAATAACTCGAATGGGAATATGAGTGAGGTATCCGGATTTATTGGAAATCTGGATGTCAAATCAATTGAAGAGGCAGGCTATCATTTTGGTGTTTTTGGCGAAATTAATTTACCGCTATGGCTTTATATAAGACCTGAACTGAATTACACCCACACAGAAAGCAGTTACAAACTGGATGGCAATAAACAGGCCCTCGAGATGAATAAAATAGATGTTCCTGTTTTGGCCGGGTTAAAAATACTTCATTGGGGTAGAATCATTGCAGGCCCTGTTTTTTCTTATATGATCGATTACAGATCTGTCGAGCTCTGAGGCTTTTGATGATGTAAAAAAGTATCGAAATGCGGATGATTATGGTCGTAAACGGCCAGATAGGTATTGGGGTAGAATTTTTGAAAAAATTTGGTGCAGACCTTCGCTATGAAACAGGCTTTTCTGATACGGAAGCAACTTTTGAAGGCGATCCTGCCGGTGCTTCACAGAATGGTGTTGTGAGAATCGACACAAACCCTGAACAGGTAATCCTGAGTTTCTACTACAAGTTTTAAAAAAGCAAAACCTCCTTTGGAGGTTTTTTTTTGCTCGTATAAATGCTGAATTTTCAGTAATCTGTATATGGCTTATTTCCAGACAAACAAAGGCCTGCCCCCCATTAATGCCTTCACTTTTTCAGATACCTCTTTAATTACCGATTCATTGCCCGGCTGGGCGATTACCCTATCAAGCAAATCAGCAATAGTTTCCATATCCGCCTCTTTTAATCCCCGTGTTGTAAGCGCCGCTGTGCCCACCCTGATTCCTGAAGTAACAAAAGGTGATTTATCATCAAAAGGAACCATATTCTTATTTACAGTAATATCCGCCTTTACCAGCGCATTTTCTGCTTCCTTACCGGAAATATTCTTATTTCTGAGGTCGATCAGCATCATGTGGTTGTCTGTGCCGCCTGAAATGATGTGATATCCCCTTTCCACAAGGGCTTTTGCCATGGCAACAGCATTCTTTTTAACCTGGATCTGGTAGAATAAGAACTCATCTGTTAAAGCCTCTCCAAAAGAAACGGCTTTGGCAGCGATGATATGTTCCAATGGTCCGCCTTGCATACCCGGGAAAACAGCTCCGTTTAGAACGGCACTCATCATTTTAATCTCTCCTTTAGGCGTTTTCTCTCCTAGCGGATTCTCAAAATCTTTGCCCATAAGGATCATCCCTCCTCTTGGCCCGCGTAGGGTTTTATGTGTCGTTGTTGTAACTATATGACAATGAGGCATCGGATCATTTAATATCCCTTTGGCAATTAAGCCGGAAGGATGTGAAATATCAGCAAGCAAAAGCGCTCCAACACTGTCTGCAATTTGTCTGAACTTTTCAAAATCCATATCTCTCGAGTAGGCTGAAGCACCCGCTATGATCAATTTTGGCTTAGATTCATCTGCTTTTTGTTTGATTAGGTCATAATTCAGAACCCCTGTTTCTCTTTCTACCCCATAAAATGAAGGTTTATAAAGTTTACCGGAAAAATTTACCGGTGATCCATGGGTAAGATGTCCGCCATGCGACAGGTCAAATCCCAGTATGGCATCGCCGGGATGCAGTACTGCCTGATAAACGGCCGCATTCGCCTGAGAGCCTGAATGCGGTTGCACATTCGCATAAACCGACCCGAACAGGGTCATGGCACGGTCGATTGCCACCTGCTCTACTTCGTCAACCACCTCACAGCCACCGTAATATCTCTTGCCGGGATATCCTTCAGCATATTTATTGGTCAGCACAGAACCTGCAGCTTCGAGGACCTGGTCACTCACAAAATTTTCTGAAGCGATCAATTCCAAACCCAGTGATTGTCTTTCTTTCTCCTTTTTTATTAAGTCAAATATTTGCTTATCTCTTTGCATTTGGCCGATTAAAATTAAGTTTTTGTTAAAATCGGTCAAAAATAATAAAATCATTTCGCAAATAGAGATAAACTTATATATTTGACTCATTAATTTATCATAATTAAATCCCCCATTATGAAAATAACGGCGAATGATCCCAACAGAAAATCATGGTTAGAAGTTGGTCCCGAATCTGATTTCCCAATTCAAAATATTCCATTCGGAGTTTTTATAACCAAGTACGATGTAATTACAATCGGCACAAAAATTGGAACTACCTGCATTGATTTGGCTGCCCTACACCAGTTAGGATATTTTGAGGGCATCCCTTTGACCGAAGACATTTTCATGCAGGATACGCTGAATGATTTTATTGACGATGGAAAAATCTCCTGGCTATTGGTTAGAAACAGAATTGCTGATGTTTTTGATCTGAATAACCCGGCTTTAAGGGATAATAAAAAACATAGGGAAGAGGTGCTTTTCGATGAAAATGAAGTCGAAATGCTCTTGCCGGTGAATGTTTGCGATTTCACAGATTTTTATTCAAGTAAGGAACATGCTACCAATGTCGGAAAACTCTTCAGAGATCCGCAAAATCCGCTTTTGCCTAACTGGCTGCATATACCCATCGGATACCATGGCCGGTGTTCATCTATAGTGAAATCAGGAACAAAAATCCGCAGGCCACGCGGACAAAGAAAATCCAAAACGGATAATAAAATTACCTTTGGACCTACACGTGCGCTCGATTTTGAGGTGGAATTGGGATTTTTAACAACAGGAGGAAACAAATTGGGAAATCCGATTTCCCTGAAAGAATCAGAAGATTATATTTTTGGAATGGTCCTATTAAATGACTGGAGTGCCAGAGATATACAGGCCTGGGAATATGTACCGCTCGGACCATTCCTTGGAAAGAGTTTTGCTACCACCATTTCTCCCTGGATCATCACCATGGATGCCCTGCAGCCTTTCAGGGTAGAAAGTCCTGTTCAAAAACCCAAGCCCCTGCCTTATATTTTTCAGGAAGGAAAAAATAACTACGACATTCACCTTCAGGCGGTTATCAAACCAAAAAATGAAATGGAAACTGTTGTCTGCAATACAAATTACAAAAATACCTATTGGTCCGTTTACCAGCAACTTACCCACCAAACAAGCAATGGATGTAATATCAGGACCGGGGACCTTTATGGAAGCGGCACTATCAGCGGAGAAACAAAGGACAGTTTTGGATCCATGCTTGAATTGACCTGGAACGGTTCTGAACCCATCAAACTGAATGACAATACAGAAAGAACATTTCTTGAAAACGGAGATACCGTTATTTTAAGAGGCTATTGTAAAAATGAGGAGGTACGTATAGGATTTGGTGAATGCGTCGGAGAAATTAAAAAGGTTAAAAAGAAGAACAAAAAGAAAAAAATCAACCTTTGACCATCAATTCGGTTAGTTCAATAATATCGTAATGTGCTGCGCTGTTTACCGCTTTTTCGTTCTCTATGATGAGCAATTGCGGGGATTCGTGTTTTACCTGAAACTCGGCTTCTATAGCATTTGATATTGCGCGGTATTGCAAGAGATCAAGGTAATACAGTTCATAGTTCTTATTCAATTCTGTCAGTTTGGTTTCAAAACTTCGCAACACCATCCTGCTGGTACCGCAACGGGTGCTGTGCTTAAAAATTAGGACTTTTTTCTTGTTCGATTCTTGTTTAATCAGCTTAAGGTCGCTGAGGTCGCTTATCTGATTCCATTCTTTGTTGCTTGTCATTCGATAAATTGAAATTAATTCAGGTAGTTTTTTAAGCAGCAAAATTACACTATTTTAAGACAATCCCCATAATGTCAATTAGGCATAAATCATTGGTGTTATCAGTCATTTTGGCATAATTTTATTGTATTGAACCTTTGGAATATTATTTGACCATTGCATTAATACTTAAATTAATTCAGATGAACTTTAATAATTATACCATAAAATCACAAGAGGCCCTACAGAAAGCACAGCAGATCGCTTATGGATTTGGCCAGCAACAGATAGAAAATGCCCATTTATTAAAGGGTATTCTCGAAGTTGACGAAAATGTAACGCCTTTTATCTTAAATAAATCAGGAGTAAATCTTGTTGTTTTTAAACAAACTCTGGAGAGTATTGTAAAAAGTTATCCTAAAGTACAGGGTGGGGAGATCATGCTTTCAAAAAACACAAATAACACCTTGCTGGAAGCCGAAAAGATCGCAAAGGAAATGAAGGATGAATATGTTTCTCTGGAGCATTTGCTTCTGGCTATACTCAGCAGCAAGGATCCCGCTTCTCAGTTGCTCAAGGATAGCGGAATCACTGAAAAAGAACTGAGGAACAGCATTGAATTGCTGCGAAAAGGAAATAAAGTTACTTCCCAAAGCGCAGAGGAAACCTACAATGCCTTGAACAAATACGCTAAAAATTTAAATAAGCTGGCGAACGAGGGCAAACTGGATCCGGTGATTGGCAGGGATGAGGAAATCAGAAGGATCCTGCAAATACTTTCCAGGAGAACGAAGAACAACCCCATTCTCATAGGTGAACCCGGAACAGGAAAAACAGCCATAGCCGAAGGTCTGGCGCACAGAATAGTAAAAGGCGATGTGCCTGAAAATTTGCAGAACAAGGTGATTTACTCATTGGATATGGGCTCGCTTATTGCCGGGGCAAAATACAAAGGAGAATTTGAAGAAAGGCTTAAATCAGTGGTTAAGGAAGTCATTTCTGCAGAAGGCGATATTGTTCTGTTTATTGATGAGATTCATACGCTGGTAGGTGCCGGTGGTGGCGAAGGCGCCATGGATGCTGCAAACATTTTGAAACCTGCCCTGGCCAGAGGTGAATTGAGGGCCATTGGGGCCACTACCCTGGATGAATACCAGAAACATTTTGAAAAAGACAAAGCGCTTGAAAGAAGGTTCCAGAAGGTAATGGTGGATGAACCTGATACTGAAAGTGCGATTTCCATTTTAAGAGGAATCAAGGATAAATATGAGAGCCACCACAAAGTGCAGATCAAAGACAGCGCCATTATTGCAGCTGTTGAATTGTCGAAACGATACATAACAGACCGATTTCTTCCGGACAAGGCCATTGATTTGATAGATGAAGCAGCAGCCAAATTGCGCATGGAAATTAATTCCAAGCCGGAAGAGCTGGATGTGCTCGACAGAAAAATCATGCAGTTGGAAATAGAGACCGAGGCCATTAAGAGAGAAAATGATCAGAAAAAACTGACTTCCTTAAAAGAGGAATTGGCAAACCTGAAAGAAAAAAGAAATGAGGTCAATGCAAAATGGACCAGTGAAAAAGAAATTGTCGACCATATTCAAGATACCAAAAAGGCTATAGAAAACTACACCCTGGAAGCCGGACGCGCAGAAAGAGAAGGCAATTACGGCCTGGTGGCAGAATTGCGTTATGGCAAAATTAAAAAAGAAGAAGAAAAACTGGCAGTACTGCAGAAAGAGCTCGAAAAGAACCAGGCTACTGCCATGATCAAGGAAGAGGTCACCAGTGAAGATATCGCAGAAGTTGTGGCCAAATGGACCGGCATACCGTGCAAAAAATGCTCGAAAGCGACCGCATGAAATTGTTGCAGCTCGAAGAAGAATTGCACAGGAAAGTGATCGGACAAGACGAGGCAATTCGCGCAGTTTCAGATGCGGTAAGACGTTCACGGGCAGGTTTGCAGGACAGCAAAAAGCCCATTGGCACCTTTTTGTTTCTGGGAACTACTGGGGTGGGAAAAACAGAACTTGCCAAGGCTTTGGCAGAATACCTGTTTAATGATGAAACCTCAATCACCAGAATTGACATGAGCGAATACCAGGAAAGGCATGCTGTAAGCAGGCTTATTGGTGCACCTCCTGGATATATCGGCTATGAGGAAGGCGGACAATTGACTGAGGCTGTAAGAAGAAAGCCCTACTCTGTGATCCTGCTGGATGAGATCGAAAAAGCCCATCCGGATACCTTTAATATTCTCCTTCAGGTGCTGGACGAGGGCAGGTTAACCGATAATAAAGGACGTGTTGCCGATTTTAAAAACACCATTATTATCATGACCTCGAACATGGGTTCTCAAATAATACAGGATAATTTCGAGAATATCAATATGCAGGAACGCGAAAAGGTAATTGAAAAAACAAAGGATGAGGTTGTAGATTTGCTTAAAAAGACCATTCGTCCTGAGTTCCTCAACAGGATTGACGAGATCATTATGTTCACTCCGCTAAACAAACAAGAGGTGACAAAAATTGTGAAACTGCAGCTGGAATTACTAACCCGGATGTTGAAGGAAAAAAATATCCTGTTTTCGGCAACAGAAGAAGCTATTGAAAGTTTGACAGAAAAAGGCTTCGATCCGCAATACGGTGCCAGACCCATAAAACGTGTGATCCAAAAAGAAGTACTCAATGAGCTTTCAAAGGAGATTTTGGCAGGAAATATTGTTGCCCAAAGCGAAATTTTGCTAGATTCGTTTAATGATAAATTCGTATTCAGAAACAAATAATTTAGATTAGACACCTTAACTTATTCGCGAAGAATAGTTTATCATTCACCAACCCCATTATTATTTTTAATGGGGTTATTTTTTTATTCAAAAATCTGACAATCAATTGACAAAATGACATTAACTAAAGTAATTATACTGACTTTTTTTCAGTACAAATGCAGTGGCATACCCTTTGCTTTTGTTAAAATAAAAGTATTAACCATTAAAATTTAAAAATTATGTTAGTTAAAAAAAGCCCATTTATGCCCCATATTTTTGATGAAATTCTCAAAGACCTAGCTATTCAGACAATTGACCCATCGGTTAATATTCCGGCGGCCAATATTGTTGAAAGCGAAACCGATTATGCCATTCATCTGGCGGTTCCCGGTTTAGAAAAAAAAGATTTTATCATTGATATAGAGGAAGATGTCTTGTCTGTAAGTGCAGATAAAAAGTTCGAAACGGAAGAATTAAAAGGTAAATACAATTTGAAAGAGTACAACTTTAATTCCTTTAAGCGAACCTTTAACCTGCCCAAAGACCTGGTTGAAAAAGATAAGATTACCGCTACTTACCATGCAGGTGAACTGACGATCTTGGTTCCAAAAAAGGAAGTGGTCGTTTATAAACCAAAACAAATTGAAGTGCAGTAATCTTACTGAAACCATTAAAAAAGCTGCTATTGATTAGCAGCTTTTTTTGTTAAATAGGTAAGAAATATTTAATGATATAACAGTCGTAAAATCTATAAAATAAAGAAAGATCATTTTTTTTAAATTAACATTATTAAGTTATATAGTTTATTTTTGTAGCCAAAAGCATCAAAATTATGATAACTGAACCCAAATTAACCCGTTTTAATCAGTTTGTCTTATCGAAATTTCAAATATACAACAGTATTTTCATCACCTTGCCATTTGACAATATCGGGGATACGGGTGTTTTACTGCCCTTGTTTAAACAAGTTTGTGAATCGGGTTTGGCTCAAGGAAAAAATCCAAGGCAGATTATTGATTATTTTTTTGAAAAGTACGATGACAATCCAACTGAAGAAGAGCAGATCAATTTAATGTTCAGATTCATTCAATATATTGAACGTCAGGTAGTTTTGTTTGATGCCGTAGAAGATGCAGCCTTTCCGGTCGTGAATAATATGGATGGCATTGGAACCATTCGAAGCACAAAAGAGATCGCTTTTGAACGCAATAAAAAAGAAGCCCTTCGGCAGTATTTGGAGGATTTTAAAGTCAGGATTGTTTTAACTGCCCACCCTACCCAGTTCTATCCCGGATCAGTGCTTGGCATTATAACGGATCTCACTTCGGCCATTGAGAGAAACGAACTTACAGATATTAAAAAACTTTTGGCCCAGTTAGGTAAAACGCCATTCTTAAAAGACGATAAACCTACACCTCTGGATGAGGCGATCAGCCTCACCTGGTTTCTCGAAAATGTATTTTACTATTCGGTGAGCAACATTTATCATTACATAAAAAACAACATATACGAAAACAAGGAAATCGACAATGAGATCATCAGCATTGGTTTTTGGCCCGGGGGCGATCGTGATGGAAACCCTTTTGTGACGACAGAAATCACGCTGCAGGTAGCCAACCGTTTGCGGAATGCAGCTTTGAGGAATTATTACCGGGATATCAGGCGGTTGAAAAGAAGGCTTACATTTAAAAATGTTGAACCTATAGTAGTTGAAATTGAAAATAAACTTTACCAGAGTTTCACAAACCCCAACCAGGCACCGCTTATTTCATTGGAGGATTTATTCGAAAAAATCGTAACCATCCGCAAATTAATTATCGAAAAACACCAATCGCTGTTTTTACCTGAAGTCGATGACCTGATGCATAAGGTACGGTTGTTCGGGTACCATTTTGCAACGCTGGATATCAGACAAGACAGCAGAATTCACAACCAGGTACTTCGCAGTATTTCCGAAGCCAAGCCGGGTCTGCTGCCTGCAAATTATTTCGAAATGAGTTCGAAAGAGCGAATCAGCGTTTTAGAAAAAGTATCAGGAGACCTTGAACCTGAGAGTTTTACAGATGGGCTTGCAAAAAATACTTTGGGTTCTGTAAGATCCATAAAGAGTATCCAGAAAGCCAATGGAGAAAAAGGCTCCAACAGATATATCATCAGCAACAACCAGAGTGCCCTCAATGTATTCGAAGTCTTTGCACTCTTCCGATTATCAGGTTATGGTACAGGAACTTCCCATTGACATAGTACCCCTGTTTGAGACCATCAATGACCTGGCCAATGCTGAGGCAGTGATGACGGAGCTTTACAATAACACGATTTATAAAAAGCATTTAAAACATAGAGGTAATAAACAGGTGGTCATGCTCGGTTTCTCTGACGGCACAAAAGATGGCGGTTATTTAAAAGCCAACTGGGCAATCTATCTGGCCAAGGAAAAACTAACGGAAATCTCGCGTAAAAACAATATCAAAATCATCTTTTTTGATGGCCGTGGTGGTCCGCCAGCGCGTGGGGGCGGAAAGACGCACCAGTTTTATGCCTCTTTGGGCCCTGATATTGAAAGCGAGGAAATACAGCTTACAGTGCAGGGGCAAACGATCAGCTCCAATTTTGGTACCATAGATTCTTCCCAGTTTAATCTCGAGCAGCTGATTAGCTCCGGAATTTCTAACCAGATTCTGGAAGGTTCCAAGAACAGGCTGCATGTTGAAGAAAAAGTGCTGCTGAATGACCTGGCCGATCTTAGCTACCGTGCTTATGAAGAATTTAAAAACCACCCTAAATTTTTACCCTATCTTGAAAATGTAAGTACCTTAAACTACTACTCGAAAACCAATATAGGCAGCAGGCCTTCCAAAAGAGGAAAGTCGAGTGAACTCGTTTTCACCGATCTTCGCGCCATCCCTTTTGTTGGCTCCTGGAGCCAGTTAAAGCAAAATGTGCCCGGTTTTTACGGTGTTGGGGCTGCACTTAAAAAATATGAAGAAAACGGTCGCTTTGATGAACTAATTGCTTTGTACAACAACGCCAAATTCTTCAGAAGCCTCATTGAAAATAGCATGATGGCTATGAAAAAATCGAATTTCGACCTAACCAGATACATGAAGGACAATCCGGAATATGGTGATTTCTGGCAATTGATTTACGATGAGTTTTTGACTTCCAAAAGGCTGACATTGAAACTTGCCAATCACAGAGAACTTATGGAAAACTACCCTGAAGGGAAAGCTTCTGTTGAGATCCGAGAGTCTATAGTGCTGCCTTTATTAACCATTCAGCAAAATGCTTTGATGCGCCTGAACGAACTCAGATCTGAAGAAAAAGAAATGATACACTGATTGAAATTTACGAAACCATTGTTACCAGGTCCTTATTCGGTAACATCAATGCAAGCCGTAATTCAGCATAATATTGCCATTGTAAGTGGCTAAGGCAAGATTGTATATTAAAACTACTGGCCATCAATTACTTATACAATAAATCAGGCTTCTTTTACGTTATATAGGTAAAAAGTTTTTTATGTTGTTTTTGAGGACATTAATTTTTTCCCTGTACTGCCTTATTCTTTTTTCATGTTCGGTAAACGAAGACTTGAAAGAGATATCGGGAAGCTATGAATTCAAAAATGCCGGAAAACATTCCTTTGTGATCAATGCCGAAAACATTAAAGCCAATATCATACTTACCGGTGCCAATGGCGGGGAAACCATTATCCTCGAAGATGTGGTTTTGGATCGTGCAGCGGAGTACACAGCCATTGTAGGTGATGGGAAAAACTTCCAAACCGAGGTTCGCAATAATCTGGTTCCCGAATTTATTGCCTACAACGGGGAAGATGAAGACAATCCCAAAAATGGTTCCATCCGAATTGAATGGAAAGGATTCGACTGACCTAAAAACTTGCCCTTACCTGAAGGGTACCTGTATGAATGGTATTGGAAGTTTCAGATTTTCTACCCGGAATAATTAAAGTTCAAATCAAGGTAAGTTAGCAATCTTTTCTGGAGACTCAGATTCCAGGTAAGGTTTTTACCCGGCTGAAAACCTTCCAGCATCTGGTATCCCACCACAGAATTTGAATTTCCGTCAAAGGTATTCCTGATATAATTAAAATTGCCCAGAACGGTAATTTTATTCAGGTTTGTGTATTGCCCTCCAAAACTCAATTTATCCATGGCAAGCTTATCCATGGTTTGTATTTTATTCTCCTTGTCTTTAAATGTATAAGCCGCATCAAATCTGAGCTTTTTGTCAAAAAAAAATGAGATCTTAGGGCTGAGCTCATAACTCTCTAAGGCATAGTTTCTATTGAAAAAAACTGTTGATTCAGACTCGGTATTGCTTATTGAAGTATTCATATCAAAAAGCCAGAAGGTATTGATGCGATGCGAAAAAGTAATTTCGTGGGTTCTTATTGATACATCCTGGTTATCAACGGCAAAAAAACTTTTTTTTCGGTTTTTAAGAAAGAGATACCCTGTACTGAATTTTTGAAGTCCACGGTTAAAAAATAAACTATTTCTGATCTGCTGGTCAAGCGAGAGCAGTTGGCCCTCCTCAAAACCAAAAGGATTAAAATTTATAGATCCCTCATCTCTTCTTTCATTGGATTGTATTAAAAAAAATGCCTGATCGCTGAAATGGGAAGCTATTTTTTTAAATCCTGTCTGGTTCTTCCAAGACATTGCCTGCAGATTAATCGCCTGGCTGAACCTGTTCTCATGAGACCTGATATAAAGAACTGTCGGCAGCGGGACTTTTACATAGATTGCCTCGTCAGGAAAGGCGGCTACTACAAATTCGTCGAGTTCCTGGATACCGTTGTTATTGAAATCGATCCAGGAATAAAATCCTTTGCCAGGTTCTACTTCTACAAAAGAAAAATCCTGTTGGGGCAATACGCCCGAACGGGTCTGGTAATTGATATTGAAATTTATCATATTCTTGAACAAAGCCTGGCTGTAGCTCATCCGCCCATTGATACTTTCTTCCTGATCATCGAATTTATTGTTCACCTTTCTGTAATTCGAGTTCAAAATAAACGTGCCGTCCTTAAAGGGCTCAAATTTTATTTTTGCATAATAGGTATTTGCCTGATTGAAATTGGTAAGGTCATTGAACTTCACACTATCTGTTTTTTGGTAGCGATATCCTATTTTCGGCATAAGTTTTGGTGCTGTCACCTAGCTCCTGTAAATCCATCAATATCAATTAATTGATGGCTCAAAAGGTTTAAGTTATTTGTACCTTTTTTCCGTTATTTCGTTGCGTTCAAAATTGGTTTTAGCCCCAACCCAGCCATTGCCAATATTTTGCAGTAAAGCAAAATAGGATCTTAAAAAATTGGTTTTTTCTTTTTCAGTAGCTGACTGTAACAGGGCTGAATTCAGATCAATTCTGGTTTTTTTGAATTTCATAACTCCTGACAAGTAGTTTCTAGTGCCCTGGTATGCCTCGTTGAAACGCAGGTTTTCAAACTGATACACCAATTTGGATTCTTTTTTATCTGAAAAAGTGAGCCCCCCGGCCGCAAACTGCTGGTCCTGCAACAAAATTGCCTGGGGATCAATGAGGTTCCAGTCTCTAAGAAATTCTATATTTCTGTACCTCTCAATGGTTCTGAAATTATCAGCGATGTATTCGTAATTTATATTGCCGCGAAGATCCCATCGTTTATCCAAAAGCAGCTGTTCATATAAAATTTTTGATGCGAAGCCATTGTTATTGTTATCATCCAGATCTGAAAATAAATTCTGGTCATACACACTTACCGCAAGTTCTGCATTGAGCTCTATTTTTTCATTTGGCTCATATTTGGTAGCTATATCGACAATCTGATAAGATTCAGGAGCAATTAACTGAATAAGGGCGGCATAAGAGCCTTGCTTTATACCCTCCGCGGGAGGAACATAACCAAAAACCCTGCCGGCTGCAAGGGTGGTCACTATATCATAATCACCCTTGTTTTTACCCACCTGAGAAAACCTTACTTCGTACAGTACCTCTGCCGGATCATTGCTGTAAACGTAATGTTCTGCTCCGTCTACCAGGATCTTTTTGTACAGTATTTTATTGCTTGCATATGCTCCAGGGACTGCTGAGGGACTGATCATCTTGAGTTTATCATCACCGGCTTCTGATAAAACCGTTTGCTGGAACTCTGTGAGCTCCTGCACCACAGGCCTGTTTTTAGAGTCTGTTTCATTGTAATAATTGACAGAAATATCCAATTTTTCATTGGAAACCTTTATGCCGTTATAGGAGATAAATCTGGTGTAATTATTTTCAGCAATTTGGTAGTCGATGGTAAAGCGCATATTCGCATTAACAGGAAATAAGGGTGTAAAAATTATTTCACCGTTCGTGTAATCTATCATATAATCATTGTTATCACCTCTTTTTAATGGGATACCATTGGCGTAAACCGTTTCGCTGCCCGATAAGATGTAAAATACCTGTTCACTATTTTCACCGACAATTTTGTACGGACCCTGATTTCCTTCTGACCCGTTGAATTTGTAGGTGCTGAAACTACCCCTTACCACGACCGCCGGAAGCAAAAACAGACAGATCTCCAAAACCGGAATTAAGATTGGCCCCCAAATACAAGCCGGTGATCTTTTTGCTGAACTTCATAAAATAGTTTCCGGTATTCGTCAGATTGATGTCGCCACCCTGAAGGGTCCAGTCTTTGCTGTAGATCTCCAGGTATATTTATCGAAATCCTGAATTCTCTGCGTGTATCCTCCATCACTTAAAGGAATGTTATTGTCTGTTATAGAGGCTCTGATAGATACATTTTTTGAAAGTTCTCCTTCCAGCTGAAGATTGAAATTAGAATTTATGACCGCGTCCTGGTTATTTCCCACTGTAATACTTCTTGACAGGCTACCTGTAGAATTTAATCCTCCAAATAATTCATTCACCTGCCCCCTGGCCTTCTCCGGGTAGTATAAACCCGTAATATCTACTGTCTTGTCGCTGATGATGCGCGGGTCGAGGGCGGAATACTTTTTTGTGATGAAATCGGGAAGCAAGGTGTATTGAACCCGGATTTCTTTTGGAAATTCATTGAGATCCCCCCTGGATATGCAACTGTGCCTTAGCAAAATCAACCCAATAGCCGGATGGAGCGATCTCAATATTTTTGTTGTAAAATATTTTAAAGTCATAGGGACTTAGGCTCAGGCTATCTATTTGAAGGATGCTGTCAGTAACCACCAAATCCTTTATGATCCGTTTACCGGGATCATCCTGTGCCAAAGCGGCAAAACAAGTGATCAGGAAAACAAATAATATCCGAACTTTCATCTATAAAACAACCTATATCTAAACCAAAAATAGTGGAATTTTCCAGCAATTGCAGAAGTCAGAGAAACAATTGCAATTGCGAAATGGCCAATTCGTGTTGAAGCAGCCAATTTTTGCGCCAAATGCCGCCTGCATAACCTGTTAATGCACCGTCACTCCCAATTACCCGATGACAGGGTATGACAATCCAAAACGGGTTTTTACCATTGGCCGAGGCAACAGCACGAATCGCTTTTTTATCTCCTAAACAAAGGGACTGTTCCATATAGGTCATGGTTTTTCCATAGGGTATTTTTCGCAGGAATTCCCATACTTTTTTTTGAAAATCTGTTCCTTTGATGTTTAGCTTCAGATCAAAATCAGTGCGTTCTTTTAAAAAATATTCCTCCAGCTGCACAACCGCCTCAGCCATACAATCAGGTATATTTGCCGGCTGATTCCCGAATTCATCACCGATTGATATTTCAGAGATACCGTCATCATTTCCAGTGATTCTGGCAAATCCAATTGGTGTTTTCACATAAGCAGTTACTGTATTTTCCATCTAATTTGTACATCTCAGATTCCAAAAACAGCCTTTGAATTTTCAGTAGTTATTCTGGCTATTTCCTCTTTCGGGCATTTGTAAATTTCGCTTAATTTGTTGAGGATCTGCAGAATATAAAGGCTTTCATTTCGCTTTCCGCGATAAGGAACCGGTGCCATATACGGCGCATCGGTTTCAAGAACGATGTGTTCGAGCGCAATTCTGTCAAGAAACTGATCTATTTTTCCATTCTTAAAGGTAACAGCTCCTCCAATACCCAGCTTCATATTGAAACCAATGGCCCGCTGTGCCTGTTCATAGGTGCCTGTAAAGCAATGGAAGATACCCCATAAATTCTCGTCCGCCTCCCCTTCCAAAACTTCAAAGATTTCATCAAATGCGTCCCTGCAGTGAATGACCACCGGAGTTTTTTTTCTTTGGCCCAGGTAAGTTGTGTTAAAAGCACTACGTTGCTCATCAAAATGTGACTTATCCCAATACAGATCCAGCCCGATCTCTCCGATGGCACAATATGAATGCAGCTGAAGTTGTTCCTGTACAACCCGCAATTCCTCTTCAAAATAGGCCTTGACGTGCGTGGGGTGTAGTCCGGCCATCAGGAAGATATTGTCAGGAAACATCAATTTTAATGCATGCATGGCGGGGTAGAAATTACTGTCGATGGCCGGTATAAAAAAACGTTGCACTCCGGCATCTATCGCTCTTTTCAGAACCAGTTCCCTGTCTGCATTAAAATCTTCTGCGTAGAGATGCGCGTGTGTATCAGTGAGGATCAAATTAAAAAATTTAAATTACAGGCAAAGATACTGGTATTTTGCTATTTAACTTTATTGGCTCATGTTCTTATTCACTACTTTAATAACCGAATCTCTCCCTAAATGAAAGCCAGAATGCGCAAAGTGATGGGAAAGGTCTCTTGTACCTTCTGGGAGTATAGAAAATTTTAAATTAATCATTTATATTTGTCCGACTAAAAACAAACCTTATGTTAACCATATTCCACAACCCCCGTTGCAGAAAAAGCCGGGAAGGACTGGCCCTGCTTGAAGATTCAAAACTTACCTTTGAGATAAGAGATTATCTTAATAATCCTCCAGAAATATCTGAATTGAAATCTTTGGCAGAAAAGCTCCATATTGAGCCGATGGGTCTTGTTCGCCAGAATGAGGCAATCTGGAAGGAAAAGTTTAAAAATAAAAATCTGACTGACGAGCAAATATATCAAGGGATCAGAGATTTTCCTGTGTTGCTTGAGAGACCTATTGTTGTGTTGGGAAATCAAGCAGCTATTGGCAGACCCAAAGAAAATATACTCGAAATTTTAAAATCGCAAACAGAATAACTCATGGTTTTCCATGAGTATTTAAATTACCAAATAACCTTAAGAGGTGCCTAAAATAATTTCTCTACTTTTAACGATTGATTTGTACAGAATGAAGTATATTCAAATTATTATATTTCTTTTTCTTTCCTGCGCTTTTTATGGCCAAAACGAGGGCCAAAGAGCGACAATAAATGGCACAGTCCGTGATGCAAAAACAAATCAGCCCTTACCCTATGCTACCATCACACTTTTAAATTTAAAAGATTCAAATTTCAGTGGTACCATTACAGATAACCTGGGTAATTTTTTACTGGAAATGCCCTATGGAAATTATAAATTAACGATTCAGTTTTTATCATTTAAACCATTTGTTATTAATGAATTAAATATTGATGACGACCTCGATCTTGGGGTGTTTGAGATTGAAGAGAATGCCGAAATTCTGAATGAGGTCGAAGTCAATTCAACCGGTGATTTGGTGGAATACAAATTTGACAAAAAAATTTACAGTGCTGATAAAGACATCGCAAATCTGGGGGGAAATGCCATTACTGTTCTGGAAAATACACCCACTGTTATGGTAGATGACCAGGGAAAACTAATGATCAGGGGAAATGAAGCGACTGTTCTTATGAATGGAAAACCCTTTGCCTCGCAGAGCAATTATCAGAATATTTTAATGAACCTTCCGGCCAATTCGATCAGCAAAGTGGAAATCATCTCCCGATCGGCGAAATACGATGCACAGGGAGGCGGTATCATAAATATTGTTTTAAAAAAAGGGATAGGTGACGGGTATAATGGAACATTAGAATTTCATGGCGGTGTACCTGATGATGATGGAGTTTCGGCATTCATCAATTATACAGGAGATAAAATAAATGTGTTTTCCACTGCAGGCTTTAATCACCATGATCAGATAAAATACAGTGAGATTGAACAATTTTCCCTTATAGATCCCAAAGAAGAACCTGTTTTTTTTGAAACCCGCGATGACAACAGGCAAAGAAACAGTTTCTTATTTAATATTGGGAGTGAGTTTCTAATCAATGAAAAGAACTCGCTTACTTCTTCTTTTCTTTACAGTGTCTCCAATAAAAATTACGATTCGGATCTCACTGCTTTCCGATTTTAACTCAGGAATTGTCACTGATAAAACATTACACGAAATGCAGATGACAATACCGATGACAGTTTTTTTGAACTTCTTTTAAATTATACCACATCTTTTGAGACAAAAGACCATTTTTTATCTTTTGATCTTAAATACGATCGTTCAGAATCTAATAACCTTACAGATATTTTCAATACTGTAATTATTCCATCAGAAGATCTGTTAAGGCAAAAAACTACAACTGATCAGGGCAATACCACAGGCATGTTCCAAATTGACTATGCTTTGCCAATAACCAATTTTGGATTGCTTGAAACCGGAGTTAAAGCCAATTTGAGGGACTATGAAAATACGTTTCGGGCATTTGAGTATGATCCCGCTTTTATTGCAATATCAACCTGTAATAGGCCTTGAAAATAATTTGACCTATGACGAAAAAGTGTATGCCGCTTATGCCAGCTTTTCGAAAGAGATTAAAAGCTTGAATTTTTCTTTGGGAGTGAGAACAGAATATACAGACATCAGTATTTCCGATCATACATTTAACAATACAACCACAGACCGATACACCGATTTTTTTCCCAGTGTGAATATTGGCTATACTTTTAATGATGAAAGCCTGTTTACATTATATTATTCACGATCTATCAGCCGGCCGGAGGTTGCGCAGTTAAACCCCTTTATTTCCTTTACTGACGAGCGATTTATTGTCATGGGCAACCCCTATTTAAAACCTTACTACACCAAATTATTTTGTGACAGAATACTTTAAAAAATTCGGAAACAAAGTGTCCATGAATACCGCTCTTTTTGCTTCAATGGATGAAGATCAAATACTAACAGTACTTGAAAATACAGGGAATCAAACTGCGGATGGTTATGATATATATGCGAGAAAACCTGTTAATAACGGCGATATGAACCAATACGGCGTAGAAATAGACCTGGTTTACAACCCGGTAAACGCGTTGCGGTTAAGGGCTTTGCTTAGCCCATATTACTTTGAGATTATCAATACGACCAATGCTGCTTATGATACCGAAGATTTTGTGTTATATGGAAATGCAATTGCCGATTATAAATTTCTTGAAACCTGGAAGTTTCAGATCAATTATACGTATCAGTCCCCAAAAACAACAGGTTTAACAGAACTCAAGGCCATTCAGTTTGTGAATCTCGCACTAAGCAAGGATCTGTTCAAGTCGAAAGCTTCCCTGACATTTACCGCAAAGGATGTCTTCAGTTCCAGAAAAATTTATTATGAATCAATGGAGGCAGGCATTCAAACCAACAGCTATGCCTTTTTTGATCCACAATTGCTTTTATCCTTCAGTTACCGATTTAACGGAGCAGCGAAGAGAAACAGCAAAAACCGTTCAGGCGAAGTCAATAAGAATATTTTTGAACTGGATGACAATTTAATCAAATAAAAAAGGGTTTGAAACCAAACCCTTTACATTCTTTATACCAATTAAGCCGATTTCTTTGAAGCTTCCTTTTTTAATTTTCGTGCTTCCATAAAATTACCAATTAACCAATAGGGAATGACAAAGGCTGTCAGAAAAATCATCAACCAAAAACCCAAGGTAAAGATCCCCATAAACGCCAGGTAACCTAAAAAATGTGATAATTCCATGTCCATAATAAAATATTTTCGTCAAAAATAATATAATTTCTATAATCCTCCTAAATTCTGTAGATATTTTAAAAAATATATTTAACACAGTATTAACAAATTCAGGATTAAACCCAAAGTACTTTTGCATGTCTAAAAATTCGTAGACTTTAAATACTTTTATGAAAACACTTATTACAATTTTTTCTCTGGCATTTTTTCTGGCAACATTCAATATCAAAGGTCAAGAGATGCCTGCAAGACCCAACCAAAATCCAAATCAAAAGACCTTCGAAATAAAAGGAAAAGTCATTGAAAAAAGTACCCAACAACCTCTTGAATACGCAACAGTTGTTATTAAGCCCTTAAAAGGCAACCGTGTTTTAGGAGGTATTACAGATGCTAAAGGTAAATTTTCAATATTTGTACCTGAAGGAGAATACCATATTAGTGTAGAATTTATTTCTTTTAAGACTACACAGCGAATCTGATCAAACCATTAATAAAGATACGGACCTTGGAACCATCGTCCTGTCTGAAGACTCTGAATCCTTGCAGGAAGTACAGTTGATCGCTGAAAAAAGTACCGTAGAGATCAAACTTGATAAAAAAATATATACTGTAGGTAAGGACATGACTGTTAAAGGTGGTAATGCAGCGGATGTGCTCAACAATGTACCTTCAGTTACTGTTGATGTAGAAGGTGTGGTTAGTTTAAGAGGTAATGAAAACGTACAAATTCTGATCAATGGCAAACCAAACAGTCTCGTAGGTCAGTCAAATAATGAGGCTTTGAGGCAGTTTACCGCAGAAATGATCGAAAAAGTAGAAGTTGTGACCAGCCCTTCTGCCCGATATGACGCAGAGGGCACGGCCGGAATTATCAACATCATCATAAAAAAAGGATCGGCTGATGGCTTCAACGGGAATGCGACCATTAATGCAGGCTTCCCAACCAGTGCAGGCGGATCATACAGTATTAATTACAGAAAGGATAAATTTAACTTTTTCAACAATACCGGATACAGTTATGGCGATTCACCGGGGAGTTCCTATAATTATACTGAATTTTTCAATTCCCAGACTGCGCCATTTTTGATTGAAGATCGCGATATTAATAGGGTCTCCAGCAATTTCAATATCAATTTTGGTATGGAATATTATATCACCGAAACAAGCTCACTTACAGGGAGTATTCTCTATCAGGGTTCCGATGGCAGTGGCGATAGCTGAAAACAAAACGACCACCTATGATGAAAATTTTATTAAATCCAACTTTTATCTGAGAGAATCTGAAGAAGATAATGAATCTTCCAACTGGCAGTATTCTTTAAATTATCTGAATAATTTCAATACTTCGGGACATAAATTAAATCTTGACTTCCAGTTGGAAGATAATTATCGTGATAATTTTACTTTTATCACTGAAGAGGAACAATTCCCTGTGTATATTGAAAAACTAGGTGAAAAAGCCTATGACAAAAGACCCTCAAAAACAATATTTATTTCAGGGAGATTATGTGCTGCCTTTTAAAAATGACCAACAATTTGAAGCGGGTTTCAGGAGCAATATCATTGACCAGACAACAGATTATGCCCAATATTTTGAAAATGAGTCCGGCAGAATTCGTGCTGGATGAAAATCTGTCCAATATCTTCAATTACGATGAGAAAATTCATGCCCTTTACACCCAGTACGGAAAGAAGTTTAACAAATTTTCAGGTCTGCTTGGTTTGCGTATGGAGGCAACTGATATTGATATCGAAATAGTTGACAGGCCGGAATTAGAAGCACATAAAAATTATACAAATTTTTTTCCCACGATAAACCTGGCCTATGAACTTGGTGAACGGGAAAATATTACTTTGGGTTATAACCGCAGGATCAGAAGACCCAGATCCAGAATGATCAATCCTTTTCCGTCAAGAACCAGTGAAACAAATATTTTCCAGGGAAATCCCTATTTAGATCCCTCTATTACCGATGCTGTTGAACTCGGGTATTCCAAAAGCTGGAAGGAAGTAACTTTTAATACTTCAGTTTATTTTAATCACGCAACAGACATCTTTCAAATGGTTACTGAAGCTACTGGCGACAATACCCAGGATGGTATTCCTATTTTAAAAAGATCTCCAATAAATTTGAGTACTGAAGATCGTTTTGGCTTTGAAATGGCCGCCAATTATACCCCAATTAAAAACTGGAGATTTAATTTATCGTTCAACCTATTTGACAATAAAATAAGCGGTTTTTATAATAATATAGATTTTGGTGCAGAAACCCTAAGTTGGTTTACCCGATTTAGCGCAAAGGTTGTTCTGCCCTTTGAAATTGACTGGCAAACAAACATGATGTATATGGGTCCTAATGAAAATGCGCAAAATGAATACAAAGGAATGTTCTCAACGGATATGGCCTTTAGTAAGGATATAATGCAGGGAAATGGCTCACTTACTTTTAACATCAGTGACCTTTTCAACACCCGAAAAAGGGGAAATGGAGACTCTTACAGATACTTTCTATTCCGAAAGTGAGTTCCAATGGAGGCAAAGGCAGTTTCGCCTTTCATTCACCTACCGTTTCAACCAGAAAAAGAAAAGGGAAATGAACCGTAATTTTGATAATGGTGACATGGAAATGATGGGTGGTTAAAGGTCATATTCAATAAAAAATATATAAACGGCTGTTTGGTAAAATAAACAGCTTTTTTTTATTTCTAATCCTGAAAAGCAATCCATCCGGGTATAATACCTGTAGTGATCGTTCTTAACAGAGCCCCGTCAGCAGCATTATAAATATAGAGGTTTCCTTCACTTTGGTAATCCTTTGCATCGGTTGCGAATATTTCCCCCTCATGAGCGGTCATAAAATAAAAACTACCTTCAATGCCTTTAAAAGAAACTTCGGGCAAACTCTGGTCACTAATTGACATTTTATACACCTGGTTATTGAGGTTGTAAAAAATGGCATCATTCATAAGGTCAGGTGTTGTGGGTGCTCTGTCATCTCAAAATCAAAACTGCTTAGAATCTCATTATCGAGAGGATATCTTAATCAGTCTTACCCGCTGTTTCACTCCCGTCCAGTCCGGTTTACCTCCGCAAAGCACCCAGATATTCCCTGACAAATCTTCATTTATTGAATTAGGAACATCGCCCACAGGGATGTTCTTAACAACCTTTAATTCTTTTAGATCTATCACAACCACCTGATTGTTAAATCCGTAGCCGCCTTCGAGGTTCACATAAAGGTAAGCCATTGTGAATAAGCATATTTTCAGGCCCCTCTCCCACCGAAATTGTCGATTATAATTTGGTCAGAATTCAAATCTACCACCGAGATAAAATCATCGGAAGGATTATTCGGATCTCCCCAGTTACTCAGAAATCCTTTTCCATTATGTGAAACAAAATACCTGGGAGACTCCACATTAATTCCTTTCATTTCAGTAATAGTTTTCATCGTGTTTCTGTCAGCAACCACCACCTTGTTAGAATTATTGACCACAATATAGGCCTTGTCTCCTGCCAAATGCATGGACTGGACGATATTTCCCAAATCAGCATTGTTCTCAGTTTTAAATACGTCATTGCTTACCAAACCATCTTCAGACACATGGGTTATGGTACCGGTGCCATTATTAAAAGGTCCTTCATTGGTAATAAAAAATCCATTCTCGTAGGCGCCGTCACTTTCAGAGCTTTCATTATCGTCTGTGCAACTTCCGAATAAAAAAAGCAGGATACTGAAATAAATAATAATGTAAAATTTTCATGTTAGTTAAATTTGATAATTGATAGTTAAATTAATATTACGACCGGGCATAGGCCTGTAGGCTATGACCTGGTATGGCTGGTCAAAAAGGTTGTTTAAGGATAAAATAAAATTCAAATTGTACTGGCCAAGATTGTAGTTTGCATAAATATTAGACAACCAATAAGGATCCAGGCTTTGGGTATTGCTGGTTGTTGTGAACACTTTGCCTGTATAGGCAAGATTGTATTCGAGGCCAAAGGTACCACGCTGATAACGAAGCACCTGATTGGCCTTGTGCTCCGGATTATAGATCAATTGCATATCTGTATTCATATCAACTGATTTCACATAAGTATATTGACTATCAAACGAAAAGTGGTGTTCATTAAGTTTTAACTTGTATTCAAAATCCAATTCAAACCCATAATTTCTACTTTTCTGAATATTTTGGGGTACCCAAAAATCTCCCTGTTCGGGGATCCATTTTATTAAATTTTCATTCTTTATCAAAAAGCTTGTGGCTTCAAGATTCCAGGTTG
Source organism: Flavobacteriaceae bacterium (assembly GCA_034523115.1). Lineage (GTDB taxonomy): Bacteria > Bacteroidota > Bacteroidia > Flavobacteriales > Flavobacteriaceae > Namhaeicola. Next base: position 24,495 of record JAXHKS010000024.1, on the reverse strand, counting down.
TTTTTTTAAAAAGTAGGCCAATTTCCGAAGTAAAGCTGTCTTCCGGTTTCAGATCAGGATTGCCTCCCGGTTGCCAGTACAGGTCATTAAATGTTGGCAAACGGTAATTTGTGCCGGCGTTCATCTTAATATCAAGGTATTTGGACACTTTATAAAGGACGTCACCGGCAAAAATAAACGGTATAGAATATTCAGAAGAGAAGCCTTTTCTTGCACTAGATATTATAGGATAGCTTATTTTTTAAGCTACTGCCAAAAATAAGAAAACCCTCCACCCTATCCATTTTGCTTGTTGGCAGATCATTCCCCTCTGCCCGGGAAGCATTATAATCCATCCCCAGGCTAAAACGCGTATTATTGCTTAAAAAATAACTTAGGTCATAAGTTGCCTAAATAAAATTACTGCCCTTGTTTTCGTTAAATTCCGGCTTCCTCTTATCCGGATAATAGTCATAATTCTCCAACAGGTAAGCGGTACTCAAAGTGCTTGAGTAACTGCTCCCCGTATTGTTCCATTTCAATGCCAGCCTGTTATAGGCTGTAATCAGACCAGATTTACCGCGGTGCAGTCAGGGTTCCGGACAAATTCCTGTCATTTTTTATGTTCGCGCCATAAAAAGAGATCAGGTTAGACGCATTGATTTGTTTTCCAAGCACATATTGATAACTGACGTTTTTAAATTGTCCATTTTCATTCTTCATATCGGTATCAGGATACGGATAATCATTATCACTTTGTCCATAAGTTGCCGAAATTTTGGCGTAGAAATTGTCCGCACTCCATACTCCCTGCACCGCCCCCACATAGGTCTCATAGCTGCCTGCATTGCCTGTGACCCTCAATTGGATTCCCCTGCCAAATTGAATCTGGTTTGTCAAATTAATTGCGCCTCCCACAGCCCCGCTACCAAGAACTACGCTGCCCCCTCCTTTTTTGATCTCGAGCGCGCTAAAACCGTTAATGCCAATTGAATTGAAGTCTGTTTGTCCATTCAATAAAGAATTGACCGGTATTCCATTCCAAAATACCGCAGTCTGAGCGGCGGTAGATCCCCTTAAAGAAATTGTAGAAACCATCCCCAGCCCATATTCTTTAAAATACAAGTTAGTTTCTTTTTGCAAAAAATGACCCAGACCCGAAAGCTCGGTACTCAGAATTGAATCGGAAAAAGTCACATTCGTGTACCCTGATTGCAGCGCATCAGAAAACCTGCCATAAAGCATCACTTCCTCCAATTCATTGATGGAATCAAATTGAGCAATCCCATATTGGCCGAATAAAAATAAAATAAGAAAGGCTGCTATTATTTTTCGCATTGCTTAAATATTTTTCTTCCGAAAATATTACAGATTAAAAAATCTGGCAGGTTTCCTGGCTTGCGTCCTGTTGAATGCCTTCCCCTGAAAAACAGAGTGACCATAGATTTTCAACAAGCACCAAATAAATGGCTGAGCTTACAGTTGCGGAGACAGCTCCCGATTTAAACGGGATTCCCTTTTTCTGAGTTTTAAAAAATGATTAAAACCCAGCACCAAAATTTGACACAAATGTAATTAAATTATCCCGATAAAATTTAATTTAATTATTATTTTAAAGCATAATATTTTCGTAACATTGAGGTGTTAATTACCTTTAAAATGAAATTCTTTTTCTGCATTTTTGTTATAATAAATGGATTTATTTCGTGTAAAAATAATTCTGCCGGAGAACAAACAGGTAAAAGTAATATTGAAGTAAATACTGCAATAAAACACGCTAATGGCTTTGATTTACAAATACTTGATGGTTATAGTAAATTAATTATAAAAAATCCGTATCCCGGTGCAACAGAAGAAATTATTTATTATTTGGTTCCTAAGATTGCAGCCATTCCAGATGAAATCTCCGGTGAAAACATAATGTATATACCCCTAACAAGATTGGTTGCCACCTCTACCACGCATATTCCCATGATCGAACTTTTTGATCAGGAACAAACACTGGTAGGTTTTCCTCAAACCAATTATATTTCATCTGAAAGAACTCTGGAAAGAATCGTTCAGGGCAAAGTAGCAGAATTGGAAATATTCAGGATCTGAATATGGAAATTCTGATCCACCTCCAGCCGGAGGCTGTAATTGCCTTTACCATGGATAAAAATGATCCAGTCTTCAAAAAATATGGCAGCGCTAAATGTAAATGTGCTGTTTAACGGTGATTGGCTGGAAGAAACGCCTTTGGGCAGGGCTGAATGGATAAAATTATTTGGAGCCCTTTTTGATCAATCAAAGAAAGCGGATAGTCTTTTTCAAAAGATTGAAAGTAACTATCTGACTGCAAAAAAACTGGCTTTGGAGGCAAAAGAAAGTCCTACTGTACTCACAGGTGCGCTATTTCAGGACAAATGGAATTTGCCAGCCGGGGAAAGCTTTATGGCTACTTTTTTTAAAGATGCCAACACTAGTTATTTCTGGAAAGACAGTCCGGGAACAGGTAGCCTGGTAATGGGCTTGGAGTCTGTCCTGGATGTAGCCGGAAATGCGGATCTTTGGTTAGGATCAGGTATCTTTACCAATTATGAGGAAATGGGAAACAGTAATTCGCATTACTCCAGTTTTAATCCCTTTCAAAAAAAAAAAGGTGTTCACTTTTTCAAAAAAGAAAGGAAATAACGGAGGAATCTTGTTTCTCGAATTAGCACCCATAGTGCCGGATATTGTGTTAAAAGATATTATAAAAATAGCCCATCCGGAATTACTTCCCGGTTATGATCCATACTTTTTAGAACCTCTGGATCCAATTGCCACTGGAAATTAAACAAAAGATTGTTAATTTTGTAATCAAATAATTGAATCCGATCAAGACTTCTAATTTTAATTTTCTGCTGCTTGCCATCACTTTACTGGTGTTTTTAATCCTAAACCTCAGTTTGGGATCTGTTTCCATCCCTCCGTTGGAAATACTCAAAAACATCATTGGCATTCCTTCAGATAACAGTACCTGGACCTACATTATCACCCAGTACAGGTTGCCTAAGGCGATCACAGCTGTGCTTGTAGGATCCGGATTAAGCGCCTGCGGTTTGCTCATGCAGACCCTTTTTCGAAATCCTATGGCCGGACCTTATGTGTTGGGCATCAGTTCCGGGGCAAGTTTGGGTGTTGCCCTGCTTATTTTGGGTTCTTCTATTCTGGGAGGAAAATATTTGGCCTTGGGGAACAACCAGATTGCCACTGTTATTGCCGGAATTCTTGGTGCCATGTTTATCCTTATAACCGTGATGGCCGTATCAAGTCATATAAAAAACACCATGGCACTGCTTATCATTGGCCTGATGTTCGGAAGTTTTACTACGGCGGTTATCAGCATTCTGTCTTACTTCAGTTCCGCCCAAAATTTACAACAATACATATTCTGGAGCTTCGGTAGCCTGGGAAATACGGGCTGGTCTGCGCTGCCTGTATTGTCAGGGATATACCTTTTGTGCCTTCTTTGGGCCATTCCCAATATCAAATCACTCAATGCCCTGTTGCTCGGAGAAAATTACGCGAAAAGTCTTGGCCTGTCCATACCCGCTACCCGCAACCAAATACTTATAATAACAGGCGTGCTTACAGGGGTAATCACGGCTTTTGCAGGTCCAATTGCTTTTGTAGGCCTTGCTGTACCGCACATTACAAAAATGCTCTTACAAACCAGCAACCACAAAGTACTGTTCCCTGCCGTGCTGCTTATCGGCGCTATTGTTATGCTGATCTGCGACACCATTGCCCAAATACCTAACTCAGCTTTTGTGCTGCCAATCAATGCAATTACCTCTTTGTTCGGTGCTCCTGTAGTGATTTGGCTACTGATGAAAAAACGAAAACTTTCCTGAGATATTTAAAGGTATGACAAGAAACAAAACGACCCTATTATCTGCAAAAAACCTGGTGATCGGCTATAAAAAGAAAGCTGTGAATCTAATAATTGCCAAAGATTTACAGCTTGAATTGCAGGCCGGTGAACTTGTTTGTCTTATGGGAAAGAATGGGATTGGCAAGTCAACCCTCTTGCGCACGCTCATTGGCGTCCAGCCACCACTGTCGGGTGAGATCTGGTTGAAGGAAACCCTGTTGCAGCATATATCCAGGCAGCTAATTGCTCAAAAAATCAGCGTAGTACTCACTGAAAAACCTGAAGCCAGCAACTTAAGCGTTTATGAGCTGGTAGCCCTGAGCAGGCATCCCTATACCAACTGGCTGGGCAAATTGCAGGAGGAAGACAAGAAAGAAATTGATCTTGCCCTACAGCAAACCAATCTATCGGAACTATGGGATAAGAAAGTAGATGAACTGAGTGATGGCCAGGTACAAAGGGTAATGATCTGCCGGGCACTGGCACAAAACACAGAACTCATTATTTTGGATGAACCCACGGCCCATTTGGACATACACCACAAGATAGAGACCTTCCATTTGCTGAAAAAACTTGCCCGTGAATTGAATAAATGTATCCTGATTTCCACGCATGAAATTCAATTGGGCCTGCAAATTGCCGATGTAATCTGGTTAATGAATGAGCAGGGTATTATTTCGGGTTCGCCGGAAGAACTTATAGAGAATGACCATATTGGCCGATTATTCGACAATACCCTGATACATTTTGACAAAAAGAACCTGCAGTTTCTCATCGGTGATGAGCAGGTGAATCGTGTTAAATAATAAAGTATGTGTTTCTACTCCAAACTCACAAAAAAAGCGGAAGAAATTGAGAGCAGATTTAAAGCTACCTTCATTGATAAAAGCCGTTATGTTCCAAATAATGAAATCAAGGCCTTTGATTTTCCGCAGCTCCCGGTTATTTGTTCTGCCAATCCGTCTGCGCTTGATTTTTTCAGTTGGGGATTAATTCCAAATTGGTCTGAAGACGATACAATTAAAAAATACACCCTGAATGCAAGAATAGAAACACTGGAAACAAAAGCCTCATTCAGAGAATTTACCGAAAACAGGTGTCTGATTCCGGCAAACGGTTTTTACGAATGGAAATGGCTGGATTCCAAGGGAAAGTTTAAAGAAAAATACGAGATCGGATTAAAAGATGAAAGTCTGTTCTCCTTTGCCGGGATCTGGTCTCTGTGGAAAGATCCGGTTCAAGCCTTGGAGATACATACCTTTGCTGTTCTAACGACACAGGCAGACAGCCTGATGAGTGAGATCCATAACACTAAAAAAAGAATGCCGGTTATACTTACACAGGAAAGTGAAAAGCACTGGCTGCAGCAGGCACCGCTGGAAAACTTTAAAACTTTATCCCCGGCACTTGTGGCAAAAAGAATTTTTCCGGCATCACCGCAACTCGATCTGTTCTGAAACTCAAATCAAGGCCTGAATACCTGAAAGTGCAGTGGCGTAAACGGCTTCATACTGCGGAAGGATCTTTTCAATTGAAAACCGCTGTGCATTCCGATACGCATTTTCTTTAAATTCCTCCAGTCTCTTCTCATCCTCCAATATGTAAATGGCATTTTTAGCCATTTCTTCACAATCGCCCACATTGCTTAAAAAGCCTGTGACTCCCTGTACATTCACTTCGGGCAATCCGCCGGAATTGGTAGAGATCACAGGGGTTCTCACGGCCATTGCTTCCAGCGCAGCCAAACCGAAACTTTCTGTTTGGGAAGGCAAAAGAAAAAGATCTGAATGACAGAGTATTTTATGGATTTCATCACTGTTGCCCAGGAAAAGAATCTTATCCTTTACGCCTATTTCTTTGGCGTACATGACAGCGCCTTCCTTCTCGGGGCCTTCACCCACCAGAATCAATTTGGATTTGACCTTCTGCTGTATCTTTTCGAAGATGGTGATAATGTCCTTAATTCTTTTTACAGGTCTGAAATTGCTGATATGTGAAATAATCCTTTCGTCGGCAGCAGCCAGCGTCCCACGAATACAATCCATTTCATTCAAATCTTTACGGTGATCAAAGTCAATGAAGTTATAGATCACCCTGACCTCCTTTTCTATATTGAACAACCTTATGGTATCATCTCTCAGGCTTTTGGAAACCGTAGTCACAACATCAGAATTATTTATACTGAACTCCACTGCATTCTTGTAAACCGGATGGCTGCCCACCAGAGTAATATCAGTACCGTGCAGTGTAGTGACAATGGGAATATTAATACCCTTTTGTTTTAACATCTGTTTTGTCATATAGGCAGCATACGCATGCGGTATGGCGTAATGAACATGAAGGATCTCCAGATTGTATTTTATGACCGTTTCAAAAAGCTTGCTTGACAGTGCCAGTTCATAGGGCTGGTAATGAAACAAGGGATACTCCTCAACAAAAACTTCATGGAAAAACAGATTTGCACTCAGGAATTCCAGTCTAACCGGTTGATGGGTGGTAATAAAATGGATTTCATGGCCCTTTTTTGAGAGGCCTATCCCTAACTCTGTTGCCAAAACACCGCTTCCACCGTAGGTAGGATAACAAACAATTCCTATTTTCATATGCTTAATTTTATTTGTTTTTTACAGTCGTATTAGATTTATAGATCATAGGATTTCAGGAAGATCTTTGCCCGATTTTTCTATTTTTTAGTACATTTGGGTATTACAAAAATACGCTTTTTAATGGACTATCGCTTTTTTGAGCAAAATGTACAGAAATTATCAGAAGTATCTCTTGGAGGGCTGAGTTCACAACTTAAAATGATACCCGAAGGCCGGCCAGTACTTAGTCAGGAGGAAATTCATCTCAGACGGCCAAAATCGGCTGCTGTTCTTGCTCTTTTTTATCCGGACAAGTTCCACAATACCACTTTTTTATTAACTTTACGAGCCTCCTATAAGGGGTACATGCCGATCAGATCAGTTTTCCAGGTGGTAAAATGGAAAAAAATGATATCGACATGGCTTTCACAGCGCTGCGTGAAACGTATGAAGAAACCGGTATAAACCAAAAAGATGTCAATTTGATCAGACAAATCACAAATACCTACATACCACCGAGCAATTTTCTGGTGCATACTTTTTTAGCCACAGTTCCCTTTAAACCAGAATTTAAAAAGAACCATGAAGTGGAAGAAATTCTGGAAATTCCGGTAAGTGAGCTGTTAAATGACCGGTCATTGACCACAAAAAGGATGTCGACAAGCTACATGGAAGAGATAAATATACCCTGCTTTCAGCTCAATAACCATATAGTCTGGGGCTACTGCCATGATATTAAGTGAAATAAAAGATTTATTAAATTCTATATAATCCGCAAAAATATTTATTTTTGCCGACCAATTAAGGAAAGATGAAGTTGTTTAAGAAAGATGTATTTGGAAAGAGTTTGTTCATCAAGAAAAAACTTATTCAGATTTTAGGTTTGATATCACACAGAAGGTATCGTGGATTTAATGAACTTCAAATAGACGGATCTGAAATAATTCGCGATCTTCCTCCCACTAACGTGTTGTTCGTCTCCAACCACCAGACCTATTTTGCAGATGTAGCCGCCATGATGCATGTTTTTAATGCTTCCCTGAGCGGAAGGGTTGATAATATAAAGGATATAGGCTATCTCTATAATCCCAAACTGAATATTTATTATGTTGCTGCCAAGGAAACCATGCGTGCCGGCATCTTACCCAAGATCATGGAATATATCGGTTCCGTTTCTATTGAAAGGACCTGGAGAGAAAAGGGTAAAGATGTAAACAAGCAGGTAAAGATGAGCGATATTTCCAATATCACCAAGGCACTGGACGATGGTTGGGTAATTACATTTCCACAGGGCACAACCACTCCTTTTAAGCCAATCAGAAGGGGTACAGCGCATATCATCCTCAAAAACAAACCCATAGTTATTCCCATCGTAATTGATGGTTTCAGAAGGTCCTTTGATAAAAAGGGATTGTTTCTGAAGAAAACCGGAATCCTGCAATCCCTGGTGATTAAACCACCCATGGAAATTGATTACGAAAATGATTCTGTGGATGATATCGTAACAAAACTGGAATTTGCCATTGAGCAACACCCTTCATTTTTAAAAGTCGTTCCGGTTGAAGAATACGAGAAAACAGAAACTGAGCTCAATAAGAAAAGGGAATTCTGGACAAAATACTAGCGCCTGTAATCCTGTGCAATTTTAACCTTTAACTGGCGGTTGTAGTCCTCTTCCAGCCATTTTAAGTAGTTTTCCGAGCTCTTCATGATACAATAGGAATACTGTTTGATGCGGTAAGCGATATCTTCCTTTAACAAGCCTGAAAGCACATAGGCTTCAAGCAGGTTAGCGGCATTCTCTATACACATCTTTGCATGCTGTGAAATAGAATATTCAAGGGCCATTTTTGATTTTCCTCCGTTATTCATTACCTCCGTATAGGCATCCTTGATATTAAATCCCAGGATGGCAGTCTTCGAAAACCTGCTTTTTATCTCATCCGGCATCTGATAATAAAATTTACTTTCAATTTCCTCATCGCTTTCAAGACTTTCCAGAAACATATTCGGATTGTTGAAAATATACTTCCAGTCAATGGGATCTGTCCATAAACCAAACCTTGCAACGTTATTCCCGAGATCTAAAATGCGAAATGTATTCTTTTTGCCAAAAACCCTTGAGCCCCTGCCTATCATTTGAAAATAAAGGGCCAAAGATTTGGTCGCCCGGTTGATGATGATGGTTTCAATTGAGGGTTCATCAAAACCCGTGGTAAGAATCCCCACTGAAGTAAGAATTGCGTTAGGCGTCTCCTTGAACCATTTTAAAATTTCTCTTCTTTCTTCCTTGGTATTAGTATTGTCAATGTATTTGATCTTGTAACCCGCTGATAAAAAGGTTTCGTAAACATATCGAGATGTCTGTATGCCGTTATTGAATATGAGTGTCTTGGTTCCCAGGGCTTCCTGCTCGTAGGCCTTTATGAGCTTATGCTGCATGGAAGTCTGCACATAGAGCTCCTCAGAAGACTTTACAGTGTAATCACCGTTAATTCCAACTTTTAAAGTGGTCAAACTTACATTGAAGCCATAAGTAGCTGCCTCAGACAGAAATCCGTTTTTAATCAGTGTGCTTATATTTTCCCCTACGATCAGATCTTTATAGATCTGGTGCATGGGCAAAAGTATGTTCGAGCTCAGCGGGGTGGCTGTAACACCCAAAATGAAGCAGGCCTCGAAATATTTAAACAATTTTCTGAAGGAATTGTAATGTGCCTCATCCACCGATCACCATTCCGATATCTGAAAGACTAACCTTCCCTTCTTTTAAGCGGTTGTTAAGGGTTTCCACCATCGCCACAAAACAGTGGTAATTATCGTCATTGCTAACCACTTTCACGTTGCTGTCAATGATCTTGTTGGGAAACACCAAATTCGATCAGCATCTGTGAGGTTTGTTTGCTCAGTTCAATTCTATGGGTGAGTATCAGTACCTTCTTTCCTGTAGTTGCAATGTATTTTCTGGCAATTTCGGAGAAGATTACGGTTTTACCGCCGCCAGTAGGCAACTGGTACAATAAATTATAATTGTCAGGATAGGTATTGATATGTTCAAATATCTTATCAATAGCTCCATGCTGGTAATCATAAAGTTTTTTTCCTAATTTTCTATCTTCTTTTTCAAGTTCAGTCAATACCATTTTTTCCGAAAAACCAAGTTACAAAAATAGGCTATTGATAAGGTTGTTTCGCAATTTTTTCGAAAAAAATTTCTCTGTATTTTTTACAGGCTTAACCATTGATTTACAGTAGCTAACAAAAAAAACGATCCGATAATCTTTTCAAAAACCGGATCGTTCAGTTAAAAGGATGTAAAAAACTATAAATTTGTAGCGAGCCAGTTTCCTACTTCACTCGTTTTATATGCCTTGCCTTTGTTGGAAAGGTCTTCTGTTACAATGCCCAGAGCCAGGGATTTGTTGACCACATTTCTGATTGCCTCAGCTTCTTTTACCAGTCCGAAAGCATCTTCAAACATCATGGCGGCCGACAAAACTGTGGCCAACGGGTTCGCTATATCTTTTCCCGCTGCCTGCGGATATGAGCCATGTATGGGTTCATACAATGAGGTTTTCTCTCCAACGGAAGCCGAAGGCATCAGGCCCATGGAGCCTGAAATAACTGAAGCTTCATCCGTCAGAATATCCCCAAAAAGATTTTCAGTTATCAGCACGTCATAGCTGTTTGGCCATTGCACAAGGCGCATGGCCACTGCATCTACGAACTCGTAGCTCACTTCCACTTCCGGATAATCTTTGGCCATCTGCTGCACTGTTTCGCGCCAAAGCCTTGATGTTTCCAAAACATTGGCCTTATCAACACAGCACAATTTTTTCCTTCTGGTCATGGCCAGTTCAAATCCTTTTTTGGCCAGTCTTTTCACTTCATCTCTCGAATAAACGCAATGGTCAAAAGCCACATTGCCATTATCGGTCCTGCCTTTTTCTCCAAAATAGATCCCACCGGTGAGCTCTCTGAGAAAGACCAGATCCGTGCCTTCTATACGTTCTCTTTTTAAGGGAGAATTATCGATTAGTGAGGGAAAGGTATAGGTAGGGCGGATATTGGCGAAAAGACCCAGTTTTTTGCGCATTTTGAGCAAACCCTGTTCGGGTCTTACCTTCGCACCCGGATCGTTGTCATATTTTGGATGACCAATGGCACCAAACAGAACTGCATCTGCTTTCAGGCAGATCTCATGCGTTTCGTCCGGATAGGGGTCTCCTGACTGGCATCAATGGCTGCAGCACCTGTAAGTGCGGGCATCCATTTTATTTCATGCCCAAATTTTCTGGCTACGGCATCACAAACCTTTACAGCCTGATCGATAACTTCAGGGCCAATTCCATCTCCTGCCAACAAGGCTATATTTATTTTCATTTAGTGTTTTATAATATTTAACATTTTCTGCGTTGCAATGATGGCTGAAACTGTCTCGATCAGAATCCAGCCCCCTTGTCTTGAATACCTGGTCATTTTGTTGCCAGGTTATAACCGTTTCGCATAGGGCATCTGAATTTGATCCGGGCGGTATTCTTACGGCATAATCTATCAGGGTTGGCAAAACGCGGCCTTTCCTGGAATAAATTTTATGCAGTGTTTTCATAAAGGCATCGAACTGTCCGTCTCCCTGAGAATTTTCCTCAAAATGCTCCTCGTCTATCGACAGGGAGATGGTGGTGGAAGGACGCAAGCCTTTCGAATGCGTTAAAACAGATGAGTTCACCTTGATCCTTTCCTCAAGCTGGTTGTTGTGAAGCACATCCGAAATAATATAAGGCAGGTCTTCTGTGCTCACCACCTCTTTTTTGTCGCCCAGCTCAATGATGCGGTTGGTAACTTTCAATATATCCGCATCGCTGAGGTGCAAACCCAGTTCCTCCAGATTTTTCTGAATATTTGCCTTGCCGGAGGTTTTCCCCAGGGCATATTTCCTTTTTCTGCCAAACCGCTCAGGCAATAAGTCATTAAAATACAAATTCTTTTTATTATCTCCGTCTGCATGAATACCCGCCGTTTGTGTAAATACATTATCTCCAAGAATTGGTTTGTTCTCAGGAATTCTAAAACTCGAAAATGTTTCCACCAGGCGACTTACCTTGTACAATGCCTTTTCATTCACCTTCGTTTCCAGGTCTGGCATAAAATCATTGATCACAGCCACAACGCTTGCCAGGGGTGCATTGCCAGCCCTTTCCCCCATCCCGTTGATGGTGAGGTGTATGCCGTTTGCGCCTGCGTAAAGGGCCTCCATTACATTGGCAACGGTTAATCGTAATCATTATGCCCATGAACGTCTAAACGCGCTTTCGGATAGCGCCTGCGTATCTCGTCAATATAGGTAAATGTTTCTCTGGGGCTTAGCACACCCAGTGTATCCGGAAGCAAAATCCTTTTTATCGGCTGCGTCTGTAAAAAATCAAGAAACTGATATACGTAGTCCGGAGAATTTCTCATTCCATTGCTCCAGTCTTCAAGGTACACATTGGTTTGAATGCCGTTCTCCACTGCCAGGTTCACGACCTGGGCGATCCGGCAAAATGTTCCTCAGGTGTTTTCTTGAGCTGGTGGATAAGGTGGTTTAAAGACCCTTTGGTAAGCAGGTTCTGCACTTTGGCTCCTGTTTCAATCATCCAGTCAATTGACAATCCTCCGTCAACAAATGACAACACTTCTACTCTATCGAGAAATCCTTTTTTTGCTGCCCAGCCGGTAATATTTTTAACTGCCTGATATTCACCTTCTGAGAACCCTTGTCGAGGCTATTTCAATCTGTTGACCTTCAGTTCTTCCAAAAGCAGCTGCGCAATGGTCAGTTTTTCTGAGGCAGTAAAGGACACACCACTCGTCTGTTCTCCATCGCGGAGGGTGGTATCCATTATTTCTATTTTTCTTTTGCTCATGGGGCTACACAATAAATAATCCTTTTAAAAAGGTCTGGTTTTTGAAAATTCCAAGATTTCAGCCTTCAAATTTTGTAATAGTTTATATCATCAAAACCATTGAGCATGTTGTATTTTTTATAACCGTTGATCGAAAATTGCTCGCTCTGGCCTGTTGGCAGCAAAGTTACTTTTTGCTCATTCAAATCCACCTCAAGGCTGGTGGAAGGATCTTTGTAGATCTGCTCAAAGATCTGGTCCAGAAAAGATTCACTTACCTGTACAGGAAGCACACCTATATTCAAACAGTTGTTTTTAAAAATGTCGGCAAAAAAACTGGATATCACACAACGAAATCCAAAATCATACACTGCCCAGGCCGCATGCTCTCTGGAAGAGCCCGAACCAAAATTCTTTCCGCCTACCAGAATTCTGCCGCTGTATTTTGGATCATTTAGCACAAAATCCTTTTTTAAAGAGCCATCGGGATGGTAACGCCAATCCCGGAATAAATTATCCCCAAAGCCCACTCTTTCAGTAGCCTTTAAGAAACGGGCCGGAATGATCTGGTCCGTGTCCACATTTTCAATAGGCAAAGGGTAAGCAGTACTCTTTAAAACATTAAATTTATCGTAAGCCATAAACTTTTGTTATTTTCATTATTGATACTCGATTTATAAAAGCTCTCTTGGATCAGTCACTTTTCCGGTTATTGCTGCTGCAGCTGCCACCAAAGGACTCGCCAGCAGGGTTCTTGACCCTGGGCCTTGCCTTCCTTCAAAATTTCTGTTGGAGGTGCTCACCGCGTACTTACCTGCCGGAACTTTGTCGTCGTTCATAGCCAGACAGGCCGAACAGCCGGGCTGACGCAACACAAATCCGGCTTCCGTTAAAATATCCAGGATTCCTTCTTCTTTGATCTGGTCCTCGACTTTATGCGATCCGGGTACAAGCCAAACTGTAATGTCTTTGGCTTTTCTTTTTCCTTTGACCACCGAGGCAAAAGCCCTGAAATCTTCAATTCTTCCGTTGGTACAGCTACCCACAAAAACATAGTCGATTTTTTTTCCAAGCATGGGTTCTCCTTCATGAAAGCCCATATAATCCAGGGATTTTATATAGGTCACCTTACCTCCTTCTACCATTTCCGCTTCAGGGATATCTTTGCTGATGCCAATACCCATTCCCGGATTGGTTCCATAGGTGATCATGGGCTCGATAAGTGCGGCGTCAAAAACAAATTCCTTATCATATTTGGCATCCTCATCTGTTTTCAGGGTCTTCCAATAATCCATGGCTTTATCCCATTCCTTTCCTTTAGGAGCAAAGGTTCTGTCTTTTATATAAGCAAAGGTCTTTTCATCCGGTGCGATCATTCCTCCCCTGGCGCCCATTTCAATACTCAGGTTACACACGGTCATGCGGCCTTCCATGCTCATGCTCTCAAATACCTCGCCTGCATATTCAACAAAATATCCTGTGGCACCTGAAGTTGATAGTTTCGAAATGATAAAAAGCGCAACATCTTTTGGGGTGACGCCCTTTTGCAGTTTGCCATTTACCTTTATAAGCATGCTTTTTGCCTTGGGCTGCATAATGCACTGTGAGGCAAGCACCATTTCTACCTCTGAGGTTCCAATTCCAAAAGCAATAGCGCCAAAAGCCCCATGTGTAGAAGTATGAGAATCCCCGCAAACAATTGTCGCACCCGGCAGTGTAATCCCGTTCTCCGGTCCAACCACATGCACGATGCCATTGTTTTCGTGTCCCAATCCCCAGTGACGGATTCCATAATCACGGGCATTTTGTTCAAGGGCTTTTAACTGGTTTGCAGACAAAGGGTCCGCAACCGGCAAATGCTGGTTGATGGTTGGTGTATTGTGATCGGCAGTAGCAAAAGTCTTTTCAGGAAACAAAACCTGTATTCCCCTGGTTTTGAGTCCCAAGAAAGCTACCGGACTGCGTTACTTCATGATATCAAGTGGCGATCGATGAAAATTACATCCGGCCCATCCTCAATTTTTTTTACCACATGGGCATCCCAGACTTTATCAAATAATGTTTTTCCCATTTTCACTTTTTAGTTTATCAGCCATTTTTTAAGGCAGGCAAATGTAACTATATAAAGCAAACAGCCTTAAATATTTTGATAATTTTTACAATGTTCAAGGGCTAAAAATCGGGGTGATTTTAAGTCTAAATCCCTAAAATTGAAACCTTAAGACCCTGCAAAGAATACGTATTTAAATAGAAGTCATCAGATTCGTAATTACCTGCAAAATTGGTGGATTTGGATCTCTTTATTGAAATATTCCCACCCAGACCTGATTAGTATTGTAAATTTTTCTTCTATCCGGTTTTATCCCGCCGCAGGCATTTCAGGCAAACTTAGGGGAAGGGGAGGGGAGCCGGCCGGAAGGGCCCGGAGGGGAGCCGCGCGGGGGGGCGGAGGGGAGGGGAGGGGGGGCCGACGCGTACGGGCGGTGTTCCCCGGAATTTATCTGTTTATCTGTATTAAGGCCTAATTAATGTCTGGTTTTTTGTATTATTAGGCTTTCAAATTAAAATTACAAAAATGGGTATATCCGGGTATTTCAAGTCAATTCTGATTTTTTTTCTACTAATCAATAATATAGGTCTTTTTGCCCAGGGTGCAAATCCGGAAACGGCTTTGAAAGAAAAGGCGAAAATCATTCATAATGAGGTTATTACCATTGATACCCATTGCGATATCGATGTAAATAACTTTCAGAAAAACAGAAACTACACCCAACGTTTGTCGTCACAGGTGAATTTGCCGAAAATGGTTAGTGGCGGATTGGATGTTGCCTGGTTTATTGTATTTACCGGACAGGGGAATCTGGATGAAACAGGATACAAAAAGGCCTACCAGAATGCCATGCAAAAATTCGAGGCCATTCAACGACTTACTAAGGAATACGCACCTGATCAAATTGAGTTGGCACTTAATTCTGCCGATATAATAAGAATTCATGCATCGGGTAAAAAAGTAGCCATGATCGGTATAGAGAATGCCTATCCTTTGGGAACCGATCTTTCCAATATTCAAAAATTTTATGATCTCGGCGGCCGGTATATGTCGCTTGCCCATCAGGGACATAGCCAGTTCAGTGATTCCAATACAGGTGAAAAGGACCAGAAATGGCTTTTCAACAATGGTTTAAGTGAATTAGGAAAACAGGCTGTTGCCGAAATGAACAGGATAGGCATGATGATTGATGTCTCACACCCCTCAAAAGGAGCTATTTTGGAGATGATCCGCTTATCAAAAGCGCCGGTAATCGCATCGCATTCTTCCGCCAGGGCCTTGTGTGACCACCCGAGAAAACCTGGATGACGAAACGCTTTTGCTGATCAAACAAAATGGCGGCAGTGGTTCAGACAGTAGCATTTTGATGGTTATGTAAACAAAGTTAAGGATAATGCGCTATAAAGGTGCTGAGGATAAGGTACTGAAAACCTGATGCACAACAACAGAATTTTACAATTTTGAACTGGACTGAAAAAAAGCTCTCGCAGGAGGATCAGATAAAAATACGATGAAACCCTTCGTAAGATAAGGGAATTGGCCAAGGCAGATCTGGCTGCTGCAAGAAAGAAATTTCCTCCTGTAAATGTGGCCGATTTTGTTGATCACATCGATTATATGGTCAAACTGATGGGAATAGACCATGTGGGCATCAGTTCTGATTTTGATGGCGGCGGAGGAATTCAAGGCTGGAATGATGCATCGGAGAGCTTGAATGTGACGCTTGAATTGGTCAAAAGAGGCTATACCAAAGAAGACATCGCCAAACTTTGGGGTTTGAACCTGCTTCGCGTGATGGATCAGGTGCAGGCCTTCGCGGCAAATATGAATTAAAATTACCCTTTTTTTGACCCAATTGATCCGTCTTTTTTATTGGATTTGTGCATCAACTGCCCGGATAATCTTTTCTGCTATCCCAAAGATATCCTCTAAATCTATTTTTATTGGCTTGACATTCAATTCCGGATCAGTAAATTTAAATTATAAATAATAAAAAAATAAAGCACTTTCTGGCCGTTTTTTAACGAAAAAATCAATATTTCCTCCATGAAAGCAGGTATTTTTGCATAAAATCGACATCTGTAAACAATTATTCAATCATACCTGCGTTATAAAATAGTTCTTAAAAATTGCTATGAAAGAGAATAAAAAAATTGCGAAAATTCACTTTTCACTATCTCGAAAGAGAATTACAAAATTTGAATGTTTTAGTTAATTATCAGTTGAGTAGACCATGGCAGAATATGCCTTGAGGGGGGCGAAAAAACGATATTTAATTAAAAAATATACAATTTTGCCATGGTTTTACGATACTTATCGACAGGAGAATGGATCATCTTTCCTGGCGATTTTCCATTTTCACAGCCTTACACCATCCTATTTTCCCAGAAATTTTTAACCCTGATTAAACCAATAAATTTCCCGACTTTCTTTTAGTTATGCAATCTGCAAAACGGGTATACTTGCAACAAAAAATAACTGTTTTGGTTTAATTAATTTATTTTATTACCCACTTCAATAACCTGCAGCCAAAACTTTATTATATTTGTTCCATTAAAAACAAATTCTAATTAACAATAACAAAAATTTAAATCATGAAAAAAGAAAAGCACAATTATTGCAGGAAAAAAATCTCTTTGCCTGCTTTTTGCAAACTATAATTGACTGGCCCAATCCACAGTAAAAGAAAGAGATTGATATTATTCAAGGAGCTTTCGGAGCAGAGAAAAAAGAGGTCATGTCAAATAATGTTGACCTTACAGGGGTAGATGCCACTGCTTTCTGGAAAATTTATGATGAATATGAAGTGGAGAGAAAAGCAATTGGTAAAGAAAGACTGAACTTGTTGAATAGCTATACCACAGCCACCGGTAAATTTACCGATGTACAGGCAGATGAAATGTTAAAAAAATTCAATGTCGATTAGGTCTTCTGAAGGGTAAATTAATTGGAAAATATACGAATAAGATTAAAAAAGTCAACCGATGTCAACTGTTGCCTGCCAGTTTTATATGATCGAGAGCTATATAGAAACGGGAATCCGTTTTGCTATTTTTGACAATGTTGATTTTATTCAGGACAAGTAATTTCTTTGATAAATATCTTAAAAAAAGCCATCATGTAAAATCGTGATGGCTTTTTGTTTTAAGTACCGCGCTACAGCGCGATTTATCGCGTGGAGTCAACAAAATTATAACCAGGCTATTTATTTAAAGAAAGCCAGCAGCACATTAAAGCTTAGCCGTTCTATAAATTTGGTTCCGGAAATTTTGGGATTGCTTGTTGAAATTGAGGATGAATTTTAAACTCTTCAGGTTTAGGGGAATATTGGTATGTAAAATCCCCGAAGTTTTCAACTTCGGTACTTATCTTTTCTTTTGTCTCTTAAGTAACTACCCAACAACTATTTATACCAACTTTCCTTCTTTTCCTCTTTCTTTCCCTCTTTCCCTTCTTTTTTTTCTATAGAATTGGCCTTCCTTTCCTACTTTATAAAAACCCTTTTTTCTCTTCCCTTCTTTTTCCCTTTTTCCCTTTTTCATATAAAAATCCACCTTTTTCTCCTCTCTCCCCTTTTTTTCCTCCTTTTTTCTTGGTCTCTCTTTTTTTCCCCTTTTTTTTTCGCTTTTCCTCTTTTCTTCCCTTCCTTCTCCCTTCCTTTTTCTCCTTCTTTCTTTCCCTTTTCTCTCTTCCTTTTTCTTCTTTTCTTCTTTTCTTCTTCTCTTCCTTTTAATTCCCCCCTTTTCTCTTTCTTTCTTTCTCCTTCTTTCTTTCATTTTTTCTCTTTCTCTCCCCTCCTCCTTCCACCCTTTGCTTTGTTTTCTCCTTTTTTCTGCTTTTCTCCCTCTATTTTCTTCCGGTTTCCTCCCTCTTTATCTTTTTCTCCCTCCCTTTTCCTTTTCCTTCTTCTTTTCTTCTCCCCTTTTCTCTTTTGGTCCTTTCTCCCTTCTCTTTTTCTCTTTCTTCTCTTCCCCTTCATCCCTTTCCAATCCTCCTTCTCTTTTTTTTCCCTCGCCTTTTTGCGTCTTGCTTCTTCCACATCAAATCCCTTCTTCTAAAACCAAAAATAACTACCCATAAATACCGGTGCCTCCATCGCTACTGTATCTACCTTACATTCTTTTAACCAATCTGCAATTGCTTAATCTTCAGTAAAACTCCCGAAGGCCCTAATCGGGATATCGCACTTCAGGATTAACCGCAACGTAATGTTCTTGACTGATATATCTATTCCTGCTGCATTTGGATAAATAATCGGAAATGCTTTTGACTTTTTTCCCTTTATTTTTTTAAGTTTTAAAGGTTAATTAAAAGCAGTATTCAGGCTCTTTGGATTAATAAATAGGCCTCTTAAATGGGTTGCAATAAGCACCACCAAAACGGATTGTCATTCAAAAAGCACTACCAAACTTGACCAGGGGCTCTCAAGGCACCATTAACAAAAACCGGCTTTTTTAAACACTGCTTTCATCACACAAGTTACTTCACCGGATTGAGAGTTCCAACTGTTATAAACTTGAACAAAAAACAGACAACAAAAGGCAAGGCTGATTTTCCTTTTCCGTGGCTTAGCCATAAAATTTTTATCCGCCGCAGCCTAAGGTCGCTTCGCTCTCTGGCTGCCCCCCGTTCCCCTGCCGATAGCTATCGGCATCGCTAAAATTTTCCGGAAGCCAATACGAAAAAATAAAATAGGCCGCTCTTAAATTCGTTTCTTCGTGCTCATTCTCGCTTACTCTCCTTCGCTCTTTCGCGGGCATATAACTGTTTAACTGCATAATCGTGTCACTCCTGTTCCCTGTCTCTTGCATCCTGGTTCCCTGAGGCAAATAATAGGCCCCTGCCCCGTTAACCTTAACCCCTCCGTAAATTTTCTTCCGGAATTATTCAATATATTTACGATGCCACAGACCTAAAAACATAAAAAGAAGGTATAGTTTTTAGACCAGAAGATTATAGATATAGCAGTGTCTCCCGATTTTGCCGGAAGAAAAAGGGTTATTAGATGGTATTTGTGTTTTTCAGTATTTTAAATTGTAAAACCACACGAAAGGATTAGCTTCAGTAAAGCCACACGAAAGGATTAGCCTCGCTGAATCTTCGATTTCGTATAGGAACAGGGTGAGAAAATAAATCGTTGGTTTAAAAATTTTACAATCATTTATTCAGTTTCACCAATTCTTCTGTTCCAAACCGGCTGCAACCCGAACATCTTACATGATTTTCTATTCCATCAATCAATTTAAAACAGACTTTACATTTATACCAGTCTTTCTCAAATTCAAAATTACCGCCCTCAAATAAATAAAAGATTTTCCTTTGAAAACAAAAGCCCGGTAGATTTTCATTAAGGCACTGCTATGCATATTCTGGTAAAGGTAGGTTGTGAAATTTCCATACTCTCTGCAGCTTCTGTTTGAGATAGCCGGTCGAGATCAAGTAACCCTGACAGCCTCAAATTCGTCATATTGAATGACAATTGGCTCAGCATCAACTAGCGTCATTCCAAAAGGGCTGAACCCTTTCATTTTTGGCGGACTTATTACCCTCCTACTCTTTGGCGGTCTTGGCATATTTTGAATTCTTATGTGATTTTAGAAAATTGGGGGAAATAATGTAAAAAAACAAAAATGGCTGAAAATCCTAAAGTCAGTTTTCCCAATTATACAATAAGGTCTCGCAAATAAAACCCGTCACCAAATCCAAATAAGCAGGTCGCACAGCCCAAAATCGCCATGAATATGTAATCCGCGAAAAGTATCACCGGCAACACCAGCAAGGCTTTTAATATCATCTGAGTTTTCATAACCATGAAAATTTATACAACTAAGTATAATGACAGCATATATTCATAATCAAAATATTTACGATATATATTCAATACTTCCATTCAATAAATTAAAAACACTTCTTCAAAATTAGTAATATATATACACAAAAACACAAAAGATTTTGATTGTCCCCCAATCTAACATTCATTTTATAGGACATTGGTTCAACAGATATCCTTTTAAACCTTCACCGTCTACTATTAAATTTTCTTTCTTTCTTGTCCAATCTTCATAAGTCATCTCAAACTTTATCTCGTCGCTTCCATGGGTTCCGGCGGCTTTCCATCCGGCCTTTTTATAAAATTGCTCTGCCCTTGTGCCGGGGGTAGTTCCCAGCCACACCGTATTTTTTGTCTGTTCAAAATACCAGTCAAGCATGATGTCGTGCAATTGTCTTCCCAAACCTTGTCTTTCGTACCCCGGACTTAAAAACAAGGCCCAAATATTATGATCCTGCAGGTCCCGACAATGGCGAAACCAACAATCTCGTTACCCATTTCACACACCCAGCCTTTTCCTCTTTTGGTCAGATATTCTGCGCAGTCCTGATCTGTTATTGACCCCGGGTTGGATAAAGTGTTTTCTGTTACAGAATTTCTGACCTTCTGAATCTGTTCAATATCATTTAATACCGCCTCTCTGATTTTCACTTTTTATTATTTAGGTTTTTGGATGGGCCCTTGTTAAACCGGGTAATATTTACTATGAATCGATTCATCTTATGATTCAGCATCTTGCTGTTTTGCGCTTTTTCCCTATTTGTCCTTTATCAATAACTTTTTGGATATATTCTGTTGCCAATGGGACTTTACAGGCAGTGCCATTCATATCAACTTCAACCTTTCCCATCTTTTGGGCAACGGACAAAGCCTTATCCGTCAATTCTTTAATTGCCGAGCCAACAGCAATCACAAAACCGTTCATCGTATAACGGACCCTCTTGGGCGCTTGGTGAATTTTATTTGAAACTGTATCGAGCAGTTCACTGTATTTATTGATATTCAAATGCTGATCTTCATGAACTGCTGCGTAATAGGCCAGGGTAGCCCAGCCGGCGGCAGCGATTCCTTCCCGGTCTGATTGAATCCATTTTAACCCAAGATCAAAACCGTATTTTGTCTCTGCTGCTACCCAGGGAACTGTAAATTCGCTCAAATAATACCAGTAAGCTTTATCAACCCATTCATTCAATTGGGCTTCAGTGATCATGTTTTCGTCAGCCATCAATCCAGCCAGATACATGGCATCTGAGTTTCCCGTTTTATAGAAGTCTTTAGCGATAGTTCGTGGTTCTTTTTTGTTTTTTTGAGTATCTTTTTCAGATCACCAACCCTTACACCAAAAAAGGTTCAGCGTATCATGCCTTCTGAAAGTGTTTTTTGTTTGTTCATCGCCATAATTTTTAAGCTCGCTAAGTATGTCATTGGCTGTCATCTTTCCCTGATTTTTTTTGTTGCTTTTTTGATTTTTAACTCGACCTATTTTTTTATCATTTAACCGTTCAATCAATCGCAATTCACTTTTTGCTACCTTGCTGATTGATTTAGCTGAATTTTGTCAGAAAATCCTTTACGCTTTGGCTCTGTTCGATATTTTGGTCAATTTTCTGATCGATCACCGGGGCTAAGGCCATCAGAGATAATGGAATATGACCTGACCAAACCTGACTTTCCTTGTCTTCATCTCCCTGGGGTCCTCCTCCCCTAATCTTTGCTGATGCGCGCTCAATGGTAAACCTGATGACCAGGGTCGCATTCAGCTCATTATCGGTACCCACCGGAACCTCAGTCCACCTCCCTTTAATGATATGCTCAGTAATAATTTTCAATCCCTCCATTTTTTCTTCTTCACTTTCAACCAGTGATGCCTTTCCAAACAGTATCGCCGACCTGTAATTGGCAGAAGTGTCAAAAAGTGTTTTTGCCAGCACAATACCGTCTAAATGGGTTACCCCTATGCAAATTGTCTGGCCGT
The DNA here is from genome assembly GCA_034523115.1 of Flavobacteriaceae bacterium. Lineage (GTDB taxonomy): Bacteria > Bacteroidota > Bacteroidia > Flavobacteriales > Flavobacteriaceae > Namhaeicola. Next base: position 2,293 of record JAXHKS010000024.1, on the reverse strand, counting down.
TGAGAATCTGGTTTAGCATAAAGTTTTTTGTGGAACCATGTATATACAAAATATCACCCTTTCTGCCATAAGCTGTAGGAATCATCATTGCCTGTCCCTCATGCTGAAAGGATACATGGCACAAAAAGCCGACCATCCAGAATATCGTAGACGGCCTGCTCGTCATTTACGGCTCGTTTTGAGCCCCTGATCACTTTATTAAATTCCATCTGTTCTTTAATTTTTTACCGGAGCAAATCGTAATTTATGCTATTCAGAAGCAATGCCGAATATCGAATATATAAAAAATGAAAACGCACCAAAATTGGGTTTTGTGCCTTTTTAACCGCGAGACCAGTGTAGTTTTAAAATGGAGATCAACAGGAAATGCCTTCCATACAAACTTAATTTGTTTTGAATGAAATTGGCACTGTGTACTGCACTCAAAAAGCAACCAGCCCAAATAAATAAACTTTTTTGGATAAGCGATTATTTTTTCTTTAAAAAGGCTTCATAGTCGCTGTGGGCTCCATAAAGCACTAGGATATCAGATTCAGTAAGAACCAAATCCGGGGATGCTACACCTTGTACTTTTGATTGCCTAAGATTGATTCCCACCCCACTTTTTACCTCAGATTTTTTAATGGTTGTCAGCACCAAAAGATTGTATTTGTTTCTGAAATCAACCTCTCTGATTGTTTTGCCCAGGTACCTTACCGGCACATTGGCTTCAATGATGCTAAAGCCATCTCCCAATTCAAAAGAGTCGATCACATTATTTATGCACAGTCTTTTGGCCCAGCGTTCGGCAGTTTCTTCTTCCGGATGTACAATTTCATCTACACCTATCGCCTTCAGAACTTTTTCATGAAGTGGATTCACAGCCCTGCTGATCAGGCGCTTTACCTGAAGGTTCTTTGAACAGTGCCCGTTGTCGATTATATTGGCTCCTTCATCTTCACCGATCGCAACCACCACCACATCTGTATCTTTTAAAGGCAGACCGGTGACGGTAAATTCATCCGTTGAATCCATACAGATCGTATGGGTGATTCGCTCCTTAAAATCATCAACTTTTCGACATCCTGGTATCAATCCCTATCACTTCATTTCCCCATGGCGGTCAGTTTTTCTGCCAGTGAAGAACCAAAATTTCCCAGACCCACAATAAATATATTTCATTTTTTGAATGTTTTAATTGATCATAATTTCTTCCGTGTGGATAACGGTAATTTTTTCTTTTTTCCTTGCTAAAAACAGCGATCACAAGGGTTAGCATATTTACTCTGCCAATGAACATAACCGCTATGAGCACCATTTTGCTTGCACTGCTTAATTTTGCCGTAATCCCGAGGCTTAAACCAACCGTACTAAAGGCAGAAAAGCACTCGAAAGCAATGTTCATGAGGCCCAAATCAGGATCAAAAAAAGAAATGAGCAGAATGGCAAAACCAATGACAACTAAAGATAAAGAAATAATTGCAAACGCCCTTCTAATAGTAATGTCAGCAATCTCGCGTCTGTAAATTTCCACCCGTGTTTTACCCTTTGCCAAACTCAGAATATTAAGGGTAGCTATAGCAAAGGTGCTGGTTTTTATACCCCCTACCGGTGGAGGAAGGTGATGCCCCTATCCACATGAGCAGAAAAATCATGATGAGCGTAGGAAAAAGCAGGGGTCATATCGACCGTGTTAAAGCCTGCAGATTCTCGGGGTTGTTGCACCGAATAAAGCTGTGACAATTTTTCCGAATCCATTGTGGTCGGCAAGGGTATGGTTCCATTCGAGTATGTAATATCCGATAAATCCTGCCACGATAAGAAAAAATGTTGTTACCAGCGTGATCTTGCTGTTGATATTGATTACCCAGGCCCTGTAGCTTTTTTCTTTTAGAAAATGAAAACAATTGGACGACCTTATATTTAAAATATTTCATGATATTGACGACTATCGGAAAGCCCAAGCCACCGAATACGAGTGTGAAAATTATGACCAGCTGCAGGTAGTAATTATATTTAAAGCCATCTTCAAACAAGTTATTGGTCAAGGTCGAAAAGCCGGCATTACAAAATGCAGAGACTGCATGAAATACAGAGAAAAAGATCTGTTCCCCCTGTGTTTCAAAATTGGATCCGTCTATGGTTGTATAGATCATAACAGCAGAAATTAGTTCTACCGTTAAGGTGATTAGCAAAATATATTTTAAAATAGAAAAAACGTCAGCAATGGTTTTTGAATTCACAAGATCACCCAATACCAGTCGCTTTATAGGTAGTACCAGCAATACATGAACTGAACCAGTACATCCGCATA
>JAXHKS010000023.1:0-27005 GCA_034523115.1 Flavobacteriaceae bacterium | reverse complement strand
CTTTTGCGATGTACTGAGTTTGGTTACGTATTGCTAACGAACTTGTCAATTGCACAGATAACTTTTGCTCGAATTGTGGCCAGGTAAATGACGAGAACAGAATCAGTCTGAAACAGTATTTCTCTGAGACCCTTTCTGGTTTTCTGTAATTTGACAAACCGTTTGTTCCAGTACCCTGGTCCCTTCCGATTTTTAGGCGCAGGAAAGTCTCCAAAGAATATATCAGAAGGAAAGAGAATGAAATATCTCTCAATCCGTTTCAGTCTTTTCGCATGTTACCATCCTGTTTTTCCTGTTGCAGGGAATTTTTCATCGATTTGAAGAATTAAATCAATAACTAAAATTAGATCAGAATGACAGTAAAGTTTCCGGCTGAAGATTACCTAAGTCTAATTGGGCCCGCTTGTTTCTCATCTTGGAACCAATTACGCAGTATTTCTTTAGCAGAAACATAGGCTTTTACGCTATCAATTCCAATGCCTTAGAGTCTGAGAACAATATCAAAGGATACCATTACGATGGACTCTATTTCTTGCGCAAGGAAATAATCGCTGTTTACCTCGACTCCGTATTTGCTGGTCCAAATTTCTCTTCCGCCGGTTATAAAAAAATTCCAAAAATACAAATGCAGCCCAAAAGGACTCTGCTTATTTGAAGCCTTATTTTTATCTACCATATCAGATCATTATTTGACACTGCTTGGCGAGAAGCCGTGATGTCACAGCAGATTAATTGACAGGAATATCAGCTTCACTTCATGAAATTAAAACACTTTCGCTGTGGATCATACCCAGGATGTAATGAATAAAAATATGATAAATTATACGATACCTGATAAATTCAAATTATCGGAAGACAATGTACTTTTGAAAAACTGGTTGGAGAACGGCTCTGCAAAGATGCGTTCCTCGTGATTTTACGACAAACAAAATAAGATGCGGATATACACCGCACTTAAAACGCTTGGTTATGGAAACATGAAACGCATTTTACTATACAAAGGCACAACATTTAAATCAGTTTAAAGATGATCCCGATACGATCAGGATTTCTCAATTCCATTGTTTCAAAAATTTCGATTGCCCTTTTCTTTTTGCTGCCTATATTTACGCTTTCTTAGTGAGTCTTTTTTATTTTCGGGGCCCGCACGATCTGAATTGTACTTGTACTCGTCTTCATCCAAAATTTTTACGCAGTTTTATTATTTTGGGTGTATTTCTGATTTTCAATCTAAAATGTTTATTTCGAAACGGATGACGACTTGGAATTTTTTTCTGGTTCCCATCTTACCTGTACAGATCGATGAAATTTTACCAGCAGGGATGGTTTAAAACAACCGTTAAATTTATTATGCTCAACTTATTTTTTATCGTTCTTAGCAGTATTGGCTTTGTAATTATTTCCTTTATTTCGTTTTTGGTCTGAGCTCAGGAGATCTCCTCATAGATCATTTCCAGTTTTTCTCCACTTTAGCTCCTCTTTGGTGAATCTTCCTCTGCCTCCTCCATCTCTTCAGTCAGCACATCAATAGCGGGAACCCGGATTTTCCTGCCTTTTTGTGAAATTGCGACTGAGCTTTCTAATAAACAAAAAATCCTTCTCCCATTACGAAACCAATTTCCGCGCATTTTTTTTCTCCGTCGTAAAGGGTAACCGATTGACCAGATGGATGGTTCTTGATACAATTCTAAATGCTTCTAATAGCCGAGTTCCCATACAAATTCAAAAAGGAGAAACCGAAATCCATTCTACGATAACCCAAGGTAAAAGGTTAATGTAAAGAATTTATTTTTAAAGACAAATTTATATCATTGTACCTTTTAGAAGCTAAAAAACAATAAATTGCTGCTAGGTAATTTTCAGCACCTTTCATGATTTTTGCGGAATCCGCCATTAACAAGCAATCAGCCGCATTTTGCCTGCCTTATACCCCTATCGGTTCCGCCTTCCTCCCGTTGTCCGGTACTCCGTATGCACGTCATCAGCGATCTAGGAAGAATCGCTTTTTCACGAGAAAAAGGCACATCGCGGCTGGAAGTGAGCATAAAATCATTTTCCCGGAAAGGAACGAAAGTAACTGTGCACATAAACTATTATTTCGAATCCAAAATTAAATTTTCCGATATAATGCTGTCTTGCTGTTACATCCACAATAAACGAGTGCTGTATTTTCTCAGCAAGGTCATTCCCGCCAGCAAAGGTAAAAGGGGGTTAAAATCTGTTATGCATATACATTATATTTGGAAGTAAAAAGCAATATTTGTACCCTTAAGTTCCTGAACGCTAGGTCAGCCGGATCCGAATCCAAAAGTGAGTGGCTACCGGTTATCATACCAATGCAGTGAACGAACCTGTTCGTCTTACACAAGGCAGTGGGAACAAGAAAAAAGTATTGTCAATGTATACAAAGATGTATAATGAAAGGTCAATATCCGGTGCTATATCAGGTGCTGAAGAAATTGAGAAAACAGAAACACGAAAGACATGCATCCTCGTCATGACCACCAGCACAATCTCGGTGTTTTCGCAGGGGCAGAAAAAAAGCGGTATTCGTCGGTGGCCAGTAGAAGCTGCGCTGGAAGCACGAAAAATCTGGGCTAAAGACGCCGTGGGAATCGAGGGCCACTATTTTTAAAAGCTGCAGAGCCTGCTTGTCGGCACATACGGCGACGAGAATGATATGCCGCTACCATGATTGCGGCCGATCAGAAAAATATGATGCAGACAGAAATTGATGCTGTGTGTGAACTGGCTGATTTTTTCAGATTTAATGTGGCCTTTATGACCCAAATTTATCAGGACCAGCCACTCTCCTCGGAAGGCATCTGGAATCGAATGCAATACAGACCTCTCGAGGGCTTTGTGTATGCCATCACTCCGTTTAATTTCACTTCAATTGCCGGAAATTTTGCCATACTGCTACCGGCTTTAATGTGGAAAGCGTAGTTGTTTGGAAGCCTGCTGAGTCTCAGGTTTATTCTGCGCAGGTAATCATGGAAATATCTCAAGGAAGCTGGCGTACACCGGATGGCGTAATCAACATCGGTTACCGGAACTTCCTGAATGGTGACAAAAACCGGTTAAATCGTTCGCAGTTTTCCGGAATTTAGTTTACAGGTTCCACCCCGGTATTTAACAGTTTTCTATTAGAAACCGTCGGAAAAAATCAGAATGGCGAACTTTACAAAAGTTATCCAAGAGATTGTAGGAGAGAACCGGCGGAAAGAACGGTTTTTGTTTCGGATGCAGCGCGGTTCTGCCGATGGCGGCGGGCAGGCTGCTGCCGCCCTTACCAGAGGTGCATTTGAATACCAGGGGCAGAAATGTTCTGCCGCTTCCAGAGCTTATATACCAAAAAGCAAATGGGCCGATGTCAGAAAGTTTATGGAAGAAGATCTGGGTACCATAAAAACAGGTCCGCCGGATGACAATAGCAATTTTATCAATGCCGTTATTGACAGAAAGGCTTAGTACTACGATATTGACTGCCTTATATACGATCAGGCTAAAAAAGACAAAAGATGCCAAAGTTATCATGGGTGGAAAATACGATGACAAGATAGGTTATTTCATTCAGCCGACTGTGATTCTGACCACAAATCCGAAGTATGAGACCATGTGCACGGAGCTGTTCGGCCCCATCCTGACGATTTATGTGTATCCGGACAATGATTGGAAATCTGTGCTTGAACTCATTTGACAACCACCTCGATGTACGCATTAACGGGTGCTATTTTCAGTAAAGAAAGGTACGTGATTGACCATGCCACTGAAGTACTTGAAAATGCTGCCGGAAATTTCTATATAAATGACAAGCCCACAGGTGCAGTTGTTGGCCAGCAGCCATTTGGTGGCGCAAGAGGTTCAGGTACGAATGACAAGGCAGGCTCAGTATGGAATTTATTGCGATGGATCTCAAACCGCACGATAAAAGAGAATTTTGTTCCACCGGCGAATTACAGGTATCCGTTTTTAGAAGTTTAAAGGTTCCAATACAGAAAAATATCCCGCAGATATCAGGCGGGATATTTTCTATAAACCTTCCTGCCGGCTGCTTTTGTTCCCTTTGAAAGGATTGATTTTTGAAATATGCACCATTCAATTAATAAAATAATGCTAATAAGGCTTTTGTATGTAAATTATTAATTTTATCTTTGCGCCTAAATTATTTTTTATCTAATATTATCATGAATACAGGAACAGTAAAATTTTTCAACGAGTCAAAAGGATTCGGATTTATCATCGATGACGACTCAAAAAAAGAATACTTTGTGCACATCTCCGGTTTAACCGACAGAGTTAAAGAAGGCGACACGTGAGAATTCGATTTAAAAGACGGAAAAAAAGGATTAAACGCAATAAATGTAAGAACTATTTAGTATTTATTCTTTGATTTTTTAAGATTAGGGCCTGCAAATGCAGGCTTTTTTTTTGATGTAAATTGATGGTGCGTTGCAGTTTACAAAACTGCCTTTACTTTCCCCTGTATTTCAGAGGTATATGTACAAGTTTTTTTGTTTCAAAATATTCTTCCTCAAAATAGTCTGACAAAGGGATTACACTGGCGTTTATAAAGTTTTTCAATTCTTCTGTTAAATCGCCTCCTTTTAAATAAAGAATCCCGTTTTTAAAAGTGTGGCCCTGTTTTTTACTTATTTTATTTTTGGTCCATTTCACAAAAATCATCCATTCCTGTAACTGCACGACTCACAATAAAATCATATTCCCCGGCAACATTTTCTGCCCTGTTCTGCTCTGCAAGCACATTTTCCAGGCCCAGACTTTGAACTACCCCTGCACTACCTTAATTTTTTTCCCGATTGAATCCACCAGATGGAAGTGGGTATCCGGAAACATAATGGCCAAAGGTATACCAGGGAAGCCGCCACCCGTGCCTATATCCAAAATCTTTGCCCCTTTCCCAAAGGGCTGTATTTTTGCGACCGCCAAAGAGTGCAGCACATGCCTCTCGTAAAAATCATCCATGTCTTTGCGGGAAATCACATTGATCTTTTCATTCCAGTCCACATAGAGGTTCTTCAAGGCAGAAAACCTTTCTATCTGCAGGGATGACAGGATCGGGAAAGTAAGTCAGGATTTTTTCCATCAGTTCATTTTTGCCGGCTAAAGTACAATTAATTTATGCATTGATATTTTGATAAATTAATTAAAATTTCAATTAAAAAAACTATTAACTTTGCACGCAATTAAGCATAATATATTTCAGATAATATCAGCATTCAATGAAGGAGATAAAATTTATCACGCGGGACAAAACAAATTTTTTCAGAACTTTAAATAAAAGAGTAAACGATTATTTTAAAGATAATAACCTAAAGAAAACCGGAAACTGGAAATTGTATTCCAAGTCAGTTTTTATGTTCATTCTTTTCTTTCTTCCCTTTTATTTTAGCGCTTACCGTTCCCATGTCGGGATGGATGCAGTTATTTATGGCCTTTTTGTCTGGCATTGGAATGGCCGGTGTGGGCATGAATGTGATGCACGATGCCAATCACGAATCTTTTTCCAGCAAGAACTGGGTAAATAAGCTTATGGGCAGCAGCATGTATATTCTCGCCGGAAATGTATACAACTGGCAGGTACAGCACAATGTGTTGCACCATACCTATACCAATATTCAGGGAATGGATGAAGACATCAGCGCAGGCCGGGTGATTCGTTTTTCTGAACATTCGGAAAAATTAAAAATTCACCGACTTCCAAAAATACTATTCCGTGTTTTTATATGGTCTCCTCGACAATTAACTGGGCTATCACCACCGATTTTAAACAGACAAGAAATTACCTGAAAAGGAAGCTCTCTTTTGGTAAATTGCCAAGCCCCGCAAAACAATGGTCCATTCTGGTTATTACAAAGATTCTTTATTACACAATATGGCTGGTTTTACCAATGATTCTAACTGATTTGCATTGGTGGCAGGTTTTAATAGGCTTTTTTGTAATGCATTACACCGCAGGCATGATTCTGAGTGTTGTTTTTCAGCTGGCGCATGTGATGCCAAATACCGAAATGCCTTTGCCTGATTTGGAAGGAAACATGGAACATACCTGGGCGATTCACCAGCTTTACACCACTTCTAATTTTGCCATTAACAACAAACTTGTCAATTTTTATACCGGCGGTTTAAACCACCAGGTTGAACACCATATTTTCCCCCATATCTCCCATATCCACTACAAAAAGATTTCTGAGATAGTAAGGCAAACTGCAACAGAATTTAACTTGCCCTACAATGAATACAGAACAATGCGGGGTGCCTTCCTCGATCATTTCAGGCAATTGAGCTATCTGGGAAAACAAGCAGAATTAGCCTAAATTATTTTACAAACCTAATTTTTATCTTATACATGGCACATCCATTATCCGACAGAATCAATCGTTTGCCAGTTTCTGAAACACTGGCTATGGCAGCCAAGGCAAGAGAATTGAAAGAACAAGGCAAGGACATCATCAGTTTAAGTTTGGGAGAGCCCGATTTTAATCCACCTGACTATATCAGGCAAGCTGCTATTGATGCCATTAATGGAAATTACCATGCATACACCCCGGTAGATGGTTATCTGGAATTGAGAGAAGCTATCTGCCGTAAATTCAAAAGAGACAATAATCTTAGCTATAAACCTAGTCAGATCGTTGTTTCTACCGGGGCAAAGCAATGCATTGCCAACGCTGCACTGGTTCTTTTAAATCCGGGAGACGAAGTTTTGTTACCCGCGCCGTACTGGGTGAGTTATTCGGCCATTGCTACCATGGCAGAGGCGAAATTTAAAGAAATTCCTTCCACTATTGAAACTGATTTCAAGATAACACCTCAGCAACTGGAAGCAGCGATCACGCCAAAAACCAAAATGATATTTTTCAATTCCCCCAATAATCCGAGCGGAACTGTTTATACTGAACAAGAATACAGGGCGCTTGCCAAAGTTCTGGAAAAGTATCCTAATATTTATATTCTGTCTGATGAGATCTACGAACATATTCATTACGGAGCTCCAAATTTTAGTTTTGCGGCCATTGAAAATATGTACGACAGAACAATTACAGTAAATGGGGTGGCCAAGGCATTTGCTATGACCGGCTGGAGGGTTGGTTATATGGGTGCTCCTGAATGGATTGCCAAAGCCTGTACAAAATTGCAGGGCCAGGTAACATCGGGTACCAATAGTATCGCTCAGAGAGCAACAATTGTAGCCCTTGACAATCCGATTTCACGGATTCAATTTATGGTGGATGAGTTCCAAAAAAGACGGGATCTGGTTATTGATCTCCTGAGCAAAATTAAGGGGATCAAGATCAATGTTCCCAAAGGTGCTTTTTATGTTTTCCCTGATGTTTCCTTTTATTTTAATAAGACCATTAAAGGCAAGCATATCAAAAATGCCTCGGATTTTTCTATGTTCCTGCTGGAAGAAGCCAATGTAGCAACCGTTGCAGGTGATTCTTTCGGTGCACCTGAGTGCATTAGAATTTCTTATGCCGCTTCACAACAAAATCTGGTTGAGGCAATTTCGAGGATTGCAAAGGCCCTGAAATAATTATTTTCAATCAGGCAATTTTCATTGTCTTCCTGTATTAATATGATGACTTGGAAATTCAGCCCATACACAGCGCTTTGCGTGTGGGCTTTTCAAATAAAAGGAGCTATTAATTTTTTGCAACCTTAGAGGATCTCCTAGAAAGAAAAACTACCGGCAATTTCAAACAGAATCCCAGGTGAGCAAAATTACTCCTTACCCAAGTTATCCAGACTGTAAAAAGCGCCTCTGTTAGCTTTTCTCTTTATTGACTGTTTTGTGATCAGATAAGCAATGGCAATAAGATTTCTGAGTTCGCATAACTGCGGAGATAATTTTGAACGTGCATAAACCTTCTCAGTATCGGAATGCAGATAAGACAGATGGTCGAGCGCCTTTTCCAGCCTTTCATCCGACCTGACGATTGCCACCAGGTCGGTCATAATTGCCTGTACAGTTTTCCTGTTGTGGGAAATCAATACCATTTCCTTAGGCAATACAGTTCCCTCCTCATTCCATTCGTATATAGCCGGTTTGTTTTTTTTATGGGGCAGATCCGCATTTTGAATAATATCTTCTGCTATTTTATTTCCATATACGAGTGCTTCAAGTAAGGAATTGGAGGCCAGTCTGTTTGCGCCATGCAAACCAGTGCGGGAACACTCTCCGCAGGCATACAAACTTTTAAGGGAAGTTTTTCCGTTTTTATCCACAACAATCCCACCCATTATATAATGTTGTGCGGGAACTACAGGAATGGGTTGTTTCATGGGATCAATACCAATACTTTTGCACTTTTCAAAAATATTCGGGAAGTGACTGAGGAAACTTTCGGAATCAGATGTGTGCAATCCAGATATACGAACTGATCTCCGGTTTTTAAAAGTTCTGCATTGATAGCGCGCGCCACCACATCTCTTGGGGCAAGTTCTGCTCTTTCATCAAGTTCCAGCATAAATCTTTCGCCTTTGGTATTTCGCAAATAAGCCCCGGCTCCTCTAACAGCCTCAGAGATCAAAAATGCAGGACTAACACCCGGTTGGTAAAGGGCGGTAGGATGGAATTGGATGTACTCCATATCCCATATGTTAACTTTGGCTCTGAATGCCATGGCAATACCATCTCCTGTTGCGATAACCGGATTTGTGGTCGCTGCATATACCTGCCCTACGCCTCCTGTTGAGAGCACAGTAAGATCCGCAAAAAAAGTATCGATCTGGTTAGTTTTCTGGTTGAGCACGTAGGCACCAAAACAAGTGGTATTTGCTAGGGGGTACTTACTCTTTATATGGTGTTCTGTAATCAGGTCAATGGCAAAATGATAGGGTAAAAGTTCAATATTTTGAAGGCCTGCCACCTGTTTTAGCAATGTTCTCTCGATCTCAAAACCTGTAATGTCTTTGTGATGAAGTATGCGGTTCGTGGAATGCCCTCCTTCTTTGCCAAGGTCGAGTTCTCCTTTTTCATCCTCATCAAATTCTGCTCCCCATAAAATAAGCTGCTCCATGCATTTTGGCGCATTCTCTACCACCATTTTAACAACCTCAAGGTCATTCTCAAAATCACCTGCCACCATGGTATCATCTATATGGTCCTGAAAAGAATCCAGTTTATCCCATACGGCTGCAACCCCTCCCTGTGCATATTTGGTGTTTGATTCGCTTTCTTCTGCTTTTGTAACTACAAAAACTTTTTTGTCCGGTGAGCGTTTTGGCAAGTTTGATTGCCACAGTCAGGCCGGCGACTCCTGACCCGAGTATTAAGAAGTCTGATTGCAGGATACTCATATTATCTGGAGGATATGTCTAACATGCGCTGGATGGGTACCAGGGCTTTTTTTTGAATTTCATCCGGAACATGAATTTCGGGTAATTCGTATTTCATGCACAGGTATAATTTTTTCATGGTATTCATTTTCATGTAGGGACATTCACTGCAAGCACAGGTATTGTCTTCATGTGAGGGTGCGGGGAAGAATTTCTTACCGGGTACTTCCTTCTGCATCTCGTGAAGGATGCCTGCTTCTGTGGCCACAATAAATTCCTGCGCCGGACTATTTTTTGCATATTGTATCAATCCTGAAGTTGATCCAATATACTCTGCTGTTTTTAAAATATGGTCTTCTGATTCTGGGTGTGCAATTATTTTTGCCTTTGGATGCTCCTGAAATGTGTGCAATAACTTGTCTATAGAAAATGCCTCATGTACCACACAGGCGCCATCCCATAAAAGCATTTTTCTGCCAGTTTCCTTCTGTATCCAGGCACCGAGGTTTTTATCCGGGGCAAAAATTATCGGCTGATCCAATGGCACCGAATCAACAATTTTCTTTGCATTGGAGGAAGTACAGCAGATATCGCTGATCGCCTTTACTTCTGCAGAAGTATTTACGTAAGTGATCACAATATGGTCAGGATGTTTATCTTTAAGCGCCTGCAGGTCTTTGGCATCGCAGGACTCAGCCAGAGAACAACCTGCATTAAAATCAGGGAGGATTACCTTTTTCTGCGGATTTAAAATCTTAGCAGTCTCAGCCATAAAATGCACCCCGGCAAAAACAATAAGGTCAGCATTTACTTCCGCTGCTTTGTATGATAATTGCAGGCTGTCGCCAACAAAATCTGCTATATCCTGAATAGCAGGCTCCTGGTAATAATGCGCAAGAATTACAGCATTTTTCTCTTTTTTTAATTTCTGGATCTCGGCAGCATAATCCAACTTTGCCGGAGTATCAATATCAAGAAACCCTTTTTTACCGAGCTCCCGCTTCGCAATTTCCATTTCTTTAATCATAGTAAATATCTATCGATAACAAAAATACTCCTTTTCAAACAAATAATTGCCTGATTTTATAGGGTATATCTATAAAAAAATTGATGTTTACCGGCTGATTTAAGTCTTACAGTCATAACTGAAAAAAAATAAAACCTGCTGATTCTGAGTCTATTTATTCGTTACTTTGGTTACATTAAGAAAAAAATGTAATTTTAATATAATTTTAAAGATCGATTCAAATTTTTTAGGTTTCCGACATACCCTATTATTTTTTAAACAAATCGGATTTAAAGAACGAACGGTTAATCAAACCCACTATCAGTTGTTTTAATAGTGATTCACGCGAATAACATAGTTTATAACATTCCTGTTTTCAATAAAAATGAGGTTTTGTTTGATAAAACCCATTTTATAGAACGAGAAATGAAGAGGCTCTATTCCAAGATGAAATTTCTTTTACTTATTTTTTTGTGTATTCTTTCCTTTGACTGGAAGTTCTCAGGAAATTCGATTCAAACATATTACCAGCAATGACGGGCTTTCTCAAAACACCGTTCTGGCAATTACCCAGGACAGCGATGGTTTTATGTGGTTTGGAACCAAAGACGGCTTAAACAAATACGACGGCTATTCTTTCACCATATATCAGAATGTTCCTTCCGATCCTAAAACAATTGATTCAAATTATATAACCGCTCTTTTTACAGACAGCCGCGGAAATTTATGGGTAGGTACTGAAAACGGACTCTTAAACCGTTATGACAAAGGCAGCGATACCTTTCAGAGAATTGGCCTTCCCTTTACAAATTCCGATGGCCAAAACAACTATGAGATTAAAGACATAACCGAAGGTAAAAATGGCACTATTTGGGTAGGAACTCGTGATTACGGCGTTTTTAAGGTACCACTCCTGGAAAATGTGGTACAGGAAAAGTTAATAAAACAATACCGCAAAGAGGAAAAGGGGCCTTACAATCTCAGTAATAATATTATTCGTGAACTCTATGAGGATAAAAACGAAATACTATGGATAGGTACCAATAACGGATTAACCCGAATGGATGTAAAGAAAGAAACATTTGCTCCCTTTTATTTTGATGTCAAAGATCCAAAAGCACCAAAGAATGTTTTAGACGGTGCCGTAACTTCAATTTATGGTACTACCGATGGCTTCCTTTGGCTTGGCACTTTATCAGGGCTTATAAAGTTTAATACCCGGAACTATTCATACGAGTTCTTTCCCCATCATTATACTGTTGATCGGTATGGATGGGGTGAAATCACGGAAATTGTTGAAGGTCATAAGCAAAATCTCTGGCTCGGTACACCGGGTGAGCTAATGTTTTTTAACACCGAAAACAAAGTCTTTACTTATTTCAGAAATGACCCGCACAGGCAGGAATCAATAAGTTATAACAGTATTTCAGGCTTGTATAAAGACCGCACCAATATTATCTGGATAGGCACTGTTGGCATGGGCATAGACTATTATGATCCAAAATCGCATCGATTTTCCCTGTTAAAAAGAGGACCCGACAAAAACTCCAGAATTACCGGATTTAGTTTGCGATCGATATTAGAAGAGAATGACCGCTATGTTTGGGTGGCTGGTGAAGTCTTGTATCGGTGGGACAGAAAAACAAATACCTTAAAGAGTTTTGAAACCACTTCTAAAAGAGTGGATGACTTTGGAAATGTGGGGCCCTATTCCATGGTAAAGGCACGTGACGGGAATTTGTGGTTTGCCTCATCGGAAGGCCTTTATGTTTATGACCCTACACTTGAAAAGGCGGAACAGTTCAAGTTCAACAAAGACAAACCGGAGGGAGTACCCCAGAAAAATGTGTTTACCGTTTTTGAAGACAAGGAAGGTCAATTATGGATCGCTACAGAAAATTTCCTCAGCAGAATGACAGACAAAAAAAAGGGTTTATTTAAACACTACCGCTATGCTTTGGATCCCGAATATTTTTTGTACCTGAGACCCGTTCTTTACGACGACGGCAAAAAACTTTGGCTGGGAACAAAAAAAGGACTGCTCGCCTTTGACAAGAAAAAAGAAAGTTTTCACACGTATAAAAATGATCCCAATGATCCAGCGAGCCTTATCAATAATCACATCAAATCTATTTGCCCCGATCCTGAAAATCCCGATAGGTATCTTTGGATCGGAACTTCTGCCGGACTGGAAATGTTCGACAAAACAAAAGGCTCTTTTAAACATTTTACAGAAAAAGACGGTTTGCCAAACAATGTGATCTATGGCATACTGAGCGACCATCAGAACAAATTATGGCTTAGTACCAACAAAGGAATTTCCAGGTTCAGTCCAAGTGAAAAGGCATTTCGAAATTTTGAAATCAATGACGGCTTACAAAACAATGAGTTCAATACCGGCGCCTATTTCAAAAGTGATAAAGGCGAACTTTTCTTTGGAGGTTTAGATGGCATGAATTACTTTTTTCCGGAACAGATCAAGGACAATCCTTTTATTCCGCCCATTGCCCTGACCGGAATAAGGGTTTATAATGGCAGCAAAAAAGATGAAGAGAAGAATTCATTTGTTTCCATTCCCGTGTATGATAAAAATGCAATGACTTTTACAAGCAAGGACTATATCATTTGGTTGAAATTTGCCGCACTCGACTTTTCAACTTCCGAAAAGAACCATTATGCATATAAACTGGAAGGATTTCATGATGACTGGATCTATATACAAAACTCGCGCAATGTCTCTTTTACACATTTACCCTCAGGCCAATACACTTTTAAGCTTAAAGCTAGCAACAATGACGGAGTTTGGAACGAAACCGGAATATCCATTCCCATGCGGATCATGCCACACTGGTCTCAATCCTGGTGGGCCTATTGTTTGTATTTTCTGTTACTCATGATGCTTTTATACATTATCCGAAGGTATGAGATCAATAGAATTCTCGTCAAAAATCAACTCGAAGTTGAAAGAATTGAAAAAGGTACCCTGCGCGAACTGGACCATTTAAAATCGCAATTCTTTACGAACATCTCTCATGAGTTCAGAACGCCGCTTACCTTAATTAGTGGACGGGCAGAAAGTTTGCTTAAAGATCTGAAAGTAGAAAAAAACCGGGAACAGATAAAACACATCAGGCTTCATTCGCAAAAATTACTGCTTCTGATCAACCAGTTGCTCGATATCTCTAAACTTGAAGCCGGCAAGTGGCAATTGCAGGGTAGCCAAAATAACCTGGTGCTTTTCCTTAAAAATCTTTTCTATTCTTTTGAGTCCATGGCAGACCAGAAAAAAATACAGTTGCGGTTTTTATCAGATAGCGATGATATTCAGGCTGTTTTCGATATAGAGAAAATGGAAAAAATCATCTGCAACCTTGTTTCCAATGCGCTCAAATTTACCCTGGAAAAGGGTCTTATTACTATGCTTGTTGAAAGAGAAAGATGAAACAACTCGTCGAGAATTTCAATCATAGACAATGGCATCGGTATTTCAGAAAAGGACCTGCCTTTTATTTTTGACCGTTTTTACCAGGCTGACAGCTCTGATACCAGGGTTTTTGAAGGCACCGGTATTGGTTTGGCTCTGGTCCAAGAACTTGTCGAATTGCATCAGGGTACCATAAAAGTGGTAAGCAATAGCAAAATAAATGAAGCAACCGGAAGTACCTTTATCATAGAATTGCCCATAGGAGGAGTTGATCTTAGCAAAACACAACAACAAATTCCTCGATTGCACAGAAGCAGGATTATATGTCAGAAACCTCGAAGGATCAGAGTATTGAGGCTGCATTAGCACTTCCTGGCCGAAAAATCGTTTTACTAATCGAGGATAATTCGGATATCCGGAAGTTCATCACTGAACAACTAGAAGATCAGTACCATGTAATTACCGCTTCAAACGGGAAAGAAGGAATTAAATACGCTGAAAAATTTGTACCTGACCTGATCATTACCGATGTGATGATGCCCGAAATGGATGGAATTACCATGGTAAAAGTCCTGAGGAAAAATGAATTGACCAACCATATTCCGATTATCATGCTAACAGGGAAGGTCATGCAGGAAGATAAAATGGAGGGTCTGGAAACCGGAATTGATGCTTATCTCACAAAGCCATTCAGCGTCAGCGAATTAGAATTGCGCATCACAAACCTCATCAATCAGCGTGAGCAGCTCAGATTAAAATACAGCAATACGTATGTTGTTGACCCAAAAGAAACTTCTCTGACTACCATAGATCAGCATTTTTTAGAAAATACCCATACTTGTATCCGGGAAAACCTGGGCCAAACCTCATTTGGTGTGGAACAACTGGCCGAGAAGATGTGCTTGAGTGCGTCACAGCTTCACAGAAAGCTGGAGGCACTGACCGACCAGACGCCAGGGCATCTGATTCGGAACATGCGCTTACAAAAAGCTGCGGAGCTCATCAGGCAAAATACAGGTAATCTGGCAGAAATTTGTTTTCTGACCGGATTTAATGACCAGACCTATTTTTCACGGGCTTTCAAAAACCAGTTTGGCTGCAGTCCTAACTTCCTATAAAAAAGGAAAATATCTAACAATTTTTTATCAATCCGGGTTTTGTTTCTATAAAAGGTCCAAAAACAGCCCTCATGCAAGAAAAGTCCATGTTTTTGCAAGAAAAGTGCAAATTTTTATGGTTTTGAACAAATACATTTGGGAATGTTAAACCCTGAAAATTTAAAATTATGAAAAAAATTATTTACTTAATTGCATTTTTACCCTTGCTGGCTTTCTCACAGGCTGATGAAAGCAAAATATTAACTACGAATGAAATAACCGTCATTCATGGGCATGCTGATCACTTTAAAGAAGGTGTAAACTCTGGAAAGACTGTTATGTTGCTAACAAAGGAACGAACAAATGGAATATTTGGCAAAGACAACACGGCCAGGGAACAGTATTTGTGTTAGGCTCTATGAAAAATAACTGGGCTGAATTAGACATGACTGATGAAGCAGGAAAAAAATGCCAAGGCATTGTAAAAGAAAAAATTACCCCCCATGTGGAAAGCATGAATAGAATGATGTCCAGGACCATGCCGGAACTGAGCAGAGAATATGATCCGGCTACCAAAGTAATTTGGGTTGGATTTTTTAGGGTAGAAAATGGTACCGAGTTTAATGAAGTGGTAAAAGAAATAGTCGGTATGACCAAAACTGTTGAAGGCAAACCCCGCGGTCAGTGGTATACTGTCAGTGGTGGCTGCCTGAAGCGCCAGATTATTTCGTGGTAACTCCCTATGCAAATTATGCGGCACTCGATATAAAGAGAGATAACGTCTGGAAAATGTACGAAACCAGCCATGACAAGGCCAAATCCGATGCCTTAAGGGCCAGGTTCAGGGCTTCTCTTAAAAGTGACTGGTCTTACCTTTACAAATTAAATGATGAATTAAGCTTGAATTAAGGTAATCCAGAAAAAAGCATCACATTTTTATTTTATGAACCGGATAACTCCTTTCAGGTGGAAAATGTTATAAGGCTGGTTGCGATTCAATTTGAGCTATTCACTAAAAAATAAAAAAAGGAGCTTCTGTCTGAGCCTTCCCGGAAATCAAAAAATTCTCCCGGCAGGCACAGTCGACATTCCTAAATAAAACCTCACATTCCTCCCAATTTGCAAAGGCAGGCAATTCTTAAAGCAAATGCAAGAGGGTGTGGGGTTTATCCAACAAATAAAATTTCTAAATTATATATCATGATGAAAGCAATGTTTATTACTCTGGTGGTCATTGGAATGATGAGCTGTCAGAAAAAGAGGTGCGCTACACACAAAATTCTCCCTGAAATTGAAACCTTATAAAAAAGCAATTAAGGATTATGAGCTTGGCAATTGGGACACCTTTGCCGACCATTATGCTGCTGATGCCAAAATAGCCAACAATGTAAGCTGAAAAAAATGCGAGTCAGTGTTGCCGAAAATATCGTGGTGTTAAAGGAAGGACTTGCAAATTTGTCTTCCTATAATTTTGTTGCCGACAAAAATGAATATGAAATGGTCGTTACAGATAACGGGGAAATCTGGGTAAACTTCTGGGGTACATGGCAGGGAAGATTAAAAGCAAACAATGAACTGATCGAAACGCCGGTTCACCTGACCTCACAATTTGTTGACGGAAAAGTTGTAAAAGAATTTGGCTACTGGGATAATGCGCCAATGGTTTTGGCGGTACAGAAATTACAGGCAGCTGCGGCAGCAGAACCAGCGGTTTCTCCGGTAGAGGATAAATAAGCCAATAGTTTTATTGAAGATAAAAAATGAATCATGTTGGTCGCTATGATCCTTTAAAAAATTTTAATGGAGATGAAAGTGCAGGGCATGCAACTTGTATGGGCGCATGCAAATAAAAAGGCACAGGAATACAATGCGCTATTTACAGTAACATGAAATTCAAATTTAAAAGTCCTTTAATAAAAATGGTAAAAGAAAAAAAGTGATCATCCTTTTCAATCCTGAAATTCCTAATTATGATTTTCCCTTTTTCATTAAATCATTTTTTAGGAATTATTTTATAAAAATAGAAATCCCTTTTTTTTTAATACCGTAATTACTAAAAAATTAAAAAAATAATCCTTGACTCTATGAAAAATTTTATTCTAATCCTGGCCCTTTCAACTTCAATCATCTTTTCGTCTTGCAGCAATCCAAATGCGCAGGTTGAAAAAGACATTAAAATGTATTCCAATACCTGGGATGAAATTATAAATAATGCAAAATTAGACCTGTTTAATGAAACCAATTTCACTAAAGACGTTATCCTGAAAATGCAGCCTGAAAATGTTGTGGGCATCGAAAATGCAAAAGCCTATTATGCCAATTTCCTCACCGGATTTTCTGATATTGAATTCAAAGTTGTAGATATTTTTGGCCAGGGTGATAAGATCGTAAAACACTGGAACTTTAAGGGAAAACACAGTGGCGATTTTTTTGGCATTCCGGCCACAGGAAAAACGGTAAACATAGAAGGTACTACCTTGGTAAAAATGAAAGACGGCAAAATAGCTGAAGAACAAGATTTTATGGACAATATGGGTTTTATGCAACAACTCGGTCTGGTCTCTGATCCAAACAATTTAAGTGTTATTGATAGTGCTTACGCAGCCTTTGCTGTGGGCGAAATTCCGAAAGTTCTGGCGGCTATGGATGCCAAAGTGATTTGGAATGAGGCTGAAAGCAATGCGCTCGCAGATGGCAATCCGTATATCGGTCCGGATGCCGTTTTAAATGGAGTTTTTGCCCGAATTGGCGCAGACCACGAATATTTTAAGCTGGCAGTATCCAACTTCACGAGATGAGCAACAACCAGGTGCTTGCCACTTTGCGCTATGACGCCAAATTAAAGAAAAACGGGGTGACTTTTAATGCCCAGGCGGCCCATTTATGGACACTTAAAGACGGTAAGGTTACTAATTTTCAGCAGTATGTCGATACCAAAAAGCTTTGGGATGCTGCCAACAAATAAAACGGGGAAGCCGAAAACCGAACAGAGTAGGCGCAAAACAAACAATCAATACAATGAAAAACAAGAACAATTTTAAACTGGGAATGATGGGTCTGATGATACTCTTTCTCAGTTTTGCATGCAATACCGCTGCTCCTGAAAAAACCGTCATTGAACCGGCAGTTCCGGCTGAACCTGTAATTGTAAAGCCCGATATGGCTGCGGTAAAAGCTGAAATCCAAGCACTGGAAACAGCCTGGGCTGCTGCCGATAATGCCCGTGACGCGAGTGCCCTGGCAGCCTTCTATGCGGATGATGCAGTGAGCATGTCAAACAACGGCCCTTCTCAGGTAGGTAAAGCAGCTATCCTAAAGGATATTAGAAACAAATCTTGCAAAGAGACCCCAGGGCGCTATCGTAGCCTATGAAACCACTGAAGTATTTGGTGATGACAACATAGTAACTGAAATTGGGACATCCGTTACGAAAGATGCTTCAGGAAAAGTTATCTCTACCGGCAAGTATATGGCTATCTGGGAAAAGCGTGACGGAAAATTTATATGTGTCAGGGATATTTATAACGATGATGAAAACAAAAATAATTAAAGACTTTACTGATGCTGAAGGACATATTAAAATGCCCTTCAGCTTTCAGTCCAATTTTTTAGTATCCCCCGATCCCTTGAAATAATTTCCAATAAAGGCAATGAAAAAAAACACCATACTCATCATAACTTTGGCCGTTTTCGGCCTGCTTCAGGCGCAGGAAAAAGTTACGGCTCCTTCACTTTTAACCATTTGGCCTTATCTGTGAAGGATGTAACACCGTTCTGCGGGGTTCTACTCTAAAGTCTTGAACCTTCAGGAAATCACGAACCGGACAGCATGGGATGGTATCCGATGGTTCTCTATGGGAGAAGGAAAAGAATTGCACCTGATCTCAGTGCTAAAAGAACCTGTAAGCATCAAACAAAGCTGTGCATTTTGCGCTAACAACGCCTGATTTCGACGCCTTTGTAAGAACACTTGAAAAAGTAGAGCATCCCCTATACCGACTGGCCCGGTAAGGTTAACACATGAATATCCGTGCAGACGGGATCAAACAAATCTGGATTCAGGATCCCGATGGGTACTGGATAGAAGTGAATAGTGTAGCGCAAAATTAAGTTCACTTATTTTTTTATTGGCATTGAAAAATTAACAACAGTGCACAAAACACAATAACCTTAAACAAATCACATTACAAATCATATGCTTAATAATTCAAAAATGAAAGTGACCCTATTTTATCCGCTCATAGTTTTTACCCTTTTATTGGGCTTGTACTGAAAAACAAACCGTAAACTCCGACAACGGAAATGCCATCAGCCTATATGGATTATTCCAATAAGCCGGACCAAATTACCGGCGGCATTAACGATGTATTCCTATCAAAACAGCAAAAGGCACATTTAAGGTCTATACAAAACGCATGGGAAACAATCCTAAAATGAGAGTGCTACTGCTTCATGGCGGCCCTGGCGGTACGCATGAAGAATTTGGAAATTTTGATGGCTATCTTCCCAAGGAGGAAATTGAATATATTTACTACGATCAATTGGATTCTTATTACAGCGAAAAACCAAACGATTCCACTTTGTGGACTACCGAACATTTTGTGGAAGAAGTAGAGCAAGTCCGCAAAGCCTTGAACCTCAACAAAGACAATTTTTATCTTCTTGGCCAATCCTGGGGTGGTATTTTGGCTATGGAATATGCCCTCAAATATCAGGATAATTTAAAAGGCCTCATCATATCAAATATGATGGCGAGCGCTCCGGCTTATACCAAATATGCCAATGAAGTATTAGGTCCGCAAATGAATCCTGAAGTTTTAAAGGAAATTATGGATTTGGAAGCGAGTCATGATTTTAGCAATCCGCGTTACAGCGAGCTTTTAATGAATCATTATTATACCGAGCATATTTTGAGAATGCCTTTAGAAAAATGGCCAAAATCAATCAACTTACTTTTTGAGCATCTTAATCCAAATATTTATGTATTCATGCAAGGCCATAGTGAATTTGGTATGACAGGCAATGCATCCCTAAAAAATTGGGATGTGTCTGGCAGGCTCAAAGAAATTGTGGTACCGACCTTAATGCTTGGGGCCACTCACGATACCATGGACCCAAAATATATGGAGTGGATGAGTACCCAAGTACAAAACGGGCGCAGCATCACCACCAATGGAAGTCATCTGTCACAGTTTGATGACCCGGAAACCTATTTCACCGGTTTGATCAAATTTATTAAAGATGTAGATGCCGGAATTTTTGCCGGTTCTGAAAAGAATTAAGCCACCATTCAAATCGGGCAAGGACTTCAACGATAAATCCTAAAATGAATATAGACAAACAAATGAAATTCCAGCCCACTCCAAAAAAAGCAAGGATCAATTCCCTGGATGTAATCAGGGGTATTGCGCTTTTAGGAATTCTTCTTATGAATATCAACGGTATGGGCCTTCCCTACGCCTATTCAGATCCAACCATTGCGGGAGGTGCTGACGGGCTGAATCTTCAGGTCTGGATCATCAACGAAATGCTGTTCGAAGGAACCATGAGGGGATTATTTACACTGCTGTTTGGGGCGGGAGTAGTTTTACTGACCAGCCGGCTCGAAAAAAGTGGTGCAGGTATTGCCACAGCTGATATTTATTACCGCCGGACACTCTGGTTGCTTGTATTTGGTATCTTCAACGTTTACATCCTGCTCTGGCATGGCGACATCCTTTATCCCTATGCCATTTTCGGGCTGATGCTTTTTCCTTTCCGCAATGCAAGCGTTAAAAAACTGATCCTTGGAGCCCTCATTTTAATTGGTATAAGGTAATCCGTGGGACATAAGCGATTACCGCACGGATGTGAAAATCAAAAAAGAAGGGACAGAACTACAAATCAGCAAAGAGCAGGGGATTATTTTAACCGATGACCAGCAGGCCAATTTGGAGAAATGGGAGAAATTACGTGCAAAAAAAACACCGGAAGAAGTAGCGAAGACAATAGATTTGATGCATCAGGGCTACTGGGCAGTCCTAAAGGAAAAAGTAAAGGGAAATCAATTTATGCAGACCTGGCTTCCCTATAGGTTATGGCCATGGGATATCTTTAGTTTTATGGTTTTGGGTATTGCATTTTTTCAAACTCCGCATTTTTCACGGAGAGCGCAGTAATCAGTTCTACATGTTGATCATGGGAATTGGTTACCTGGTGGGCCTGAGTATAAATTATTACGAAACCCAAATGCAGTTAGACAGTAATTTTGATCCCGTCATAATCAAAAAAGCACACCAAACCTATCAAATAGGCCGTTTGTTCACCACACTGGGACATGTTGGATTGTTAATGCTGTTCATTAAATCGGGTATACTCGGTTTTCTGCAGCGGTCTCTGGCAGCAGTCGGGCAATTGGCACTAACCAACTACCTGATGCAAAGCGTGATCACTTCCATCATTTTTTACGGAGACGGACTTGCTTTATTCGGAACCTTGCAGCGCTATGAATTGTACTATATCGTTGCCGGAATATGGATCTTCCAGCTGATCTACAGTCCGATCTGGTTGAAATATTTTCAGTACGGACCCGCAGAATGGCTGTGGCGCTCATTGACCTATCAAAAAGTACAGAATTTCAGCATTCTCAGTGAAAATAAAAAGTAAATATTTATGTAAAAAGATAAAGAAATGCCTGCCAAAATGAATCTAGAAAATAAAAATCCGGAAATCAATCAAGTAAAATCCACACAACTTCCTGCACTTTCAGAGCATACCGTGCTGCGGTATCTGGCTTTTTCGGCCCTGTATTTTGCCCAGGGTATACCGGAAGGCATCCTGTGGTTTGGCCTGCCTGCCTGGATGGCCATGGCCGGAATAAGTCCCGCAGCAATCGGAGCCTATGTTGCCGTTATCGGTATACCCTGGAGTTTTAAGATCCTGGCGGCACCTTTGATGGACCGGTTTACTTACCTGCCCATGGGGAGAAGGAGGCCCTGGATTCTTTTCGGGCAACTCGGACTCATGGCCAGTTTTTTAGCCATGGCCTTTATTCCTGATCCCATGAACAACCTGAAGCTGTTGATGGCCCTGGGTTTTATTGTAAGCCTTTGCGGTGTTTTTCAGGACATCGCTGTAGATGGTATGGCTATCGATATTGTGCCAACCAATCAGCAGGCCAGGGCCAACGGGCTGACGTGGGGCTCTAAAACATTGGTGTATCTGCCTCTGCGGCTGCCGGTACTTATATCTATAATACCTACGGTTATTTTTATGCGATTGCACTTTTCTCGCTCGCAGTGCTTTTCATTATGGTTGTGCCCTTATTTTTACGTGAAAGACCGGGAGAAAAAATCGTGCCCTGGACCAATGGAATTGCCTCTGAAATTTCCGGCAAACTTCAACTACACAGCTGGGCTCAGATTCTCAAAAGCTTATACCAGGTTATTGTTTTGCCAATAAGTATTGTAATGGGAATTGCAGCCTTTAGTTATTCTGTTGGAAGGGGTCTTATACAAACCTTGCTGCCCGTATTTACCGTTCAGGAACTGGGTTGGACCGATGGGCATTTTTCAGATATATTTGCCGCTACTCACCTGATTTCAGTATTGCCGGTAATGTCTGGCCGGTGTTGATCGAGTTTTCTGTCAAGATCAGTAGCTTACCATTTATATACTCTGTCTTATAGGACTTATCATCCCGATGACCTTGCTGAAAAATTACTGGCAAATGAACTATGTTCGATTTGGTTTTTTGTCTGCTTTTTGATGCTCGACACCTTTATTCTCATAGCCATTTTTGCCACAGCCATGCAACTGTGCTGGAAAAGGATTTCTGCAACGCATCCACTCGCATATGGCCGTTTCAAATGTGGGTCTTTCTGGTGGTGCTGCCCGACTTGGCCCTTGTTGAGAATCTCTTAAACTGGAAGATACCGTTATTCTGTGCGGTATTATTCTACTTCCATCACGCTGTTTCTCATCCAATATATTCATTTTGACAACCATCTGGCCCGGGTGAATAAACTGGAATCAGCCCAGATGAGCCTGGAAGAACGCAATCTTGTGGTCATTCCGGTTAATGACCGTATCAAAAATATAACTCATAACCAATAAAAATACTTCCCTATGAAATCAGCAGTCGTTAGCAGGACAAACAGGGGCATTGGCCTTGAAACAGCGCTCGCCTTTGCCCGGGCCGGTTACAGAGTCTTTGCAACCATGCGCAGTCCTGAAAAGGCGGCAATACTTACGCAAAAAATTAATGCTGAATCATGGCTGTAACGGTTTCGCCATGGATGTCGATTCTGATCGTAATCGGTAAGAAACGTATCGCTGCGATCCTGAAAGATGCCGGATCCATTGATGTACTCGTAAACAATGCCGGGATTGAAAAACACGGTTCTATTGAAGAGATCCCAATGGCAGATTTTAAAGCGGCGACGGAGAATGATTACTTTGGTGCGCTGCGATGCATCCAGGCTGGGCTGCCCCAACGGGCGGTTGGATGGCAGGGCTGCATGCATCAATGTTTCCTCTGTATCCGGTAAGATCTCGAGCAGCCCTCTGGGGGCTTATGCCGCCAGTAAATTTGCCTTGGAAGCCATCAGCGAAGCACTGGCAGGTGAAGTAAAACCCTTCAATATCAGGGTAAGAATTGTGGAGCCAGGCATCATCAATACCGATATGGCGCAGGATATCAAAGATGACAGTGCATCCGTGTACCCACAGGTTCGCGGAGGTTCAGGCATCTCTCTGCTGCCTCTTTAAAATCTCACGCCATTATCCCGCATCGCCGATAAGATCCTTGAAGTGGCGGGAAGCGAGAACTGGCAACTGCGGCATTCTGCTGATTCCGACGCCTGGACTTCCTGGATGGCGGGCATCAATGACTGATGAAAAATGGGCGGACCTCGGCAATGCCCTCAATGGATGAAGACCGGTACATTCGTCGTTGAAAGCACTTTTGGTTTGAACGCCAGACGGGAAAATTAAATTATGGAACAGACCCCTATTGAAAACTTATCCGGCAACTCCCATTTCAAGCGTGTTGAATCCATCGATATTCTGCGTGGTCTGGTTATGGTGATCATGGCACTTGACCATACCAGAGACTATTTTCACTACGGTGCTTTTTTGGGAGATCCGACAAACTTACAAACTACAACACCCATCCTTTTTTTTACCCGATTTGTAACCCATTTCTGCGCTCCGGTGTTTGTTTTTTTGGCCGGTACCTCGGCCTTTATGGTGGCTGGCAAAAAGACAAAAAGTGTCGTGTTTACATTTTTATTCACGAGGGGTAATCGCTGGCTTATCTTTTTGCAAGTCATATTAAATAACCTGACATGGAACTTTTGATATTTTTCATGACAAATTGATTCTTCAGGTTATCTGGGCAATTGGTTTTAGCATGTTGATCCTTTCCTTTATTGATATACCTGCCAAAAAAGGCGATTCTCGTTATCGGGCTTGTACTCGTTGCAGGACACAATTTATTGGATCACATCACAATGGAAGGTAAGGGCTTTAATTCCATCATCTGGTATTTTCTTCATCAGCGACAGTTTGTATTAAATCTCGGAGTATTTGACTCGGTTATATTTGCTTACCCGGTTATTCCTTGGATAGGTTTGATGGCACTGGGCTATTGCTTTGGAACGCTTTACCAAAAAGATTTCGGAGAAGAAAAAAGAAAAAAATGGTTATTGTATCTGGGCTTTGGAACTACTGCACTTTTTTTCCTGATCAGAGGAATCAATATGTACGGCGATCTGGTACCCTGGTCACAACAGAAAATTACGGTATACACCCTCCTGTTCTTTAATGTTACCAAATACCCGCCATCACTTGTATATATTCTAATAACTACCGGCCCTACCTTTATTTGCCTATACTTGCTTGAAACTATAAAAATCAGGTTCACTGAATTCTTTCTTGTCTTTGGCCGGGTCCCTCTTTTTTTCTATTTTTTACATGTATTTGTCATTCATGCCTTAGCCATAATCGGTATACTCATTTTTGGAGGCAACTGGAAGGACATGATCTTTGACGGGCCTGACTTTTCACCTGGGTTACTTGATTATGGCTATTCTTTGGGGGTGGTTTATCTGGTGTGGATTTTCGTCATTCTTATTTTATATCCTTTCAGCAAAAAATATATGCAGTACAAGGCAAATAATAAAGACAAGTGGTGGCTGAGTTATTTGTAAATTCAAAAGTTTAATTCAGAATTTCTTTAAAAAAACACATAAAATACGATGCAAAAAAAATACATACTTTTTCTTTGTGTATTGCTCCTGATGCATTTCATCTCCTGGTTACAGAAACTTAAAAGTAGCAATTATGCCTTACTTGCTGAAAACTGTAAAAACCCAGACAAGGCTTTAATTCAAAAAGAGCACGCTTACCTTGAATAAATCTGCTCCATGGCGATTTTAGTTTCGGCCATTCCAACGGCTGGCTGGAAGAAAAGAACGACTCGCTTCAAACACTGAAAACGGAAAAAGTAAACTACCTGGTCATAGATCCTGTTGCCGAAGTTGAGATACAATACTAAAGCAAAGGATCTGATTACCTCAAGAAGAGATATTGATGTTAACCGGTCTGTTTGAGGGAACAGAGTTCAATTTAAAAACTTAATGTGCTTGAGGTATGGATAAAAAGAAGCTGGAAAACTGGACTGCTGGAAAGGCAAAGCGCGAAAAACGAAAGAAAAATAGCTTCAGATAATTTATTTTTCTTTTTTGGATTATTTGAAGCAATTATTAAAGAAAAATTAATATTTATTTAAAATAGTTGATTTTAAATCAATAGTGTCCGATAAACATTTTTAAAAGCGGGATTTCCCATAGTTGCATTTCCCGCTTATTTTATATCTTGTTTTTACCAAGAAACGAGATATGAACAAAAGTAAAAATTTTAGCGGTCAACCCATAATCAAACAGGTTTTAAATTTCATTTCCACCAAAGATATTTATCGGACAGCCCAAAATCACAACAGCGATAGATATACCAAAAAGTTTACCACCTATGAGCATTTGGTTACTATGATTTTCACTGTTATCAGTGGTTGTAGCTCGCTTCGTGAAGTATCCAGCATTATGCTCGCCTGTGAGGGGAAGATTAATCATTTAGGGCTAAAAGACTTTCCTAAGCGCAGTACATTAGCTGATACCAACAAGAGAAGAAGCTCAGAAGTATTTGCGGCTATTTATCATCTGCTTTATAAACGTTACCATCGGTTTTTATCGGACAGCAGAGTCTCAGAACCTGCCGTTAAAGACCTCAAAATCGTTGATTCATCAACCATAACACTCTTTAGTGACATCCTTAAAGGTGTGGGAAGAAATCCACTCAACGGCAAAAAGAAAGGCGGTATAAAGATGCACACCATGATAAACGCCATGGAAGATGTTCCCTGTCTGGTAAAGTTTTCAAGTGCCGCTACTCACGACCATACCTTTTTGAAAGAGCTTGAACTAAAAAAAGGCTCCTATGTGGTTTTCGATAAAGGATATGTAGATTATGAGCAATATCAAAAATGGACCTTAGAGGATGTTTACTTTGTTACTAGACAAAAAGATAATGCCCGTTATACAAGTATTGAAGAGTTTGATATTCCTGATACCACAAGTGATGCTGTTCTAAAGGATGAAAAAATTGAACTTCTGGATAAAAAAGGAAAAGTGTTTTCCCTTAGAAGAATTGCATTTTGGTACGACAAGCACAATAAAGTCTATGAGTTCATCACAAATAATTATGACCTTGATGCTGATAAAATTGCTGATATCTACAAGAACAGATGGCAGATTGAGAACATGTTCAAGCGTTTAAAACAAAACTTTCCCTTAAAATACTTTCTTGGTGACAACCAAAATGCCATAGAGATACAGATCTGGGTCAGTTTGATTATTCAATTAATTATGCTTGTTATTCAGCGCAAAGCACAACGAAACTGGGCATACTCCAATATGATGTCAGTAATACGGTATCATTTAATGACCTATATCGACCTATTCAAATTCTTAAAAAATCCTGAAGCAAAATGGGAAGAAATCACAACAAAAAACATAGGCCAACTAAGCCTTTTTGACCCATAACACGGTTCTGTTTGTAAATTGAATGAACAGTTCAATAAAATAAACCCCTAACAAAGATTTTTTTTGTAGTTTAGATTTTTATCGGACAACAATGAT
>JAXHKS010000022.1:0-10835 GCA_034523115.1 Flavobacteriaceae bacterium | reverse complement strand
TTTATGCCTAATGTACTGGTTCAGTTACGTATTGCTGACCACTTCCATGATCCAGGTTGGTTTAAGGTATAATTGGGGTATAAAAGACAGAGATAAAGACGGTGTTGATGACGATGAAGATGTTTGTCCTGATACTCCGGGTCTTGAGCAATTCAAAGGATGCCCTGACAGCGATAAAGACGGGGTAGAGGATAGCGCTGACAAATGTCCGGATGTTCCTGGTTTGATCGAGGCAGCAGGATGTCCTGATTCAGATGGTGATGGAATCAATGATAAAGAAGACCTTTGTCCTGATGTTGCCGGTCTTGAGCAATTTAATGGTTGCCCTGATACAGACGGAGACGGTGTAATGGATAAAATGGATGACTGTCCAACAGAAGCAGGTGCAGTAGACAACAAAGGATGCCCTGTAAAAGATACAGATGGTGACGGTGTTGCTGACGATACAGACAGATGTCCTAACATCAGCAGGCCCCGCTTTAAACCAGGGTTGTCCGGAAGTCTCTCAGGATGTTCAAAAACAGATTACCGATATCGCAAGAGCAATCTTCTTTACCACTGGTAAATCTTGCCTTTACTACTGAAACACAGGTTAGAATGGGACGTCTTTCTGAACTGTTTGGTGGTTACTAAAACATTACCATTCCGCGTTGAAGGTCATACTGACAATACAGGAAGCGCGAAGCTTAATGATAAATTATACTAAGAAAGCTTCGTGCAGATGCCGTTATGAAATATTTAATTGACAACGGTTTCCCTGCTGATAAACTTAGAGCAGTAGGTTTTGGTTCATCTAGTCCAATTGGCGATAATAAAACTCCACAAGGAAGACAGGAAAACCGCAGGGTTGACATTTTCTGGGATAAGGATAAATAATTGTCGAAATAATCAATGAAAAAAAAGCCATCTTCACCAATCACTTTTTTTATGGCTGTCAATAACTTTTATTGTTTCATTGTGCAAAGCGTTGTATTTTTGAGGTTTAATTTTATCTGTGGACAATTATATCAATGACCTAAATGAATCGCAGCGCGCCGCGGTTTTGCATGAAAACGGCCCCATGATCATCATCGCCGGAGCCGGTTCAGGGAAGACCAGGGTGCTCACTGTTAGGATCGCGCATTTGATGAAACAAGGAGTTGATCCGTTTAATATACTGGCATTAACTTTTACCAACAAAGCCGCACGCGAGATGAAAAAACGTATCGCAGGTATCGTTGGCCAGAGTGAAGCAAAGAATTTATGGATGGGGACTTTTCACAGTGTCTTTGCGAGAATTCTGAGGAGCGAGGGTGAAAAGATCGGTTTTCCTTCAAATTTTACCATCTATGATACCCAGGATTCTGTGAGGTTGCTCACCTCAATCATCAATGAACTGGAACTCGATAAAGAAAAATACAAACCCAAGCAGGTTTTCGGGAGGATCTCTCAATACAAAAACAGTCTGATTACCGTAAAGGCCTATTTCAATACACCTGAATTAATTGAAGCCGATAAGATGTCGGGACGGCCAAAAACAGGGGAAATCTATCAGCATTATGTGCAGCGTTGCTTTAAGGCAGGTGCAATGGATTTTGACGACCTGTTGCTGCGCACCAATGAATTGCTTACCCGTTTCCCGGATGTGCTCACCAAATATCAGGACAGATTCCGTTATATTCTGGTAGATGAATATCAGGATACGAATCATTCTCAGTATTTGATAGTCAGGGCTTTGGCCGACCGTTTTGAGAATATTTGTGTGGTGGGAGATGACAGCCAGAGCATTTACGCCTTCAGGGGCGCAAACATTCAGAATATCCTGAATTTTCAGCGTGACTACAGCGATGACAGCATCTTTAAACTGGAGCAGAACTACCGATCTTCACAGAATATCGTGAATGCTGCCAATAGCGTCATTGGTAATAACAAAAGCAAATTAGAGAAAACAATTTGGACAAGCAATGAGCAGGGAGAAAAGATCAGGATTATGCGTACCCTTTCTGAAGGAGATGAGGGCAGGTTTATAGCCGGTACCATCCTTGAAAACCAGTTGCAATATCAGTTAAAGAGCAGTGATTTTGCAGTTTTATACAGAACCAATGCACAATCCAGGGCTATAGAAGATGCGCTCCGAAAAAAGGATATTGATTACCGGATTTATGGAGGATTATCATTTTATCAGAGAAAAGAGATCAAAGATACCTTAGCGTACCTTAGACTGATACTAAATACCAATGATGAGGAGGCATTGAAGAGGATCATTAACTATCCCGCCCGTGGTATCGGAGATGCAACGGTAAACCAGACTTTATATTATTAGTTAATGAAGAAAGTAAATCAATTTTTGAAATACTGGAAAATCTGAATTTCTACCAGTCAGGTTTTAATGCTGGGACAAAGAAAAAGCTGGAAGATTTTTTAATGATGATCAAAAGATTTCAGGCTGAGGCAAAAACGAAAAATGCTTTTGAAGTAGCTGAGCTTGTTGTAAAGCATACACAATTAATTAAGGATATTGAACAGGAAGGAACACCCGAAGCGGTCAGCCGGGTGGAAAATGTTCAGGAACTTTTGAATGGTATCAAGGATTTTATTGTAGAACAAAGAGAAAGGGAAGAAGACGAATCACTGGCCTTCTTTTTAGAGGATGTGGCACTGGCAACCGACCTGGACAAGGACAAAGATGACCAGCCACGGGTATCTTTGATGACCATCCATCTGGCCAAAGGAACTGGAATTTCCGATTGTTTTTATTGTTGGACTGGAAGAGAACCTTTTCCCTTCGGCCATGAGTATGAATACCCGTAGCGAGATAGAAGAAGAGCGCAGGTTGTTTTATGTGGCGCTCACCCGGGCAGAAAAACAGGTCTATTTGTCCTATGCACAGTCCAGATACCGCTGGGGTAAATTGGTTGATTGTGATCCGAGTCGGTTTCTGGAGGAAATTGACGGGCGGTATATTGAACATTTATCCCTGAAGCCATCATTACAGAAACCGGGCACATTTTTGGATAAAGGACTTTTTGATGAACCAAATGATTTAAAGATCCAAATTAAGAAACCCATGCAAGGGATTAATGAAAAGATCCTGCCAAGGATTATCAAAAAGATCAGCCCGATTAAAACGGAAAAGATAAAAATACCGGATGATTTTACTCCTTCTAATAGCAAGGAGATCATAAGTGAAATAAAGATAGGTGATAGTGTGGTTCATTCGAGATTCGGAAAAGGCAAAGTACTTGATTTAGAGGGTAATGGCAAGGATAAAAAAGCCCAAATCGGATTTGATTCGGGAGAAATAAAAATGCTGTTGCTCCAGTTCGCCAAATTGAAAATTATCCGATAAAAGGAAAAGTATCCGTGAAATAATTGTTACTTTGCACGATAAATTTTTTGTATATACATGGAAATAGAATACAATTCTGAAAGAGAGCAGCTCATTATACCTGAATACGGAAGGCATATTCAAAAATTGGTAAATCATTGCAAGGCTATTGAGAATGATGAAGAACGAAATATCATGGCAAGAGCGATTGTTGATGTTATGGGAAATTTGCAGCCGCACTTAAGGGATGTGCCTGATTTTCAGCATAAACTATGGGATCAGTTGTTTATTATGTCCAACTACCAGTTAGATGCGGATTCTCCCTATCCCAAGCCGTCCCAGGAAGAGCTAAAGGCAAAACCACAAAAACTTGAATACCCAAAATCGATTTCTAAATACAGGTTTTACGGAAATAATATTCAAATCATGATCGATACTGCAATTTCATGGGAAGAAGGTGAATTGAAAGATGCACTTATTTTTACCATTGCGAATCACATGAAGAAAAGTTACCTGAACTGGAATAAAGATACAGTTGATGATAGCAGTATATTGGAACAACTTGAGCAGCTTTCCAAAGGAACTCAAATTGCCTTTGCAAAACAATGAATTATCTGAAAGCAAAAACCTTTTGAGAAAGCAGGTCAACAACAAGTTCAACGACAAGGGACCGAAACCGAAAAAGATATTTAAAAAGAAGTAATTACTATTAAAAATACATAAAATGGCCATATTTAAAATTGAAGGAGGTCATCAGTTAAAAGGAGAAATTATTCCGCAAGGAAGCAAGAGACTGAGGCCCTTTAGGTAATCTGTGCCATCTTGCTCACTCCTGAAAAAGTGATCATTAATACAATTTAGGACATACAGGATGTCAATAAGTTAATTTTTATTTTAGGAGAGTTAGATGTTAAAATGAGGTAAACTGTAAACCCAATAGCTATTCCCTTCAGCCTGATCAAATAGATCTTGGGTATCTTGAATCTGAGAAATTTAAAAAAGATGGAAGCTCGCTTAGGGGATCCATCATGATTGTAGGACCCTTGTTAACCAGATTTGGAAAGGGGTATATTCCAAGACCTGGTGGAGACAAAATAGGCCGTAGACGTTTAGATACCCATTTTGAAGGATTTATCAATCTGGGCGCAACGTTCCGGTATAATCCGGATGAACATTTTTATGGTGTTGAAGCGGATAAACTGAAAGGGACGTACATGCTTTTAGACGAAGCTTCCGTTACCGGTACTGCCAACATTTTGATGGCCGCTGTTATGGCTGAGGGTGAGACCACCATATACAATGCAGCCTGTGAACCCTATATACAGCAGCTTTGCAAGATGCTCGTGTCTATGGGTGCCAGGATCGAAGGCATTGGAAGCAACAAACTGATCGTACATGGCGTAACATATCTTAGTGGGTGTGAGCATATCATACTACCCGATATGATTGAGATTGGCAGTTCAATTGGAATGACTGTGATGACGAAATCGGCTCTGACCATAAAAGTGTAAGCTGGAATTCGGGAATGATTTCCAACGGTCTTCAGGAGGCTCGTGGAAATCAACTGGAAAAACAAGGTGATGATATCTTTATACCTGAACAAAAGAACTATACCATTCAAAATTTTTTAGATGATTCCATACTAACCATAGCCGATGCACCCTGGCCGGGATTTACACCCGACCTGTTGAGTATCGTTTTGGTGGTGGCAACTCAGGCGAATGGCAGTGTGCTGATCCATCAGAAAATGTTCGAGAGCAGGTTGTTCTTTGTTGATAAGTTAATTCACATGGGTGCGAAAATTATTCTTTGCGACCCCCACAGGGCTACAGTAATTGGATTAAATCACCAATCTGAACTGAGGGGAACCACCATGACCTCGCCAGATATAAGGGCTGGTATTCATCATGACTCATCGCGGCACTGTCTGCGAACGGCAGAAGTATAATTCATAATATAGACCAGATTGACCGCGGATACGAAAAAATTGATGAAAGGCTGCGGGCCCTCGGAGCAAAAATTGAGCGAATATCAAACACTTTCTGATACCCTCTGTAATTTAAAAAATGACAATGTGGCATAAAGCGCATGTTGGCAATAATTTTGCTTGGTGATACAGCATAATCGATATAATCAATGACAAAGAAGCACAAATCAAATAAAAACGAGGATAAATTTTCTGAAAGCGATTTTATAAAAAATCAGGTACAAGAAAATAATGAATTTCTGGAGGATGAAGAAACTGGAAACCTGGAAGGTAATGAACAGGAGAAACTGAAGTTCTTAAAGACCAAATAAATAAGGAAAGGGATAATTTTTTGCGGTCTGTTCGCTGCATTTGAGAATTACAAAAAAAAAGAACTACCCAGGGAAAAGATAGAATTATTCAGTACCGCAAACAGGGAACTGATGATGTCCCTGATTCCTGTTATTGATGATTTTGAACGCGGTTTAAAGGAACTTGAAAAATCATCAGATTCTGCCCTCTTCAATGGAATGAAGCTCATTTACAGCAAGTTCAAAAATACATTGTCACAAAAGGGATTGAAGGACTTTGAAAGTAAGTCCGGGTGATAATTTTGATGCTGACCTTCACCAGGCTATTTATCTCAGTTACCTGCCGCTCCAGAAGACATGAAAGGTAAATTTTCGACATTGTCGAAAAAGGTTTTAGCTGGGACAATACTCATTATGCGATATCCGAAGGTAGTTACCAGCAATTAAAAAGGAGGGGTAATTTTTAAATCCGTTATGATCATGATAGAACATTTTAATAATGACAAAATAAGACCGGATTTTGTCAAAAAGCAGGAATTGAATGAAAGGATTATTATGAAAATTTTAGTGTGCAAGCAAGAACATGCTTGAGGCTTTCAGATATTAAAAAGCATACAGAAAAAAGGCCTTGGAGAATCACCCGGATAAAAACCCTGGAGATAAATCCGCTGAAGACCGATTTAAGGAAGCAGCAGAAGCCTAAGAGATGCTAGAGTGATGACAATAGAAAAGGCCCTCCAGCGATCAATATGGACACGCGCATTTGAGAATGAAGGATATGAAAGCTGTGGTGCAGAGATGAATATCAAAGGACATATTTAGTCAGTTTGGTGATATTTTTGGCGGTCATTTCGGCGGTGGCGGATTCGGTTTCGGAGGAGGCTCAAGGCAAGCGAGTGAAAGGAAGATATTGGAGGATCAGAGTAAAACTTAAAACTACAGGACATAGCTCAATGAGTGTAGAGATAAAAGTAAAAAGCTGAAAGGATGGTGAAAGGCGCAGGCAGCATCCCATAAACTCTGCCCAAGCTGCAATGGCCAGGGCAGTGTTACCCGGATCACCAATACCATATTGGAAAGATGCAGACAGCCAGTACCTGCGGCACCTGTCAGGGTGCAGGCAAAATTGTGGATCACAGACCTAAGGAAGCCGATGTTAAATGGCATGGTATTTTTAGAAGAAACAGTATCTATCAACATTCCTCTCGGAGTTACCGATGGCGTCCAGTTAAAAGTATCAGGAAGGGAAATGATGCTCCGGGTGACGGAATTCCTGGGGATATTCTTGTAGTTGTACAGGAAGTGCCGCATGATAAATTAAAGCGTGAGGGGAACAACCTGCATCATGACATGTATATCAGTTTTTCTGAGGCGGCCTTGGGCACAACAAAAGAAATTGATACCCTACCGGAATTGTCCGTTTAAAAGTGGAGGAAGGAACCCAGTGAGGGAAAATTCTTCGGTTGAAGGGTAAGGGATTGAAAGTCTTGAGGGTTATGGCAAAGGAGATTTACTCGGTGCACATTAACGTGACTCCGCAGGAATTATCAGGACAACAAAAGGAATTTTTTGAAAATATGTTGGAACATGAAAATTTTTTACCCAAACCAACAGATAAGGAAAAATCATTTTTTGATAAGGTAAAAGATATGTTTACTTAAAAATTTAAAATTTGCTAAAAAACGGCATAATATATTTAGATTTTAACAATTTATATTACAAAATATTATTATATTTGAATTGCTGAATTTATTCAGTAACTTTTTTCTTTTTCATAGCAATTTTCCCACTTTTGTTTCACAGAAGTGGGTTTTTTTTAACTAATTGATTAACAAGTAATTATTCTGAAATTTTAAAAAAAAGCAAAAATTTTTAATAAAAAGTACCAATAACTAAAGATTATATGTAACTTTACAATTCCAAAATTATATTACTTTTATAGTAATATTCTTTTTCATAGCAATTTTCCCACTTTTGTTTTACAAAAGTGGGTTTTTTGATTTTATAAGAAACAGTAGGTCGTCTTATCGCCGCGCGTTAAGCGCGGAGGAAAGTCCGGACACCAAAGAGTAGCATAGCGGATAACATCCGTCATTTTCAATTTTCGAAATTGAGAATAGGACCAGTGCAACAGAAAGGATGTACAGTTCGGCTGTAGTGAAATCAGGTAAACTCTATGCGGTGCAATGCTAAGTATATTGAAGTTTGAGGGTTACTCGCCCAATTTCAAAGGGTAAGCAGCTACAATTGTAAAGTAATTTATAATGCAGATAAATGATAAGAAGTGTATGTAAAATACACTACAGAATCCGGCTTACAGACCTACTTTTTTTATTTAAATAAAAAGGACTCTCTTTTTTTGACTAATTGTTAGTTTGAATTGCTCTTTTTTTAATTCTTCTGAATTGTTTTTCTACCTGAGTTACTTTCTTTGTAAAATGGCTAATGCAGACTTAATTTTTGTATTTTTGTCTTTCATTTATTTTATAAGAAACTGTTAAAATATAGTGTTTATGATTTTCGATATTGATATGATAAAAAGGGTTTACAGCCATATGTCCGAAAGGGTTGATGAAGCCCGTGCACTGGTTCAGAAACCACTCACTTTGGCTGAGAAGATATTATATAGCCACCTGTGGGAAGGAAAACCTGACAAGGTTTTTAAGCGAAATGTCGATTATGTCGACTTTGCTCCGGATAGGATTGCCTGTCAGGATGCAACCGCGCAAATGGCTTTGCTTCAATTCATGCAGGCAGGAAGAAAAACTGTTGCTGTTCCAACCACAGTTCACTGTGACCACCTTATTCAGGCAAAAATCGGTGCAGATGCTGATCTTCAGAATGCGATCAACAGCAGCAGTGAAGTATTTCAGTTTCTGGCATCTGTGTCAAATAAATACGGTATCGGATTCTGGAAACCTGGAGCAGGGATTATACACCAGGTGGTTTTGGAAAACTACGCATTTCCCGGAGGCATGATGATAGGAACCGATTCACATACTGTAAATGCCGGTGGTCTAGGTATGATAGCCATTGGTGTTGGGGGAGCTGATGCTGTAGATGTCATGGCAGGAATGGCCTGGGAATTAAAATTTCCAAAATTGATCGGTGTAAAATTAACGGGTAAATTAAGCGGCTGGACAGCACCCAAAGATGTAATTCTAAAAGTGGCAGGTATTTTAACCGTTGAAGGGGGTACCGGCGCTATAATTGAGTATTTCGGCGAGGGAGCGATTTCCTTATCGGCTACAGGAAAAGGTACGATTTGCAATATGGGTGCTGAAGTAGGGGCAACAACCTCAACTTTTGGATATGATGCTTCAATGGAACGTTATTTAAGAGCTACCGGTAGGGATGAAGTCGCAGATGAAGCGAATAAAATAGCTTCATATTTAACCGGTGATCCTGAAGTGTATGCAAATCCGGAGAAGTATTTTGACCAGGTAATAGAAATAAATCTATCTGAGCTTAAACCACATATCAATGGACCGTTTACGCCAGATTTGGCAACTCCGGTTGGCGAAATCGGCGCAAAAGCAAAAGCCAATGGTTGGCCTCTTGAAGTAGAATGGGGTCTGATAGGTTCTTGTACAAACTCCTCTTACGAAGATCTTTCCAGGGCGGCATCTATTGCACGTCAGGCACTGGAAAAGAAACTGGTATCCAAGGCTGAATTTGGAATCAACCCCGGTTCAGAACAAGTGAGGTACACAGCTGAAAGAGACGGGATTCTGGAGACCTTTGAAAAGTTGGAAGCAAAAATATTCACCAATGCCTGCGGACCATGTATTGGCCAGTGGGATAGAAAAGATGCTGATAAGCAGGGTAAAAATACCATCATACATTCATTTAACCGCAATTTTTCAAAACGGGCAGATGGTAATCCGAATACCCATGCCTTTGTGGCTTCTCCTGAAATGGTGGCTGCCGTGGCCATATCGGGCAGATTGGATTTCAATCCGATCACCGACAAACTGATCAATAAAGAAGGTAAGGAAGTCATGTTTGACGAACCAACCGGTTTTGAACTTCCTCCAAAAGGATTTGCCGTGGAGGACCCTGGCTTTGTGGCTCCTTCAAAAGATGGTTCTCAGGTGATCGTTAATGTGAATCCGGATTCAAAAAGGTTGCAGTTGCTTGATTCTTTTGTGCCTGTCAGCAAAGAAATCAATGGCGCTAAATTATTGATAAAGGCTTTCGGTAAGTGCACAACAGACCATATTTCCATGGCCGGACCCTGGTTGAAATACAGGGGCCATTTGGATAATATTTCAAATAACCTGCTGATAGGAGCCGTTAACGCTTTTAACAAGGAAACCAATAAGGTCAAAAATCAGCTGACCGGCGAATACGGACCTGTTCCGGATACTGCAAGGGCATATAAAAAAGCAGGTATTTATTCTATAGTTGTTGGTGATCACAATTATGGTGAAGGTTCTTCCCGGGAACATGCTGCAATGGAGCCGGAGACATCTTGGAGTGGCAGCCGTTATTGTGAAATCCTTTGCGAGAATTCACGAAACAAACTTAAAAAAGCAGGGAATGCTGGGTCTTACATTCGCAAATGAATCGGATTATGATAAAATCCTGGAAGATGATACCCTCAATTTTATTGACCTCGATAAGTTTGCACCGAACAAACCGCTGACTCTGGAAGCAGTGCATAAAGACGGAAGCAGGGATCTGATCAAATTAAACCATACCTATAATGACAATCAGATAGAATGGTTTAACGAGGGAAGTGCCTTGAATCTGATAAAGAAGCAAAACGCTTAAATCGAAAAAACTCTCCAATCGGGGAGTTTTTTTTCAATAGAGCAGGTGTTTAGAGGTGATGGATTTTGGATCACTTTTTTTTGAACCTTCTAGCACTTTTTTATGTTACTTTTATTCCTTTGTTATGCAGCCCATTTAATTAACTTTTGCATAAAGGTCTTGTAATGTAAAGAGCTTAAAAAGACTGTGAACCATAAAACGTATTACTATGGATTTTATTAAAAAGCATTGGTCTAACATTCTGTTTTTCCTTTTTATAATTTTTTTGTTCACTCCTTACGGATTACCCGTTAGGACATTTTTTATTAAGCAGGTTGCTTTTGTTACCACCCGAATATTTCCCGTGGAAACTGACATGGATGAAAGAGTGGCTTTGACACTTATAATTGGGAGCTGATTGGATTAAACAAAAATAAAATAAACCTTGCTGATTATAAAAACAAGGTTGTAGTGATAAATATCTGAGCAATACGTA
>JAXHKS010000021.1:0-107003 GCA_034523115.1 Flavobacteriaceae bacterium | reverse complement strand
CTTTTTGATATTACCTGACTTCATTCGTGTCTCCTTGGATGAAATATTGGTTCAAGAATCTAAATTCAACGATTAGGTCTGAAGCATCGAGATAAAGAATCTGCTTTATATGGTCTGGCATTGTATGAATTGAGTTGCATTGTTTGCATCACTTTCATACATTTTTTTCTTTGTGAAGGTTTTACTTGAAAGACCAGTTTTGGCAATTATATATCTGCAGAAACTTTCCGTACTGTACCAAATTCTATATTTCATAAATATTTTTTATTGCTAATGCTACTGCCTTTGCTAACAAAGGAGGAACGGCATTACCTGTTTGAACTCTGCCTTGAACAATTCCACCGCTAACAATAAAGTTGTCAGGAAAACTTTGTAATCTGCATCTTTCTTGATACTCAAACCTCTGTTGTCTGATGGATGTCCGAATTGAAATTGAGGTCTTATTCCTCCAGAAACTTGTGTAGGACTTTGAATATCCCAAGCTAGACGAATTCTTTGTTTGAACTTTGGATACATTGGAGTACCTGGTTTTGTATTCTTTATTTTTTCAATTACTTCTTTGGGATGATTGGGAGCTTTATGATTTGTTAACTTAATCATCTTTCAAATTTTTCCGCATTAGCTTTTGATATTCACTAAACGGTCTTTTTTATATTTAGTCAAAGTTTCATTAGGCTTCAAGCTTGGTAAATCGCCAATCGCATCTTTTAATCGTAACATAGGTTTTTTAGTTTCTGGACCGTGTGTTTTTTTGATTTCAGAAAAATCGAATTCTTCTCCATCTCTAATTCCAACAAAAACTAATCTTGTACGTGATTGCGGTACACCATAATCGGGAGCAAAAAGCAATTTGCTTTTTACTTTCATATTTCCTGCAAGGCTTAAATCTTTTCAATTGTTTTACAAGAGTCCCCATACTTTCATTCCAGATACATTTTCTAAAACAACTACTTTTGGTTTCAATGCTTTTACAAAACGAATAAACTCTTTGTAAAGTAAATTTCTTTCATCGTCTTCGTGTCTTCTTTCTGTTATTCAATGAGAAATCTTGACAAGGCACTCCGCCAATTAATACATCAACTTGTCTACCGTCTAAAAGCTGTAAGGATCATTTTTGGATTTACCTTTCTAACATCACCTAAAACAGTCGAAACATTCGGATGGTTAGTTTTAAATGTATTTATTGAAGGTTGATGTATGTCGGAACCAATAGCAATTTCAAAACCTGCTAGTTCAAAGCCTAAAGAAGTTCCGCCACAACCACAAAACAATTCTACAGACAGGGGGTTTATCGTTTTCAGGAAGTTTACCTTTAGTTATAAATGGTTCGCCTTTCCAATAATATCCGTTTTCTTCAACTTTAACAGATTTATCCCAAACATCTAATTTTGTCAATTACATCAAGGTCGATGTCGTCTGGATTTTCTCCAATCCTCAATTGATAAGCTTCCTCTCTTCAACAAGAGTTAGAACATCGCTGTCTAATTTCTTTGTAAGGTTTTATCTTAGTTTTTGTCGGCATAACAATTAGTTTTTTACTTTTTTATAGTATTTAATTTTCTCTTCGGCAACTTTCAAAATATCTTTTGTACAATCTTCTTCCATTATTTCATAAGCAACCTTGTCGCTTAAATATGAAACAAGAAGAGGTTTTGAGTTTGTGGAAAATATTTCTGCAAATTTCTCAATCATTTCTTTATTTGCTGTCCGTTCGTTTCTTTCAATTTTCCCAAGCGTAGATGGGTCTATGTCAAGATGGGCTGCAACTTTTCTAAGAGGAAGTCCGCTTTCTTCTCTTAGTTTATCTAATTACTTCTCCGAATGTTTCTTTCTGTACCATAATTATTTTGTTCGGGACAATTATTGTCCAAATATAAATGTCCTGATGAAATAGAAACAATAAAAATTAAAAATTTATTAACAGTATTTCAACGTCTGAATTTGTCGGGTGGTGGGTGGGCTTTGGGTGCGGTTGGGTAAAATTAAATGTGCTGCAAAAGCGTTGGCTTGTGTGTTGGCTTGCAGCTCTTTTAATTTTACGAAGCGTTGGCATTTTGTCTACTGTTTTTCTGTCGGTTTATGTTAGTTCTGTCGGTCGTCCTGCGCTTGCAGGTAACTTGTATATAGGTCTGATAAAATCAGACCTATACAGCCAAAAATGGTAAGATAGGTCTGATTTGTATGAGGCTTATTTCTTATCAAATATAGTCTTATTTTCATAATTCATCAAAGGGCAATATTATGTTTTGCAAACTTTTTGAGCTTACCTCGGTATAAATTTCAGAGGATCTGCTCTCATTTTAGCCATTAAACCGAATTCAATCAGGTTTCACCTCTTTTTCTTTCTTTTTCTTTTCAACAGGGCAGGTCCTTTTGACGCCGTATTTTAACAAATAGGCAACCAGGCCTATAAGAATGGGTAACACTGCAGCCGGAAAACCGCTGCCAAATGCCGGTACCAAAGCAAGGATCGTCGCCTTGATCAGGT
Organism: Flavobacteriaceae bacterium; assembly: GCA_034523115.1. GTDB lineage: Bacteria > Bacteroidota > Bacteroidia > Flavobacteriales > Flavobacteriaceae > Namhaeicola. Next base: position 104,515 of record JAXHKS010000021.1, on the reverse strand, counting down.
CCTTTGTATCAGATTCTTTCACTGCATTTTGCATCACATCACAAAAAGTATGCTTCACCTTTTTCTTCAGCTTTCTAAACCTGGGCCGCAGCCAGTCCGGCAGAAATTTCGCCTTTTTTTCTTCAGCCAGCCCCAAATGCAAGGGTTTGTTCGCTTTGATGTCATTGAGCAGTGCCGCCATAGCCTCTGATGACAGGTAGTTTTGAACTTCGGGATTAAAGATCTCCCGGTCCATGTAATTTTGAATCGCAAAGTCATCGCGTTGCGCCAGGGCTTTGGCCTCATTTTCAATATAGAACAGCCAGTCGCTGCTTATATCAGCTTCATTTTTAAAAAGAATTTGTGCCATTTTTTATTATTTTATTGTGTTGGTTCCAGTGAATAATTCTTATTTTTTATTTGTAACAGCCTTTTATTCATTACTTTAAACCACAAAGGCGGTATCGTAGCCATGAGCATGCCGGCAGGGTAACCCACAGGCAATTGTGGAGCTTCTTCCATATGCCGCAAAACCTGGTACTTTCTTGAAGCCTTGTAATGGTGGTCGCTGTGCCTGGTGAGCTCAAAAAAGCATGATTCGTCCCATTTCAAAATCACTGTTCCACGAATGTTTTGGAAGCACGCGTTCAGGTTTGCCGGTAGGCAGCAGCGCTCTTTTTAGCCCGTAGTGTTCTATATAGTTTACAGCTTCCAGAAGCAAAACACCTATAAGGGCAATGGCCAGGGCATAGGGCAGAATCTCAATTCCAAAAATGATCCCCACAAGGGCCAGATACAAAAGCTGGTACACCGTAAAACGAACCATTTCATTATGCCAGCCCAGAACCTTCCGGTCACTGCTTTTCAAACGGTTATTCTCCAAACGCCAGGCACTTTTGTATTGGCCTGTGATGGAACGAAGAAAGAATGTGTACAGATTTTCATCCTTTCTCGCCGTGGCCGGATCTTTATCTGTAGAAACATTTTTATGGTGTCCGCGGTTGTGTTCAATAAAAAAATGCTGGTATAATACCGGCATCAGGCCCGCCCAGGCAAATAAACGGGCCGTTTTTGATGACCTGTGCCCGAGTTCGTGTGCCACATTAATACCCATAGAGCCCAAAACAATGCCCATGCCAACCGTTAATCCCATGGTTTCTGAAAGGCTAAGATCTGCGGTTTTAAGGGTTTGGAAATACAGGAACAGAGAAAAGAGGAGATTGGAGCACAGGCATAAAGGAGCAAATCAAAAAGAACCTATTCGAACGCTTTTCTTCCTCCTCTGCAGGCACATTCCGGGTTGAGGCAGGAAGCACAGCATCAAGTACCGGAACAATACCAAAAGTGAGAATAAAAGCAGCCCATACCCAGAATCCCCGGTATTCAATACCTATCCATGCTGAAAGGGGTATCAGGTAAGCAAGCAAATATTTCAGGTCTCTCATGCGCTGTTTATTTTATATCCTTTGAGCTACTTGTTATATTCAATCAGATCCCATAAATTTCCGTAAAGGTCTTCAAAAACAGCCACCTTGCCGTATATCTCCTCACTGGGTTCACGGATTATCTTTATGTGATTGTCTATTAAATTCTGATAATCTCTTTTAAAATCATCTGTTTGCAAAAACAGAAACACCCGTCCGCCTGCCTGATCTCCTATGCGCAGGTACTGCGCTTCATTGCTCGCTTTTGCGAGAAGCAATGAACAACCTTCAAAACCTTCAGGCCTCACCAAAACCCAACGTTTTGTAACTGAAAGCACCGTATCCTCAACCAATTTGAAATGGAGTTTTTTGGTGTAAAATGCAATTGCCTGATCATAGTCATCAACCAAAATTGAAATATGTACCAGCTTTTGCTTCATAGCTCCTTTGCTAAAAATTAATCCTGCATCTGGGTTTTAAATATAACAAAAAATTTCCCCGGTTTCAAAGCATTGGAACAATGGAAAAATTCCTCACTTTTAATCCGCACATCAATAACAAACCCTTCATTTCAATAGGGTATTTAGCTCCTTTTCAAAACAAAGGCTATTTTGCACCCCGGCGTATTGTCCGTAATTGGGGATCCTTTTAAATCCGCTCTTTTCGTAAAGCCTGATGGCCTCGGGTTGCTTTTTACCTGTTTCCAGGATGCATTTTTTGTAACCCAGTTCTTTAGTCCATTTCTCGAGTTCTTTTCATAATCAGGGAAGCAATGCCCTGGCTGCGGCGTTTGGCCGGTACAAACATCCTTTTCACTTCCATTACCTCAGGGCTATATTCCTTGATAGCGCCGCAGCCAACGGGTATTTCCTGGTAGTAGGCCACAACCACATGCCTGATCTCGTCAATTTTATTGTATAGTGAATAGAACACGTGTTCGTCTCCATCGCGAATCTTCAACTCCTTGTCGAGTTCCCTCACAAGCAGCTGAAAGTTTTTGTCTTCTGAATTTGTTCTTTTTAATTGGATCATTTTTTGTATTGTTAATTACTTATCGTTAATTGACTTATCTCTGACCTCTGATTTTTATCTAGCTTCCTGTGTTCCATGCCAGCAATATCTTTTTCCGTTATTGGGCCTGTCCCGTCAGCCTTGGTATACCCTTCAAAGAACAGGCTGTATTGTTTTAAAAGCTGTGCCTCATGCATCCATTTTCCGGGTATAAAATAGACCCCATTTTCTTCGCAATAAGTTTTTAAATAATTGGGCTTCATTTCCTTTTCGGGCATGTTGTGGCAAAATACCATTTTGCAGTTGCTCAGAATTTCTTCCAAACCCACCGACTTCAAAAAATCTGCCTCTGAGGAAACCGGTGTGGCATCAACCAACAGGTCCCAGGGGCCTTCAAAATGATCCCGGGATTTATACCCAAAGCTATTTTCTTTTTGAAAAGCTTTTCCTCATCCCTTCCTGCCATGCTTACCCTGATGCCCATTTCCTTTAAGACAAAATAAGCTGCACCTGAAACTCCGCCGTAACCATAGATCACCGCGGTTTTTACCTGAAGACCTGAATTCTGCTATTCCCCTTTGAGCGCTGTTCTTAAACCGTATGAATCGGTATTGTATCCAAACAGCCTTCATCTTTGTTTACCACGGTATTCACGGCCAGGGTTTTGAGTGCCAGGGGCTCCACTTCATCCAGAAAAGGAATGATCGTGGATTTTAATCCGTCTTTTCCTGTGACTGCAGCCCCTCTTGTGATGGGTGACCTGATCAATCCGGCATATACTTCCGGCGATATTGGTTGTGGGAAACTGAAATAAACCAGATTCAATCCGAGCTCACTCAGCGCTTTGTTGTATTTCTCTATGGAAATCTGGCTGCCTGAGGTTGAAAAAATAAACTTTGTCCGGGTGTTCAGGTTTATTTCAAAACCCATGTCTTTTTTGGTCATATGGCCTGCTTCATGGTTTGCCTTAACAACATGCTATTTATTTTATCATAACCGTGCTAAAAGAATCTGGAAGCAAACTGATTTCAGTGCTGCGATTCTCAATATGTAAAGTGATGGTTTGCGATTCCCCGGTCTTGTTTTGCGCCACCACAACCACGCTCCTATCCGGATTCACAAAAGCCAGCAGGTTGTCGAAGGTGCCTTTTGTTTCTATGCGCTTTGCCCCCTTTGCAATAAAATGACTCAAATGTTTCATCAAATAATATTCATGGTTAAAATGATACGTTTTCTCTTGCGCATCCACAGTTACCAGAGAATTCTGCTGCCAGCCCCAACGGCTGTAACCTCCTTTTTCCAATGCAATATTCCAGTACAAATAAGCCGCAGCGCCGTTTTTTAGGTATTGCTTCATTAAGTCCCAGGTGTAATTGCAGTGCTCCCAGTTGTTCTTGCCGTCACCACACTCCTGCTCTGTCTGGTATAGCTTCAGCTCAGGGTATTTTTGATACACTTTTCCAATCGAACCCTTCCCTGCCCATTGAAAGCCAACGCCGGTGACATATTTTTTGCCTGTGCATCCATAATTATTGTATCAACCAGCGCAATATCTGCGCGCTCCATCGTCCCGAACATGCAGTGCAACCTTTTTCTTTTTCATTTCCGGACCCAGGTATTTCCCTATAAATTCAGCGAGCCCCTTCGCTGTCCAGGTACAGCTCGGGAAAATCTGGCAGGAATTAAACTCATTCTGAGGCATCACCATACTTACATGTATTCCCTGTTCCCTGTAGGCATCAATAAACCTTGAAAAATATAAGGCATAGGCGTCAAAATATTTTTTTTCCTGTACAAACATATTGCTGCCTTCTGCTCCCTGCTTGTCTGCCATCAGATCATTTCTGAATTTTGCCTCCAGCGTTTCAGGAGAAACCGCACAGGCATAATGTTTATTGTATTTCATCCATGAAGGCGGACTCCAGGGTGAGGCCCAGATGTCCAGTTCCGGATTGTATCTTTGTGCGCTTTTTATAAACGGGACCAAAGTTTCAAGGTCATTTTCTATACTGAACCTCTCCATCTTAAAATCTCCATCGTTTTCGTTATAGGAATACCAGTTTCTTGAAAAATCATTGGCCCCCACGGGCATCCTTGCAATTGTGAAATTTGCCCCGAAATCAGGCGCAAACAATTCCTTCAAAATAAACGCTCTGTCGTTTTCAGACAAACTGCTTAAGGCTGTCCAGCCCAGTTCATTAAAACAGGCCCCAAAACCATCCATGGTTTGCAATTTGTTATTTACCAAAAGTTGGACATCCTGGCCGGCTTTGGTCACGGGGCCGGACTTAAATTCCTTTGTGATCCAGGCTTCCTTTTCTGTTGTAGTTACCTGACTAATATGCAATACTTGGGCAAATGAGATTGCGGATTGAAAAAGGACGAACAGCAACAGCCAGGTGTTCATGTATTGTCTTAAATAACACTTCATTTTTTTCTCTTTAGAATAATAAATTACATACCGGAAATCCTTTAAGCCAAAGATAACCCTGTTCTTTGAACTAAGTTAAAAATAAATAAAATAAAATAATAGTAATAATTAAAATGTGATAAAAGTCGCACTATAACTCAAAAACCAATCGTATATTTGCGATTGAACGTTATGAAAAGAAGCTTAGAACATATTGAATACCCTCAAGATACTGAATCTTTGGCTAAATTTGCAAAAGCTCTGGCACATCCTACACGCATTGCTATTTTAAAACAACTTGAAAATCAATCTTGTTGTTTCACAGGGGATTTGGTTGATGTTTTACCATTGGCACAATCTACAATTTCTCAACATCTTAAAGAACTAAAAAACGCAGGTTTAATTCAAGGAGAACTAAAACCGCCAAAAATAAAGTACTGTATCAATCAAGAAAACTGGAATAGAGCAAAAAACTTGTTTCAACAATTTTTTGAGTGATATTTTTTTAATAATCATATCGTTTATTTACGATAAACAAACTAAATATTATGACCAAAGTAATTAAAGTATTAGGACCAGGTTGTTCAAAATGTAAAGCCACTTTCACAAACGTACAAGAAGCAGTAAAGCAGCTTGGCATAGACGCAAAGATCATAAAAATTGAAGACATTGAGGAAATGATGACCTACAACGTACTTACAACGCCTGTTTTAATGATTGACGAAGAAATTAAAGTAAAAGGTCGAGTAGCCCACGTACACGAAATTGTTGAACTTTTAAAAAAATAAATCCATGGAAAATCAAACTTTCGTAAAAGAAATCTGCCCTACAACCACGCAAAATTGGATAAAAGAAGGAGCCCTTTTAATAGACGTGCGTGAAAAAGATGAAGTAAACGACTTGGCTTATGACGTTCCTAATAGCATCAATATTCCACTTAGCGAATTTGAAGAACGTTTCAATGAAATTCCTAAAGATAAACCAGTAGTAATGGTTTGTAAAGGCGGAAGTAGAAGCCTTCAGAGCAGCAGGATTTTTAATCAATCACGGTTATGATTCGAACAAAGTGGTAAATATGCAACACGGTATTATTCGTTGGGCTCAAAAAGGATTTCCAACTAAAGGAGATGCATTTTCTGTTTTAGATGCAGATGGCGGATGTTGTTCTTCTTCTAGTTGTTGTTGAAATTAAGTACGAATTACAAATTACGAATTACATGTTTTAAAATGAATCTAAAATGAAACAAGATAATATTATTCAAAAGAAGAGTTTTGCTTTCGCTATCAGAATAATCAATCTGTACAAATTCCTATCTACTGAAAAGAAAGAGTTCGTTCTATCTAAACAATTATTAAGAAGTGGAACTTCTATTGGAGCAAATATTGAAGAATCAATTGGTGGTCAATCTGATAAAGACTTCTTATCAAAACTTAGCATTGCCTATAAAGAAGCAAGAGAATCAATGTATTGGCTAAAACTAATGCAAGCCACTAATTATCTATCTGAAAGAACAAGCCAGCACTTTATTGCATGATGCTGAAGAAATCTGTAAGATTTTAGGCATAATTCAAATGGACACCTTAAAAAATCGTAATTCGTAATTTTAAATTAACAATGTTCGACTGGATTCAACATTTTGCAGATTGGCTTATTTATTCTGTTTTTGGAATTGATGCCACCTCACATTTAGGAACTGCCTTAAATTTCTTTGTCTACGACACCCTGAAAATTCTATTGTTACTTTTTATGATTGTTTTTTTAATGGGAATTGTAAATGCTTACTTTCCTATTGAAAAACTGCGTGATTTTTTGCATCGTAAAAAATTATATGGCTTAGAATATCTATTGGCCTCCACTTTTGGTGCCATTACGCCATTTTGTTCTTGTTCGTCAGTGCCATTGTTTATCGGTTTTGTACAAGGTGGCATTCCATTAGGTGTCACTTTTGCTTTTCTCGATTACTTCACCTTTAGTAAATGAAGTTGCAATCGCAATTTTTATCGGAATGTTTGGGCTTAAAGCTACATTGATTTACGCTGTTTCAGGCATTTTATTGGGAACCATTGGAGGCTGGGTTTTAGGAAAGTTTAACTTGGAACCTTTCTTGTCTGATTGGGTTAAGAAAATTTTAGCCAACAAAATGCAACAAGGAGAATACGAAGAAGAAAAATTAACGTTTCGGCAACGCCTTCCTGAAATATTCCGAAGTGCTTGGGAAATAGTCAAGAGGTGTATTGCTTTATGTGATTATAGGTATCGCCATTGGAGCGGCTATGCACGGTTACGTTCCAGAAAACTTTTTCGGTCAGTATTTAGGCGGTGGAGAATGGTGGACCGTTCCAGCTCGCAGTACTTGTAGCTGTACCCATGTATGCCAATGCTGCCGGAATTGTACCCGTCATAGAAGTGTTTGTTGCTAAAGGTGTTCCGCTAGGCACAGCCATTGCTTTTATGATGGGAACTGTAGGACTTTCTATTCCTGAAGCAACTTTACTCAAAAAAGTGATGACCATGAAACTAATCGCCATCTACTTTGGTGTGGTTACATTCTTTATCATTCTTTCGGGATATTTATTTAACATACTTCTTTAAAACTAAATTATGAAAACACAAACTCTCGCATGCAATATTCTTTTTGTTGTTCTTTTTATAAGCTTTTATGGCAATGCACAAAGCAAAATAAAAACTCCAACTAAAAATAATTATGAAGTAACGTTTTACGAATTGGGTTCGGTACGCTGCATTCCTTGCCAAAAAATGCAACCCGTAATTAATATCTATTGAAGAAAAATAGCAAAGAAATCAGTTACAAGTAATTTTCTACGATGTTTGGACAAAAGAAGGAAATGAAGCGGCTAAAATATTTACGTTTAACGCTATTCCCACTCAAATTTTTGAAGATAAAAATGGAATTTTTTTTTTTTTTCTTTCTTTTTTTTTTTTTTTTTTATTTTTTTTTTAAAACTTTTTTTTTTTGATTTCACTTTATTATATATTTTTATTTATTTTTTTTTTGTTTTTTTTATTTATTATATTATGTTTTTCATTTTATTTTGATTAAATTTTTTTTAGTTATAGGTTATCTTATTAAAATGATAGAGTAATAATTTATATTATTGGGTATAAATAATTATTAGATATTATTAAATAAAAAAAAGATTAAAGACACAACATAACAACATAATAGAAATAAAAAAACATACATCATAAGATATTTTAAAACGGATTTAAAAAAATGAATAAATATGGGTGAAGTGGATTTTTAAAATTTGCAACATTAAATTTCAAATATTAAAAGAGAATACCGGAATGGACAAATTTAGAGGATTAAAAATTTTTTATTTTTTACTCATTTATTAAAAAAAAAAAAATAGATTTTTAGACATGTCGGTTATTTTTCTGAAAAAGAAATTGAAGAAGTCCTGATGAAAAAAGGAATTATAAAAAATTAATTCTTATGAAGATTCATAATTTTAGCATATTTATCTTTACTGTATATTTAATCTTATGGGTAGCCAATGTGTTTGGACAAGAACAACAAATACAGTCTTGATCAGTTACTAGACAATGCATTGCAAAACAACTATTTGCTAAAATCTACTGAAAAAAATAAATTAGTAAAACAATCGGAATTAGAAATCATAAAAACCAATTACCTGCCAAAAATAAGTGCTTCTTTTAACAAGTTTTTCTTACTGGAAATTTCTATTACCTAATAAGGAACGACTTTTAGGGGGAAGCCTCACTGATATGTACAATGATATTTCTGTGTACCAAAACCATTTATGACTTTGGTCAAAATACCCTTGAAAAAAGCATGGTTGATCAAGAAATAATGCTTAACGATGAGGTGGTTAGAGAAATTAAGCAAACCATTATTTTAGGCGTAACAAATGCTTACTTCGAAACACTTACTGCCCTATCTGTAATTAAAAGTTATGAAAGTGCACTCCAACAATTAAACGAACAGCTCAATTATTCTGAAAATTTATACAAAATCGGGAAAGACATCTGCAGTTGATATTTTAAAAATAAAAGTTGAAATAGCCATTCAAGAGAAAAACTACAACAAAGTAGAAATTTGCTAATTAGCAAAACAATTACATTGAAGGAACTGTCATATGTTGAAACGACTGAGCAATTATTAGTTGATAACCAAACAGCGCAATGGTTTAATGAGTATAAAAATGATGCCGATAAAACGCTCATTTCATTTGATGAAATTTATAATAGCCATCCTTCGCTAAGAATTTTGATATAAAAATAGACCTGCAATCCAAACAAAAAGAACTGTTAAAACTGGAAACAAGACCCGAACTTTTTCATACGGTATAGCTTCATGGGAGGATGCATACATTCCTTTACAATAATTTAAATTACAATATTGGATTAGGAATACGGTATTTACTGCCATATTGGGGTAACAGCGGTTATAAATCTAAAATAATACAGAGACGAGATTGTTGCTGAACAGTTTTCTGATGAAAAATCACAAACTTTTCGTGAAATCAAAAAAGAAATAGACCTTAGTTTAAATTTGTTAGATGAAATTAAACAGGCCATAAAGAGCAATAAAGACATCATGGAAATGGCAAAAGAAACAATAAAAAATGCCAATATATTGTATCAGGCGGGTCAGGGAAATATTATAGATATACTTGATGCACAACAAATATTGACAGAAGCAAGCATTGAATATGATAAATCAACCATCGATTACTTGCAAACACTGGCGAAACTTAATTACCTAACAGGAAACGATAAGTACCCTTTTTAAAAATGGCAACAATATGAAGCTTTCAATAAAATACATCACAGTCCTATTCCTTGCGAGTAGCTATCTATTTTACTCCTGCAAAAAAAGTGATGAAAAAAACACAGCGCTACCAATAATAAAAACACCTTTAGTTAAAGTGGAAATGGTGACAAAATCAAAAATGACATCATTTATTGACATTACCGGAACCGTACAAGCCAATATTTTTAGTGATGTTAAATCTACTGCCGACGGTACTATTGAAAAACTTTATGCAAGAGAAAATCAATGGGTTCAAAAAAATGAAATTGTAGCAATAATAAATCCAAACGTTCGCGTTTCGCTTATATCAAACAACCAATCACAAACTTCACAACTGGAAAGAAAACTTAAAAATACCAATAAAAATTCAGCGGAATATGCTTCTCTTTTGCAAGAGTTAGAAAATGCCAAACAGAATCTGGATTACGCCAAAAATATGTATCAGACCGTTCCTGTGATATGCCCAATGAGCGGATTGGTTACTAAACGGTTACTAGATAATGGAAGCCAAGTTTCAGCCAAAGACAATATACTGACCATCAGCGACATGAATTCATTGGTAATCAAAGCCGAGGTTAATGAAAAATATTTTGAAGCTGTTAATAAAGGCAAACAACTCCAGGTAATACTTAGCGCTTATCCTAATGATACCCTAAATGCAACCATAAGTCTTGTATATCCGCAAGTGGATCCTATTACACGTAGTGTCAAGTTTGATATAAAAATTAACAATTTTAAAAAAGAACTTTTGCCTGGAATGATGGCATCAATTAAAATACCTGTATCAGTTAATGAAAATGCAATTTCAGTATCAGAACAGGCTGTGCTCACATCACCAGATAATAAATTTTTCCTTTTTATGGTAGACAAAGACAGTATTGCCTATCAATATGTGATTGAAAAAGGAATGACTTCAGGAAATAAACTCGAAATCCTGAAAGGTTTAAATGAAAACGACAAAGTGGTTGTTTCTGGGCAAGAAATGTTGAAAGACAGTATGAAGGTGAAGATTATGGGAACACCTAAAACAAATAAAAAATGAAATTGACCATACAATCCATAAAACGCCCTGTCGGAACCATCATGCTCATGATTGTGCTCATGGTTGTTGGTGTTGCCGGTTTCTTTAGATTGCCAACCAATATGCTTCCGGATATCACCTACCCCATGGTAAAGGTATATGTGTATTGGCCAGGCGCTACGCCTGAACAAATGGAAAACGAGGTGGCAACGGTCATTGAAAGAAAAATGGCCACGGTTGATAATCTGGACTATATTGAATCAACATCAGAGGAAGGGGTATATACCTTATTGGTGAATTTTGATTTTAGTGTAGATCGTGATGTTGCTTATCAAGACGTATTGGCAAAAATGGGTCTTATTAAAAAAAGAATTGCCGCTGGGAATTTTGGAACCTGTTGTTTTTAAAGCCGATCCATCGCAGCTTCCTGTGGTTGAAATTTTGGTGTCTTCGGAAAATATGAGTTTAACACAGCTTCGAACTTGGGTTGAAAATGAGTTTCAGGAAGAGTTTGCTTCGGTAAAAGGATCGGCAGGAACAGCACTTTCCGGTGGTATGATGCGCGAAATTCGCGTGCATATTGACCCTCTGAAATTGCAAGGATATAATATCACTTTGCAGGAAATTACCAATCGGTTAAAAAATGAAAATGTCGATATGGTTGGCGGTCGATTGGTAACGGATACGCAAGATTACATCATCCGTACGTATGGGGAATTTAAATCGCTTAAAGAAATTGAAAACCTAATCATCCGTAAACAAAATAGCGACGGACAAATTTTATTGAAAGATGTGGCGCGTGTTGAAGATCACCACGGTTTACAGCGCATTCGCACCAAATACAACGGAAAAGAAGGGGTGCGTATTTCTATTTTTAAACAGGCCGATGCCAACGCAGTTGTCGTATCTGACCTGATTGCCGAACGCTTGAAGGAACTTCATAACGAACTTCCGCCAAGCACGCAAATTGAAATGATTTATGATCAGGCAGAATATGTCAGGCTAGCCACAAATGGTGTTCGTGATGCAATGCTTATGGCAGCCCTGCTTGTTACCTTGGTGACTGCTTTTTTCCTTTCCGGGGTGGAAGCGTGTTTTGGCATTGGTATTGAGTTTGCCGGTTACCTTATTGGCAACTTTTTTTCTTATGGAATTGCTTGGTTTTTCCATCAACATATTTACCCTGGGCGGTTTGGTGGTGGCGATGACCGTGGTGCTGGACAATAGCGTGGTGATGCTCGAAAATATTACACGTATTCAGGAAACTGAACCCGAAACCCCAAACCAGATTAAAAAAGGCGCCTTACAAATAAGTGGGGCAATTGTAACTTCAACGCTCACTTTTCTCTCTCTGTTTGTTCCTTTTTTGTTGGTTCCCGGTATGGCTTCTTTATTGTTTCGGGAATTGGTAATTACCATCGCTATCATCATTTTCTTTTCTATGGCAGTTTCGCTTACGGTAACGCCAATGTTCATGGCGCTATTTTATCCTGAAGGCAAACCTGTAAATAAAAAACAGTCATTTATCGCCCGCATTTCCGATGGTTTTATCAATGGACTCATCTATATTTATAAACCATTGCTCAATTGGTCTTTAAAATTGAGATGGTTGGTTTTGCTCGGATTCTTGTTATTGCTTATACCGGGATATCTGTTTTTGAAAAAGACAGGTTCAGAATTTTTGCCCAAAGCTGATGATGGCCTCATAACCGTTAAGGTCATTATGCCTACAGGAACTGCCATGGGCGAAACCGATAAGGTTTTGACGCAAGTGGAAAAAATAATTGCCCAACAAAAATTTATCCATGGCTATGCAACCTTGGCAGGAGGAAAAGTTTGGGGTTTGGTTACCACAGAAAATAGTTTTGAAGGCGAGTTGAACATCCAATTGGTGCCTGCTGCTGAACGTCCTATGGATACCGACGAATATGTTGAAAATTTGCGCCCTGCAGTTATGAAAGCGGTTAAAGCTCCCGGAGCAAATATTAAAGTTTTTCATACCAAAATGAAAGGCATTAAGCAAACCGGACAGTTTGATATTGAACTTGAAATATTGGCATCGCGCAGCGAATCCATGCAAAATATTTTTAAACAGGCCAGCATGTTGCGAAATGAATTAAAAGACCTCGATTTCCTTTCCGGACTTGATATTTCACTTCGACTTACCAAACCGGAATATCAAATTAAAGTGGATAGAAAAAAGGCCTTCGACCTTGGTTTGAGCTACGAAGATATTGGCAACACGGTTAAATCTTTTGTTGGTGGCACTGTTGCGACCCGATATAAAGACGGCGCTTATTATTATCCTATTCGTATTGTTACAGATGAAAGTGAACTCAATAACTCGGCTGACATAGAAAATATTATATGTATTGGCTTCCAGTGGCGCCAAAATTCCTTTAAATGCTGTCGCTGAAGTGGTAAAATCTACCGGACCGATCCAAATTGACCGTAAAGACCAAGATCGTGTAATTAAAGTTACCGCAAATGTTGCAGGCTTAAGCGTAGGTGATGCCACAACAACTTTAAATAAAAAACTGGAAAATTATACATTTCCACCTGGTTATAAGCTCAATTATGGAGGTCAGTCGCAAATGCTATCTGAAAATATGCAACAAATGACCATCATCCTGCTTTTTGCACTGTTCTTGGGTTATGCCGTTATGGTTATTTATTTTGAAGATTTTATAAAACCTTTAATCATCATTATCCGCATTCCGCTCTCACTTGCAGGTATTTCGTTTGCTTTATACATTACGGGTACGCCGTTAAGCGTAACTGCACTCATTGGTATTATTATGTTAACGGGAATGGAAATTAACAACGGCGTGTTGCTTATTTCTTTTATAGATGAACTTAGAGAACAAGGTATGGAGACTGTAAAAGCCATAAAAGAGGCTGCTTTTGTGAGGTTAAGACCCATACTTATTACCGACATCAATAGTTTGTTTGGATTAATTCCGCTTGCTTTTGCTTTTGGTGATGGTACCGAAATGCTCAAACCAATGGCTATTGTGGTTATTGGCGGACTTCTGTTCGGATTGTTGCTGGTATTTATTTTTATTCCTGTGGTTTATATGATCATTTATGATAGGAAAACGGTGAACAATAATTTAACGTCAGTAACAAAATAAGAAAAAACGCTAAATATATCCAATGGCAACAACAATTATTGAGGTTTTTTGGCGTAAACAATATAAAAATCTCTGCCAAAACAGTGATTGAAAAGAGAGATACCGGAGAATGGACAAATTTAGAGGAATTGAAAAACTTTGTTGTTTATTCTTTTGAAACACTAAAATTTATTATTGATAAACAAACCGATGACAATTGGGAATCTGAAATTACCACCAAAGAATTTGGCACAAAAACCAAAGCCGAAGCATTTGGACGTATCGTATCACATACTGCCTATCACGCCGGGCAAATGGCAATTATCAATAAATACGGAAAATAAAATGACTAAAATAATTTCAACAGCTTTGATTTTTCTTACACTTCTTTTTGGAAGCGCTTGCAAACAAAATACGGAAAAAGATAACAACCAAAAAGCAGAAACAATACAAAAGCAAGCTGCAACAAACCGTAAAGTAACCTTTATTGAATTGGGTTCAGTGCGCTGCATCCCCTGCCAAAAAATGCAACCCATCATAAAGTCGATTGAAGAAAAATATGGCGATCAGATCCAGGTTGTTTTTTATGATGTTTGGACACCTGAAGGCAAAGAAAAAGCCAAGGATTTTGTGTTTAATGAAATACCAACACAACTTTTTTTGGATAGCGACGGAATAGAATTTTTAGACATGTCGGTTATTTTTCTGAAAAAGAAATTGAAAACGTTTTAGCGAAAAAAGGAGTGGTAAAAAAATAATTCTTATGAAGATTAATAATTTTAGCATTAGTACTGATGCGTTTATAATTCATTGTTATTAAATAAGTTAAGTTGTTCTTTGATATTTTGATTTGCTTTATATTCATTAAGTAGTTCATTTACAAGCGTTTTAGAGAATGATGACACTCCTAAAATTTGTGTTATTTCATATACTGAAAGGGGGCTTTTCATTTGGTATTTTACATATGCGACTATTAAGTATGTGCTTATTGCTATCCATAATTGTGTTTTCACTGCATTTTCAGAATGTCCCCAGAGCGTTTTTACTTGAAGATTCTGTTTTATCCATTTAAAAAAGATTTCTATTTGCCACCGGCTTTTGTAAACAGTGGTAATTTCCAGTGCATCCATATCAAATTCGTTGGTCAGGAACACTAAAGTGATGTCTTTTTCGCTATCGTAATATTTTACACGCCTGATTTTTTCAGGATATTGCTTTCGGCTTTTGGGTACTAGCAACTTTATTGATTGATCACATCGAAGACCTCTGCTTTTGTCTATTTTTCTTGACGCAACGGCTTTGAATTTTAGATTGCTTTTTGCAGTTACGACAAAAAAAGCATCTGATTGTTTCATCCGAAATAATCGTTCAAAATCGATGTAAGCTTTGTCCATTACATAAATTGCACCTGGAACAACTTCAATTTCATCCAATGCGTTTACATCGTGGTATTTACCATCAGTGATATAAATGAATGTGGGGATGTTACCTCGAAGATTCAATAAGGTGTGCATTTTTACTGCACCTTTTGAATATTTCCCATGTGCCCAATCCATCAAGATTATACTAACGGAAATAGTTGTTGAGTCCAAAATAAATACATCTTTGTCGATACCTGCTAAGGATGCATGGTTTTCACTGTATAATGGTCTGACCAAGTTAATTAGGTAGGAACCAAAATCTGCATAAATCCGCCAATTCCTATTTTCATTAGCACGAGACAAAGTAGACTGATTGACACTCTGTTTTATTCCTAAATGGTACAACTGGTTCTTATGAGCGTTCAAACACACACATATATCACGAAGCCCATTTCTGGAAGTCAACTGACCAAAGAAAAGTTGTGCAAACTGATTCCAGCAATTTAATTCTCGTGTTTTATAATCGCCGTTATAGCGATCTACGCATTTTTGAAATTCATAACGGTTAACTACTGATAAAACCTGTGAAAAAACATATGTACCTGAATTCATAACTTTGGTTTTTTCAAAGTTATTCATCAAATCAAATCAAAAAATCAAAGAACGTCTTGTATATACTATATTTACTAGTGTTTTAAAATATATAATCTATCTTAACGCATCAGTACTATTTTAGCATATTTATTTTTACAGCATTTTTAATCTTAATGGTAGCCAATGTGTTTGGACAAGAACACCGATACAGTCTTGACCAGTTACTAGACAATGCATTGCAAAACAACTATTTGCTAAAATCTACTGAAAAAAATAAATTAGTTAAACAATCAGAATTAGATAAGTGAGAGCAGGTAACCGAGCAACGCCCCTCCCAAAACAATAAATGCACTGTTTATTTTCCGCAATCCAAAGGTCAGACCCAGACTTATAACCGCTATAAGCACAGTGCGCCAGTCGTTGATGGAATCCTTGCCCATTTCATAACACACGGAAATAATAATCGCTACAGCGGCAACATTCACCGCATCAAGAAAAACGGAAAACAACTTTGAATTTCGCATTTTCTTTACAAAAGGGTTGAGCAGGGCGACGAACAAAAAAGAAGGCAGAAAAATACCCACAGTAGCAACAACAGCACCCTGCCAGCCGTTGATCTGATACCCGATAAAAGTTACCGAAGAAAAGACGGGACCCGGGGTAAACTGTCCAACCGCAATGGCATCGATCAGTTGCTGCCTGTTTATGAGTCCGGTAGAGACAAGTTCTGTGTCGAGGAAAGCAAAAAGCACATAACCGCTGCCATAAAGTATGGATCCAACCTTTAAAAAGATCAGAAATAAGCTCATATTGCTCACAGAAACTGCTGTTAGGCCGGTCAAGGGCAGGAAAGCAATCGGGAAAAATCCGTTTGTCTGCTTTCCTGTTTTATTTCTGATACCGGCGAGAAAAATTGCAATGAACCCTGCACCGAACATCAGCCATATTTCATTAATTTGCAGCAAGGACAGTATCAAAACTGCCAGTCCGAGAAGGGCAAGTTCGGTTGATTTAAAAGATCTTTTGGCCAGCGGAAAAACAGCCGCAAGAATTATGGCAATTATGGCAGGTTTGATTCCATATATAAATGGCTGTACTTCAGGTAATTGCCCATAAACTTTGTAAAACCAGGCAAAGATACCTGTGATCAGTACGGCTGGCAATATAAAACAGATCCCGGCGATTACCAGGCCT
Source organism: Flavobacteriaceae bacterium (assembly GCA_034523115.1). Taxonomy (GTDB): domain Bacteria; phylum Bacteroidota; class Bacteroidia; order Flavobacteriales; family Flavobacteriaceae; genus Namhaeicola. The sequence goes on along the minus strand of JAXHKS010000021.1, from coordinate 87,609 downwards.
TTCCAACCCCCGCGTTCGTGGCCTATGTGCATGGTCATCTCGGTGCTGTTGGGGCCCGGAATCAAATTTACGGCGCCTATCAGGTCCAGAAAATGCTGTTCTGTAAGCCATTTTCTTTTAACTACCACCTCATCCCGCATCATGGCGATATGTGCGGCAGGGCCGCCAAAGGCAGTGAAGCCCAGCTTGAGAAATAATTGCATTATTTCCTTTAATTCTGAGTCCGTTTTCAATTTTAACTTTTTGTTTTCTACACCCCGGTTTATTACCATTTCTCTTTCAGTGCGAAGCAGCCGGTCCATGCCGGAGTTTTTTATCAGGTTATCTGTTTTTGGTATCTGCAAAAAAATTCTCTCTTTGACATCCACCGGAATGTTGGCACCTGAAAATGGGACAACCTGTATGTATTCCTGGATATCTCCGGCATTTCTGCCGTATTTGTAATCGTACGAAAAGCGACTGCCATTTTCTTCTGTAATGATTTGGCTGTTTTTCTGATTCGGGATACTGATAAAAAAATCTCCGGTTCCCTTTTTATCGGCCCTGTTAAGCAACTGCCGCTCTGATAGATACACAAACAATTCATCGGCTGTATTGATGGCAGGATCGATCAGGTTTACCTTCTTTGCAAGCAAATGTTTGTATCGGTAAGTGCCATCGGTTTTTACTTTTCTTAGGTCTTCCAGTACTTTTTGAATCTCGGTTGTCAAAAAGGGATAATGCGTACAACCCAGAATAAGGGCCTTTAAGGGAAGTGCACCGGGTGTAGCCCTCATTTTTTCCAATAGGGTAACAAGATGAAACCTCACATAATTTTCAGGTGAATTGATCTGCATTACAGAACATTGCTCAGGATTATTTGCATCGCACAGCATCTTATACTCAGAAAAATCAAAGCCATAAATAGAAAGCAAAGCCGTCTGAATGGCCAAATCATTTTCTGTCAGACTGGGTCCTTTATATAAACTTCTCGGTTCTTTAGCTTTTTTGTCAATATAGTTCAGGTCTTCGTCGATCGCCTCTGCAAGGCCCACCCCACCCTGACTGAAAAACTGTATATTTCCTGTATAGCCGTTGGCTGCAATCAGATTTTTTAAAGCCGTTTCATAGCCCTTGGATGCAACGGTACCTGCCGTGGCAAAAATTCCAATACTGCCCGCTTCATTTTTTTTGAAAGTCGACAAGGCGCCTCTTGCACCGGCATCAATTACCCCGATTACTTTAACCTGGGATCCGGCTTTTTTCAGAAAATTCTCCACATCAGTTTTGCCGTAAGCTGTTGCTGTATTGCAGGCGATTACCAGAATTTTTATGGCCTTTTTGTCTGTATAGATCTGATTGTCATGGTAATATTTTGATCCGAGTAAAAACTGGGCATCCTTGATGATATGCTCTTTTAAAAGATCTGTTTTGCCCACTGCAGCATAATTGCCATAGGGCATATTCGCCTGGTCAGCCAAATAAATAAAATCTTCACGTGAAAAATCTGAAATGCCATCGGGCTTTTTCTTTCCGGACTTATTGTTGTAGTAATCGAAATTAACCACGGCATCAAGCACAGTTAAACCGCCTGTCCCGGAGTCGAACATGCCAATGGGCATGGCTGCATTGAGGGCAGGGTAATTTTTAAAATCAATATAATAAAAGCCCTCTTTATCATTGAGAATGGATTCTTCAATGGCTTTGGTCTGGGCTTGCGCAGCAGTAACAAAAAGCAAAAAGAGAAGAAAGAAATATTTCAGGGAAGGTAAAATTCTGTATGCCATGAATACCACTCGATTATTTATGATAAAAATAAACGAATTGTTTGAGCAAACGAAAATAAAACCAAAATTTTATAGAATATTGTCCGGGGGCGATTTTTAGACAATGGTTATATTACCCTATAAAAAATATTGTAAATTCAAACTATTTACCGGGTGAACACCCATTTCTTTTCTGTTGACAAATTCTTGTCAAAAGCGTATCCTTCCCTGTTAAATCCTTTGACATCTTCTATTACATCTATTTGATTGTCAATAATATACCTCACCATTGAGCCTCTGGCTTTTTTTGCAAAAAAACTGATCATTTTTAATTCGCCGTTGTGGAAGTCCTTAAACTCCGGAGTAATCACCGGGCTTTTTAACAATTTAGGTTTGATGGCTTTGAAGTATTCCTGGCTTGCCAGATTTAAAAGAACATCACCCTTTAATTCGGTATTCAAGGCTTTGGTAAGGCTATCTCCCCAGAATTCATAAAGGTTGTTATACCTGTTTACTTTTAAAGCCGTACCCATTTCCAAACGGTATGGCTGCATCAGGTCAAGCGGCTTTAAAATGCCATAGAGTCCGGAAAGGATGCGTACTTTGTTTTGCAGGTCTTCAAACTTATCCAGATCCAGGGTATAGGCGTCAAGTCCTTCATACACATCCCCGCTAAAGGCAAATACTGCCTGCCGGGCATTTTCAGGGCTAAAAGGCAGGTGCCAGTCCTGATTGCGCTGGTAATTCAATTCACTTAATTTTTCAGAAATATCCATGAGTTCCATCAACTTCTTCGGACTTTTCTTTTTGAGCACCGTGTTCAGTTTGACTGATTTATTCAGAAAAGCACATTCGGTATGCGTCTGAATTGGTACTGGCCTTTCAAATTCAAGCGTTTTGGCCGGGGATATAACAATTTTCATTTTATTAATATTTAATTATTTAAGGTATCAGATACCAGGTAAAGCAATGAACCTGCAATATCTTGTCTCCATATTGAGAGAAGGTTTTTTTATGCCCGTTTCATTTGAATAAAATTATGCAAACCTGACGATTTCAAAAAATTTATTCCTCCTTTTGATGGATGGAATAATTCCTCCACTTTTCCAGACACAGCACCATATCCTGAGGCATAGGCGAATCAAACTGTAAAAATTCCCTGCTTGTAGGATGGGTAAAGCCCAGGGTTTTTGCGTGTAGGGCCTGACGGGGTAAAATAGCAAAACAATTTTCAACGAATTGTTTGTACTTGGTAAAAGTTGTTCCTTTTACGATCTGATCACCTCCATACCTTTCATCATTGAACAAAGGATGCCCGATGTGGGCAAAGTGGGCCCTGATCTGGTGTGTTCTGCCTGTTTCCAGTTTGCATTGCACCAGGGTTACGTAATTAAAACGCTCCAGAACTTTATAATGGGTGATGGCAGGTTTTCCAAAGTCGCCTTTGGGAAACACGTCCATCAACAGCCTGTTCTTTAAACTTCTGCCAATATGGCCCTCTATCGTGCCGGATTCTTCTTCAAAATTACCCCAGACGAGCGCGTAATACAGGCGTTCTGTTGTTCTTTCAAAAAACTGATTGGCGAGGTTGGCCATAGCGAACTCTGTTTTTGCCACGACGAGCAAGCCGCTGGTATCTTTGTCTGATCCTGTGCACCAGTCCGGGTCTTTCATTGCTGTTTATGGGCAGGTTTTCTATGTGGTACAACAGACCATTTACCAGGGTACCGCTGTGATTTCCACTGGCCCGGATGAACAACGATGCCGGCCTCCTTATTTACAACAATAACCTCACTGTCTTCATACACAATGTCCAAAGGCATTTTTTCCGGAACCATCAGGTTTTCGTGAGGCGGATAGGCCAAAACAACACGAACCACTTCCCTGGCTTTTACCCTGTAATTGGATTTAACCACCTGGTCATTTACAAGAACATTACCTGCTTTAACAGCCTGTTGGATCTTGTTTCTGGTGGCATTTTCAATAAAATTCATCAGAAATTTATCCACACGCAGCGGCTCCTGTCCGGCGCCTGCGGTAAAACTGTAGTGTTCATAAAGCTCATCGCTTATGATGTCGTCAAAATTCTCCTGCATCCGGTATGCTGTCTGTAGCCAAACTGTCTATTACTATTTCTTCCAATCCATCACCCAAAACAAGGTCAATTACAGAACTTTTAGGCAAATAATCCCCCGGTTTTATTGTTCTTCCCTTGTATTCCATGCGTCTTACCACATCTTTTCCTAAATCCGGAATCTTAATTTCTTTCCCAATTTGAAATCCCGAGGACTTCAATCTGGTGACCACCTGTCTTTTTGTCTGGTCAAGCACCTTGGGAACCTCAACTTTCAAAAAATTAGACGGGTTTAAAGTGAGGTAGATTTTTCTGTTCTCCTTTACATAAGATCCGGCCTCAGGATCCTGTTCCATCACAGATTTTGGCGGAAAATCAGGATTAAATTCCGAAGAATCGATCACTACATAATTGAGATCAAGGCCCGCTAAAAGATCTCCTGCTTCTTCCAAAGACTTCTTTTGCAGATCAGGCACTGTAATCTTCTGATTGTGATGGGTATAAAAACCAAGCCCAATGCCCGAAAAAAACATCAGCGCCAAAGTAATAACCAACATGATCAAAAGAGTGTTTAAAAACTTCCTGCTTTTTATGTACTGAAAAAATCCCATATGCCGAATTTATGCTTCAAAGATAATTTTTTTAACTGAAACCTGTAGAAGCCGGACTCAATTTTTAAAATCCGTCGCTGGTATGCTCCGGGTTTTAAATAACCCTTTTCAAAAAATGACTTTCCTTGTAAAATATTCTCTTAATTTTGATCGAAAACAGCTGCTCAATATTTGCCCGTTTTTATTTTGTACCTTGGTTTTTTTTGTATGTTTGTTCGTCAACAAATTTTTTATGAGGAAAAATATTGCCATCATTATGGGAGGTTACTCCAGTGAAGTAGATATTTCAATATTAAGTGGCAATGTAGTTTTTGCCAATCTGGATGCAGAAAAATACCGGCTCTTCAAAATTCTGATCTTAAGAGAAAAGTGGGTTCATGTTGACGAAAGCGGGATAGAAACACCTGTAAATAAAGAGGATTTTAGCCTGGGATCAGGTGCAGGCAAGGTTCACTTTGACTGCGTTTTTAACGCCATTCATGGCCACCCCGGCGAAGATGGTGTCCTTCTGGCCTATTTTGACCTGTTCGGAATCAAACATACCTCTGCTCCCTTTTACCAGATGGCGGTTACCTTTAATAAAAGAGATACCCTGAGTTTTTTAAAACCCTATGGCATCAGAATGGCTGAATCGGTCTATTTGAATCAGGGTGATCCTTTCGATACGGATCAAATTCTTAAAAAAGTTGGTTTGCCTTGCTTTGTTAAACCGAATAAATCAGGCTCCAGCTTTGGTGTATCAAAAGTGAAAACAAAGGAAGCTCTTGTGCCTGCCATGGCCTTCGCCTTTGAGGAAGACAATGAGATCCTCATAGAATCCTTTCTTGATGGCATTGAAGTTTCGGTAGGTGTTATTGAATGGCAGAATAAAATTAAAGTGCTGCCCGAAACAGAAATTGTCAGCCACAATGAGTTCTTTGATTTTGAGGCCAAATACCTTGGTAAATCAGATGAAATCACGCCGGCAAGAATTTCAGACTTCCAGCGAAAAAACCTGGCAGAGCAAGCAGAAAAAATCTATAAAGTACTGAACCTGAAAGGCCTCTCCAGGGCTGATTTCATTATTGTTGGTGACATACCTTTCTTTATAGAAATGAACATGGTTCCGGGGATTACCACGGAAAGTATTTTGCCCAAACAAGCCAGGGTAGCAGGCATCAGCCTGAAAGAGCTTTTTGGAAATTGTATAGAAATGGCATTAAAATAAAGCAATGAGAAGAGCAGTTTTTCCCGGATCCTTTGATCCGCTTACTTTGGGGCACACAGATATCATCAACCGCGCGCTAAAACTTTTTGATGAAATCATCATTGCCATTGGCAACAATACCTCCAAAAATTATATGTTTTCATTGGAGCAAAGAATACAATTCATTGAAAAGACCTACAGCGGCGAAAAGAAAATAAAAGTGGATACCTATGAAGGCCTTACCGTTGAATATTGCAAAAAAGTGAATAGCGCATTTATTCTCCGCGGACTAAGGAACCCGGCCGACTTCGAATTCGAAAAAGCCATTGCCCATACCAACCGAAGACTATCAAAAATAGAAACCGTGTTCTTGCTCACAAGCGCCAGTACTTCCTATATCAGCTCGAGTATTGTGAGGGATATTTTGCTTTATAAGGGTGATGTGACACTATTCGTGCCGGAAGCAGTGCACCACAATATAAAACCAACCAATTAGGTATTTTGAACACCGCAAAAAAAAATCTTTGGTGGTTCTGCTTCTTTGGCTTTTCACTGGTACAAATTGCCATAGCGCAGAACCTGCGAACTGTTTTTGAGCAGAGTCTCGGTAGCGAAACAGCAAGTTATGAGGAAACCATCGCTTATTACACAAAACTTTCACAACAGTTTCCCAGCATCTCGCTTGAAGAAATCGGAGAAACCGATTCCGGATTTCCATTACATGTTGTGACCTATCATGCCGCGGGAAAGCTACAATTGAAAGATATTCAGAAAACCGGAAAAACTACCCTGCTCATCAACAATGGGATTCATCCCGGTGAACCTGACGGAATAGATGCGAGCATGCTATTGCTTCGTGACCTGGCACAGGGAAAACTTCCCTCAGAAAAATACAAAAACCTGATTGTCTGCGTGATTCCTATTTACAATATCGGTGGCAGCCTGAACAGAAACAGCACAACCAGGGTAAACCAGAATGGCCCGGAAAGCTATGGCTTTAGAGGCAATGCCCGAAACTTTGACCTCAACAGAGATTTCATCAAAGCCGACACAAAAAACGCCCATACCTTTACAAAAATCTTTCACCTCATCCAACCCGATATCTTTATCGATACACACGTAAGTGATGGTGCTGATTACCAGTATGTACTTACCCATTTATTTACCCAGCACAACAAACTTGGAGGAGATTTGGGTGCCTATTTAAATAATACCCTGAAACCCTTTGTCGAAAAAGATCTCTTAGAAAAGAAGCATGACATTACACCTTATGTAAATGTTTTCAATACAACACCCGAGCAAGGTTTTTCACAGTTTTTCGACAGCCCCAGGTATTCAACTGGATATGCCACCCTGTTCAATACATTGAGTCTGATGGTAGAAACACATATGTTAAAACCTTATAAAGAGCGGGTTGAGGGTACTTATGCCCTGATGTATACCCTGCTTGATTTTGCAACTGTAAATGGACATGAAATCAGGAACCTGAGAAATGAATCCATAAATAAACAAAAGCTTTTAAAAGAATATCCTATCAGCTGGAAATTAGATACCACAAAATATGAAGTATTAAACTTTAAAGGTTATAAGGGTATTTTTGTGAAAAGTGAGATTACAGGCCAGAACAGATTAAAATACGACCGCAGCAAACCTTTTAAGAAACCGGTAAAATTCTACAATGAGTTTGTGCCAGAGAAGCGTGTTAAAATTCCGGCAGCCTATATCCTGCCCGGTGGCTGGTGGCCGGTGACAGACAGGCTGAAGCTGAATCAGATCCGCTTTACCGCCTTTAAAAAAGATACCGTTCTGGAAGTGGAAACCTACACGATCAAATCCTACCGTTCGGCTGAAACACCCTATGAAGGACACCAGCTGCATTCTAATTCACAGGTTGAGGCGGGCACCGGGAAAAAGCATTTCCGAAAAGGGGACCTGATGATACCAACAGACCAGCCGGGAATGCGCTACCTGCTCGAAACACTTGAGCCTGAAGCAAAAGATTCCTTTTTTAACTGGAATTTTTTTGATGCAATTTTAGAGAATAAAGAATATTTTTCGCCCTATGTTTTTGAAGATCTGGCAGGCGTTGTACTGAAAGAAAATCCTGCTTTAAAGACTGAACTGGATGATAAAAAAGCAAAAGACCCAAAATTCAATGCAAATTGGTATGCGCAGCTGGATTTTATTTACAAGCACTCAAAATACCTCGAAGCAGCTTATATGGAATATCCGGTTTACCGTTATTACAAAAAAGAATAGTGTGAGTAGTGCCCATTGACTGATGAGAAATTCCGGTAATTGATCTGTATTGAATTAACTTCAGATTAGCGCGACAGCTGTGCTAAGTGCCCGCACCAAAACCCAATACTTTGCCTATGAGTCGTTTAATATTAGGATATGTATTTTTAAACACTTCATCAAGATCCCCTTTACCCATCCAGGAAACTTTAGTAATTCCCTCTTCAAGCTGTGGTTTTGGAATTTGCTCTGGATTTGAGGCTCCCATCATATACCAATAGGTTGTTTTAAAAAATTGTTTACCCTCCATTTCGTACAGATGGTAAGTAAGTCCGGCGAATTTATCAATATATATACCTTCCAGGCCGCATTCTTCTTCAACTTCCCTCACCGCCGCTGCTTCAATTTCCTCATCTTTTTCGACCTTTCCCTTTGGCAGGTCCCAGGTATCATTCCTGTAGATCATCAGCAGTTCGTGATTTTTGTTTAACACCAGCCCCCCGGCAGCAAGAACATGCACAAATCTTTGTTTAAATTCTTCAAAGAGCTTTTCAAGGTCATTATAATAAATATAATACTCTTTACGTTCTGTATCGCAGGAATTTAAATAAAGGGTGAGGTCGCAATTCTCCCAATGAAAGCAGTTGCTGCGACCGGTATCCGACAGGTCATTTGTTAAAAAAAAGCTACAGTTATTTTTAAAAATTACATACATTTGCATATGATTTTCAACAAAAATACAGCAAAAAAAACCGCGGAATTGCTTTTATCAATAAAAGCGATTAAATTAAATCCTGATGAGGCTTTTGTCTGGGCCTCGGGATGGAATTCTCCTATTTATTGTGATAACCGGCTGACCTTGTCGTTTGTGCCCATTCGCAATTATATCCGCGAGCATCTGGTGAAAATTATCCTCGAAAAACACGGCAAACCCGATGTAATCGCAGGAGTTGCTACCGGTGCCATTGCAATTGGCGTGCTTGTTGCACAGGAGCTTGGCCTTCCGTTTGTTTACGTTCGGCCGGAACCAAAAAAACACGGACGAATGAACCAGGTTGAAGGCTACTTAAACAAAGGCCAGAACGTGATTGTTGTGGAAGATCTTGTAAGTACCGGCAAGAGCAGTCTAAATGCCATTGAAGCCCTAAAAGATTTTGGTGTTCAGGTAAAAGGTATGGTTGCCATTTTTGATTATGGTTTTGATACCGCAAAAGATAGTTTTGCCAAGGAAAATCTGGAAGTTACAAGTTTAAGTGATTATGACAACCTGATCGAACAGGCCCTGGAATCAAATTACGTTACACAAAAACATCTGAAAACCTTAATGGCCTGGAGAGCTGATCCGGGCAAATGGAAATAATTAAAAAATGAATTTAGAAAGCCCAAAAGTAACTGTCCAAAAAAATAACAAAGAAATTTTCGACTTTTTGAGCAAGGTTGAAAATTTTGAGAAGATCATGCCGGAAAATATTGATAAATTCGAGGCCAGAGAAGAGTCGTTTATTTTTGCTTTGAAAGGCATGCCGGATATTAAACTGAAACTTCAGGAAATGATCCCGGGCAAAAAAATTGTGCTGGGTTCCGCCAGTGATAAGCTTCCCTTTACCCTTACAGCCAATATTGACGAAAAATCATCAAACAGCAGTGATGTCCAGTTGGTTTTTGACGGTAATTTCAATCCCATGATGGCGATGATGGTGAAAGGCCCCCTGCAAAAGTTCATCAATACCCTGGTCGCTAATATTGAGAATACCTAGGATCTTTACAGAAACCTGATTTCTTTAAATCGAAAGCTTGTCTGAGTTCCGTCTTCAAATTCGATAACGAGATTTCCTCCGGGCTTCACATCTCTTATTTTACCTGAAAATACATCACCGGTGCTCGTCTCGAACTTGTGCGTCTGACCGAACTTGTAGAGATTTTCCTGGTATTTCTCTATCAACCAGTGATATTGACCGGTGATGAATAAACCGGCATATTTCCTTATTTTCTCTGCGAGCTCCAAAAGAAGTTCGTTCCTATCTGTTTTTCTGCCCAAAATCTGGTACATCGAAACTGCTTTTGGCAGTTCTAAAGGAAATTTTTCCTCATTGACATTGAGTCCAATACCAACAACGGCGTATTTGATCTGCCCCTGGCTTAGTGAATTTTCTATCAAAATACCTGCTAATTTCCTGTTCTCTGACATAATGTCGTTTGGCCATTTCACAGTTAATTCAGGAATATTATAGGCTCTTAAAGCTTCAAGTATTCCCAGTGAAACCGCACAATTCAGATAGAACTGGTCCTCTGCCAAAACCCCTTCGAAATTTATTAAGATACTAAATAACAGATTGTTACCTTCAGAAGAATACCAGGTTGTTTCCATCTGACCCCTGCCCTTTGTTTGGTATTCAGCACTAACTATAGTAAAACTTTCCGTAGCCCCTTTCTTTACCAATTCCTTTAAATAGGAATTCGTTGAAGGAATGGCACCAAACTTGTGTATGTTCATTCAGATTAACTTTACGGTTCATCTAAAATGATAAAAATGTAATACATTTGCAACAATATATGAATATTATTAAATGGTGAAAAAATTAGCGAATCCTGATGTTCTTATTGCAGAAATAATCAAAGGGATTGAGGAAGTAAAAGGAGAGCACATTATCCTGTTAGATCTGAGAAAAATACCGAATACAGTTTGTGATTATTTTATAATTTGCGATGGAACCTCAAACACTCAGGTCGCTGCGATCTCAGGTTCAATACAAAAATCCGTCAGTAAAAATATAAAAGAGAAAGCCTGGCATATTGAAGGAGAAAGCAATGCAGAATGGATTCTGATGGATTATGTAAATGTTGTAGTACATATTTTTCAGAGAAAAACCCGTGAGTTTTATAATTTGGAAGGACTTTGGGGAGATGCTGTAATCACGAATATCTCAAATTAGTATTAAATTCATTACCTGATTTTATGAGCGACGAAAAGAAACAAACAAATAAAGATAACGACAATAATCCTTTAAAGCAATTCAACTTTAAGTTCAATTTTTACTGGATCTATGGTATCATCTTTGCATTAATTATAGGATATCAGTTTTTAAACAGTGCTGATCTGGCAAGTTCAAAACTTACAGAAAATCAGTTCAACGATATTTTAAAAGAAAATGACTTACAAAAAATAGTCATTGTGAACGGTGATTTTGCGCAACTTTTTTTAAAAGCCTGAGGCTTTGCAAAAAGAGCAGCACAGCAAAAACAAAAACCCTTCTTTTTTAAATGCTTCGGCACCTGCATACACCTATGATTTTGGAGATCTCCAGAATTTTGAAAACAAATTGATGCACAGGCCAAAACAGAATTTAACCTCGACTTTGACAAAGATACCATCACACAAACGAGCTTTTTTGATTCCTTTATCGTGTGGTTACCTTTTCTGTTTATCATCGGATTATGGATATTTTTCATGCGTCGCATGTCAGGTGCCGGTGGCGGTGGCGGTGGCGGCGGACAAATTTTCAACATTGGCAAATCCCGTGCGAAAATATTCGATCAGAACACAAAGGTGAAAACCACCTTTAAAGATGTGGCCGGATTGGAAGGAGCGAAAGAGGAAATCCAGGAAATTGTTGAATTCCTTAAAAGTCCGGGGAAATTCACGAAACTGGGTGGGTAAAATACCTGAAGGGTGCACTATTGGTAGGGCCTCCGGGCACCGGAAAAACCCTTTTGGCCAAAGCTGTTGCAGGCGAAGCTGATGTGCCATTTTTCTCGCTTTCCGGATCGGATTTCGTAGAAATGTTTGTTGGGGTTGGTGCCAGCAGGGTGCGTGACCTGTTCAAACAGGCGCAGCAAAAAGCACCTTCCATAATTTTTATAGATGAAATTGATGCGATCGGCAGGGCCCGTGGTAAAAATAATATCACCGGAGGCAATGACGAAAGAGAAAACACACTGAACCAGCTGCTTACAGAAATGGATGGTTTTGGCACAGATTCCAATGTAATTGTTCTGGCAGCTACGAACAGAGCCGATATTCTCGACAAGGCCCTCATGCGTGCAGGAAGGTTTGACCGTCAGATTTATGTGGATCTACCCGATAAAAATGAACGTCTTGAGATTTTTCATGTTCATGTAAAACCACTTACACTGGGGAAAGATGTAGATCTGGAATTCCTGTCTAAACAGACCCCAGGCTTTTCGGGTGCCGATATCGCCAATGTGTGTAATGAAGCTGCACTCGTTGCTGCGCGAAAAGGTCATGAGGCAGTCAACCATCAGGATTTTTTAGATGCCGTTGACAGAATTGTAGGTGGCCTGGAGAAAAAGAATAAGATTATCACCAATAAAGAAAAACGGACCATAGCCTATCACGAATCCGGACATGCAACAGTGAGCTGGATGCTTGAGCATGCAGCACCGCTGGTAAAAGTTACCATAGTACCCCGCGGTAAATCTCTTGGCGCAGCCTGGTATTTGCCCGAGGAGAGACAAATCGTGCACACCGATCAGATGCTGGACGAGATGTGTGCAACACTGGGTGGCAGGGCGGCAGAAAAGATTATGTTCGACAAGATCTCTACAGGAGCCCTGAACGATCTTGAAAAAGTTACCCGTCAGGCGAAGGCAATCGTAACTGTTTATGGTCTGAATGATAAGATCGGTAACATAACCTACTATGATTCTTCCGGACAGAGTGATTATAGTTTTAACAACCCTTACAGCGAGAAAACTGCCCAGGTGATAGACCATGAGATCTCCTCCATTGTTGAAGAACAATACCAAAGAGCCATAGACATACTTAAAAAACACAGGAAGGAATTGACAGTGCTTGCAGAATTGTTAATGGAAAAGGAAGTGATCTTTGAAGATGACCTCAGAAGGATTTTTGGAGAAAGACCTTTTACCAATGATGATGAAGCACATTTGGTCAGTAAAGCTGCACAGGAAGAAAGTAAAAAAGGAAAAATATCAGGAGAAAGTGAAATTTCTTCCAAAAACATTATTTAATAAATAGTTTTTGTAAATTTGGTTTTTTCCGTGTTCAATGAATCTGTTTAGAAAATTTTTTCAAAAGAAAGAAACGCCTTCCAAACCCAAAGAAGATTTTTCATCCAAAGATAATCTGTCAACTGATGAATTATTTGTAAGAAAATTTATATCCAAGGGCGGAAAGTTTTTATATTGCCAGAACATTGAAGAGGTTAAGACCGAATTGTCAAAAATTCTTCTGGAAAACGAATGGAACAATGTCGTTTGTTTTGATAACAGTCTGAATGAGATTTTATCTGAAATCAACAGTGCCAAAACACCCAAAGTCATTCTCAACCTTCCTTTTTTTACCGGCTGTGAAGCCCTGGTTTCTGAAGACGGCAGTATTATGTTCTCTACCTGCCAGTTAAAAGAATACAAATTGCAAGACCTGCCAAACGGCTTTATCGTATTTGGTAAAACCAGCCAGCTGGTAAAATCAATAAGCGATGGAGTGATGGGTGTAAGAATGCGTTCTACAAAAAATTCACCAACCATAATAAGTTCTGTAAAAGATTACCTCCCAAATAAATCTGAGGTTGATTTTCTAACCTATGGAAATAATAATTCTAAAACACTCTATTTGCTTTTATTAGAGGATCTTTAAAACAGATGAACAATTTTACCCAGCGCCTAATATTTGGATTATTATATGCCATGGTGGTATTGTTTGGCGCGTATTTCGGTAATGTGACTCTTTATCTGGTCTTTTTTGTATTTATGATCTTCTGTCTGTATGAATTTCTGAGACTGATCGATCTAAAAAGTGGTTATCCCTATCTGCTGGCAGTAGCCTCTTATCTGATAGCAATTATAAGCAATGAAGATGCGCATACCAAAGACAATATTTTAATCAATAAGATCCTTTTCAGCATTATTGCCGCAGCCTTATATTTTACCTTTATATCTGCACTTATCTCTTCAAGAAAAATTTCTATACAATATCTCGGGAAAATATTTTTAAGCCTGATCTACGTCATTCTACCCTTTTCCTTTCTCATAAAAATTCCTTACCTGAACACTTCCATTGAATACGATTATGTGGTTATTGTGGGTATTTTTGTACTGATCTGGAGCAATGATGTATTTGCCTATCTTATTGGCAAAAACTTTGGGAAACATAAACTTATCGAAAGGGTTTCGCCAAACAAAACCATTGAGGGCTTTATTGGTGGTTTTGTTTTTACCTATATAGCCGGCTTTTTTATTTCTGTTTACTGCTACTCCCTTTTGTCATACCAGTGGTTGGGAATAGCCATTATCGTCAGTGTTTTCGGGGTACTGGGCGATCTTATCGAATCGATGTTCAAAAGACAGGCAGGCGTAAAAGACAGTAGTAATTTTATACCCGGCCACGGGGGTTTTTTAGATAGGCTGGATAGTATTATATTTGCAACACCATTTATATTTATTTATTTATACCTCACAGCATAAATGTTTCATAAAGAAGGATATAAGATCATCGTAACGGCCTCAATCATACTGGTCGCCATCATGTTGCTCACTGATCGTTTTATACCTGTCCTTTGGTTGCAAAAGGTATTAATGATTTCTTTTTTAATCCTCTATATACTGGTATTGAATTTTTTCAGAAACCCAAGAAGAAATCCAGTGTTAAATTCCGAACATATACTGGCTCCTGCTGACGGCAAAGTTGTAGTGATCGAAGAGGTGGAAGAAAATGAGTTTTTTAAAGAAAAACGCAGGCAGATCTCGATTTTCATGTCGCCATTAAATGTGCATGTGACAAGGTATCCCATAGGTGGAAGAATCATTTACAGCAAATACCATCCCGGAAAATTTCTGGTGGCCTGGCATCCGAAATCTTCCGAAGAAAATGAGCGCACCACCATTGTGATAGAAAATGATACTGTAGGTAAAATTATGTACAGACAAATTGCCGGGGCAGTCGCGAAAAGAATAGTAAACTACGCCAAACCAGACCAAACGGCAGTTCAGGGTGCCGATGCAGGCTTTATAAAATTCGGATCAAGGATCGATATCCTGGTTCCTATGGACATGAAAGTTCATGTTGGATTAGATGAAAAAACCATTGGTGGAGAAACTGTAATCGTTTCGAAAAGATGAAAGACCTAGACAAAAAATTTGAGAAGGCCTATGAGATTGCATCGGCCATGACAGAAAAGCTTCCGCCCGATGTAATGTTGCAATTCTATGCATATTACAAGCAGGCCACAAACGGGATGCCAAGTAATTTGCCAACAGGTGACAACGAGGTGCGAAACGCATTTAAATTAAACGCCTGGTTTCAGGTAAATAATTTAAGTGAAGATGAAGCAAAGATTCGATATATTGAGCTTGTAGAGCAATACAATAAAATCAAAATCAAATAAGCAATTTTCCTTCTTCACCTGCGGCACCGCCCATTATAGCCTTTCAAATTGATTTTGTGGTTCGTAAACCATCAGCCAGTCTGTATCTTCACCGTTTTTTAGCGATTTGATCAATTTAAAATTGATTCTTTTTATAGAATTGTATCAAACCCTCCTCTTCTACAGTTAACCAGAATTTTTGCTCAGGAAAACCTTGAATCAGCAAATGCAGCCATTCTGATCCTAATTTTTTACCCCGGTACGCTTCGGGTACCCATAAAAAACCAATGTACAAGATAGCCCTTATCAAGCCATCTCCAGGCTTCTTCAGGATTGTATTGCATATCGGGAGAACAGGTAGAAAAAACGATCCCTCCCGCCATAATGTTTACTCCGTCAAAAAGTCCGTAAATTTTTGCATTGGTTTTATACTGCTCCCAATAAGGTACTATATTTTCCTGCCAGCTATCGGATAGTATGGGAAAGAAAGTTTCAGCGGATATTTCTTTGAAAATCAATTCCATGCATTGTTTCTTATAACAATCCCCAGGACCACAACTTATCAGAATCGTGAAACCACCTGTCGCCAATATCGGTTCGGTAATAGGCATTGTTAATGATCACATTTTTTATTCTGTTGAACATCATCTTCTGGGCATCGCGCATGGTCAAGCCTGTTCCTGTTACCAGTAAGGCCAAACCGGAATCCCCGGTAATAAGCCATTCCTTGTTTATCATTTTGAGATGCATTGGATGTAAGCCTTCCTTCATTTCTTTTCTGAAAATAACAACTGCATCTTTTGAGAAAGTTTCGAATGTTTTTTTGTCGTCATAAGGAAAAGGAGGAACAACAATATAGGCACCAACCTGAAAACCTGTTTTCGTATTGATGTCAAATTTTTCTCCATTTGCTACTTTGTAAAGGAAGTTTCCAAAAGGTTCATGTAATTCCTGCCCTTTGAATTTGTATTTGTGGATAGCCGAAACGGGAAGTGAATTCAAGGGGATAAATTCCATTTGAATTCACGATACAGTTGATATCAATATGACCTACAAAGTTATCTTTTGCCAGAGTTTTTTCGAATTTCCTCAGGGTTGCTTCAAAGATTGGGTTTTCATCGGTCCAGAACATGCTGGTCCCCATTTCACCGGTTGAAACACCCAATTCTTTAGGAAATAATTTTTTATGCTCAAAAGTAATATTGACCGGTGTCAAAAACTCTTTGCCATTGAAAAATGCAGCTACAGAAATTTCAACACCCGTAACTTTTCTCTGAAGCTGAAAGGATCCCATTTCGTCTCCCCAGGTCTTTTCATATGCCTTTAGTACCCGAATAATATCAGAACCATCATCATCCGATCCCACAAACAAAAGTTGTTTATAATCCTGTATTTCGCCTGATGGTTTTATAACATAGCTATTGGGGTTACGCTTAACATAATCAATAGCATCGTGAAAAGTAGTAAACTCCTGAAATGGCAGGGTTTTAATTTTGTGCCGCTTCAGCTCATCCTGTCCAAATCCGCGGTCAAATTCCAGCTTATCAGAATATTCAGTTCCTCCTATTACCAATTTACCTGCCGTGCGCAGTTCAGAAGCAATCTTGCCATAACCAGTAAAATCAAAAACGATAATATCCGCCCAATCGGCATGTTTTTTCCAGTCCTGTACTTTGGGAACAAAACCCTTCCCAATCTCGTTCAGGTATTTTTTTTCAATAAATAATTTGACCTGATTTCCTTCGTTCTGAACAGCATAAGCTATATCAAGACTTTCCCCCCCATTTAGATACAAACAGAAATTTTCTGCTCAGCGGTGCTTGCTTTTTCAATTAAACCTGATTAAGATTTTATGTTTTTTGATTTGAAATTTTCAGCAAATGTAGATTACTGGACGCTAAATACAAACATCTTTTTTTAATATTTTTTGGTCAAAATCTGAGCTATTGAGACCAAGCCGTTGGTATTCTGTCCCATCTGTGTTTTTCTAACTGAGTCATCAATTGAGGAGTTAACATGCCGGCATCACTGGCAGCAATATTCGCCTTTACATGCTGGAATTTTCTCATTCCCGGTATTATGGTGCTTATGGTCTGTTCCCCCAGAATAAAACGAAGGGCCATTTCAGCCATGGTCATGTGATCAGGTACCAGGGGTTTTAAGGCATCCGCATGATCAACACTTGCATGCAGATTTTCAGGAACAAAGTATGTGTTTCTCCAGTCGCCTTTCTCCCAGGTAGTCTCCCTGGTCAGCAGCCCTGTCAACGATCCTTCGTCAAAGGGCACCCGGGCAATCACAGCCACATCATGTTCCCTGCAGGCCGGAAACAATTCATCAACGGGATTCTGGTCAAATATATTGTAGATCACCTGCACCGCATCAATGAGACCGCTTTTAACTGCTTTCACACCATTCCAGGGTTCCCAGCGGTTTATACTGATTCCTATGGAATGGAAATAACCCTGGGCTTTAAGTTCTGACATTTTTCGCATCAAACGGTCATCTGCCAGCCAGCTGTCTTCCCAGGTATGGAACTGCATCAGATCAAATGAATCCAATCCCGCATTTTTCAAACTTTTTTCCACATACGCTTCTATATGATCAGGTGGGAAGCAATCGGATGAAGTAAATTCCCTTCTGCTGGGCCATTTAAAATTTTTTGGAGGAATTTTTGTGGCCGTGAACAATTTTTTATCAGGATTATTCCTCACCAGCTCTCCTAATAATCCTTCGCTCTTTCCATTGCCATAACCCCAGGCCGTATCATAAAAATTACAGCCGAGATCCACCGCCAATTGCAATGACTGCATCGACTCATCATCTTTAGAACCCGTCCAACCGGCCATACCCCACATACCATAACCCATTTCACTCACCTGCCAGTTTGTCCGTCCAAATCTCCTGTATTTCATATCACATTTATTTATATTGATTAAAAATCATCACCAATTCTTCCATAAATATAGAATTAATTTGAATAATTTAATAACGGAATTTCTTGAATTAAAGCACAAGATAAATGGCCTGAAAAAGTATGTAAATTCTGGCCTAAAAACAAAGAAACGAGGGTCAGGCCCCCGTTTCTAAAATAGTATAGCAGATAACTTCCTAACTTCTCAGGTTTGCAATGCTGGCCTCCAGCAATTTAATTTTGGTTTGGGCATCTGACTCTTTTTTCTTTCTGCTGCAACCACCTGATCTGGTGCACCTGCCACAAATTTCTCATTGGATAGTTTGTTTTGTACTGAAAGCAAAAAACCCCTGGTGTAATTCAGTTCATTCTGCAGTTTTTCGATCTCTTCCTCTATATTGAGGTAACCCTCAAGGGGAATAAAATACTCATTGCCCTTCACCCTGAATGAAACGGCCCCATCCTGTTTCTCTGTGATATATTGAATTCCTTTGAGGTTTGCAAGACGCATGATGATCCCGTCGAAATAACCTTTCGTTTTTTCAGCATTGATCACAAAAACCTCCAGTCCCTCCTTTTGAGGAACATTTTTCTCTTTTCTGATATTTCTTATACCGCTGATTACCTCAGCGGCAAAATCAAATACTTCAACCAGATCAAGTTCCGAAGAACCCACTTCCGGCCAGGGTGAAACAATGAGGGCGTCCTTGCTTTCTCTGGGTCTTATATCCTGCCAGATCTCTTCAGTTATAAATGGCATAAAAGGATGCAATATCTTTAAAATCTGTTCAAAATTTGCAATGGTTTGAGAAAACGTCGTTTGATCAATGGGCTTCTGGTAATCCGGTTTTACCATTTCAAGATACCAGGAGCTGAAATCATCCCAAATAAATTTATAGGTCATCATCAGTGCTTCTGATATTCTGTAATCTTCATAGGCCTTTTCCAAATTTGACAATACAAAAGATAATTTGGCCTGAAACCAGTGCATTCGCCTTTGCAGAATGTTCAGGCTGTTGGATCTTTTCATCCACTTGCCAGCCTTTGATTAACCTGAAGGCATTCCATATCTTATTGGAAAAATTTCTTCCCTGTTCGCACAAATCTTCATCAAAAGGCAGGTCGTTACCAGCCGGCGAGGTCAATAACATGCCAACCCGAACACCATCTGCCCCGTATTTTTCGATCAATTCAATGGGGTCAGGGGAATTTCCAAGAGATTTCGACATCTTTCTTCCCAGTTTATCCCTTACAATACCTGTAAGATAAACCTTTGAAAAGGGCTTTTCATTGCGGTACTCATAACCGGCAATAATCATTCTTGCCACCCAAAAGAACAAAATCTCGGGTGCAGTTACCAGATCCTGGGTAGGATAATAGTAATTGATCTCTTCATTATCAGGATTTCTGATCCCGTCAAATACGGAAATTGGCCACAACCATGAAGAAAACCACGTGTCCAGAGCATCATTGTCTTGCCTTAAATCTGAGATTGTTAATTTTTTTCCTGATTTTTGTTTTGCCTTTTTCAGCGCCTCTTCCAAACTTTTTGCTACCACAAAATCCTCAGTACCATCACCAAAATAATAAGCAGGAATCCGGTGCCCCCACCACAATTGTCTGGAAATATTCCAGTCACGTACATTTTCCATCCAATGGCGGTAGGTGTTTTTAAATTTGGGCGGTACCAGCAATACCTCGTCTTCCATGACGGCCTTCAAGGCAGGTGCAGCCAATTCCTTCATTTTTTAAAAACCATTGCACAGAAATCTTTGGCTCGATTACCGCACCTGTTCTCTCAGAGGTTCCTACTTTATTGGTATAGTCTTCGATCTTTGAGATACTGCCACCTTGCTCCAATTCCTTGACAATTTCCTTTCTTACAACAAACCGATCCTTGCCCTTGTAATGCAAACCATGGTCATTTAGGGTGGCATCGTCATTAAATGTATCGATTACTTCTAGGTGGTGTTTCTCTCCGATCACCTTATCATTGGGATCATGGGCAGGGGTTATTTTTAAACAACCTGTTCCAAATTCTTTGTCTACGTAGTCATCAGCAATAACAGGAACCAGCCTGTTGGCAATAGGAACGCGTACCCTTTTACCTATAAAACGGGTAAAGCGAATATCGTCAGGATGAACGCATACCGCGGTGTCTCCCAATATAGTCTTCTGGTCTTGTGGTTGCCAAAGTCAAAAATTCCTCTGAATCTTCCAATTTATATTTCAGATAATACAGTTTACCCTGCTTTTCAGTGTAAATAACTTCTTCATCAGAAACTGTGGTTTTTGCTTCCGGATCCCAGTTTACCATTCGGTAACCTCTGTAGATATATCCCTTTTCGAACAGATCAATAAACACGTCCTCCACAGACTCAGACATATCCTCATCCATCGTAAATTTCGTCCTTTTCCAATCACAGGAAGCTCCCAGTTTTTTCAATTGCTCCAGAATAATCCCACCGTGCTTATGGGTCCAGTCCCAGGCATGTTCCAAAAAAGCATCTCTGGTCAATGTACTCTTTTTCTATTCCTTCCTGCTTTAGTTTGGCCACAACCTTTGCTTCGGTTGCTATAGAGGCATGGTCTGTGCCGGGCACCCAGCAGGCATTAAAACCTTTCATTCGCGCCCGCCTGATCAATACATCCTGAATGGTATTGTTCAACATATGGCCCATATGCAAAACACCGGTAACATTGGGTGGTGGAATAACAATAGTATATGCCTTTCTTTGGTCCGGTTTTGAATAAAAATAACCTTGGTCAAGCCAGTATTTGTACCATTTGTCTTCTACTTCTTTGGGATCGTATTTTGCGGAAATCTGCATAAGTTAATTTTATGTGAAAAATGAACGCAAAATTACAATTTTAAGCAATAATTTGGGTTTAATTTAGTTAGTATTTTGTTTTAATTGTACCTTTGAATTTTAAATCTAATTTTATGAAAAAGTTGCTCATTATGTTATTCGTCGGCTTCATTGGTTATGCCGGCTACTCACAAACAAAGGAAGAAATCCGAAAAGATTTTACCGGACCGGACTTTAAATTTGACTCAGAAACAATAGATTTTGGTGATGTCGCAAAAAACAGCGATGGTTCCAGGGTTTTTAAATTTAAAAATGTTGGAAAAGCACCGCTGATCATCTCAAATATCAAATCGAGTTGTGGATGTACGGTACCGGAAAAACCGGAAAAGCCTGTCATGCCTGGTGAAACTGCTGAAATAAAAGTAAAATATGATACGAGCCGTGGTGGACCTTTTTCAAAATCCATCACCATTACTTCAAATGCCTTTGAAGAATCAAAGACTTTGAATATTAAAGGAAGGGTTTTGGAATAAAATTTCTTTCTTAATAATATATAAAAAGCCCGGTTGGGCTTTTTTATTTTATAGCAGGTCCTTCAAAACAAAGTTGCAGCGGAAATGCCTTCCGTTTCGGTCTACCAGCAGGTTAATTTTTTGTCCTTCCTTTTTCGACAGCAGCATAATGATTTCAGGAATTTTCTTTTCATAAGCTGGTTTGCCATTGATCTCAATAATGATGTCACCAACTTCCAGCCCCGCCTTAAGCGCAGGTGAATCCGGTCTCAAAAAATCAATTTTATAGGTAGGTTTAGATACCAGGTTAAAAGAATAAATTACTTTCTGAAAAAGTTTTGTTATTGGCTGCGTTATCAGCACCCATGAATCTGTTCGATGACTCTTTAACAATAATATCCCCACCATAAGCCAGCTCTATACCGCTTTTATTGTATAAAAACGGATCTTCCATACTTTTCCCGGATTTTTTTAAAGTAATTTTTTTGCCTTCATAGTCGAAAATGACTTTAAATCTTCTTAAAATTTCAGCCCCAGGGTGCCGTTTCTGTCATTGACCTGCATGGCGGTTACAACCGAGGAAGAATCCGGGTAGGCTACGGTAGGGTTCTCAATGATAAAACTGCCTAAACGCAATTCTTTTATTCTGCTTCGCTTACCATAAATGCTGCCACTCAGTCCTTCACCCAAAAAATCCTTAAAATAATTTTCGGGAACTTCAATATCTTTTTCCTTGTTCTCAAACAACCAAAGTGCATCTCCCCCGCCGGAATCTATTAAAAGTTTAACTTCTTTTAGATTGTTATTCTGATCGTTGATGGTCAAATTTATGTAGGGTTTGTTCCCTTTGAATTCAAGAGGCAGGACCTCGCAATCGATGCATTTTTTATACCGGTATGCATCATTCTTATAAAAAGTTAGCTTTTTTGACTGATAATCAATCTCAACAACAAAGTCACGCAAGAGATCACCACCAATAATGCCATTGACATTTTCTCCTAGCTTTGATGACAAATCATAGGTGTCATCTAATAAAACATAGACCAAATGACTGAAGTTCTGAACCTTGCCAATACGGCATCGGTTTCCGGAAGATCTTATGGCAGAAAGGGGCTCACCCTCTCCCAAACCGTTTATTTTGATATGTTCAATCTGGTTAAGTTCCAGTGAATCACTGAATTTCAAATTAAAAAGAATCGTTTTGTCAATGCCGCTATCCAGCAGAAAGGAAAGTTCCTTGCCATTGATCTCCACAGGAATTACCACCATATTATTGATTAGCCTGAAGGACAGGGTATGACTGTCATTCTTTTTCCGGTAAATGAAAAATATCCTGAGCCCTTATGGAAAATTGAAGAGAGAGTAGAGCAAACCATATAAAAATCATGAATTTCACGGCATCCACATTTTAAGGTTGATGGAATATACGCAAAAAAAATGACAATTTTATAATTTTATCGAATGTCCTGTAAAGTTTAGGAAAATTTTAAGAAATGCTGAGGGTATGTAACTATTTCTTTATCAGTTCATTTATCTTGCCAATAGTAAAGGGTATCATCTCCTTAGCCACCGTATACATGATAAAATATTTTCGGGTAGTTCTGTTTGCCAATAAAACTGCACTGATAATTCCTTCTATTCCGAGTTTTAAATTTTTTCCGGCATGCATATCTCTGGCAAAGGTTAAAGGATGCGTAAACGGATTGCTACTTTTTGATTGAAATAACGAAGTTGCAATTTTGTAGACCGGATTTTCTTTCAAACTGAATTCCTGATCGCTGATTTCCATCTTTAATCTTTGCTTTTCAAGCATCAATTCCTCATAGGTGGTGATATTCTTCTTAGCTGAACCTTCCAAAATTCAAAATTTAATAGTTGTTGTTCGTATTGTCCTCATAAACATCATACCCATTCTCACCTTTAATCTCCTGATCCGCTGCAAAAATCGATCTTACAATTTTATCCTTCACATTTTTATCTATGGCTCTTCTGCCAAAGAGAAAGTAAATGGCAAAAAGAATCACATAAATCAGGCCAACAGCCAGGAAGCCAAGTGCCTGATTTTCAAAGACACTTCCCAGATAATAAGCAAGGGCAAAATTGAACATCAGCAATATGAACATAGCCATGCCCATAAGCAAAAAGGAGCTTATCAGTCCTGAAGCAACATTAGCCAGGGCACTGATAAGCTCAAGCTTGATCAGTTGTAATCTGTTATCAATATATTTCCTCAATAGGTCTATCATTGCTATTATGCGAAAGATTAAACAGTTTTAGCCTTGGAATCTACTTCTTTGGCCTGCTTTTTCAAATCATCAACTTTGTTGGTAAGTTCTTTCTCAAGATCCTTAACCTTGGAAGCGACATGTGCATATTTGTCTTTGATAGTTCCTTTAACATCATAAAACTTTTCTTTAAAGTCATCAATAGTGTCTGCCTCCAAGTCACTGATCTTCTTTGAAATTTTATGATATTTATCTTCCAAATCCGCTTTTAACTCACCGGACTTTTTAGCAATCTTCTTTCGCGTATCCTTACCTGAGGAGGGTGCAGTTAAGATACCCACAATTGCTCCTGCTGCAGCACCAACTAAAAGGCCTGCTAAAAAATTTGTTTCCTTTGACATATGATTAGATTTTGATATTATTATAAAGGTAAATATACGCCAAAGTTGAGAGAAATCATATCGAAATGCACAAAAAAAATATTTATCCCAAATGAATTAATTTATTTTCGCAAATTTGTATTACTAAAATAAATGCCATGCCAACCATTTCGAATAAAGGCAAAAATATGCCTGAATCGCCGATAAGAAAATTAGTTCCTTATGCGGAACAGGCCAAAAAAAAAGGACTGAAAGTATACCATTTGAACATTGGACAACCTGATATCAGAACACCACAAGTTGCCCTGGATGCAGTAAAAAATGCGAAAATTGAGGTATTGGAATACGCAAGAAGTGAAGGTTCTGAAACTTATCGCCAAAAGCTGGCTTCCTATTACAAAAAACATGAGATAGATGTTGCTTCCAATGATATTATTGTCACTACGGGTGGTTCTGAAGCCCTTTTGTTCGCCTTGGGAAGTATTGCAGATTTCGGAGATGAAGTGATCATACCTGAACCATTTTATGCAAATTACAACGGCTTTACCACTGCCAGCGGAATTAAGGTAGTACCGATTATTTCTTCCATTGACACCGATTTCGCCCTGCCTCCGATTGAAGAATTTGAAAAGAAGATCACGCCTAAAACCAAAGCCATCCTGATTTGTAATCCCGGAAATCCAACCGGTTATCTCTATTCTGAAAAGGAGATCGACCAGCTTAAGGCACTTGTGCTTAAACATGATATCTTTTTGATCTCTGATGAGGTGTACCGCGAATTTGTTTACGAAGGCATAAAACACCATTCGGTGATGAGTGTAAAAGGACTCGAACAGCATGCCATCATGATCGACTCTGTATCAAAACGTTACAGCATGTGCGGTGCGCGGATTGGCTGTATCGTCTCGAAAAATAAAGAACTTATTCAGACTGCATTGAAATTTGCACAAGCGAGGCTTAGCCCGCCCACCTTTGCGCTCATCGCAAGTGAAGCTGCATTGGAAACACCAGACAGCTATTTCAAAGAAGTAAACGCCGAATATTTTCTGCGCAGAAATACCTTAATTGAGGAGCTGAAAAAAATACCCAAAGTAAAGGTGTCCGTGCCAAAAGGCGCTTTTTATTGCATAGCCGAACTGCCCGTGAAGGACGCTGATCATTTTGCACAGTGGCTGCTGGAAAATTTCAGCGACCAGGGAGAAACTGTTATGGTTGCCCCAGCAAGCGGTTTTTATTCAACCCCCGGTTCAGGAAAAAACCAGATCAGAATTGCCTATGTGTTAAACGTGAATAGCTTAAAAAGATCTGTAGCTTTGCTAAAACTCGCGCTGGAGCAATACAAAGGTTGAACACCCAAAAAAACATATCGCTTAAACCCTACAACACTTTTGGCATTGATGTGAACGCTGGTCTTTTAGCTGAAATCAGCGATGTCAAGTCAATTCGGGAATTTATTCAGGTCCATGATGACTTTCTTATTCTTGGGGGAGGCAGCAACATACTCCTGACCCATGACCTGAAAAAACCGGTGCTGAAGATCAGCACAAAAGGAATTTCTGTTCTGGAGGAGCTTTCTGATGAGAATTACGTCTATGTGCAGGTTCAGGCAGGAGAAAACTGGCACGATTTTGTAATCTGGTGTTTAAAAAATAATTTTGGCGGCCTCGAAAATCTGTCCCTGATACCAGGAAATGTGGGTACTTCGCCATGCAGAACATAGGTGCTTACGGCGTGGAATTAAAAGACGTATTTTATTCTTTAAATGCCCTGGAAATTGCAACAAATACCATCCAAACTTTTGACAAAGAGGCCTGTGCCTTTGGTTACCGGGATTCATTTTTTAAACAGCAGGGCAAGAACAGGTTTATTATTCTGGAGGTCACCTTCCGGCTTAGCCGAAAAGACCATCTTATAAAAATAAATTACGGGGCAATCAAAGAGGAACTGGAAAGCAAAGGGATCACCAATCCCGGAATACAGGAAGTATCAGAAGCCGTAATTGCCATTAGAAAAAGCAAATTGCCCGACCCGAAAGAAATCGGCAACAGCGGCAGCTTTTTTAAAAATCCTGTAATAAGCAAAGCGCATTTTGAATTCACTCCGGGCCATTTATCCCGATATCCCGCATTTCTTTGTCTCGGAGGATCTGATCAAAGTTCCGGCGGGATGGCTGATAGAACAATGCGGTTTTAAGGGAAAAAGATTTGGCGATGCGGGCGTGCACGAAAAACAAGCCCTTGTTCTCGTTAACTATGGAAATGCCAGCGGTAAAGAAATTTATGAATTGGCCCAAACCATACAAAAAACCATTGAGGATCGGTTCGGCATTGTACTCGAAATGGAAGTGAACATCTTTGAATAAGTGCCAAAGCCAATCATCACCTAAATAAAATCATGTTCAGCTATATGGGAAAAATATATCAGGATAGTTTATTCTGTTATAAATCCGGGTACAACAAATATTTTTTCCTGATTTTTTTAAAGTTTTCTATTCCGGCTTTCCATGTTTCCCTGATCTGAGCAGCGCTTAATCCAGATTCTATCTGTTGCTGAATTAGTTGCGTTCCGGCATGTATCGTAAAGGAACTCCCAAAGAATTTGTTTTCAACCGGAGTTTTGTTGTAGGCATCTATCAGCCATTCCAAATTGACTTGCTCCAGTCTTTTTGTTTTGCTCAGATCAACACCATAACACAAGCTTCCATTGAATTTGGGATTTTTTGATCCGAAATTGGGCTGTGGGGTATATGAAAAATCAGCGACCGGAAAAAATGGCGCACCATACCTTTGGAACTGGTACTCTGTTCCTCTTCCTGCGTTAATAATCGTTCCTTCAAAAAAGCCCAGACTGGGATACAAATTAATCGCAACATCATTGGGCAAATTAGGTGAGGGACGCACTGGAAGTGAGTATTCGCTGTTACGGCTGTAGTTTATAAGCTTTAAGACCCTCAATTTACAGTGCAAATTGTTTGGCAGCCAGCCTTCACCATTGATCATTTGGGCGTATTCTCCAATAGTCATTCCGTAAACCAGGGGTATCGGGTGCATACCTACAAAGGAAAAATTTGCCATTTCAAGGGTCGGGCCGTCAATATAATGTCCGTTTGGATTGGGTCGGTCAAGAACGATGAGTTCAATTCCTTTTTCTGCACAGGCCTCCATTACATAGGCCAGTGTAGAAATATAGGTATAGAATCTGACACCTACATCCTGTATATCGAAAACCATCAAATCCAGCGAATCCAGTGACTCCTGCGAAGGTTTCCTGTTTTTTCCGTAAAGAGAGATCAAGGAAATACCCGTTTTCATATCAATGTCATTCTCAACTGACTCACCTGCATCTGCTGCCCCCCTGAAACCATGTTCAGGTGTAAAAACCTTAACAACATTTACCTTGTGCAGCAGCAGGGAGTCTATCAAATGCACATAATTTCCGTTTTTTTTGAAAACTATGCTGGTCTGATTGGCCACAACACCTATCCTTTTACCCTGAAGATAGGGTTCAAGATCTCCAAATCTGTTTGCCGCAACCACCAATTGGGTCTGCGCCACTTTGACCATTCCCGCCTCAGTTTTTTGTTGCGTAGTTTGATTCCGGGTGGTACTGCAACTTTGAAAGAACAAAAAACAGGGTATACATAGTAAAATTAAATATGTATTTTTGGTTCTCATTTAGAAGGGCGATCAATTGAATTACGAGTTATTTATTGCGAAACGAATCATCTCCGCAAAACAACACAAAAATAGTGTTTCTTCTCCTATTATAAAAATCTCCATACTGGCAATAGCCCTGGGAATGGTGGTGATGCTTTTTTCCATTGCTACTGGTGTTGGCCTTCAAAGGAAGATAAAGGAAAAAATATCGGGCTTTAACGGCGATGTGCAGATCATGAATTACGATGAGAACAATTCAAAAGATGCACGTGTGAAACCTGTACCATTGAATCAGCCTTTTTATCCGGATTTCAAAGAGGTCCCTAATGTAAAAAAGGTACAGCCCTATGCTACTTTGGCAGGCATTATCAGGACTCCTGAAAACTTTGAGGGTGTGATTCTGAAGGGAATAAATGAGAATTATGACTGGAGCTTTTTTAAGGAATACCTCGTAACAGGAACGATACCTGACCTTAAAAAAGGAATCTCCAATGAAATTCTGATTTCAAAAATCACTTCCCAAAGATTAAAATTAAAGGTTGGTGACTTCTTTTACATGTTTTTCGTAAAAGATGATCCCAACAAAGCCCCAAATGCCAGAAAATTTGTTGTTTCAGGTACTTTCGACAGTGGGTTTCAGGAAATTGACGAAGGCTTTATTGTTGGCGACATAAGGCATATACAGAAAATCAATAAGTGGGAAGAAAATGAGGTGGGCGGATTTGAAGTTTTGCTGCATGATTTTGATAGGTTGAAAGACTCAGGCAATGAGATTTACGATCATATTGACCCAAAACTCAACGCCTTTCACCATAGCAGAAAAATACCCTGCTATTTTTGAATGGCTGGATCTGTTCGATATCAATATAGCGGTGATCATTGGCATTATGATTTTGGTCGCCGGTATAAACATGATCACTGCCCTTTTGGTTTTGATTCTGGAAAGGGCCCCTATGGTGGGTGTTTTAAAAGCTTTGGGAAACAATAACTGGAGCATTCAAAAGATCTTTCTTTACAATGCTGCCTATCTCATTGGTGTTGGATTGTTCTGGGGAAATCTCATCGGACTTGGCCTCCTGTTTCTTCAAAAAAGATTTGGTATCATCACCCTGAATCCTGAAAATTATTACGTGACCCAGGCACCTGTGCATCTCGACTTTTACCAAATCCTGCTGCTAAATGCAGGCACCCCTTTGCTCTGCATGGTGATGTTGCTGATACCGTCGTATATTGTAAGTAAAATTAGTCCGGTAAAAGCGATAAAATTTAATTAAATTTGCACAAAATAAAGAATTCATTAAACGTTAAACATATTAGCATGAAATACGATATGATCATTATTGGTAGCGGACCGGGAGGTTATGTAACTGCCATCAGAGCTTCACAACTTGGTTTTAGAGTAGCTATTGTAGAGAATGAAAATTTGGGTGGCATATGCCTTAACTGGGGCTGTATTCCAACAAAAGCGCTTCTCAAAAGTGCTCAGGTATATGAATATTTGAAACATGTAGATGAATACGGTTTAAAGGCCAAAAGAAATCGACAAGGATTTTACTGCCGTTGTTAAAAGAAGCAGGAATGTCGCAGACGGAATGAGTAAAGGTGTTCAGTTTCTTATGAAAAAAAACAATATTGAAGTGATCAACGGATTCGGCAAGATCAAAGCCGGAAAAAGGTTGTAGTGACTGATGCAGAAAAAAAAGAAACTGAATACACAGCCGACCACATCATTATTGCTACCGGCGCAAGGGCCAAAGAATTGCCTTTTTTACCCATAGAACGGGAAAAGATTATCGGTTACAGACAAGCGATGACCCTGCCGGAACAACCTAAAAAAATGATCATAGTCGGTTCCGGAGCTATCGGAGCTGAGTTTGCATACTTTTACAATGCCATGGGAACAGAAGTACCGTTGTAGAATTCCTGCCCAACCTGGTACCTCTGGAAGACGAGGAAATATCAAAACAATTTGAAAGGTCATTTAAAAAGTCAGGGATCAATGTAATGACGAACTCAAGTGTGACTAAAGTGGACACCTCAGGAAAAGGCGTTGTAGCAACTGTCAAAACAAAGACAGGTGAAGAAATACTTGAGGCTGATATCGTGTTGTCTGCGGTGGGTATTAAATCAAATATAGAAAACATCGGCCTGGAGGATGTGGGTATTGCGGTTGACAGGGATAAGATTCTTGTAAACGAGTATTATCAGACAAATTTGCCGGGATATTACGCCATCGGTGATATTGTTCCCGGACCTGCTTTGGCGCATGTTGCCTCAGCGGAAGGAATTACCTGCGTAGAAAAAGATTTGCCGGATTGCATACCGAGCCTATTGATTATGGAAATATTCCGGGTTGTACCTATGCAAGTCCTGAAATTGCAAGCGTCGGGCTGACAGAAGCACAGGCAAGAGAAAAAGGTTTTGATATAAAAGTAGGAAAATTCCCATTTTCGGCTTCAGGAAAAGCCAAAGCTTCCGGCAATCCGGATGGCTTTGTAAAAGTTATTTTTGATGCGAAATACGGCGAATGGCTGGGTTGCCATATGATTGGTGCCGGTGTAACAGATATGATCGCGGAAGCAGTAGTTGCCAGAAAACTCGAAACTACCGGACACGAGATCCTGAAAGCAATCCACCCGCACCCCACCATGAGTGAAGCGGTTATGGAAGCCGTTGCTGCAGCATACGGAGAAGTAATTCATCTTTAAAAACATACAAAAGAAGCACTTCAACTTATGTGAAAAAATATCTTGGTCTCATTTGAGAAGTGAATCTTTTCTGTCTAAATTTATTAAACTCTCTGGGGACAGAGAGTTTTCTTTTTGTAAATTTGAAAGAAATAAAACTTTACTCATGACTAAAATAACACTAAAAGGAAATCCAATTAAAACATGTGGAGAATTACCACAGGTAGGAAAAAAAGCACCCGGCTTTAAAACTGGTAAAAAACGATCTTTCAATTGCCAAATTAAAAGATTTTAAAGGTTCAAAGATTCTGCTTAACATTACTCCAAGTCTGGATACAGGAGTTTGCGCAACTTCGCTCAGAAAATTTAACGAGGCTGCTGCATCCGTTGAAAATGTAACCATGATCAATGTTTCGAGAGACTTGCCATTTGCCCAGGCAAGATTTTGCGGAGCTGAGGGCATAGATAAGGCAATGACATTATCTGACTTCAATACCGGCAAGTTTGGTAAAAAATATGGTGTAACCATTAAAACCGGACCTTTGGCAGGCCTTCATTCAAGGGCTGTTGTGGTCATAGGATGAAAGCGGAAAGGTGGTTTATACAGAACAGGTTCCTGAAATTACCCAGGAACCCAATTATGAGGCTGCTCTGGCTCCATTGAAATAATCCGGTCATGAAAAGATCCGGCGAGAGTTTTTTTATCAACAGGCTAAGAAGTGTGAAGTACGCTTTTAAAGGTGCCGTTTTATTAATAAAAACGGAAGGCAGTATACAAATACAAGCCACCATTGCCGTTCTGGTAACTATCGCCGGATTTTTTTTTGATCTTTCCGCCTATGAGTGGATGGCCCAGTTTTTAGCCATGGGTCTGGTTCTGGTCGCTGAATCGCTGAATACTGCTATCGAGAAGGTCTCTGATTTCATTCATCCCGAATACAACGAAAAAATAGGTGTTATCAAGGATGTATCGGCGGGAGCAGCTTTTTTTTCGGCAGTCATCGCATTGGTAATCGGACTTTTAATTTACGTACCCAAAATTTACTTCCTGATTTAGTTTTTTCTGCCTTAGGCCTTGAATTTGTTTATTTTGAAACAAAATAATTTACGTATTTTTGTGGCTTATGGCAAAAACCAAAAAGAATAGTGTTGAGACTGGAAACACCAGTAGTAAGAAAGGTAATTTCTTTTCATTTTTTAAAAGCCCGGAGTTTCATCTCGCTTTCGGAGTTTTTATCTTTTCCTCTTCTATTTTTCTGTTGGTCTCCTTCTATTCTTTTTTTAATAACTGGAAAAGGGACGAGTCAGTTGGCCGATTTCTCCGATAAATCAGTAGAAGTTGAAAATACACTGGGGAAGGCAGGTGCGAATTTGAGTGATTTCTTTGTTTATGACGGCTTTGGTCTCGCCACTTTTATTTTTCCAATACTGCTCTTCTTCACAGGATTGAATATTAATTCTCAATATCCCTGTAAGACAATTGAAAAAATACTGGATCCATGGAATTCTTGCCATGATCTGGATATCCTGGGCCCTTGCTTTTCTTTATTCCCAAAATGACCATTTTGGCGGGAACAATAGGTTATGAAATCAATGATTTTTCACAGATCTATCTTGGAAAACCCGGCGTGTTCCTCATACTCTTTTTTACACTTTTGTTATTTTTTATTCTTTATTTTAAGCTTTCCCCGCAAAATGTAAAGAACCTGCTGCCAAAGAAAAAAGAAGGCCCTTCCATTGACATAAATGACACTACCGACGAAGGCTATATTGCAGAGGCCATACACGAGAATACAGATAAATCACATGATTTTGCCATTAACAAAAAAAACCGCGATATAGGTAATGTCTACCCGAAAATTGAAATAGAAGAAGCGGAAGCAGAACCTGAAATGGTTGCTGTAAAAAGTGAAAAAGTCGGAGAAAAATTTTTGTCGGATATGGAAAGTTGAAGTTGAAAAACCAATTTCAGAGGAGCAATTTTTAGACAATCTACTCGAACAAACTGGTTGAAGAATTCGGCGAATTCGATCCCACACTCGATCTGCCCAATTACCAGTTTCCTTCCCTCGACCTTTTGAACGATTACAATAATGAAAACATAACAATCAATAAAGCAGAACTCGAAGAAAATAAGAATACGATTGTTGATACCCTGAACAATTACAAGATCGGTATTGACAGTATCAAAGCTACTATTGGCCCAACGGTGACCCTTTATGAAATTGTTCCGAATGCAGGAATACGGATCTCAAAGATCAAAAATCTTGAAGATGACATCGCGCTTTCACTTTCAGCCTTGGGTATCAGGATTATAGCGCCTATGCCGGGAAAAGGAACCATCGGAATTGAGGTCCCCAATAAAAACCCTTCTGTTGTTTCGATGAAATCAGTGCTTTCTTCACAGAAATTTCAGACCTCAAAAATGGACCTGCCCATCGCTTTGGGCAAAACCATATCCAATGAGACCTATGTGGTTGATCTGGCCAAAATGCCGCATTTGCTTATGGCTGGTGCAACTGGCCAGGGAAAATCGGTAGGCTTGAATGCAGTGCTGACTTCCCTGATTTATAAAAAACACCCGGCAGAAGTAAAATTTGTTCTGGTCGATCCGAAAAAAGTTGAGCTTACCCTTTACAATAAAATTGAAAGGCACTACCTGGCAAAATTACCCGATACCGATGAGGCCATTATCACTGATACAAAAAAAGTGGTCAATACACTGAACTCCCTCTGTATTGAAATGGACAGCCGTTATGACCTTCTCAAACTGGCTTTTGTGCGAAATATTAAAGAATACAATGAAAAGTTCAAGCTGCGCAAATTAAATCCTGAGAACGGCCACCGGTATTTGCCATATATCGTGCTGGTGATCGATGAATTTGCAGATCTCATTATGACTGCAGGCAAGGAAATAGAAGCCCCGATAGCGCGATTGGCCCAGCTGGCAAGAGCCATTGGCATACACCTGATCGTGGCTACCCAGCGCCCGTCTGTAAATGTGATCACAGGAATCATCAAAGCAAATTTCCCTACCCGGATTGCCTTCAGGGTAACTTCCAAAATAGATTCCCGAACGATCCTGGATTCACAGGGAGCAGATCAGCTGATAGGCAAAGGAGACATGCTGATTTCCACTGGTAGCGAATTGACCCGCTTACAATGTGCCTTTATCGATACCCCGGAAGTCGAAAAGATCACTGCTTTCATCGGATCTCAAAGGGCGTACCCGAGTGCTTACCTACTGCCTGAATACTGGGATGACGACGATCTTGGCACCAATCTTGATATCGATATCTCGGAAAGAGATCCGCTTTTTGAAGAAGCTGCCAAACTAATTGTTATTGCACAACAGGGTTCTGCCTCGCTGTTGCAAAGAAAACTAAAGCTGGGTTATAACAGGGCCGGCAGAATTATTGATCAGCTGGAAGCTGCAAATGTTGTTGGCCCATTCGAGGGAAGTAAGGCAAGACAAGTATTGATTACAGATATGGTCTCACTGGAGCGCCTATTGGAAAATGAAAAAGAGTAAGCCAGATAGTATATTTTTGGATATGAAAAAGCATTAAAACGGCTTCTTACCAGGGTATACAATTTAAATCAAAAAATTATAAGTGATGAAGAAACTGACAATTTTGATTGGATTTTTATTGACAGGTTACCTGGGTGTAGCCCAGACAGAATCAGCTGCCAAAGCTTTGCTGGATGAAGTGAATAAAACGATGAAGTCATATAAGAACATTTATATCGATTTTGAATATACTCTCGATAATAAGGCGGAAAAAGTGCAACAGAAAAATCTTGGCAATGCGACGCTTGAAGGAGATAAATACCAGGTAAATTTATTTGGCACCACCCAAATTTTTGATGGCAAAAAAACCTATACCATTATACCCGAAAATGAAGAGGTAAATATCAGTCTGATGGATGAGGACAATGATAATTCGTTCACACCCTCGAAGTTTTATTCTTTTTATCAGAAAGGATATAAATACAGCATGTTGAACTCTAAGGACAATGCAAATAAAAATATTCAACAGGTTCAGCTTACACCTATAAAATTGGATTCAGACACACAGAAAATTGTGGTCGGAATTGATTCCAAAACCAGACATATAGCCCATATCACGGAAACCGGTAAAAATGGAACCCAAACAAAGCTCACTGTAAAAAAATTCCTGACGAACCAGGCCCTGCAACCATACACCTTTTCCTTCAATGCAAAAAAATACAAATCGCTGGGCTACATTATAAATGATTAACCATATAATGGTGGTCAGCAACAAATGAAGATCCTCAACAGATATATAATTAAGAGTTTTCTAACTCCTTTTCTGGCAACATTCCTGGTCATTTTGTTCGTATTAATCATGCAGGCACTCTGGCTGCAATTTGATAAAATAGCCGGAAAAGGGATCAGCCTGCTGATAATTTTTAAATTCCTCGGCTATTTATCGCTTATGATGGTCCCTACGGCGCTGCCTATTGCAATTCTGCTCGCCTCTATCATGACTTTGGGTACTCTGGCCGAAAATTATGAACTGGCTGCAGTAAAATCAGCCGGAATTTCTTTGAGACGGTTCATTGTGCCTTTGTTGTTTCTGATGCTGCTCCTGAGCGCCTTTAATTATTTATTCCTGAATTATGTATTTCCATACGCCTCTCTGAAATCGCAGAACCTCATCTACAATATGAAAATGAAAGAACCCGGACTCGCCTTGGTGGCAGGTACTTTCAACACCGAGATCCCGGGCTATACCATTAAATTTGACGAAAAATATGGTGAGGATGAGAATCTGCTCAAAAACATACTCATTTATCAGGTAGGCAATAATGAAGTAAACAACAAGGTGATTACAGCAAAAAAGGGCACAATTATGAATGAGGAAGGCAGCAGGTATTTAACCCTGATTCTCGAAGATGGCCATTATTTTGAAGATATTGAAAAACGTCGGGCTACGGTGGACGAAAGAAAGAGGATGCCCTTCAGCAAAGCAGATTTCAAAGATTATACTGTAAATATTGACATTTCAAACATCGGAGATTTTGACCCTGACGAAGTTAAATTCAATACCGGCAAAGAAATGCTTAGTTTGGAACAGCTGGAATTTATATATCGATTCCTTATCACCCCATTTCAAAACCTATATCAAGAGTAAAGGCGACAGGTTCTATCTGGTCATGCGTGCCAATACGCTTAGTGCTGATTCAATTAGTAAAAATATCGTGAGCACAGATACTTTAAAGCAAGATTCAGTAGCCAGATATGCCAGGGCCAAGTACGGTAAGTTAAACGATTCCCCGATTGCTGATTCAATAAAAATGATTGCGGCGAAAAAAGTTGCCCGGGATGTAAACTCGGCCATGACTTATGTCCATTCCCAAAACGAAGCTGAAAAAAAATATACTGGATAATTTTGGTACGGACAGACAGAGTCAGGTGCTTGACAATGCCATTGTGCTTGCCCACAGCAATATAGATAACCTGAACAGTTACAAAGATTTGGCAATAGGAAAAGAAAAAATTATCAATGCATACAATACAGAATACCACAAACGTCTTGCCTATTCCGTGGCCTGTCTGGTGTTGTTTTTTCTTTATTGGCGTATCCTTGGGGTGAGTGCATACGAAAGGTGGGTTTGGGCTGCCAATGATTGTGGCGATCATTATCTTTGTAATCTATTTCTTCCTCTCTACTTTGGTAAGAATATGGCAGAATCCAATAAAATTCCACCATTTCTTGGAGGTTGGTTAGCCAATTTTGTTTTGCTCCCTGTAGGTTTGCTCCTTCTGCGAAGAGCCACAAGAGACAAAGGTATGTTCAATATGGATTTGTTTTTACAACCCATAACCAATTTTCTTAAAAGGTTTTCAAAAAATAAAACGCTAAAGGCATAAAGGCCTTTTGAAATACAAAATGACAAGTACACAGCAAAAAAAACAAAACAGCTTGCTAAACACAATAGAAGAAGCGATTCAGGATATAAGGAACGGCAAGTTGGTGATAGTAGTTGATGACGAGGACCGAGAGAATGAAGGAGACTTTATTGCTGCCGCAGAAATGGTGACTCCTGAAATGATTAATTTCATGGCCACCTATGGACGCGGATTGATTTGTGCCCCGATAACAGAAAAAAGATGCGAGGAACTGGGTCTGGAATTAATGGTTGGTAAAAATACCGTTTTACACAATACACAATTTACCGTTTCGGTAGATCTGATCGGACAAGGATGCACGACGGGTATTTCCGCACATGACAGGTCGAAAACGGTAAAAGCACTTACCATGGCGGAGACCAAACCTGAAGAACTGGGACGGCCCGGACATATATTCCCCCTCAAAGCGAAAATTGGGGGCGTGCTCAGAAGAACCGGCCACACCGAAGCAGCCATTGATCTGGCCAGACTTGCAGGCCTTAAACCGGCCGGATTGCTGGTTGAAATTTTAAATGATGACGGTTCCATGGCCCGCCTGCCGGAGCTGCTGGAAGTGGCAAAAAAATTCGATCTGAAAATAATTTCTATAGAACATCTGGTAGCGTACAGAATGCTGCACGACTCCCTGATCAATAAAATTGAGGTCTTTAATGTGAATACCCGTTTTGGAAAATTTACACTACACGCCTATAAACAAACTACCAATGACCAGGTACATATAGCCCTTACTATGGGAAACTGGGACAGCGATGAGGTTGTGCCGGTGCGTGTAAACTCCAGCCTGGTAAACAACGACCTCATAGGTACCCTAATCAACAACCCCGATGACAAACTGGGAAAGATGTTCGACGCGATCAAACGAGAAGGAAAAGGCGCCATGGTCTTTATCAATCAGGAATACAAAACCTGACCTGGTGCACAGGATCAAAGAACTAAAGAAATTCAGGAAACCGGGAAGGCGAAATTCAGATCCAAAAAATGGACGACAAAGACTTTGGTATTGGTGCACAAATCCTGCACAACCTCAAAATTCATAAACTAAAATTGATTTCAAATAATCGGTCGGATAAAAAACGTGTGGGTATGATTGGATATGGTCTGGAGATTATAGATCATGTTCCTTATTAAAAATCCTGTAAAAATGCGGTATATCCCTTCTATTTTGTATTTTAGTTCATGTGAATAATTTCCGAAAAATATTGTATCCCTTTTCTCTTGTGTACGATGAGATCACCAAAGCAAGAAATAAGGCTTACGACAAAAATATATTACCTTCCTATACCTTTGAAGTCCCGGTTATTGGCGTAGGCAACCTCAGCGTGGGTGGCACCGGCAAAACACCAATGATCGAATACCTGATCAGATTATTGTATAAAGACTACAGAACCGCTGTGCTTAGCCGGGGTTACAAAAGAAAGAGCAAGGGTTTTATACTTGCAGATGAGGGCTCAACCTTTGAGACCCTGGGTGATGAACCTATTCAGTTTTATAGAAAGTTCAGAAATATAACTGTGGCTGTGGATGCCGACAGGGTTAATGGAATAAAACAATTGTTGAATCAAAAGCCTGCACCCGAGGTAATTTTGCTTGATGATGTGCTACAGCACAGAAAGGTAAATCCCGGGTTTACCATTCTGCTTACCTCTTACGACAAATTATATACCGAAGACTCTGTCCTTCCCTCAGGCGACCTGAGAGAGAACATCAATGGAGCAAAACGTTCACAAATCATTGTTGTCACCAAATGCCCTGATAAATTATCAGAAAACGAACAATTCGAAATTTCTAAAAAACTTAAACCTGAACCAAACCAGACTATTTTTTTTACTTCAATCGCTTACAATGATAAAATCCGGTCAGCGTCAGGTGAAATAGAACTGAGTGACTTAAAGAAATACCAGGTGCTGCTGCTTACAGGAATTGCAAAAACAAAACCACTGACTGATTTTTTATCCCAAAAGGAAATTGAATTCACACACATCAGTTTTCCGGACCATCATAATTTTTCTAGCCGGGATATCCAATCTGTCCGGCAACAATTTGACAAAATACAATCCGAAAAAAAGATCCTTCTGACTACTGAAAAAGATTATGTCAGGTTGTCTCCTTTGTTGACTGAAAATGTATATTTTTTGCCAATAGAAACCTACTTTATTACCAATGAAAAAGATTTTAACAAACTCATTTTAGACTATGTACGAAAAAATTCAAGAAACTGTTGATCACCTGATAAAAAAAGGTTTTAAAAATCCGGATATTGGCATTGTTATGGGCACCGGCCTAGGTAATTTATCCAGAATAATCAGAGACCAGATCATCGTTCCCTACACAGAAATACCCAACTTCCCTATTTCAACCGTCGCTGGTCATTCCGGAAACCTTATCTATGGCACCATTGGCGATAAGAAAGTGGTGGCCTTGCAGGGCAGGTTTCATTACTATGAGGGTTGGACTATGGAACAAGCAACCTTTCCAATCAGGGTGATGAAATTTTTAGGGATTGAAAAAGTCATCATTTCCAATGCTGCCGGTGGGGTCAATCCGTATTTTAAGATAGGTGATATCATGTTGATCACAGACCATATCAACATGATGCCAGACCACCCGTTAAGGGGAAAGAACGAACCGAGATTCGGTCCCAGATTTGTTGATATGCATGAACCCTACAACCTGGCCATGATAGACAGCATGCTCAAAGTAGCGCAGAAAATAGATCTGAAGTTGAAAAAAGGGGTTTATCTGGCCTTACAAGGGCCTACATTTGAAACTCCCGCTGAATATAAAATGGTCCATATTCTTGGGGCAGATGCAGTAGGTATGAGCACCGTACCCGAAGTAATCGTTGCAAAACATATGAACATGGACTGTCTTGGAATTTCGGTTATTACCGATCTGGGTATTGAAGGCCATGTTGAAGCCGTATCGCATGAAGCCGTTCAACTCGCCGCAAAAAGCGTAGAAAAAGACGTTTGCTCACTGGTAGAAAACTTCATAATTTCATGTTAGTCAAGCTTTTAAAATAAAAAACATCCGCAGGGCGGATGTTTTCTAAACTTACTAACTCAAAATTAATTATAATGAAAACAAAATTAATGGGGAATTTTGCTATTCCCTATTTATAACACAATAAACATGCCAACATTTTATGTTTATTGTTAACCTTTTGTTAAATAAAAAAATTAATGAACTATTCCAAATGTTTCTGTGCCTTATAGGAAGAACGCACGAGGGCGCCGCTTTCTACATGCCTGAATCCCAAAGATAATCCAAATTTTTTGTATTTTTCAAATATTTCCGGATGAATATATTCTTTTACCGGCAAATGATTTTTTGTAGGCTGCAGGTATTGTCCGATAGTAACCACATCCACAAGTGACTCTTTCAGATCGTTCAGGGTTTCAAATACTTCCTCCTCCTTTTCACCAAGGCCCAGCATTATGCCGGATTTAGTTCTGTTCTGTCCGCTTTCTTTTATGTATTTCAGCACTTCCAGACTGCGGTCATATTTCGCCTGAATGCGAACTTCCCTTGTCAGCCTTCTCACCGTCTCCAGATTGTGTGAGATGATCTCCGGACTTACGGCAACAAGCCTGTCAATATTAACATGTATTCCGCGGAAATCAGGAATCAGCGTTTCCAGAGTTGTTTCAGGGTTCGTTCTTCGTATTGCCTTGACTGTTTCCGCCCAGATGATAGATCCCCCGTCTTTCAGGTCATCCCTGTCGACTGAAGTGATCACTGCGTGCCTGATTTTCATGATTTCAATTGATCTGGCTACTTTTTCAGGTTCATCCCAGGCCACACTTTCCGGTTTTCCGGTCTTAACTCCGCAAAAACCACAGGACCTGGTACAGATATTGCCCAGGATCATAAACGTGGCCGTACCCTCACCCCAGCATTCCCCCATATTTGGGCAACTGCCACTGGCACAGATCGTATTCAGTTTATATTTATCAACCAGACCTCTCAATTGGGTGTAATTTTTCCCAACAGGTAGTTTTACCCTCAGCCATTCAGGTTTTTTAAACGGTAGTATAACGGATTCTTCTGCCATATAAATTATTTGAAGACAAAAATACAAAGAAAACGCAACAAATTTATTTAAGAAAGAAATGATAATTCATGACAATTTCAGAAAGCACCTCAAAATAAGGTAATCAGATACCAGATGCTGAATCCGACAAGAAATAAAATCCCCGAAATACTCCAGATTTTCATCCAGCGGTTCGGGCGGAATTCTGCTGGTGTATGTTTGCTGTTGATCAAAATATAATTGGCGATGGCATAAAAAGGAGCCGTAAGGAATGATATAATGGTTGCAATTTTCACCATGCCGATCATGCTGGTAAGTAAAAAACTTAAAATGATCATGGTTCCCGTGGCCAGCAGGAGTATCCAGAACAAATAAGATCTCGGCATGGTTTTTTGAAAAAGAAGTTCTGTTGTTTTAGCCATTAGATCTGGGAGATGCATCCAGTGTCGTCATGGTCGTGCTGAACATGGTTGTAAAAGCAGCTACAGCAATAAAAACTGCACTTTGTTCACCCAGATTATCTGTGTACAGTTGTATTAGCTGGCCTGGCAAATTCAGCTGCACCGTTTCCAAAACCCAAACCGGTATTGTGCATCACAAAATTACCTAGTGCTATAAAACAGACACCTATAAAAATTGTTATTATATAACCAATGTTAAAATCTGCAAACGCTCTTTTTCGTTTATACTCCTTGTTGCCCTTTTGCTTTTCTATAGTCCACAGGGACTGCCAGATAGAAACGTCGAGGGGAGCAGGCATCCAGCCTAAAAAAGCGATAAGAAAGGCTACCTCAACCGCCCCGACCGGAATGACCTGACGCAAATCGATTGGAGCCAGAGAATTCTTGGCTGCAATAAAAACTGCAATCACCGAGCTGACTGTAAGGATCAAAACGATCGTCTTCATCAATGGATCAAGAAATTTATACCTGCCCAATAACAATAACAAAAGAATAATAACAGTAATGAAGACACTCCACTCCGAAATACCAAGAGAGAGACCGAAAAGATGGGAAGCCAATCCGGCGGTGACTACTGTTACCGCAGCCTGTATGGTGAACATAGTTAAAAAAGTCAGCACAAAATAAAAGACAAGCAGTCCCCTGCCGAGTTTCAGGTAACCATCGATCAGACTTTCTCCTGTAGCAATGGCATACCTCGTGCCGAATTGTATAAATGGATATTTGAATAAATTAACGACCAGCAATGCCCATAAGAGTCCAAATCCATAATCTGCACCGGCACGCGTAGATTGTACCAAATGGGAAACGCCAATGGCAGCTCCTGCAAACAACAGACCTGGTCCTAGAGATCTGATTATGGCTGTGATCCTTGTCAGCATCTTTATTTTGATTCATTTGTGAGAATGATCTCAGACAGAATTTTTTTAGCCCTTAAGAGCTTGACCTTGATATTGCTCATGGGCTCGTTGAGTATTTCTGCCATTTCCTTATAACTTAAATCCTGAAAATATCTTAAATTAATAACCTGCTGGTAATGTGGCTTAAGTTGTTTTATAAAGCTTTTTAACTGTACCAAATTCTGCTCAATAATGAGAAGATCTGCCGGAGAGGGTTCCTCGTCGACAATTCCAAGTATATTATCCTGATCTCGCCCAATTGAAACAGTTTCGGCCTTCCTCAACCTGCTATGATCGACAAAAATATTGGCTGAAATCGTGATCAGCCAGTTTTTAAAGGAATACTGTTCATCAAAGGTATTAAGCTTATCAAATGCCCTTGCGAAAGTTTTTATGGTGATGTCCTCTGCCTCATTTTCATCATTGCTTTTGCGGAACTGAAACCTGTAGACATCCTTCCAAAATGTGTTTAAAAGTGTGGTATATGCATTTTGATCTCCACTCTTTTGCACGCTGAATAATCTCTAAAAGCCGGGTATTATCCTTCATAAAATTTATTTATTGCCACTTTTTTGGAGGAGAAAAAATGTTGGCGACAAAAATAGTTAACTGAACACAAATTAAACAAATTTCCAGTAACGGAGCTATTAAAATCAAGTCTTGCTCCCTTAAATTTTTGGCAGCGCCTATAATCTTATTATACCAAATGATAAATCTAATCACCACCAGATATAAAACGAATAAAACATAATTTTCTTTTATCAGTAAGAAAGGCAGCAGTGCCCAGAAAAGCAGTTGGCTTAAGAAGTAAAGGCCGAGTGCATACTTATGAAAACTTCTGTAGTGGCCTGCCGTGGTGATGTGCCTTCTTTTCTGCCTGATCCAGGTACCGGGACTGGTTTTTGGTTGTGAATAAGTAAAGGCCCCTTGTTCTATGCATTGTGCTGTATTGTAAGCATTCGCAACCTGGCTGATATAAAGATCATCATCACCGGAAGCAATCTCGGCATGATCCTTAAACCCGTTTGCAGCTAAAAAAACACTTTTTTTATAGGCGAGATTTCTTCCCGACACCCATGTAGGGTTTTCCCCATTTTTGCATACGAAAAATACTGCAGGGCAGTGAGCATGGTTTCATACCTGATCAGTTTGTTCAAAAAGGAACCGCTTATTTTATTATACCCGCCGTAACCCAGCGAAATTGTCTTTTCTTCGGTCAGTTTTGCTGTCATTCCCTTCAGCCAACCATCGGAAGCCGGAACACAATCGGCATCCGTTAGCAAAATATTTTCATTGCTAGCATTCAAAATACCCTTGGTCAAAGCGTTTTTTTTGCCTGAACTTTCGGGTTCTTGCAGATCAATTATCTTGATTTTTATTTGATTTCCATTTTTTTCTTGCGCTGATTGAAACCCGAGCATAAACTTCAGGGAGTCATCCTGCGAATGGTCATTAACGAGAACCAATTCAAAGTGCGTGTATTTTTGTGCGATAAGGGCAGGCAGCAATACCTTAAGATTGTTTTCCTCGTTCTTCGCGCATACAACAACTGATACAGGTGATGAATAAGCCGGGTCACCCGGACTATTACATTTTTTTAGATTTTTAAAAATAAGGAGATAATAGAAAATCTGTATAAAACTTACCAAACAAAATATGGCAAAGAGGATCATTATAGATCTAACCGTGATACTTTAACCCGCGGAATATCTTCGTGGTCATGATCGTGATCATGATCATGCAATTGTTTATTGTTTTTGCATTCACCTTCATTGCCACAACCGCAACTGATGCCCTCAGCCTTCAATCGCGCATTACGACCCGCACAGGTTCCATCAAATGTACCATCCTTTTTTGCCCAAATCTTTATTGCGATTCCCGCTAATGCTATGGAAAGCAGTATTACGGTTAAGATAAATAGTTTCATGAAAAATGTTTTTGCAAATTTAATGATTTTTCGGGAAAATATTCCCTCATGCATTCTTTTACTTTAAATAGCAAATTCTGAGCCATATCTAAAGTTTACTTTAATTTCGACAGGTAATTCTGTGCATCTTTTTTGAAGGAATCTGTCTCAAAATGCGAGTCTGTTTTGCACTGTGCTTTGAGCTGAGACAACTCGTTCTGCCATGCCATTGCCGTCAAAGAATTCCAGTCCTTTAAAATCCCGTGCCTTATAAAGTGCCTTTTCTCCATAAACTGTTCCCAAATAAACAAAGCCCAGGCCATTCTTTTTCGCCCAGTCAATTACGCTGAACATCATATACTTACCCAGTGAATAGGCGGGATAATTCAAATCAAAAAATGCAAACCAGTAATGCAGGGTATCTCCTTCCATAACTGAAAGCACATAACCCACAACTTTCCCCTCAAGGCCAAATTCAAAAATGTGGCTCAGGCTTTTCCATCTCAGAATATATTGTAATCGTTCCAATGAAAATGGTTCACTGAACCTTTC
This sequence comes from Flavobacteriaceae bacterium, assembly GCA_034523115.1. Classification (GTDB taxonomy): domain Bacteria; phylum Bacteroidota; class Bacteroidia; order Flavobacteriales; family Flavobacteriaceae; genus Namhaeicola. The sequence goes on along the minus strand of JAXHKS010000021.1, from coordinate 43,436 downwards.
GTTGGCGAAATGCATACAAAAATTCTGAAAATTTTTATCCTCGATATTAAAGTCCTTTATGGGAATAATTCTGAAACCAGGACTCAGTTCAGCTATTTTTTTAAGGACCCTTTTATTCTCAGAAGTTTCAGAAAAACAGAGTGAGATCCACACGAAGGCTGCGGGCCATATAATACACTTCATCCTGTAAGGCAAGATTATTTGAATAAGGCAGGAACCCCTTTCTGTATATTTCCGGGATTTCGTTTGCCCCCTCTTTAAGACAATACAGGGCGTAATTAAAGGTGTAGCTGCTATAATCAACCAAACTTTCCGAAAGAAAAATCTTCATTTAAACCAAAACATTTTAGCGAAGGTACATAAAAAAAGAAAATGCAGGATTTGTAGTTCCTGCATTTTCCTGGCTTCTTTGTTGTTTTACTGGCTTACCAGTTCCTCCTGAATATTGGCCGGAACCAATTCGAAAGAGGAAAATTTGGTTTTGAATGTAGCCCTTCCCTGGGTGATCGATCGAAGGGTAGTCGAGTATTTGTACATCTCAGCCAAAGGAATTTTCGCTCTGATAATCTGGTGTTTTCCTTCGCTATCCATGCCAACAATCACCGACCTGCGCGATTGAAGATCTGTCATCACATTGCCCATCAATTCCTCAGGAACCCTCACTTCCAAATCTTGTATGGGCTCAAGTAATTTTGGTTTTGCATTTAAAAAGGCTTCTTTAAAGGCATGCGCTCCTGCTATTTTAAAGGAAATATCATTTGAATCCACGGGGTGCATCTTGCCGTCATAAACCATTACCCTTACATCCCTGGCATAGGATCCGGTTAATGGTCCTTCTTCCATCACTTCCAGAATGCCTTTTAAAACAGAAGGCATATAACGGGCATCAATAACGCCTCCGGTAATGCAATTGTAATAAACAAGTTTTCCTCCCCATTTGAGTTCAACTACTTCTTTTCCTCTGACATTAAATCCTTCAGGTTCCGGCATGCCCTCTTCAAAAGGTTCTACCTTCAAATGAACCTCTCCAAACTGGCCCGCTCCAGCCGATTGCTTTTTATGCTTATAACTGGCATTCGCCGGTTTCTGAATCGTTTCGCGGTATGCGATGCGTGGTTTACTCAAAACTATATCAATACCATAAATATTCTTAAGAGTCCATTCAATAACAGCCAGGTGCAGTTCTCCCTGACAGGATATGATCAGTTGCTTTAATTCGCCGGAATACTTAGCCTGGCAAGTTGGATCCTGACTGCTGATTTTTTTTAAGACCTCACCAAGTTTTTCCTCATCCTTTTTCTCTGCGGGTTCAATTACCTTTTGAATTCTGTCTTCAGGAAAAGTGATTGGCCTGATGGTTGTTTTTTTGCCAATAGCGTGCAAGGTATCGTTGGTTTCGGTATCTTTTAATTTTATGGTGGCCCCAATATCCCCCGCAGAGAGTTTCTCAACAGACTCTCGTTTCTTGCCATCCATAATGAACAGTTGGTTGATATTTTCTATTTCTCCGGTTCTCGAATTCTCTAATTTATCGTTTAACTTCACTTCTCCTGATTTTACCTTAAAAAAGGTAATCTTGCCTATACTTGGTTCATGAAACGATTTGAATACAAATAATGCAGTTGGTTCTGTTGGCAAACAGATCACATCATTCCCTTCCAGACTTTGTTCAGGTTTCAGGTCTGCTGCAGCGGGCGCCACATTGTCAATAAAGCCCATCAGCCTGCCTGTACCCATATCCTTTAAAGCCGAAACACAGAATACCGGAAAGAGTTCATGGTTCAACATGCCTTTTTTAATTCCCTGCCTCATCTCGTCCTCACTTAGGGTTCCCTTTTCAAAGAATAATTCCATAAGCTCCTCATCATTCTCTGCGGCCCTCTCTACCAATTCATTGTGCAATTCATCTGCCAATGATTTCTGACTGTCAGGTATGGGCAATTTTTCCGGTTTTCCCCCATCTTTGCCAAATTTATACATCTTCATTTTCAGCACATCAATAATACAGATATCACTGCCAACGATCAACGGATACTGAATTTTTACAGCATTTTTTCCAACCAGATTCAAAATACTGTTGTAGGCGGCTTCAAAATTTGCCTTGGGATGGTCAATCTGATTTATTACAAACAGAGAAGGTTTGCCGAATTTATTTACATATTCCCAAATGATCTCTGTGCCCACCTCTACACCGTTCTGCGCATTGATTATGGTCGCTACGGTATCAACAACCCGCATAGTAGCGGCTATTTCCCCTATAAAGTCATCCAGGCCCGGAGTATCAATGATATTTATCTTGTAATTACGCCATTCCGTGTGCAGGGGAGTTGCAAAGACAGTTGTCTGCCGTACCTGCTCAATTTCCTGAAAGTCTGAAACGGTATTTTTGTCTTCTACAGTACCTCTTCTGCTTAACAGACCTGCTTCAAATAACATGGTCTCGGCAAGTGTAGTCTTGCCGCAGTCGTGAGATCCAACAAAGGCAACATTCTTGATGTGTTTGTCATCATATATTTTCATATTATACGCTTTTAGGGTTTTAAAAAGCATAAATTTAGGAAAAAAAATACCATATATCTTATGACTAATGTTAGGTATTGAAAAAAGTTTTGCCTTTTGAGCAAAATAAATACCTGCATTCGTTTAAACCGGTAATCTTTTCTTCAGTTCTTCAAGAATATTGAATACTGCCGGACAAATTTCTGTATTTTTCAGGGTGAGCTCTGCAATACCCAAAAACCTTCTTCGGTTGGTATGTGGATATTCACTGCAGGCCTTGGGCCTGTGTTTATAAATCAAACAGGCCTTGTCTTCCTCCAGAAATGGGCAGGGAGCCGATTTTAATACCATAAAACTGTCCTCATCCCTTTTAAGGTATCTGTTGATAAAATCGACTTCTTTCAAACGCAAATGTTTTGAAATTCTTGAGATATCTTTATCAGTAAAGATCGGGCTTGTGGTTTTACAGCAATTCGCGCATTGCATGCAATCTGTCTTTTCAAAGGTTTCATCGTGCAATTCCTGCATCAGAAGATCGAGCCCCTTGGGGTTTTTTCTTTTCAGGACAGAAAAATACTTCTTTGTTTCTGCTCTTTTTTCTGCTGCCGCCCGCGGCAACTGATCCAAACTTATAGCCATGTGAGATTCATTTAGAAGCAAATCGATTGGAATACAACCAATTTTGCGCTAAAATAGTTATTTTTGCAGCCAGTTAAACCGATTGCGATGCAGATTTATGCTACTTTAGAAAAGGCAGTGAAACAGGGTATGGAAGAACTTTACCAGATTTCAGTACCGATTGTTGAATTTCAATCAACCGTAAAAGATTTTGAAGGTGATCTGACGATCGTGGTCTTTCCATTTTTAAAATACGTAAAGGGAAATCCTATTGAAATTGGCACCAAATTGGGTGCCTACCTGAAAGAAAATATCAAAGAGGTCGAAAAGTTTAATGTGGTAAAAGGATTTTTGAATATCTCACTTACTGATATTTATTACCTGAACTCTATAAACAAGATCAGGGCACAGGAAAATTTTGGCGTCAAGCCAATGGATAAAAAGGAAAAATCTGTAATGGTGGAATATTCATCCCCCAACACCAACAAACCGTTACATCTGGGCCATATCAGAAATAACCTTTTGGGGTATTCTGTTTCTCAGATCATTGCTGCAACAGGCAAAAAAGTTTACAAGACACAAATCATCAACGACAGGGGAATCCATATCTGCAAAAGCATGATCGCCTGGAAAAAGTTTGGTCTAGGACAGACACCTGAAAAAGAGGGCCTTAAAGGCGATAAATTCGTAGGCAATTTCTATGTCAAATTCGATCAGGAATACAAAAAGGAGATCAAAAACCTCATAGATTCAGGTCTTGGTGAAGATGAGGCAAAAAAAAATGCGCCCATATTGCTCGAAGCACAGGAAATGCTTCGGAAATGGGAAGCTGGCGACAAGGATACCCTCGACTTGTGGAAAAAAATGAATGAATGGGTTTATGAAGGATTTAACAAGACCTATAAAACGCTTGGGGTTGACTTTGACATCAATTACTTTGAAAGCAACACATATTTACTGGGAAAGGACATCGTAAAGGAAGGCTTGAAAAAGGGCGTGTTCTTTCAAAAAAGTGATGGATCCGTCTGGATTGACCTGACTGAAGACGGACTGGACGAAAAAATTGTGCAGCGCTCAGACGGGACCGCCATTTATATGACGCAGGACATTGGCACTGCTGTGCAGAGAATTAAAGATTATACCGATATTGATACCCTGGTGTATACTGTGGGGAATGAACAGGATTATCATTTTAAGGTACTGTTTCTTATCCTGAAAAAACTGGGTTTCCCCTGGGCACAAAATTTGTACCACCTGTCGTATGGCATGGTAGACCTACCTTCCGGGAAAATGAAATCGAGAGAAGGCACTGTGGTTGATGCCGATGATCTGATCACTGAGATGACGGATACCGCCCGTGAAATTTCTCAGGAATTGGGCAAATTGGAAGGTTATTCAGAAGAGGAAAAAGAAAAATTGTACAAGATCATTGGTATGGGAGCGCTGAAATACTATATCCTTAAAGTTGATCCCAAAAAACGTATTTTATTTGATCCGAAAGAATCGATCGATTTTAATGGCAATACCGGTCCGTTCATACAGTATACCTATGCAAGGATCCAGTCTATCATGCGAAAAGCAGCCTTTGATTACGACAAGGATCTTTCAGGCCTTACACTTCATGAAAAAGAAAGGGAGATTATTAAATTTCTGGAAATATTCCCTGAGGCTGTCAACAACGCTGCGGTGGGATTAAGTCCGGCCATTATCGCCAATTACACCTATGATTTGGTAAAAGCCTACAATTCCTTTTACCAGACCGTGCCAATTCTGGGCTCTGAAGATCTTTCGGAAAAAACAATGCGCATACAAATCTCAGGAGCAGGTGGGAAAAGGTTCTAAAAACGGCACTGGGTTTATTGGGTATAGAGGTTCCGGAACGCATGTAAAAAAAACATTTTTTTCATACTCTCTGTCAAAATAATATTACCTTTGTGCTTATTAATTAATACATACACTTTCAAGGGTGTATTTTTTTTCTGACTATGGTAAGTAAAAGATTGATAGTTTCCCTCATATTTATCTTTGTTTCCTCCATTTCATTTGCGCAATTGGTAAAGATTGACAGCGAAACCGGTGAGCATAAGTATGATGAAGTCGTGCAGGCTGAGGGACTGGCAAGTGCACAATTAGTTAACAGAGCAAAAAAATGGGCAGACACATATTATGCCGGCACTGACAGCAATCTGGATAGTGTTGGCTCGGTCAAAAGAGTATGTACCTATAAATTTTCCTGGAAATTAGGTTCTAAGACCATTCCTACTGCCCTTATTTACGATCTGGATATTAAAGTCAAAGACAATCGTTATCGCTATATTTTTTCAAACTTCAGGGTAGGTTCCAGCGCACAAGGGGATATTCAGGCAATTACTTTGGCAAAATACATCAGCCGTTTTCAGGAAAGATATCATATGGGAATTGAAGAGCCCATTGATACACATATTTCTAAATCCATTGCCAGCATGGATAACTATATGAAGACCGAAAAGATAGTAGTCGAAGATGACAATTGGTAAACTAGATCAGTTCCAGTACCCTTTCCAGTGACATGCCCCTTGAGGCTTTTATCAAGATAGTTGAATCCATTATATCATTCTTGTCGAATTTGCTTTTAAATTCTTCAAAGGATCTGAATTGTATTGTATTTTCATTCTTCACCGCGATCTTACTAAAATTTTGACCTATCAAATAGGCTTTTTGGCCTATTTTGAACAAGGTCGGCGATGTGCTGGTGTTCCTTTTCAAACTCTCAGTGTCAATCTCGAACATATCACCAAGGATGGCTACTCTTTTTATTGAAAGCTGCGCCAGATTCTCAAGAGCGGCCTGCATGCTGTTAGGATTGGCGTTATAGGCATCGAGTATAATCCGGTAAGCACCTTTCTCAATGATTTGCGATCTGTTATTGCTAGGCACATATTGCTCAATAGCCTGCCTGATTTTATCCTTGTCAACACCAAAAAAAGTACCTATGGCAACAGCAGCAGCAATATTTGGAAAACTGTCTATTTCCTATTGATTTCTCTCAATAAGGCAGTTTGTCAAATCTGACCTTAACAAAAGGATTGGCTTCAATCAATTCAACAGGAAAACCTAATCCTTCGGGTTCCGAAAACAATCCGCTTCTGATTGGAAGACTTTTCCAGTTGCACGGCGCTGGCATCTGGGTCATTTACCAAATATCAATTTTATCCCGGGCGGCCAGATCACGGTACATCTTCGTTTTTGCCTGTATTCCGCCTTCCAGGCTGCCAAAGCCCTCCCAAATAGAAGGACACCCTCCGAAGTTGGTTATAAAACCGTAAGTCAGGCACTCCCGACTCTTGCAGAGCAAATCAATTTCTACAGAGTGGTTTGCGCCCATTTCTACAACTGCCATTTCTGTTTTTGCTGTCATGCCCAGCAAAGTGAGCGGAACACCAATATGGTTGTTCAAATTTCCCCTGGTTGCAGTGCAGATAAATTTTTCGCGCAGAGCGGCATGAATCAATTCTTTGGTGGTGGTCTTTCCGTTGCTTCCGGTAAGAGAAATAACAGGTATTTTTAGTTGTTTTCGATGGTAATTGGCAAGTTCCTGTAATGTCTTTAAAACATTATTAACCAGTATTATCTGATCATTTACTTTTTAAATTTTTCTTCATCAACCACCGCATAACGGGCTCCTGAAATAATAGCCTGCGCGGCAAATTCGTTACCCGTTCTAAAATTATCGCCTTTTAAAGCGAAAAATAAACAATTTGTCAGATCCTTTCTGGTATCAGTTTCTACCCGATCACACTTTTGGAAGATTTGGTAAAGCGCTTTTATATCCATGGCATAAATATAAAAAAACCCAATAATGTTTTCACACGATTGGGTTTAAATTCTTGATAATTTGCAATCTTATTTTGCTTTTACCCCTTCTTTTCTTCTTTTTGAATAAGACATCTGTCCGAGCTTATCTGTGGCACATCTGAATCCGATGTAGTTTGTTGCCATATACTCAGGCAAATACCTTCTTTGAGATGGGTCTAACCAGTACGCCCTGTCTTTCCATGATCCTCCTTTGAATACCCTGGTCTGGTCACTAATACAGTCTGTTTCTCATCTTTGTGTCATACTGCTGAATGATCAGGCCGCTTTCACCTATCTGACGAGGAATCTGAGGCGCATTGTACATTCTTGGCTTGATCTCTTCTTCTTCTTCACTAGTCATCTTGTTGAACTGATTGGTCGATGCAAAATCACCATCCCTGCTGTCAATATTGTATGCCTTTTCATAATTGTTCCTCATAAAGGCATCTCTTTTGGTAATTGGAACATATTTAACAGATCCGGGTAGCGACTTGGAACCAGGTTTCCATTGTCAAGCGCTATCGAATTCCACAGAATTGTAATCCACTACCAACCACATTGCCAAACTCGTCGATTTTTTTCTTTTCGAAAACATTTCCTCTGAAATAGCTGAAGTCATTGGCATCATTATCTATAATAGGTCGATACACATCGGCTACCCATTCTGCTACGTTACCTGACATATCGTACAATCCAAATGCGTTGGGCTTGTAGGACCTGATTTTCATGGTTATATCTGCACCGTCATTACTCCATCCGGCAAGTCCGCTGTAATCTCCTTTTCCTTGTTTAAAGTTTGCCATCTGATCTCCCTGTACCTTCTGGCCGTTTCACGGGTTGTATTGCCATTCCAGCTGTATTTTTTACGTCCCCTGATTGAATTGTATTCTCTGTTCTCAACTTCAGCTTTTGCGGCATATTCCCATTCGGCTTCGGTTGGTAACCTGAATCTCTGTGCCAAAATACCATCAGAAATCTTGACATGTCGGCCGGTAAATTCACCTTTGGATTTTGATTTTTCAGGTTTCTTGGAATAATCCTTGATTCCTTTATAATAGATACTTGAGTCTCCTTCGAAAAGCAAACCAGGATTTGTGAGATAGGTTTCTGTGTCAAACCGGTTGGCTCCTTCTACCTTTAATGAGTCATGGTCAAACAAAGTGTGTAAAACTCCTTTGTCAATAAGTATTTTTTCGTTTACACGGTCGGTTCTCCATTTACAGTACTCTGTTGCCTGACGCCAGGACACACCCACAACCGGATAATCGGCATAAGCGGGATGACGCAAATAATTTTCGGTCAACAGTTCATTGAATCCCAATGTATTTCTCCATACCAAAGTATCAGGCAGTGCAGCCTGGTAGATTTTTCTGTAGGTATCATCAGATGGAGGGAATACTTTTTCGAGATATTGAAGGTATAATACGTATTCTCTGTTCGTCACCTCGGACTGGTCCATATAGAAAGAACGCACCTGCTGTTTTACCGGAGTTGTATTCCAGTCAAACATTACATCATCCTGCACACTACCCATGGTAAATGTACCTCCTTCTATCAATACCATTCCCGGTGGGGGCGGTTGCTCGCCATATTTCGGATTGGTCTCAAATCCTCCGTATTTCGGATTGTTGTACTCCCAGCCAGTTAAGGTAGAAACACCTTTGGTGCTTTTGTTACAACTCGCCAGCGCAACAGCTGTTAAAACTAAAAGTACTAATTTGTTACTGTTAAACTTTTTCATAATTAATTGTTTGATTACAAGGTAGAGTAAAATAATTTAAATTCTTGTTATATTTATGGAACTTAAAATAGCTCTTGGTTCATCTATAACGATTGTTTTTTTTCTTTATTATGTTTAATGTTGTAAATTATTTCCTGCAAAATATTCCTAAGTAATAAAATATGTATAAAAACACTTTTGTTTTCTTCTTATATTACTTCTTCTTTATTGTAGAAATATTTTCACAAAATACTGAAAGTAAAGACTTTAACCTGACCTGGAAACAATCCACGCTCTATGTAAAATCCGGTGTGCAAGTTACAATTCCTTTACTTGACAATGAAATTTTCGATGAAAATCTTCTTCCCGTATTTTCTACAGCCTTTAACGCAGAATCGGGCCATTTATTACAGGGTTACCGCCTTGCTAATGTAAAATACGAAAATTTGAACCTGAACTCCCTCCCGCCCCTGGTTCAAAATTCCCTGCCCGGCTACTTAAAAACGCACTTTTCCCTTGAACAATCGAATAATGGCGCTTTGGTAAGGCTCAGAATCTTTCCGCTTTTCAGGGAAGGGCAGCTTGCTAAAAAAGTCCTTTCTTTCTCCATCATTTACGAACAGCCGTCCCAATTATCTGCTAAGAAAGATGCACCACCTCCGGTTTACAAACAAAACTCAGTACTATCAAGTGGTACCTGGTATAAATTTGAAATTGAAAAAAGCGGTTTATATAAAATAGATAAAGATTTTCTCGGTAAACTAGGTATACCCACTTCCAATCTGAATCCAAAAAATATCAGGATTTTTGGCAATGGCGGCACCCTGCTGTCGCAGGTAAACAGTGATTTTCGCTTTGAAGATTTGCAGGAGAATGCAATTTATATAGCAGGAGAAGAGGACAATGCCTTTGACAACGGTGATTATGCGCTGTTGTATGCCAAAGGCCCAGAACAATGGATTTATGATCCCACAAACCTGCAGAATTCCAGACATCAAAATAATATTTATTCAGATAAGTCCATTTATTTTATTACTGTAGATCAGGGCCCCGGACTGAGAATTGAGACTAGTACTGCCATAACCGGAAATACGACTATCCCTATAAATACTTATCAGGACTTTTTTGTACATGAACTTGACCAAAGGAATTTGTTTGCCAATGGCCAGCAATGGCTGGGTGAGGACCTAAGTATTAACAACAGCAAAAGTTACACCGTTGATTTAAATGGGCTTGTGACAACTGAAAATTTATATGCAAGAATAAGAGGTGTGGCTATCTCCTCCACAGTTTCCAATATGGTACTCAATATTAACGGGCAGCCCATCATTGATCTTGCTTTCTCTCCTGTCTCAAACAATTCCCTGCGTCTTGCCAGTACAGCAGAAGACATTCAGGCAACACTGCAAAACAATCCTCAGCTAAATATTTCAGTTACTTTCAATAACAATGGCAATCCATCCGCCAAAGGCTATATTGACTACTTTGAGATTTTTGGCACAAGAAGGCTGTCCGTAGCCTCCAGTCAATTTTCCTTTCGGAATTTTATCTGTACCAACCCCAATGAGGCCTACAGGTTTACCCTTCAAAACAGCCAGAATATAGAGGGTGTCTGGGACATAAGCAACTTCACCCGCCCGAGACGCATGGCCGGAGAATCCTCCGGTAATGAATACTCCTTTACAGACTTTGGTGATCCGGGACTAAAGGAGTATTTATTGGTACACAAACAAGATTTCCTCGAACCAAAGGTACCTGCCAATCCAAAAGTAAAAAATCAAAACCTGCACAATGTCAGGGATATAGATTACCTGATCATCACCCAGCCTTTCTTGATGAATGAAGCAAAACGACTTGCTGACCACCATGCCAAAAATAATGGGCTCAGCACTGCGGTTGTCGATTTGAATGAGATCTACAATGAATTTGCCTCCGGTTCACCGGACCTGACAGCCATCCGTGATTTTGTGAGGTATCTGTATCTGAATGCCACTTCCCGGCAAACAGGATCAAATATGTTTGTCTGTTTGGTGATGCCTCATTTGATTTTAAGGACCGTATCAATGACAATGACAATATTGTGCCGGCTTTTCAGTCATATGAAAGTTTTGACCTTGCCCGGGGTTATGTAACCGATGATTACTTTGGTATGATGGATAATGAGGACGGCAATCTTTTTTCCTTTGACGATCAGGAAGTAGCTACGGGAAGGATTCCGGTGAGCACTTTATCGGAAGCAAAAAATACCGTAGACAAGATCCTGTCCTATTATAAGCCCGACTCCTATGGCGACTGGCATAACCAAATCACTGTGGTTGCCGATGATCCGGATACGGCAGGTGAGTTCGTGCTTCAGCAAACCGTAGATCTAATCGCACAGGATATAGAATTGAATAAACCGGTATTCAATATTAAGAAAATCTATGCCGATGCCTACCAGCAGGAAACCTCGGCAGGCGGAGAAAGATATCCCCTGGTGAACCAGGCCATAAACAATGCCGTTGAGAGCGGAACCCTGCTCCTAAATTATTTTGGTCATGGCGGCGTGGATGGCTGGGCGAATGAAAGGATCCTGGAAGTACCCCAGATACAAAACTGGAAAAACATTTCTACCCTGCCATCATTTGTTACCGTAACCTGTGAATTTGCCAGATTCGACAATCCCCTGCGCCCAACTGCAGGTGAATACACATTTTTAAATCCGGCCGGAGGTTCAACATCAATGATATCCACCACCAGAGAGATCTTCATCAGCACCGGACAAGTTATTTAACAGGGCGCTGATCAGAAACCTGCTTCATTTTGACGGACAAAATACTTCTATCGCCGAATCACTTCTTGAAACCAAAAACCAGACCAGCAGTACACAGAAATATTTTGTTTATTATTTTGGCGATCCGGCAATGAATCTGGCCTTGGCAAAACCAAAGATCAAGATTACGAAAATGAATGGTATCGCAATAGAAAGCTCTTTAGACACATTAAAAGCCCTTTCCAAAATAAATTTTGAAGGTTTGGTAACCGATAGCAATGACCAGACCATAACAGATTTTAACGGCGAATTAAGCACCCTTATTTTTGACAAAGCGCTGGAGAAAAAGACCCTGGACAATGACAATTTTGGCCGAACCATGGATTTTGTAGCCATTGAAAGCAAAATATTCAGAGGTCGGGCCACTGTGAACTCCGGAAAATTTCAGTTTACCTTCGTAGTGCCCAAAGACATCCGCATTGCTTATGGCAAGGCCAAAATGAGCTTTTATGCCCATAATGCAAAGGAGAATTTTGGTGGGTACGACTTTGATGTGGTCATAGGAGGAATTGATTCTTCGGCTCCGGATGACAAGACCGGGCCCGAAATCTCCCTGTTTTTAAATGATGTATCCTTCTCGGATGGAGGAAATACGAATGGCTCTCCGGTGCTTATCGCCAAATTATCGGATGTATCGGGAATCAACACTTCAATCACCGCAGTTGACCATGATATCATTGCTGTTCTGGATAATGATGAAGCCAATCCCATCATCCTGAATGATTTTTATAAAACGGAACTTGATGACTTCACAAAAGGCGAAGTAAAGTACACTTTAAGGGGCCTGGAACCCGGTATGCACACAATTAAATTTAAATGTTGGGATACGTACAATAATTTATCCGAATCTGCGTTAAATTTTGTTGTAGTTGACGATAGTGGTTTGGTTTTAAGCAATGTGCTGAACTATCCCAATCCCTTTGTAAATTATACCGAATTTTGGTTTAACCATAACAAACCCAATGAATTACTTGAAACTCAGGTACAGATTTACACCATATCAGGAAAATTGGTAAGAACCTTACAGGCCAATGTTCAAACAGATGGAAATTTGTCCAGAGAGCTTACATGGGATGGCTTAGACGATTTTGGGAATAAGATAGGCAAAGGAGTTTATGTTTATAAACTAAAAGTTAAAGCAACCCAATCCAATCTGACCAAGGAAAAGATAGAAAAATTGGTAATTTTGTAAAAAATAAGTTTTAAACCCTGTAATGAAATATTCATGAAATCCTTAAGCTATTTATTTCTCTTTTTATTTTTATCTCAATTATCTGTTTTTGCTCAGGATGAGCCTAATCCGATTACAACAGCTGCCCCATTTCTATTGATAGCTCCCGATGCCAGATCTGGTGGTATTGGCGATCAGGGTGCCGCTACCTATTCCGATGCAAACTCCCTCCATTACAATGCTGCAAAATACGCCTTTACACCTTCGCAGTATACGATTGGGGTTAATTATACTCCCTGGTTAAGAAATTTGACGAATGACGTATTTCTTGGCAACCTGGGGTTCAGTCAGAAATTAAATGAAAGAAGTGCCTGGGCAACCAGCATGACTTATTTTTCTTTGGGCACCATTGAATTGACAGATGATAGCGGTGAGATCATAGGCACTGAAAATCCGAATGAATTTTCGATAGACGGAGCCTATGCACTAAAATTAAGCGAAGTCTTTTCTATGAGTGTTGCCTTGCGCTATATCCATTCTGATTATGCCCTTCGTGTTGAAAACTCAGACCTGGTTACCGTGAACACTTTTGCAGTTGACCTAGGTGGTTTCTACCAAAGCGAAGAGGTTAATTATGGCGATTTTAACGGTATCTGGCGGGGTGGCTTCAACATTTCCAACATGGGTCCGAAAGTACAGCTTACAAGTGGAGGCGAAGAAAGTTTTATCCCTACCAACCTAAGGCTGGGCGGGGGCTTTGAATTCATTCTTGACAATGTGAATTCCATCACAGCCAATATTGAAATGAACAAATTACTGGTTCCTACGCCACCTATAGTAGATGAACAAACAGGTGAGATCATCGCAGGAAAAGATGACGACGTAGAATTTCTTCAGGGTATGGTTCAGTCTTTTTATGATGCGCCGGATGGCTTTAGTGAAGAATTGAATGAGATCGCCTGGTCTATAAGCGCCGAATACCTTTACAACCGAATTTTTGCTGTCAGGGCAGGATATTTCCATGAAGATGAGATGAAAGGTGGAAGGCAATATTTTACTGTGGGAACCGGTTTTAAATTCAAAAGCAGTACCCTTGACGTATCGTATCTTATCAATACTTCCGATGTGAACAATCCGCTTGAAAATACCCTGCGCTTTTCACTTTCCTTCAATCTTGGAGAAATTTACGACAATTTCTAAGCCATGGCAACTCTGGAAATAACCGGGAAATTTGAAGTCTTTGAAACGCCATCCGCACTAAATCCTGAAGACAGGAAACTTCTGGATCTGGCTGAAAGGGCGCGCAATACAGCCTATGCTGTATATTCTGAGTTTCTGGTTGGTGCCGCTGTACTGCTTGACAACGGTAAAATTATTACCGGTAACAACCAGGAAAATGCAGCCTATCCTTCAGGCATGTGTGCCGAAAGAGTAGCCATATGGGCTGCCATCTCTCAAAACCCTGATGCCTTGATCAAAAAAATATTTATTTCCGCAAAATCTGTAAAACATAAGGTGTCAGAACCTGTATCACCCTGCGGTAGCTGCAGACAGACCATTGCGGAATACGAATTCAGACAAAAAAGCCCCATCGCTGTTTACTTTACAGGCGAGACCGGAAAAATAATCAAAGCAAATGCCTTGCAGGACTTGTTGCCCTTTGCATTTAATAATACCCTGCTATAAAATTGAGAGATATACAAAACCGGCTGGATCTATTTCAGATCATGGGTTCCCTTTACAAGAAGTTGTTGCAGGATGAACACATTAAACCTTTCTTCAAAAAATTTGAAGATCCGGAAATTCTTGAAGAGCACCTGCAGGTGCTGGTTAATTTCTGGGACAACAACCTGTTTTACACAGGTACCTATTCAAAGAATGCGATGCAACCCCATCTGGACCTGCACAAAAAAAGTCCCATAAAACAAGCGCACTTCAGGCGCTGGTTAAAGCATTTTTACGAAGCTGTGGATGAAAACTTTTCAGGAGAAAATGCCCATACAATTAAAACCCGGGCGCTCTCTATCGCAACCGTGATGAAGATAAAAATTGCAGAGGCAGATAAAACCAATTCAAAATCAAATTAATTCCTCAATAGGTTTTCCTGTTTCTATTTCAACGGGATCTTTTCCTTTTCTGAAAAACCTGGCGCTTAAATCGCCTTTTAATACAATATTACCTCCTGTTACTTCGAGCCAGCTACCTTCGCGCAAGCCAACTACCGGTATTTCATTCCACACATGAAATTCTTTGATGCGTGTTTCACGGGTCTCTCCCTGATGGGTTGAATTTTTATCCGGATCCAGATAATGCGGATTAATATTAAACGGAACTATACCGAGTGTATCAAATGATGGCGGGTAAACAATAGGCATGTCGTTGGTAGTTTGCATAGACATACCCAAAATATTGCTTCCCGCACTGGTTCCCAAATAAGGGGTTCCCTTCTTAAGCACTTCTTTCAGCACCTCCATCAACTTATATTCATACAGTGATTTTACGAGTAAAAATGTATTCCCTCCGCCAACAAAAATGGCCTTCGCCTCCCTGATTGCCCTTGCAGGATCAGCGAACTCATGGATGCCAACCACTTCTTTGCCAATGCTGGAAAAAGCCTCCTTTACCTTAAGTGTATAAGAACTGTGGCTTATTCCTGATGGCCTGGCATAGGGCAAAAAAAGAATTTCCTCAGTATGGCTGAAAAAATTTTTCAGTTCGGGCAATAAATATTCCAGATAGCCACTGCCATGAAGTGAGGAGGTGCTGGCAATTAATAGTTTTTCCATGTTTTTATTTCAAAATTAACAAAAGATCATTTAACAAAATATTATAAGCACACGAATCACAATTCTTTTTAAAAATATATTTATTTGTGCGATGTACCGGCTGACACTTTTTATAACCATTTTGTTCTTAAGTGAACTGCAGGCGCAGGAAGACATTGTATTGTTGAACGGCACCATTTTATTGGATACCGTTCCAATAGAAAATGTACATGTACTCAATAAAAGCAGAAATAGTGGCACCATTACAGGAAATGACGGCAAATTTGCCTCTGAAAATTCAATTGGGGGATACCCTGCAAATCTCAGACATTCAGTTTCTTCCGGAAGAGGTGGTAATCAATAAAGAAATATTCTTCAGAAAAACGATTGTTTTAAACATGATTTCGGCTAACCATACCCTGAAGGAGATATTTCTAAGAGAACCCAAAAATATGGCCAGGGCATTAAACCTTCCCAATGCAGATAAGGAACCGATGGAAAAAATTGACAGAAGACTCAATTTTTACAGCCAGCAGCCAACGGCAGTGGTTATTCTTGCTACGCTACTCGGACAAAGCGGCGGGATTGATGATCTGTATAATATCATCTCGGGAAACCGCAAAAGAGACCGAAAGCTGAAATCATTATACGAAACAGACCGTATAAATGCCATTTACGACTCGGAACTGGCAGAAATAAGGGAACACTTTTCTGATTTGTTCTTTACAAACACACTTGGAATCCGGAAAGAAAACATCAATGAGTTCCTGTGGCAATGTGACCCTCAAAAAATAATAAAGCATTTTAATGAAGAAAGATATTTGGAAATAACAGATATCTTTGTAATGCGAAGCAGCAACTTTAATGCCGGTAAGTTATGAGTGCTATCCATAAATTGTTCGTTCCCCTCCTGCTTCTGTTGGCTCTTGGAGAACTGTTGGCTCAGGAAACGAGGGTTCCTGTCAGGGGTCAAATTACCAGCGACAGTGCATCTGTTGAAGATGTGCATATTATCAATCTGAGCTCCAGAAAAGGCAGTTTAAGCAATTCTGAAGGTATCTTTTATATGAATGTAAGAGAAAATGACACACTGCAATTTTCCAATATCCAGTTCAAAACAAAAACCCTGATCATCTCTGAGGAGACCATCCAAAGGGGATCACTCACAGTAAGATTGGATTTGAATATGGAAGTGCTGAGGGAAATCTTTGTAAGGGGATTCCGAACGATTTTATGAAGGTCAAAGACACACCCCTTGTTAAGGTAGATTCCCGTGCGCTTGATCTGCCCAATGCCAATAAAGTTGCTTTGAGCCAGGAAGAGAGAAAAGTGAACTACTACGAAAAGGGAGGCAGTATCGATAAACTATACGGATTGATCAGCGGAGACAAAAAGCGGAAGAAACAGATCCAGCAAATCTTTGGCGAGGAAGAAATTCTGGAATTGATTCGTATGTATTTAACCGACCAATACTTCCTAAAGATCCTGGAAATAGATGAAAAATGGATCGACCGGTTTCTGCAGTCCTGCAAGTCTGAAGGTATCGTTCAGGAATTTAAAACGAGCCAATACCAAAACCTGTTGGACTCACTTGATAAATGCAGGGCGGATTTCTCAACCAGACATACAGGATTAGGTATTTAAGGTAACAAATAATATAAAGTGCCTGTTGCAATTAAGCGAAATTTTAATTCCTTTGGACCTGTTGAAAAATAAGTGTACAGCCTTTATAATTTTCTATATAGCCCTGTTTTCAAATAAAATAACAACACCATGAAATTTTTTAATTGGTTCCTTCTTTTTTCAGTAATGGTTAGTCTGTCATTTACGATGCATAAATACTATGTCAGCATGACAGAAATCAAGTATGTGGAAGAAAAAAAAGAAATACAGATCACCATGAGGTTTTTTATTGATGATTTTGAAAAGGTACTCGGTGATCAATTTAAAAAACCGTTTGCCCTTGCAACTGAAAAAGAGCTGAAAGACACTGATAAGTTTATCAACTTCTACCTCATCCAGAATTTCAGGTTAACCATAAACGGAAAAGCCCACAAATTTCATTTTCTTGGAAAAGAATACGAAAATGATGTGGTATATCTTTATGCAGAAGTCACAGATGTTCAAAGTATTCAGTCAATCGAAATTCAGAACCGCATGTTGTTCGAAGGATTCGAGGACCAGCAAAACTATATTAAGCTTGACGTCAACTCACAAAAGAAAACATTTATTCTCACGAAACAAATTGATAAAGAATTGATAAAATTTTAATCCGAAAAAAACGAAAGAAATTTAAAAATACTATCTTCGAACACAAATTATAAAATCCTTTTTATCCATGAAAAATAACATCTTTCTGTCCATCGTCATCACCTTTTTTTCCTTCGCACTTTTTGCTCAGGAAAAACCGGCAGAAAAACCAGCACGGGAGCCTGGTCATTACAATATGAGTAAATTCAAGCAAATAAGCCAGGAATTGCCCACACCAAACAATTACAGAACTGCTTCCGGCGCTCCCGGTCATGAATATTACCAGCAGCAGGCAGACTATAGGATGGATATCATTCTTGATGATGAAAACCAGCGATTGTATGGTGAAGAGACCATTACCTATTTCAATAATTCCCCTGATAATCTGGATTTCCTTTGGGTTCAGCTGGACCAGAATATTTATGCCCCGGATGCGAAGACCTCCGATGTTTCGGCGAGTGGTCCCGGAGTGTACTACAATGCAGAAAAATTTACCCAGAGTTTTTTGGGAAAACCTTTTGATGGTGGTTTTAAAATTGATTATGTCAAGAATATAGATGGTTCAGACCTTCCTCATTATGTAAATGGAACTATGATGCGGGTTGATCTTCCGGCCACGCTCAAACCCGGTATGAACACAAGTTTTAAAATTAAATGGTGGTACAATATCGTCAATTATAAAAATAACAGAAGCAGGTCAGGCTACGAACATTTTCCCAAAGATGGAAACAACGGTTATATAATTGCCCAGTTCTTTCCGAGGATGGCGGTTTATAATGAAGTTGAAGGATGGCAAACCATGCCTTTTCTTGGGCAGGGAGAATTTACCCTGCCTTTCGGAAATTATGAAGTAAATATAACCACTCCTGATGACCACCTTCTTGATGGTACCGGACTTTTGCTTAACCGAAAGGAAATGCTCACCAAAGACCAGTGGAAAAGATATGAAGAGGCACAGAAGTCTTTTGACAAACCGGTAATTGTGGCAACACAGAAAGAAGCGGAAGAACGCGAAAAAAGTTTCTCAAAAAAAACAAAAACCTGGAAATTCAAGGCAGAAAATGTACGTGATTTCGCCTTTGCCAGCTCAAGAAAATATATTTTGGATGCCCAGGCAGTGCTTATTGGAGGAAAAACTGTCATGGCAATATCCCTGTACCCCAAAGAAGGAAATCCGCTTTGGGAACAATATTCAACAAAAACAGTTGTACACACTTTAAAAAGCTATTCCGAAAGGCTGTTTGACTATCCTTACCACAAGGCAATATCTGTGAATGCTGACCAGCAGGGTATGGAATATCCGATGATCTGCTGGAATTTTGGCCGAACCAATGAAGATGGCACCTATTCTGAGAGAACCAGAACCGGAATGATTGGGGTGATTGTACATGAAGTGGGACATAACTTTTTCCCTATGATTGTCAATTCAGATGAGCGACAGTGGGGCTGGATGGACGAAGGACTGAATACCTTTACCCAATTGCTTGCGGAAGAAGCCCTGGAACCCGGTTTCCCTTCCAGAGGTTATCCAAAAGATATTGTTGGCTATATGAGTGGAGAACAAAAAAATTTAGAACCCATCATGACCCAACACGACCTGGTGAGCAACAGCGGTGCCAATGCCTACTCAAAACCTGCAGCCGGATTATATATGCTACGGGAAGTAATTCTGGGCCACGAACTATTTGACAGAGCTTTCAAGACCTATGCCGAGAGATGGAAATTTAAACACCCCACCCCGGCAGATTTCTTCAGAACCATGGAAGATGTTTCCGGCACTGAACTGGACTGGTTCTGGAGGGGTTGGTTTTTTACTACCGATTATAATGACATAGGGGTTAAGGGAGTAAATAAATATATTGTTACAGATAAGCCAACAAAGCGCCTCGAAAATATGGCCAAACAGTACGGGATGAAAGTGGAGGATTTTCTGCCTGCCTTGTTCCTGGTGAATCCTGACAGTGAAGACTACAAAGCAGAAATGGCGAAAGATGTTGATCCGTTAAACGATTTTAAATTTTTGGATGAGTATCTGAAATCCAACTTTACGGAAGAAGAGCGAAAAACGCTCAAAAATACCAAATATTTTTATGAGATCGTATTTGAAAAACCAGGGGGGCTTGTAATGCCTATACTCGCTGAATTTGTTTATGCTGACGGCACCAGAGAAAACAAATATTACCCGGCAGAGATCTGGCGCTTTAATGATAAAGAAGTAAAAAAATTAGTAGCCAGTGATAAAGAGATCCTTGAGATCAATATCGATCCGAAAAAACTGACAGCCGATGTGGATACCTCAAACAACAGCTGGCCTAAGAAAGTGGAAGAATCCCAATTTGACAAGTTTAAAAAGAAAACCGTGGATGAATAAATAAACCTTGAAAAGCTGCTGAAAAGCAGCTTTTTTTATACCCTTATCCCCCTGCTCTTCGAAATCTCCTGATTTCGAAGGAAGGGCATTACCTTCATGTTGTCATTCCGAGGGTTCACCCAAAAAAATATTTTTGGGCATAATGAGGATAAATGACAGAGAAGTATTGGAGCCTGCCATGCCTGCGTTAGGTAAACCGTTAGGCAAGGGTGTTTAACAAGGATATGGCAGTGAAAGTGAGAAATGATTGAAAAAGAGTGAAGTAGCGAAGTAGTCAGAAGAAAGCGAGAATGAGCGTGTCAACGATACAATTTTTGAGCCTGGCCTATTTTATTTTTCGTATTGGCTTCCGGAAAATTTTAGCGACGTGAAGCATCGGGGGAGAAGGAGCAGCCAGAGAGCGAAGTGGCCTTAGGCTGGGCGGATAAAAATTTATAGGATTTTGGTTGCCAAAAAAATAACTATCCATTTGGAAAGATAATTTTTTTACCAATGGGAACCAAAAAAAACAACTTGAATTGTTAGATTAGGTAGCCTTCCGAATAAGCACGGTAATACTAATTATACAATTCGGGGCAGGGCCGGCGGCGGGGCTCCGAAGCGGGAGTCGATCAACAAAGATCCCCCAGTGCGAGGGGAACTCGGGGTCGGATGACTGGATGATTGGTTCGACACATGAGATCCCCATTACTCGGGGTCGGGGATGACCGTAATCGAATATATGAGTCTTTACACCCGGCCAGAAAGAGAGAAGGAGTGATTTTTTTAACCTTGGCCTCAAAGAAAAAAGCCCGCCTACGGCAAGGATAAAGGATAAAGTTTAATGGATAAAGTATGTTGAAGATAAGAGCAATTGGATTATCTCAGTAACTATTATTGATGTATTTAAACCCCGGCCTCAAAGAAAAAAGAGCTGAAGATCAAAAGCCATGCATACTTCCCACGACGGGGTAAGACGGTTTAGCTCGAGTCGGGCGAGGAGATCAACCCGCCGCACTTGGCATGGGTAAAGATAAGTGATAATTTTTATTTGCAGCCTCGATTGGGTTGCTTCTTTTCTCGTGGGAGTGACAGGCTAAGCCACCGACACCCCTTTTGAAGAAGAAAATCCCGAGTCGTCGACTTCGGTCCCTTCCGAGCATGGCGTTATCCTAACAATTCGTTAAGCTCCATAAGATCCCCCCGTACTCGGGGTCGGGGATGACCTAATCGAATATATGAGTACTTTACACCCCGGCCAGAAAGAGAAAGGAACGTATTTTAAACCCCGGCCTCAAATAAAAATGACTAAGATCAAAAGCCATCTTAGTAAGACGGTAGCTTCCGAATGGGGCTAGGAGGATCACACCCGCCGCACTTGGCATGGTAAAGATCTGATCAACCCTTTTTTTTATTTGCAGCCTTGATTTTTTGGTTCGTTTTGGATCAAGCCAAAATGAACAAAACAACCCGAAGTCGTCAGACTTCGGTCAACCTTCCGAAAGCATGGCAATCGTAATTATAACAATTCGTTAAGCTCCATAAGATCCCCCCCGTTACTCGGGGTCGGGGATGACCGTAATCAAATCAATGTGTCTTTAAATCCCATTAGAAAGAGAGAGGGAGCGAAAGAATGTGCGTTTTTTTTGGAAGTCGGCCTCAAAGAAAAATGAGCTAAGATCAAAAGCCATGCATACTTGCCCGACGCAGGCTTTTTTTTATACCGTAATCCTGGAGGAATTCTTCACTTCATTAATTATAAATGTGCTGTAAGCGCTCCCGATATAATCAATCGTTGTGAGCTTATTGTTCAGGAATTCACGATAGGCCTTCATGTTTTTTACGACTACCTTGAGAAAATAGTCGTAATCTCCGCTGATATTATAACACTCCAAAACCTCATCAAACTGCAAGACCTCTTTCTCAAACTTCCTTACCAACTCATGTTTGTGCTGAACCAGTTTGATCTGGCAAAATACCACAAAAGATTTATCGATCTTTTCTTTGTCTAATACAGCCACATAATTCGTGATGACCTTGTTTCTTTCCATCTTTTTGATTCTTTCGTAAACCGCTGTGGGTGACAGATTCAGCTTATAAGAAATCTCTTTGGTCGTGATCTTGCTGTCCGTTTGCAATAACTGCAATATCTCTTTGTCTTTTTGATCGTATTCCATCTGGATTATTTTCTAAAATGTTCAAATTATATGTAAATGTAATTTTTATTTATCTACATATATATTATTTATTAGTTTTTTTATCTATAAAATAAAATATATCTTGTTATTATATCTTAATATTTATTATTTTGTATAAAAATATTCCTATATGCATTCCAAACATAAACCAGCAGACAAAATTCAGGACCTTCAATTCTTTGGTGAATTTGGGGGTGTGAATCCTTCTATCTCTGATTCTTCCACCTATACTTTTTTAGCTGCAAAATCCATGATGGATACCTTTGAAGGAAATACGGAAGGTTGTTATCTGTACTCCCGTCATTCCAGTCCAAGCAATCTGAACCTTGCTGAAGCGATATCGCTTATGGAAGGAACTGAGTCAGCCAATGTAACTGCTTCGGGCATGGGTGCCATCACCGCTACCCTGTTACAAATTTGCGGTCAGGGTGACCATATTATTTCTGCCAGAACCATCTATGGAGGCAGTTATGCGTTTATGAAAAATTTTGCCCCCAGGTTTGGCATTGAAACTTCTTTCGTAGACATCACCCATCTTGGAAAAGTTGAAAATAGTATTAAGAAAAATACCAAAGTGATTTATTGTGAAAGCGTCAGCAATCCATTGCTCGAAGTTGCC
Source organism: Flavobacteriaceae bacterium (assembly GCA_034523115.1). Classification (GTDB taxonomy): domain Bacteria; phylum Bacteroidota; class Bacteroidia; order Flavobacteriales; family Flavobacteriaceae; genus Namhaeicola. The sequence goes on along the minus strand of JAXHKS010000021.1, from coordinate 20,600 downwards.
GATATCAAATCATTGGCTAAAATTGCAAAAAAACACAATTTACAACTTGTAGTTGATAACACCTTCTCTCCTTTGAGTATAGCTCCGGCTTTGCTTGGCGCTGATGTGGTTATTCATAGCCTGACTAAATTTATAAACGGAGCCAGCGATACAGTCGCCGGAGTGATCTGTGGAACCAGCAAGTTTATCGCCAGCCTTAGGAATGTAAATGATGGAGCCTGCATGTTGTTGGGCCCTGTAATGGACAGTCTGCGATCTGCAAGTGTTTTAAAAAACATGCATACCCTGCCTATCCGTATCAAAAAACACAGTGAGAATGCACTTTATCTGGCCAGAAAATTCGAAAAAGATGGTATTAAAATGATTTACCCCGGATTGCCAAGCCACCCGCAGCATCAATTATTCAAAGAGTTTTACAATAAAGAATATGGTTTTGGAGGCATGATGGCCTTTGATACAGGCTCTCTTAAAAAGGCAGATGACCTGATGGAACTGATGCAGCAGAGGAATCTGGGTTATCTGGCTGTAAGTTTGGGCTTTTATAAAACTTTGTTCAATGCTCCCGGTACCGGCACTTCTTCTGAAATTCCACATGAAGAACAACTCGCTATGGGACTTACAGACGGGCTTGTGCGTTCTTCTCATCGGCCTGGACAATGATATTGAAAGAACATACCGGTCCATGAAAAAATGTATGAAAGAATTAGGAATTTTAAAGACTGTAAAACGAATGCCTATCTCTGTTTGAGATAAGCGTTTACATTCTTTTCAATTCTTTCCAACAGGTTGGAGGTGTCGGCCTTTTGAAAAGGCTTTCCTGTGATTTGTTCAAACAACTCGATATATCTGTTGGAAATTTCTTCTATTTTTTCATCGGTCATTACCGGAATGGTCTGTCCTTTTAAGCCCTGAAATCCATTTTCTATAAGCCATTGCCGCACAAATTCTTTGGATAATTGCTTTTGAGGCAATCCCTTTTCCTGCCTTTCTTCGTAGCCATCGGCATAAAAATACCGCGATGAATCCGGTGTATGCATCTCATCGATCAAAACGATCTCACCCTCTTTGGTTTTCCCGAATTCATATTTGGTATCCACCAATAACAAGCCTCTTTCTTTGGCAAAGGCCGTTCCCCTCGCAAACAATTTTCTGGTATAATCTTCCAAAACGAGATAATCCTTTTCACTCACAATTCCTTTTGAAAGTATCTCCTCCCGCGATACATCCTGATCGTGCAAACCGCTGTCTGCCTTTGTGGTTGGCGTAATAATCGGTTCCGGAAATTTATCATTCTCCTTCATTCCTTCAGGCATAACCACCCCGCAAATTTTTCTTTTACCCGCTTTGTATTCCCTGGCTGCGTGTCCGGACAAATAACCCCTGATCACCATTTCCACTTTAAATGGCTTGCATAATTTACCGACAGACACATTGGCATCAGGAGAAGTGATCAGCCAGTTTGGAACGATGTCTTTTGTGTTCTCCAGCATCATCAAAGCGATCTGATTCAGGATTTGCCCCTTATACGGGATTTGCCGCGGCATGATCACATCGAAGGCAGATAACCTGTTCACTGGCTATCATGACGAGCACTTCATCATTGATATTGTATACTTCTCTGACCTTACCCTTATAAATACCCTTCTGATTCGGAAAATTAAAATTCGTGTCGTTAATCGTGTTCATGGTTTCTCTGATTTTATAATGCTTGTTTTTATTTGTCCTCATCTATCCTTTTAAAGGCATCAAGAATCTTGCCCACCAGTTTATGACGAATGATATCCCTGTTATCGAGCTGAACAAATGAGATCCCTTCAATATTGCTCAGGTTTATGATGGCTTCTTTTAATCCGGAAATCTGCCTGGAAGGCAAGTCCACCTGACCCGGATCGCCGGTAATGATGAATTTTGCATTCCGGCCCATACGGGTTAAGGAACATCTTCATCTGGTTATGTGTGGTATTCTGTGCCTCGTCCAGAAATAACAAATGCGCTATCCAAAGTCCGTCCCCGCATAAATGCCAGGGGGGCAATCTGGATGATCCCTTTTTCGAGGTAGGATTCCAACTTTTCATAAGGAATCATGTCCTGCAAGGCATCGTAAAGGGGCTGCATGTAGGGATCTAACTTTTCTTTGATATCACCCGGAAGAAAACCAAGATTCTCACCTGATTCCACCGCAGGCCGCGTGAGTATGATTCTTCTTACTTCCCTTTCTTTTAATGCCCGCACAGCAAGGGCAACCGCCGTATAGGTCTTGCCGGATCCGGCCGGACCAATAGCAAATAACATGTCATTCTTTTCTATCTCGTCAACCATTTTTTGCTGGTTCACGGTTTGCGCCTTGATAAACTTGCCGCCCACCCCATGAACAATGGTATCGGAATGTTTTTTATGGTCCTTGTTCTCAACTGAAGTGACAATTTGCTCTATTATATTGGCATCCATTTTATTGAACTTATGGAAATAATCTACCAGCTGGTTCAGGCTCTTTTCAAAGGCATCGAGCAATGCAGCTTCGCCGAATACGAAAACATGGTTACCTCTTGCAACGAGCTTGATCTTTGGAAAATACTTTTTGAGCTCATCAAAATTAATGTTGTTGGTACCAAAAAAATCCTTGGTGTTTAAATCGTGCAGTTCAATAGATCTTTCGTTCAATGCCTGTATTTTTGGAGCTAAATTAATCCTGAATACCTTGGGTATAACAGTCTAAATTAATTAGATTTGTATAGCAAAAATAGCACATTTAAGAAACAATATTTCTTTGTTTACAAATAAAAAATAAGCTTTTTTTGCAGGAAGAATATTCAAAAAGATTGCTCAGTTTATGCCATTAATCACTTTAACTACTGATTTCGGAACCAAAGACCATTTTGTAGGATCGGTAAAAGGTGCTATTTACAATGAATTAAAGGATGTTGATATCATTGATATTTCCCACCATATCACTCCTTTCAGTGTGGCAGAGGCTGCATACGTCATAAAGAATGCCTATAAGAACTTTCCCGATAGACAATCCATATCATTGGTGTGGATGCCGAACTAAGCGTTGAAAATATTCCTGTCGCCATTCGAGCTTGACAACCAGTTCTTCATTTGCTGCGATAATGGTATCCTTTCCATGATCACCAGTGAAATAAAACCTGAAGAAGATCGTAAATCAGCGATTCAAAACAGCCATGAAAAAATCTATTCCACACTTGACCTGTTTATTAAAGTGGCTTGCCATTTAGGACGGGGTGGTAGCCTGGATGTTATAGGCAAACAAATAGAAAGTGTAAAAAGGATCATGGAACTGCAGCCCCAGGTGAATGCCGAAAACAACCAGATTCTGGGAAATATCATTTATATTGATAACTTCGGGAATGTGATCAGCAATATCTCAAAATCCATATTCGAAGCTGTGGGAAGAGGAAGGAATTTCGAAATACTGGCCAAGTCCGAAAGTTTTACGAAAATCCATGCCAAATACAACGATATGGTCGATTTCTCTACTTCCTGTAGAAAAACGTCAGGATGACGGCAAAAGTCTTGCCATTTTTAATAGCTCAAATTATTTGGAGATTTTCTATTTATCGCAGCAATAAAAAAACAGTGGGAAGCGCTTCCAGCCTTTTGGGCATGGAATACAGAGATACTCTAAAAGTTTTATTTAAATGATTTTTTATGTTCATCCGAATTGTGAAAATGCATTTTCAAGCAGACAGAATTTCTGATTTTTTAGCAAATTTTTCTGATAACAAGTTTAAATCAGAGCTGTAAAGGGCTGTCTTTTTCTGGATTTGTACCAGGATAAAAAAGAAAGAACCATATTTTCTTTACCTATAGTGGCTGGGAGTCTGAAAAGGATCTTGATGATTATAGAAATTCTGAGCTCTTTAACAAAGTGTGGTCTGAAACAAAAACCATGTTCACCGAGAAACCCCAGGCCTGGAGTCTGGACCGAATTGAATCATTGCCTTAAACCATCCAAACATGATTGCTGTTTTAAAAAAGGAATTGAATTTATTTTTTGCCTCTCCCATCGGTTACCTGGTGATCAGCTTGTTTTTGCTTTATCAACGGACTCTTTTTATGGGTATTTAAAGGTGATTTCAATATTTTGCATCCCGGTTTTGCCGATCTGAACAGTTTCTTTTTCATTACTCCCTGGCTTTTTATTTTTTTAATTCCGGCCATCACCATGCGCAGTTTTTCTGATGAAACACGGTCAGGAACCATTGAGATTCTCAAAACAAAACCCATTACTACCTGGCAGATCATCATGGGAAAATACCTGGGTGCCCTGGTTTTGATCTGCATAGCCCTCTTCCCTACCCTTACCTATATCTATTCTGTATTTCAATTAGGGAACCCTCAGGGTAATATTGACTGGGGTACAATAATTGGCTCCTATGTGGGACTTGTTTTACTCGGCGGCGCTTTTACCTCAATCGGAATTTTTACAAGCACGCTCTCACACAACCAGATCATTGCTTTCCTTCTGGGTGTGGCGCTTTGTTACTTTTTGTATGCAGGATTTGATGCTTTGGAAGCATTGGCCCTTGTATCCCCCGGAATTATGGAATCTTTTGGCATGCGTCTTCATTTCGACAGCATCAGCAGGGGAGTTGTAGATACCCGCGATCATCATTTATTTTTTGAGTGTTATCCTGTTTTTTCTGCTGCTCACCAAAATAAACCTCGAACGAAAATAAACAGATGACAGCCCGATGAAAAAAAATCAGATACTCTATTTTGCCGGTGGCCTGCTTTTGGTAATTGCCTTGAATTTCCTGGGTAATTTTTTATACCACCGTTTTGACCTGACCAGCGATAAAAGATACACCCTTTCTGATGAAACCAAAGATTTGGTGGACAGTATTGATGAGCCCATCATGATCAAAGTATATCTTGAAGGAGCATTTCCCGCCGAATTTAAAAGAATACAAACAGAAACCAGGCAGCACCTGGAAGAGTTGGGTGCCCTCAACAAACAGATCAAATTCAAGTTTATCAATCCGCTTACCAAAACTACCGAACTGATAGAAAAAGGGCTGCAGCCGAGCAAGTTATCTGTCCAGGAAGACGGACAGGTGTCTCAGGCGATCATATTTCCCTGGGCCGTTGTTGAATACAAGGACCGGTCACAGAATGTTTCATTGCTGAGCAATGCGCCGGCGGCATCTCAGGAAGAACAATTGCAAAGATCCATCGAGAATCTGGAGTACGCCTTTACAGATGCAATTTATAAAGTGAGCAAGGAGCATAAGAGCAGCATCGCAGTATTAAAAGGAAACGGAGAACTTAAAGATATTTACCTCTACAGTGCCCTGAAAAAAATGGGGGAATACTTTCATTTGGCTGAATTTACATTGGATTCGGTAAAGAATGATCCTCAGAAAACACTGGATGAACTGAAACAGTTCGACATGGCCATTATTGCCAAACCCTCAGAAAAATTTAGCGAAGATCAGAAATATGTGCTGGATCAGTATATCATGAACGGTGGTAAAACCATGTGGCTGATAGACAATGTGTATGCCGAAATGGATAGTCTGATGGCAACCGGTCAGTCCATTGCCTTTAACCGTGACCTGGCTTTGACAGACCTTCTTTTTGCCTATGGTGTTAGAATAAACTACAATGTAACAAAAGACCTTTACAGCGGCTCGGTGCGTCTCGCCACGGGTAATTCAGGAGATCAGACGCAGTTTCAGGATTTTCCATGGAATTATTTTCCGCTGATTTTTACGCGGTCCAACCACCCGATCAACACCAACCTGGACCCTGTATTGCTGAAATTTCCAAGTACAATAGATACCTTGCAAAATCCTGTTCAGAAAACTGTTTTGCTGCAGAGTTCCCCATCTGCTTTGGGCATTGGCACACCAACAGAAATTGCATTGGACGAGATTGCCCTGAAGCCATCCAAAGAAAGTTTTACGCAAAGTGATCTGATCTTTGGCGTGTTGCTGGAAGGCACTTTTAATTCAGCTTACAGCAATAGAACTAAACCTGTGCGACTTAACCAGGACAAACAATCTTCAGTCATAAACCAAATGATCGTGGTCTCTGATGGCGACCTGATCGCCAATGAGACCTTGCGGGGTGAGCCTCTGTCACTTGACAAAGACAAGTGGACAGGAAAACCTTACGGCAACCTTCAGTTTCTGTTAAATGCCAGCCAATATTTAACCGGAGACCAGGGAATTATGGCCCTGCGCTCAAAAACGATTAAATTGCAGTTTCTGGATAAAGAAAGGGCGTTCAGGGAGCAGACTTATTTTCAATGGCTAAATATCATATTGCCCATTTTTTTACTGCTTATTTTTGGATTTATCTACAATTATATCCGCAAAAGGAAATATGCCTGAAGAGTAGAAAGGACAGAAGAAAGAATTCAAAATTCAACATTTAACATTCAAATTATTATAAAATTCAAAATTATCCTGTTTCCTGTCTCTTGTCTCCTGTCTCAATTCCATTCAAAATTCAACATTTAACATTCAAAATTACCTCCTGGTTCCTGGTTCCTTGGTTCCTATTTCTTTCTGTCTTTTTTTTTTCCTATCTCCTGTCTCCCAATTCCATTCAAAATTCAACATTCAACATTAAAAATTATCCTGTCTCCTGTTTCTTGTTTCCTGTCTCAATTCCATTCAAAATTCAACATTCAACATTCAAAATTACCTGTTCCTGTTCTTCCTTTACCTCTGGTTCCTGTCTAAATTCCCTTCAAAATTCAGCATTAACCATTAACCATTCATAATTATCCTGCCTCCTGATTCCTGTCTCTTGGTTCCAGGTTTCTCAAATCTCATATCTCACATCTCCTTTCTTTCTTAATCTTTTGTTAAAAAAATAAGCATTAAATGAATTGTTCTTATCTTAGTAAAAATTATAACAAAACTAAAACAAATGAGAACAAAACTTTTTACACTTTTTTTAGTACTCTTCGCTTTCGGAGTGCAGGCTCAGATCAAAACGCCTCAACCCAGTCCTACAGCAAAATCTGAGGATGTGATCGGATTAACCGATGTGGCACTGGAGTATTCACGGCCTTCACTGCGCGGTAGAACAGCCTTTGGTGAGCTGGTTCCCTACGGTGAAAAATGGAGGACAGGGGCCAATGCCAATGCCAAAATCACCTTTTCCACTGATGTGACCATTGATGGGAAAAAATTAGCCAAAGGAACCTATGCCCTCTTCACTGTTCCTAACAAAACAGATTGGGAGATTATTTTCTACAGCGACGTTTCCAACTGGGGCTTACCTGAAAAATGGGATGACAGCAAAGTAGCACTTAAAACTACCGTCAAAACTACTGTACTTGCCAATAAAGTGGAGACCTTTACGATTGATATCAGCAATCTGAATGATTTTAACGCAGGTCATCTGAATATTTTATGGGATAAAACAGCTGTTTCCATTAAAATAAACGTACCAACGGACGCCCTGGCTTCTGAAAGTATCAGCAAGGTGCTTGCCGGACCCGCAGCAGGTGATTATTTCAATGCTGCCGCTTATTACAGAAAATCAGGCAAAGACCTGAACCAGGCCAAAGGGTGGATTGAAAAAGCCGTTGCCATGAATCCGGATGCATTCTGGATGAGCAGGGAACAATCACTGATTTTAGCTGAAATGGGAGACAAAAAGGGGGCAATTGCCGCAGCGAATGTTTCTCTTGCAGGCGCTCAAAAAGCCGGCAACAAAGATTATGAAAAAATGAATAAGGATTCCATTGCAGAATGGAGCAAATAAAATTTACAAAGACCATGAAAAATATATTGATAGCAATAGTATTGGTTGTCTCAACGACGGTTGCCTGCGCGCAAAAAAGTCCGAGAGAAAAAGCCACCGGAACGATTGACAATGCCAAAGTTGAAGTGGATTACGGCGCACCTGGCGTGAAGGGCCGTGTAATCTGGGGAGAGCTTGTACCCTTTGACAAGGTGTGGAGAGCAGGTGCCAATGAGAATACCACGGTTACTTTTGACAAGGATGTGACCCTTGCCGGAAAACCTTTGGCTGCCGGAAAATACGGTTTCTTTATTATTCCGAATGAAAAAGGAGACTGGATAGTGATTTTCAGCAAAAAGAATGATGCCTGGGGCTCTAATGGATACAGTGAATCCAATGATGCTTTAAGAGTGAATATCAAACCGGAAATGGTTGGAACCCTTCAGGAACAACTTGAATTCAAGGTTGGCAAAACCGGAATTGATTTTGCCTGGGAAAAAGCCAGATTGAACATTCCTGTTAAAGGAAAATAAATCAATTTTTTTAGATACTTATAACCCAATCTTAATTAAGGTTGGGTTATTTTTTTGTCCATAATTCTACCTTGATGAGGTAGAGAGTGAATATCAGTATAAAGACCAATTCTTTACCCCCGCCTAGTCAGTCGGGCAAGCCGCCACCCTAAAGGGAGGAATTGGCTTGTGATTTGGGATAGAACCCCTGCCCAAAAAAAAGAAAACAACCAAAACGGGGAACCATTGCTAGGAAATCGCCCCGCCGCACTTGGCGAGTGATGAAGGTTGAAATTCAAGCCGAAGGCTGGTTTTTTATTTGCACCTTGTCTCGGGTAACTTCGCCCCCGCCCCGAATAACTCGGGCGGGGTCGGGGGAGGAATCTAAAATTGTCCCTAGATGGTCTTATACATAATTCCGCCGGCCTTCGGCTCCTAAACAAAAAAAGAATGACAAATGGGGTGAACTAATTTCAAACTCCGGCCTCAAAGAAAAATGATCAGAGATCAAATCAAGACTTATACATCTCCCTGGTCTTTTGTGTTGACAAAAGAACGAGGACCTTTTCCGTGCACACAGGAAATCACCCTCCTCCTCCTCCTCGCTCTCGGGGTCGGGGGAGGGGGGGCCCCGGCGGCCCCCGCCGGAGCGGCGCGCTGTGACGGGACCCGCCTAGGCAAGGACAAAGGATAAATTTAAAGGATAAATGTGGGATAAGAGCAAGATTATCTCACAACTATTATTGATTATTTAAACTCCGGCCTCAAAGAAAAATGATCAGAGATCAAGATCAAGACTTAGTACGACGGAGAAGCCTGCCTACGGCAAGGATAAAGCTCGCCTGCCGGAGGCAGGGACAAAGGAAAAATTTAAATAAAAAGTAGAAAGAACTATTTTCAACCCGGGGTTGATTAATAAAAGCACACCGATGACACGGCATACGACGAATAAAATCGGATTAAAACTAAACTTTCAAGTGAGTTGTTTGCTACACCAAACACTATCCAAACACTATCCATACCGTTCTATGTCTCCTGTTGGTACTCAACACCATCATCCCTGATTCCTGATTCAAGGTTTTCGGGTTATTCAAAATTAAATCCGTGTTAATCAGGTTTAATCCGTGTCATCGTGTTCTATTTTTCCATGGAAAAAGTTCGTTGGATATTAAAGCACTTGGATGACATCCAACAATGAATATTGACGTATATCGACTCTGGGCCTCAAAGAAAAATGATCAGAGATCAAGATCAAGACTCAACGTAAAACGGAGCTTAGCTCCGATGTGGGCGCGAGGAGATCACCCGGTCGCACTTGTGCCTGGTTAAAGAGCGCGAGTTCATTTTTATTTGCAGCCTAGTCCCCCCTGCGACACTCTTGGTATTGGTTCGTTTTGCAGCATGGACTTGCTGAAGCCTGCCACTGCGTCAGCGCATCGCGAACACCAAAGCCAAAAGATATTGAGTGAGTAAAGAAGAATAAAACAAATTAAACGATCTTCGTTATAAGTCTTTGGTGTCATGACTTGTCCGAAGGAGCGAATAGTGAATAGCAAAACTGAATTAGCTCATTATAATGTGCCAAAAAAAACCGGTTACATCAAACCCTTTCCTTAAAATTAAATTTTTGAAAGACCACAGCAAAAACCATCACTAAGGAACAGCCAAGTAGGTTAAGCCATAAATAAGGCATGATGTCAGCACTATAAACCGCAAAAATGATAAGCTGCGTGAGGATGGCAGCTCTAAAAACCGCATTTCCTTTTACGTTCTTTACAAAAAATGCCAGTAAAAAAATACCGAGTACATTGCCATAAAAAATCGATCCGATAATATTGACCAGTTGTATAAGGTTGTCGAATAAATTGGCTACACTGGCCACCAAAATCGCCAGAATACCCCAGATCAGGGTGAACCATTTACTGGCAATTACATAGTGCATATCATTTTCTTCCTTTTTCCAGCTTCTTTTATAAATATCCACCACCGTAGTTGATGCCAGGGCATTCAGCTCAGCCGCCGTCGAAGACATCGCGGCCGAAAGGATCACAGCCAGCAATAAGCCGATCAGTCCGCGGGGCAGGTTATTTAAAATAAAATGGATAAACACATAATCCTTGTCATTCGTTTCCTGATTCTTATCAGCTTTCAGAATAAGCTCCTTTCCGGCTTCTCTATTCTTAATCTCCGCCTGATCAAGCGCCAAAATTTGTGCTTTGGTTTTTTCATTCGCAGGATCTGAGGCATATTCCAATTGCAAAACTTTCTTACTCTCTTCTATTTTTTTGTGTTCGTCTTCCAGATTGCTATAGGCTGCAGCCTGCTCTGAATTTAGCAACTGCTTTGGTAGCAGCAGGATTAAAATTCAGCGGAGAGGGATTAAACTGATAGAAAACAAATACAAATACACCAACGAGCAAAATAAAGAACTGCATAGGCACTTTCAGCAATCCGTTAAAGATAAGGCCCATCTGGCTTTCTCTCACAGAACTGCCTGACAAATAGCGCTGCACCTGAGATTGGTCTGTACCAAAATAAGACAGCATCAAAAAGGTGCCTCCTAAAAATCCGGTCCATACAGTATAGCGGTTGTTCAGGTCAAAGGAAAAATCCAGGATTTCCATTTTTCCGCTTGCACCGGCAATTTTCAAGGCCTTGTTAAAAGTAATATCCTGGGGAAGGGAATACAGTATAACAAAAAAAGCTGCAAACATGCCGAGAAAAATAACCGCCATTCGTTGCTTGTGGGTTACATTAACCGCTTTGGTACCCCCGGAAACCGTATAAATGATTACCAGGGCTCCAATGACGATATTGAGAAAAGTTAAATTCCAGCCCAAAACAGCAGAAAGGATAATGGCCGGCGCAAAAATAGTGATCCCTGCTGCCAGACCGCGCTGGATCAAAAATAAGCTGGCTGTAAGGGTACGTGTCTTCAAATCAAATCGTTTTTCCAAAAACTCATAGGCTGTATACACATTCATGCGATGGTAAAGTGGAATAAAAACCAAACAAATAATGACCATGGCAATAGGCAATCCAAAATAAAACTGAACAAAACCCATTCCGCTGTGAAAAGCCTGACCGGGAGTCGATAAGAAGGTGATGGCACTGGCCTGTGTGGCCATTACAGACAATCCTATGGTATACCATTTCGATTCGTTGCTTCCCCTGATGAAGTCATTTATATTCTTACTGCCTTTGGTTTTATAGGAGCCATAAGCAACTATAAAAAATAAAGTAGATAACAGTACGATCCAGTCAAGTAGGGCCATATCAGGTAAAATATTGCATTAGGAAATAGAAGATGATAATATACATGAGATTGGCAATCAATACTATGGTATATGACCGCTCCCACTTTTGTGGATTTTTTTCTTTGGTTTCGTTCATGCTGTTCTGGTTTAAAATCTAATTTTTAACCTTAGTTTCTTTTACCGGCTCTCCGGCATGAACCATATTCACAAATAATTTATAGGCTCCCGGAACCCCCGCCGGCAATTCCCTGAAGGAGGACAGGCATAAATATAGGTTCCCTTTCCGTATTTCGCCAGCAGCAAGGAGCCGTCTTTGGCATTTTCACCCTTATCATTCATGGATAAAACAGGAACAAATTCAGGAGACCAGGTTTTTGGAAAATACAAACCCCGCTCCTGCACCCAACCATCAAAATCTGCTTTGGTTATTTTATTTGGATAGTTGAGAACAGCCTGGTCCGGGTCTAAAAACCGCACCTCGGCATTTTCATCGGTTACCCTGTCATTCGACAACTGCAGGGCATAGGGCGCCAGATTATCCTTTACTTTGAGTTGCTGGGTGCGTATTGTATTGAACGATCATATTGCCACCTTCCTTAACATATTCAAGCAATACGGATTGTTTCAAAGCCAAAACATCATGAATATTATAGGCTCTGATACCTACAATTACGGCATCAAAACTTTTCAATAAGCCGGGTTCAATCTCCTCGGGCTTTATTTCTACTACCTCGTAGCCGATCTGTTCCAGGCTTGCCGGAACCTCATCCCCTGCTCCTGTAACATAGGCAATGCGCTTTTTGGCAGTGGTCAGATTCAAACGAACGACTTTTGTTTCGGCCGGAAACAAGATGTTCAATTTCGGTATATGGTCATATTCGATCTGCGTAAGAGACTGATCATATGATTTGCCATCCATGGTCAAAACAGCACGCAAACTGCCAACGGACTGCCCATTTGGGGGTATCAAAGTAAAAGATACTACTTGTTCGCCTCCTTTTTTTGAAATATCGAAGGGCATCTCTTCCGGACTTATCCTCCAGCCTTCAGGAACTTTCAGGCTGGCATTTCCTTTAACTTTGTCTTTATGGGCAACTATGGCCAATGGAATCACCTTTGGGGTAGGATCGTTAAAAATGATCACGTTGCCGGCAATACTCGAAGTTAGAGGCGGTAAAATTTCAAATGGTTCATACACTTCCCCTTTTACAGGATCATTGTATTTATAAATTACCTCCCTTTCAAAGGTCAGCATATCATTTGCTATCCTCACATCAAATAAAACTTTATTTTTTTTACCGCTTAGCGGCAACCCAATATTATTCTCATCAGCAACATGGTACATACCCAATGTACTTTTGTCATCAAGCCAATAGGGTGAAGTATATTCGCTCCCAACAGGGATAAGCACTTGCTCTTTTTGGTTCCATCTCTTATTGTATTCCAATGCTGCTTTAATTTCTTTGGTTTTGATCTGCTTAGAAAAAGAAGTGCGCACATTTTGTAATTGAATTTGTGACTGGCTTCTGTTGATCACTTCAAGCCTGACCTTTATAGAGTCACCCGGGCTTGCAAAAGGAACTTCAGCTGCTGCTTCCATGTAAAGTCCTGCACAGGCAGCGATGATTTCGACAATTTCACGAGATTTTATCTTTTTCCAGTGCCCCTCAGGCAACTGGCTGATCAATTGATGTGCCTTTAACAAAGCAGGCAAACTTGCAGACGGGTCTCTGAAATTATAATGCTTCTCTACTTCATGCAATAGCGCACTGATGGGTTTAGCCCCTTTCACCCTGTTCCAGCTGGTATCAACCCCCTCAAAAATATTGTCTTTATCCAGGGGCATATCTCCTTTCAACAGTTCCAGGTATTCAGCTTCGTCGCCCCTTGTTCCTGTGCTGCCAAAACCCTGGGATTTGTGCATACTCCTGCTCATTGCAGCAATTTCATTATTGGAAAGTCCAAGTTCAGGAAAATAGGTTCCCATATTGATCTTAAGCATTTTTGATTTATCGGCTTTTTCAAAGTTTTCTTCACTGCCATAGAACCACCATGAAGTGTTGAAAAATATTCTTTTGATATTCCATGGCTCTGTATCTGCAACTTGATAATCAGGCTTTCCGGCAAGGTCGAATGCTTCAAGGCTCAAAATTGCCGAGCTGGTATGGTGGCCATGTGTTTTTCCGGCGGACCCGGCATCAAATCTGTTAATCACTATATCCGGTTGAAATTCGCGCATTACCCTCACCATATCCGACAATACTTTTTCGCGATCCCAGATCTGCTCGGTTTCTTCGGGATCTTTTGAATAACCAAAATCATTTGCTCTGGTGAAGAACTGTTGTCCGCCATCCACGCTCCTTGCTTTTAGCAGTTCATGGGTTCTGATCACTCCTAAGGGTGCACCGATCTCTGATCCTATCAGATTCTGTCCGCCATCGCCACGGGTAATTGATAAATATGCCGCTTGGGCATGAAAATCATTCGAAAAATAGGGTGTCATTGTGGTATTCTCATCATCGGGATGGCACCACATAAAGCACCGACCCTCAACATCGCGTTGCTGCTCACCACCGCGCTCCCCGACTCGCCGCCCTCGCCGCCTCACCCGCCCCGCGCTGCGCCGTCGCCGGCGCCTACAGCATCGCCACGACTTCATCGCCAGCGACGTCGCCGTCAACGCCCAGGGCCAATCCCTCGACGGGCTCCGCGTCACCCTCGTCCCCGCCGACGCCCGCTGCGCGAAAGAATCGCCTACGCCCATCTACCACCTCCACCCAGCTTCCACCCTCGAGCTTCGTCGTCCCCGGCGGCGGCGACCTCGCGCTCGACCTGCGCGCCTGGGGCTTCTTCGCCGCCCGCGCCGGTCAGGCTGCCGCGCGGCGGCGAGGAGGTCACCGTGACCGGCCTGGTCGCCTGGTCACGCAGACCCAGACGCACCCAGACGCGACACAGACGCAGGTACACTGGTTCTCATGGTGCGCCTCCTCCCTCCTCCCTCCTCGCCTGCTCCACTCCCCCACCGCGACCGCCGCCCCGCGCCGCCGCCGCCGCCAGACGCCACCGCCGTCGCCGACGCCGCCCCCGCGCGCGCCCCGCGCTCACCGAGGCGCAGGCCTGCCTCGCCCGCGGGCTGCTCGCCCTCGTCCGCGTCGCCAGCGTCACCTCCGACTGCTCGGGCATCGGCCAGGCCGCACGCGGATGGTGCTCGAGGTCCTCAACGCCACCTTCGCCCCCCGCGACGAAGGTCTACGCCACGTGCCCGCTCTACAGCGAGTGCCCGAGCGTCATCGGCGGAGGCCCAGACCCGGGACGCTGCTCGTCGCCGCGCTCAGGGCCGAGGCCGGGCCGGCGCGGACGATCTACTGCGTCCCCCATCCCGGCGACCGACGCGGCGCTCGAGTGCGGCGTCGTCGTCGCAGCGAGGAGGAAGGCCGCCGCCTGCTCGAGAGGCGTTGACGCCTACCTGGTGATGGTGATCCACACCGGGGACGAGGATGACGCCCGTGCCCTTGGGCTCCCACCTCGGGGCTCGCCACTCGACGTCGGCACAGGTGAGCCTGCCAGTCTCCGCCAATCCGAATCCACGCCTTGCCGTCCCACGACCACGAGCCGGGGATCCGCGCCGCGCCGGCGGAAGGAGGTGGCGGCTCCTGAGCCTTCGGGACCGGCGGCAGCGTCGGGGCCTGGATGGTCAGCCCGGCGACGATGTCGGCCTCAGGGACGCGCCACAGGCCGGCGACCCACTGCCAGGTCGCGCATGCAGCGCCAGTAGCCGGGACGCCACTCGGCGTTCTGGCTCGTACGCGGCGGCTGGACCTCGACGCGCGGCGTCGGCGGCGGACCGCTCGAAGCTCGCCGGGTGGGCGACCTTCCACGCGGCCTCGAGGCGCGCACGGCGACGGCGGCCTGGCGGCGGCCCCACTCCTCGCGGCTCCAGGCGGCGCGCGCGTCCTCGCCGTGGCTGGCGCGCAGTCGGCGACGCGCTCGGCGCGGCGGCGCTCGAGGTCGAGGTGGATGGCGTAGCCGCCCAGCCCCAGCAGCTGGTGTCACCCTTGTGCCCGTCGCACCACGCGACGCGGGCGCGCTGGCGCTCCTGGCGCGCCGCCTCGGCCTCGACGCGGCGGCGCTCGCGCTTCCTCCTCGCCCGCGCCTAGCGGCTCGAGACCGGACGCGGAGCTCGGCGTCGAGGCGAGCTTGCTCGGTGGACGGCCCGCGGCGGCGGCGGCGGCGGCGGCGGCGGCGCGCTCCGGGCGCGCTCGCGGCGCGCCGCCTCGGCCTGGCGCGCGCGCTCCGCCCGCGCCGCCTCGGCCTGGCGCTGCCGGTCCGCCTCGGCGCGGAGCCAGGCGATCCCGTCGGCCTCGGGGATGGTCGGCTGGTTGACCAGGCGCACGACGACGAAGGCGACGTCGGTGAGGTCGTTGGGGACGCTGGCCCAGATGCGGATGCGAACGCTCGCCCCGGCGCGGATCGGCGGCGGTGCGTCGGGGTCGCGGTTGCTCCACAGACGTCGATGACTTCCTCGGCGTTGCGGTGAGGCGCCCGGGCGGGCGCGGCACGAGCTGGATGCCCGGCGTCGGGCCCGGCGCCGGGCCGGTGGCCCGGGGGCTCGAAGCCGACCGGGTGGAGCGGCAGCCCCGCAGCATCAGCACCCGTTGCCGCCGTGGTCGTCGTCGCCGTGTCGAGCTCGACGGCGCCGGCGACGCAGCGCGCGTTGTAGGCCGGTCGTCCTCGCCGGGCCCGAGGCTGGCGACGCGGCAATCGCGCTCCTGGTGGTGGACCGTGGCGAGCGCGTGGAGGCGGACGCGTCGCGGCGAGGCGACGCGCACCGCGACGGACTCGCCCCAGCGACCGCCCGCGGTGGGGACGACGATGTCGAAGGGCCCCTGGGCGCAGCCGGTGGGCGAGGCGAAGAGCTCCTCGCTGACGAGGGCGCGCAGCGTCGGGCCCTTGGGGCCGGAGGCGCCGCGGCGAGGCCGAGGAGAACGAGGAGCGTGGTCTGGGTCTTCATCTGGGCCTCTCTACTCGGCCGCCCGCGGCGTGAAGGTGCCCTCGTCGGCGACAATGGTGACACGATGGTCGCCCGGGGCCGAGCCGAGCCCGAGCCCTCGACGGCGCAGAGGGCCTTCTCGCTCGGGTGCTCGATGGCTCTCGCCCAGACGCAGCGGTCCCTGGCGGAGGCGCTCGAAGGCGGCCCTGCCCCCGCCGGCGGCGAGGCCGACCCCGCCGTCGCTGACCATGGCGCGGACGAAGAGCGCCTGGCCGAACTCGCTGACGTGGCCGCGGGCGTTCGAACCGGGACGAGCCTGCCCGGAAAGCTGAGGACCAACCCCTGGGGCAATCCCCACGCCAGCGTCTGCGTCTCGCGACCTTCTCCTCGTAGACGTCGCGGCGGGGGGAAGGAAGAGGATCGCCGCGCATGCCCAGGGCGTCGAGGCGAGAAGCGCCGCCGAGGACCTCGCCGGGCTTGCCGTCGGTCAAGGCGAGCAGCGTCCCGCGGAGCCCCTCAACGAGGAAGGAGACACCCGCGGTCCACTTCCAGCGCCGCCCGTACCAGGTCGCGGCGCGGTGGAGCCGCTCCTTGCCGGTCTGGACGACCTCGCAGAAGAGCTCGAGGAACCCGCTGGTCTTCGCCGGCGGCGTGGTCAACCTCGCCCGCGGGAAGGCGCCGGCGCCCGGCGGGGTCGAGGGTGACGACGAGGTGCTCCTCGACGCCGGCGAGGGGCACGCGGGCCTCACGCGCGCGTCCTCGTCCATCGGCGGGCGCCCGGCGATGCCCTGGGCGGTCCCCACATGGGGAGCAGCCGGGAGGAGGATGAGTGCGGCGAACGCGGCGACTCTCACTCGCGGGCCTCGACGGTGAACCGGGCCTCAGTCTGCTCGTAGACCCTGACGCGGGAGGAGGATGACCACGGGAGACTGACGAACCATGCGGGCGATAGTACGCGGCCCTCGAGCCACCGGACGTGACGCGCGCCACG
Organism: Flavobacteriaceae bacterium; assembly: GCA_034523115.1. Classification (GTDB taxonomy): domain Bacteria; phylum Bacteroidota; class Bacteroidia; order Flavobacteriales; family Flavobacteriaceae; genus Namhaeicola. The sequence goes on along the minus strand of JAXHKS010000021.1, from coordinate 3,125 downwards.
CGCTTCCCCTCGCCCGGGCGACCGCCAGCATGCGAGAATCGGGCCGATGCCCGACATGCTGACCCCCGCTACCGGGTCATTCGTCTCCTCGGCAAGGGGGGCGATGGGCGAGGTCTACCTCGCCGAGCACGTCTCGCTGGGCCGAGCACGACGCCGTCAAGGTCCTCCGCCCCGACCTCGACAAGGAAATCCAAGTTCGCCAGCCGCCTCCGCCGCGAGGCCCGGGCCGCCAACCGCGTCCACCACCCGAACATCGTGCGCGTCTTCGATTTCGGCCAGCTCCCCGACGGGCGCTACTTCTGGCCATGGAGTCGTCAGACAGTCCTGGCCTCGACGCCGTGGTCTCGAGCAGCGGGCGGCTGGCAGGGTCCGCGCGTCCTCCGCCTCTGGCGCCGACTACGCCGACGCCGCCGACTTCGCCCGCGCGCTGGCGTCGTCCACCGCGACCTCAAGCCGGCCAACCTCATGGTGGTCGCGCACCGCGCCCAGCCGGACTTCCTCAAGATCCTCGACTTCGGCGTCGCCAAGAATCATCGACCCCGGCTACGAGGAGACGGGGATGCTCACCGCCAAGGGCGAGCTGCTCGGACCCCGGCCTACATGACGCCCGAGCAGTTCCGCGGCGTGGTCCCGGATCCGCGCTGGGACATCTACTGGATCGGCTGCATCGCCTACGAGCTGCTGATCGGCAAGCCGCCCTTCGGCGGCCCGCTCCCCGAGGTCGTCCGCTGCCACCTCTCGGTGCCGCCGCCTGACCCGTCGGCGCGGCGGCCGGAGGATCCCCGCCGGGGTCCGCGATCTCGTCCTCCGCTGCCTCCGAGAAGGACCCGGCCCGCCGCCCCGACGGCCGCGCGCTCACCGCCGGAATCGACCGCCTGCTCGCGCCGCGGCGCGAGCGCGTCTCGACCTTCGACAGCGACTTCGTCGACGAGCCGACCGCCACGCGCGCCGATCGTCCCCGCCGACGAGGGCGAGGTCAGGAAGTCCATCGTCCGCCACCACCCTGCGCTCGGCGCTCGAGGCGATCATCAACTGGGCACCCGCGACACCCGGTTCGTCGTCGGCCTGGCGCGCATCCGCCAGCTCGAGGACGAGCTCACCCGCTGCGCGGCCCAGGACGCGGCGCTCTGCGTCCAGGGCGACGCCGTCGAGCAGGCGGCGCGCGAGCGCGTGGACTTCGCTGCGCTTCGCGCTCGGCAAGCTCGGGTTCCGACCAGCAGCGCGAGGAGCCGCGACGCCGCGGTCTACGCCGACCTCGGCGAGCGAATCGCCGCGCTCGAGCGGCGCCTCGGCGAGGTCGAGGGCGAGCGCGCCCGCGACCTGACGGTGATCGACGACCGGCGATCGCCCTCGCCGCGGCGCGCGCCAACGCCGAGGAGGCGCTCGAGGCCGCCTGGGACGCGCTCGCCGGGCTCGAAGACGAAGAATCCACCGCTCCGGCGACGGCTCGACTCTCGGCGCCTTCGCCCGCCGATCTCGCTCGTGGGAAGGAGATGACCATCGAGACCGACTGCCCCTCGCCCTGGTCCTCGTGCTTGCGCGGGCGGCGCCGCCGCCGCCAGAGCAGGTCGACCGCCGGGGCGCAGCCCCATCGGCGACGGCGACGAGTTCTGCTACCTCGAGGTCTCCCACGTCCACGTCTACGCCCCGCCCGCCGAGGCCGAAGTCGTCTACCGGCCCCACGGCGACGACGGGCTCGTCCTCGTCGGCGACCCCGCGGCCCACGGCTACGACGGGCCGACGGTCGCCTACTTCGGCCCGCACCCGATCCAGGTCAACGTCGTCCTCGGCCTCGGCGGCCACCAGCCCGGAGACCTGCTCCTCGAGGGCCCGCACAGCCACGCCTACACCACCCTCCGGTGAGGCCTTCGTCGTCAAGGAGAACGTCTACTACTTCTCGGGCGACCTCCCCGTCGTCGCCGTCCGCAGCACCGCGCTTCGTCGAGGTCAACCGCTACTACAAGCGCCGCGGCAAGCACTGGAAGCGACCCGTCGTCGTCGGCCCGCCGCCCGTCGAGTACCGCGTCCCGCCCTCGTCGTCGCCGAGGGCGCCCTGGTCGTGCCCGTCGCCGGCGCCGAGGTCCAGCAGGGCCCGGCTTCCGCGCCGGCGTCGACGATGTGGACGTCCCGCTCCCGAGCCTCGAGATCCGCGCCCCGGTGCTCGTCGTCGAGCCGCGCACCACCGTCATCGTCCCCGGCAAGCCGGTAGGGATCGGCAAGCCCGGCAAGCACAAGGTAGCTGATGCGCCCCCTCTTCCTCTACCTCGTCGCCGCACTCGCCCTGGCGGCGTGCGGCAGCAAGCCCGCCACCCCGGGCCAAGCTCCCGTCGGCGACACCGTCAGCCCCGCCTGGCAGAAGGCCGGCCTCTCCGTCCCCGCGCTCGAGCCGCGACCCGCACTCGGCGGCGGCAAGTGCCAGGGCGCCACCGTCGAGGGCCTCGAGGTGACGCTCTGCGACTACGGCGACCCGGCCAAGGCCAAGGCCGCCGAGAAGGACGGTCTCGCTCTCGCCGGCGAACCACCGCCTCGCCCTCGCCAACGGCCCGCTCCTCCTCGTCGCCGTCGATCGCGCCAAGAAGGATCCGACGGCGGAGCTGAACACTCTCGCCAAGGCGTTCAAGGGGAAGCTGTGAGCTTTGAGCTGTGAGCTTTGAGCCGGAGTTGTTCCGGCTCCTGGCCCCTAGCGGCTCATTGCTCCTGGTTCTCGGCTCGCGGCTCTCGGCTCGCGGCTCGCGGTTCCGGCTCGCCGTTCCGCCTCCTCGCGGCTCGCGGTTCCGCCTCGCGGCTCACGGCTCACGGCTCCCGGTTCCGCCTCGCAGCTCACGGCTCACGGCTCCGGTTCCGGCTTCGGGTTCCGGCTCGCCGGTTCCGCCTCGCGGTTCCGCCCTGGTTCCGCCTCGCGGCTCCCGGCTCGCGGCTCGCGGTTCAGCCTCGCGGCTCACGGCTCGCGGCTCGCGGTTCCGCCTCGCGGCTCACGGCTCACGGCTCACGGCTCGCGGCTCGCGGTTCCGGCTGATGTCATGGCTCATGGCTCACGGCTCGCGGTTCCGGCTCGCGGTTCACCTCGCGGACTCGCGGTTCCGGCTCAATGCTCATGGCTCATGGCTCATGGCAGCAATACGTAG
>JAXHKS010000020.1:0-209659 GCA_034523115.1 Flavobacteriaceae bacterium | reverse complement strand
GTATTGCTGTGGCAGTTGCAAGGGCTCTGTAGACAGCAGAACCAAAACTAATACTTGCAGATGAGCCCACGGGAGCTCTGGATTCGGTTACTTCTCTTCAAGTGATGGATTTGCTCAAGAAGATTCATAATGATGGGATGACTATAGTGGTTATTACGCATGAGGATATAGCTGGATATACAGAAAGAATTGTGCGACTGAAGATGGTCTGATTATGAGCGATGAAAAAGTAAGTGAGATGCTTCTAAAATAATGAATCATGTTTGATATAGACAGATGGAGAGAGATCTTTCTAGTCCATCAGCAAAACAAGCCGCGACCTTTGGCGCTTCCAACCGTTCATGGGTATTTTTATTTTTACGGTGCTCTTCGGCATGGGAAATGGCTTAAAGAATCAGTTCAAGGAATTCTTTGAGGATGATGCAACCAACATGATTATGATTGCGACCGGAAGGACCACCAAACCCTATAAAGGTTATAAAGAAAACAGGCAGATCCAGTTCAAGAATGATGATCTGGAGTTGTTAAAGAGTGAATTTGGGGATAAGATTGAATACATTTCTTCCAGAATTTACAAGAAGTTCAGGTGCAAGACAAAAATGAATCCGGAAATTACAGTGTAAGAGCCGTTACGCCTGACCACCAGTTTATGGAAAACACCCTCATAGCAAAAGGCAGGTATATCAATAATCTTAAAGATATACTAATACAAAATAAAAGGTATGCCGTGATTGGCAGGTTGGTTGAGAAGGACATATACAAAAATACAGATGCCGGTAGGCAAATTCATCAATCTAATGCTGACTTGCTTATATGGTTATTGGCGTTTTTGAAGATGCTGGAAGGATAACGAAGAAGACGATCTGCATTTTGGTTTCAACCACCCAGCTGATCTATAAATACAGATGAGATCTATAATACCCAACCTGACATATAACCTTTCCATTGGTGTTGACGGTGCCAGAAAGATGGCCAAAGATATAGAAGTGCTCCTGAAAGAAAAGCATTTTATAGCGCCGGATGATACTTCCGCACTGCGCACAAGGTCTGTATTTGAGAATGTTGAACAGAACATGGCATTTGCCAATGTGCTGCAGTTAATTGTGCTATTCATTGGTATTGGGACTCTTTTTGCAGGTGCCATTGGCATTGGAAATATCATGGTTTTCGTAGTGCAGGAGCTACCGCACCAAAGAGCTCGGTATAAGGAAGTGCTGGAGCATCACCAAGCTCTATTGTGTGGCTGATTTTGCAGGAATCGATTTTCTTCACCAACCTCATTGCACGATATATCGGTCTGCTCATTGCGGTTTTTGTGCTGCGCAGGCTGGGCAACAGTCTGGAGGATTATTTTATAAAAGATCCGCAAGTGAATATGTCAACAATCATCAGTGCCACATTAATCTTGATTATTGTTGGTGCCATCGCCGGATTCATACCCGCCAAAAAAGCCGCGAGTATCAGACCTATTGTCGCTTTAAGTAATGATTAAATCAAGAGCTAATGAAGTTTATTTTTGATTATGATACCTGGCAGGAAATTTTTGATTCGATCAAAAAGAGCAAACTGCGCACAGCAATCACCGTAATAGGGGTGCTCTGGGGAATCTTTTTGTTCATCACCTTACTTGGCGCTGCAAAAGGGATGGAGAATGGTTTCGACAGGGAATTCAGCACCCTCGCGACCAACAGTATTTTTTTATGGGGAGAAAGAACCACTGTTCCATACAAAGGATTTCAGCGGGGCAGGTTTACTCAGTTAAAATTCAGGATGCCGAGGCCTAACAAAAAAACAATTCCTGGAAATAGCTTTTGTTGCTCCTAGAAATGTTGCAGGTATTTTTGGTGGTGAACCCGCACGAGTGAAAAGAAATACAACCAGCCGGACCTACAATGTCTTTGGGGATGAATCCGATTTCTTGATGAAGTGTCAAGCAGAGTGAAATTAAATGAGGGCCGTTTTTCGAATCTTTCATATATCAGAGAATTCAAGAAGCACGTGATATCGGGGAGCAGGTTGTGGATGACCTGTTGAAAAGGATGAGCAGGTGGTGGTATTATGTTGAATGAAATGGTAGTTTTTTGACTGTAATCGGCGTGTACAGTACAAAATCAGAATGGCGGCTTTTAGGTGACAGTTCCATTCATATACCCTTTATGACTTCTAGAAAACTCTATAATATGGGTGATAATATTGGGTGGATGGTAATTGCTGCCCATGATGACGCGGACATCAAAAAAGTGGAAGAAGATGTTAAAGTCTTGCTAAAAAAATACACACAAAATGCTATTCCTACGATACACGGGCCTTTGGTTCCTTTAATTTTAGATGTATGGCAGGATTACTTTTTTGTTAAAGGCATCAAATTTCTTACGGTCTTTGTGGGCATTGCCACCTCATTGCTGGCGTAATTGCCATAGGAAGCATCCTTATGATTACGGTAAGCAGTGCCACCAAGAAATAGGGATTCGCAGGCCCTAGCTACCGCAGGCGGTGCGCAGCCGATATTATTCTGGAGTCTGTATTTTTAAGCCCGTCGTGCACTTGAGAAATTATTTTCGCCGGGTTACGCTAATGTTAATCAATTTTGCAACGCCAATACGTAGTTTTCCGTTTTACAAATCCAACGGTAAATGTGCCAAGTAACGATTGCGCCGTGCTAACGCTGGTGACCTTAGGTACCCTGATTGGTATGATACCGGCCCAGAGAGCAGTGATGATCAAACCTATTGAAGCATTAAGAGAAGAATAAATTTAAAAGATAATAAACCCAAACAATGTAAAAAAATAATCATCTTTTCCATTATTGCATTAGCATTGATTGCAGTACTTATCTGGTTCGGTAAAATGAACAGCAAACCACTGGTGGAGTTCTGAAACAGAAAAACCATTTAAAACAAATATTGTCAAAGACGGTGGCTACCGAAAAAGTAAGTCCGCTGGAGGAAGTCGAGATCAAGTCACAGGTTTCAGGTATCTATTTATAAGATTTTTCTCGAGGGAGGCGCCCATGTTGCCAAAGGTGATCTGATCGCCACAATTATGGTAGTGCCAAATGAGCAAGCCTTAATTAGCGCCCGAGGGCAGGGTAAATAAGGCAAGGGTTCAGTTGAGTAATGCGGATATTACCTACAACAGAAATAAGGGCCTTTTTGAAAACGGAGTTATTTCTTAAAGGGAATCTGAAGCTTCCGAATCAAGAGTATAATCAGGCCAAACTCGATGTGACCAATGCGCAAAATGATTACCAGATTATTAAAATGGGTAGCACGAGTTCTTCGGGTATGGCGAATACGAATATTCGGGCCACCGTGCCGGGAACAGTGCTTGAAATACCTGTAAAAGTGGGGTAATTAGGTAATTGAAAGCAATAATTTCAATGCCGGAACCACCATAGCCTCAATTTGCCGACATGACCAAGATGATCTTTGAAGGAAAAGTAGATGAGGCAGAAGTAGGAAAAATTAAGAACGACATAGAATTGGAGATTGCACTCGGTGCAGTTGAAAACAAGAAATTTCCAGCCAAAATGACCTTTATTGCACCCAAAGGTACCGAAGAAAGCGGCACTGTTCAGTTCACCATCAAAGCGGATGTTACCCTCGATAAGGATTATTTTTTACGTGCAGGATACAGTGCCAATGCCGAGATCATACTTGTAGACAGAAAGACAGGTATTTTGGCGATCAAGGAGGCCCTGCTGGCAATTTGATAAGGAGAATATACAAGCCCTATGTAGAAGTAAAAACCGGAGACGAGAAGTTTGAAGAAAAAAGATGTGGAACTCGGCATTTCTGACGGAGTGAATGTTGAAATTTTAAAAGGCATTTCTGAGGCAGATGAGGTGAAGATATGGAACAAAGCCAAAGAAAAAAGAAAGAAGATAAAAGGGGCGAAGAAGAAAAATAATCTGAGCAACTAGTACGAATGTAAAGTATTTCAACCGTCTTCTATTTAAAAAGTGGAGGTGGTTTTTATTGAGTTAATTTTTTCATGTTGGTCCTGTGTTTGTGTAAGGGTTGTATCAACTATTTCTACAAACAAGCAAGCCATCCGGAATTAAAATAAAAAACATAAAAAAAGCAGGCCTATAAGCAGTAAATAGACGACCTCTGGAGAGGTCGAATGTTTATAGAAACAGGATTGTCGAATAAATGTTCGACCCCGGCTGGGGTCGTATCTTCAAAATCATCAACCAATTCTATAAACATGCAATCCCTCCGCAATTTCTAACGATAAACATAAAATAGCAGGCCAATAACCATGAAAAACAAGACCTCGGAGAAGTAAAATGCTGTTTGGGTACATATATATTGGATAAATATGCGACCCCGGCTGGGGTCGTACTCCTTCAAAATCATCAACCATTTCTATAAACATTCAATCCCTCCGGGATTAAAAATGAATAAACATAATAATAGCAGGCCGATAACCATGAAAAACAAGCCCTCGGAGAGGTCGAATGTTCTATAGAAACATAATTGTCGAAGAAATGTTCGACCCCGGTTGGGGTCGGATCTCACATATACAGAAGTCTAGATCATATACAGATTTTGATAGCAATGTGAAATTCGTAAAAATTTCGAAGGAATAAATTAACCATATCGAACATAAGGAATAGTATTTTTGAAAATAAATAAAAATACATTGATTATCAATAAATATTTATTATATTTGTGATATAATTCAAACTTTTAATAATGATGTCAAAAACAAACAACTTCGTATTTTGGGGCTTATATGTTGTGGCTTGGCTCATTTTTGTCGGCTTGTCTATTGAGGCAGGAGGCTTAATTGTAAATTTTTTTTTTCAGTCTGTATAACCCGGAATTTGTCCAAAATCTTTATCAAAAGTTGGACTTAAATCAAATGTATAGAGACAGTAAATTAGCTTTTTTCGGAGTCTATAGCTTTATTCTTCTCATTTCAATTTTAAAAGCTTGCCTATTTTACGCAGTTATCAGACTAATGCACAAAATGGATTTGTCAAAACCGTTCAACGCTTTTGTTGCGAAGCAAATCTCACAAATTAGCTACTATACCCTTTCATTTGGACTGTTAAGTTACATCGGCACACAGTTAGCTAAAAATTTAATGCATCACGGTTTTGTTTCCGATAATTTAAACCAATTTTGGGCAGACAGTCAGGCATTTATTCTAATGGGAGCTGTAATCTATATTATTGCGACTATTTTCAAAAAGGGAGTAGACATTCAAAACGAAAACGATTTAACTGTTTAAGCCATGCCAATTATTGTAAACTTAGACGTGATGATGGCGAAACGCAAAATTTCGCTGAATGAGCTTTCAGAGAGGGTTGATTTGACTTTATCAAATCTTTCCATTTTAAAAACAGGTAAGGCCAAAGCCATACGATTCAGTACACTGGAGGCGATTTGAAAGCCTTGGATTGTCAGCCTGGAGATATTTTAGAATATGACCAAGAAAAATGATTTACACTTCCCACGAGCTTTAAGCTGAAGACCTCTTATAAAATAGTATGCCCCGGTGTTTTTATTAGCCAAGGTCTCTATATTTTTATGACAATTTTCCAATATTATTGGCTAACATACCATACAAAACAATATTGGACCATACCATATTGAGCTTATAACAATTCAGCAGAAAAGGTAGCAATAAAAACTTATTCAGCAACTTAAACTTCACTTAAAACAATTGCATATTTGATTGTTTTTCGTCAGATAAAAGCTTGTGCTGTGATAGCCCGGCGCTGGTCTGACAAGAAAAATAAATACGATAAAAATTTAAATGATACAAACTATATGAAAAAATCAATTTTTCTGAATGCCATCGCTTTCTTTTTACTTTTTGCCTGTAACGCCTAAAAAAAACCCAAAATTTCAGATGCTGATGCGATACGGATAAACCAAATCGGGTATTATCCCGAGTCTGTGAAACAATTCGCTGTGGTTGACGCGGAAACATCAAAATTTACTGTTATTGATGGTGAGAATAACACCGTTTTTTCTGGCGAACTGAAAGATAACGGTACCTGGAAAGTTTCGGGTGAAAAAGTTTTTATGGGAGATTTCAGCACATTAAAACAACCTGGGACCGATCGTATTTGTTAATGAAGGGTACGGCATCTGATCAGTTTCGATGAAGCCGGCTGTTTATGGAGATGCATTAAACGCAGCCATCAAATCCTTCTATTTCCAGCGGTCCTCAATGCCGATTTCAGAAGCCTGTGGTGGCAAATACAAACGCGCCACGGGTCACCCTGATACAAAAGCCATTTTTCATCCTCTCGGGAAAAACGACTGGTACTTTGAGTTCTCCAGGAGGCTGGTATGATGCCGGTGATTATGGAAAATACATTGTGAATGCTGCGCTGTCGGTGGGCCAGATGCTTAACCTGATTGAACAATATCCGGAAATAATTAAAGATGCCACATTAAACATACCGGAAAGCGGAAACGGAATAGGAGATCTTTGGGATGAATTAAAATACGAATTAGACTGGATGCTCACCATGCAGCATGCTGATGGAGGTGTTTATCACAAACTAACCTCAAAAACATTTTGTGGATTTGTCATGCCTGAAGCCGATACGCTCGACAGATATATTATTGGCAAGGCACGGCTTCCAGCCTGAATTTTGCTGCTGTTATGGCACAAGCCTCCCGACCTGTATAAAACCATAAACCCCTGAATGGTCTGCAATAGCTTTGTCTGCAGCAAAAAACATGGGCTTGGGTCTTGCTAACGTAACATTCCGTACACGAATCCGTCGGATGTGAGTACAGGTGCTTATGATGACACTTTTTTTAAGGACGATTTTTACTGGGCTGCGGCCGAATTGTATCTGTCAACCAAAGATGAAACCTTTTTGAAATACCTGAATGAAAATCCTCAGGAATACCAGCTTGAACTTACCAATAGCTGGAAGTTTTTTGTACGGAAGGTGGGATTTCATTCCCTACTGGAAAATAAAGCAATGTTGGATAAGAATTTTGCGAATTCACTTATCAAAGGCCATCTTGATTTGGCGAACGGACTTTTGAGAAAGTATAATAGAAAGTAATCCTTACCGGATTGCCCTTGATCGCTACGAGTGGGGTTCCAGCAGCGATATGCTTAATCAGGCCACGGTTCATCTATGTATTGGCACACAGAATAACAGGGTTGAAGAGAAATATTTGGTAGGTGCTGAGCAAATCACTGATTATGTTTTCGGGAAAAATGCTACCGGTTATTCGTTCCTTACCGGATTTGGGTCGAAACAGGCAAATGTTTCCGCACCACTGTTTTTCTGAGCGGAGCAGATGGAATTGCACCAGCCCGTACCCGGTTTTATAATCGGCGGACCAAGCAAGGAATAAACAAGACAAACAGTATGTGACTTATATTTCCGCATTCTCCCCGCAAAATCATTCCGTCGATGCCGAAGCCAGTTATGCTTCAAAATGAAGTTTGCATTAACCCTGGAACGCTCCGGCTCGTTTATGTTTTAGGATACCTTCAGGAAGTTCGTAAATAAAGTAAGAAAACAAAAACCGCGATCTTGTGGAGTAGGATATCTGAGAATTATCGGAGAGTTTCTTTTATTGGGCTGCATCATCACAGCAGTTGGTCTTTATGAAAATACTTGAATGAACATAAAATTTGAGTCATTGTTAGTTGAAACGAAATAGCCATGCGTTACCTACTCTTACTGTTTGGATTAATATTGATGAGTTGCGGGGCAACGAAATCAAATACTGATTTAAATAAAAACAACGGAACCACAACATCTGCCGGGACTAAGGAGGCGATGGACACCATTAGGATTGCAAATGAGGAGCTGGAATACGAAAAATAATAATACTTGAGTTAGGATTTGAATCATGGCTGGCTACGCAAAGACCCCAAAGCTACTATACCCAGTTCTACGCCGCAAACAAAAAACCTGTTTGATGTAAATGAATGGAATAACAGGGTTCGTCAGCCCTTTTGTAGATAATCCCGAATCTGTATTGGCAGTAAATAGATTACAGTCAGGGTAATATATTATGGCATGGAAGCCAATTACCTGTTGTATATGTATTTTAGGTTTTTTGAGGAGAAATACAGGCAGCATTCAATTCCCGGCAGATAAATAAAATTATTTGATTTTTAACCGGATAAGTATGGCAAAAGAATTTGTGATATCAGCTTTCTTTACGACTACAAAGGCTATCTGATGCGTAGTGGAAACTTATTTCCTGTACCGTAATATTTGCCCATGCAAATTGCTGGAGTATGAAATAATAAACCCTGCTTTGCTCCAGATTTGATTTCGGTAATTTAACAGTAATCTGATGAGAGATTGGTAATGGAATGGATCAATTCTTCCGCCACTAGGTATTTTTCCAGTTGTTTTCGTGATATTAGAACTTATTACGACATTTGGTCTCGAATATACCCTGTGAAACTGTAAAAAAAGATTCGCTGCCGTGCTCAATGCTATTGTAAAGTTTTGCGATTGGTTTCTGAAGGGTATGGTAATTTTATACGTATAAATTGTATAAATCAGACGAACTATAAAGTCTTTGAGCTCCAGAGAAAAGGATTTGATATTTTTTCTGATACGCAACAAATTTGCAGGCGAAATGCGATTGATTGCCATCATCACAGCCCCTGTTTTTAATGATTTGCCAAGCCGGCTTTTCTACTTCATTCTGAATATCCCTCGCCAGTGACGATACATCGATGAGCTTGTCATGCAGCGCCTCTTCTATAAATGGGATCTGGCGAACCATCTCTTTGAACTACTTCCTGAATGGTTTTCATTGTTTAATTTTTAACAATATGTTCTAATTTGTGCAGATAGTACTAATATTTTTTTAATGAGTTAAGAATTCTGAACATTTGCAAAAAAATTACATAAATGATCATATCAAAATTTGGAGGAACATCTGTTGGTCTCGGCAGAAACATGAAAAAAGTTGCACGGATTATAACATCAGACAAAAATCCGAAGATTGTAGTCCTATCGGCAATGAGTGGAACAACCAATGTGCTTGTATCCATTGGCGGCCACCTTAAAAACTTAAATGGTGGCTGATGCGGAATTGAAACACAGCTATTGCACAATAAATACATCAAAGAGGTGGCAGACCTTTTTCATACCGCGGAATACTTAGAGAAGGGGAGTATATTTTATATTGAATATGTTTTCAATCATATTCTAATCTTATTTTATGGTGCCTTTTAATAAGGTTATAGTGAATGTTTTATTGGCACAGGAGAACCTGATCTCAACGCACTTGTTTCAGTTATCTCTTGAACAGGAGAAAATTCCTTCAAAACTCATTCCGGCCTTATCTTTTATGAGAATTGATGAACAATCAGAGCCAGACAAAGAGTTTATTGCACAAAATCTGAAGAGGGTTCTTTCCTCACATAATGCTTGTAATTTATATATTACTCAAGGGTTTATCTGGCAGAATCCAGCAGGTGAAATTGACAATCTGGCCCGTGGCGGACAGCGATGATACCTGCTTCTGCTGATTGGTGCCGCGATTGATGCCGAGCAAATTCAAATCTATACCGACATTGACGGGATGCACAACAACGATCCGCGTTATGTGGACAAAAACTTTTTCACTTGAAGAGATTTCCTTTATGAGGCAGCCGAACTGGCCTATTTTGGAGCCAAAATCCTTCACCCGCAGAGTATCCTTCCTGCCCGGGAAAAAAATATTCCGGTTTTACTGAAAAATACATTGAAGCCGATGCTAGGGGAACCCTTATCTGCAATTCAAATAACACTAAATACGATGTAAAGGCCATAGCGGCAAAGGATGGTATTACGGCCATCAAAATTAAATCCTATCGCATGTTGTTGGCTTATGGTTTCTTAAAAAAAATCTTTGAAATCTTTGACAGGAAGCAAAACCGCAATTCCGATACGGATACTAATTACTTTGGAAGTGGCAGTTTCACTCACTGATCGACAATACCAGAAATTTACCTGACATTTTAGATGAACTGAAAAACTATGGCACCATCTGAAGTGGATTCAAGCACTGACCATCATCGTGTATATCGCCGGTAGATTCTCCCAAACAAAAAAAGGAATTACCGCAGCCAATATTTAACGCCATAAGCGAGATACCAATTCGTATGATCTCTTATGGAGGAAGTAATTATAACCTGTCTTTTCTGGTAAAAACAAGCGATAATATCCTGGTATATTTATTATGCTAACCAAGGGCTTGTTCAAGGAACTGTATGCCGGCGATGTTCAGGTTACTGACTTCCGATAAAGCCTGTATACGGTAAATAAAAAAGCTGCCTTAACGGGCAGCTTTTTTATTAAATATCTTCGAAGCGAAGATCAGTAAAGTTTTCTCTTCGGTTTGCTTTTCTGGTTCCTCATCATCTAATTCATCATCTCCATGGGCACTTTACCAAAATCTTTTTGGTGTCTCTCTGAAATAACTTCCTCGCCTTTTTCTTCTACGATATATCCCGTTGATCTCTGTAACATTTCATTAAAGACATCAAAATTCCTCTATATAAGATATATTTTATGTTTTCTATAACGGAAAGATCCATCATCATGGGTGAATTTCTTGCTCTCAGTGATTGTTAAATAGTAATCGCCTGCTTTTGTTGATCTCACATCAAAAAAATAGGTTCTTCGACCAGCCCGCAGCACTTGAGAAAAAATCTCATCTTGTTCAATAAATTCTTTTCTGTCGCTCATAATATCTTTTCGATTAGTAAAATTTTAATGTTATGACAAATCTATAAAATAAAAGGAATTGAGCAAGAAGAAATAATGATTTTTTTTTGGTCAGCTCCTATTTTTTCGTGTTTTGCTCTTCAAGCTGCTGGTTGTACATAGTATCCTGGTAATAGCCAGATATATTTATCAGCGAATCTGCGGGTGCCTCGCTGAACAACCTCTCCCATGTTCGAAAACAATGATCTTATCGGCATCTTTAACCGATGATGGGCGGTGACTGACAATAATGGTTGTTTTACCCTCACGCACCCGGTTGAGGTTATTTAGAATGATTTTCTTCTGTTTCGGTATCGACCGCCGACAGACAATCATCGAAAATCAGGTATTTTTGGTTTTTATATCAGGGCCCTGGCGATTGGAAAGAATCCCTTTGCTTTTTGACCGCCTGAAAGGGTGACACTCCGGCGTTCACCGATCATGGTATCGTATTTATTGCTGAATTCTTCAATATTATGATCGATATAGGCATTCCTGGCTGCCTGCACCACCTCTTCTTCCGTGGCATTCTGGTTACCGATTTTTATATTATTTCTTATGGTATCAGAAAAGAGAAAGGCATCCTGGGGTACAAATCCAATGCTTTCTCTCAAATCAAAAAGATTGACCTCCCTGATCGGAATGCCGTCAATTAATATTTCTCCGCTGCTGGAATCAAATAACCTGGCCATCAAATTAATGACGGTGCTTTTTCCCGATCCTGTGCGACCCAATATGGCCAGAGTTTTTCCCTGTTCGATCTTGAAGCTCACATTTTTCAGGGCTTCAATATTGGAGTCTTTGATAACAATATAACAGACATCATTAACGACGATATGCTCCCTTTATTTCAGATTTTTCCGGCTGCATGTTTACAATATCAGGTTTTTCTTTCCAAAACGCATCCATCTTTGCTGGCTTAACTTTCGCCTGGCTGAACGATTGAGGTAACCCATCCTGACCGTGGCGACCGGCCATGTAAGCATATTGATATAAATTATGAACTTCGGCGATTATTCCGATATTATCAATTTCTCCGTTGATGTATTGCATGCCACCCACATAAACCACCAGAATATTGCTGATACCGATCAGCAGCAGCATGGATGGGAAAAACAAGGCTTGGGCTTTAAATAAAGGGATATGTTTTTTTCCTTGCTTCTGTATAGCCAGGGTATTAAAATCCGATGTCGTTTGCTGCTCAATGCTATAGGCCTTTACCACATCGATTCCTGAAAGAAATTCCTGGGCATAGGTTGTCAGTTTTGACAAATATTGCTTGAACAATGTTGCTTCTTTTGTTAATGGTCATGCTCAGTACATAAATAAGCACTGATAATACAGGGAAATGGAAGCAGGGGTATAAAAAGTCAACTTTGCATCAATATTGATCATTTTGTTGATGGCAATAATGGAAAGTACCAGCATGTTCATGGTGTACATAATTGCCGGCCCAAAATACATCCTGACCTTTCCCACATCCTCGCTAATGCGATTCATTAGATCGCCTGTCCGGTTTCTTTTGAAAAAATTTTGTGAGAGAGCTCCTGGTAATGCTGATAGAGTTCATTTTTTAGATATCAAATTTCATCAACTCTTGATATTACGATCCAGCGTTTGGTCTCATGAAAAGGTGAAGAAAACCTGAAGAGAAGGGCCGCACCAAAGATGAGCAGTTTATTTAGACAATTGCGAATTTCCTGATGAAAGACTAATCGTTTCAGAAGATTTAGACAAGATTGTTGTTATAACCCCTCCAGCCACATTAAGCGACTCCCTGAAAATTCAACTGAGCGGACCTGAAGTGCAAATATTTTCGCCACTGCAGTGATAAGAGATTCCGAAAAATGAATCCTGTATCTGTATTTTGTAAAAATATTTATTTAAATATTCGTAATGCTTTCATTAAGCGTGCATGCAGTTTGTGGATACGAAGATAATCGATTAAATCAAAAAAGAGAGGCAAATGTTTTCTGAAATGATTTAAATTTTAACAACCAAGTTTTTGTGAACATATTGAAAGGTCCACTGAAAATTATTAAAAATAAATTACTGCTTATTATATTTGGGTTATAACTTTAATTGTTAAATTTGCAGTCATTTTATTTCTGAAAAATACGATCTTTCTATTATGGTCAACAGACGACATATTCGAATTAAGGTAATGCAATCCATCTATGCCTTTTTGCAATCGAATGACAGTGTTTTAACGAAAGAGGAAAATTTCCTTAAGGACAACGTTAACAAGACATTAGACTTATTTAGCCTGCAACTCGAATTAATGGTTGCAGTGGCTAATATGGCCAATGAACATATAGAAATCAGAAAGAAAAATTTACTTGCCACTCCTGAGAGTAAAAATCCAAAGTTAAGTTTTGTCAATAACCGGATCATTCAAATGATCAAGGATGATAAGGTTCTGAATAACTATTTGAAGGAGAATAAGCTGACGAACTGGAAAAACGACAGGGAATATGTGCGCTTGTTGTTGGATGAGGTGCAGAAAAGCGATCTGTACCATGCCTATATTGCCCTTGCAAAACCTACTTTTAAAGAGGATAAGGACTTTTTTCACTCTATTTTCAAAGAAGTTGTAGCCCCCAATGAGAAGTTGTACGATTACTATGAGAGCCTGCATTTGGGATGGATCGATGACCTACCCTATGTAAATACCTGGATCAGCAAGATGGTAAAGAATTTAAAAAAGGGCGAAACCCTGGGCTTGAGTGAACTGAAAATAGCAGAAGAAGACAATGAATTTATGCTTGATCTTTTCAGGAAGACGGTATTGCACGTAAAAGATTATAACGCAGATATAGATACCATTACCCCGAATTGGGATAATGAAAGAATTGCTGAACTGGATATGATTCTTATAAAAATGGCCATCACAGAATTCTTAAAATTCCCTTCAATACCAACCAAGGTGAGTATTAATGAATACATAGAGATTGCGAAGGATTATTCTACCCCTAACAGCAGTTTCTTTATTAATGGCGTTTTGGACAAATTGTTAAAAGAATATCAGCAACAGGACAGAGTAAAGAAAATTGGAAGGGGTTTGATGTAATTATTATTATATTTGAAAAATTTTTATGATTATGACATATAGATTGTTTTTTATTTTATTCGTTTTTGCGCTGCAGATGACAGCCTGTAAAAAGGATGATCCACTTTCCAAAATCAATAAGCAGAATGTGGAGAAAGCCCAACAAAGAGACTATTCTCAAAAATATGAGGTGCCTTTGATAAAATTTGATAGGACTGAGCATGATTTTGGGACGATAAAAGAGGGAGATGTGGTTGAAACTGAGTTCACTTTCACGAATGACGGAAAAAGTGAACTGATCATTGCTTCTGCAACGGCAACTTGTGGTTGTACAGTTCCGGAATATCCCAAAGAGCCTATTTTACCGGGGCAGCAGGGCAGAATTAAAGTGAAATTTGATTCCAATCACAGGCCCAATAAGCAACAAAAAGAAGTTAACTTAACTACAAATACCGAAAGCGGTACAGAAAAACTTATTATTAAAGCGATGGTTACACCCAGAGCATCTTAAATAACAACAAACAATGATATACGATACAATTTTTTTACAAGCCGGTGGCAGTAATCTGGGGAACATCATCCTGATCCCCCTTATGTTTTTAGTGATCTACTTATTCATGATCAGACCACAGATCAGACGGCAGCAACTTGAAAAAAAGTTTCAGGCGTCCATTTCAAGAGGTGCTAAAGTAGTCACCACCAGTGGCATTCACGGAAAAGTGGTTGAATTGAATGATACGGACAACACCTGTGTAATTGAAACGAGTGCCGGTAAAATCAAATTTGAGCGGTCTGCCATTTCAATGGATTTGAGTAAAAGTATATTACCGAAGAGGAGAAGAAAGCCTAATTCTTCCCGGGACAAAGATACAGCCAGGAGTTCAGTATTCACTGAACTCCTTTTTTTTTATATCTTTAAAAAAAAAAAAACAATTGAAACCGAAGAGATCGAAACAGGCTATGGAGCAGGCGCAGAACAATAAGAAACTGCGTATTTTTTTGTTTTTTTTCTCTCTTTCCTTTGTTTTTTGGCTGCTGATTAACTTGTCGAAATCATATACAATTGATATACCATTCAGATTGAATTATGTTGATTTACCTGCTAAAAAATTATTTCAAAGCGACCCTGAAAACAAGATAGTACTCAGTCTAAAAACAGCCGGGTTTAAAATTGTCAGGTATAAGATCAGAAAAAACACCTGGAATACCCCCTCAGCAATATCAGGCGAAAGGAAAATAAAGGTTATTTTTCATTAACCCAATCTAACCTTGCTTATTTACAGTCACAGTTTTCAGATGACGCCGTTGTTATGAAGGTCAAACCTGACAGCTTATTTTTTGACCTGGGTGAAAAAAGCTTTAAAAAGGTGAAAGTAAGGGTAGGTGAGGGACTGGAATTCAGAAATGGATACAACCTGGTTGGCGATTTAAAAATCGCACCTGAACTGATTACTCTCTCGGGCCGAAAAGGAATCCTGGATACAATCAGATCGATCGACATTGGTTCATTGGATCTCAGGAATACCAAAGGTTCATTTACACGGCAAGTGACCCTTCAGGGCCCTGACCCAAAAATCGCATTGGATCCGGCCGAAGTGACGGTCAAAGGTCGTTTGGATAAGTTTACAGAAGGCTCATTTGAGGTTGGGTACAAGGTTATTAATGTCCCATCAAACTGCGATCATCAGTACTTTTCCCAAAGAGCTGAAACTGGTTTTTCAGGTTCCCTTATCTGATTACGATAAAGTGAATGCGGATGGTTTTGAGGTCGTATGCGATTACAGTGACAGCAAAAATAACAAATTGGACCACCTTATACCAAGGGTAATAAAAAAGCCTGAATTTGTAAGCGCAGTAAGGGTTGTTCCCAATAAAGTGGAGTATCTGATAAAAAACTGAAAAATGATTGTTGTTGGTTTAACTGGAGGCATAGGCAGCGGTAAAAGTACAGTTGCAAAAATGTTTCAAAATATGGGTGTGCCGGTTTATTTTGCTGATAATGAAGCAAAAAGGATTATGCGTGAATCCGCAGAAGTAAAGGAAAAATTATTGCTCACCTTTGGTGCAGAAACTTTTGATCGGGGTTCTTTAAATACGGCATATTTGGCAAAAATGGTCTTTAATGACAAAGACAAACTGAGCCAGCTGAATGCCATAGTGCATCCTGCAGTGGAAGCAGATTTCAGGATTTGGGTCAGCAAACAATCAGTGGGCCTTGTTGTACAGGAAAACCCCTTGATTTTTGAAAAGAAGGGCCAGAACAGGTTCGATAAAGTCATTTTGGTCATGGCACCACTGGAGAAAAAAATGGAAAGATTAAAACTTAGAGACCGGGCCACTGAAAATGAAATTACAGACAGAATGAAAAATCAAATGAAGGATGAGGAAAAGGTGGGTTTAGCAGATTTTGTGATCGTAAATAACGAACTTAAAGAAACGGAAAAAGAAGTATTAAGGGTCTACCAAAAATTAGTATCAACCCAATAAATAATGTATTAAACGCAATAAAATGTTAAATAAATTAGAATATTTGTTAAGAGATGTTAAATGATTTTAAATCAGATAAAGTTATTCTAAATTTGTTGTGATGAGTAAAAAAATATTTGTACTTTTAATTGCGTTTATGGGTATTTCCTTGATCGGAATTATCGCTGTACAGATATTTTGGATCAAAAACGCAGTAGAGATTCGTGAAGAGCAGTTCTCAACAGGTGCAAAGTATGCTTTGGCGAATGTTTCAGAGAACATACAGAAAAGAGAATTTGTGGATGACGTTACCAAGTTTGCACCGATTCTTGATAGTTTGACAAAGTTAGAGGAACGGGGGGTGAAGGATTTTTTCTACCAGCAGATTGATACGGGCAGAAACGAAATTTTTACTTATAGACAGCGGGTGCTGGAGAATAATTACAAAACCCAGATCAGCCCCTTGGAGAGTGATGTTCAGGAATTTAAGACCCTGATTAGCGAACAGGAAACAGAGATTAAAAAGCTGGCCTTTAAATCAAAAGATTTTGCTGAATTAACGCCGGAACAAAGGATAGTAAAGATCGGTAAATTAGATAAGTATGACAAACTTGTTTACGAACAGTATTTTAATACGATCAATAGCAGGGTTCCCATATCAGACAGGCTTACAGATCAGGAAATTCAGCTGAACCTTGAGAATGAATTAAGGGCGAGAAATATTACTGCGGACTTTGAATATGCAGTCTATATTGAGGATCTGATGACCCGTGTAAAATCGGATGATTTTCAATTGATCACAGGAAATAGTTATGAAGTTCCCTTGTTTGTGAATACCGAAGGCCTGACTGATTATAAACTCGTAGTGAGCTTTCCCCAAAAGAAAGCGTATATTTTATCGAGTATCTTTATGAATCTGCTGCTGGCAGCGATATTCATTTTGGTGATTATTTCGGTTTTTGCAAGTTCTTTGTATCAATTGATAAAACAGAAGAAAATATCTGAAATTAAAACAGATTTCATCAATAACATGACCCACGAATTTAAAACACCTATTGCCACTATTAATTTGGCGATTGATGCGATTAAAAACCCAAAGATCATCGATGACAAGGAAAAGGTGATAAAATATGCCGAGATGATTCGTGAAGAAAACAAAAGGATGCACGCTCAGGTGGAAAATGTTTTAAGGATATCCAAACTGGAAAAAAAACAGCTGGATCTTACGAAAGGAGTCGCTGACATCCATGAAATTATTGATGATGCGGTTAAGCATGTAAACCTTATTGTCACCAATAAGGAGGGGTATATCAATAAACATTACAAGGCCGCGAATAGCAGGGTTCTGGTGAGCAAATTGCATTTTACCAATGTGATTATCAATATTTTGGACAATGCGATCAAGTATTCTCGGGATGCGCCAAAAATTGATATTTATACCGACAATTACAGAAATAAAATCATTATAAAAATTTCAGACCAGGGAATCGGGATGAACAAAAATGTACAAAAGAGAATATTTGATAAATTTTACCGCGAGCAAAGAGGCAATATTCATGACGTAAAAGGTCATGGACTCGGTCTGGCGTATGTAAGAAGTATCACAGAATTGCATCATGGATCAGTTTATGTTGAAAGTGAAAAGGATAAAGGAAGTACCTTTATTATTAATTTACCCTTAATTTAATTAGTATTATTATGGCAAGTAAAAGAATACTCCTGGTGGAAGATGATCCCAATTTCGGGACCGTATTAAAGGATTATCTCACCTTAAGTGACTACAATGTCACCCATGCAAAGGACGGTTTGGACGGTTTGATCGCCTTTAAAAATGACGATTTTGATATTTGTATACTGGATGTGATGATGCCGCGAAAGGATGGTTTTACACTGGCAAAAGAGATCCGGGCGATAAATGCGGAGATTCCGATCATGTTTCTTACCGCCAAAACCATGAAGGAAGATGTGCTGAAAGGTTATCAGGCAGGAGCCGATGATTACCTGAACAAACCTTTTGACAGTGAAGTGTTGTTGTACAAGATCAAAGCCATTCTTCAACGAAAGGAAAATGAAACCGCCGATGAAGACAATCAGTTCGAATTTGAGATCGGAGATTTTCATCTGGACTCAAAACTCCGTCAGTTGGTCTATAAGGGTGGTGAGGCCATAAAACTTTCTCCCAAAGAAAATAAATTGTTAAAACTTCTGGTAATCTACAAGAACGATCTGCTGCCACGTGAACTGGCACTTACAAAAATCTGGAGAGATGACAACTATTTTACCAGCAGAAGTATGGATGTGTATATAGCCAAACTGAGAAAATACCTGAAGCCGGATGCCAGAGTGGAAATTGTTAATATTCATGGAGAAGGCTTTAGGCTGGTTGTGAATTAGTTAATCTTTTAATGGATGGCTTTATTGATCAGACTTTATGAGGAAAATCCAAACCCAAAGCAAATAAATCAGGTTGTTGAAGTCTTAAAGAAAGGGGGCATCATTATCTACCCAACCGATACTGTTTATGGCTTGGGTTGCGATATAACCAATAACGCAGCCATGGAGCGTGTGGCGCGACTTAAGAACATCAATCTTGAAAAGGCCAATCTTTCTTTTATTTGTTATGATCTAAGCAATCTTTCCGATTATACAAGGCAAATTGACACACCGACCTATAAAATATTAAAAAGGGCACTGCCCGGTCCCTATACTTTTATACTTGAGGGAAACAACAACCTTCCAAAAGTATTTAAGAGAAAAAAAACGGTCGGCATAAGGATTCCGGACAATAATATTATCAGAGAAATAATAAGACAACTGGGAAATCCCATCGTATCGACCTCAATTTACGATGAAGATGAACTTCTGGAATACACCACCGATCCCGAATTGATCTATGAGAAATGGAAAGACCTTGTCGATCTTGTCATTGATGGCGGATTTGGTGGGAATATACCCTCAACAATTGTAGATCTTACGAAAGATGAAATAGAAGTTGTACGTGCAGGAAAAGGAAGCCTGGAGATATTTTAGCTCATTCCACCTGTTCCAGCTCCTGATAATTCCTGTTTAACTTCTTTAAGAAGAACCCGAATACCAGCTTGTATATTCCCCAAAGCAACACCAACACCAACACAAAGAGTACACTTGAAATAATCCAGATCAGTGCAAGATTGGTTTTCTCTGGCAAAGTTGATAAAAAGGCTTTGGAATTAAATACTTCGTAGAACATGTGAAAGCCAATAACGGCTGCAATGGTCAGGTTGTAATAAATATAATACTTGACTGTTTTTCTTGTGGTTATAATATGGTGCATCAACATTTTTACGCTGGTATCAACTGAAATATTCCTGTAGTTTCTGTAAAAAACATAGATAAAGCCTAAAATAATCATAATATGAATACCGAGATACACATTGACCATATTGGTAAGGCCGTATTTTTCGTTAAATTCTCTGGAGGCTTCAAAGTCGGTTACCAGAAAAATTATATTGGGCAAGATAAATTCCAGGATGCTGATTATAAGTATCCATTTTACTACTGAAGATGATCTTTGCACCATCATTCCCTGAAGTTCATTTTTTGAATACCTGATATTCTCAGTTTCCTGCTGCTTCCAGAGATCCTTTATATTTTCTAACTGAGTCATTTGTTAAGGGTTAAGTATATTCTTTAATTTTGTTTTTGTACGGTTCATTTTTACTCTGGCATTTATTTCAGTAATTCCCAGGGTTGAAGCTATTTCCTCATAGCTTTTATCTTCGAGATACATCAGGGCCAGCGCCTTTTCTATATCATTTAAGCTGTGTATTGCTTTGTATAACAAGTCTAATTGTCTGTCCTTCTTATCATTATACTCACTGTATTCAAAATCGACTTTATTTTCTATCAGCGGTGTTGTTTCAATATTCCTTTTGGTCTTTCGATATAAGGAGATTGCCGTATTGAAAGAAACCCTGTACATCCAGGTGCTGAATTTGGAGTCCCCCCTGAACTTTGGATAGGCATTCCATAACTGGATTGTAATTTCCTGAAAAAGGTCCTTATGCGCTGCATCATTGTTCGTATAGGTTCTACAAACTTTATGTATGATGTTTTGATGCTTGTCCAGCTCAGATAAAAATTTGGTCTCCAGATCCTTTGTCACCTGATTAGTAAGTTTAAATATTAGTCTTAAAAATAACCTTTTTGTTACAATACTATTTCAAGAATTGTGAACTATTACAGTTCATCATGAAAAAACGACAGTTCATCATATTTTTTTTTCATAAGAAAACCTGCGTGTCCATCTTTGCTCTGTAAATCATGTTAAACTTAAATTTATAATGTATGTTTAAAATTATTGTAGTGCTTGTTTCGTATCTGATCACTTTTGTGACCCAGGCACAAATGGTTAAGGATAATAGCTCATTGGCCGCAGGGGTTAGGGTAAAGGCAGCCGTTCAGAACATCCGGACCAAATAAAGGGACAGTTTATTTTGCGATATACAACTCGCAGAAAAGTTTTAATGACCAGAGTGCATTCGCCAGTCAACAGGCTATTGTAAAGGACAACAGCGCTGAAGTGTTCTTTGAAGATTTACCGGAGAATACCTATGCAATTGTCTGTTTTCACGATGCCAATGACAACGGTAAGATGGATTTTGATTCAAATGGGATGCCTCTTGAAGATTATGGAACATCAGCAAAAGAGCGTTCGTTTGGACCACCTCTGTTTGATGATGCAAAATTTGAAGTAAAGGATAAAGATGTTACATTTGAGATAGTATTTTAATAATTTAAGTAACACGCTATGCAAAACAGGTTGAAATCTGGAATAACTGCTTTTTCAATTGGGGTTCTCGTTTTTGTGCTGGGAACGCTGGTTCTGGGGCGATGGTTTTAATCATTCAATTGCGGAAATGATTCTTTCTTTTTCGATTTACCAAATGTATGCCTTTGCGATTTTTTTTGTCAATTCAGAATTTTTTAAATTCATTGGCGATTACCAGAGAAATGAAAACAACCTGATCAAAAAATTAGCCATTGGCTTTTTTGGTTCAGTGCTTCTCACTACCCTTGTTTTGATTATATTGCGATTTGTTGTGCGAGTTTATTTCTTTGGAGGTGAACCTGAGACTTTTCTGGAAAACTCCAAAACCTATTTCTTTTTTGGGATCTCGGTCACAGTGATTATCAACCTTGTTCTTTACGCATTATTTATTTTTATAAAGAAATAGCAGAGAGAAAAATAACCGCCTCTCAGTTTGTCGCAAAAACAGAAACGGCAAGGTATGAATCCCTTAAAAGTCAGTTAGATCCTCATTTTTTGTTCAACAGTTTGAATGTACTTACTTCTTTGATTGGCGAAAACCCGGCCTTGGCAGAGAAATTTTCTACCAAACTCTCGAAGGTTTATCGGTATGTGCTCGAGCAAAAAAGCAAGGACCTGATCCCTTTGCAGGAAGAACTCGACTTTGCAAGAACATATATGGATCTTTTAAAAATGCGATTTGAAGAAGCCATTGTCTATGAAATTCCGGAAACGTCATCTCTTGAAGATTTGAAAATAGTGCCCTTATCACTACAGATCCTTCTTGAAAACGCGGTGAAACACAATGTGATTAGCAATGATTTACCATTAAAAATAAAAATATTTGAAGAGAAGGGCAACCTGATCGTGCAAAATAGTCTCAACAAAAAGAACAGTCTCGAAAAGAGTACAAAAATCGGACTAAATAATATCACAGACAGGTATGCACTCATCACAAAAAGAAATGTAATCATCAGGGAGGAGAGTGATAATTTCATGGTTTCCCTCCCATTATTAACCCAAAAAATAAAAAATATGAATACAAATACACAAAAAATTCAAGAGAGTAAATATTTAAGAGCGAAACAGAAAGTAGCGGCTATTAAGGAGTTTTACTCAAGTTTACTTTCTTATATCATGGTTATACCAATCCTGTATTATATCTGGTATAAGTACACACCTTTTACCATTCAATGGTTCTGGTTTCCTGCAGCCGGCTGGGGTATTGGATTGATATTTCATGCTTTTAATGCCTTTGGTAATCCTGTCTTTGGTGTGGACTGGGAGGAAAGAAAGATCAAAGAAATCATGAAAGAAGACGAAAAAAATTATTGGGAATAAATAAATTATAAAAAAATGGAAGATAAAAATAAAATTGACAGGTATTTGGAAGCTAAGAAACAGGTAAAGGAAATAAAAGGATTTTATATTCATTTGCTTGTGTACTTATTGGTGAATCTCTTTATTATCTTTGGTATTTTATCAAAGGTAAAACTGGAGGAAATTAATTTTTGGATGTTCTCTACCGCGTTTTTCTGGGGTATTGGTTTGTTTTTTCACGGGTTTGCAGTTTTTGGTAAGAATTTGGTTTTTAACAAAGATTGGGAAGAAAGAAAAATCAAGGAAATAATGGAGAAGGACAAAAATGAATATTGGGAATAATTTAAATGTTGAAAAGTGAAAATTGTGATTATTGAAGATGAGAAGCCTGCTGCCCGCAGGCTTTCCAGAATCGTAGAACAAATGGGATTTAAAGTGGAGCAATTGCTGTATTCCGTTCAGGAAGCAGTGCAATGGTTTCTTTCTAATCCCCATCCTGACCTGATTCTTATTGATATCCAGTTATCTGATGGTCTGTCATTCGAAATCTTTGATGAGGTAGAGATATTGTGCCCTTTAATTTTCACAACTGCCTATGATACTTATACGCTTAAAGCATTTAAATTAAACAGTGTTGATTACCTCTTAAAACCTATTGATGAAGAAGAACTGAAAAAATGCAATCGACAAGTTTCGGAACAGAAATGCTGAAGACAGATCTTCTATTGGAGGCAATATCGCAGATAAAAAAAATGCTGATGGGCAATACAGAAAAAACCTACAAAAAACGGTTTATTGTAAGGATTGGTCAACATTTGAAAATGATTGCTATTGAGGATGTCGTTTGTTTTTACAGCGAGAACAAAGGAACGTACATACATACCAGCGATAACAGAGACCATCTTTTGGATGAGACACTCGATGAGATTGAGTTATTGACAGATCCGGCAAAGTATTTCAGAATAAACAGGAAGTACCTTATTCGGATCGATGCCATCCAGGACATGATTGCCTATAGCAACAACAGACTAAAATTAAAACTTACGCATTGCGAAAGTGACGACCTGATTGTGAGCAGAGAAAAAATAAAAGCCTTTAAAAACTGGTTGCATTGACCTTTTTTTCAGTCTCACAATGCATTATTCTTTTTGAAAAAAGCTGAAGCAGGTACCTCCGTATTTTTTCATCTGGAAAAAATGGGTTTCCGGTGATAAGTCGGTTTTAGCAGCATGTTCAATCACAAGCATACCTCCTTCTTCCAGGAGTTCTTTTTCAAATACCAGGCTGACCAACAATTCAAATTTTTCTTTGGGTAATTCATAAGGGGGATCCGCAAAAATAACATCGAATTTCTTATTTGTTCTTTCAAGAAAAGTAAAGACATCACTCTTAACCGTTATTAACTGGTAGGCCAATTCATTGCTGATCTTTTCAATAAACTTGATACAACCCGGATTCTGATCGACAGAGGTAATATCACTTGCTCCCCTTGAGGCAAATTCAAAACTTATATTCCCAATCCCTGCAAAAAGATCGGCAACTGTGATCTCATCAAAATAATAATGGTTGTTGAGTATATTGAACAAAGCTTCCTTCGCCATATCCGTAGTAGGGCGAACAGGCAGGCTATTAGGAGCGATTAACCTCTTTCCTTTATTTTTACCTGAGATGATTCGCATCAAAACTGATGTAAAAGTATGTAGAACTGCCTTTGGATATCATCCGTAAAACTGTTATTGAGCACAAGATTACTCCTGCTTTCAATTAAAGTCACATTCCTTATATATTGATAGGCGATCTCATACAGTGCGTCATTTTTGATCACACTTCCCATCAAAACCAGTTCAAAGTATTCAGGATTAAAATTTAGCTGCTCCGCAGTGAACAAGATATAGTATATAAAATCAGCTTTGTTCTCATAAGTAAAACTATTAAACAGCTGCAGCTGATTGTTCGCTATTGCCACAAGATCAAAATGAGTTTCACGAACATTTACAAAAAAACGAGGTTTTTCGCTGAATCTGTATACATCAAGCAAACTTTGCAGCAATACAGTAGCGGAATGCTTGAATTCAAATTCACCAAATTTATCGAACAAAAAATTATTGATATTGACAAAAGGTATATAAATATTGATTAGGTCGTGGTTAGGAATCTGATCAAACGCAATAAAGTCGTTTTTATAAATCTTTAAATTATACTTGAGATACTGCGGCAAACTGTTCTCATCGAATAGTGCTTTTGGCACTATGGAAGCCAGGCTATTGACATGAGAAACACTTACACTGGAAAATTTTTTTTGTAAAACCGGTTCAGCTTCAAAAACTTCCTTCACATTTTCAAGGTGTTTATGAGGAATGTTCGTGCTGACCGAAAAAGGAGTATGGCTTAAGGTTTCTGGACTTTTACTTACCTTATTTATTGCACAAAAAGAAAATCCATCCAAACTTATTTGGATGGATAGGTGATTTTCTTCAGGTTTATTATACTCAGCAGAACTTTTATTGATCTGTATTTTCTTCTTTACCATCATATAACGGAGGCCAGTTACCGTTTGTATTAACTTCAGTTAGAGACCCAACAGAAATATATTCACCTGGAATGTTTATACCTCCCAATTGCTCCTTTCTCCTGGCGGATCATATCTTTATCCAACCCTTCCAATACAACAGCTTTGTCTACTTTCACTTCAAACACTGGTGTTTTAACACCTTGTGCCTTTTCCACTTCACCAACCTGTATATCGAATTGCTTATCTGTACCAGGGATATTAAACATCTCCTTATAGTTTTTTCCTGCAAAAACCTCCTTTACCGGTTTAAATCCAATGGTATCAACTACTCTTTTTTCTACGTCCACAGTAATGGCACCCCTTTTTTCTGTAACAACCACATTTTTAACATTGGTAATTGCAAATTGGGCATTGTCAATAAAAGAGATGAGTCCTGCTTTGTCATTTGTAAACTTTCTGTTCACTTCAGCATATGCAATTTCTGCATCTCTGATCATTTTTAAATTTTCGATTACTTTAGCATATCTTTCCTGCTTGGTCTGATTGAATTTTATGGGCGCCATAATTGAAGAATACACTTTGTATCCTAAAAAAATAATTAATGCCCAAAGCACAACAGACAATAAAGGCTTGATTTTGTGCGGTATAACATTTACAATTAGAACAGCTAGCAACGCAACAACAATAATTGCAACGATAATAATTAGAACTGAAGTCATTTTTGATTTTTTTTATTTATATAAGGTCAAAGGCAAATCTACAAAATATTTTTTATGTTAAAAGAAATTATTTAGTTTAAAGTTAATTTTTGTTCATTCAATTTTTATGCGATGCAGCATTGAAAAAGTGATTACTTTTAACATCAGTATTTTAACAGTTGGCGGGAGTAAAAATCCATAACATTTGGCTCCCGTTTTGTAATTATTTTTTCAAAATTCCTATGCAGATCAATCAGGCCGAAATCTATAGCAAACTCATCGACCGATTCCCGCATGAACCAACCACACTGCAGGATCTGTTGCTTAAAAAGCTGGCTAACTTTATCATCGATCGCGAAGACCGGTCTTTTTTTCTGATAAAAGGTTATGCTGGAACAGGTAAAACAACCATAATCAGTTCCCTGGTAAATACAATGCCTTTTGTTTTTCAGAAACCGGTCTTATTGGCGCCTACCGGGCGCGCCGCAAAAGTGATCGCAAATTATACCGGTAAGGAGGCACTTACCATACATAAAAAGATTTATTACCCCACAAAAAATAAAAGTGGCGGCGTAAATTTTGTCCTGCAAAAGAATAAACATGTGAATACCATATTTATCGTGGACGAAGCTTCTATGATCCCTGACAACCAAAGTGATATGAAGTTATTTGAGAATGGCTCTTTGCTTGATGATCTGGTAAGCTATATTGATTCAGGTAAAAATTGCAAGTTGATTCTGATTGGAGATACTGCACAATTGCCTCCGGTTCAAAATGATGACAGTCCGGCCCTGAATAGTGAATCCCTGCAAAGGAAGTTTGGAAGGAATATTTACGAGATAGAGTTAAATGAAGTCACCCGGCAACTGCAAAATTCAGGTATACTTCACAATGCCACTGATTTGAGGATGATCATGCAGAATGAGTTAGATGGGTCATTTAAATTTTCGATGAAATTTCCCGATATGGTCAGGTTGATCGAAGGGGATGATATCCTGGATGCCTTCACCCAATCCTATAATGACCCAGGAATTGAGGATACTTGTCTGATTGTGAGGTCGAACAAAAGAGCGAACGCTTACAACCAGCAGATCAGAACCCGCATTCTGGACAGAGAATCTGCGATAGCCGCTGGCGATTATCTCATGGTAGTAAAAAATAATTATTATTGGCTGGAGGACTCAAAAGAAGTTAGTTTTATTGCCAATGGCGATATTTGTGAGGTAATGCGGATATATAAATACGCAGACTTGTATGGTTTTCATTTTGCTGAAGTACAAATGAGGCTGATCGATTATCCCGGGCAACCTGCTTTTGATACGGTCATTTTGCTAGATACACTTACCAGCGAATCTCCCTCCCTTACTTTCGAAGAATCAAACAGGCTATACCAGGAAGTGGCACAGGATTATTCCAGATATAAATCAAAGTACAAGATCATGCTCGCAATCAAGGAGAACAGGTTCTTTAACGCACTTCAGGTGAAGTTTTCTTATGCGGTAACCTGCCATAAATCTCAGGGGGGGCAATGGAAAAATGTATTTATTGAACAACCATATTTGTCAAATGGTCAGGATATTTCTTATTTTCGCTGGCTATACACGGCCATAACACGTGCTCAGGAAAAATTATTTTTAATCGGTTTTAATAATGAACATTTTTAAGAGCAAACTAAGTCTTATTGTAAGCGCTTTATTGATGCTGTTTACTGCATGCTCCACGACAAAAAAAATTGAAAAGAAAATCGCTCATCAAAATGAAAAGGAAACTTTTTTTAAGGGATTCGTGGTATTTGATCCTGTGAAAAATAAGGAGCTCATTAATTATAACGGTGATAAATATTTTACTCCTGCTTCAAATACCAAACTATTCACATTTTATGCTGCCTATAAAACATTTAAGGACTCTGTTGTGGGCTTAGAATATTACCGGAATGCAGATTCACTGTTGATCCGGGGAACAGGAGATCCGTCTTTACTGTATGGCTTTGAGGAAAGCAAAACCATGCCCTTTTTGGAATCGGCTCAGCAGAATATTTATATAATTGACCAGAACATTGAGGATCCTGTTTATGGTGACGGCTGGGCCTGGGAAGACTACACCTATAATTATATGGTTGAAAAAAATCTTTTTCCTGTATATGGTAACTTTGTAAAGATTTCTAAATCAGGACAAAATAGTTCAGCTGTTCCTGCATTTTTCGCAAAACAAATAGAGGTTACCGATAATCAGCCGCAGCGAAGAAATGTATCGGACAATACCTTCTATGTTAAATCCGGAGATAATTTCAGCAACAGGGAAATTCCATTCAAGACTTCAAACCAATTGGTCGCTGATATCCTGAGCGAGACTTTGAACAAAAAGGTAACCGTTGTTCCTTCAGGTTACAAAAGGGATTTAAAGCCATTTTACAGCGTGGCCTATGATTCTTTGTACAAACAGATGCTGGTGATCAGTGATAATTTTATTGCAGAGCAATTAATGCTTCAGGTAGGCAATGCGCTGACAGGGAAGTACAGTGTTGAAAAAGGAATTGAAGGGGCATTGAAAACCTATATGGCAGGCATTCCGCAAAAGCCAAAATGGGTAGATGGTTCAGGCCTATCGAGATACAATTTGTTCACCCCGGAAAGTATGGTATATCTTTTGAAAAAAATGTATTCCGAAATCCCGCAGGAAAAATTGTTTTCCTATTTTCCTGAAAATGGCAGTTCAGGAACACTTAAGAATGCTTTCAAAAACGAGCAGCCATATATCTATGCCAAAACAGGAACCTTATCCAATAACTATAGTTTAAGTGGATATTTGATTACTAAAAAGGGTAAAGTTCTGATATTTAGTTATATGAATAATCATTATATGGGCTCTTCGAACGAGCGAAAGGCAGAAATGGAAAAAGTCTTTTTGGAACTGTACGAAAAATATTAAATTTCAAGATAAACGCGATTTCATAAAGTTTTCAGCATAAGTGATGACCTCCCGGGGATTGGAATTGTAGTCAAACCAGCAAATCTCAGGGTCCTTGTTAAACCAGGTATACTGTCTTTTTGCATATCGCCTGGAATTCTTTTTTATCTCCTCAACAGCAAATTCAAGGGTGTATTTCCCCTCCAGATATAAAAACAGCTCTTTATATCCAACAGTTTGCAAGGCATTGAGAT
Organism: Flavobacteriaceae bacterium; assembly: GCA_034523115.1. Lineage (GTDB taxonomy): Bacteria > Bacteroidota > Bacteroidia > Flavobacteriales > Flavobacteriaceae > Namhaeicola. The sequence continues at coordinate 180,953 of JAXHKS010000020.1, read as the reverse complement.
CTTTATAGGGAATCAGACTTTTTACTTCCTCCAGCAAACCCAGACCCATCATTTCATCAACCCGCTGGTTGATCCTGGAATAAACCAATTCTCGGGGGGCGGTGAGTCCTATCTTGATAGGAATAAAATTTCTACCAGATCCTTTATTTGTCAGGTACGACGAGTAGGGCATACCGGTTGCTATACAAATCTCAAGGGCTCGTATAACCCGTTGAGAGTTAGCTATATCAATCCTATGATAGGTTTCTGGATCCAGTTCTTTTAGTTTATTTTGAAGGGCACCTATACCCTCATTTCGAAAAAGTTCTTTTAATTGTTCCCGGTAACCGGTGTCAATATCCGGAAAATTATCGAATCCCTTTAGCACGGCATCAACAAACAAGCCGCTTCCACCCACCATGACCACAAGCTCATAATGCTGATAAAGCTCACTGAGTTTCGCTATGGCATCCCTCTCAAAATCACCCACCGAATAGTTCTCTGAAACGGATCTGTTCTGAATAAAATGATGCGGGGCGGCAGCCAGTGCTTCTTGACCGGGAACTGCAGTTCCGATGGCACATTTCCTTATAAAACTGACGGGAATCACATGAAAGGATTTCTGTGTGAAAATGTCTGGCCAGCAGGATGCTCAGATTCGTTTTGCCAATTGCAGTAGGGCCAATAAGGCTGATAAGAAACTTGTGATTCATCTTAACAAAATTAGTATTTAAATCAGTGAGACTATAATTTTGGGCTGCAAAATTATTTAGTCGAAATCCTGCCAGCCGGTCAGGTGGGGATCCTGAGCTTGTCGAAGGATCTTATGGGTTTTATTCCCCGCCACTTCTGAGGCTTAAAAAAGTAGTTCCTTTAAGAAAACCTAACCGCTTTGGGGTAGTAGTTTCCTTTTTTACTTCAAAACAGAATTCTTGCAAAGGTGGTATTCCAATAAGATCTGGTCATCAAGATTCTTTTTAACCAAAATAAGTTAACTGAAAATACGTTATAGTCATAATTTTATAAAATCCAATGTATCCTATATGTACCCTCTTAAGAATAATACTATAGCCTTCTGTTTGGTTTTTTGCAGTTATTCTTTGATATTCATGCACAACTCATGATCACCCAGACCTACCGGCCAGGCAATGTGGGACAGATACAGATCGAGATCAAAAACATATCGGGTCAACCAGTTACTCAAAATTTTTACCTTGTTAAATTCCAGGGTAATAAAAATAAACCAAAAGAAGATTTAGTTTTAGGTGATTTTCAGTAGGTGAAGGTTAAAACATTTAATCGAATACGGGTTTAACGGGAAAGATATTATTGCTATTTCTGCCTCAGCAGACAAAGATTCTTATGATGACAGAATAGATGAAGTCGGATCATTTAGCTCAACATGGGATATTCAGGACGGGGATTGTAAAATCCTTGTCCAGGGGTACCTGTGCAGGAGATATCGCCAAGTATAAATTTTAATGCAGCCGATTGGATTTATCTGGACATAACCGAAGTGCAAAATGCCTTGCCCGATCAAAACATTAAAAATGGAATTTATGCATCAGGTGCCTCTGTCTGGAATGGCACGAACTGGGTGAATGGCACACCAGACAGAACGAGAAGGGTAGAAATAAGTCAGCCATACACATTGTCAACGCCCATAATTGCCTGTGATTTGGTGGTTAATGCGAACCTCAATTTTGATCACAACAGCAACGGTAACATAGAGGTGTACCGAAACTTAACGGTTAACAACAATGCCGTTTTTACGATGGGTGATAAAGAATCATTGCTCACTTATAAAGCCGATGCAATTATTACAGGGGTGATATCCAAAAAAGAAAAAACGACTTCCCTTGCGAGGATCTATGATGCAACCTACTGGTCCTCACCGGTACAGAATGCCTCTCTTTCTGCGGTTTTTGCAGGAGTAAATCAAAGCAGGATCTTCACTTTAAAGCCTGAAATGGTAGGACCTTATTCAGGGATATACAAATTCTGGCATATTGCCAATGGCAACATGGAAATTGGCAGGGGATACTCTGTTGAAGGAAAAGCCACAGGTATCAACGAATTTTCATTTACCGGAAAACCCAATAATGGTAACCTGACTAAATCAATTATTTTTAATGCAGCAACTGATCCTGATGGAGCCAATAATGATGCCAATTTGATCGGTAATCCGTACCCCTCAGCGATCAATCCCGATCAGTTTATCACAACAAATTCGGCTCTTTTTGACGGTGCTATTTATGTATGGCGACATCAGCAGGATGTAGTTGGAGGATATTTCCAACAAGCTGATTACATTGCCTATACTTTGGCTGGCGGACAGGGAAGTGATATCCCAAGCCCTTACTATATAGCTTCAGGTCAGGGGTTTATGATCAATGCAAGCTCCAGTGGCAATATTCGGTTCAATAACAGCTTGCGGGTCAAAGGAAATAACAGCCAGTTTTATAAAGGCGAAATAGCCAAAAAGGAAATCAATAATGTGACAGAAAAAGACCGGATCTGGTTATTCATGAGCAATGCAGATAATGTAAATAAGGAAATTCTGATTGGTTTTTTTGATGAAGCCACCCTGGCTTTTGATTCCGGCTATGATGCACCTTCCTGGAAAGGAGATGGATTGCAATGGTATTCGCTGATTGGACCGGAGAGATATGCCATTCAGGCCTTACATACTTTTAATGAAGACAAGGCTGTTACACTTGGCTTGCAAGTTGATAAGCAGCAGGATTTAACGATAGGAATTTCTAAGGCAGAGGGTGCTTTAAAAAATGCTTCAATCTTACTTGTAGATCATTTCTTGCAAACCAGCCATGATTTGGGTCAGGGGGAGTATAAGTTCAGGCAGGACACCCCTGGAGAGATCAATGACAGGTTTACAATTGAATTTAAGGCAAAAGCTTTGGATACGGGATCACAACAAATTGAAAAAAACGCACTTATTGTGGCGCAGAGACAAGGGAGAAATCAGAGCTGAGATCGCGAACAGATCATCAGTAATGTGAAAATATATGATATTCAAGGAAGAAAACTCTTTGAGCTTAGTCCAAATTCAAAAGATTATACCCTTTCAGCTCATAAGCTAAAATCGGGAAGCGCGGTTTTTATAAATGTCTTTATGGATAGCGGTGAGTCAAGGAGCACGAAACTAATTATCTATTGATAATACAGATTGCAGCTTTTCCTTGGAATTATCTTTTTTCATAAGCCTTAAGCTCAGTACCAATACCGTTAAACAGGCAAAAAAATTAACCCCGTAAACAAAACGCAGGGGTAAATCGGGAAGGACGAAGATCGCATACAAAAAACCAATTCCTGCTGTTATGGACCAAACTATATATGAAGAGATATTGGCGCTTGGCTTTTTGTGGTGGTAAAGGTCTTTAATTGTTGGCCAATAGCCAAATAGACTAACAAAACCTGTTGCAGCATATGCCAGCGAAATAGAATTAAAAAATATTTCATTCATAACTAGCGCTAGATTTTTGAATTAAAAAACAGACTATTCCGGCTTTAAAGCACCGGAATAGTTGTGCTTAGAACTGTTCCCGTCCTGCGAAATGAAACGCGCCTTCAATAGCAGCATTTTCATTGCTGTCAGAACCGTGAACTGCATTTTCACTGATAGATACAGCAAATAATTTTCTTATTGTGCCTTCTGCAGCGTCTGCTGGGTTTGTTGCACCGATCAGCTTTCTGAAATCCTCTACGGCATTCTCTTTTTCAAGAATCGCTGCAACGATTGGTCCGCGGGTCATATAAGTTACAAGGTCATTAAAAAAGGGCCTTTCTTTATGCACGGCGTAAAAAGTTTCTGCATCTTTTACCGTCATTTGGGTTAATTTTAATGCAACGATTTTAAAACCGGAAGCATTAATCAATTTTAATATAGCTCCGATATGCCCTTTTTCAACTGCATCCGGTTTTAGCATGGTAAATGTTCTGTTTGTAATCATTTCTGTATTTTAAATTTTTTGCAAAAATACCGCAAAATGCCATTGCGTGCAATTGTTTTAAAATTATTTTGGATATACCTGCCGGTATTTCTCAAAGGTAATATTATTTTCTCCATTTTATCTCCATAAGTACCTGATTTTCAGAAAAATCAAATTTCAGAAGCCCGAAATTCTTATCTGCAACAACCTTTGAAATTCTGTATTGGTTTGGTTCACCTTTATGTGCGCTGTATGAATGGGTCATGCCACTTGAGGTAAAATCGATAATAGGATATGACAAAGCCCCGTTTTTTTTGGAAGAGATCTCAGCGATATGACGGTCTCCGGACAGAAGTATCACATTTTTTGCCTTTGAGTCAGAAATCAGCTGCATCAATTTATCTACTTCATGGGGCATATTTCCCCAGGTCTCAAATCCGTGTTCCGAAGACAATACCTGTATACTGCTCATGATAATATTAAAATTAGCCTTAGACTTCTCCAATTCATCCTTCAGCCAGCTCCATTGTGTTTCGCCCAAAATAGTCCCTTCTCCATACACATTGGGTGTATAACGTTTTTTTTTGCCTGTTGCCCTGGTCAGGGAAGTTCGGAAGTACCTCGTATCCAGAAGGATGATTTTTATCTCATGCCCGTTGACCTTGTAAATTTTTGAATCATAAATACCTTTTTGTAGCCTTATAGGATCGTCCTTCCCTGTTTTTAAAAAATCTAAAAATAACTTTTGGGAAACATCTTTTAGCGGATATTCAGCCCCGGCATCATTATCCCCATAATCATGGTCATCCCAGGTACCCAAGATCTCAACGCTCCCTGAAAAATTCTCATAAGCCTTGTTTTGCAGCTGTTTATGATAATTCTCTTCGAGTACTTTTTGCTCAAAAGTATCTGAATAAATTACATCACCACCCCAAATAAAGACATTGGGATTATTTTCTTTAATAGCTGTCCATAAGTGGTTTTCCATGAATTGATTATTACAGGAGCCAAAGGCAATGGTAAAATCAGCTTTGAAATCCTCCTGAGCAGGAACACAGGAAGTAAAAAATAATCCGGACAGAAATGTTGTATAAAAGTTAAGATACTTCATAATGTTTGATTGGGTAGTAAAAATAGTGCAATGGGACCGGATTTGGATGTATAAAATTATTTTTATTGTATATTCGCAGCCTATGCTGTGGAACAAAATTGAACAAATCAAAGACCTCCTTTCCCGAACGAGACAAATAGCCATTGTTTCGCATAGAAATCCGGATGGAGATGCATATGGGTCGAGTTTAGGACTCTTTCATTTCTTGAAAAAAAAGGGACATAAAGTCAATTTTGTGACACCCAATGATTGTCCGAATTTCTTAAAATGGATGCCGGGAGTAGATGATATACTGATATTTGAGGAGGATCAGGTCAGAGCAAGTCAGGTTCTTCAAAATGCAGAAATCGTATTTGCACTTGACTTTAATGCGCTTAACAGGGTGGGAAATGAAATGCTGGCAGTTCTGGAAAAGATCGATCCTGTTTATGTTTTAATAGACCACCATCCTGATCCGGATGATTTTGCGGACTTCACCTTCGTTGATGTGAAGATCTGTTCCACAAGCCAGATGATTTACCAACTGATTGAATCTCTTGGTGAATTAGATCTTTTAGATAAGGAAATGGCATCCTGTTTGTATGCCGGAATCTTAACCGACACGGGTTCGTTTCGATTTCCAAATACTTCCGGAGATACCCACCGGATCGCGGCTCATTTTCTTGATCTCGGTATTGATCACACCAAAATTTACGGGTTGATCTATGAAAACTCTTTTGACCGGTTAAAACTTTTAGGCAAGGCAATAAATAATCTGGTTTACCTGAAGGATTACCGCACAGCGTATATCACCATGTCAAATCATGAGCTCAACAAATTTAATTACCAGAAGGGCGATACAGAAGGGTTGGTAAATTACGCCCTCTCATTGACAGATGTTATTTTTGCTGCCATTTTTATTGAGGATAAACAACAAGGAATAATCAAAATATCCTTCAGATCAAAAGGCGATTTTAATGTAAATGAATTGTCCAGGGCTCACTTTAACGGTGGTGGCCATATCAATGCGGCAGGAGGTCGAAGTGAAAAGAGTTTAAACGAAACCGTTGCAGAATTTTTAGGAGTCTTACCTCATTATAAGGTGTCATTAATGCAAGGCCATGAATAAGTTTATCACAGTTTTAATAGTAGTTTTATTTTTTTCTTGTGCTGATACTGAGCCAAGAAAACCGGTGGTTAGAAAAACAGGTACATTTCTGAAAGAATCCATTCAAAGAAATATTGATAAGAATAAGCTGGAGGAAGAAATACTGACACTCAGAATAAAAAAAGATACTTTGAATAACTACCTTGAATCAGAACAGGGTTTTTGGTACTTTTATGTTCAAAAAGATACGCTCAACGGTCAGCCTCCCAAAAAAGGTGACGAGGTGGTCTTTGGTTATGAAGTGAAAAGGATCAATGATTCTATTGTTTACAGTGAGGATGTCCTTGGTGACATCCATTATATAGTGGATAAGCAAGAACTCATTTCCGGATTGCAGGATGGTATAAAACTTATGAGAAAAGGGGAGATCGTAACCTTCCTGTTTCCCTCCCACAAGGCATTCGGGTATAGTGGTGCCGAGGGTATAAATCCCAATGAGCCCCTGATTTATACAGTACATTTAAAAGAAATAATCGTTAAAAATTAAATAATATGAAATTGGTTAAATTGACATTTTTGATTGTTGTAATTAGTTTAACTTCTTGTAAAACAGCTAAATACCCTGATCTGTCCGAGGGTCTGTACGCAGATGTTCAAACAAGTAAAGGAGACATCCTTCTTCAACTGGAATATAAAAATACACCTATTACGGTGGCCAGCTTTGTCTCACTGGCTGATGGTACGAACCCCTATGTGAATGATGAATTTAAGGGTAAACCTTTTTATGATGGCCTGAAATTTCACCGTGTCGTTGAAGATTTTATTATTCAGGGTGGTGATCCCCGAGGAAATGGTTCCGGTGATCCCGGCTATAAATTTGAGGATGAATTTCCACTTGATGATCAAGGTAATTTACTGCTTAAACATGATAAACCCGGAATTTTATCTATGGCCAATTCAGGACCGGCTTCCAATGGCAGCCAGTTTTTTATAACGCATAAGGAAACGCCATTTTTGGACGGACGCCATACCGTATTCGGACATGTGGTTGTTGGACAGGAAGTGGTGGATTCGATCAGACAGGATGATCTCATCAATAAGATTATTATCATAAGGGTAGGAAAGGACGCTGAAGGTTTTAATGCCAAGGGAACTTTTGAAAAATATTTCAGTAAATTACTTGACCAAAAAAGAAAGGTTGAAGAAACAAAGGAAAAGGCAAAAGCAGACTTGTTGCAGATGGTGAAGAATAAAGAAACTGAAGCAAAGATCCTGCCTTCCGGTTTAAAAATTATTTATCTGAAAAAGGGTGCAGGTAAAAAACCGGCCATGGGTTCTCAGGTAAATGTTAACTATGCAGGTTATTTTACAACAGGAGACCTGTTTGATTCCAATATAAAGGAAATAGCGCAAGTTTACGGGAAATATGATGAAAGAAGAAATGCCATGAACGGATATGGTCCAATACCAATGGATTATAGCCTTGATGCGCAGTTGATTGCTGGTTTTAGAGAAGGCCTGCTAAATATGAATTACGGAGATAAGGTACTGTTGGTCATACCGGCCCATCTTGGATACGGAGAACAGGGAGCCGGTGGACTAATTCCACCCAATGCAGATCTTTTATTCGAACTGGAAATTTTAGAGAATTAAGAAATACTTAAAGCAAAAAAGGAGGAATTTTTATTCCTCCTTTTTGTTTTTGTACAGCTCGATCAATTGAATGGCAGCGTCAAATGGGGATAATTGTTGATGTTCAATCCGTTTCTCCATTGTTTTGATATTTGATTTTACCTTGTTACATGCAAAGAAATCATGAAGCAGCAATTCAGTAATGCTTTTTTTAAGCCAATCTTTATTTTGTTTGGCACGTTTACTCTCAAAATAACCATTTTGTTGTGTCAGAACCAAAAATTCCGTGATCATTTCCCAGACTTCCACAATGCCCTGGTCATGAATGGCACTGCATAAATTAACTTTTGGTTTCCAGTGATTTTCTTTAGGCGGATAAAAATGAAGCGCGTTCTCCAGTTCTTTTTTAGCAAGCATGGCTGCCTGTTTATGATTACCCTCAGCTTTGTTTATTACAATTCCGTCCGCCATTTCTACGATACCCCGCTTTATACCCTGCAATTCATCGCCAGAACCTGCGAGATGGAGCAAAAGGAAAAAGTCGACCATACTGAAAACCAGGGTTTCAGACTGACCTACCCCCACAGTTTCAATGAGGATCACGTCGAAACCGGCTGCTTCACATAACACAATACTCTCTTTAGTCATTTGTGCAACCCCTCCCAAAGTATTTCCTGCAGGACTAGGCCTTATGAAGGCATTCCTGTTTGTCGCTAACTTTTCCATACGGGTCTTATCTCCCAGAATGCTTCCCCGGTTAACAGAGCTGCTCGGATCTATTGCCAATACAGCTACTTTTTTTCCAAGGGATATCAGATAGTTTCCAAAAACTTCAATAAAAGTGCTTTTGCCAACACCAGGCGGACCTGTAATTCCTATTCTTATGGAATTTCCTGTAAAAGGAAGGCAGTGCTGTATCAGTTTCAAGGCGAGCAACTGATCTGCTTTTTTAGTGCTCTCAACCAGGGTGATCGCCCTGCCCAAATAACTAATATTTCCTTTCCTGATCTCGTTAAAAAAATCTTCTGCACTTACTTTTTTATGCATCATTCCTCTTAAAAACCGATTATACCATACACTTTCTATATTCTTTAAAAAATGAGCCCTGTTCAAAATAAGTTTTTCATTTTTTTTCGGTCAGGTAAATTTATTAAAAAAACCTGTATGCCAGAAGAATTGATCCTTTTATAAGGTATTTCTTTTTCGAGTCATAGAAGTGTTGCTGCCAGTATATGTGGAGCAGTATAGGCTGTAATATTTTATATTTCATTTTGATTTTAAGTTATTATCTTTGAACTTCAAAAAATTTTGAACAGGAATGCAGGATTTACATATATACAACTCATTAACAAATAAGAAGGAATTATTTAAACCCATTGAAAGTGGATATGTGGGTATGTACGTTTGCGGGCCTACCGTGTACAGCAATGTCCATTTGGGAAATGTAAGAACCTTCATGTCTTTTGATCTTGTTTTTCGTTACCTTTTGCATTTGGGTTATAAGGTGCGGTATGTAAGAAATATAACAGATGCCGGTCACCTGACAGATGATGATTCAGAAGATAAAATTTCCAGCAGGGCCAGACTTGAAAAGCTGGAGCCTATGGAAATTGTTCAGCGTTATACCGTTGATTTTCATGAGATATTGAGAAGGTATAATTTTCTTCCCCCAAGTATTGAACCCACAGCTACAGGGCATATTGTTGAGCAGATAGAGGCGATCAAAACCATTTTGGACAGTGGTTTGGCATATGAAATAAACGGTTCTGTTTATTTTGATGTGCTCAAATACAACGAAAAGGAACATTATGGAATCCTGTCTAAGAGAAAACTCGAAGAGACCATTGAAAATACAAGGGATCTCGAGGGACAATCCGATAAGAAAAATCCTCAGGATTTCGCAATCTGGAAAAAAGCTGAGCCTGAGCACATTCAGCGCTGGCCATCCCCCTGGGGCGTAGGTTTTCCTGGCTGGCATCTCGAGTGCACAGCAATGAGCACAAAATACCTTGGGGAACATTTTGACATACACGGAGGAGGTATGGACCTCAAATTTCCACACCACGAATGTGAAATTGCCCAGGCTCAGGCATGTAACCATCAGGCACCGGTGAATTACTGGATGCATGGCAACATGCTTACTCTAAACGGCAAAAAAATGGCCAAATCAACCGGAAATAATATACTGCCCGGTGATCTGTTTACCGGCGACAGCCCTTTCCTGACCAAAGGATACAGCGCCGGTGTGGTAAGGTTTTTTATGTTGCAAGCGCATTACAGGAGTATTCTGGATTTTTCTGATGATGCCATTTTAGCCTCTGAAAAAGGTTACATAAGGTTGATGGAAGCCATGAAAATACTTCCAACGCTGCAGGCATCTCCTGCCGCAACTTTCGATGTGGAAAGCTGGAAAAAGCATTGTTATGCTGCTATGAATGACGATTTTAATAGCCCTATTCTGATAGCTCATTTGTTTGATGCGGTGAAGGCGATTAATCTGGCAAAGGAGGGTAAATCGGTTTTTGATAAGGCAGGATTGGACTTGCTCAAGCAAAGTATGGGCAGCTTTCTTTTTGATGTTTTGGGTTTGCCAAAAGAGGAAGATAAGGATGATTTTTCAGAAAGATTATCAGGCACGGTGCAATTGCTCATCGAATTAAGAGAGGATGCAAGAATCAATAAGAACTGGGCACTTTCAGACAAGATCAGAGACAAACTGTTGCAACAGGGAATTCAGCTCAAGGATGGCAAGGAAGGAACCAATTTTAGTATAAATTGACCCTGGATGAATTTTATACGAAAAATACTTATTTTCCCTTTTATATTTTTGATTCGTTTTTATCAGGTTTTAATCTCACCCTTATTTCCCTCAAGTTGCCGGTATTCGCCTACTTGTTCGCATTATGGTATTGAAGCCCTTAAAAAGCATGGGCTGATTAGAGGAGGTTGGCTGACTATTAAACGAATCGCAAGTTGCCATCCCTGGGGAGGCAGCGGCTACGATCCCGTACCTGATAAAAAAAAGTGATTATTTTGACATAAATCCGTGGAAATTTCCTTCCTGGAACCTTGTTCTGTAATTTTCTCCTAAATTGTTTACCTGGGTTTGTCCCTCCCAGATAATATCAAGTCCGGCTTGTTTTATAAGTGCGATGCTGTCTAACCTGAAAGGGCAGCTGCAAAAAAGATAATTTTGATTTGGCAGGTCCTCAAGAAAGCGGATCGTGCGGTTTACTATTAAATACCAGTTTACATTGCAATCAGCGCTTACATCAAGGGAATGAAAAATGGGAGTTTCCTGTGTTTTGTAGTCAACCAAATCTTCAACCGTAAGATCAAATTCGGTCATTTTTCTGGTTCTGATTTTTTCGTGTGCTTCCTTGCTTATTGGGAATACCAAACAATGTCCTGCATAATATCCTGATTCATCAATGATGATATTGTTTATTTCCGGTAACCTCACTATGGATTCCTGAATTACCTTTACCAGGTTTCCCGGAATAGGCTTGTAAATTTCCATATAGCGCTGAAGGTAACGAAAGTCCTGATTAAAAATCATGGACCTGATTCTGTTTGTATCCCTGTACAACTGATCCTTAAAAAATTCAGCATCAGGTGTTTCGCAATCGATATCATTCAACGCATATTTTCTGATAATAAAATCGTAGTGCGTGGGAATGGGCACAGGTGCATTAAGATTCCTAACCAACTGGTAAGGAAATAAGGTCTCCATTACAAGATCCTCTTCTTTTTCAGGCTTGATCAGGGTATGGTCTTTTTCCCATCTTTGAACCGATCTGGGATCAACCCCAAGGCGTGCGGCAAAATCAAGTTGGGATATATTGCTGTGTATTCGATAATCGGTTAGCAATTCTCCTAGCGTATAATACTTTTTCATGGGGGAAAACTTTACTTCCCGAATATAAAAAAAAATATTGAAAAAATTAAGGCCATTCAGACATGTTATGTCGCGAAGCCAATCGGATTGCAGGCGTATATTTGCACACGAATTAAAAAAGCCATGATTCTGCACAAACTATCGGTTTTGGAAACTGGAATAAAGCAGGTTGTCGACGAGGATCTCCAGAACCTGGAAGCAATTAAAAATTTGCATGACCTCTTTTCCGATCTGAACTTTGATGAAGAAATGGTAGTAACCGATGATTTTGAGCGCCTATGCAGATTGGCTGAATCATTAAAAGGGGAAATTCTAACAGAAAAAGAAAAAGAGTTGCTTGCTCTTATAACAGATTAGACGAATTGGGTATTATTTAAGGCAAGCCAAACTTAATTATTAGAAATCTTGAAACCGGTAGAAAACTGAAATTTGTTTGTTCGGGGGAAAAAAACTTATTTTGGGGGTAGAAGGATATATGACGATTCAGGGTTTCTAATAATTATTACTACAAAAAACGAAACAGCACTTTCGTTTCAAGCAGACTTCGCAGCGCAATTCTAATATACTTATTTTCAATATTTTAAGCGATGCATAATATTTGTATTTTAAAATCTTTTTATTCATCCTGACCTTACAAATACTTTTTTTGAAATGTGGTAATAATCATTTAACATAGCTATTTTTGTTGCTATCTATTTAAAATGCCCCAAATGATCACAAAACCAACTTTGCTTTTGGACAGCAATAAATGCAGAAAAAATATTGGCAAAATGGCAATGAAGGCTGGTGTGAAGGGGCTCATATTCAGACCGCATTTTAAGACACACCAGTCCCTTAAAATAGGTCAGTGGTTCAGAGATTTCGGAGTGACAAAGATCACCGTTTCTTCTTTGTCCATGGCCAGTTATTTTTCAAGCGAATGGAACGATATCACGGTTGCATTTCCGGTGAATATTCTTGAAACAGAAACAATAAATGAACTGGCCTCAAAAATTACCCTGAACATACAGGTAGAAAGTGCAGAAAGCGCGGCATATCTGGCAGCAAACCTGAGCACAGGTGTGGGTTGTTTTATTAAAATAGATGTTGGCACGCACAGAACAGGTGTTGATCCGAACGATATCCAGAAAATTGAAGCGATCATGCAGGAAATAGATAACAGCAGGCATATGACTTTCAGGGGCTTTCTGGCACATTCCGGTCATACCTACGGATGTACTTCCAAAAAGGAAGTAATAAATATCCATGAAAAGACACTTCGAATCATGGTAAACTTAAAGCAAAAATTCAAAAACAGATACCCTGATCTGATTCTATCTGTTGGGGATACACCCTCCTGCAGTTTGGCTGATAATTTTGAAGGACTTGACGAAATGCGACCGGGAAATTTTGTTTTTTATGACCTTACTCAGGAAAAAATCGGTTCAAATCAAATAGATGAAATCGCTGTTGCCATGGCTTGTCCGGTTGTAGCCAAACACAGGGAGAGGAATGAGCTTGTAATTTATGGAGGGGCTGTTCACTTTTCAAAAGAAGGGTTAAAAACTGAGATAATGAAGGACTTATCTATGGAAAAGTAGTTGAACAGAACGGCCTGAAATGGGGGGATCCTATTCCCGGTATGGTTGTTAAAAAGCCTTTCACAGGAACATGGCATAATAAAAGTTCCGGAACATCTTATTGATAATTACAAGGTTGGAGACTTATTGTATATTTTGCCTGTTCATTCATGCCTGACAGCTGATCTCATGAAAAACTATTTTACAGCAGAGTAAGAGCTGATCACCCGGCCTCTTAGATCAACAGTTGGTGGACTGGTTGACATATTAACAGAAAATACGGTTTGTTTTCTCCTTAATGAAGAACTTATTCTAGTAAACAGTGAATATTTTTAAAAATATTTGTAAAATCAATAGTAAGTTTGCAAATGTAAAATCAAAGTTTTATGAAGCCGTTTAATAAATTTATTTGGGAAACTCATGGAATACATGCCGGTACGGAACAAGACCATATCAAACATGGTATTGACCGGCTTGAGGATGTGGTTGATAAGGCTATAGAACAAAAGCATCCCAGCATTACTTTCATTATTCATTCACCGCGCCTCACGAATTTCAGGTATAAAGCAGAAAGAGAAACAGATATTAAATTTATCAGAGGAAATAGTTCCTATTTGCAATATCCCAGGCGAATCGCCAATCTAAGAGAGAAATACGCCGGGAAGATAAATATCAAATACGGCGTTGAACTGGAATGGATGGGCGCTGACCTTGGACTGCAGTGGAGCCGCTCCAAAATATTCCAGGCGGAAGATGCAGATTTTGTAATTGGTTCAGTACATTTTGGTCCTGAAGGCCTGCCTTATGATGGTACAGTTGAAGAAGCTCAGGAATTGTTGCGTTTAAGAGGCTCACTCGAGGCATACTGGGAGGGTTATTTTGATGAAATGATCGAGATGATCGAGGGTTTTGGGGACATGATTCAGGTAATCGGTCATATAGACCTTCCAAAGCTCAATGTACCTGTGCCAGAAGTTCTTATTAACTTTGAGTCAAGCGATCATCCCCTGGCTAATAAATTCAGGTCATTGCTGGAAATTATTGCAGACAGCAATTTGTCCCTGGATGTCAATATGGCAGGTAAAGTGAAAGGTTGTGGGGTCTATCCTTCTCAAAATATCTTAAAAAGGGCCAAGGAATTGCAGATTCCTGTTTGCCTCGGCACTGATCTGCACCATGTGAAATACTACGGTGAAAATTTTAGTGAGAGTTTAAAATACATACATGACGCAGGCTATGTTCACTATGTCAGCTATTCGAAATTGATACCGGAAAAGAGAACGGTGTTCGATGATCACGAATTGAAAGTTAAATATACGATACTCAATAAAGGAATTGAGCTTTTGAACCAGCGTCTGAATAACGAATTCAGGAAGGGAATTCCAAAATTTTCCTTTGGTGGAAAGTTTTCTGAGTTTTTGGGTATTTATAAAAATGCCACCGGTATGGGTGATTATGATGCCATCCGGATACGCAAACACCAGAAGTCGGTAACGGTTGGCAATAAGATTCCCGTATTGGATAAAAATAAGGTGAAAGGCTTGCTTTCAAAGCACGTAGATAAACCTGGAATTCTTTCTTCCATATTTAATTCTCTGGCCTCTGAAGGTATCAACGTGGAAACGGCAAGGCTGAAATCCAATAATGATGGCACCGCCGCCGCATTTCTTAACATTACCGGCGTTAAACAAAACATAGAGAATGCCATGGAGTTCATGAAAGGAACTGACAGGGATATTTTTTGAACATCTCCTATGAAGACGAGGCAGAACTGCCGGATTTTCACCGGGAAGGGGTGTATCTCTATGAAATGGATGGAGTTGAACTAAACCTGGCTCTTAGTGCCAAGGTAATACTTACCAAACATAACAACCAGCCCGGGGTATTGCTGATCCTTTTGTCGGCACTTGCTTCCAGAAACATCAATATCGTCGACATGAGACTGGGTAAAAAGGGAAAAACCGGATATTCTGCACTCGCCGTTGAAGGAGACCCGAATGTGATCAGGAACCTCCTCAATAAGTTGGGCCCGCAGTACCATGAAGCAAGCCTGGTTCTGTTTCACAGTATGTGATTACTGATCTTTTCTGGGATGGTACTTTTCTACCACATCTTTTAAAAATTTTCGGTCGAGGTGCATGTAGATCTCTGTTGTGGTTATGCTTTCATGTCCCAGCATCTGCTGAATTGCGCGCAGGTCTGCTCCGTTTTCAAGCAAATGAGTTGCAAAGGAATGCCTGAAGGTATGCGGACTGATACTTTTTGGATTCCTGCTTTTTGAGCAAGGTCTTTAATGATCATAAAAACCATGTTTCTTGTAATCTGTTTACCCCTTCTGTTCAAAAAAACAGTGTCTTCAAAACCTTTTTTAACAGGTACTTTTGTCCGGATGTGCCTGATATATAATTGTATAAGGTGAATATTCTGATCGTTTACAGGAACATACCTTTGCTTGTCCCCCTTTCCAATAACCCTTATAAATCCTTCATTGAAGAAAAGATCCGATATCTGTAAAGTGATCAGTTCTGTGACTCTTAGTCCGCAGCTGTACAAAGTTTCGAGCATCACCTTGTTTCTCTCTCCTTCAGGTGTGCTGAGGTCTATAACGGCGAGGATGGCATCAATCTCTGAAGTAGACAGAAAATCAGGGAGCTTTCTTCCGATTTTTGGCGACTCGATAAGCCCAGTAGGATTGTCTTTTCTCTTTCCATCAAAGATCAGGTAATCAAAAAAGTTCCGCAGCCCGGATAAGAGTCTGGCCTGTGAACGGGGATTCGATTTTTTCGAATTGTCATAGATGAAACTGCTGCAGGGTTTCTTCCTGTATGTCAGCAGGGGAGGTATCGATGGAATTTTCCGTGAGGTAAGTGATCAGGCTATTGACATCCTGCTCGTAACCGAGAACGGTGTTGGCCGACATCCCGCGTTCTATTTTCAAATAAAACCTGTATTGCTTTAAGGAATCCTTCCAGTTCATATCCGATTCTAAGATACACAAAGTTATCATATAATTTTATTAAATTTGGACGGAGATAAATGCAAAGGATAACCACAATAACCTATGAAAATAATCATAATCAATGGTCCCAATTTAAATTTGTTGGGTAAAAGGGAACCCACAGTATACGGAAATACTTCATTTGAATCCTATTTTAAGACCCTTCAGCAAAAGTACCCACAGCTTGAATTGCACTATTTTCAATCGAATATTGAAGGAGAGATCATTGGGAAGATTCAGGAAACAGGATTCGATTTCGATGGAATCATTCTCAATGCAGCTGCTTATACACATACTTCTGTTGGAATTGGTGATGCTGTCAAGGCGATACAAACACCGGTTGTAGAGGTACATATATCTAATGTGTACCAACGGGAAAATTTTAGGCACCAGTCATATATTGCACCAAATGCAGGTGGTGTGGTTGTGGGTTTTGGATTGAAAAGCTATGAACTGGCCCTTCAGTCTTTTTTATTGTAGATATTGAAAAGAAATTAAACGATTTCGTACTATTATATAAGAAAATACTGTTTTGGATTTATAAATGTTAATTTTAACCAATAATATAACTAAGCATGATACTAGTTGCAGATAGCGGTTCCACAAAAACCAGTTGGATTGCCTTGGCAAGGAATGGACAACATATTTTTCAGACGGAGACACAGGGTCTTAATCCAGGCGTTTTTACAAAAGAAACGTTGTATGAAAGGGTCATGGGAAGCAAAGAACTCGCAGGTAACAGGGAAAGAGTAGAAAAAATATTCTTTTATGGAGCCGGTTGTGGCACTGATTTGGGAAAAAATGTCCTTGCGGAGGTTTTTAGTACCATATTCACGAAAGCAGATATTCATGTTCATGAAGACACCATTGCCGCTGCCAAAGCGTTACAGTCATGATGATCCTGCTATTATTTGCATACTTGGAACCGGATCTAACTGCAGTTATTATGATGGAGTGGTACTTCATCAAAAAGTAATTTCTCTGGGCTATATTATTATGGATGATGCCAGCGGAAACTATTATGGCAGGCAATTGTTAAGGGATTATTATTACAACAAAATGCCATTTGATCTGGCTTCAAAATTCGCATCAGAATACGACCTGAGCGCAGAAACCATAGTGAAAAATTTGTATAAGGAGGAAAACCCCAATACCTACCTTGCCGAATTGGGTAAATTCATTATCCTGAATAAAGATAATGCCTATGGCCAGAAAGTCATTTTGGAAGGATTAAGGGCTTTTACAGAAAACCACATCCTTCAATTTGAAGAAAGTAAAGTAATCCCGGTATCTTTTGTCGGATCGATCGCACATTTCTTAAAAGATGAGATAAAAATGGTGATGAAAGAATACGGATTAAGAACTGGGAAAAATTGTTCGCCACCCCAATACTCAGCGTGGCTGAATATCATATAAAACATCTATAAAATGGAACTTGCAATTATTGCGCATGACGGGAAAAAAGCTGAAATGGTACAGTTTTTAATGAACCATAAAGACATATTGGACGTCAAGGAAATTGATATTATCTCTACGGGAACTACCGGTTCTAAAGTTGAAAAAGCCGGATTGAAAGTTAAAAAATTACTGTCAGGACCATTGGGAGGAGATGCCCAAATCGCTGCACGTGTCGCAGAGGGAAAAACAAAAATGGTTATATTCTTCAGAGACCCGCTTGAAAAACATCCGCATGAACCGGATATTTTTATGCTAATGCGTTTGTGCGATGTGCACAATGTGCCACTGGCGACCAATCCTGCAACTGCAGAACTGATGATCAGAGGCCTGTAATAATCAATTTCAATGGAATATTAGTAAGACTGGTAGGGCATGTGTGTCATGTGTCTCACCGGTTCTTTTCTTTCTGTATAATTGATTGGAGTGATTAATTGTATGTTTAATACTTGATCTTTTAAATAAATTAATAAAAATCACAAGATTAAATGTATCATTTAAATAAAGTTCATATAGTGTTGAATATAAACAGTATAAACACTTGACATAGATTTTTCTTATGATTGATAATTGCCAATTTTCTCTGTTTTTTTGTTCCCTCTTAAACATCGGGTGAACCTTAAGGCAAAGATTACAGAGCCGGTGAAATTGTCAAAAAAGTTTTTGAAATTGACTTGAGACTAAAGCAGGATGTTATGTCTTTTCAGATCGAGAACCAGGTTCTCAGGGCTATGAAACCTGACGGCATTTATTCCTGCTTTTTTTGCTGCAATCACGTTATCTGAATTATCGTCTATAAACAACGCCTTCTCTGGAATGATAGAATATCTGTTAAGCAGGATTTCGTAAATGTCGTCAAAAGGTTTTCGGGTCTTTTCTTCTCCTGAAACAACAATACCCTCAAAGAGTTTTAGAAAGTCATATTTTTCTCTGGCTACAGGAAATGTTTCATGGCTCCAGTTAGTCAAGGCAAAAAGCCTGTAATGGCCCATATTTTTTAATTGATTTAAGATATCTACTGTTCCCGGGATCACTCCATTTATCATTTCTTCCCATCGGCCGTAATACATTCCAATCAATTCTTTATATTCCGGAAACTCCCTGACCAGCAAATTAGTGGCCTCTGAAATCGGTCTACCGGCATCCTGCTCAATATTCCAGTCAGGCGTGCAGACCTCCCTTAAAAACCATTCCATCTTTTCAATATCGCCCTCAAAAACCTTGCTGTATAAATATTTGGGATTCCAGTCAACCAGAACTCCTCCCAGATCAAATATGATGGTGTCTATATATTTTGTCATAATTCATTTGAAATAGTGGGTGAACTTTGCATCAGAAAGGCCTTGATAAAGCCATCAATCTCGCCACTCATAACGGCATCAACATTGGCAGTTTCAAAAGATGTGCGCACATCTTTAACCAGTTTATAGGGGTGCATCACATAATTTCTGATCTGCGAACCGAATTCAATCTTCATCTTACCGGCTTCAATGGTATCCCTTTTTTCTCTTTGCTTTTGCAATTCAATCTCGTATAGCTGTGATTTCAGCATTTGCATCGCTTTTTCCCTGTTATCCAACTGTGATCTGGTTTCTGAGTTCACTACCATAATCCCCGAGGGCTTATGCCTTAAGATGGCTTTCGTTTCCACTTTATTTACATTCTGACCTCCGGCACCTCCTGAACGCGCAAAGTCCCAGGTAATATCAGCAGGATTGATCAAAATTTCAATGCTGTCGTCAACAAGGGGATAAACATAAACCGACACGAAGCTGGTATGCCTTTTGGCATTGCTGTCAAAGGGAGAAATTCTCACCAGCCTGTGAACCCCATTTTTTCTCCTTTTAGATAACCAAAAGCATAGTCGCCGTCTATTTCAAGGGTAACAGTTTTTATTCCTGCAACATCCCCTTCCTGGTAGTTGAGTTCTTTTATCTTAAAGCTGTGTTTTTCAGCCCACATAATGTACATGCGCATCAGCATTTGCGCCCAGTCGCAACTTTCTGTACCACCGGCTCCGGCCGTGATCTGCAAAACTGCACTCAGGTTATCGCCTTCTTCGGAAAGCATATTTTTAAATTCCAAAGATTCCAGAAACTCGGTTGTTTTATCGTATTCCAGTTGTAAATCTGCTTCTGATGACTCACCTTCCTTGAAAAAATCATAGAGTATAAAAAGATCATCACTAAGTGACTTTGCTTTTTCATAATCCGTAACCCACTTTTTCTTTTCCCGCAAGGTTTTCATAAAACTTTCGGCTTCTTTTGCGTTATCCCAAAAAGCAGGATTAGCCACTTTTTCCTCTTCATTGCTGACTTCGATCATTTTTTGATCAATGTGCAGGTAATGTTTTATTTTCTCAACGCGATCGGCAATATTTTTGATTTGTTCCTGTGTAATCATAGTGCCACAAAATTAAACTAAAAATCAGATTCTGAATTTATTTTATAAGTCTTATTTATTAGCTTTATAAAAAATTATTCGATGGATATTTTAGGTCAATTTTCTTGTTTATTGCTTCGGAATTCTTTTTGCGATCATTAAATTAAGCCCTCAAATGATTAATAGTAAAAGATTAAATAAATTAATATAAATTACAGTAAATCAATAAAATAATAATCATGGAAATTAATCTGATTAGTGATACGGTAACCCGGCCAACCAAAGAAATGCTCGAATTTATGATGGGTGCCCAGGTTGGTGACGAGGTGTTTATGGCCGATCCTACTGTCCGGCTCTTACAGAATAAACTTGCTCAGATGTTCGGGAAAGAGTCCGCGCTTTTTTTTCCTTCGGGAACCATGGCAAACCAAACGGCAATTAAAATACATACACAACCTGCCGAACAACTCATTTGCGATAAATGGGCGCATGTGTACAATTTTGAAGGCGGAGGTCCTGCCTTTAATTCAGGTGTTTCATGCAGGCTTGTTAATGGAGACCGCGGTATGTTCAAGGCCTCCCAGGTTGAAGAGCTGATCAATGATCCTAACAATATTCACGCGGCTTTAACCAGCCTCGTGGCCATTGAAAATACTACCAACAAGGGGGGTGGGGCCTGCTGGGATATCGAAGAATTGCATAAAATAAAACAGGTATGCCAAAAACATGGACTGGCTTACCACCTTGATGGAGCGAGGATCTTTAATGCCTTGATTGAAAAAAAGGAGGGTCCGGAACAATATGGGAATTTGTTTGACACCATATCCATTTGCCTTTCAAAAGGGCTGGGAGCACCAGTAGGATCGGTGCTTGTTGGTTCCGAAAGACATATGAAAAAGGCCTTGCGAATCAGAAAACTATTTGGAGGCGCCATGAGGCAGGTTGGTTATTTGGCTGCGGCCGGAATTTATGCACTTGACCACCATGTTGACAGGTTGGCCGATGATCACAAACGTGCCAGAATTTTAGGTGAGACGCTCTCAGGGCAGGCTTTTGTGCAAAGTGTAGAAAAAGTTGAAACCAATATACTTATTTTTAATTTGATGAAAGATGTGAATGAGCAGAAATTCTTAAATTACCTGAATAAAAATCATATTTTTATCATTGGCATGGGTGAAGGTAAGTTGCGCATGGTTACCCATCTGGATTTTGATGACCGCATGATGGAAGAGGTCATACGCGTGATTAAAAACTTTTAAAATCAATTCAATAATTCAGATTGCAGGATGAGATCGAACTATCTATTTTTATTGTTTATCTCTTTAGTCGGTGTATCGAGTGTGTCAAACGACGGAGCGGAGGGCGTAATTGCTTTTCCGAACAACTAATTTATCATAAAATCAAATGCTATTTAAAGCGTAATCAAATGAGAAATATTTTTATTCCCCTGTTTTTTTGTCTCACAATTTCATTTAATTTGCAGTCACAACAAAAAGCTAATAATTCTGTAAAAATGAACAAAGATTCAAAAGCCACTTTCGGTAATGGTTGTTTCTGGTGCACCGAAGCCATTTTTATGCAGTTAAAAGGTGTGAGTGCTGTTCTGCCAGGTTATTCCGGAGGCAATGTAAAGAACCCCACTTATGAGCAGGTGTGCGAGGGTAATACCGGTCATGCTGAAGTAATTCAGATCAGCTATGACCCTAAAATAATCAGTTACCGGGAATTGCTGGAGGTTTTCTTTTATACCCATGATCCAACTACATTGAACAGACAGGGAGCTGATATCGGCACCCAGTACCGCTCTGCTATTTTTTATCATGATGAGAACCAGAAACAGGACGCAATAAAAATCATTGATCAGCTTACAAATGAAAAAGTTTATAATGATAAAATAGTTACGGAAGTGACTAAATTCAATGTTTTTTATGAAGCTGAGGATTATCATAAAAACTATTATAACAACAATAAAGAACAGGGTTATTGCAGGGCAGTAATCAACCCGAAACTTGATAAGTTCGTCAAGAAATATAAGAGCAAACTGAAGTAATGGGTTTTCTGGACAGAAATTTTTCTAAAAAACAATTGCTTATAATGTCCTTGTTTTTTGACTTCATAGGAATGAGTTCTTATTTATTTCCTTTTCTTGATGTAGTCTGGGCCCCTCTATCTGCCTGGTTAATGACCAAATTACACAAAGACAATCTTGGAAAAGTCGGCGGGATTATCTCCTTTCTTGAGGAGGCACTTCCGGTAATTGATTTTTTTCCTTCCTTCACTATGGTATGGTTTTACCGCTTTTATATAAGGAAAAAGTGACTTTCCGGTTATTATAAATTTCTGAATTTAGTGACTTTTATTAAGTCTGAACCTGCTCCACATCTTTTTAGAAAAGGCCCAGAAAAACTCTCGTTGTCCGAACAGAGTACCTACGATGACTAAGGTGAACTGATAAACCAGAAAGATTATTAATATCCTTAAAGGCCAGAAGATCAATGGATGTAATGATTCTTTTGAAATTCCAAAAAACTCCAGCAATGGTTTTGCAATAAAAAGTGCAAATGAACCATTCACAGAGAAAACGACGAAAATAATGATCAGCTGGAGGTTTGAAGTAATGTTCCAGCGTTCTTTAAACTTTTCCAATTTTTAGATTTTTTAGCAAAAATAGAATAAGTCCCTGCTTAAACAAGGACTTATTAAGTGATAAATGGGCACAAAAATAGCCAAAAAAATAAAATCGAAGACCTTATTTTAAAAAATTACCCAATATTCCTCCAAGAATACCGCGGTTTCCGCCTAATCCGGACAAAACATTGGCGATATCATCTGTGGTATCATCATTATTATCAAAATCCTGGATTTTTCCAACCGATTTAAGTAATTCATCTTTATTGTCATTACCCAGAAAATTATCAAGCAATCCCATGACGCCCTGTTCGTTAGAAACACCCTTTTGCAATGCATTTTTTCCCAAATAGCCCATTACCAGAGGTGCAGCAATTTTCATAAGGCTGGCAGCTGAATTCATGTCAAGTCCACTTGATTTGCCAACCACTTCTGCGGCGTTGTTTTCTTGTCCGCCAAATAAATGACCCAGTATTTTACTGCCGTCATCAAGCACATTTGAGTCAATATTGTTTCCGCCTAAAATACTTGATAAATTATCTAATATTCCTCCACTTTTGTGCGTATCGCTGCCAAATGCTTTCAATAAACCTGCAGCACCCTCTGGTTTTGCAGCGTTATTTTTCATGGCACCCAGTATCATTGGCATGGCTGAACTCAATGCAGATGCAGCCATTTCAGGGTTTAATCCCAGTTGTTTGCTTGTTCCATCTATCAGATTTTTACCAATCGGACTGTTTAATAAATCGGCTATTCCCATAATAATTACATTTTAAAAAGTTACATATTTAATGTTTGAAAAATATTAATTTACTATCTTTCGATTTCAGAAAATTTTCTGACTTGGGAAAGATAATTTGCTTTGGCTTAAAAATAAACAAAATAATTCGAAAATGAAAAAAATTGCACTTCACTGGCAAATTATAATCGGTATGTTTTTGGGAATACTTGTCGGATTAATTTTTACAAATTTTGAGGGTGGCAAGCAGCTTGTGCAGGATTGGATCAAGCCTTTTGGTACGATTTTTATAAATGCACTTAAATTAATCGCGGTACCATTGATCTTGGGCTCACTTATTAAAGGTGTTTCTGATCTAAAGGATGTCGCCAAATTATCAAAAATGGGAGGCAAAACGGTGCTGATGTATTTGGCTACTACCGTTGTGGCCGTTTGTTTGGGACTTGTTTTGGTCAATATAATTCAACCGGGGAATTCTATCTCTGAAAAAACTCGTCTTGAATTGTTGAGTAATTATACTGATAGCACTAATAAATATAGGGAAGAAGCGGTCAATCAGCAGACCAGCGGGCCTTTGCAAGCTTTAATCGATATTGTTCCTGATAATATTTTCAATGCCTCAAGTGAAAATAAAAATATGTTACAGGTGATCTTTTTTTCCATTTTTTTTGGAATAGGATTGATCATGATTCCTGAAGATAAGTCGAGGCCGGTAAAAGATTTTTTCGATGGATTTAATGAAGTGATCTTGAAAATGGTCGATCTTATCATGCTTGCCGCACCTTTTGGTGTGTTTGCTTTATTATGTGCACTTGTATCTGAAGCACCCAGTATGGATTTGTTTAATGCGCTGGGCATGTATTCTGTGACAGTGGTGGTTGGATTGTTAGGTGTAATCTCTTTTTATTTAATTTTGATAAAAGTCTTTACCGGCAAATCTCCGAAATTTTTTATTAAAGGTATCTCCCCTGCGCAGTTGCTTGCTTTTTCAACGAGTTCCAGTGCCGCTACTTTGCCGGTAACCATGGAAAGGGTTACAGAGCATTTGGGGGTACACAAGGAGGTTTCAAGTTTTGTACTGCCGATAGGAGCGACAGTGAATATGGATGGCACCAGTTTGTACCAGGCTGTTGCCGCAGTGTTTATTGCCCAGGCTTTTGGTATCGAATTGTCATTGTCTGCACAGTTAGGTATTGTTGTAACGGCTACCCTCGCCAGTATAGGATCTGCTGCTGTTCCAGGAGCGGGTATGGTAATGCTGGTGATTGTTCTGTGCACAGGCCGGAATCCCTGAAGCCGGACTGGCATTAATTTTTGCTGTTGACAGACCACTGGATATGTGCAGGACAGTAGTAAACGTTACCGGAGATGCCGCTGTATCAATGGTTATTGCGAATTCGGAAGGTATGTTAGGAGAACCTCAGGTAGTGAATTGGGATGATACTTACAAAAAGTAAGATCACCACCTGATAATCACACTTCCCCAGGTGAATCCGCTTCCAAAGGCAGCTAAAATCACCAGGTCATTGTTTTTGACCATTCCTTTTTCCCAAGCTTCTGTAAGGGCAATAATAATGGATGCTGCAGTAGTGTTTCCGTACTGCATTATATTGTTATAAATCTGATCATCTCTCAATTTAAATTTATGCTGTACAAATTGAGATATACGCAAATTGGCCTGGTGTGGGATGAGCAGGTTGATATCTGCAACCGAAAGTCCATTGGCCAGTAAACCTTCCATGATCACTTCGCTAAATCGAACGACGGCATGCTTAAATACAAAGGTTCCGTTCATGTATGGAAAATAGGAAATGTCTTCTTCCTTGTTCACAAGAATTTCCGGAACCCAATGCTTTATGCTCGGAGAGATCACGGTAAGTTCTTCTGCATGTTTACCTTCACTGTGCAAATGAGATGACAAAATACCTTTTTGTTTTTCCTCAGTTCTGCTGAGGATACAAGCACCTGCACCGTCACCAAAGATCACGGAGACACCTCTTCCTCTTGTTGTTTTATCCAATCCATTGGAATGGTATTCTGAACCGATTACCAAAATATTTTTGTACATACCTGTCCTTATGAACTGATCGGCAACGGATAAGGCGTAAACAAATCCTGAGCATTGGTTTCTGATATCGAGCGCGCCAATGGTTGGCATTTCCAGCATATCCTGTATCTGAACTCCACAGCCAGGAAAATAGTAATCCCGGACTTAGGGTGGCGAATACAATAAAATCGATATCATCTTTTGTTAAACCGGCTCTTTCAATGGCAATTTTTGCTGCTTTGGCTCCCATTGTGGCACTGGTTTCTCCACTGCCGGCTTCAATCCACCTTCGTTCCTGTATACCGGTTCTTTCCTGTATCCATTCGTCACTCGTCTCCATGATCTTTGTTAGATCCTGATTGGTTACAATATTGTCGGGCACATAGAATCCTAATCCGGTAATCTTTGCATTATACATATAACGAAAATTTGATTATTATTAATAAATAAGGTTTTGAGACAGCAAATTAATTAAAATTGATGTCCAAACATATAATTTTATCAAATATAACAAAATATCGATATCTGTACACACTTTAACAGATAAGGAAAGAGACTTGAAATTTGTAAAAGAAGAAAAGCAGGTTCTTCGGATGAAAAACCTGCTTAATTAATTATTGAATAGTAGAAACAATGCTGTTGGAAGAATCAAACTGATTTCCGACAGAACCGTCAGCCCCAGCTTCATTCGCCCATTCTTTGCCGTTTAGCAAATATCTGAATTGATATTCTTTACCTGATTCCAATTCAATGGTCTGTGTAAAATCACCTGATTTTAATGGGGCCATTCCTTCAACAGTTTTGCTCCATTTGTTAAAATCACCTAAGATCTGTACCTTTTTAGCTCCCTTGGCTTCCTCAGCACTTAACTTAAAAGACACTTTACATACAGGTTTTGATTTTAAAAATTGTTTTTTAATTGCCATAATAATAGTTTTATATGTTGTTTTTTTCGGCGGCAAAAATACAACTAAACTACTTAATAACAATACAATAAGATGATTAATTTTGTTTAGCGAAATTTTTATGAAGATTTGTGTTCTTTTAAATGGATTAGATTGATCCTAATTGCGCAAGGCCCGTTTTAAAATACAGACCTTCCTTTTTATGGAACACCATTAAAGCATTTTATGTTTTTCCATGGTTATATGTCAAATTGTCATAGTAACTCTTTTGGTATCCTATTTGTAATTGCTAGTAATGATTAAAAATTAATATTCAGATTATGACTACAGGAAAAATCAATGTTGCGGTGGAAAACATATTTCCGCTTATTAAAAAGTTTTTATACTCGGATCACGAGATATTTTTGCGCGAACTTATTTCCAATGCCACAGATGCTACGCTTAAGTTAAAACATTTGGCTAGTATCGGTGAGTTTAAAGATAATGTTGAGGATTTAAAAATTGAGGTAAAGGTAGATAAGGAAGGAAAAAAAATCCACATCATAGATCAGGGTATTGGGATGAGTATGGAGGAAGTGAAGAAATATATTAATGACATTGCCTTTTCAGGAGCTGAAGAGTTTTTGGAAAAATATAAAGATGAAAAGAACCAATCCGGAATAATTGGTCACTTCGGGCTTGGATTTTACTCTGCCTTTATGGTTGCCAGACAAGTTGAGATAATTACAAAATCCTATAACGAAAAAGAAGAAGCTGCTCATTGGGTTTGTGATGGCTCACCAGAGTATACCCTTGAAAAAGCTAATAAAAAAGAGCGTGGTACAGAAATTATCCTGCATATAGCCGATGACTCTACCGAGTTTCTTGAAGAATCAAGAATAAGCACTTTGTTGCATAAATACAATAAGTTTATGCCGGTGCCAATTAAGTTTGGAACAAAGGAAGAGACACTTCCACTCCCGGAGGGATCTGCAAAAGATGCAAAACCTGAAAAAGTAGTTGCAGACAACATTATTAACAATACAAAACCAGCCTGGACCAAACAGCCAGCTGACCTGAAGGATCAGGATTACATGGATTTTTATAGGGAACTTTACCCAATGCAATTTGAAGACCCATTATTTCATATTCATTTAAACGTAGATTATCCGTTTAATCTTACAGGTATTCTGTTCTTTCCAAAACTGACCAACAATTTGGATATTCAGAAAGACAAAATACAGCTTTACCAGAATCAGGTTTATGTAACCGATAATGTGGAAGGAATTGTTCCTGATTTTCTGCAAATGCTTCGGGGCGTCATCGATTCACCTGATATTCCTTTGAATGTTTCCAGAAGCTACTTACAGGCAGATGGTTCTGTAAAGAAAATATCATCCTATATCACGAAGAAAGTAGGTGAAAAATTAAGCACTTTGTTTAAGTCAAACCGGGAGGATTTTGAAAAAAAATGGAATGACATCAAAATTGTTATAGAATATGGGATGCTTTCAGAAGCCAAATTTTTTGAAAAAGCACAGAGTTTTGCCCTGTATCCTACCGTAAAGGACAAGTATTATACTTTCGAAGAACTAAAAGAAAATCTAAAAGCTGCTCAAACGGATAAAGAGTGGCAATCTGGTGGTTTTGTATGCGAGCAATGTAGAAGAGCAACACAGTTTTATTGAAGAAGCAGAAGGCAAGGGCTATGAAGTGCTGTTGCTGGATTCCCCAATAGTGGCTCACCTCATACAAAAACTGGAAGGAGAAAATGAAAAGATCAGGTTTACAAGGGTTGACGCCGACTCGGTAGACAAGCTAATCCAAAAGGATGAAAATCAAATTTCCAAGCTCAGTGAAGAAGACCAGAACAAATTGAAATCCATTATTGAGGAATTTGTACCCAAAGAAAAATACAGTGTTCAGCTGGAAGCCCTTGATTCAAATTCCAATCCATTTATCATCACACAACCCGAGTTTTTGCGCAGAATGAAAGATATGCAGAAAACAGGTGGTGGGGGATTTATGGGAATGGGTAATTTTCCGGAAATGTACAATTTGGTAGTGAATACAAATAACGAACTGATGCAGAAAATTCTGAAGGCAAAAGGAAAACGTGAAGAATATGTCAATCAGGCGCTAGATTTGGCGCGCTTGTCACAGAATTTATTACAGGGCAAGGACCTGACCCGCTTTATCAAAAGAAGTTTCGAATTAATGAATTAGTTAATATGAGCAGCCCAAATTAAATGGGCTAATTAGCAATAGAAAAGGGCCGCGATAAGGCCCTTTTTCATTAAAATAAATATCGTAATTCACTATCTATTCAATTGGAAAATTAAAGTAAGTCTTGGGATGGGGTTCATTTTCTAATGTAAAATGCCACCATTCATTGTCGTAGCCCTTAAAACCTTCAGCTTCCATTCTCCTTTTCAGCAATAACCTCAATGCTTTCTGATTTTTAGTTACAAACTCGTAGTTAATATGTGATTTTTCATCGAATAAGTCATAGGAGCTGCCCATGTTCAATACCTTTCCCGTAGTAAGCGAAACAATGGTAAGGTCTATTGTACTGCCACGGCTATGGCCTGATTTTTCAGAAATGTATCCCAAATTAAGCAGGTCTTTTTTATCAACAAAAGGATAATACGTCTCTTTCATTAAGGTATCTGCCTCATCTTTTGTCCATTGCACCAGATAGTCAGAAGCTGATTGGGGCCTGTAAGCATCATAAATGAGTAATCCAAAACCCAGCCTTTCGAAGCCATCCTGAACCCTTTTTAGGGCCGCAGCTGCATCCTTTGTCAAAACACATTTTGGCTGGTTATAACCTGGTAGCGGTCTTCCAACAAAATTATTAGATCCAAAATACCGCAGGTCAACCTTTATCGAAGGAATTACATCGGTTACAACTACAAAATCCTGATGCAGGGCAGGAGCAGGGGCTTTTGAGGTTTCGGTTGTAAAACTCAAAAAAAGTAAAACAACTGATAATTTGATAAACTTCTTAATTTTCATAAAGCATTGTTAAAGTAAACTTAATAACGTCGTTTTCCTTTAAATATTTTATGAAATAATCTGTCTTTTATAATAATTTGATATTTTTCTTAAGAAATACCCTGCTAAGGTATTCCTGTAAACATTAAAAAAAAAGCTATTTCCTATATATTATATATGGTAGAAAAGGTTTCTTTTTTAGGTAATGAATAAAAAGCAGCCCAGAACAAATGACTTAGGTAAAAATTAATTTTCCGGTATTAAATTCTATGAGTATATCTCATTTAAAATAT
Organism: Flavobacteriaceae bacterium; assembly: GCA_034523115.1. Classification (GTDB taxonomy): domain Bacteria; phylum Bacteroidota; class Bacteroidia; order Flavobacteriales; family Flavobacteriaceae; genus Namhaeicola. The sequence goes on along the minus strand of JAXHKS010000020.1, from coordinate 151,314 downwards.
GTGCCAGCCTTATTCCTGCAAGATACAATTGGTTTTGAACCGTTGAAAAATTTTCATAGGAGTAGTCATAACCAAGTTTATCACCTGCTTTAATATTTTTATAAAGTCCTTTGTGATATTTTATGAGATTCTTCTGCCCAGTCAGTGACGGAGCCTTGAAGCATTGATTGGCATGTCTTTTTTCCCTTCACTGATATTTTCTGCCATTTCAGTATAACTCATTTTATATGAATCGATCATATTGCTGTCCCAGACCCTGTGTAGATTACTACCATCATTGAACCACCTCACCTGTAAGTCATTTCCTCCTTTATCATCTGCCTGGGCTACATGCAATGGCTGATGGAGGTCGCCAATGAGGTGAATAAGGAATTTTAAATAGAATTCCTGGTCTTCAGGGGAGGTATCCTTTTTCTTTAGTTTTTTAATGCAGGTATCTATACCCATAATAATATCACCTTTGGGATTTTTGTCAGATTCCTGATAGCTTTTGTCAAAAGGGTAGTTCACGTAATGCCAGGTGTCATATTTGTCATACCTTTTATCGGATTTGATATCATCCCCATAGGTAGAGACAAAAGCAAGGCCATGACCCCTTAGCAATTCAGTAACTTTTTTCTTGGCCTTTTTAGTTAAATGGACTTCAGCAATTTCTCCAATCACCCGGTGCCCCGTAGCGCCCCAGTCAGGACCTGTTTTACCCGAGACCAACAATGAAACAAAAAACAAGGCAAATAAGGAAATATTTTTGGCAAGCATATTTTTTTTGGCTAAGTTAATAAAAGTAACAAAAAAAGAGAGCCCATGGACTCTCTTTTTCAATTAAATAAATATGAAATGGTTTTAGTCATCATTTGATCCGAAACCGGCATAGGCACTCATACCGTGTTCGTGCATATCCAGCCCTTCGATCTCTTCTTTTTCGGAAACTCTCAAACCGATGGTCTTTTTAATCGCATAAAGTATAATAAATGCAGATATTATACAAAACGCGCCAATGATTACTATTCCAATAAGCTGGATTTTTATTTGTTCCAGTCCCGCTTTAGACCCAAAGAGTCCTACTGCAAAAGTACCCCAAATACCACACATTAAATGAACCGCGATAGCACCTACTGGATCGTCAAGTTTAAGTTTATCCAGTAAAATTACACCTATTACAATGATAAAGCCGGCAATCAAGGCCTATCAGAATGGCGTCTGTAACCGACATCAGATCGGCACCTGCTGTAATGCCTACTAATACCAGCTAGTATTCCGTTCAATAACATGGTAATATCGTAAGATTTGAATATGGCTATAAGATGTAATGAATGCTCCAACAGCACCAGAAGCAGCAGCAATGCATGTAGTCACAAGTACGAGAGAGACATGATCCCGGATCGGCACTCAATACAGAATCCGCCGTTAAATCCAAACCAACCAAACCAAAGCAGCATAACACCAATTACGGCGAGCGGAATGCTGTGGCCTTCAATTGCTTTGGTAGTTCCATTATATTTTCCCAATCTGGGGCCTAAAAGTATGACAGCCACAAGAGAAGCCCAACCACCAACGGAATGTACCAATGTTGATCCTGCAAAATCATAGAATCCCATTTCGGCAAGAAATCCTCCGCCCCATTTCCACATCCCAACGATAGGATATACAAGACCTACATATATCACAGAGAAAATAAGAAAGGAATTCAGCTTGATTCTTTCGGCGACGGCACCCGATACAATGGTAGCTGCTGTCGCTGCGAACATGGCCTGAAACAAGAAATCGGTGTAATAGGTATAACCGGGGTTATAATCTTCTGTTAAGGCCATTTTCTGGAAGGCTTAATCCAAATCCGGAAAAACCGAAGAAACCGCCTGCATAATCTGCACCCGGATACATTAAATTGAACCCGATGAAGCGTGTAGGTGAGTAGGCCAATACACATGACGATGATCACGTTTTTAAAAAGGATATTGACAGTGTTCTTTGATCTGGTTAGTCCCACTTCCAAAGTTGCGAAGCCCAGGTGCATAATGAATACCAAAAAAATTGATACCATCATCCATACATTATTAATAGTAAATAGATTTTCCATGTTTTTTAGTTTATTTTCTTAATGTTTCTCCTCCTTTTTCACCTGTTCTGATGCTGTAGACCTGGACTATATCCGACACAAATATTTTTCCATCTCCAAGTTCGCCAGTATGGGCAACCTGCATTATTGTATCGATAGTAATTTTTTCAAAGTCGTCATTTACAACAATGGAAATGTACCTGCGCTGTATATCACTCGCATCATAAACGATACCGCGATAGACATGTTCCTGGGTTTCATGACCAATACCAGTTACATCCCAGTAGGTATAAAAGGTGACACCATTTTCTTTAAGTGCCTTTTTGATTTCAGAATATTTTGATTTTCTGATTACTGCTTCAATTTTTTTCATAATTATGATAGGTTAGAATTTATAGATAGCTGCAATTAAAAAAGAGGTTAATGAATCAGAAGGTTCCATGTCTCTGTCGTAAAAAGTTTCTTCGCTGGTTGAATCAAGGCGCAGTTCAGGTTTGATGTAAAGATCTCCGATTTGATAACTGCCGGTAAGCGTAAATTCAAAAGCTGTTCCATCACCATTGCTGTCGTATCCGCCAATCGCGCCAACGCCACCATCTTTTTCTCCAAATATTCTGCCCTTAGTCCCAGAGCAAAGTCATCGGAGGCCTGCCATTGCGGATAAAGTGCTACACCATAAAAACTACCCGAATCATCGTCGTAATAAGTGCTGTTTAATCCTAGAAAAAAGGTTTCTGTAAGATCAAATCCTGTAGTGAGGTCGATCTGAAATTGCGGGCCAAACAAAAAATTTAAATAGGTGCCGTCATAACCGAGCTGGGCGCCAATGGTATAATCATTTGTGGGATTGAAATCGGTAAGGTCATTGTCATTCATAATGCTTACCATCCCCGAGAACTTATCGGAAAAGGCGTAATTGGCTTTTAAACCTGTATGTGAAAAAGGTCCATATGTAAACATATACGAGGTGCTGTAGTTAAAATTGACAACCGGTGAAATGACCTCGTAACCCAAAAAGGTATTAAAATTTCCAAAAGTCAGTTTCAGTTTATCAGTAACATTCCAGTATACATACAACTGGTTTACTATGTTATTACTGGGTTCTGAATTAAAAACGGCCTCTTCCCCCCGAGGCCCGTAAACTAAGTCTGCCACGGCGCCTACTTTTGCTCCGTCATAAGAAAGAATCACATTCACCATGCCTAAGGCAAAACCATTTTTGTTGGCAAAGGCTGTGCGTGGAGCAATGGCATCTTCGCCGTTAGGGCCATTGAGATTTTGTCGGAAATAAGCGTCCACACTTCCCCCTAATGTGAAATTTTTCGCAATCTCCTCTAATTTACTTTTTGAGACAGTGTCTTTAACTGCTTCTGTATCCTGTGCCGACAAATACGATGTGGCCAACATAAATACAATCCAAAGTGATTTTTTCATGATAAAAAATTTAATTGTTAGTAAATTCTATAAGTTTTCGTTAGCAAAACTAAAAAAATAATTGACACCCCCAAAAAAAATAGGGGTATGATGTATATTAATGTGATATTTATAAATAAACTAATAAAAAAATAGGGGGTCTATAATAAAAAAGTATATATAATTTAAATTGATGAATAAAAAACAAGACCTCTCAAACTTATTTTACAAGGAATGTCTCTCAAATCGTATTTAATTCACCTAAAAAATGTTAAAATCAATCCAGACAGGTTTGATTTTTTCAAAATTGTTTCAAAACAGATATTAGTATAGTCTCATAAAATTGATTCAGCGTTTTGTATAAAATTTGCTTAATTTGCAGTCATGTTCCTTATCGATAGTTGTGAGGAAGTTATTCGTATATCAAAAAGTATAATTTTTATCCAAAATCAATCCATGAAAGAATATAAATTAATAAGCAAACAGGAACGGCAATTAAATCGCAGCAGGATTTTGAAGACCTTATTAATAGTTATGCCCTGATGCGGTGGGAGGTAGTAAATTGCTTTGTCCACCGGGGCATTATAAAGGCGCTCTTGGTGAGAGAGCAGGAATAACATCAGTAAAAAGAACCGCAAGAAATTGCGGTTTTTTTTTACATAATTTGGAATTGTAAAAAAAATAATATACTATTTGATATCAAAATAATATTATAAAATTATTAATTATGGAAAATGAAAAGATTATTAGGGCACAAAGCGGTTATTTATACCTGGCTATTATGCTGTTGCTCATTGTTGTTGGCATCCTTGGTGCAACGAGGGGTATGCTGATTATGATACCTGTTCTTATACTTGGCTTTTTGATGATGCCAGGATTTTTCCTGGTAAATCCGAACACCTCGAAGGTGCTGTTATTGTTTGGAAAATATGTTGGAACGGTTAAGGAAAACGGATTTTTCTGGGCCAATCCATTTTACACAAGAAAGACAATTTCATTAAGGGCCAGTAATTTTGACAGTGAAAGGGTTAAGGTAAATGACAAACTGGGCAATCCGATCATGATTAGCACAATCCTGGTATGGCGTGTCTCAGATACCTATAAAGCAGCATTCGAAGTTGACAATTATGAAAACTTTGTCCGTGTTCAGTCAGATGCTGCAGTCAGGAAGCTTGCAAGTCTGTATCCATATGATAATTTCGAGGATGACGGGGCAGAAGAAGAAATTACTTTAAGGGCAAGTGTAAATGAGGTAAGTGAAGCCCTCGAAAAAGAACTCTCTGAGCGTTTGTCCATGGCCGGCATTGAAGTACTCGAAGCCAGGATAGGTTATCTTGCTTACGCTCAGGAGATTGCGAATGCGATGTTAAAAAGACAACAGGCTACTGCTATTGTGGCAGCCCGACATAAAATAGTACAAGGGGCGGTAAGTATGGTAGAAATGGCCCTGGAGGAATTGAGTAAAAAGGACATTGTACATCTGGATGAAGAACGGAAAGCAGCAATGGTGAGCAATTTAATGGTTGTTTTATGTTCGGATAAAGATGTGTCACCGGTAGTAAATACAGGGACTTTGAACCATTAATCATGAAATTTGGAACCAATGAAGAAAAAAGCCTTTGCTTTGAGGATAGATGAGGATTTGCTAAAGGCAGTGGAAAAGTGGGCTGCAGATGAATTCAGATCTACCAACGGACAAATTGAATGGATCTTAAATCAATATTTAAAGCAATCCAACAGATTGCCCAAAAAATAAGCAATTCACACTCAAAAATGCAGGCAGAAATTATTTTTTGCCTGCATTTTGTTTTTTAGGATGCACCAGTTTCATCTCCTTGATGAGTCGCGTACTTCCGGCATATTTATCAATAATAAATAGGATATAGCGCGCATCAACCATAATATTTCTGCAAATCGCAGGATCGTAATAATAATCACTCATGGTTCCCTCCCAGACTCGGTCAAAATTCAATCCGATGAGATTGCCATGCGCATCTATTGCCGGACTGCCCGAATTGCCACCTGTTGTATGGTTGGTGCCAATAAAATTCACAGGCATTTTTCCATTTTCTCCGTAGGGTCCGTAATCTTTCGCCAGGTATAGCTGTTTAAGTTTTTCCGGCACATCAAATTCATAGTCGCCCGGAATGTATTTTTCCATTACTCCGTCCAGATAGGAAATTGGCTGATAAATAACGGCATCCTTCGGATAATAACCTTTCACTTTCCCATAAGTTACCCTTAAAGTGCTGTTCGCATCAGGAAAGAAGCGCTGCTCGGGAAATGTTTCCATCAAAGCCTTCATATATTTTTTCTGTACTTCGGTTATATTTAACATGATGGACTGGTAATTGGGTTGTATATTCTGATAGTAATTTTCAGCCAGTTTTTTTCCCAGAATATAAGCCTCATCCGAATTTAATTTGTTCATTACTTCTTCCTGTGTTCCGGATACTATTTGTAATGCAACGACCTGGCTGGTAAGACCGCTGTTCGCATAAACCCTGTCGGTTAGGTTTTGAATGTTTGTAAGGCCTGGTTCTTTGATTTGGTATTGCTTCGGACTTTTTGCCACATATTTGGACATCAATTTATAAAAGACTTCCTTATCAACTTTGGGTTCAAAATTTTTATAAAAACCATCAAGATAGGTTCTAAGTTTGGCCCGCTCTTCTTCAAATTTTTCGGGATTTTTTGTCACATTTTTCTCAAACTGATACATTTTTGTTGTAAGAAACAAGAGCTCTATATTTCTGTTCACGACTTCATTCCAATAAGCCTGTGCCAGGGCAAGTTCCTCAATTTCAGAATAGTACTGATCAAATTGTTTTAAGAGATCTCTGTACTCAGGATTATTCTGAACCTTTTTCTGAAACCCGGCCTCCAGTATCTTTTTCTTGCCTATGGCATCAGTTTGTTTTAATCCTTGATTTTCACCAATCCATTTTTTCCAATAATTCGCAGTACTTGCATACTTGGAAGCGTATTTAATCTTAATGGCGTTATCTGCTCGCATATACCGATCGGCAGTTTTTAAAGCCTCATCTCGCAGTTCAATTTTTGCCGGGTTTTGCTGGTTGACGAGTTGCTCTATGGCAATGGCAGGCAGGTATTCATTTGTTCTTCCGGGAAAACCAAAGACCATAGTAAAATCGTCTTCCTGAACCCCATCCAGAGAAACAGGTAAAAAGTGCAGCGGTTTGAATGGAACATTGTCCTTGCTATAAACTGCAGGACGGTTGTTCTTGTCAGCATAAATCCTGAACAAAGAAAAATCGCCGGTATGTCTGGGCCACATCCAGTTATCTGTATCAGAACCAAATTTTCCTATAGAGGAGGGTGGCGCCCCGACCATTCTGATATCATTGAAATTTTCAGTTACGAATAAATAGTATTTATTGCCATCATACATCGGCCGTATCCTTATATCCTGCCATTCCTCTTTAACAGCAGTCTTAATAACAGCAGCTATATTTTTATCTATAAGCGCCTGTTTTTGTGAGGCCGTCATATTGTTCTCAATTCCAGAAAGAATTGCAGCAGTAACCTCATCTATTCTCTTTATAAAGGTGACGTACATCCCTGGGTTGGGCAGTTCACCCGCTAAATCTGTAGCCCAAAAACCGTGTTGTAAATAATCTTTTTCAAGAGAAGAGTGCGATTGGATGGCATCATAACCGCAATGATGGTTCGTTAGTATGAGGCCCTGATCCGAAATTATTTCACCCGTGCAACCTCCGTTGAAGTGAATAACAGCGTCTTTAAGACTTGAATTGTTTATGTCGTAGATATCCTTTGCCGTGAGCTTGCTGCCCAATTGTACCATTTCTTTTTCATTCAGGCCTTCAAGCAAAGAAGGTATCCACATGCCACCCTGCTGGGCGGTAAGGAATTGGCCAACAAAAAATAAAAAAAGTGCTAAATATCTCATAATCAAATATATTAAACTATTAATTTTCCTGATTGTAACCCATCCAATCCACATTTTTTTTAATAAAATTGGGAGGTCTGAACCTGTATCCAACATACATTTGGAAAACAGAACGAGAGGTATTCAAATCCATGATTGGGTTTTCATCCCTTCCAAGATAATTTCCGTTAAACTGGAAACCACCAAAAAAAAGATCTGAATTATAGCCCATGCCGATATTGGCAAAGAGGGTTGTGACAAAGTCATTATGGCTGTCATTTACCCTAACCCCATCCATCAAAGTGCTTGAATCGGTCCATTCATAGCCCAGACCTGGGGCCAAAGCCAGGCTTATAAACCAACTCGAGTTCAGCACAAAGTTGTAATAATATCCGGCATTGGCTGTTACGCCCAGGATATCAATTTCAGAATCACCGCCATAACCTGATATTTTTGTGTACCTTCCGGCGAAGCCCGGAACAAAACTACCCGCGCTTTTTAATTGGAGTTCGGTTTGGTTTACGTTGGCTTTCAGTGAATACCTGTCATTGAATTTGTAACGGGTAGCGAAACCAATCGATTTGTTTTGTAGGTCGGGTAAAATAATAAATTCATCAAACCCGGGGATAAAACCATCGTCATTGCTCAGGTTTGAAACATAATATCCTTTGATCTTATAATATTCAAGCGTGTGCATCCAGTTGCCCATAAAAAGGTCACTTCCTATTTTGAAGACTTTTGTTTCTCCTTTTTTATCAGAATCCTTATTGGCAAAAAATGTGGGAGTATATCCTATTTTAAATGCCAACATCCTGTAGTTCACTGCCAGCCGCATCTTGTAATTAATGTTGGGCTCTATGGAATATTTCAGGTCTTCATCGGTGTATTCAAAAGATTCGATATCATTGTCAAATCCAAATTTTACGTTGAGCTGACTATCCATTTTTTCGATAAAATCCCGTGAAAATCTCCTGTCAAAATTCTGCCCGTAGATCAAACAGGGGATCAAAATAAAAAAAAGGATAATTTTTTCCATAGTTTATCAGTTATACAAAAATACTCAAACTAATAAGATTTTATTGTTACCTACGAAAAAGTTTCAAGAATAAATAAGCGCACAAAAACAAGGTTTTTCTCTATATTAGCCGAAATATTTTAACAATTTTATGGAAAATAAACCTTTTTTTACGGATGATACAATAGTTTTTGGATTATTAATGCTCTGTCTTGGTTTTGTGTTTTTTACATCTTCCATTAAATCAGGGTTCTGGAAAAAGTTCTATTTGATCGTGCCCTCTCTGTTAATGGCTTATCTTTTGCCTGCCATCCTTAATTCTGTTGGTCTTATTTCTGATGAAGTTTCCAATCTGATATTTTGTTTCGAGCAGGTATTTGTTACCGGCAGCTTTGGTCCTTATGACCCTTAGTATTGATTTAAAGGCAATCTTTCACCTTGGCCCCAAGGCACTTATTATGTTTTTTACCGGGACTTTAGGCATTATCATTGGCGGCCCTATAGCCATTCTGATCATCTCAATATTTTCACCGGAAACAGTTGGTGGTGCGGGATTCGACGCTACCTGGCGGGGATTGGGTACCTTAGCAGGAAGCTGGATCGGAGGAGGAGCAAACCAGGCGGCCATGCTGGAGATATATGGGTATAATCAAAAATTATACGGTGGTATGGTTTTGGTCGATATTGTAGTGGCCAATATATTGATGGCAGGTTTATTGATGGGAATCGGTAAAACAGAAAAAATAGATAAATGGCTAAAGGCAGACAATTCTGCAATAGAGGAATTAATCAAAAAAGTATCCCAGTTTGCCGAGAGCGTAAAAAGAATGCCAACCCTTACAGATTATATGATGATCGCGTCCATAGCTTTTGTATCAGTAGGCTTCTCTCATCTTGGAGGCACTGTAATTACTGATTATTTACTGAAAAATGTCAGCGCTGTCAGTGATTCTTCATCTGCATTTTCATCCTTTGGATCTCAATTTTTCTGGATGATCACGTTTGCAACTGCGTTTGGAATTATTCTTTCCTTTACCAAAGCGAGAAATTATGAGGGTGCCGGTGCCAGTAAAATAGGAAGTGTTTTTATATATATTCTTGTGGCCACAATTGGTATGAAAATGGATCTGACCAAGGTGGTCGATAATCCGGGTCTGATTGTAATAGGATTGGTTTGGATATCAATACATATCCTATTGTTATTTATTGTGGCCAAAATTATAAAAGCTCCTTATTTCTTTCTGGCAGTGGGAAGTCAGGCAAATGTTGGCGGTGCAGCTTCCGCACCAATAGTTGCTGCCGCTTTTCATCCTTCATTGGCAACAGTAGGGGTATTGCTGGCCGTATTTGGCTATGTTATTGGTACCTATGGAGCAATTCTTACAACTGAATTGATGCGCATTGTTTCGCCATAATACCTCGTATTTTAAATATTATTAGGATATTTGCCCAAAATTTAACTTGTAATGAAAAGATATGTTGTAATATTTTTTGCCTTATTGATGATTAATGCATGTAAGAAAGATGAGAAGCCAAATGTCATGTATGTAAAAGGGAGTGTAAAAGGCTTGAAAAAAGGAACACTATATTTACAGAAGACAGATCGATTCCCTTATTGTGACTGTTGATTCTGTTGAAGTAAATGATTCTGATGAGTTTATTTTGACAGATGTAGTGACAAGCCCTGAAATGTATTATGTCGCTTTAGCGAATACGGATAAGAAAATACCTTTCTTTGGAGAAAAAGATACCATATATATATCAACCACTTTACCAAAGTTTAGTTTTAAACATACCATAACCGGATCTGAAAATCAAAAATTGTTGGACAGCTACTATGAAATTATCAGAAAGTTCAACTACCAGAATCTCGATCTGAAGAAGGAAGCACTGGAGGCGAGGATGGCGGGTACTTGAAGATTCTATAGCTTCAGTTGAGAAGAAAGAGCTCAGCATGGTAAGAAAGCGTTATTTGTATTCAATTAATTACGCAATCAATAATGCAGACCATGAGGTGGCACCCTATATAGCCCTGACGGATCTTGTCGATGCCAATCCGAAATGGCTCGACAGCATATACAATTCCCTGACACCTCAGGTCAAAACCTCGAAATACGGCGAAGAATTAAAAAACTATATAGTTGGTATTAAAGCTATGGAGGAATAGTTTTCAGGATTTAAGCTTTATACTCCAGGTATAGGTAAAATGTGAGACCTTTTCATTTTGTTCATTAAATCCGGAAGCACTTAACAAAAGTGTTTGGCCTTCCCCTGATTCAATAGCCTTTTGGATAACAGCATTTATTTTGTCGCCTTCTTCACATATAAAGGATATCCTTCCCGTTGCCTTTTTGAAAAATTCGCCGGTTTGTGCAGTTACCAGCATGGAAATATTTTTGTTACTATTTGAAATGTGAACCATGAGCAGGACACCGGTAACCAATTCGGAGGCCATACCCTGAGTTGCCCAATAGAGCGACCTGAATGGATTTTGATTGATCCACTGGTGTTTTACACGGGCAATGGCCTGTTGCTCATTCATCTCAGTTACCCTGATACCGGAAAAATAAGCGGAAGGCAGTTTAAATAACAAAAACTTATTGATATTCTTTATTCCAGGCCTCATAAACAGTGATTTACAATTCCAAAGAACAGCATTCCTCAGATCAAAAAAGAGATAATAAATGTTAAAAAAATGTTAAAATAGTACTATGTCTAACATAGTAGTGGTTAAAAGATATATATTTGCATAAGAAAGTAGTTTTAAAAATAAAATTATGGAAAATCAGAATGAAAATAACAATGCTTTTTTTATGCATCTCACCAGTTTTTGCGGATATTTATTCCCGTTCGGAAGTATTATTGTCCCCTTAGTGGTGTGGGAATCCAAAAAGAAAGAGAGCGAAAGACTTGATCAGGTTGGCAAAGAGGTGCTTAACTTCAATCTGTCTTACACTTTGTATATTACTGTGCTTGGACTGGTACTTGGGGCTATGGTTTTGTCCATGATTTTCGGCCATTTCAATTCTTTAACTTTATTTTTTTTAATCACTACGGCCATATTGGCTGGTGCACTGGCATTAGTGAAGTTTATACTTATTATTTTAGGATCTATGAGTGCTAACAGAGGGGAGAATTATAAGTATCCCGCAACAATTCATTTCATCAACTAAAAATCTTAAACCATGATCACAATTTTAATCGCCGTGGTAATTTTGTATTACCCAGCACATTGAGGCAATGATAAATAAGTTTTAACCATCGCAAATTATTAAAAACATGAAGATTGAAAACACAAAAGCACAGATGCGAAAAGGAGTATTGGAGTATTGCATACTATCTATATTACACGATGAAGATGCATACACTTCAGAGATCCTTGAGCAATTGAAAGAAGCAAAGTTGCTTGTGGTTGAAGGCACCGTATACCCATTATTGACAAGGCTTAAAAACACCGGCCTGCTAAACTACCGATGGGAAGAATCCACTTCGGGCCCGCCAAGAAAATATTACGGACTTACCGAAAATGGCAAGTTATTTTTAGCAGAGCTTGACCAGTCATGGGATGAACTGGTCGCTGCAGTAAATTCAGTGACAACAAAAAATAAAAAATCTAAATCGAGCAAGAAATGAATAAGACTATAAATATTAATCTTGGAGGAATCTTTTTCCATATTGATGAATCTGCTTATTTGAAATTAAAAAGATACCTTGATGCTGTCCGGGTTTCACTAAGTGATGACCCAAAAGGACAGGAAGAGATCCTGACAGATATTGAAGCACGGATAGGTGAACTTCTGTCACAGAAAATAAAAGATGCCCGTCAGGTAATCAATGAAAATGATATCAACGAGATCGTTGAAATTATGGGAAAACCGGAAGATTATGTCGTGGATGAAGAAGATACGGTTTATCCGGGTGCGGGTTACACGGAAAGAAAATCAAAGAAACTTTACAGAGATGGCGATGACAAATTTTTAGGAGGCGTGAGTTCCGGTATGGCTCATTATTTTAATGTTGATGTGATCTGGGTGCGTTTGGCCTGGTTGATTGCTGCATTTGGTTTTGGTTTCGGGTTTCTGGTTTATCCTATTCTTTGGATTTTATTGCCACAGGCCAATACTACTGCTGAAAAGCTCGAAATGATGGGAGAACCGGTTACAATTGCCAATATTGAAAAAAAGATCAAGGAAGAATTAGGCGATACTACAGAACGGATCAAAAACGGGTTTAATGAGGCAGGTGAGCGAATAAAAAATGCCGATTATCAAAAATACGGAAACAAAGCCAGGTCTGGGATGCAGGAGTTTATCGATGTGATAGGCAGGATTTTCAGTGCAATTTTTACGGTAATTGGAAAGTTCATTGGAGTGGTACTGATTATCATTTCTGTCGGTCTGATTGTGGCCTTGCTGATAAGTCTGTTCACAGTAGGTTCTATGGATTTCTTTCATGAAGGCTGGTTTTTTCAACAGAATATGCTATACAACAGTTCAGGTTTGCCATTGTGGGTTATCTCTTTATTGATTTTCATACTCATTGCAATACCCCTGTTCTTTTTATTCCTTCTTGGTCTCAGAATCTTGTCCGGTGATGCAAAAACCCTCGGCAAGACTGGCAAACTTTCACTCATAGGTATTTGGTTAATCGCTTTATTGACAAGCATCTTTTTCGGAACAAAACAATTCATGCAGACCGCTTTTGACGGCGTTATTTACAATGAAAAGGAATTATTTGTTTCAGCTAAAGATACACTTACCATTAAATTTGTTGGCAAGGAAGGTTATGGAGATACTGATGATTATTCAAATCCCTGGGATTATACCGTTATTACAGATCAGGCAGGTAAAGAAAGGATCTATTCAGAAAATACCAGACTATCCATACATTTTACAGATAATGCAAAAGCGTATATCAAGGTCAGGAAAAAATCAAAAGGTGACAGCCGCGAGAGTGCAAACCTGCAGGCAGAAAATATAGAATATGGATTTGCCATAGACTCGAATTCAGTAGCCCTGAACACCTATTTTTTAACCTGAAATTTCTCAGAAATTCAAAGATCAAAAAGTGTATATTGATCTTTATTTACCTGAAAATCAAATAGTTTATTTCGAAAAAATGCCTAATAACATTATTTTTGATGTTGATAATTATGAAGGTATTTACGACAATATGTCCAATCATTATTTCATCATGTCGAAAGAAAATATGAAATGCCTTGATTGTCCGCTTGAATGGACCGAGGAGAATTCTGAAAAATCTGATCCCGAGTCTGTAAATCTTCAGATTAATAAAGACGGTGTAAATATTGAAGTAATCGATAAAAAGGAAGGTAAAGCTACCGTAAAAATTGACGAGTCAGGAATAAAAATCGAAGGCAATAAAGACAGCGTAAAATAGGCAGTCGATACGATTAACCACCATCACAGATTTAGTCAGATTCACTCAACAAGATGTTTTTGGCTAAATCTGTGTATTTTCGGCCAATGGGTATTCGTTTTTTATTTACCTGAACCGTGTTGCCTTCAATGAAATCTACTTCATTAATGGCGATTAAAAAAGACCTGTGTATTCTAAGAAACCTGTCAGAGGGTAATTCAACCTCAATGCTGTTCATGGATTTATGTACCAGGTATTCCCCGGTTTTTGTGTAAAATTGGATGTAATCCTTCACACTTTCTATGTAAAAAATCTCATCATACCTTATTTTTACATGTTTTTTGTCAACTTTCAAAAAGACAAAAGGTTTTTCATTGCTGTTATTCACATCAGGCTGACTTTCAGCCGGTATCATTGCCCTCATTTTCTGTGCAGTTTTCAGGAAACGGCTGAAAGAAATGGGTTTTAACAGGTAATCCAACACATCAAGGTCATAGCTTTCTGCAGCGAACTCGCGGTAGGTAGTTGTAATTACAAATTTTGTTTCTGTTTTGATATTTTTGATGAACTCGAGCCCATTTATTTTGGCCATATTAATTTCAATAAAGGCCACGTCAATTTTCTGCTCACCCATTGTTTTTATGGCTTCGACCGGATTTTGTATGATCCCTGAAAGGCGCATAAAAGGAATTTCTTTAATATATGAATCCAGCATTTTAATTGCCTCCTGATCGTCATCAATAATGATACAGTTAATTTTCATGTTTCGGGCAAATTAAAGCGTAACTTTAAAATCTCTGGTTTTACGTGCTCAACCATTAATATTTATAATTCTCAATCAGATATCTAAAGCAATTTCATCTATAATCTTGCAGAATCTTAATTAAAGGAGCTAAAGTACAAGAAATTGTCGTTAAATTCAATAGGTAGCTTTTTTTGGTCTGAACGCAGGATATTCTTTCAATAACTGATATGGGTCTTATGATGCCTTGCCGGTTCGGGATATCCAGGTTAGTTTTTTTGATTATTTATGTAGTTTATGGGGTATTTAATATTTATAAATGGGAACGTTTATGTCGTTCGTTGTCAAAAAACGGTTTTCTGTCGAATTTTTTTCAGGTGAATTTTGATATTCAGATACTTTTATCCTGTAATTTAGTAAACCTGATTTGAACTTGACGATTACAAAGTTTGACCGGTAGTAGCATTAAAAGAATGAATACTCAAAAATAACAATACTAATCACTTAAAAATTTTATGAAGGTTAATATCAAACACGCCGAAGCAGGCAAATTCGAAGACACACGTTTTGAAAAAATTCACAACGTCATTTTTCATGACTCAAATGAGGCATCCATAATTGTAGCGCACGAGATTGCTGAGTTGATTAAGGAAAAAGCAAGAAACAATCAAAATTGCGTACTGGGATTGGCAACGGGTTCATCTCCGATTATGGTTTATGAGGAGCTTGTTAGAATGCACAACGAGGATGGCCTTAGTTTCAAAAATGTAGTTACGTTTAACCTGGATGAGTATTATCCGATGAGCAGGGAAAACTCCCAAAGCTACTGGTATTTCATGCATGAACACCTTTTCAATCACGTGGATATCCTTCCTGAAAATATCCATATTCCTGATGGTCAGATCCCATCTGCAGATATTTATCAATTCTGTATCGACTATGAAATGAAAATCAAGGAATCAGGGGGTATCGATTTTCAGTTACTGGGAATTGGTAGAACCGGGCATATCGGATTTAACGAACCTGGTTCGCACTTCAATTCTGGAACGAGAAATATAACTCTTGATCATATTACCAGGGTGGATGCTGCCTCTTCTTTTTTAGGAATTGATAATGTTCCAAAAGTGGCTATCACCATGGGAATCAGTACTATAAGGAGGGCAAAGCGCATTGTATTGCTGGCCTGGGGGCAAAATAAGGCGCTGGTTGTCAAGAAGGCGATTGAAGGAGAAGTTACTTCTGAAGTGCCCTCAACTTACTTGCAACTCCATGATAATGTGACCTTTGTTTTAGATGATGGCGCTTCACAGGAACTTACAAGGATCAAAACCCCATGGCTGGTTAAATCCTGTGTGTGGACTACCGAGCTTACATTAAAATCTGCGGTATGGTTGAGCGGTTTGGTAGGAAAATCAATCCTGAAACTCACAGATTCCGATTATAACAACAACGGTATGGCGAACTTACTCGTAGAGCATGGATCTGCCTATAACCTCAATATTGAAATCTTTAATAAGTTACAACACACAATCACTGGCTGGCCGGGAGGTAAACCGAATTCAGACGATACCAACAGACCGGAAAGAAGCCATCCTGCCATAAAACGTGTGATCATTTTTAGTCCGCACCCTGATGATGATGTGATCTCTATGGGAGGTACCTTTGACAGGTTGGTTGAGCAGGGCCATGAAGTGCATATTGCATACCAGACTTCCGGAAATATTGCTGTCTCGGATAAGGAGGCCATGAAGTTTGCTGAAGTGGGTCTTGATGTCAATCCGGGCGCGAACCATTTTCAAAAAATAATCCACGATCTGAAGGTGAAAAAGGAATTTGATATGGATACCATGGAAGTGCGCAATTTAAAAGGTCTGATTAGACGCAAGGAGTCGCTAGCCGCGACACGCTATCTGGGTGTTCCTGACAAAAATGTTCATTTTCTCGACCTTCCTTTCTACGAAACCGGAAGAATTAAAAAGAATAAACTGGGAGCAGAGGATATAAGAATCATGGTTGATCTTATTAAGGATGTCAAACCACATCAGATTTATGCCGCCGGAGACCTTGCAGATCCTCATGGAACACATAGAGTTTGTCTGGATGCCCTCTTTATGTCTCTGGAAAACCTGAAATCATTTAATTTTATGAAAGAATGCTGGGTATGGTTGTACAGGGGAGCTTGGCACGAATGGGAAATTCATGAGATCGAAATGGCGGTACCGATGAGCCCGGATCAGGTCTTGAAAAAACGCCAGGCGATTTTCTTCCACCAGTCCCAAAAAGATGGTGTTTTGTTCCAGGGTGACGACTCCAGAGAATTTTGGATGCGTGTTGAAGACCGCAATAAAGATACGGCTGAAAGGTACCATGCACTTGGCCTGGCCGATTACGAGGCACTTGAAGCCTTTAGAAGGTACCGTTTCTAAGTAGGGTATCTTAATATTGGCTTTGTTCTATGTTCAAATGGCAGCGCAAGCTGCTATTTGATTTTAGGCCGACCGTTCAGTAAGCCCCGATTGGCGAGGTGATAAGTTACTTTATTTAAAACCCGCGTCCGGGATTAATACGCAGGATATAAAATAAATTAAATAATTTTGACCAACCGTATTGATGAATAGGCAGAAAGGTGAATAGGCAGGAATTCAATAAAATATAAATATTATAAAATATGAAAATTATCTTACAACTTATTTTTGCTCTTGTTTTATTACCTTTTGTCCTCTTTGCCCAAAGTACCGACTATACAAAAGAACACCTTTTTACAGAAGGAATTGAAGGTCCGGCCTGCGACAAATATGGAAATCTATATGCTGTAAACTTTGAAAAGGAAGGTACTATTGGCATCGTCGACGAAAACGGCAAGGCGCGTTTGTTTACCGAACTGCCGGAGGGTAGCATTGGGAACGGAATTCGCTTTGATAAAAAAGGCAACATGTTTATTGCTGATTACAAAAAGCACAATGTGCTTCTGATCCCTAAAAAATCAAATAAAGCAATGGTTTATGCCCATGAGAGCAGGGCTAACCAACCCAATGACCTCGCTATTAGCCCTTCAGGATTGCTTTTTGCAAGTGATCCCAACTGGAAAGAGGGTACCGGTAAAATATGGAGAATTGAGCGCAATCGTTTTGTTTTGCTGGAAGAAAATATGGGCACTACCAATGGTATAGAGGTTAGGCCTGACGGAAAAATATTGTATGTTAACGAATCCATGAGCCGAACGATCTGGAGCTATGCCCTCGATAAAAAAGGACAGATTTCTGATAAAAAAGTTTTTCATCAATTTGCAGATTATGGTATGGACGGTATGCGTTGCGATGTTAAAGGGAATTTGTATGTCTGCCGCTTTGGCGCAGGAAAGATTGCTGTACTAAATCCGGCAGGAGATTTGATAAAAACCATTTCTTTAAAAGGAATAAATCCAACCAATATCACTTTTGGAGGAAAGGAAAATAAGCAATGTTTTGTGACCCTTGCCGATAGGGGTTGCATAGAAACTTTTACCGCTGATTTTGCAGGCAGGTAAGGGTTATAGCCACCTGGAACAGAATTGAACAAAAGCCGTTCGGCCTGTATTTTTTGTTGCTTTAAACTAAAACGATTTCGGTTAAAACTGAAACATTTAAAAAAAAATTCACTATTTTTTTCTATTTTTGTGCGTCTTTAAAAACTGTATGAAAAATAAGATAACTAGAATTGCACTTATGACCTCAGGAGGCGATTCACCTGGGATGAATGCGGCCATACGATCGGTAGTAAGGTCTTGTGCATATTATAAACTGGAATGTGTAGGAATTTACAGAGGCTATCAGGGATTGATTGAGGGAGACTTTATTGCGATGAATGCGAGAAGTGTTCATAACATAATAAACAAAGGGGGAACAATTTTAAAATCAGCTCGTTCTAAAGAGTTTATGACCGTTGAGGGCAGAAAGAAAGCCTATGACAATTTGATTGAAGCTGATATTCATGCGCTGGTGGTTATTGGTGGTGACGGTTCTTTTACAGGGGGAATGGTATTTAATAAGGAATATGGTTTCCCGATCATAGGGATTCCCGGAACAATTGACAACGATATTTTTGGTACTAATTTTACTATCGGATATGATACTGCTTTGAATACAGTAGTTGAAGTAATTGATAAAATACGTGATACCGCCAGTTCGCACAACCGTCTGTTCTTTGTAGAAGTTATGGGCCGCGACAGCGGATTTATAGCCCTCCATGCAGGTATTGGAGCCGGAGCGGAAGAAATTTTAATTCCGGAAGAGGATTTGGGCGTTGATAAATTATTGATTTCCTTGCAGAAGAGCAGAAGGTCGGGTAAATCTTCAAGCATTGTAGTAGTGGCAGAGGGTGAAAAATCGCGGAAAAATGTATTTGAAATGGCTTCTTACATTGAAAAACATGTACCGGAATACGAGGTTAGGGTCTCTATTTTAGGGCATATGCAAAGGGGGGGTGCCCCATCCTGTTATGACAGGGTCCTCGCGAGCAGAATGGGGGTAAAAGCTGTTGAATTGTTATTGGACGGAAAAACAAACCTCATGGTCGGAATTGAAAACAACTGTATGGTTGAGGTAGATCTCGAGTTGGCGGTAAAAGAACACCACGCCATCGATAGGGAAATTTTGAGAATTTCTGAAATAATGTCAGTATAATAATAACTTAAATAAATAAAAATGATAAAAGTAGGTATTAATGGCTTTGGAAGAATTGGAAGATTAGCTTTCAGAATAGCCACAGAAAGAAAAGATGTACGCGTTGTTGCGATTAATGATTTGCTGGATGTTGATTATTTGGCGTACATGTTGAAATATGATTCTGTTCATGGTGAGTTTAAAGGAGAGGTATCTGTTAAGGGAGGAAAACTCGTTGTAAATGGTAATGAAATTCGCATTACTGCGGAAAAAAATCCGGAAAACCTGAAATGGAATGAAGTTGGTGCAGAATTTGTAATCGAATGTACAGGTTTCTTTACAACCATTGAAAAAGCAGGTCTTCATATCACAGGTGGCGCTAAAAAAGTAGTTATTTCTGCTCCTTCAGCTGATGCACCTATGTTTGTAATGGGAGTGAATCACAAAGAATTGAAAGCTACGGATACTGTGTTTTCTAACGCATCATGTACAACCAACTGTCTGGCACCTATTGCCAAAGTATTGAATGATAAATTTGGAATAACTGATGGATTGATGACTACGATCCACGCGACTACAGCTACTCAGAAAACTGTTGACGGACCTTCTTTGAAAGACTGGAGAGGTGGCAGGGCTGCTTTACACAATATCATCCCTTCTTCAACTGGTGCGGCAAAAGCTGTTGGTAAAGTTATCCCGGCTCTTAATGGAAAATTAACAGGTATGTCTTTCAGAGTTCCTGTAATGGATGTCTCAGTAGTAGATTTAACAGTTAATCTGACTAAAAGTGCTACCTACGAAGAGGTCTGTAAAGCCATGAAGGAAGCCTCAGAAGGAGAATTAAAAGGAATTCTTGGTTATACGGATGAAATGGTTGTATCACAGGATTTTGTAGGAGAAACCTGTACTTCAGTATTTGATGCAGAGGCAGGTATAGCCCTTACTGATAAATTCATAAAAGTTGTTTCCTGGTATGACAACGAATACGGTTATTCCTCAAAAATAATCGATTTGGTTGAATATGCTGCCACGAAGAAATAAATAGAGCAAATAAAGAAAACCCGTAACTTAGTTTGCGGGTTTTTTTTGTTATGACAGATACCTTTGATCAACTCCAATATTTTTTTTCAGTCCTGACTTCCTAAGTTGTTGATGGAATAAATCGCTTAAATTAGACTTCTACGTAACTGGTTTGCTGCATTTTAACCTAACCACCGTCGCTCCTCTTTTTATTCAAATCCGTGTCATGCTCTAAAAAATCTTGACAAAGTGTGGTTAGCATTGCCAATGTCGGGATTTTTTATTTTTTTTTCAGGATAATAGAAATCGCAAATTTGTATCTTTGATCTTCATGGAAACTGTCAAAATCATTGAATGCCCGCGCGATGCCATGCAAGGAATAACCTCGCGGTTTATACCTACCGAACGAAAGATCCGTTATTTGAATTCTTTGCTTAAAGTAGGATTTGACACCATTGATTTCGGGAGCTTTGTTTCGCCAAAGGCGATTCCTCAAATGAGAGATACTGCAGAGGTTCTGCAGCGGCTGAATCTGTCTGATACCAGAAGCAAATTGCTGGCCATAGTTGCCAATTTAAGGGGGGCTGAGGAGGCCTGTTCTTTTGAGGAGATATCCTATATCGGCTATCCGTTTTCTGTTTCAGAAATTTTCCAGATGCGCAATACCGGTAAAACCATTGAAGAATCTTTGGTTCTGTTGGATCAGATCCTTGATTTGGCATCAAAAAGAAATAAAGAAGTGGTGGCTTATCTGTCTATGGGATTCGGTAAGTCTTACGGAGATCCCTGGAATGTGGATATTATTTCGAAATGGACAAGGACCTTATCCGGGTTGGGGCTTAAAATCATTTCTTTGTCGGATACGGTTGGAATAGCGGATGCCAAAAGCATTGGTTATTTGTTTTCCGAGGTTATTCCAAAGTATCCGCATATTGAATTTGGCGCCCACTTGCATACAAATCCGGATTTGTGGTATGATAAGGTCAATGCGGCGTTTTCAGCAGGCTGCAGACGCTTTGATGGTGCTATAAAAGGATTTGGAGGTTGCCCAATGGCTAAAGATGACCTTACCGGCAATATGCCAACAGAAAAACTGATTACTTATTTTGCGTCAAGGAAGGTGACGACCCATATCAATACATTGCGTTTTGAATCGGCATATAACGAGTCACTGAATATCTTTGAACCTCAAATACAATCTGGTTGATTAAAATGAGAATTAAGGGCTCATAATAGGTAAGCATAAATTATAGTTTCATTTTTTTAAGTATTTAAAAAAACCTTTGTTGGTTTTTTTAAAAAGCACTATTATTGCAGCTAATTACACATGCAATTTATCCTTTATTTATACAGTAAATGAAAAACACTTATTTTGATTTAATCGATCAGAGTTTTTACTTCCCACAGGAAGGTTTTGATCTAAAAAACGGGACACTTTCCTTTCATGGAATCTCCCTGAAATATTTTGATAGATAAATACGGTACCCCATTCAGATTTATTTACTTGCCAAAAATAGGCGATCAGATAAAAAAGGCTAGAAACCTATTTAACCGGGCGATTAAAAGACACAATTATAAAGGAAAGTACCATTTTTGTTACTGTACCAAATGCAACCACTTTTCACATGTGGTCAACGAAGCACTAAAGCAAAATGTCAATTTGGAAACCTCTTCTGCATTCGACATTGACTTGATCCTGAATTTACTCAAAGACAAAAAAATAAACAAAAAAAAGAACCATTATCTGCAATGGTTATAAAACAGTTGAATACCTCCAGAAAATTGTATCGCTTTAGGAAACTGGATTTTCTAATATTATCGTTGTCTTGGATGGCAAAAGTGAATTGGACCGATTGATAGAGGTAGCCGGAACGAACATCATCAAAATAGGTATGCGGATGGCTATTAATGAGGAGCCGCAATCTGCTTATTATACATCGCGATTAGGAATTCGTCCGGCAGAATTGATTGATTTCTTCAAAGAAAAAATCAAAGATAATCCGGCAGTGGAATTTAAAATGCTTCATTTTTTTGTTGATTCAGGAATTAAGGACAGCCTTTATTATTGGGGAGAATTTCAAAAGGCATTAAAAATTTATATCGACCTGAAAAAGGAGTGTGACTCATTGGATTCATTTAATCTGGGTGGCGGTTTTCCTATCAGGAATAATTTGGGCTTTGAATATGATTACGAAGGCATCATTAATGAGATCGTTCAAAATATTAAATCGGCTTGCGAGGCAGATAATATTCCTGAACCTGATATTTATACTGAATTCGGTAAATACACAGTAGGTGAGAGCGGTGCTATCGTTTTTAAGGTTTTGGAGAAAAAAGTTCAGAATGATGCTGAGATCTGGTATTTGATTGATAACAGCCTTATGAATACGATACCTGATTCCTGGTCTCTACATGAAAAATTTATTCTGTTGCCTGTGAATAAATGGAATAATGAGTACAAACGCGTAAATATTGGAGGCATAAGTTGTGATCATTCCGATTATTACAACTCTGAAGATCTTAACCAGGAGATTCTGCTTCCAATGACGAATGGAGACGACGATGACGAGCCTCTTTATCTGGGATTTTTTCATACCGGTGCCTATCAGGATGCCATTTCAGGTTATGGGGGCATAAAGCATTGCCTGATACCTTCTCCAAAGCATGTTATTATAGACAGAGATGAAAAAGGCAATATCATTGATTATGTATACAGAAATGAACAGTCTTCTGAGGATATGTTTAAAATTCTCGGATACAATAAGTAAATCGGATAGATAATCAAGAAAATTAAGGGAAACGTAAATCAATGATTATGAAGAATAAGGGTCCGGTGAGTCAGTTTATGCTCAAGCACTATAAGCACTTTAACGCAGCTGCTATGGTAGATGCTGCCATAGGATATGAAAAACATTTGGCTGAAGGAAAGAAAATGCTGATTTCCCTGGCAGGTGCCATGAGTACCGCGGAACTGGGCATTTCATTGGCTGAAATGATCAGACAGGATAAGGTGCAGATCATTTCCTGCACAGGAGCAAATTTAGAAGAAGATCTGATGAATCTGGTTTCACACAGTCATTATAAAAGAATACCGAATTATCGTGACCTAACCCCTCAGCAGGAATGGGAACTTTTAGAGCAGGGCTTGAACAGGGTTACGGATACCTGTATCCCCGAAGAGGAAGCTTTCAGGAGGTTACAAAAGCATATCTATGAAATTTGGAAAACCGCTGAAGAAAATGGTGAAAGGTATTTTCCTCATGAGTTTATGTTCAAAATGATAAAATCCGGGGTATTGGAACAATATTTTGAAATCGATCCAAAAAATAGTTGGATGCTCGCTGCAGCTGAGAAGAATTTGCCCATGATCGTACCGGGGTGGGAAGATTCGACCATGGGTAATATTTTCGCCTCTTATTGCGTTAAAGGAGAATTAAAACCAGGAACGATGAAATCAGGAATTGAGTATATGACATTTTTGGCTGATTGGTACACTGCGCAGGCAGGAGATAAAGGCATTGGTTTTTTTCAGATTGGCGGTGGTATTGCAGGAGATTTTCCGATCTGTGTAGTACCGATGCTTTACCAGGATCTTGAGCGAACAGATACACCATTCTGGAGTTATTTTTGTCAGATAAGTGATTCTACGACAAGTTATGGGTCTTATTCAGGTGCGGTTCCCAACGAAAAGATTACCTGGGGTAAATTGGATATCACTACTCCAAAATATATTGTTGAATCAGATGCAACCATCGTTGCTCCATTAATTTTTGGTTATTTATTAAACTGGTAATTATGAGTACACAAAAACCAAGAGTGTTTACATCGTATGATAAATTGAGTACGGAAATAAAGAACAAGCTAAAATTGAAATATCCCGAAGGTTTTAGTCATGAATTAATCAATTTTTATGACAAGGATGGTGTTAATGTCAGCGCTCTTATTTTTGAAACGGATGAAAAAATACTCCTGATTAAAATGAGCCAGACCACAGCCGAAAAAATTATTTTTGATGATGAGGATTATGATGACGAAGGATTGTTAAAAGATGCTGTTAAAGAAAGTCTTGAAGAAGAATTTATGGAAAATGACGAGAGGAAACTGATGACGATATTGATACAGAAAGGACGATGACATGGATGACGCAGATGGCATGGATGCATGGATGACATGGGATGATGACGACGCAGATGAAGATGAAGAAGAAGTTTAATATATGTTAATTTTTGAATTCACAAAAGTGACCGGGCAGCAAGAGCAGCACCTATTATTCCCGCTTCATTTTTATTTTCCGCAGGTAATATTTGGGCTTTTGATTTTAAATGGCGGCTGAACTTGTTAAGATTTTTGCTTGGGCTTCCTCCAATAATAATAAAATCGGGTGAAATGATTAGTTCTACACGTTTGAAATATTTATTTAATCGTTTGCCCCATTTCTTGTAGCTTAATTCCTCAGCTAATCGCACAGAATCTGCCGTATATTTTTCAAAGGGTTTATTTTTATAGCGCAAATGGCCAAATTCAGTATTTGGAATTAATTTACCATCCAAAAATAATCCTGAGCCAATGCCTGTACCTAAGGTAATAACGGCTACCACACCGGGTTTATCCTTTCCGGCTCCGAAGCTCATTTCGGCCAAACCGGCGGCATCGGCATCATTTATCACTTTAAATTGTAAACCTGTTGCATTGGAAAAGAGTTGCTCTACATGAACCCCGATCCAGTCATCGTGTAAGTTGGAACCGACTTTACATTTTCCCTGATAAAATGGGGTCGGGAATACCGCAGCCAACAACACCCTTCCATTGAAAATGACCGAACAATTTCTATAATTTTCTTGGTTACATTTTCCGGTGTAGCCGGCCTTGGTGTATCTACACGAAAACGTTCTGCCAGCAGTTCTCCGGTATCCAAATCCACTGGAGCACCTTTTATTCCTGTTCCGCCAATATCAATTCCTAAAGCTTTCATTGAAAATAAATATTGTCAAATATAGTGAAATATGCACAAAAAAATCCCGTATGAAATCACATACGGGAATGTATTACTAAAAAACAAGGTCTAGAAATGTATGCCTACACCAATACCACCTGAAGAGGCTGTTCCACCGCCAAATTCCGCGATGATTCCCCAAGTTTCATTAATTTTATATTCTACGCCGGCATGAAGATTCAGGCTAAAATCGTCATTATTCTCATCATCTTCCAAAACAAATCCTGTATCAACACCCGCCCAAATATCCCATGGTTCCATTCGAGTTTGAGAGACTGTCAAAATAGTAATCCAACCTGGCTCTCCAAGGCGATATATTCCAAATCAAAGGCAAGAGTAGCTGCAGGTGAAACAGTTAAATTTTCTGCAATTGGTATTTCGTAATGACCATTAATTGCGGCATTACTGCCAAAACTGACAAAGAGATTTAATGCACTGTAATCTTCCTGTGCAGAAGATGAGGTTGAATATAACAAAGCAATAGAAAATGCAATGACTGTAAGAATTTTTTTCATGGTTAAATTATTTAAATTTAGGTAAAGGTAGTTCTTTTTGTTCATCAAACCGGCAGTAGTGTTAATATGATATAAGGTGATATAGGCGATAAGTATTTTTTTTATAAAGCGAATAAGGCTCCCCAAAATGATTTTCAAGAAATTTTTCTTCCATCCGTATTTTAAGTATAAAAATGAGCAATAAAATCATAAATACCAGCAAGGATATTTTATCTTGACTTTCAATTACTTGTGCTCCAAAAAAAAGAAGCAGGCCAAGGTACATCGGATTTCTGATCCAGCGATAGGGCCCTGACCTGACAAATTTTGCATTTTGCCTTACTTCGGGTTGGATATTGAAGTTCCCGATTTTGAGTGCAGTCATTCCCCAGAAAGAGATCAATATTCCCAAAAATTGTATTAACAGTAAAATACCCTCACAAAAAAGACTGCCGGTAAATATAAAATAGGCAAAGCATAACCAATTGGGCGAATACTAAAAATTTTGAAAAATTTGACATGGCTTAAATTTGGCTTTTTAATTCGAAAAATTAGTGATTATATGCCAAAAACATGACAAATGTCATGTTATTTAAAATTATTCTAAATAAGCTTTGGTCAGTTATTTTCTTTTAATTTTGCCTAATAATTCATTATTTATAATTAATCTAAATAAAATTAATATGGGGAAGTTACTTTTTCTTTTCTTTTTGGCGTAGCGGTCGTATTTGCCCAGACAGAAAAGGCCAAAGATTCATTATCTGAGACCGTAAAATCTGAATTACTTGGTGAAATTATACTGTCTAACAACATTTTGGGCAGTAAATTTGAGGTGAAAAACAGAACGGGTTCTGCCTATTATCATTCACCACAAGAATTACAACAGTTTGGTTATTTGGATATCAACAAAATAATACTGGCTGTTCCTGGGGTGACCATTGTTGAAGAGGAGGGATTTGGCTTGCGTCCAAATATAAGCATCCGCGGAACATCTCCTGAAAGAAGTTCGAAAATTACTTTGATGGAAGATGGTGTTTTAATTGCGCCTGCTCGCCTACAGTGCTCCTGCTGCTTATTATTTTCCGGACGGTCGGGCGTATTGAGCGATAGAAGTTTTTAAAGGGGAGCAGTCAGGTTTCAATACGGTCCATATACAACGGGTGGTGCGATAAACTTGGTTTCCAGACAAACACCAACAGATTTTTCTGGTGATATCCGCTTTAATATTGGCAATTATAATTCCAGAAGTACTGAAGCCACCCTGGGAGATGCCAGTGAAAATTTTGGTTTTGTAGGCCAATATTTCAATTATAATTCAGACGGATTTAAGAATCTGGATGGCGGAGGAAATACTGGATTTGACAAAAGCGATTACCTTGGAAAGGTAAGGCTAAATACAGATTGGGATGCCAAAATATTTCAATCATTAACAGCTAAGATTCAATATTCTGAGGAGACAGGTAATGAAACCTACCTTGGTCTCACCGATGAGCGATTTTAAAAGAGATCCATACAGGCGGTACAAGGCGTCTTCAGAAGATAATATCGTAACAGATCACAGGCAGTTTCAACTGGATCACCTGATTAAACCAAAAGACAATATTTCAATTAGAACAACAGGCTATAAAAACGAATTCAGCCGTAACTGGTATAAAATAGATGATGTCACACTGACTAAAAAGGTCAGTATTTCTGATATTTTGGAATCTCCCCAGGAATATCAGGCAGAATATTCAGGCTTTGTTGGGAATTAATGATACAGCATCCGATGTTTTTGGAATCAAAGCCAATAACCGGTCATATGAAAGCAGGGGAATTCAGTCTGTTGCAAATTTTAATTTTGGCAATCATATATACAGTGATATCGAGATTGGTATAAGATACCATGAAGATGAGGAGGATCGCTTTCAATGGACAGACAGATTTGCCTTTGAAAATATGGAGATGGTTCGAACAACCGTCGCGACCAAAGGGACTGAATCCAACAGGATTAGCAGTGCAAAGTCAATGGCGGCACATGTTCTTTATAAAGTAACCATTAATCATTTAACGATTACTCCTGGTCTTAGGTATGAAGATATGACCTTTGAGCGCATGGATTACGGAAAATCAGATCCTGACAGAACCGGAAGTAATTTAAAGACCTCAGAAAACAACGTAAATGTTTATATACCCGGAATTGGGGCCAATTATATTTTCAGCAATGATTTAACCCTGTTTGGAGGTATTCATAAGGGATTTGCCACCTCCGGGCAGTACTGAGGGCACAAATCCTGAAAGCAGCATCAATTACGAGTTGGGCGGCCGGTTCAATTTCAAAGGTTTTACAGGAGAATTTGTTGGTTATTATAATGACTATGACAATTTACTGGGAAGTGACCTGGCAGCAACAGGAGGAGAAGGAAGTCTGGATCAGTTCAATGCCGGAAAGGCAATTGTAAAAGGTGTTGAAATGTTACTAAACTATAATGTGCTAAGAAATACCCAAAGCAAATTAAAACTTCCACTTACTTTTTCATATACCCTCACTGACGCTACATTTCAATCAGATTTTGTAAGTGAGGTTGAGATATTTGGTGTTGTTAAGAAGGGTGACCAAATTCCGTATATTCCTCAAAAATCAATTCAATTTTACAGCTGCTTTAGAAAATACAGTCTTTAATGCAAGCCTAAGTGCGCGTTATACTGATGAGTTCCGCACACAGTCCGGTACAGGAACCATCCCTGAGCAATTTAAGATAGGGAGTAGTTTTATTGTTGATTTTGCAGCACGGTATTTTTACACGCCCAGAATTACTTTTTTCACCAACCTAATGAACATCCTGAACACGAAGTATGAAGTAGCCAGGACACCCGCCGGTCTCAAGACCCGGAGCGCCATTTATTATGAACGCAGGAATTGGCTTTTCTTTCTGATAGTAAGGCCAATTCCAACAAACGGGAGGGCAATTTTCTGTGCCCTCCTGTTTTATTTGAATGATTCTTAAAACCATTTGAATCACCCTATTTAAAATCAGTAAATGGTCAAAATATTAATGGTTCTCATTCCAAATTAAAATTGTAAGTTTGCACGCAATTAAATCCTAATTGCTTATGCCTACCTCAAAAATTTTATTCGAAGGACTTACTTATGATGATGTCTTACTTGTACCTTCATTTTCAGAAGTACTTCCAAGAGAGAGTGAGTATTCAGACTAACTTTTTCAAGAAATATTATTCTTCAGACTCCAGTTGTATCTGCAGCTATGGATACAGTAACAGAATCAGATATGGCCATAGCTATGGCAAGAGAAGGAGGGATTGGTGTATTGCATAAAAATATGTCTGTTGAGCAACAAGCGGCTGAAGTGAAACGGGTTAAGCGTTCTGAATCCGGAATGATCATCGACCCGATTACTTTGACAAAAGACAAAACTGTAGCACACGCAAAATCGCTGATGAAGCAGTATTCTATTGGAGGAATACCTGTTATAAATGAAATTGGCGAGTTGATAGGCATTGTTACAAACCGCGACCTGCGTTTTGAGAAAGACAATAACAGGCTCATTGCAGATGTAATGACAAAAGAACATCTGGTTACAGCAAAAGAAGGAACTTCTTTAAAGGAAGCTGAAGTAATCCTCCAGAATAACAAGATTGAAAAATTACCTGTGGTCAATGCTTCAAACAAACTGGTAGGTTTAATTACTTTCAGGGATATTATCAAGGTGAGCGAAAATCCGTATGCCAATAAAGATACATTTGGCAGACTTCGGGTTGCTGCAGCTATTGGAGTTAGTGGTGATACACTTGAAAGGGCAAGGGCACTTGTAAAAATGGGGGTGGATGCGCTTGTAATCGATACTGCGCACGGGCATTCAAAAGGAGTAGTGGACATATTAAAATTAGTAAAGAAAGAATTTACGAGAACTGATATTGTAGTTGGTAATATTGCCACAGGTGCAGCGGCAAAATACCTTGTTGAAGCCGGAGCAGATGCAGTTAAGGTGGGTATTGGTCCCGGATCAATTTGCACAACCAGGGTGGTTGCCGGAGTTGGATTTCCGCAACTTTCTGCAATTATAGAGGTAGCTAAAGCAATAAAGGGAAGCGGTATTCCGATTATTGCAGATGGAGGTATAAGATATACCGGAGATATACCAAAAGCGATTGCAGCCGGTGCTGATTGTGTTATGCTTGGATCTTTGTTGGCCGGCACCAAAGAGTCACCGGGAGAAACAATTATTTTTGAGGGAAGAAATTTTAAATCATACAGGGGCATGGGCTCGGTAGAAGCCATGACAGCCGGCTCCAAGGATCGGTATTTTCAGGATGTTGAAGACGATATTCAAAAATTAGTACCTGAAGGAATCGTTGGCCGGGTACCTTATAAAGGAGAAGTATTCGAAACGATGCATCAGTTCATTGGCGGACTGAGGGCAGGATGTGGGCTATTGCGGAAGCAAGGATATCGCCGCACATAAGGAAGCCAAATTTGTCAGGATCACTTCCTTGGGGAATCAGAGAAAGCCACCCGCATAACGTGACCATCACGAAAGAGGCTCCAAATTATTCTACAAGATAAATCAGAATCATTAGGGTATTTATGGGCAGGTAATTGCAGTAAAAACCGGATTGCCACTGTTGTCAACGGTTAGTTTCCAGCAATTTCCGTTTGGCGATTTCATGATCACCCCGGCATTGGCATCCTCAAGATAGATATCTCCTCCCTTAACCTGCAATTGAGATTTCGGATCTGTGGTTCCTATACCTATCTTACCATCGCTTTTAAAGCGCATCCTTTCAAGGCCACCAACACCAATTTTAAAGTCAAAATTATTGAAATAAAATAAGAAACCTTCATTGGCTCCAAAAGGTGAGCCGGAACTGTTTAATCCTAAAACCATGGTATTGAACTGGTTATTTGTTATGGTCATTCTGGTTTGAGTAGCAGCATTTTTATTTAAAAGAACCAGATTGGATGCATTTACATCCGGTTCATTTGACAAAATATAGAATTTATCATAAGGAGCAATGCTTTTTGTCCGACCACCACATTACCCTGGTCATATGAAATGCCTGTATTGCCCGTGTTGGGACCCCAATAGTTACCTCCTGCATTCTTCGGCGTAAAGGGCATAGGGAACGCTTAGAAGCTGGCTTGTGCCAACCACAGCATAATTACTGCCCCCTGCAGGATCTGCCAGAAATTCCAAATAAAATGGTCCGGCTCCCCAAGGAATGCCTGCGATTGTTCCAGTCAAAGCAGTTCCGGTGCCAATCTGTAAATTGACCAAACCGAATTCATTGGTGGTGACAGCAAATGATTCGCTAAAAACAATCGTTCCTGCTATAGTCGACTGACGGATGTTGAATTTAATCCCAACATTTTGGTTCGCGAGTATATTTCCTCCTGAATTGCGAATAACAGCCTGATAATTGAATTGTTCCGGACTTTGGGCCAATGATAAAAAAAGGCGAAAAAAGTAAAGATGGCGGTTAGGTAAAGATTCTTCATTTTTACATTTATTTTTTAATCAGGTTTGTATAGAATTTGACGTGCTGTTTAGTCGGTATACTGACACAGTATTAAAATTCAGTTTTTTATAAATTTAATGGTTTTTACCAAAGCAAATTGCCTGTAAAGAATTTAAAAAATAGATTCCTGACTATTGAGTTTTGTTGTATCGATATCGTTTTTTGAATTGGTCAGGTATTTGTTCGGAAACCAGCTGGCCTTGGATATTGTAATATTTTAACTTCTGTATCAATATAATCAGGTAAGAGCGATATGCAAATTGTTAGGTGTTGGATTTGGATAGGCTACCACTTTAAATTAGGGATCCAGATCGTCAATTCCCCAAAACTATCGGATTGGTTGGTCTGGTGAAAACCCTGGGTAATCTGAAGGTTACCTACTTGTATAGCTTGAGAATAGCCAGACTCGCCCAAAGTAGCACTGACCATAACATTCCCTGAGCCTGACTGAATGCCTCCAGAGGAGAAGCACCTGTACCGGATATTGTTAACTGACACACCAAGAGAGAAAGCAAATAAAAAATAATAATTTCATAGCGATGTATTGAAACAGGTCCTCATTGCCAAAGTTATTATATTATTTTAATTAAAAATAGGATTAGCCTTTGAATAATGAAATAGAATGGCGTAAAAAAAACCTCCGGAAGAGGTTCAAATTAATATTTTTTAAATTTTTTCTTGGGTTTAACTCCTCCTTTGGGAGTTCCGGATAACTCAACAATTATGTTTCTGCCCTTAAATTCAGTGCGCTTTGAAAAAACCATCAATAATTTTATCTGTATAATTTTTATCAATTTCAAAAAAGGAAAAATTGGACAGAATTTCAATTTTCACTATTTCTACATTTTCTCTATTTAACATTTTCGTTAACCAGGCCTATTAGGGTTGGCCGGATTAATTTTATCCCGTTTTCCGAGGTTGATATAAAAACGCGCAAAATTTACAGATAACTAAAGATCCCGAGCATGTTACGGTGCTTTGTCTTTCCGTCTTCATTGATATCCTGTGTGTTTTCATAATAAGATAAAAACTGGTTAAATTCCAACGAAACAAATCGTTGAATAAGTTCTTCTCTGGATAAACCCTCTAATTTGCTTATAGATTGTGCGGCAAATAATACCTTGATCTCCTTTCATTCACCTACAATATCATGCACCTATCTCAATTAAACTGTACAACTGGTTCTCACAGACATCTTTTCCGTTGGGAACAGGTTTATACTGAAACTGTTTTTTTATACTCTTTTCTATGGGTTCCCAGTATTCTTTTCCTTTGGAGTAATAATCGCGATAAGATATTCCTTTCTTCCCTGCGCCTTCCTGTTCGGCCACTGCGATGGGTGTGGGTCAATTATCTGATCAGGTAATTTATAATTGATTACATGGGTAAGGTCATTAACATCAAGACCTCTGGCTGCGACATCAGTCGCTACAAGAATCTGCAGGTGTTTTGACCTGAATTTTTGCATGACTATATCCTCGCTGGGCCTGTGAAAGATCCCCATGCAGCGAATCTGCATTATATCCGTCATTGATAAGATTATCTGCAACGTCTTGTGTTTTCTCGTCTTGCATCTGCAGAATGCAATCCCGATAACTATTAGGGTTAAGGCATCGAGCAATACGCTTCAGCGCGTTGTAACGATTTCTATCCGATACCATATAGTATTCATGGCTGACATCTTCTGCTCCAATATTTTTAGCGCCGGCAGATATCTCCATCGGGTTTTGCATATAGTTTCTGGCAATGGCTTCAACTTCCTTTGGGAAAGTAGCTGAAAACAATAGGGTTTGCTTACTTTTTGGGGTAACTTCCAGAATTTGATCGAGCTCTTCTTTAAAGCCCATATTCAACATTTCATCTGCCTCGTCAAGAACGAGCCATTGTATGTTTTCCAAGAGCAATTTTTTTCTTTTTATCAGGTCAACAGTTCTGCCCGGGGTACCTACTACTATTTGCGCACCTTTATTTAATGCCCTGATTTGATCGTCTATACTGGCACCACCATAAACTGCCAGTACTTTTAAATTCTCAATATTCTGCGAAAAACCTTCGATGCTTTTTGCGATCTGAATGGCGAGTTCACGGGTAGGGGATAGAATAATTGCCTGAGTATCTGATAATTCGTTATCGATCATTTCCAAAATCGGCAAACCAAAGGCAGCAGTTTTTCCTGTACCGGTTTGGGCGAATGCTTGGATCAGATCGTTTTCGTAATTAATTTATTTTGAGGAATGGCGATTTCTTGAATTGGGTTGGATGCTCGTAGCCCACAAGTTTTTGAAGGGCATCCCAGGATATTTTGACTTAATCCTAAATTTTTAAATGATTCCATAAACGGATTTTGAATGAACTTAGATATTTGTAAATTAATGGTTTACAAATAAATAATGAATTTGTTATTTTTTTGAGAGTGCAAAAGTAATACTTATTTTCGGAAGTAAACAATGAAAAGCTACTTATTAAATACAAGCAAGTTTTTTTCCAACTGGTACTTGTCGTTAAAAAGCAGGTAACTATTCATGACAAGGCCGTTTTTTCCAACGACTATGCCCTTGCCATATCTCCTGGAAACCATGAAGTTAACTCGCAGTTCCTGTCCATTTTGTATTGTGTGGATTTGGGAAGTTTTTTTGTTTAACAAATTAGGCCAAGCTCCTTTGATTTGTGCTGATCTATACCTACCAGGAAACAAACATCTGGAAATTTCTCACTGTAGGCTGTACAAGGATTCCAACAGCAGATTTTCTCCTGATTTTCAACTTCCTTTAGGCCAAAAATCAAATTGACAGTATTATTTTTTACCAATTTATTCATGTCTACTTTTTGGTATATCTATGTATGTATGCTGGAGAGCACGGAAAAACATTCTCCTGTAATTTAACAAGTTGCGCTGTTCCATCACTTGTTTGGCCTCGGCTATATATTTACTGTTCGTACAATGGGCCATGAAATAATTTTCAATCGCTTCTTTCTGAACCTGATCCAGATGATTTCTGGAAACAGAGGCCCAGAATCCAGAGGCAAGAAATTTATTTTTCATTTCAGTATTCGAGATATTTTCAATGGTAGCCTCCATGAAATTTAAGGCAAAATTATTTTTTGAAAGATAATCTCTTCTCCTTTTGGTTAAGCCTGATATGTATAAAAAGGCCTCCAGATAATAAGAATATGCGCAGTATAACCAAATAATGACTCGTCATTCAAATCAACTTTATTCCTAAAATCGTAAAAACCGGCGCTTAATTCAGGATGGTCATAATTGTTTTGAAGGTCCCGGTGCTTTATGACAAAAAGTTCTTTTTTAGTATAAGCCGGGTAATAGACAGCAGTTTCTGCCAATTTTTAAAAGCATCAGAAGGTGCTTCCTTTTCTAATAGACGTTCATACTCCTCAGTCAAATGCAAAGTAGATTCTTCTACTTTTTTCACAAGGATCCTCTTTCACTTAAAGAATAATTTGCCTTAAAACTATTTTCAATCTCCTCATTCTCCAAAAAGGCATTGATTAAAAAATTATTTTTACCGGCCCCTTTGCCGCTGAAAATAATTGATTCATCAAAATTCCAGGCATTCAAATAGAGCAAAACGCTGTCCTGAGGTTCTAAAAAAATATATTGAAATTCCGGACCGTGTTTAAAAGTATAAAGCCCTGCACTTAAAGAATCGAGCTGGAATAAAAATTTATTGGATACATTAATTTTGGCAGAGTCAAGGACTTCTTCATTTTTTAAAAAATAGACATAAGCTCCTTTGGGATTTGTGATTTTCCCGCCAAAATATGTTCTTGGGTTTTCCTCCGCTTTTTTACAACCGATTGCAGTAAGTAAAAACGTAGTCAAAAAAATAAAATTGAAGGTAAAAAGGTAGTTCTTTCTCAAATATTCGTGCCTTGACATAATGGACAAAATTAAAGATATCACAGCTTCTATCATGTTAATTGGTTGTTAAATATTTTATAATACTTGGCCTTAGAGATGCAATTAGGGGACTGTTGAGCGATTAAGACAGACACAGTTT
This sequence comes from Flavobacteriaceae bacterium, assembly GCA_034523115.1. Taxonomy (GTDB): domain Bacteria; phylum Bacteroidota; class Bacteroidia; order Flavobacteriales; family Flavobacteriaceae; genus Namhaeicola. The sequence goes on along the minus strand of JAXHKS010000020.1, from coordinate 116,116 downwards.
TAGACCAATATAATTATTGGGAAAAATGAAATTAGTTGAGACATAATTGACTACTTTTGCAAAAAATTTTGAAAGATGTTATCAGTATCGAACTTGTCCTTGCAATTTGGTAAAAGAATATTATTTGATGAGGTAAATGCCAAGTTTACAAATGGAAATTGTTACGGAATTATAGGCGCTAACGGGGCAGGAAAATCTACTTTTCTAAAAATATTATCCGGGAAAATGGATCCTACGTCCGGCAATGTTTCCCTTGAAAAAGGAAAGAGAATGTCTGTTTTGTCACAAGATCACTACACTTTTGATGAGCACCCTGTGTTAGAAACAGTGCTCATGGGAAACAAGCCTTTGTTTGATTTAAAAAAAGAACTGGATAACATTTATGCAAAACCTGATTTCAGTGAAGAAGATGGTGTAAAGGCAGGAGGACTCGGTGTTCATTTTGAAGAAATGGGCGGCTGAGTCGGCGAAAGCGGTGCTAGCTTATTGTCATCTTTCGGGTATACGGGGAAGAATTCACTATACATTAATGAAAGATATAGATAGCAAATCAAAGGTGCGTGTGCTTTTGGCGCAGGCTCTTTTTCGGCAATCCTGATGTGCTGATTATGGATGAGCCTACCAATGACCTCGATTTTGAAACCATTGGCTGGCTTGAGAATTTTCTTGCAAACTACGACAATACCGTAATTATTGTTTCACACGACAGGCATTTTCTGGATGCGGTTTGTACGCATATTTCCGATATAGATTTTGGCAAGATCAATCAATATTCAGGAAACTATTCATTCTGGTATGAATCGAGCCAACTGGCAGCAAGACAAAAAGCCCAGCAGAACAAGAAAGCCGAAGAAAAGAAGAAGGAACTGGAAGAATTTATACGAAGGTTCTCTGCCAACGTAGCCAAATCAAAACAGGCAACCTCCAGAAAAAAAATGATCGAGAAATTAAATGTAGCTGATATAAAGCCTTCCAGCAGAAGGTACCCTGCGATTATATATGACCAGGAAAGAGAAGCTGGCGACCAGATTCTTCATGTGGAAAATTTGAGTAAGGCCATTGATGGAACAGTCTTATTTAAAGAGGTGAATATCAATTTGGCTAAAGGTGATAAAGTAGTGTTGCTTTCGCGTGATTCAAGGGCTGTAACTGCATTTTATCAGGTAATTACAGGCAATGATAAAGCAGATAAAGGGACTTTTAATTGGGGAGTGACTACCAATCAGGCCTACCTGCCGGTAGATAACGCGGCATTTTTTGAATCGGAAAACAATCTGGTCGATTGGCTGAGACAATATGCGAAAACGGACGAAGAACGGGAAGAAGTATTTTTGCGGGGATTTTTGGGGAAAATGCTCTTCAGTGGCGATGAAGCCTTAAAAAAATGCTCGGTCTTATCAGGAGGAGAAAAGGTAAGGTGCATGCTTTCCAGAATGATGATGACCAGGGCAAATGTATTGCTGATAGATGAACCAACAAACCACCTCGACCTGGAATCAATTCAGGCTTTTAACAATGCGCTGACAAAATATAAGGGAACAGTAATTTTTTCTACCCATGACCACGAATTTGCTGAAACGCGTGGCAAACAGGATCATAGAGATCACTCCTGCCGGTGTTATTGACAGGTACATGACTTTTGATGAGTACCTGGAAGATGCTAACATCAAGGGAGCTAAGAAACTCAATGTATAAATAGTCAAATTCACTAGTACATAAATTAAAAAACCCGATATTCAAGTCGGGTTTTTTTATGATTGGTAGCAGCAGGACACTAGATCTTGGCATCTACAAGGCGCATGATCTCCTGTTCCATTTTTTCGCTTGCCTCGGCAATACCTTTTGCTTTACTTAGTATTTTACCTGCAAATTCCTGATCCTTAATGTCTTTTACATTAATCCTTACATTGAGATAGGCACCGGTAACTGCGGTCTTTGCGCAAAGTGCACCCACTGCAGCATCAGAAAGTGAGCTTTGCAGTCCGGTTTCAACCATTTTCTTCATGATCTCCATAGAGTCATAGGCAGTTTCCATAATATTTAACGGAATTTCACTGGCATATTTGGTGGCCTCCTCAATGGCCTTTTTTCTGATCTCAATTTCTTCCCGGCTACCTTTTGGCAATCGGAATCCTTCGATAATCGTATTAAAGGCTCTGGTGTCTTCATCCACAAGAAAAAGCAAGGTTTCTTTTAACTTCTGCCCCTTTTCAGCCCATTCAGAAAACACTGCCCATTTTTCATCCCAGCCACTTTTATGGGCAGACAAATTGGCAACCATCGTTCCCAATGACACACCGAGGGCCCCAACGTATGCTGAAATTGAACCTCCTCCCGGTGCCATGGATTCACTTGGCCGTCTCGTCTGCAAATGCCCTAACCGAAAGGTCAATCAGTTTTTTTGAGTTTTTATCCTCAAGTAAATATTCAATTATTTTTTCCTTTGGATTAAAAGGTTTCAAATCGTCAAGTCCAAGAGATTTAACCGCTATTTTCAATTTTTCATCCACAGAAATACCCAGAGACCTTTGCTGTTTCCTCAGAAAATAATCCGCCGCATCGAGCATAGATTTTAGGGGCAGAAGTCCGACGAGTTCAGAACCCGTTACTCGCATACCCCGGCTCTCCGCAGCCTGGCACGTTTCGTCAAAAACGAGGTGCAAGGGGCTGAGGTTAATATTGGTTAAATTGTATGAAATTTGAGCGATACCATATTCCTCGATATACCAGCCTATTCCTTTTACAGCCTTAAGCTTGCCAGGAATTCTCAACGGATTACCCTCTTTATCCATGCCTGGTTTTCCTGTTTTCGGGTCTTTACCTATAACCCTGCCGGCCTCTCTGATATCAAAGGCCACAGCATTTGCCCTTCGGGTTGATGTAGAATTCAGATTAACATTATAGGCTATCAAAAAATCACGGGCAGAGATGGCAATCGCCCCTGTTTTTTGAACGGAAGAATTAAATTCTCCCGGACCGAAATCTGGTTTCCACTCGGGATTGACTAATTTCTCCTTTAAGCCTTCATATTCGCCTGCACGGCAACTTGCCAGATTTTTTCTTTTTTCTTCCGATGCCGCATACTCATAGAAATATCCGGGTATGCCTAGTTCCTGACCAACCCTTTTTCCCAAATTATGTGCAAAGGTGACGGTTTCTTCCATGCTTACTCCCGAAATGGGGATCAGAGGGCAAACATCAGTAGCACCAAACCGTGGATGCGCTCCCTGGTGTTTAGACATATCAATTAATTCCGCTGCTTTTTTTATAAGTAAAAACGCTGCCTCGATCACTTTTTCGGGTTCTCCAACAAAGGTAATCACGGTCCGGTTGGTAGCTTTACCCGGATCAACATTCAAGTAATTTGATCCCCTCAACGGATTCAACAACCCTGGCGATGGAATTTATTTTTTCAAGATCCCTCCCTTCACTTATATTCGGAACACATTCTATAATTCTATTATTCATTGAAATTGGTTTATTGAACAAATTTAGTAAATGCTATGAACTTGTATTCAATACCGAAAAATAAAAACTGCAAACCTTTAATGGGTTTTCAGTTTTTGAATTCTTGAAAAAGAAGGACTTATTAAAAAACAAAACCGAGCCCCAACACTACATTTCTCCCCGGATTTTGAATCAGATCAACTTTCAATGCCGATAAATGAGAAATATAGGACTCATCCAGCAATTATTGATGCTCAGATTCGCTCTTAGGCCGACTTTATTAAATTTCATATTTCCTCCTAACCGGAAGTTTAACAAATTATAAGCATCCGTTGGTGCTTTCAAAGCTGCTTACCTTGTTTTGAGCAAAAAATGAATCTACTTCTAAAGCAATATAATAATCATTTAAAAAATTGTTGCCACTGAATTCACCCCTAACGGTATTTGCCCATTTGTTGGCAGGGATCAATGGCAGGTAATTGTCGTTTGCCTGTTTACCTGTTACGGTTGAAAAGCTGCTTTCCAAATGAAGCCAGTAGAGCGAATGGGGATGCAGGTGAATTCCGAATTCGCCTCCAAAAAGATCGGCATCGCTTTGCTCATAGGCGAAGACATCAAAATCATCTTCAATTTCTCCGGTAGGAGATATGAAAATATAATCAGTTATAATAGTTATAAAATCCATTGGCAAATAGTTCAAAATGTTCATTGCCATATTCCAGTGATAAATCTATCTGGAAATTTTGCTCACTATCCAGATTCGGATCTCCGATTTCAAAACGGTTGGTGCCATGGTGAACCCCGTAGGAGGTAAGTTCAGCCAAATTAGGGGCCCTGAATCCGCTCGCGAAGTTTAAGCGTGTTGTTACCGTTTTGAAGAGCAGGGTTTTATAGCCTAACGAAAAAGTAAAATTCTGATAATTTCTGTCAATGGCTTCAACAATTTCAGCTTCCTCCTCATCATGAACTTCACCTTCCCCGCCAGGGTCATCATCGTGGTCATGGTGTTCTATTGTATATTCTTCGGTCTTCAGATTTCTGTGGTCAAATGCTGGCACCAACCTGAAAATTATTATTTTCATTCAGCGCGTAGATACCCGATGTGAAAAAGCCTATATCCTTTGTGCTTGCATCTGGGATTGAGATTTCCTCCCCGAAGTTCTCATTGCTTTGTACTAATCCCTGCAAACCCGCAATAAGTTCCAATTTGTTTTTCTTTGGGAAGTAATATTTTCCCTCGTAAGTAAAGGTTCGAAGATCCATATCCAATGCAGCTTCAGATCCATGTTCCCCTTGGTCATGCCCTTCTTCGTCATGCCCATGTTCACCCTCAAATTCCTTTCGGTTATTAAAAACATAACCGAGGTTGACATCAATTTTTGCCTCATTTAGAAAAAAGTGGTTGTGCAGGCCAAGGATATGACTCTGGAGTTTCTGATAGGGATGTTCCGGGGTTTTACTCGTGGTCTGTTCTTCAATCCCTTCGGGGATACCAACCGTGGCATCGACATAATTATACCTCAGTTCTGATACAAAATTTTTGACATTGACTCCGAATCCTGCCTTAAAATCTTTTTCATTAAAACGTGTATTTGTAACCCGTTCTCCATCACCGGTTTCGTAATCAGAATGGGTATTGTAGGTGCCTCTTAACAAGACTTTAAAAATATCTGAAGAAGTTTTTACACCTAAAGAAGTATTGCTGCCCAGCGTATTTGAATAAAAATCCTGGTTCAGACTAACTTTGGTTTCATTTTGGTAGGCAAATTTTTCCGGATTAATGTACAGTACACCACCCAGCGCATCAGACCCGTACAGCAATGAAGCCGGTCCTTTGATTACCTCAACGCTTTCAAATCCTGCGCCATTAAGGCCCAAACCGTGTTCATCACCCCATTGCTGATTTTCGAGGCGAACTCCCTGGGTGTATACCAGAACCCGGTTGCCTGAAAGTCCTCGGATAACTGGTTTGCCAATGCCTGTCCCGTAGCGAATTGCTCCACCCCGGGTATGGAAGTAAGGCTTTCGACCAAGGTGGGAGCTCCGGTTTTTTGCAGAGTTTCTATGGAATTTGATTCAATTTTCATGACATTTTCGCTCTGCAATTTCCCAAAGGGAGCAGATAAAATTACTTCGTCCATATGAAAAATGGAAGGACTTAGCACCACGTCGATTTCTGTATTTTGTCCTCCACTTAGGAAGGTTCGGTTTTCTGTATTATATCCTATAAAACTAATGGTAAGAATCTGATTTCCTCTTGGGATATTATTTAATTTATAGCTCCCATCCGCATTGGAAGTGGTTCCAATATGTAATTGTTCAATATAGATCTCTGCTCCAGAAACGGGGTTTTTATTTCATTTGTAATGATTCCGGAAACGGTGGTTTGTGCATATAAAAGGGAACTAAATCCAGCCACAGAACGAAGTGTAAATATTTCCATAAATAAACAGTTGATTAATGGTTTAAAATAAATTGCAATAATTTAAAATAAAGCATTAATCACAAAGGTGCCGCGCAGTTGGAAATTGAAAGCCCTTACATACTCAGAAAAGATACATCTGAGCAAAAAAGGTTCCTTAAATTGTTTAAAGGAGATAAGCGCAAAATCTTTTTGAACTATTTCAAATGAAATATTCTGAAGGATATGAAATTGTGAGCAAGATTCTTTTTCAACATGAATATGTTGTTCGTTTTTCGCAAAACAATGGTTGTTTTGATGCTCATGAACGGCATGAAAAAGCCCGAATAATGCGGGCAATATAAAAATGAAGGCCAGGATGCCTGCTTTTATATATTTGTTTTCCGGGTTTTTCATAATAGCGCTGTAATAATACGAATTTTTGATCAACAAAAAAAGGAGGATAAAACCTCCTTAATCATTGTGCTGATATAACAGTCTTTTACAGACCCATTTTCTTCAGGATTTTCTCCATCAGACACCAATCCGTAAATGCGTATTGAAACAGGTTCAAGCCAACAAAAAGTGTGAACCAAATCCAGTTAATATTTACAAAATAAGCCAGTAAAACACTTATAATAATAAATGATCCTGCTATTGCTCTGATATATTTTTCCATAGTTAAACTTTAAATTAGAATAAAAGAAATCTTTAATTATATACAGTTTTAATAGCGTTTCAATATTTAAGAAATATATTTTACCCTCTTCCTCTTGACCTGCCACCTCCTGAAGGTCTGCTACCTCCATATGAACTTCCACTGGCTGTTGAATTAGTCATTCTTCCTTGGTATTGTTGCGTTTGAATATTTCCTCGTTGTCTGTCATTGGATGCTTTATTCATTTCTTCTTGATTAAACCCTTGATTTGCTGTGGAACGATTTTCATATTTTGCAGCATTTGATTGTGATTGGTTTTGGAGCTTGTGAAGTTGCTTGGGTTTGGGCCTGCGCTTGGGTTGGTGAGTCTGAGCTTGTGAATTTCCGCTTCCGCCTTGTTGCCAACCGGCACCAGTATTAGAATAGACATTGCCATTAACTGAAGCATACTTGTCACCACTAGCAGTTTTTACTGCAGCCCCACTATTATTTTGACCACTACCTGCAACAGCTTTACCACCATTTGAGTTTGCAGCACTTGCAGCTTGTACCTTGAGAATTAGTTTGGTGAGCTGTTGTAGTTGTTTTTCCGGCTGCATTGGTTCGGGTTGTTGATCCATAACTGCCATAGGCATTAGATGATTGACGTGTTGTGGCACTTGAACCTATATAAGGATTGTATGCTTGGGCTACTGAAGTTGTTCCATAACCATTAGAAACTGATGCACCTCTAGCTACTGTTCCAGTAGATGGATTATAGGCTTGTGCGCCGGTTGCACTTCCGTAAGGGCCATAAGCCGTAGCACTTCTTGCATAGGTTCCAGTGTTTGGATTATACGATGCATGATAAGAAACACCTCCATAGGGATAGGCATGATAAGCATAGCAACCATATGTATATGGATAATGATAATATACAGGATAACCATAGGGTGGATAATAGTAATAGGGCGGATAATAATAACCGGTCCAGACATTATAACTACTTTGTTGAAGTATTCACTACATATACACCTTCATATCCAGAAGTGTAACTAGATTCTACATTTCCCGAAGAATCTTGTTTTTGAGTCACATAAGTAACATATAAACAGGCGATGTGCTGGTATTTTATAAATTTCTGCAGGTATAAAAGAAGCAACAATCCATGGTCCTGTTGGCGAATTTGCTTTCAAACCACATACCATTTACGCAAGCAAAATACTTTTATTTGACACCATTATTACTTTTGAAGAAGTATTTACAGCATACGATAATGTAGTTGTTTCAATTGGTTCAAACTTTGGGTGCCAGAATATGTAATGTAACAGAGTTGGGCTGCATTGGGAGGGATAGTTATTGTTGAGGAATTTGAGCAATCATAACAGCATCGCCGCTCACTCAGGGACAAAAGCCATAATGAAGAAGCCGGACTTATTGGAATTAGAAAATCAATAGGTAAGTTGGAGTTGCATAAACCCAGGGTCCGTGTAAACTTGATGAGCTAAACCATCTCCCGGAACTTAAATAATAATATTGATTGTCTGTTGAACAGAAAAACAAATCGCTATAGTATTGTAGCAAATTTTAATGCAGTACCATCTACTTTGTAGTAGCAGGATTCCCTTCAAAAAGAATAAGCTTCAATTTTTGAGTAAAAAATACGGAATTTTCGCATTAGGTTTTTTTTTGCGGTATGAACCTTTAATGTTTTCCCATTCAGCTAAACTTGATAGTTTCACAATTGAATTGGGAACTACACTTGTAAATTTCCAAGGACCTTTTAGGCAGGGAGCTGTTGCCATTCTAAACCGTCATAGAGATAAAAGTTGTTACTATTTGTTTCTAAAAAAAGAGGAAAATTTGCATTGACAACAAAATCTAAATCGGGTTGACCTGTTGCTGCTTTTACCATTGGACCACTTAATTGTAACAATACAGCCGGACTAGTGCTATTAAAAATTATTGGAGGATCATTATTTACGACAACATTAGATGTTTTTTGTTCTTTTGGCAGTGCAAGCTACAATCTGATTCAAAGACATAGTTAACGTATGATTAGAATCTAAAAAAGCACGAACTTAGGCTCCATATTGGTGGCAGTAGTAACATTTCATAAGGAAAATGAACCTTTTAATAATAATATTTGAATCAATACAGAATTGGTCTCTTTGTTTACAGCTGTGTTGGCGGTCATATACAAAACTCCCAAAACTTCTTTACCTTGATTGGGAACCAAAGAAAATGCTAAACGATAAGTAAGATTTTTATAGTCTTGCCAATTTTCAACCTGTGGTTGATACATTGTTAAAATGTCACTTTTATTAGTCAGCGTTTAGGCCAAATGATAATTTGACCAAAAGTATTATTTCCAATAATAAATAAAACGAAAAAAGGAATTAGAATTTTATTCATTGCTATAATTTGAATAGATAGATTAAATAATTGCTCCAATAAAAAGAACCAAATTAATGGGTTCTAAAAGTTATCATAATTTAGAGATGAAAAATTCAAATAACGATGAGTAAAAGTACTTATTTTTCCAATAAATCTGTTTTCGAACCGCTATTTCTTTAATTGATAATTTAAAAATAAAAGATGCCGTAAAAGATACGATTCTGATCAATATTTGAATCGTTGCAAGAGTAAAGACCATTTATACGTATGTTATTTTATTGTTTGCAAGGTTATTGTAAAACTTATCTTTTCAATTGTATTCAATTAACGAAATTTTTAGAAAGTCTAAAAAAGGCTAGATTATCGATATAGCTTAAACAAAACAATAGTTATTTTTTGATGCCTGATTTTGACAATTAAAAAAAATAAAATTAACTAATTGATTTATAAGTAAATAAAAAATAAAAGAGTACAATATTAATTTTTATAATACAGCAATGATATTAAATAAATTGTTCAACATTCATTACTGCTAATTTTATTGGGCTGGTGCAATCAGCATTTTTATTGAAGTCATTCAGCAAACTGATTAAACGTTCAATTTTCCCATTCTCTGTAAAGGAGAAAAGTAAAACTGAGTCTACATTGTTGTGCGAGGAAGAAAACCAGTTGTTTTCCAGCTGATTTTCGGTTTGTTGTTTATGTCCTTCCATATTGATAACACTCCAGGTAAGTAGACCGGCTTTTTTCAGCAGGGTGATTGCATCTTTCTCGAGTTCTTTAACAACAGTTAAAACGATTAATTTTATCATAATTATTGAGATTTATATTTTTTTCTTTCCATAAAATAGAATATCAACGGAACCATAATGAGAGTCAGTACGGTTGAGAAAATGGTTCCTCCAAGCATTGAGATGGCCAGGCCCTGAAAGATTGGGTCGAAAAGCATTACGAATGCACCGATCACCACGGTTCCTGCAGTAAGCAGTATGGGCGTTGTTCTTACGGCACCTGCCTCCATTACAGCTTGTCTCAATGGGATCCCCTCATCCAGCCGCAAATTGATAAAGTCAACCAGCAGCACAGAGTTTCTTACCATAATTCCTGCTAAGGCAATTAATCCGATCATTGAGGTTGCAGTAAAATAGGCATCAAATACCCAGTGACCAAGAATAATTCCAATTAATGATAATGGCAAGGCAATCAGCATAACAACGGGCGATTTAAAGCTTTGAAACCAACCCACCAATAACAGATAAATGATGATAATTACAACTGCGAATGCAGCACCAAGATCTCTGAATACCTCATAGGTAATTTGCCATTCCCCATCCCATTTTACGGTATATTCACTTTCATTGTCGGGCTGCTCATTCCATTTTTCATTTAAGGTAAATCCTTCCGGTATTTTTATTTCGTTTAGTCTGTCAGAGAAATCGAGCAATGCGTAAACCGGACTTTCGAGTTTTCCTGCCATTTCAGCGGTTACATATACCACCCTTCGTTGATTTTTTCTCATGATACTTTTTTCAATGGTATCATTTGTTATTTTAATCAGGTCGCCAACCGGTACTGCGTTTCCATTCTGAGATATCAGCTTTAAAGCGAGGAGATCCGTTAAACTGGATTTTTCCTTTTCATCCAATTGTAATACGATGCCAACATCTTTGCTGGCAGTCTCGTCATACATCTTACTGATTGGCTGATTGGCCATAGCCATATTCATCGTAGAAACAATCTGCTGCGCAGCAATACCGTTGAGTGACGCCTTTTCCTTATCAATCACAAATCGGTATTCGGTTTGATCGTTTTCAATCATCCAGTCTACATCCACTACCTCATTGTTGGAGGAAAAAAGTGTTTTTAACTGTTTTCCGATCTTGATTTGTTCCTCATAATCAGGTCCATACACCTCAGCTACCAAAGTTGACAAAACAGGTGGGCCGGGTGGTACTTCTACAACTTTTGCATTACCTCCAAATTTTTGAGCAATCTTCTGGATTTGAGACCTCAGCATTTTTGTGATATAATGGCTTTGTTCTTTGCGATCGCCTTTATCGATGAGATTTACCTGAATATCAGCAACATTTGAGCCCATTCTCAAATCGTAATGTCTTACCAGTCCATTAAATGTGATTGGAGATGCAGTTCCTACATAACTTTGGTAATCAGTTACAAACTCACTTTCTTTGATATATTGGGCAATTTCCTGAGTAACCGCTTGCGTTCTTTCCAAGGTAGTACCTTCCGGCATGTCTAAGATTACCTGAAATTCATTTTTGTTATCAAAAGGCAACATTTTTACCGCCACAGTTTTTGTGAAGAACATTCCTGTTGTACCAAGTAACAAAAGGATATTTATTCCAAAAAACAGATAGCGGTAGCGTTTGTTGTCCAAAAGAGGATCCATGATTTTTTTATACCACACAAAGATCTTGGAGGTACTCAGATCATGCGATTCTGAAACTTCATTGGCGTTTTTCTTGTCCTTTTCCCTCAAAAAAATATAACCCAAATAGGGGGTAATGGTCAAAGCAACCAGCAGAGATACGATCATGGCAATGGACGCTCCAATGGGCATCGGGCTCATATATGGTCCCATTAAACCGGATACAAAAGCCATGGGCAGTACAGCAGCTATTACAGTTAATGTTGCCAGAATCGTTGGGTTACCAACTTCATTGATCGCATAGATAGCAGCTTGTTTAAAAGGAAGTCTTTTCATTTTAAAATGGCGGTGCATATTTTCCGCAATAATAATGGAGTCATCAACCACAATTCCGGTAACAAAAACCAATGCAAAAAGTGTGATTCTGTTCAAGGTATAATCCATGAAGTAATAACTGAACAGGGTCAGGGCAAAAGTGACAGGGACAGATAAAAACACTACCAAACCCCCTCTCCATCCCATAGCCAGCATAACCACCAGAGAAACAGATATAATGGCTATGATCAAATGGAGTAGCAATTCCGATACTTTATGAGATGCTGTTTCCCCGTAATTCCGACTTATTGACACATGAACATCATCAGGAATCAGGTCTTTTTTCAGCTCTTCAACCCTTCCAAGTATCACATTTGAGATCTTCATCGCATCACCCCCTTTTTGTTTTCCAACAGATAAGGTTACGGCTGAATATGCGTCAGGGTAGGCTGCCTGGTTTTCTGAACCGGCTTTACCATAGCCAAAAGAAACATATTCTTTAGGTAATTCAGGGCCTTCTTTAACTTCGGCAATTTGTTTCAGATACACAGGTTTGTCCTGATTTATGCCAACGATCAGGTTCTGAATATCCTCAATATTGTGAAAGAAATCTCCGGTATGCACCAGAAACTCAGTATCATTTTTTGAAAATTTTCCTGAGTTAGACTGAGAATTGCTTACCTGAATTTTCTGTGAGACTCCCAGAAAATCAATCTTATTTTCAGCCATTTTGTCCTTGTCAAGAACCACACTAACCTCACGGCTTCTGCCGCCAATTACCTCAGTAATGGCAACCCCATTAACTTTTTTGATCTCATTATTTACTTCCTCAGCGATTTGTTTAAGCTGATAATCGTCATAATTCTGACTCCAGAATGTAAGTCCTAGAACAGGCACATCGTCTATAGCCCTTGTCTTTACCAATGGCATAGACACCCCTTGTGGGATTTGATCCATATGTTTAATGATCTCATTGTACAACTGCACGAAGGATCGTTCAGTATCTGATCCGACATAGAATTGGACAATGACCATTGCCTGTTCTTTCATTGATGTAGAATAAGTGTATTCCACACCGGGAAGGTTGGCAATGATCTTTTCCAATGGTTTGATCACCTTTGTTTCAACTTCGGCCGGACTCGCACCCGGATATTGGATAAAAATATCTGCAATAGGCACCTCTATCTGCGGTTCCTCTTCTCTTGGAATGAGAAATGAACTGTAAGTACCTATCAACAAAAACAGGATCATTAATAAGACAGTTAGCTTTGATTCAAGAAAAAAAGCTGCAATTTTTCCGGCAAATCCTTTTTCCATTTTTATTTATTTATTTGAATTTTTGCTCCGTTGTACAATTTCCCCTTCCGAACTGGCAATATAGGACTCGCTTCCGGATAGTCCTGACAGAACTTCAACCTGATCGCCCACATTTCTACCCAGACGTACCCACCTTAAAATAGCTGTATTCGACTGGCTCACCGTATACAATCCTGTCAATTGGCCTCTGTTAACAATAACATTCTTCGGAACCAGAACCATATCCAGGTTTTTTCCCTCAAAAGGGAACTCGGTGATGACATCCATGCCGGAGTAGATCTTTGTGTCTGCTATTTTGGCAAGTTCAACTTTTACTAAAAACTGTCCGCCGGTATTTTGAGAAGATGTGCTGATTTCACTTATTTTACCGTCGATGGAAACATCGTTGCTCTTAATGCGAACCTTGACATCCTGACCTTTTTTTAATTGAGATAAATGCATTTCAGGAATAATCGCTGTTGCGATAAATTTACCCGGATTTTCTATACCAATGAGCGGTGTCCCCGGCATGGCCATATCACCTTCTTTTACAAATACAGATGTGATCACGCCTGAGAACGGGGCTTTTATATTGCTATAACCCAGCAGGGCATTGATCTCATTTCCCAATTCAGTGGTAGCATCAACCTGAGCTTTTGCTATATTGTACGCTGCCTGTATGTCTTCAAATTCCTTTTCACTGGCACTTTTTTGTTCATATAATTTCCTATATCTTTTAAGGTTGTTTTCAGCCAGACTGAAATTGGCTTCCGCTTGAATTAATTTGGCTTTGGCCTGCGATTTCTGGGCCTCAATATCTGTATTATTTATGTGCAGCAACAACTGGCCCTGTTTAACCTGGTCACCTAATTTCACATTGACCTTCTCAACATAACCTGTTACTTTGGTACTTAAATTGGAGAACTGATCTGCTTCAATCTTTCCGCTCGCGGTAAAAAACTGTTTCCCAAGGGAACCTTTGGGTTGTTCAACCGTGACTTTGATTACTTCAGAATTCGTTACAGCATTGCTCTTATCATCGGAACAACTGCTAAGAATTACCAAAAGTGTTAATAGAATTATATTTTTTTTCATGACTGATAGATTATTTCGTTAAAAATTTTAAGTAAGCTGTGGCATAATTGTAGTTGAATAATGACTGGGCATAAGCGAGCTCATTTTGTTGCAATTGTGTTTCTGCATAGAGCAGGTCACTCGTTTTTTCGAGACCTTGTTCATAGCGGTTTCTTGTGATTCGAAGAGACTCTTCAGATTGTTCTGTCGCTAGTTTTGAAATTTTTACACTTTCCTGAGCGTCTGTTAATTGTCTTTTTGCTTTATTCAGCTCAAGTTTGCTCTGAGCCAGGTACTGTTCCTGATACAGGTCGGCTTTTTCAAGCTGCGCTTTTTCCTGATGGATCTTCCCCAATGTTCTTCCGCCATCGAACAAGTTCCATGACAATTCGAGGCCTACAAGGTAATTACTCGCTTCAAAGCCCATAAAATCATTGTCGTTCCATTCATAGTTGGCAAAGGCTCCGGCCCTTGGGATGAGCTGATATTTAGAAGATTTCAAAAGTTCTGTCTGTGCTTCAGAACCATAGCTTACCGCTTTGATGTCTTTCCTTTCCGGATTTAATTCAGTTTCTTCAAAAGAATAATTTTCTGTCATACCTAATTTTTCTGTTGGAACATACAGCACATTGTTTTTATTCCCGATCAGAAAAGAGAGGTATTCCGACACATTGTTCAGGTTGCTTTTCGCGTACTGCAGTTCGTTCTTCACCTCATTATATCTTACTTCAACATTGATCAGGTCAGCATTCTGAATTAATCCCAGTTCAAAGTTGTTTCTGGCGATTTTTTGATTCTCTTCGGCAGTCTGAAGCGCTTTTTCGACAACTTCCTGTTGTTTGTATGCCAGTTGCAGCTCCATATAGGTCTTTTCGATTTCCAATTGGATATATTCCTTTGATCTTTCTTTTTGCAAATCTGCGGCTTTTGTGTTTAGTTCAGCAGCTTTTCTGCCTTTCCAACCATCCAGTTGAAAAATTGGTTGAAATAATTCAATCCTGGTATTGAAATTTTGTTGCTGCCCTGGGTCATTCAGGCGGTTAGGATCAAAATCGGCACTGGTAACCGATTCCTGTAGAAGTTTATAACCAAAAGCATATAAAGGGTTGTTGGTAGAAGTACTTGTATTCTTTAATTGCAATGATGGCAGATAAACAGAATTAGACTGCTTCAATTGTGCTTTGGCCAACTGGTAGTCCTGTTCTGCTATTTTTACATTTAAATTGTTTTGACCTGCCCTTTGTCTGGCTTCATCCAAACTGATCGGCTCAGGGGTTTGCGAATGTACTATTCCATTAAAAAGAAACAGGAATAATAAAACGGGCAAATGAGAATGAAATTTAAATCTTTTTTTCTCCATTGTATTTTATGATTAAATTCAGAGCAAAAGTACTTCAGGCTGATCGTAGCTAAAGCAACTTACATTACAATGGTTTAATTATAAATCGTTAGTGAAAAAAAAACCTAAAAACTTAATTCAGGTTTTTGCGTATCCTCATATTCAGCGCCTCAACACCAATTGAAAACGCTATTGCAAAATACAGATAACCTTTGGGGGATAGCACCCACGTGCTGGCCTAATAACGAAGTATCAGATAAATGCGAGCTTTCTGTAATCAGCATGAAACCGATAAGGATTAAAAATGACAAAGCAAGCATCTGAATGGTTGGATGCCTATTCACAAAATTACCCACAGGTACTGCGAAAATCATCATAATGAAGACTGAGATAACGACGGCGATAATCATAATGATCAACGCACCTTCAATGCCATTGGTCATGCCCACAGCGGTTAAGACCGAATCAAATGAAAAGACCAAATCAATCAATACGATCTGAACGAGCACGGAAGCCAATGAAATTCCGGCCTTTTTAGTATTCACCTGTGCGTCGTGAATTTTTCCTTCTACCTTTTGGTGTATTTCATGGGTGCTTTTATACAGTAAAAAAATACCTCCGGCAAACAGAATCAGGCTCTGACCGGTTATTTTCGATTGCAGCCAACCCATGTCAACCGTATATAAAACTTGTTTCATCGATATAATATAGGAAATGCCCAAGAAGCAATGCTATTCTAAAAAACATGGCCAAAAGCAAACCGATCCGGGTAGCTTTTTTGATTTTTTCTTCTGGTAATTTCCCTGCAGTGATAGAAATGAAAATAATGTTGTCGATTCCTAAAACAACTTCGAGGAATGTTAGGGTTAACAAGGCGGCCCATGTATCAGGCTGGGTAAAGATCTCCATATGAATTATTTGATTAAATTATTTTTCCAACTTAAAGGCTTTTCCTTTTTGTTTGAAGTTAGATCCTTTGTAACTGGCTATAAAACTGTAACTATTTTGTTTTACCTCGATAATTTTTACATGAAACGGCGTACTGTCAAGTATGGTTTTTGGATGTGTTTTGGTAAGCACATATTCAAAATCATTTTTCCAGTATATTTTAAAAGTATCCAGTTTTTTGTCATAGGATTCAATTTGTACAGAGTCATTTCTGTATGCAGTTGAAGATATGTCAGAATCTTCAAGAACGGTCTTAAATGTGCCATTCTTTAAAGGAATTAATATTCATCCGTTGCTGGTTACAATGACGAGACCAGCAGAGACAATAATACTGGAAAAACAAAAATATAACGCATAAATCAATGGCTTATTCCAGTGTAATTACCTGGTTTTATGGATTTTAGTTCTGTTTTAATTTGATCAGTTACATCCAAAGATTCAATAAAATCTGCCAGGGATTTTTCTGTGATCTTTTCATTTGTTCTTGTAAGTCCTTTGAGTGCTTCATAAGGATCCGGATAAGATTCCCTGCGCAAAATTGTTTGAATAGCCTCTGCGACAACCGCCCAATTGTCTTCGAGGTCCCTGTCAATTGCCTCCCTGTTCAGTAGTAGTTTGTCCAGGCCTTTCTCCGTCGATAAAAAACTGATCAGGGTATGTGCCAATGGAACACCAATATTTCGCAGAACAGTTGAATCTGTAAGGTCGCGTTGCAATCTTGACACCGGCAGTTTGGCAGACAAATGCTCGAATAGTGCATTTGCTATTCCCAGATTGCCTTCGCTGTTCTCAAAGTCTATCGGATTTACTTTATGGGGCATGGCTGATGATCCAACTTCTCCTTTTTTGATTTTTTGCTTAAAATAGTTCATGGAAATATATTGCCATATATCCCTGTTTAAATCGATCAGAATAGAGTTAATGCGCTTGAGCCCGTCAAAAAAGGCGGCCATATGATCGTAGTGTTCAATTTGAGTTGTGGGAAATGAATAATGCAGTTTTAATTCATTTCTACAAAATTCTTTCCGAATTTTTTCCAATCCACCACAGGATAGGCCACATGATGGGCATTAAAATTGCCTGTTGCGCCTCCGAACTTTGCAGCGAAAGGTACCTGAAGCAATAGTTTTTTTTGCTGGGAAATTCTTTCTGCAAAGACCGATATTTCTTTGCCTAATAAAGTTGGAGAAGCCGGTTGACCATGCGTCCGGGCAAGCATGGGTATTTCTTTCCATTCCTTTGCCAAAGTGGCCAATTTTTGTTCTAATGTCTCCAGTTCAGGTAAATAAACCTCAAAAAAGGCATCTTTTAATGACAAGGGTATGGCTGTATTGTTTATATCCTGAGAAGTCAATCCAAAATGTATGAACTCTTTAAATGCTATCAATCCCAGTAAATCAAATTTTTCTTTAATAAAATACTCAACAGCCTTTACATCATGGTTGGTAACCTTTTCTATGTCTTTAATTTTCTGGGCATCAACGGTGTCAAAATCTGTATAAATTTTTCTAAGATCGCCGTATTTCAATTTGTCAAAGCCAGAAAGTTGAGGTAATGGAATGGAACAGAGTGCAATAAAATACTCTATTTCTACCTTTACTCTGTATTTAATTAGCGCTTCTTCAGAAAAAAATGGCGCCAGATTCTCTACTTTATTTCTGTAACGGCCATCAATGGGAGATATGGCACTCAAACTTGTCAAACTCATGGTATGGATTCCTGATTTATGAAAAGTACAAAATTAGGTTTTTTAAGTCAATTCATTCAAATGGATAAAATAAAATGGCCCGAAACCGACTTATTTTTTTGAAAGCTTCGGTAGCAGCATTTTTGCATGACTTTGATACCCCGGACTTTTATTATTAAAATCCTTTTGAAGTATCCCTGTCAGATCCTCTCTGATCCATTCTGTTTCAATGGAAAACATAGCAAGAGCAGACATGGCATACACCTGTGTAGCTGTTTTTTCTTCGCGGATGAGCCAATCAAAACAGGCCTCAACCATTTTTGCTTTTTGTACCTCAGTAAGGACGGCCGCTTTTCCTTTTTCTGAAAAGTGTAAGCCGGCAATTATACGACAAATCTTTGCCACAGGGCGGAGGGCACTGTCATTTTTTAGCGCTGGCAAATGAGAAATAAAAGTATCGAGCTGCGGCATTAATATAGCGGGATTCTGAAGGCATACAAGTTCGGTTATCCATGCTGCCTTGATGTGTATCGGATTTTCTGTTTCAAATAAAATTGAAATCAGATAGGGAAAAGTTTCCGGATTCCGCAGTACAAAGTCAGCAGCCTCGTCGCGATAAATTCTCTTCGCATTAATGACCGAGGTGAGGGCATCCAGCAGTTCAGCTTGGGTCCTTTTTATCTTTTCGCTCATTTTTTTTGGGTGATAACTTGTAGATCAGGTAGGCGAATCCAACCACAAAATGTAATATAACCAATACCATGATGGTGTAAAACCAAAAATTTGAATTTCGCATAGTTTATTTGCTCAAGAAATAGTTATTCAAAATTATAAAAAATTGTTACTTTTAAACCTTTGTAAGGATGATATTATTGCTACAGTAAAAAAAGCGTATCATTATAAAAAATTGTGGTGTATGAAAAAAAAATGGATTTATAATTTCCTGTTTCTTTTAATTATTTTTCTTCTTTCACTAGAAACATTTGCTCAAAAAGCTGTGAATCAATTAGATAAGGAAGGAAAAAGAGATGGCCCCTGGGAAAAGTTTTACGATAACAACCGCGTGAGGTACCGCGGTACATTCAAACATGGCAAAGAAGTGGGAACCTTCAAATATTTCTCAGCGGAAAACTCAGATTTTCCTGTAATTGTTATGATGTATAATGAAAAGAACAATATTGCTGAAGTAAAGTATTACACCACGAAAGGAGTTTTGGAAAGTGAGGGACAGATGGACGGCAAGAACAGGGTAGGAAAGTGGTTTTTTTATCATACCGACGGAAAAACTGTGATGAGTGAAGAAAATTATGTGGACGGAAAACTGCACGGTTCTTACAAAACATTCTATAATGATGGTACTCCAACAGAAATTACAAATTATAAAAATGGTCTTTTGGACGGCAACTATAAAAAATATGCCATAAGAGGGACATCTTATTAATGATTTTAATTATTCCGGAGGAAAGCTCAATGGTTTAGCGACCTATTATTCTCTTAAGTCCGGTGAGATCATCAAAAAAGGCCCGTTTAAG
Organism: Flavobacteriaceae bacterium; assembly: GCA_034523115.1. Taxonomy (GTDB): domain Bacteria; phylum Bacteroidota; class Bacteroidia; order Flavobacteriales; family Flavobacteriaceae; genus Namhaeicola. Next base: position 96,654 of record JAXHKS010000020.1, on the reverse strand, counting down.
GATGACCAGAGGGTTGGAACCTGGAAGAATTATGTGGATGGTGAACTGGTGAGCACAGGAGCAGCCTGCTATAAAACCTGAAAAAACAAAAAACTAACTTTAATACCCTAAGGCTTACCGGCTTAATTTCTATCTTTGCATTGCTAAAGTCTGGTAAATGAAAAGAGTAATTATAGGCTTGTCGGGAGGTGTTGATTCGAGCGTTGCGGCATATCTGCTAAAAGAGCAGGGTTATGAGGTGATTGGTTTGTTTATGAAGAACTGGCATGATGATTCCGTAACCATTTCTAAGGAATGTCCATGGCTGGAAGACAGCAATGATGCCATGCTCGTGGCCGATAAACTCGGCATACCTTTTCAGGTAGTTGACCTCAGTGAGCAATACAAGGAAAGAATCGTGGATTATATGTTCCGCGAGTATGAAATGGGAAGGACGCCTAATCCTGACATTACTTTGTAACCGGGAAATTAAGTTTGATGTTTTTATGGAGATAGCCCTTGGCCTGGGCGCAGACTTTGTTGCAACAGGTCATTACTGCAGAAAAGACATCCTGGAATTAATGGCAAAAAGACCTACCGACTTTTGGCAGGAAAAGATTCCAACAAAGACCAATCGTATTTTTTATGTCAGTTGTCACAGAGTCAGTTGTCCAGATCCCTTTTTCCTATTGGCGAATTGACAAAAACTGAAGTGCGAAAAATCGCCTCAGACCTTGATTTGGTAACGGCTGAAAAAAAGGATTCACAGGGACTTTGTTTTATTGGAAAAGTGAGGTTACCCGAGTTTTTACAGCAGAAATTAATGCCTAAAGAAGGATTAATTGTCCAGATTCCGGATGACGCACCGGTTTATAACTTCCCTTTACCTGCTTTTTCGGATAAAGTATCAGCCTTACAGTTTTTGGCGACCAAAAGGAAATATCAGATGACCGATGGCAAAATCGTCGGGAAACACCAGGGAGCACATTATTTTACCAAAGGTCAAAGAAAAGGACTGGGGGTAGGTGGTAAGTCAGAGCCCCTGTTTGTAATTGATACTGATGTGAATGAAAACATTATTTATACAGGGCAGGGGAAAGGCCATCCCGGACTTTACGGGAAGGTACTATTTGTTTGCAAGGAAGAAATTCATTGGATCAGGGAAGATCTAGAATTAAAAGTCAATGAGGAAATGAATGTAAAAGCCAGGATCAGGTATAGACAGGCGCTTGAGAACGCAATATTATACAGATCGGACAAAGGATTGTTTGTTACCTTTGAAAAAGAGCAGTCTGCCATCACCGAAGGGCAATTCGTGGCATGGTATCAGGGAGATGAATTGCTTGGCTCGGGGGTAATCTCTATAAATCCACAGCACATGCAAAACAGGATAACATCCCTTTTTAAAATCAAATATCCCATCTATCCAGGCAGGTATGGTTTGGGTAAGTGGTTATAAATTGGCCTCGGCTGTAAGCAATGCCGGAGGGCTCGGACTTGATTGGTGCGGGTTCAATGTATCCGTAGTGTTTTGAAAGAACATATACAAAAATGCAAACAGGCTACAAAAGAACCCTTTGGCGTAAATGTGCCCTTGTTTTATCCTGACCTTGAAGAAATTATTGAGATTATCATCAGATCCGGTGTAAAAATTGTATTCACCTCTGCAGGTAATCCAAAACTATATACATCCAGATTACAAAAGGAAGGTATAACGGTGGTGCACGTTGTAAGCAGTGTGAAATTTGCACTAAAATCCCAGGAAGCCGGCGTGGATGCTATCGTGGCAGAGGGTTTTGAAGCCGGCGGGCATAATGGAAGGGACGAGACAACAACATTTACCCTGCTCCCTATGATCAAAGAAAAAATTGAGATTCCACTTATTGCTGCCGGTGGTATAGCTTCAGGCCGGGGAATGTTGGCAGCCTTTGCATTGGGTGCAGACGGGGTTCAAATTGGAAGCAGGTTTGTGGCGAGCACAGAGTCATCTGCACACGACAATTTTAAAAAGGCAGTTGTTCAGGCTCAGGACGGAGATACAATCCTTACATTGAAGGAATTAACTCCTGTACGCTTGCTGAAAAATAAGTTTTATAAAGATGTGCAAGAACTCTATAAAACCAATCCGGACGAAGCGAAACTCCGCGAATTGCTGGGCAGGGCCAGGGCCAAAAAAGGAATGTTCGAAGGAGATATGGAAGAAGGAGAATTTAGAGATCGGGCAGGTAGCCGGATTAATCCATGAAATTAAACCGGCCAAAGAAATCATTCAGGATATAATGGCAGAAGGGAAAGTTATTCTCTTCAATCCATCACTAATATCTATCTCTTCATATATAGAGATTTCTAATATTTGGAAGGTAGGGCCTCGTTCAAATAAGATTCAGGGGATATAATCATCTCTCATTCTTTCCTCAAATTCCGTTGATCTGAATCAGAGGGATATCATCTCTTTCCTATGATCCAAAATAAAATTCCCATAGAAAGCATAGAGGCTCAGAGTTCTCTTCTATGAAGGACAGAGAAGGATATGATATCGATCAAAATCTCGGGGAGGTAGATATTAGAAGAAAAAAAAAGTAAAAGTAGACTAAAACGAGTCTATTCGATAAAAAAGGGAAAATGACAACGAGAACGCCACGCTTAAAATCGCTGTCGGTATCCAGAATGATTATCACTCGCTGATTATCAATATTTCTCTCCCCATACTCCTTCGACATAATTCGGTCTCCTCCGTTTCGATCCAGCCCGGAAGGGAGTCCGGAGAGTGACAAAAAACCAAAACTCATGGGATAAACAATAAATCCCCGGTTTCCGAGAATCAAAACAATATCAATATCAAAGGAAAAGTATACCTTAAAAAGTAGAGAAGAAAATATAATGAGTAGAGAGAATAATCGAGATCTTCGATATCATACAAAAAGAAAAAAAATTCGGAAGAATATAAAGAGGTAAATCGGAGGGAGAATCTATAAAAAAGTACAGAAAGAGATAAAAAGATCGATAAATCGCTAAGAATAAGTCGATAATAGGATAAATCCTCTCAACAGAAAAACGAAACAAGACAACAAAAAACAAGATCAAAAAGGACTCGGAGGAAAACAAACTACGAAGCTGTGCGCAACGAGATATTCCAAAAACGGAGCAAATTCACCAATACGTTTACCAATCCAGTGGCTTACCAATTTTTTGAGAAACATCTAAAAATTCGAGAGGAAGAAGCTAAAGACAGAAATAAAATTGATCCAAAACAAATCTACTAAACCATGAAAACGCTCTAAAGGATGAAACTATATTTTTAAAACTTATTGAATTTTTGAAATATAAAGTCGAGGCACTCGCTAAAATAATTAAATTTTAAAATCCTAAATCAATAGGAAAGAAAAGGCTGTAAGCAATTAACAAAATAAGTTGTAGCAAAAACACACGGTCAAAAGGATAAAAAGAACGGGGAGGTGCTAATTTTATCACAAAATTTCAAAGACCCATGCCCAGCAGTACAAAAAACAGATAGAGGTGGGTTAAAAAAATGAGCACCATAGGGCAAAATTAAAAAAAACTATTAAAATTACTTAAAATTTTGACCATAAAATACATTTAATTTTTGCCCTTTTTACCGCGGTACTCATCCAGAAGTCTTTTATTGAAATTTTGTTCTGACTGATAAAGTTTCAATATTTTTTTCGAACTTAAAACAGGTTTCAAACGGTTGTAAAATTCGATTTTTGTATTGGTCATTTGCTGCTCATTCTCAAGGATCTTTTTCATATATTCCCTGGCTTCTTTATCATCCAGAGCCTCAATTCCACCTTGTTTATCTATGTTACCCTTCGCGGACCTGTAGCTTTCGACTTTTAGCGCATGCATTTTTTTTTCAAAATCATTGTAAACAGGCCAGAACTTTTCGGCTTCCGATGAGGTTAAGGCCAGTTGTTCTGTTAAATAGGCCGTTTTAAAGGCTTTGAGTTTTTCATGCCTGTCTTCCTGTGCCTGAATTGTACTGAATGCTACCAGACACTATCAGTATAAATAATATTACTTTTTTCATGGTTCCTCTTGTATTAGCATTGATTCAATATCTTTTTCGCTCAAATAGCTGTCCACTTCCGTGACATAATCAAATGAATTTAAAGTAAGTTCATTTTCCTGAAAAACCTCAGTTATATCATCAGTGCTGAACTGAGAGGCGTTTTCATAAACCCAGGATTCAATATCATTTGTACTTAACTGACTCAGGTTTTCATTGTTGTTTTTGTCCAGTAAATTGAGGCCAAAAAATAACAATATGGAAGCAGCTACAGCCGTATAACCAATCTTCAGAAAAAACTTAGACGGCAAGGAAATCACTTTTCCTTTTTTATTTATCAGATGGGCATCGACCTCGAAATCTTCAAAATAGTTTTCAGGAATTTTAAAAACAATTTCCGGCTTACTCTTTATTCGTTTCTAATAAATTTGGTTCAAAATTTTCAAAATAACCGTCCGGAGCAATAAAACCTGTTTCTTGACTATGCGCAAGGTCCGGAATTAAAATCCGGTTTCACATAGAAATCTTCCAGATACCGTTCCGGGATTTTATAACCACCCTGATCACCCCGTAATTGGTTTAATATATTTTCAGAAGGTTTCTTCATTTCTCATTGATTAAATAGGACTCGATCTTTTTTCTTGCCAGGTGATAGGAAGCCTTTAGGGCTCCTTCAGAGGTCTCCAGAATTTGGCTCATTTCCTCATATTTCACTTCGTCAAAATACCTCATATTAAAAACAAGCTGCTGTTTCTGCGGCAAGGTAATGATGGCCTTTTGAAGTTTCAACTGCATCGCATCACCATCAAAATAGGGATCCTCAGGCAGCTTTTCAACCAGTTTATGCTGTATTTCTTCAAAGGAGGTACTCATCATTCGTGCCTTTTGGTTTAGAAAGTTTATTGCTTCGTTGGTCGCAATACGGTACATCCATGAATAGATCTTGCTGTCTCCGTTAAAATTCTGAATGCTTTTAAAAACTTTTAAAAAAGTGTTTTGAAGCACATCATCAGCATCATCATGCACAATCACTATTTTTCGAATATGCCAGTACAGTCTTTTTTTATACAAACCAACCAGATCCCTGAAAGCGAGCTCCTGGGTTTTTGTATTTTTAAGACGTTCTATTAAAATAGTTTCCTCCAAAATTTATTTCTGATATATCTGATATAATGGTAAAATAATCACAGATAAGACATAAGGTTTAATCCAAGTTACAAAAAAGTTTGATTTCTGATACCACAACGGTATTAAAGTCGCAATAGTAAGTTTTACATTTAAGATTCTCGGGACTTAAATAATCGGGAACTTGCAAATGGACTGTTTCGGGTTGAAATATCTGTGACCCAGGTATTGGTAATGCTGTTTTGAACATCGAACATATTGAAAAGTTCGATACCAGCAGACAGTTCTTCAAAATTCTCTAGCCAACCTCTTTTGTAGCGGTTATTTTCATCAATAAAGAAATAGGAGAGGCCTATATCTGCCCTGAAATAATCATCAAGCCTGTTTTGATACAGGTATGGGTCAGCATAAGAGGGCGAGCCTCCCGGAACACCTGTATTGTAAACCATGTTTAAGTACATCTTTAAACTTGGCAGGCTAGGCACATAGTCCTGAAAAAGCACAGCAAATTTTAAGCGCTGGTCGGTGGGACGCGAAATATAACCGCGGTCATCCAGATATTCTCTTCTGTCAGCAAATAGCCAAAACTAAACCAGGACTCGGTTCCCGGGACGAATTCACCGTTTAGCCGGATATCGAAGCCTGCCGCATAGGCAACGGCATTATTTTTTGCCCTGTACCGTATGCGCACATTGTCTATGGTAAAGGGATTCACATCAGTTAAATACTTGTAGTAGGCTTCTGTTGTGAGCTTAAAGTGGCCGTGCCCAGCATCGAAACTGAAAGTCATGGCCGCAACAACCAGGTGTATTGCCTGCTGGGCTTTTACTTTCCGGGTGCACTATTCCCAGAGAATCCCGTAATTCACGGTAAAACGGCGGTTGGTGGTACCAGCCTCCGGCAAGCCTGAAAACCATATCTTTCTCGGAAGCCGGTTTCCAGGCGATTTGGCCTCTCGGACTAAATACAGTATGATCGGCAGGGATTAAACCCTTACCGGAAATACTCCAGTGCTGGGCCCTTATTCCAACATTGTACCATAATATATTTTCACCAAGGGAAATCCGGTCACTGAATTGGGCAAAACCGGGATAACGGTCGGTTTGAACTTCATTATATGCCCTAACATTGGAATAGGGTACTATGGGATCCGTAAAGGGTTCATAAGGTTCATTATTTCCGGAATTCATAAAAGGAGGTCTCACCGAAAATCCTGCTGAATCAACCATTTGCCATTCAATGACCCGGTCGGTGATATCTTCCCTCTGATATTTAACTCCAACCTCAAGCAGTTTCTGGTTCTTCCTGTAATTGGTTTTTAATTCTATATTGGAAATATAGGCTATCAGATCATTTTCGGGCATGGTCGTGTTTGTTGTCCGACAGATTGCAGGAACTCGACATCTCCAAAATCATCCGAGCCAAAATCAGTATTGGCATTTCCTATGCCATAGGCTGCGATGATGTCATAATATTCCTCTTCCTGTGTCTGATAGGCCGAAGTTATTAATTGTAGATTCCACGAATCATTAATTGCATAGGTACCTTTTAAGGCTCCGAAAAAGTGTTGTATAGCCTGTCTTCCTCTTTGCCCTGGGTTCATTGATGACCAAAGCAAAGGGGTTAATGACAGTACCAAAATTCGTCCTTCTGGTAAAAGGTGTGAAATCGTATGTATTCTGACCAAAGGTTCCTAAAAATTCGATGAGTAATTTATCGGTAAACTGATAATTCAAATAGCTTTGGATATCGGTAAAAACGGGGTAGAAATTCGATTCGGTTTCACTGTTTTCAATAAAGAGGCTGTTATTCCTATACCGCATACCCACCAGAACCTGCATCTTATCATTTAAAGCCAGGCCTTCCACTGTGGCGCTTGCACCCAATAGACTCGCTTCGAGCTGAACACCAAAATCTTCAGGTTTGCGGTAAGTTATATCCAGGGCAAGACGATAACTTATCACCGTACTTGGCCTGAAAACCACCCGCCGGAAAAAACCACATTTTCGGTCATTTGGGAGTTCACAAAACTCAAACCTTCCTGTTCTGCAGACCTTACAAGAAATGGTCTGTACGCTTCAATGCCATTGACATAGACCAGATTTTCCTCAAAACTACCGCCCCTCACATTGTACTGGGTACTGAGCTCATTGTTGAAATTTACGCCGGGCAGGGTTTTTAAAATGTTTTCTACCCCGGCATTCGCACCGGGAATATTTTTGATTGTTTCCGTTTTCACTAAAACATTTCCTGTGGATATTTTTTTTTCATCCCTGACAATTACCTCCTCGATCTCCACTGACTTCGCTTTTAATTTTGTGGTGTAAATTACACTTTTCCCGGAAGGAATTTTGAACGAGGCATTGTGTGTTTCAAAGGAAATATGGCTGAAAGAAAGGTTTACAGAAATATTTGAAGGAATTCGTATGGTAAATTCGCCATTATCATCGGAATTTACACCGGTAGATTTGTTAAATACAGATACACCGGCTATTGGAAGGCCATTTTCATCTGTTATTTTTCCTTTTATCTCTGCCGTTTGTGCAAGACTTTGTATAATTTGAAAAAATATGAAAAAGTATAGCGCAATTTTTGTTTTCAACACTAATCTTTTTTAAAGAATGTTGTTGTAAAAGTAGTGGAATTATTCACATTGTCAACCACCGTGATTTTCATGGTATGCTCATTTGTGTCCCATTCCATGTCGCTTAAATCATAGGTAAGTTTATTGTTTTTAGGATCGTATTCAAGCAGTATAAATTTCCCGTCAATCTCACCCCGGTATGACTTTATTCCCGAGTCGCTATCAGATACACTCACAACTAAGTGTGTCTGTTTTGCAATAGGCTGATTTGCCTTAAAGTTAATCGGTGTTATCTTTGGATTTACTTTATCTGAACGTAGCGTATAATCACCGAGTATATTGGTTTTGGCAATTAAATAATCGCCTTTTCTGTAGGTTTTTACATAATCATGGCGGTTATAGATCTTTCGTGAAATAAACATATTTATCAATTTCCTCCTCTTGGTAACCTGAAACGTCAAACGACATATTGAAGTTGTCGTGCAAGGCCACAGAGGTATTGTGAAAGCTGGCAATGCCATTTTCATATTTATAGTCAAAATAAAGATCCCTGTAAAAAATATTTTTGGGGAAGATGGCTAGTACTTTTGCATCTGCAATCTCATTTACCACGTTTGACTTAAAATAACGGTCTGTTTTTTTAATTTGTTTTAGCTTTACAATGCTGTCTTTTTTTCCTGTCACAGGCACAATTAACCTGGTTTTATTTCCTGCAAAGTCACTCGCAGTTATTTCAACATTGTAATCGGTACTGTCTTCTACAAATAATAAGCCTTCATTCAGCAAGCCCTTGTAAAGGCTGAGGTTAGTATTAGGATCTTTGAAACATTTGATCAGTTTTTGTTTTTTGTTGACAGCGCGTTCATAATCAATAAAATTATTGATATACCTCGATTCATCAAATGAAACAGACTGCACATTATATCCAAATATCTTTATTACCGTTAACCGACATCACGAGTTCATAAATTCCATTATTGTTAATGGCCCCATCCATTTTGTCGCTTGGATCAACGGCAAAACCTAATTGTCCGTAAGCATAAATCCGGTTTGCCAGTATATCCCCATTGGGCTGGTTTTTCATGATCAGGTCTATATAATCATTGGATTGGTTAATATGTGAATTATCATTTTTTGCATAAACGGAGGCAGTATTGATCGTTGGTGGTTTATGATCCGGAACAGGGATTCCCAGAATTAAAGGATTTAACGCATTCGACTTTGCATCCCTGATCTCAAAATGCAAATGGGGCCCTCCTGAACTTCCCGTATTTCCACTATAAGCAATCAGTTCTCCTTTTTTAAATGAAAGTTCCTTCGATTTAGGTATTAATTCTATTTCAAAGCTTTCTTTGGCATACTGGTTTTTTCGAACATAATTTTCTACAACAGGGGCAAATTTTTTTAGATGCCCGTACACTGTTGTATAACCGTTTGGATGGGTTATATAAAGTACTTTTCCGTAGCCCCAATGTGAAATCTTGATTCTCGAAACGTAACCATCGGCAGATGCCAGGATATTCAGGCCTTCCACCTGTTGGGTTTTTATGTCCAGACCTGCATGAAAATGGTTAGACCGAAGCTCTCCAAAGCTTCCTGATAATACCAATGGGATTTCCATCGGACTGGCAAAATAATCTTTGGGATAACTTTGCTGAGCAAAAACAACTGTCCTGAAAAGGAATAGTAAGAGAAAAATGGGCAGGATTTTATACATATCTCGGGCAAAAATAAGGAATCGGGATTAAATGAAAAAATAAATATGTAAGCCTCTGTATGTAAGGGTATTGACATAAATTTATTTATAATTCACCAAAACAGTTGCATTATTGTTAGCGGTATATTAACTTTGTTGCAAATGTTTGATTCTTTGGTTTGATGAATAATTTGACTCATTCAGTTGATCTATTGGAGAATAATCTTGCTAAGTTGCTTGGCAGGTTTAAATCTTTAAAGCAATTCAATCAGGAATTATTGGCTGAAAAAGGTGAATTACTTAAAAAAATCTCTTTACAGGAACAGGTAATTTCTGATTTGGAAGGTCAAATCGCATCAACAAAAATTGCAAATGCAATTGTAGGCAGCAAGGAGGATAAGCATTTAACAAAACTAAAAATAAATAACCTCGTTCGGGAAATAGATTGGTGCATAGCCCAGCTCAGTGATTAAGAGAAGATGAATAATAACCTCAAGATAAAAGTAACCATTGGAGATAGAGTTTATCCTTTGACCATCAAAAGTGAAGGTGAGGAAGAAGGTGTCAGAAAAGCTGTGAAAAGGATTAATGAACTGGTTAAAAATTTTGAGCAAAATTATGAAATAAGGGATAAACAAGATGTTTTGGCCATGTGTGCCCTTCAGTTTGCCGCTCAGAGTGAGGTTAAAAGTATCCATAAGGAACAGGATACAAAAGAAGTAGAAGAAAGATTGAAGGCAATTAATGAAATGTTAAGTGCCCAACTAGTATAAGTTCTTATAATTATAACAATTACTGCCTACATTAGTTATTTGTTTGCTAAACTCAACACGATCAATTTAAAAAGGGTAAGTCTTAAGTACTAAAGCGCGCCATTACATGGATACTTGAATGCTTAGTGAACCCTAAACTTGTTTATAAGGAGTTTTATAAACCCAAGACTGATGTAGGCTTTTTTTATGTAAAAATCAAGATGGAAACAATAATAGTAGGATTATTAGCAGTGGTTGCGGGTTTTGCAATTGCCAAGGTCGTAGAAAAGAATCAGGCTTCCAATACCTTAAAAAATGTAAAAAAACAGGCCGGTACGATCTTAAAGGAGGCCAATATTAGAAGCTGAAGGCATTAAGAAGGACAAGATTCTTCAGGCTAAAGAAAAATTCATTGAGCTTAAAGCGGAACATGAAAAAGTGATCATAGCCCGTGAAAAAAAAATAAGCGAATCCGATAAAAGGGTACGTGATAAGGAGTCTTTAGTCTCTCAGGAATTAGATAAAAACAAGCGGCTGAACAAATTACTCGAAGAAAAGGAGATCAGTCTGGAACAGCGAATTGAGATTGTTGAGAAAAAGAAGGCTGAAATCGAAAAATTGCACAAAAACCAGGTTTTGCAGCTCGAAACTATTTCTGGTTTGTCGGGTGAAGAAGCAAAAAAAGAACTTTTGGAAACCTTAAAAGAGGAAGCAAAAGCGGATGCCATGGCATTTATACAAAACGCGATGGAGGAGGCCAAACTTACTGTCCAACAGGATTCTAAAAAAATCATACTCAATACAATCCAGCGAATAGGTGTAGAGCAAACCATCGATAATTGTGTATCCGTTTTCAACCTGGACAATGACGATGTAAAAGGCAGAATTATAGGCAGAGAAGGCAGAAATATCAGGACACTGGAATCGACTACGGGTGTTGAGATTATTGTTGATGATACACCTGAGGCCATAATTTTGTCCTGTTTTGATCCTGTAAGAAGAGAGATTGCAAGACTTTCCCTCCACAAACTAGTTACAGATGGAAGAATTCACCCTGCCAGAATAGAAGAAGTTGTTGCTAAGACCACCAAAGAAATAGAACAGGAAATTGTTGAAATTGGAAAAAGAACGGTGATTGATCTGGGAATAAACGGATTGCACCCGGAATTGATCAAAACAGTTGGCAGGATGAAATACCGTTCCAGTTACGGCCAGAACCTGCTGCAACACTCGAGGGAAGTAGCTAATTTGTGTTCTGTGATGGCTGTAGAACTCGGGCTTAACCCGAAAATAGCCAAAAGAGCAGGTCTGCTGCACGATATAGGCAAAGTACCTGATACCGATACCGAATTGCCACATGCTATCTCTGGGTATGGCAAATGGGCCGAAGAAATCATGGTGAAAAGCCGGATGTATGCAATGCCATTGGTGCGCACCACGACGAGATTGAAATGAAATCGCTGTATGCACCCATTGTACAGGTTTGTGATGCCATATCACGGCGCAAGACCGGGAGCGAGAAGACAGGTCATCGATTCTTATATACAGAGGCTAAAGGAACTAAGAGGACCTCGCATTTGGATTTCCGGGTGTTCAAAAGGCCTATGCCATTCAGGCCGGCCGCGAATTGAGGGTTATTGTTGAAAGCGAAAAGGTTGATGATAGCAAAGCCGCTGAGCTGTCTTATAACATTTCACAAAAAATCCAAAATGAAATGACTTACCCCGGACAGGTAAAAATTACCGTGATTCGTGAAACCAGGGTAGTGAATATTGCCAAATAATTTTTTGTAATCCAACCTGCGTAAAATGCTATTTGATCTTTTCCATCAGTTCAATAAAGTCGTAATATACTTGCGCCCCATTGTAAAGTGATTTTACATCGATGTTTTCGTCTTTATTATGAATGGATTCAACCTGCTCCTTTGATAAATAAGTGGGTATGGAAGCATAACAGGGAATTCCCTTCGCCCTGAAAGCACCCAGATCATTCATATTCGGCAGGATGATAGGCATGACATGAGCATCAGTATAATTTAATTTGATGGCCTTCTCAAGGTTATAATAATAAATAGTGTTTTTTTCAGAGAACCCTGTTTTCTGCGAATATATTTTCTATACTCACATTTATATTGTCGTTGTCAAGAGTCTTCTTAATTTTTCGATAAATACCTGTTCATCAACATCAGGTAATAGTCTGCAATCCAGAGTTGCCACAATTTTCGGAGCTATCTGGTTATGCGCGCCTGGTGAAGAGGATATGTTTGTAAGTGTGATCGTATTACTGAAAATTGAAAACAGCTCAGGTTGTGCCCTTAATTTACCCGCAAGAAGGGGTTTGAAAAATTTGGGGTGGCTGAGAACCAATTTTTCTATGCCTTTCTTGTGTTCTCCGAATGTTTTCAGAATGCCTGTATTTATATCATTAAAATATAACTTTTGTTTTTTGGTTACCACGCTTTCCAGCGCTTTTACCATATCCTTGTTTGCATAGCTCAAAGGTGTTACACTTCCGTGTCCGTCAGTTTCAACAGCTAAAGTGAGATTTAGCCACATAGTCCTTTTATGCGCCAAGGAAACTCCAAATATGTGGTTTTTAAATTCACCCGGAATAAATGGTGTGAAGGTGTCAGTTGGACCTTCGCCTATGACTGTTGCCGGATTTAAAATCTCGAGATAATTCTTTATAACATAAGCAGCACCTGTGCCGCATTGGGTTTCTTCACATGAAACGGCTAAAAAAGTCACATTAAATGGCAAATCGTCCTTTTGTGCTAGCCTGCCTGCCCTGATGACAGCTGCCAATTGCATTACGGCAGCACCCTTATTATCAATGGCACCCCGCCCATAGACTTTTCCATTTTCGATCCTTCCTGAAAACCCGTCGCATCCCAGAGTCTTCGCTCGAAGGCACCACATCAATATGGTTCAAAAAAATAAGATTTGGCTTTTTTTTATCTAATGGTCTGATAGAAGCCGCAAAATTATATTTGCCATTTTCCTTCCCAAAATCTGTTATAAACAATCCGTTCTCCTCACAAACTTCTTTTATAAAATCACCTGCCTCTTTTTCGTTTCGCTCACCGATGGAATGCGAACATACCGCTGTAATAAGTGTTCATTGGATACAACCACGCCATCAACAGTAATAATGGAATCTGAAAGGTTTTGACTTAAACAGGTAGTAAATCCTGCGATTAATGACCAAAAAAGTACTAGCAATTTCATTGTGTGGTGTTTGCAGGAGTAAAATTAAGACAAATTTTTATTAGTTTAAGGTATTATATTTTACTTAAATTTATAGAAAAAAAGAGTATCGGTTATGGAGGCATTATTAAATGTTTTGCTTGGAATAGCACTTGCATCCGCTGTGGGTTTCAGGGTATTTATTCCCTTTTTAATTCTGAGCCTCGCGGCACATTTCGATGTAGTACCTTTAAATGAAAACTGGATCTGGCTGGCCAGTCCGATGGCTATTATCGCTTTTGCCGTGGGCACTGCTATTGAGATTTTCGCTTACTTTATTCCGATAGTCGATCATTTTCTGGACACGATCGCCATACCTGTTGCGGGTATAGCCGGATCTGCGATTATGTTGTCAACCATAGCTGATTTCGATCCGTTTCTGCACCTATTCTCTGGCAATTCTGGCCGGTGGCGGCACTGCTGCGGCTATAAAAACGGCCACATCAACATCGAGACTCGCTTCAACAACATTAACGGCTGGAATAGCCAATCCCATTGTAACCTTGATAGAGTCTTTTTTTTCTGTTGTTCTCTCAATTTTCAGTGTCTTTATTCCGATTTTAGCCATACTGCTGGTAATCGCCATCTTTTATTTCATATACAAAATATATCACAAAACCAGAGGTGTAAAAAATCAAAAACCCTCCTGACCAATTTATTTTTTCGATATTTGCAGGAATTTATTTTAACCAGTTAATATTACATGAAACCTAGCATACCGAAAGGCACCAGAGATTTTACGCCTGAAGAATTGGCCAAAAGAAACTATTTGTTTCAAACATTGTCCTCTGCGTTTGAAAATTTTGGCTTTCAGCCTATAGAAACGCCATCCTTCGAAAATTTGACCACTTTAATGGGTAAGTATGGTGAGGAAGGAGATAGATTGATTTTTAAAATATTGAATTCCGGTAATTTTCTGGAGGATGTTGTTGAAAAAGACGTAATAGATAAGAACTATAGCGGATTGATCAGAAGTATGTCTGATAAGGCATTGCGCTATGACCTGACAGTACCCTTTGCAAGGTATGTGGTACAGCACCAGAATGAGATCGTTTTTCCTTTTAAACGATATCAAATGCAGCCTGTTTGGCGTGCAGACCGACCACAGAAAGGAAGGTTTCGCGAATTCTACCAATGCGATGCCGATATGGTTGGCAGTAACAGTTTATGGCAGGAAATTGAATTGGTACAATTGTACGATCATGTGTTCACAAAACTTGGGTTGACCAGGACGAAAATTAAAATAAACAACCGTAAAATATTAGCAGCTTTTGCAGAGATAATTGGTGCTCCGGATAAATTGATCGATTTTACAGTTGCCCTGGACAAACTGGATAAAATAGGAATAGAAGCTGTGGAACAAGAGATGATAGCCAAAGGCATTTCAAAAGCAGCACTTGAAAAAGTAAAACCTGTATTCACACTGTCAGGAACAAATACCGAAAAGCTACTGGCTCTTAAGGAGGTCATAGGGGTTTCTGAGATAGGAAGTAAAGGAATAGAAGAATTGATCTTTGTTGTAGAACATATTGAAAAAATACAAACTGGAAACCTGTGAACTGTGCCTTGATTTCACGCTGGCCCGCGGACTTAACTATTACACGGGTGCCATTTTTGAGGTACAGGCACATGGAGTAGCAATGGGTTCTATTGGAGGCGGCGGACGCTACGATGACCTAACCGGTATTTTTGGTTTAAAGGGCATTAGCGGAATTGGTATTTCCTTTGGTCTTGACAGGATTTATCTGGTTCTGGAGGAACTCAATTTGTTAAAAAAAATTGAGATACCCAAACCGCGTGTATTATTCTTAAATTTTGGCGATAAGGAGGCAGCCTATTGCATGGATGCGATTAAATTGCTGCGAAGGAATGAGATTTCCACAGAATTATATCCCGAATCTGCGAAAATTAAAAAGCAGCTGAATTACGCTGATAAAAGAGAAATCCCATTTGTTGTCATTGCCGGGGCAGAAGAGATAGAACAAGCCAAATTTACTTTAAAAAACATGGGCTCAGGCGAACAAATCATTTGCAATTTGGAACAATTGATGATTCAGTTAAAAAATTAAATCGAATTTAACGGACAATATTGTAATTTTACATGATTATAATTTTTCAAGTTTATTCTTCAAAACCTAAGTCTGTAAATATGAAAAAAAGAGATAGGAGATGACCATTTTTCAACGGCAGCTGAGACACCACTCAGAGAAGATGCTTTTGCATTATCAAACAATGAAAAGATAAACCTTATTCAGAAAAGCGTGGCCGATATATTGTACACTCTGGGTCTGGACCTGACTGATGACAGCTTGAAAGGCACTCCGATGCGCGTTGCTAAAATGTATGTAAAAGAAATCTTTGGCGGCTTAAATCCAGATGTGATACCCAAACTATCTACTTTTGAAAATAACTACAAGTATGGTGAAATGCTCGTGGAGAAAAATATAACCGTTTATTCTACCTGCGAGCACCATTTACTTCCTATCATAGGCAGGGCGCATATCGCGTATATTTCAAGTGGCAGGGTAATCGGTCTTTCAAAAATGAACAGAATCGTTGATTATTTTGCAAAAAGACCCCAGGTTCAGGAACGATTAAATATGCAGATTGTTCAAGCCCTTCAGGAGGCCCTTGGAACACCCGATGTCGCATGCGTTATAGACGCAAAACACCTCTGTGTAAATTCCAGAGGAATAAGAGATATTGCGAGTAGCACAGTTACTGCAGAATATGGAGGAAGATTTAAAACTGAGGAAAACCTGAAAAGAGAATTTCTTGAATACATTCAGCTGGAAACACAATTTGAATGAATCCCGGTATCATTAACTGATTATTTTGGAACCGACTAATTCTAAAGGCCCGATATAAACCTCAGTGTATCAACCCCATCTGCGAAATCATCCAATTTCGGACACTGTGACTGCCCGAATGGAATAAAACTTTCATTTACTTTACCAATAACACACTGGATGTTGTCAAGGTCATCGGAAAGTTTTTTCTCAAGCGCTTCTGCACTGTCGTAATACTCATAAAATAAACTTGCTATAGGGGAACTGTAAGACGTGTCTTCCTTGAGCATGAGGAATCCATTCTCGAGCAATTTATACTCGCTCATTAAATAGACCGCCTTATTGTAGGTATAGTTATTTTCATATTTTTTTAATTCCATAAGCGTATGGTATGGAAAAATAGCCTCAAAGAATGGGTTAAAGTCATATCCCCTTGGTACCATCAACTTAGAAACACTCCTACATCCCAGTCCGAAATACTGAAAAATATCCTGTCCTAAATGAAATAGCTCCTCTTTCGTTTCATCGCCTCTTAAAACGGCGACAGAATTTCTATTTCTGCGAATGATGTGAGGATATTTCCCCAAAATAGTCTCAAAATATCTTGCGGTATTGTTACTTCCTGTTGCAATAACTGCGTCAAAACCATTCAGTTTTTCCTCTGAAAATCTGATCCTGTTATTGAATTCAGGATGAATGGCAATAAGATAATCACTTATTAATGGCAAAATGGATTTATCTGAAGATGACTGTTTAACAAGTACATTCTGTCCTGAAATCAAAACCGATAAAAAATCATGAAAGCCAACCAATGGAATATTTCCTGCGGTAATGAGAGCAATGGTTTTCTCTCCCGGCAAAGGAAAATCATAGCTTTTCAGCCATTCTCCCAGAGCAGTTTTGTTGAGGTTTTCTGCCCATTGTTCGAGCGAGAACAAAATATTATCCTTTGTAAACCAGCCGTTATGAAATTGAACAGTATTGATTTCCTCCTCAAAACGTTCGAAGAACTCATTGTTAAAAGGAACGTTTAGGTTTCTGGAAATTCCCTTTGTACTAAATTGCTTAAGGAATTCTCCCAGTGCAACAAAGGCGTCAATTCTATTTTCTAATTCCATAAAGTATATTTTGGATTAGTATATTTGCGTTGTAAAATTAATCAAAAAATATATGGCAATTAAAATAACCGACGAATGCATTAATTGCGGAGCCTGTGAACCGGAATGTCCCAACAATGCGATTTACGAGGCAGCCGCAGGATGGAAGTATTCTGACGGCACTAACCTTAAAGGCGCTATCGTATTGCCTGACGGAAAGAATGATGACGCAGGAAAAGAGCAAGAGCCTTTAAGCGATGAATATTATTATATAGTTTCAGATAAATGCACGGAGTGCAAAGGATTTCATAATGAGCCGCAATGCGCGGCGGTTTGTCCGGTAGATTGTTGTGTTCCTGATGATGACCATATTGAAACAGAGGATGAACTACTCCGAAAAAAGAAGTTCTTGCACCGTGAGTAAAGGTTCAAAATGACTTTATTCTGTAATATATAGCACACAAAATATTTCGGCAAGCTAAAATTATATACTATATTTGCTGTTTAGAATGATTAAAAATAATTTAAATGGGTATTAAGAAACAAGATATATTAAATGCTTTGGATACCATAACTCCTCCAGGAGAAGGAAAAAGTTATCTGGAAAATAATGCGATCAAAAATGTCGTAATTTTTGACAAGGAGGTGATCATAGACGTGGCGATATCTAACCCTTCGCTTCAGGCCAAGAAGAAAGCTGAAGTAGAGATCATGAAAGTAATCCACGACAAGGTAAATGAGAAAATTGATGTAAAGGTCAATGTGATTATAGAGGCGGCAAAGACTCCAAGAATAGTTCCTGACAAATCAATACCCGGGATCAAAAATATTATCGCAGTTGCTTCCGGAAAGGGAGGTGTTGGAAAATCTACTGTTACAGCAAACCTGGCCGTTAGTCTGGCGAAAATGGGATTTAGTGTTGGTGTTCTGGATGCAGATGTTTACGGACCCTCTATGCCTATGATGTTCGATGTGGTAGGTGCCAGGCCTATCGCGGTTACCGTTGGTGAGCGATCCAAAATGAAACCCATAGAGAATTACGGAGTAAAAATATTGAGCCTTGGTTTTTTTACAGAAGCCAATCAGGCTGTGATATGGAGGGGCGCAATGGCCTCTAAAGCGCTTAACCAATTGATTTTTGATGCGGAATGGGGCGAGCTGGATTTTATGCTGATAGACCTTCCTCCGGGAACGGGTGATATCCATTTGTCCATTGTACAATCTGTGCCAATTACCGGTGCCGTAATTGTGAGTACCCCACAACCTATTGCTGTGGCAGATGCGAAAAGAGGTGTGGCTATGTTCAAACAGGAAAATATCAATGTGCCTGTACTCGGTATCATTGAAAACATGAGTTATTTTACACCGGAAGAATTGCCCGATAACAAGTATTATATTTTTGGAAAAAGCGGTGCCAGAGAGCTTTCAGATGACCTGAATACTGCTTTTCTTGGTGAGATACCCCTTGTGCAGAGCATTAGGGAAGCCGGAGATGTTGGAAGGCCGGTAGCTTTGCAAACGAATTCTGTTTTGGAAATGGCCTTTTCTGATGTCACCAAAAATATGCTCTCCCAGTTGGTCAAAAGAAATGAAACTTTACCACCTACAGAAATCGTTAGAATTACAACCATGTCCGGCTGCAGCACAAAATAAACCGATAACAAATGACAAAAGTAGAATTGATTAATGAAATTGAAAAGGCACTGGAAGAGATCAGACCATATCTGCTCGCGGATGGGGGAAATATCTCACTGGTGGATGTCGAGAATGACATCGCTACCGTGAAATTACACGGTGCCTGTAAGGGTTGCAACATCAATCATTTAACACTAAAATATGGAGTTGAGGCGATTATTAAAAAGCACGTACCTCAGATTCTTGAAGTAGTTGAATTTGAATAAATCGTAATTCGAAGCGCTCAAATTTTGTAAAAACTTATTTTTTATTGTTTATATTTGTGAAAATTGAAAAAGGGCTGGAGTTTATTCGGCCTTTTTAATAACCCTTCATTATTGGCTGTATTCAAAGTGAAAGGGTGAACATTTATAAGACAATATTATGCCCAGATACCATACTTTAGGCGAAATACCACCCAAAAGGCATACGCAGTTTGCTAATACCGAGGGTGGCTTGTACCAGGAAGAACTTTTTGGAACTGCAGGATTCACAGGGATGTCCTCACTAATCTACCACCTTCATCCCCCGACCGTAGTTTCAAAGGTCAAACAGTTAGAGGATCTCAGTCCGAAGATCGGCATCGAAAAGAATATGAGGGCCATGAGCATGAAAGGCTTTTCACTTGAACCCTCAGAAGATTATATAGACAGCAGAAAAGTGCTGTTTCTAAATAACGACCTGCAGATTGGCCTGGCAGCGCCCAGAGCATTTTCAAAAGATTATTTTTACCGGAACAGTGATGCCGATGAAATGCTGTTTATCCATGTAGGATCGGGCACACTAAAGACCATGTACGGGCAGATAGCCTTTGCTTACGGTGACTATTTGATTATTCCGAGGGGCACAACCTATCAGATCGATTTGATTCGAAGATAACAGAATACTGTTTATTGAGTCTTTTGGTCCCATCCTAACACCAAAGAGGTACAGAAATAACTTCGGTCAATTGCTTGAGCACGCACCCTATTGCGAAAGGGATTTCCGCCTGCCTGAAAACCTGAAAACCACAGACGAGAAAGGGTCATTTAAGGTGCTGGCAAAAAAGCAGGGCATTTTATGGGAATACACCTTGTTGTACCATCCTTTTGATGTTGTTGGCTGGGATGGATTTAATTATCCCTACGCCTTTTCCATCTTTGATTTTGAGCCCATTACGGGCAGGATACATCAGCCACCCCCTGTTCATCAGCAATGGGAGGAAATGGTTTTGTGGTCTGCTCATTTGTGCCAAGGCTTTATGATTATCACCGCTATCTGTTCCTGCTCCCTACCACCACAGCAATATCGATTCAGAGGAATTGATCTATTATGTGGATGGCGATTTCATGAGCAGAAACAATATTGAAAAGGGCCAGATCACCCTGCATCCGGGAGGAATACCCCATGGCCCGCATCCCGGAGCCATTGAAAGAAGTATAGGAAAGGAGAAAACAGATGAACTGGCCGTGATGATCGATCCGTTCAGGCCACTGAAAATAACAGAAGCTGCAATGAAATTGAATGTGGAGGATTATTATAAATCCTGGCTGTTCTAAAATTTTAAGAAATGAGCGATTTAAAGAACAAACTGAATGTTGATTTTGGTCTGAAAAGATCTTTGCTGAAGCTGAAGATTTTTACCTCTTTTGGGAACCGATTATGTGGAAGTGTATGTTGGCAATGCCAAGCAGGCTGCGCATTTTTATAAAACTGCGATGGGCTTTCAATCATTGGCTTACGCCGGACTCGAAACAGGAGTGAAGGATAAAACAAGTTATGTGCTGGTGCAGGATAAGATCAGGCTGGTACTTACCTCGCCTATGCCGGGAAAGAGTCCGGAACTGTTTGACCACCTTGAAAAACATGGTGACGGAGTAAAAGTCATTGCCCTTTGGGTCGATGATGCAACAAAATCATGGGAGAGACCACAAAAAGAGGAGCAAGATCATATTTTGAGCCAAGGGTCGAAGAAGATCAATACGGCAGGGTAGTCCGTTCTGGAATTCATACTTACGGAGACACGGTACATGTTTTTGTGGAAAGAAAAAATTACAGCGGTGCATTTATGCCAGGTTTTGAGGTTTGGGAGTCTCAGTCACAATCCTCCGTCTTGTGGCCTGAAATATATTGACCACATGGTTGGTAATGTTGATTGGGGCCAGATGAATGTTTGGGCAAAATTTTATAATGAAGTAATGGGATTTGCGAATCTGATCACATTTGATGACAAGGATATTTCTACAGATTATACAGCCTTGATGAGCAAGGTGATGACCAATGGAAATGGCCGGATCAAATTCCCTATCAATGAACCTGCTGCGGGCAGAAAAAAATCACAGATAGAGGAATATATTGATTTTTACAAGGGTGCCGGTTGCCAACACATTGCCGTTGCCACAAATGATATTGTTTTCACGGTCAGTGAAATGAAAAAAAGAGGTATCGAATTTTTATATGTGCCCGGAACTTATTACGACACGGTGAAAGAAAGGGTAGGAAATATTGATGAGGAGCTCGATGTGCTAAAGCAACACGGTATTATGGTTGACAGGGATGAGGAGGGTTATTTGCTGCAAATATTCACCAAACCACTAACCGACAGACCCACACTTTTTTTTGAGATCATACAAAGAAAAGGGGCGCAGTCTTTTGGAAAAGGTAATTTCAAGGCCTTGTTTGAATCCATAGAAGCAGAGCAGGCCCGCCGGGGAACCCTATAGTTCTATTGAGCATTTCACTGAATGTTAACTTTCCAGGTTACTTGGCATAAAACTAAAAGGTTTTATGTTAATCAAAGTATTTGGAAGTTCTGTTTTTGGTGTTGAGGCCACAACCATAACCATTGAAGTCAATATCGATAAGGGTTATGCTTACCACCTTGTTGGCCTTCCTGACAACGCTATCAAGGAAAGCAGTTACCGGATTTCGGCAGCGCTTAAAAATAATGGTTACGAGTTGCCCGGTAAAAAAATCACAATAAATATGGCGCCGGCCGACCTCAGAAAAGAGGGTACTGCCTATGACCTAACCATAGCCATGGGTATATTGGCAGCTTCAAATCAGATTTCCACCGAAAAACTTGAAGAATATATTATCATGGGCGAACTGTCTCTTGATGGTGGTTTACAGCCGATCAAAGGTGTATTGCCCATCGCGATCAAGGCGAGGGAAGAGGGTTTCAAAGGATTTATCCTGCCACAGCAAAATGCAAAAGAAGCAGCCATTGTAAATGATCTCGATGTGTACGGGGTTGAGAATATTAAGCAGGTCATTGACTTTTTTGAAGGCAAAATTGATCTTATTCCCTTGGTTATTGATACCAGAAAAGAGTTTTATGACAACTATGCGAATCCTGAATTTGATTTCGCGGATGTTAAAGGGCAGGAATCCATAAAAAGATGTATGGAAATTGCAGCAGCAGGTGGGCATAACCTTATTTTAATTGGCCCACCGGGTTCAGGTAAAACGATGCTCGCAAAGAGATTGCCCTCAATCCTGCCTCCAATGACCTTACAGGAAGCCTTGGAAACCACCAAGATACATTCTGTTGTGGGCAGGATTAAAGAAGAAACCGGATTGATGAACCAGCGTCCGTTTCGTTCGCCGCACCACACCATAAGTGATGTTGCTCTGGTTGGGGGAGGCACTTATCCACAACCGGGAGAAATATCCTTATCACACAATGGCGTATTGTTTTTGGATGAATTACCTGAGTTCAAAAGAACAGTATTGGAAGTAATGCGCCAGCCGCTTGAAGATCGCGAAGTAACAATCGCCAGAGCAAAATTTACGGTAACTTACCCCAGCAGTTTTATGCTGGTTGCAAGCATGAACCCAAGTCCGAGTGGATATTTTGTCGACAGGGACAATCCATTGGCCTCTTCTCCTATGGAAATGCAAAAATACCTGAGCAAAATATCAGGGCCATTGCTGGACAGAATTGACATTCATATTGAAGTGCAACCCGTGCCTTTTGAAGAATTGTCTGAAGAAAGAAACGGAGAGCCCAGCATAGAGATCCGCAAAAGAGTGACTGCAGCCCGGGAATTGCAAACAGAAAGATTTAAAGAATCCAGTAATATCCATTACAATGCGCAAATGAGTGCCAAACAAATCAAAGAAATCTGCAGGCTGGGCGAAGATTCAAAAAAGCTGCTCAAATCGGCCATGGAGAGACTAAATCTTTCCGCCAGGGCATATGACCGGATCCTGAAAGTCTCCAGAACAATCGCAGATCTCGAGGCCTGTGCTGTTATCCAGTCAAATCATATCGCAGAGGCCATTCAGTACCGGAGTCTCGATAGAGAAGGTTGGCTGGGTTGAGCTACTTTTTTTCCCTTGTTTTCTCTTTGTAACTCGACAGAATTTAGTTTATATTTACTTTATTATTATAATATATGAAAGTAGATATTTTAGCCTTCGGAGCGCATCCTGATGATGTGGAACTGGGTTGTGCCGCTACCCTTGCAAAGGAGATTTCCTTTGGTAAAAAAGTTGGTATAATCGATTTGACCAGAGGAGAACTGGGAACACGGGGTTCTGCCGAACGAAGGGAAGCCGAAGCCAAAAGAGCGGCAGAAATATTGAAAGTCGCTTTTAGATTAAATCTTGGCTTAGCGGATGGTTTTTTCACCAATGATTCAAAAAATCAGATGGAAATAGTGCGGATAATCTAGAAAGTACAGGCCTGAAATTGTGCTGTGCAATGCTGTTTCCGACAGACATATTGATCATGCCAAAGGAAGTAAATTGGTAAGTGATGCCTGTTTTTTATCGGGCCTGAGAAAAATTGAAACAGAAGAAGGTGGGATTTTGCAAACAGAATGGCGGCCTAAACAGGTTTACCATTACATACAGTGGCAAAATTTAAAACCTGATTTTGTTGTTGAGGTCAATGATTTCATTCAGACAAAAATCGCCGCGGTGATGGCTTATAAATCGCAATTCTATGATCCTCAAAGTGAAGAACCCGTTTCACCTATTGCCACGAGAAACTTTTCTGAAAGCATTACTTATAGGGCACGCGACCTCGGAAGGCTCATAGGGGCGGAGTATGGGGAAGGCTTCACTGCCGAGCGCGAGATCGCAGTAGTATCTTTGGATAAATTAATATAAAATTTTATTTGTACAAAATAAGAAATATGTTAGCTTTGCAATCGCTAATTCACATTGTGAAATGGTATAAATAATGGTGGTTGTAGCTCAGTTGGTTAGAGCGCTAGATTGTGGTTCTAGAGGTCGCCGGTTCGAGCCCGGTCTTCCACCCTCAAAAAGACGTCCAATTTCATATTGGGCGTTTATTGTTTTAAAGAGTACCCATTTGAAAGTGATATCCGGAAGTTGTTTAAATTTAAAATTATGGAGATGAATAAAATTTATTTTTGGATTGTTGGTTTAATCACTGTATCTGTTTTCGGCCAGGTCAATAATGAATCACTTGCCTTTGAAAAAATGGTATTGGAAAAAGCAAAACTTTATAGTGATGCAAGTATGGTGAAGAGCGCTATGTTGAGACTTGTGTTGCTGGAAGGTGAGAATAGTACCTATAAGGATAGTCTGGCATTTTTATACTTTTCCGAAAGAGCGTATCCTTCCAGCTTTATCATATCTCAGGAAGTATTAAAGCGCGAGCCCGGCAATATTAAGATGATGGAGGTAGAGGCTTTTTCTCTTGAATCGATCGGGGCTTATGACAAAGCAACCGAATCCTTTAAAAAGCTATTCGCAAGGACAAATAACAATTATTACGGCTTCAGTCTGGCGAACCTGCAATACGTCATGAAAGATTATGCAGGGTCTTATGCTACCCTGCTTCAAGTTGAAAAGTTAAATGATACCGGAAATTACAAGGTATCCTATGCCATAAACCAAACCCATAAGCAGCAGGTAGAACTTATTGCGGCTATCCAGTATCTCAAAGGACTATGTGCAATACAATTGAAGCAAAATCCGGTTGCCAAGACAAGTTTTGAAAAGGCCTTGACCAACCAGCCTGATTTTGTGCTTGCCAAAGAGGCGCTGGCCAATTTACAGCCGAAATAATTTTTATAAGAGCTTGTCTTTTAGGTATTTGGCTGTATAGGATGCTTTGCTCTTTGCCACTTCTTCAGGTGTCCCTGAGGCCACAATAGTACCACCTTTTTTACCTCCTTCCGGACCGAGATCGATGATATGGTCCGCACATTTGATCAGATCCATATTGTGCTCAATTACAATGATGGAATGTCCTTTTTCTATGAGTGCGTGAAAAGATTTAAGCAGTTTGAGTATATCATGAAAGTGCAGGCCGGTAGTTGGTTCATTGAAAATAAAAAGTGTCTTTTGAGAATTTGTACCTTTCGTTAAAAAGGACGCCAGTTTGATTCTTTGGGCTTCACCTCCTGATAGGGTTGATGAAGCTTGTCCCAGATGAACATAACCCAATCCAACTTCAAACAAGGGTCCGAGTTTCTGTGCAATTTTGGCTTGTCCGTTCGCCTTAAAGAATGAGATGGCTTCTTCAACAGAAAGTTCAAGGATATCGTGCACAGATTTATTCTGAAAAGTAACCTCCAGAATTTCCTTCTTGTATCTCTTTCCCTTGCAGGTCTCACAGGTTAAATGAACATCGGCCATAAACTGCATTTCTATGGTAACTTCACCCTCTCCTTTACAGGTTTCGCAGCGACCACCGTCCACATTAAAAGAAAAATGGTTTGTTTTATATCCCCTGATCTTTGACAGTTTCTGGCTGGCAAACAAGCTTCTGATCTCATCAAAGGCTTTGATATAGGTTACCGGATTTGAACGACTTGACCTTCCTATCGGGTTCTGATCAACGAACTCTATACTTTTTATATGCTTTATATCTCCGCGAAGCTCAGTAAACTGCCCGACCCTTTCTCCGTATTGGAGTAATTTTTTCTGTAATGCCGGATACAATATATTCCGTACCAGGGTGCTTTTTCCGCTGCCTGAAACACCCGTAATTACAGTTAACACATCGAGCGGAATTTTAACATCTATATTGCTGAGATTGTGTTCCCGGGCGCCAATGACCTCCAGAAATTTGGTGGCTTTCCTTCTCTTTACCGGTATGGGTATCTGCAATTTCCCTGACAAATATTTTGCTGTGAGCGAATTTGCCTTTAAAAGCTGATCAAAGCTGCCTTCTGCGACCAGTTCCCCTCCGTAAAGGCCAGCTTCAGGTCCAATATCAATGATATGATCTGCTGCTTTCATGATTTCTTCGTCGTGTTCCACAACAATTACTGTATTGCCAAGATCCCTCAGCTTTTTAAGTACAGATATTAGTCTTTCGGTATCTCTTGAATGCAGACCTATGCTGGGCTCATCCAGAATATACATCGACCCCACGAGACTGCTTCCTATTGACGTGGCGAGATTGATCCGCTGACTCTCCCCCCTGACAAGGTATTTGAATTTCGGTTCAGGCTTAAATATTCAAGTCCTACATCGCACAAAAACTTGAGTCTGCTCTGAATTTCATAAAACAAACGTTTTGCAATTTTATTTTCTGTATAGTCAAGCTGTAAATCGTGAAAGAAAGAATGAAGTTCTCCTATAGGCATTTGCACCAAATCGCTAATTGATTTTTGATGGAATTTAACATAATTGGCCTCCTTTCGAAGTCGTTGTCCGTTACATGTCTTGCAACGGGTTTTGCCTCTGTAACGGGAAAGCATTACCCTGTATTGAATTTTATAACTCTTTTCTTCTATATGTTTAAAAAACTTGTTTAGTCCTTTAAAATATTTGTTGCCATTCCATAACAAATTTTTCTGCTCTTCGGTCAGTTGATAATAGGGCTTGTGTACAGGAAAATCGAATTTATATGCGTTTAGCACCAATTCTTCCTTATAATCGAGAAAGGATTCACTTTTCCATGGCAGGATGGCATCTTCAAAAATGGAAAGGGCTGTATTCGGAATTACAAGGTCTTCGTCTATGCCGATGATATTGCCATAACCGTCGCACGCCGGACAGGCGCCATAGGGGTTATTAAAACTAAAAAGATGAACGCTGGGTTCCGGAAATTGCATGCCATCTGCGGCAAAAAGATTGCTGAATTCAACTGAGAACGATTGATCTGCGCGATCGATTCGGCAATAACCTTTGCCTTCATAAAAAGCAGTTTGTATGGAATCTGCCAGACGGGCATAAAAACTTTCCTCATGACTGACCACGATTCTGTCGATCACAAGAGAAAGATTTTCAGAAAAATTAAAATTGAAGTCTTCAATTTTGATAATCTGGTCTTTAACCAATATTCTCGTAAAGCCCTGCTGGAGAAATACATCCATTGATTTGCGTATGTCTTTGTTTTTATCAATAACAATTGGGGCTAACAGGATAAGTTTGCTGCCTTCATCAAGGTTTTTTACATAATCAATGACATCACTTACACTGTGCTTCTTTACTTCAATACCTGTTATTGGTGAATAGGTTTTTCCGATTCTTGTGTATAATAGTTTCAGATAATCATAAATTTCGGTCGTTGTACCCACTGTGGACCGCGGATTTACGCTGTTCACTTTCTGCTCAATCGCAATAGCCGGAGAGATTCCTTTTATATAGGTTACTTTGGGTTTGTTAAGTTTTCCAAGGAATTGCCTGGCATAGGCAGACAGACTTTCTATATATTTTCGCTGTCCCTCGGCATAAAGAGTATCAAAAGCAAGGCTCGATTTACCCGATCCGGACAAGCCGGTAATAACAACGAGCTTATTTCTGGGGATTTTAACATCAATTTTTTTAGGTTATGGATCTCAGCTCCCTTGATGAAGATAAAATCTTTGAAGTCGTTGTATTTCAAGCCTTTTGAGGTATTTGTATATAAGAAAATACAAATATACTAAGTATAATTTGTTAATAAAAAATTAAAAAATGTTAAAAAGATTAAAATATTTTTAAAAAAAATTTGTTTATTAAGAATATTTGTATTTATATTTGCTCCGAGACTAATGAAAGAACTAGTCTCCCCTGTAAAATTAGTATTAACCTTAAATTTTTGTGCGTATAGTATAGTTCTACTTTCATAACAATAGCTAATCGAAGTTTATTTATTTTTATTATTTAACTTCAAAAAAAAAAAGGGGAATTATGCAAACACAAAAATTGGATGACAGTGTACTTGTCAAAAGTTACATTGAGGGTAATGAGCGAGCGCTCGAAATACTTATCCTAAGACACAAACAAAGAATTTTTAGTTTTATTTATTCGAAAGTTCAAAACAGAGATGTTGCTGAAGATATTTTTCAGGATACTTTCGTGAAAATTATCAATACTTTGAAAATGGGTAAATACAATGAGGAGGGTAAATTTTTACCCTGGTCAATGAGAATCGCCCACAACCTGATTATCGATTTCTTCAGAAAGGGAAATCGTATGCCTACTTTTCAGAATACAGATGAATTTGATATTTTCTCTGTTATTTGTGATCCAAGTGGAAATATAGAAAAAGATATTATTCGTGATCAGATACACAATGATGTAAGAAAACTGGTAGAACAATTACCGGAAGACCAAAGAGAGGTATTAAAAATGCGAATATTCTCAGATATGAGTTTTAAAGAAATCTCTGAGCAGACCAGTGTTAGTATCAACACAGCCTTAGGCAGAATGCGTTATGCATTGATCAACCTGAGAAAGATGATTGATAATAACAAGATTATTTTGACTAACCAATAAATTTTTTATTTTTTTTTAGGTTAGGCACAATAAAGAATTGTTTTGCTCGTTATAATAATAAAGAAACCCTTAAAATTATAATATGGCAAAACTTTACACAGAAAGATTTTTTAAAGAAAAATTAGAACCAAAAAGCGAAACGATCTCGTTTTTGCTGAACTACTCCAAATCAATTAAGGTAGTAGAGGTTGAAAAAGAAAGCTTAATGTTTCATTTGAATTAATCGGAAGAAGGCCCCTAATGTTAAAGTTAGGGGCTTTTTTTTTGCTTCATTTTTTGTTTTCTGTCAGGACCCGTGTAATCATGTCCTTTTCCAGATTCAAGCCGCGTGCCGGTGAGTATTCCCTTCCATAAAAAATTATCTGCAAATGCAGTTTGTTCCAAAGATTTTCCGGGAATAGCCTTTTTGCGTCTTTTTCTGTTTGGATTACATTTTTACCGGAACTCAATTTCCAGCGTTTCATCAAGCGATGTATATGGGTATCTACAGGAAAGGCAGGGACGCCAAATGCCTGACTCATGACCACTGAAGCGGTTTTATGCCCAACTCCGGGTAATGCTTCCAGATCTGTGAAATTATCGGGTACCTGGCCCTGGTGCTGTTCAACGAGAATTTCAGAAAGCCTGAAAATATTTTTTGATTTCATAGGAGACAATCCTATGGGTTTAATGATCTTTTCAATCTCTTCAATAGATTGTTTGATCATCTCTTCAGGTGTATTTGCCTTTGAAAAGAGCAGGGGAGTTGTTTTGTTTACCCGTGCATCGGTGCTCTGTGCCGATAACAGTACTGCGATCAACAAGGTATAGGGGTCTTTATGCACCAAGGGAATTGGTCGGATCCGGATACAATTCATTTAATTTATTTACAATGAAATCCACTTTTTCCTTCTTGTTCAATTTACGTATATTTATAGTTCAAAAATACGAAATATGACTAAGTTAAAAATAGGGGATAAGGCACCTTCTTTTGAAGGCACCAATCAAAAGAATGAAAAGTTAAATTCCGATGGTTTCAGGGGAAAAAAAGTGGTCTTATTTTTTTATCCCAAGGCC
Organism: Flavobacteriaceae bacterium; assembly: GCA_034523115.1. Taxonomy (GTDB): domain Bacteria; phylum Bacteroidota; class Bacteroidia; order Flavobacteriales; family Flavobacteriaceae; genus Namhaeicola. The sequence continues at coordinate 66,958 of JAXHKS010000020.1, read as the reverse complement.
AGTACCCCGGGCTGTACACTTGAAGCCTGCAATTTGAGGGACAATCATGCACGATTTCTTGCTGATAATTACATTGTCATTGGCGTTAGTGCTGATTCAGTGAAGAGCCAGGCAAATTTTGCTGAGAAACAACAATTGCCCTATTCCCTGATAGCCGATGAAGATAAAAAGATCATTCAGACTTATGGAGTGTGGGGACCAAAAAAATTTATGGGCAGGGAGTTTGACGGCATTCTGAGAACTACATTTATTATTGACGAAAATGGTTTCATAACAGATATCATCAGCAAGGTTGACACCAAGCAACACACGAACCAAATTCTTAAATAAAGAGGAGCAATCAGTGTTCTGTTTCTTTTATTTTTTATGGGGGTGATAGCCAAATAAATGTTTCTTTTTAATTATTTCCGCCACACCTTCAGGTAAGTTTTTTTCCCAGCCATTTTTGTCATGGGCTATCATTTTATAGACTGTTCGGGAATAGATCTCTAAAATATCAGGATTGTAGGTCTCTATATCTACTAAGCGGCTGTTGTATTTAAAATATTTGTACAATTCTTTCATTCTGGGGTGCACCATTACATTATTACTGGTAATTAATTCCCCTGTATCATGATTTTTGGAAGGGTACAAATAGATCTTCAGGTCCTTATAAAAAAGTTTCCCAAAGGCTTCAAGCATTCCTCCGCTCAGATTGCGGTAGTATTTTTCATCAAATATCTGAATAAGGTTTGTTATGCCCATTGCCAGGCCCATGCGTTCTTTAGTGAACTCAGAGAAATAATCAATGAGTTTATAATATTCCTGAAAATTGGTGATCATAACTGTTTGGCCCAGTGAACATAATAATTCTGCCCTGTCCAGAAAATCCCGTTCGTCAATTTTCCCTCCTTCGGAGATAAGGTTAGTCAGGGTCATTTCAAAAATAGTCTGTGTGTTTTTTTCGTCTACCCGTTTCTCGGAAAAGAACAATTTTTTGCTCTGCTCAAAAATATCCATAGCAACTTTTGTGACAGGTCTGAAACTTCCTCTGAAGGCCAGTATGTTCTTTTTATACAAGACATTTGCAGGATGCAGGTTCATTCCCGTCGGATCGAACATTACAGCATTTGTCATTCCGTTTCTCACCAGGTAAAGGCTCATTAGCCTGTTGTCAACCGCAGAAAAACGTGTACCGGTGAAATTCACCATATCTATTTCCAAGGTATCCGAATCAATGTTGTCATAAAAGGATTTTATGAGGTCTATTGGTTTGTCATATAAATAAAAGGCCCCGTAAATCAAGTTAACACCAAGCATACCAAGGGTTTCCTGCTGAAGCATTGAATTGGTTTGTTTAAACCGAATATGCAGGATGATCTCGCTATAATCCTCTTTGGGATCTATCTGAAATTTGATCCCAACCCATCCATGTCCTTTAAACTGTTTTGCAAAATCTATCGTGGTAACTGTATTGGCATAGGAAAAAAACAATTTGTCAGGATACTGAAAGCGGTCTAATCTGTCCTCGATCAGATCCATTTCATAAGTGAGCATTTTTCTGAGGCGTAATTCGGAAACATATCTGTTGCCCGGGGCTTCGCCATAAATTGAATCAGAAAAGTGTTTGTCGTAGGCAGACATAGCTTTTGCTATTGTATTCGATGCGCCACCTGCCCTGAAAAAATGGCGGACAGTTTCCTGTCCGGCACCAATTTCAGCAAAGGTGCCGTAAATATGCTCATTTAAATTTATCTGAAGTGCTTTTTGCCTGAGTGTTGGAGCGTGCTCAAGTTCTCTGTCTCCTTTTAATAATGCCATCACAAACCATTTTATAACAAATATAAAGAAGTTTTGTGTATTCAAATAAAAAAAGGATTTGCAGTCATTTTTTAATAATTTAGACTACAAATCCTTTAATAACTATTTTGATAAATGCTTACATATTTTTTAATTCATTGATCAGGGACTGAATAGCCGATTTGGCATCACCGAAAAGCATGGAAGCTTTTTGGTTATAGAATAATTCATTTTCAATACCCGCATAACCCGGATTCATGCTGCGCTTGTTTATAATGATCTGTTTTGCATTTTCTACATCTAAAATGGGCATTCCATAAATAGGACTGGAAGGATCATTATGTGCCGCCGGATTTACTACGTCGTTCGCACCAACCACAAATACGACATCCGTATTTGGAAAGCGCGGATTTATATCATCCATTTCTACCAGTTTGTCATAGGAAACGTTACTTTCAGCAAGCAAAACGTTCATGTGTCCGGGCATTCTTCCTGCGACCGGATGAATAGCATAAACAACGTTAACACCTCTTTTCGTCAACATTTCCTCCAATTCATGGATCACATGCTGTGCCTGGGCTACTGCAAGGCCATAACCAGGAACAATAACTACATTGCTCGCATAGTTCATGAGTACGGCAGCGTCACTGGCACTTGTTTTTCTGACAGTTCCAGTCGTTTTTCCGGCAGCACTACTTTGGACTGCGTCACCGCCAAAAGCCCCAAAGATTACATTGCCAAGCGATCTGTTCATCGCTTTGCACATCGCAAAAGTCAATATCAAACCTGCAGATCCAACAAGGATACCGCCAACAAGCATGACCATATTGTCATATAAAATACCGGTTATTGCTGCAGAAATACCTGTTAATGAGTTCAACAGGGAAATAACTACAGGCATATCTGCACCCCCAATAGGAATAACGAACAAAAAGCCGTAAATCAATGAAGCAAAAAGTAAGATATAAACCAATAACATGGAATTGCTTCCTGAATAAACAATGTATGCCGAAAAGGCAATGAGTCCAATAAGCATTAAATTATTGAGTAGGTTGTATTTCGGAAGTCTGATGTCTTTCATTGAACCATCCAGCTTGGCCCAGGCTACAAGACTTCCGGTGAATGTAATCGCGCCTATTGTGATTGCAGCCATTATGGTAGCAATTATAGATGAACTTGCTTTTTGGGCATCATCTACCTGGGTATTTTTCATAAACTCAACCAGCCCAATGACCATGGCACTCGCCCCTCCGAAACCATTGAACAAAGAAACAAGCTCAGGCATCTTTGTCATTTTAACCTTCATAGCCATAAACCAGCCAATCAGAGAACCGGTCAAAATTGCAGCTCCAAGTAAAAGATAAATAAATAACGGAACCTCCAGGTCATGTAAAAAAACTGTTCCAATGATCGCCAGAACCATACCTGCGCCTGCAATTAAATTTCCCTTTTTGGCAGTGGCCGGATGTCCAAGCATTTTTAAACCAACAACAAATGTTATGGTAGCTATCAGATAGATAATATTTAATAAAAGTGTCATTATTTTTTCTTTTTAAACATGTGTAACATTCTGTCGGTTACGGCAAATCCACCAACTACATTAATCATTCCAAGGACCACTGCTATAAATCCAAGTGCCAAACCAAGATAGTTATCCGGGTTTGTATTCATCATGACAAGTATTGCTCCCATAATAACAACACCGCTAAGTGCATTGGCACCAGACATTAGTGGGGTGTGTAAAACAGTTGGGACATTTTTGATCAATTCCAATCCTATAAATATCGCCAGGATGAGGATATATATTAACTGAAGATTACTGCTGATAAACTCTATTAAACCATTCATACTTATACTTTTTTTCTGTTAATACCTTTCTGAACTATAAGTGTCCCATCGGTGATTTCATCGGCCAGATCCCATTTGAAATTGTTTTTATCCGTTAAGTGGACAATAAAATTGTAAATATTCTTACCGAAAAGGTCGCTGGCATTTGTTGATACACTTTCGGGAGCTATGGTAGTACCAATGATCTTTACACCATTTTCAAGGATAGTTTTGTTCACCTGGCTCAATTCGCAATTACCACCGGCTGCTGCTGCCAAATCTATAATCACCGCTCCGTTTTTCATCTGTTTTACCTGCTCAGCAGAGATTAGCACAGGTGCTTTTCTTCCGGGAACCATGGCAGTTGTGATCACAAGGTCAGCCTGAAAAAGCGATTTGTTCACGGCCTCTTTTTGCTTTTGTAAATATTCCGGAGAAGCTTCTTTGGCATAGCCATCTGTAGATTTGAATTCTTCACCCTCAACCGTGATGAACTTTGCACCCAGTGATTCTGCCTGCTCTTTTGTTTCAAGTCGTATATCTGTGGCTTCAACTATTGCTCCAAGTCGCTTTGCAGTGGCAATGGCTTGCAAACCCGCCACACCAACTCCAAAGATCAACACACGTGATGGGGTTATGGTTCCGGCAGCGGTCATCATCAAAGGAAAAATTTTTGTCATCTCATTGGCACCAACAATCACGGCTTTATAACCGGCCAGATTGCTCTGACTGCTCAGCACATCCATTTCCTGTGCCCTGGTTATTCTGGGCATGGCATCCAAAGAAAATGCGGTAGCACCTGTTTTTGCAATGTCTTCGATTAACTGAGGATTCGATTGATGGTACAATTGGCTGATTAATACCTGATGTGAATTGACTGATTTTAAGTCTTCCTTATTAAAAGGATTAATTTTAACCACGACATCTGCGTTTTTAAATAAATCCTCTCTTTTTTTCAATTTTCACACCCAAATCGGAGTAATCAGCGTTTTTAAAGGAGGCTCTTTCGCCGGCGCTATCTTCCAAAATCATTTCAAAGCCATTATCAATGAACAGCTTTGTAAATTTGGGTGAGATCGCCACTCTTTTGTACTCCTTCATTGGTTTCTTTTAAAATACCTATTTTCATTTAATTTATTTTTGGTAATTTAATTTATAGTTTATTTTGCTCAATATTTATTATATTGTAAGCATTTGATTACTAAGCTTTTAAGTATACTTTATTATTCAATGACCTAAAACATGCAAAAGTATTTTTTTTAAGACCATAAAAAGATTGATAAAAGTCATTAATTTATAAAAAAATTAAATATGAATCACAATATAAATTGCGCGATTTTGGGTTCAATATTTATTTAATAACAGTAATAAATAATTTTTAAATTTAGGAATGATGCATCTTTTTATTGTTTCATGTATTTGAGTTAATTCTTATTTTTATCAAAAATATCAACCGCTTTGAAAATTACTTTTTTAGGAACAGGAACATCACAGGGCATACCGGTAATTGGTTGCACACATGAGGTGTGTTTATCAAATGACTACAGAGATAAGCGCTTGAGGGCATCAGTCCTGATCCAGATTGAAGAAACAAATTTGGTAATCGATTGCGGCCCGGATTTCAGGCAGCAGATCCTGAAATCCGGAATTACCCATATATCCGCAATTTTTTTCACACACATACACGCTGATCATACGGCAGGTTTGGATGATGTCAGGCCAATTTCAATGAAACAGGGCCATTTGTCTGTTTTTGCCGGTAAGATGTAATTGATAATATCCGGGAGAGATTTTCATATATGTTTAAAACGGAAACAGGTATGAAGGGGCTCCCAAAATTGAAATTAATGAGATCAGCAATACTATTTTTTTTGTTGAAGGGATAGAAGTACAACCCGTTGAAGTTGCCCATGGGGAAATAAATATTTTCGGATTCAGGATTGGGAACTTTGCTTATTTGACAGATGTAAAGCAAGTGAGCGAAACGGAAAAAACAAAACTCAGAAATTTGGATGTACTGGTTGTAAACACTTTTAGAAAGGAATGGCACCCAACTCATTTTAATCTGGAGGAAGCACTTGCCTTTATTGATGAAATTAAGCCTAAAAAAGCATACCTTACCCATATAAGCCACAAACTGGGCTTTCATGCGGAAGTCTCAACCTGTTTACCAGACCATGTTGAACTCGCATATGACGGATTGATACTTGAGATCTGACCCAAATAGTCGATTCAAAATCAGATTCTTTATATTCTCAATGCACCATAACAGCCCTTATACAATCAGGCTTTTTCAAAATCCACTGCCACGACTTTATATTCAGGAGTTAAGGTGAATTCATCTCCTACATTACCCGTAATCATATTGATGAAAATTTCGGGCTGATGAAAGGTTGTTCTGACCACACCGGGTTTAACCAGATAGGTTAATTTAACAGGTATTTCCACGCTTCCCGTTCAGAAAATATCCTTACATGGTCATTGACATTAATATTTTTCTTTGCCGCATCCAGTGGGTTGATCTCCAGGTAATCCATTGGAGATATCATCTGGTTATCTGTTCTTCTGGTCATGGTGCCGGCATTGTAGTGCTCTAGCTGGCGGGCGGTAGTCAGTATATACGGGTATTTATTCTGGTGTTCCACCAATTCTGGTGTTTCTTCAAAATCAAAAAAATGAAACTGGCCTTTTCCACGCTTAAAATTACCGTTAAGGTGTAAGATTTTTGTGTCGTCACCATTTTCGGCTACCGGCCATTGCAAGCCGTTCTCTCCCAACCTGTCCCAGGTAACTCCTTTCATAAATGGGATCACATCAGCAATTTCTGCCAGTACTTTGGCAGCGTCATAGACTTTTCCCGTTGGTTGCTCATAACCGAGTTTGTACATCATATCAATTATAATCTGACCGTCAGGTTTTGAGTTTCCTACAGGCTCAATTACTTTATTTACGCGTTGTACACGTCGTTCACCATTGGTAAAAGTTCCATTTTTTTCAAAATAGGAGCAGGCAGGAAGCACGACATCTGCCATTTCAGCAGTCGCCGACATGAACAGCTCCTGAACAACCAGCAGGTCAAGATTTTCCATGGCTTTTCTGATGTGGTTGGTATTTGGGTCGGTCATCAGCGTATCTTCTCCCATGATCCACAGCGCTTTGAATTTGCCTGAAATGGCCGCCTCAAGCATCTGGGGTATTTTTAAACCTTCTAATAAAGGCATGGCGGGCACGCCGTACTTTTCTGCATAGTACTTTTGGATATCAGGGTTATTCACATCCATATAACCCGCACCCTGATGCGGCTGAACGCCCATATCTGCTGCACCCTGAACGTTATTTTGCCCTCTCAGGGGGTTCAATCCCACACTGGGTCTTCCGATATGTCCTGTCATCATGGCCAAGTCAGACAAGAGCATGACTGTTTTGCTGCCCTGAAAATGTTCTGTAACTCCGAGGCCATGAAATTCCATGGCATTTTTTGATCTGGCATAAGTGAGCGCTGCCTCTTTCACCAAATCCTTCGGAACTCCTGTAATTTCTTGAAGTTCATCCATATTCAGAGAAAGCACCTGATCTTTAAATTCGCTGTATCTTTCGGTAAATTTTTGAATAAAATTGTGGTTTACCAGGCCGGATTCAATGATATAATAGGCCATCATATTCAATAGGGCAACGTTGGTTCCTGGTCTTAGTTGCAGGTGAAATTTGGCGATTTGGGCCAATTCGGTTTTAACCGGATCAACAACAATGCTATCGATACCTTTCATGAACAGTTGCTTGATTTTGGCTCCTGTTACAGGATGCGCTTCTGTGGGGTTGGCCCCGAAAAGAAAGATACAATCTGTGCCACCGAGCTCCTCAATGGAATTTGTTGCAGCACCTGTGCCGAAAGCCTTTTGCATGCCATATGCCGTTGGGGCATGGCAAACACGGGCACAGCCATCAATATTATTTGTGTTTAAGGCTGCCCTTAACATTTTTTGCATCAAATAATTTTCCTCATTGGTCGCTCTTGCAGAAGATATACCTCCAATCGCATTTGCGCCATAATTTTTTTGAACCTCAAGGATCTTATCGTAAATAAAATCATAGGCTTCTTCCCAGGTAACCACCTCAAATTTTCCATTTCTCTTGATAAGCGGTTCTTTCAATCGGTCAGGATGGTTGTAAAACTGAAAAGCAAACCTCCCTTTCAGGCAGGTATGTCCGGCATTGACTTCTGCATCCAGCGGAGCCTGGATGCCTTTGATAAGGCCATCAGTTACTGAAACATCTAGCTGGCAGCCGACGCCGCAATAAGTGCAGGTTGTTCTGCTTGTCTTGTCAGGAATCAGGGTTTTGGTTTCAAATTTGTCGCTTAGGGCTTCTGTCGGACAGGTTTGAACACAGGCCCCACAGGAAACGCAGGAAGACAAACTGAAACTGGTATCAAATCCTTTGATAATATTGCTTCAAAACCTCTGCCTGCCATGCCAAGAACGAGTTCGCCCTGTATCTCTTCGCAGGCCCTGATGCAACGATAGCAATTGATGCATTGCAGACAGGTCAGATTTAATATCAGGATGGGATAGATCCTTTTCAATTTGCAGATGATCCATTCCTTTTGGGTATCGCACATTGGGAATACCAATTTGTGCAATTGTAGTCTGAAAAGGGGTGTGTTTTTTACCTGTTTCAGGAAAAACTTTGGCTGAGGGATAATCAGAAAGTACCAGTTCAACAATGTTCTTCCTTAATTTTTTGATTTTAGCGGTGTCGTGGTATATGTAAGCACCCTCGAACAATGGGGTATGAGGCAAGAAGCAACAATTTTCACTGGCCCATCTTTTTCCCGGGCAATTTCGACAGAGCACACCCTGCAGGAACCAAAGTTTTCCAAACGATCATCCTGACACATGGTGGGTATGGCTTCCGCACCTTCTATCCTTCTGACAAATTCTAAAATCGTCTCCCCAGTCAAGACATCGAAGGGCAGATTATTTATAAATGCTTTCATATTATTTTATCTAAAATAGGTTTTCAATTCCTCCTCAAAATACTGCAATGCATTTTTTAGGGGTAGGGGAAGACCACCACCCAAAGCGCATAAAGAACCCAGTTCGAGAGTTTCCAAAAGATCGTCAAAAAGTTTCCGGTCTATTTTATAATCTTCAGTTTGTGATTTAAACACCAATTCATAGCCCCTCTGTGATCCGATCCTGCATGGATAACATTTTCCGCAACTTTCATCAGCTGTGAATTTTAAAAGGTGTTCCAGGTATTTGATCATTGGAAAGTCAGTGGGTATAGAAACCACACTGGCATGTCCTAATAAAAATCCGTTTTTGCTGAATGATTCAAAATCCAGCGTCAGGTCTTTTATCTTTTCAATGGGAACAATACCGCCCAAAGGCCCGCCGATTTGAAATGCTTTCAACCCGGTTTTAAACCCTTTCCCGTAATCATTGAAAACCTGGCTCATGGGCGTACCCATTTCAATCTCATAAATCCCGGGTCTCACAAAAAAACTGTCGAGGGACACGAGTTTGGTACCGGTAGAAGGAGACCTGCCCACGGCAGCATAGGCATTCCCGCCATTGGAAAGAATCCAGTGTATGTTGGCAAAGGTCTCCACATTGCTCAGAACGGTTGGCTTGCCATACAAGCCGTATTGTGCCGGAAATGGAGGTCTGACGCGCACTTCAGGCCTTAGCCCTTCAATAGAATTAAGCAGGGCTGTTTCTTCTCCGCATACATAACTGCCCTGACCTTTTATGATCTTAAACCTAAAGTCTTTAATATGGTTTTGCTGTATAGCCTCATCGATAGCGGCTTGCATTTTTCTGATGGAATCCGGATATTCACCGCGGATGTAAATAATTCCGGTGTCAGCACCCACACATTTGCCAGAGGCATACATTCCGAATAACAATTTATGAGGCTGGTGCTCCATGATGTACATATCACTATAAGCCCCGGGATCACCTTCATCAGCGTTACAAACAATGTATTTCTGACTATCCTGTTCTTTTTTTGCGGCATCCAGTTTGAACCAGAAGGGAAATCCTGCGCCACCCCTGCCTCTCAGTTTTGAGACTTTTAATTCACTGATCACCTTTATCGGATCATTCACAAAATGATCAGCCATGCTTATAAAAATCTGCGAGATCGGGAATAAGGGAGCTAAGGATGGAAATGGTACCAGATCCAACATGGTATTTGTTCTCTTGCAAATAAGGATGGCCTTTTGCCTGGATTATTGAAGTCATCGTATCCTCTGAATCAACGGAATATGTATGATGATTAAATAGTATCTGCCTGGTTTGTATGGCACCTGCCAACACAAGCCACGTGACCAATTTCTTTTTGATCGAAATTAGCGGACAAAAGTTCATGAAGTTTGTTCTGGGTACCCGCGACCATACAGGCGGTGCCATTGCAGATGCGGATCTTTTGATCTCTCGTGCTCAGGTTTTAAAAAATCGTAGAAAGAAGCTGTACCCAAAACCACGGACTCATCGATTAAAAACTTTTTGGCCAGGTCTTTAAATTCCTTTTCCGGAGCGTTTTTTTCTGCTAATTCCGCAATGTTCTCAAAAAGATTTTCTTCCAGACCTTTTCTCGAGGATAATGAACGAATATTGTTATTGGCCATTGTTTACGGGGTATAAATTCTATTCTGGTTCAATTAATAATTTAAAAATACAAAAATGTGATTGATTTTTACAGTATTATTTTTTCACAAAGCAAAACCACATGTTTGTTTTCAATGTTTGTAGTGAAAAAAAGATACAAATCACCCCCCTCTTTTAGCCCGAACTTTTTTCGGATTTCAACAACTGAAGACGGGAAATTTCTGATTGTGATATTTGCTTTCTTTGAAGGGATCAGGGCAAGCAGTTTTTTCTTGTCTGCTGCAGAAATACGCAATGATCTTAAAGGTTCTTCCGGGAAAACCAACGAGTTCTTCCGAAGTGTACAAATGGCTGTTAGTGTGCAGTTTATCTATTTTATAAACTAAAGAAACTTCATTGAACAAGCCGGTTTTGAGTATGGCTGCATTGGGTTCGTAAAGATAGGTCTTTGGAAGACCGTAGTGGGCTTTAGCAGGGCTCATAGCAGCTGCTTCCAGTTTTTCAGTTTTCCCTTTGTGTATGTTTACTGCGATCAATTTCGGGGCATGGCCATAACCTTTTTCTAAAATAAAAAGCAATTCTTTAACCTCATTATCCACTGCGACCGTATGTATTTCTTTTACAAATTTCAGTTCGTTTAGAGCAGCTGATATATCGAGGATTGGAGATAACTTTATAAGGATGTTATCGGTGTGTTCGAAGAGCAGATTCATGATTCCTCGGTATGTCAGGCGTGCATTCATGCAAAAGAAACACCTTGTTTTTTTGGTCATTTCTTCTGGACGGATCGGCAAAAATCCAATCGAACTTTTGCACTTTGTCGGTCAAAAAAATTATATGCCATCCTCTGCCAACACAGTAACATTGCTGAGCTGCATCTTTTTAAAATTATGACTGACCACTTTAGACAGCGCATGGTTTATTTCGCAATGGATCACCTCTCTGAATTTTTTAGCGAAATGGAAGGTGTCCACCCATAACCACCGGTCAGATCAAACAAACTGTGACCTCAATCAAACCGGCTTTATAGGCAGCAGTAATTTCTGAAGAACTTTGTTCCAGGTGTATTTTCTTCGGGTAATACACTGAAATATTTGAAAACCAGGAAGGTAATTTTTTTTCAGCAATTTTTTTGGACTCTATCTGATCTGCCAAATCATGTATGGAGATACTACGAAACGGAGATCCCTTTAAGAGGATGGCATGAATGTCATGGTGCAAATGCACATTGATAAACTCCTGAACATCAAGATCTAATAACTGTACATTCAAATTATTCCATGCCTTTGGTTAAATTTTTTACGATCTGGTTCTCAGCCAAAAACTCTTTTAATATTACTTTAATGGCTGTGTAAATGGGAACGGCAATAACCATTCCGGTGATGCCAAAAAGCAATCCTCCAATGATAATGACCAGAAAAATTTCCAGAGGATGGGATTTTACACTTTTTGAAAAGATAATCGGCTGGCTTAAAAAGTTATCGATCCATTGGGCAATGATGTATCCTATTAAAACATAAATTGTGGTAGGCAGTATGTAGGTGCTGAAATCCTGGTCAAGATTGCTGGTCATTGTAAGGGTAACCAATAAAATTCCGCCAATGAGCGGGCCCAAATATGGGATTAAATTCAGTAATGCACATAAAAAGGCAATCACAATGGCGTTGTCCACATCGAAAATTAGCAAGACTATGGAATAAAGCACAAACAGAATAAAAATCTGAATGATCAGGCCTATAAAATAGCGTGACAACAAAACTTTGATCTCATTTACAGACCGCAAGATACGATCTTCCTTGTCATTAGGCACCAGTGCTTTGAAGGCATTTTTAAGGATCAATTCATCTTTCATTAAAAAGAAGGCTATGAAAAAAACAGAAACCAATCCCATGCCAAAACTTCCGATAAAACCAAGGACAGAATTTAATGCACCGGGTATTGTTTTAAGGCTTTCACCCAGATCAAATTCTTCAGAATTTTTTAAGATATGAATTCCTTTGGATGTCAGGTATTCTTCCATACTTTTTAATATTTGCCTTATATTGCTTATGAAACCATCAGTGTTTAACAGTGACAGCTGATGTCCCTGGTGGATAATAATCGGGATGAACATGGCCAAAATACCAATAATTATGGCAATAAAAATAACCATGACCATCACGACGGAAATGGTCTTGGAAATTTTAATTTATTCTGAAAGAATTTGAGAAACGGTGAGGCAATTAATGTCAATACAATCGCGACCGAAATATAAATAAGTACAGACTGGATCTTGAACAAAAAAAACAGAACAAGCGCAATAGCAGCAATGGTTCCAATTGCGCGGAGTATGCCATTGGAAAGTTCTCTGGAGTTCATGTGTTTTATTATTTATATTGGGGTAAATATAGTAATATTGTCCGTATTGAAAATGGCGAAATCAGCCGATCTTGTTGTTTCGTTTCAAATTATAATTTCCATGAAAAAAAAGAGATTTAAGTTTCCGTCTGCGCCAGCCATTTTACTAATCATTGCGGCTTTGGTAGCAGCCATGACCTATTTTGTACCGGGTGGTAAATTCGATACCATTGCCTATGGTAAAGAAAACAATGAATTTCTTGTGGAAAGTTTGGGTCAGACAAAAAGCCTTCCTGCCTCACAGAAAGTTCTCGACAGCCTGAATATAGGGATTCCTTTGGAAAAGTTTGCAAAAGGAAGTATCTCGAAGCCTATGGGTATCCCGGATACTTACCACAGGGTAGCACAAAACCCTCAGGGCCTATTCGCATTTTTGAAATCTCCGGTTCGTGGTATGATGGACGCGATCGATGTAATTCTTTTTGTTCTGATCATCGGTGGATTTATAGGCGTTACCCATTATACGGGTGCTTTTGATGTTGGCATCGCCTGGCTGGCGGTTTTGCTGAAGGGAAGAGAGAATTTGCTGATCGTGCTGGTTACCTCACTGATCGCCTTGGGCGGTACCACTTTCGGACTGGCAGAAGAAACAATGGCTTTTTACCCAATTCTGGTTCCCGTTTTTCTTATTGCCGGATATGACGTTATGGTGGCGCTGGCCTGTATTTTTTTAGGTTCCTCCATCGGGACCATGGCTTCCACAGTGAATCCATTCAGCACGATAATCGCATCGGATGCAGCCGGAATCAACTGGACTGATGGCCTTACCAGCAGATTGGTCATGCTCATTCTTGGCACAGTGGTTTGTATCTGGTATATTATGGCCTACGCCAACAAGGTCAAAAAGAATCCGGAAAAATCACTTTTGAAAGAAGAGCGATCCAAAATTGAGGCATTTTTTTTAACGGAAAAGAATAAAAACAATATAACATATTCTCCTAAAATTTTAGTGATACTTATTGTTTTTTCCCTATGTTTTGTTGAATGGTATTGGGCGTGTCTCTGTTGGATTGGTGGTTTATGGAAATGACGCTGGGTATTTTTATTCGGTGCAATTCTTATAGGGATCATTGCGAGAATCAAAGAAAGTCAGTTTGTAGAAGTTTTTATCAAAGGGGCAGGAGACCTGCTGGGTGTTGCTTTTATAATTGGCCTGGCACGCGGTGTTTCTGTTTTAATGGATGACGGAATGGTAGGAGATACGATTGTGTACCATGCCAACCAATTGACCAGTGGAATGGAAGAAGGTGTTTCTGAATATGCTTACGCTTGTTTACGCAGGCTTGTCTTTTTTTATCCCCTCCTCTTCCGGAATGGCAGTGCTTACCATGCCCATCATGGCACCGCTGGCAGACGGAGTAGGTCTGGGCAGGGAATTGGTTGTAGATGCATATCAGTACGGCATGGGGCTTTTTGCCTTCATTAACCCTACCAGCTTGATCATGGCCTCTCTGGCCATGGTGAAAGTGGGCTTTGACAAATGGCTGAAGTTCTCGCTTCCCCTGGTTGGAATCATATATTTGATGGTGGTGATTTACATGACCATTCTGGCCTATATCTAAAAAAAGAAGCCCTGGGTTTACGTGAGGGCTTCTTTCATTTTTTTACCTTAATCTACTTTCTGAAGAACCATCACTTTTTTGTTTTGCTTGTAGAGGGCCAGGTGCTTATCTTCAAATTTGTATTGAACCTCTCCTTTGAGTACCTGTCCGATCTTATGACCGATCTCCTGATTATTTATACATGCCATCAGCGTGCTGGCCAAAGGCATAAAGACTATGGTTTCCGGTTTAAATTTTATTCCACCCCTGAATGAGTTGCAGCCATCATGTCCGAAAACCGTTTTTTCTGTTGCATTGATTTCCAGTATTGGGAGCATTTTTTTTGTAATCCTGAGGATTTACTGTTATTCCGTCAACTTCCCTGATGGCGTAAATATCGTGCAGCCTGAAATTAGGAACGTAATCTCCGCAACCCGTAAAGGTTTTATAATCTTTTTCTAAAGAGGTTTTAAATTCTACCCTGACCTCAGTATCAAATTTTTTGTCAGCCATGGTGTCATTGCATTGCCTCTCAAAAATCTGTATGATGATCTCACCGGATTCGGTCACTGCTCTGTACCGGGTAATATTGGTATCCGCTGCTTTATCAGGTTTTTCTGAGCCGGTGAGTTATATACCAGACCGTCGATAGTCGTAAAACGAATACCCTTTTCGAAATCCATGTCCAGGTTCCAAAACGGTTCATTTCCACTGGCATAAAAGTCTATGCCCTCTTCAAATTTTTTTATCACAAAATTTGGGTTTGGTTCTTGAGCACTGTTTTCTTTTTTCATGTCTTCAGGGTATAAATAATACATTTTAGCGAGGTCTCCCGTAATTTCCTGTCCCTTTGTGTCGAGCAAAATCAAATAGGGGTCTCCTATTTTTAAATATTTTTGCCCTTCGGATCGGCTCAATGTTAATGAGGTAATCCCCGTCAAATGAATATTCTCCGCTTTCCACAAAAGGTTCTTCTGACTTGCCTTCGTAGCTCATCTCTGTGCGGTACATCTGGTCTGCAAATAATTCTATGCGATAGAAGATCCCGCTGCAATCGGCACAGGGAATTTTTCCGATATATACACCTTTAATTTTTTCGGCCAGTTGCTTTTTGATTAACTTTTGTTGTTGGGTTTTAATATAATTCTCATGAACAGCCAAATGCGCATTGTCATGCGGACTGGTAGTCGGAGTTGTTGAACCGCATGACAAAATAAGGAATGTCATGATAGTAAAAAGGAAAATTCTCATCAGAAACATTTTATACTAACAAAATTAAGGTCAAAATTTTTTGTCTTTCATTTAGTTCATAAAATCAATTATAAAAATGAGGCAAAGGGACTTATTTTAGAGGGGCGACCTGTTTTGCGTATTTATTGCAATAATGTTTTTTTAAATACGTTAAGCTTACCGGTCTATGCATTTACAGACCAGGTTTTCATAAGTGATCAATTATATTCAGGTTTACCACGAATAGATTATCTGTCTGATTTTTTTATTTAATTAGTGAATCGCTAAATTTTGAGCAAAATGACCGCGGAAATCTCAAAAACGAATAAGGTTGTCAAAAAAAGAAATAAATATATTAGTCAGAACAAAAGTAAATTTTAAATTTGCGCTCGAAAAATAAAACAGAAGTCTATGAAGTACAATACATGGAATCATCCATACAAACCAGCAAAAGAATTTAATAAAAGAGTAGCCTATTTTAGTATGGAATTCGCCATACATCAGGATTTACATATATATTCAGGAGGATTGGGATTTTTATCAGGTTCTCACATGCGTTCAGGATACGAGCTCAAACAGAATATGATCGGAGTAGGAATGCTTTGGAAATTTGGGTATTACGATCAGGAAAGAAATCAAGACCAAACTTTAGGTATCAATTTTGTTGAAAGACAGTATGATTTTCTTGAGGATACAGGCATCGTAGTGGATGTACAACTGCATGATAATCCTCATGTTAAGGTTAAAGCGTATGTTTTAAAACCTGAAATCTTTGGAACAGTTCCCATGTATTTTCTCAGTACGGATGTGGAAGGCAACGACCATATCTCACGCACCATCACCAACCATTTGTACGATGCCAACGAACTCACCAGAATATCTCAGAGTATCGTTCTTGGAATAGGAGGAGCCAAAGGTTGTAGAGGCCCTGGGAGGTGCTGATATCTATCATTTGAACGAAGGCCATGGTTTACCTGCATTTTACTATTTGCGCGACAAGGGAGTAAGCAAAGAACAGATGGTATTTACTACACATACCCCTGAAAAGGCAGGCAATGAAGAACGCGATGGCAAACATTTGAACCGTTGCGGTTTTTTCGGAAGAAAATATACAGAAGAAGAATTGCATAAGGAAATGATAAATGGAGAGATGATCAATTATACCCTTTCTGCATTGCGACTGGCAAAAATATCAAATGCTGTTTCAAAATTACACGCGGTTGTATCAAATGAGATGTGGGCCGGTTATCATGGAATCAGCAAGATCATACCGATTACCAATTCACAGAACCAGAAGTTCTGGCAAGATAAAGAACTGGCAAAAGCCTGGGATGAAAAAGATAGCAAATCCTTTGTAAAGCGAAAAAAGGATCTCAAGACCAAATTGTTTAAAGAAGTTGAAAGGCAAACAGGTAAAAAATTTGACCCCAACGTGCTCACCATAGTTTGGGCAAGAAGGTTTGCCGGATATAAAAGAGCAGATCTTTTGTGGCATGACCGCGAAAGATTTTTAAAACTGATGTACAATGCCAAGCAGCCTGTTCAGATCATCTGGGCCGGTAAACCTTATCCCATGGATTATTATGCCATAGATATCTTCAATTATCTGGTGCATAATTCTAAGGAACACAAAAATATGGCCGTACTCATTGGTTATGAGATCGAATTATCAAGACTCCTGAAACTGGGTTCAGATGTTTGGTTGAATACGCCGAGAATTACGAGGGAGGCCTCGGGAACCAGTGGTATGACGGCTTCCTTTAACGGGTCAGTCAATGTCAGCATCAATGATGGATGGATCCCTGAATTTGCAAAGAATGGTAAAAATTCATTTATCCTCCCTGAGGCAGATACAAGCCAGCCTGTATGGGAAATGGACAGGTTTGATGCAAATAATCTCTATGAAGTGCTGGAAAATGAAGTTATACCAACTTATTACAGCAAGCCAAAGAAATGGCAGGATATTGTTTTTAAAGGGATGGACGATGTTATTCCGGAATTTACCAGCAGCCGTATGGCAACAGAGTATTACCAGAAAATGTACAACATCTGAGCATGCCCATACCTGAGCAATTAAGAAAAAGAGCGAATGGTGCTTGTGAGCTTTGTGGCTCAGAGCACCATTTGTCAGTTTATAAAGTACCACCCGCTGAGGAGGAAGTATTGGATCGTTCAGTTTTGGTCTGTGAATCGTGTAAAATGCAGTTGGAACAACCTGAAACTATAGATCCTAAACATTGGTTTTGCCTAAAAGAAAGCATGTGGAGCGAGGTAGATGCAGTTAAGGTGGTTTCGTATAGAATGCTGAACACCCTAAAAGCAGAACCCTGGTCTGCTGAACTGCTCGAAATGATTTACCTTGATGAGGCAACGCTGTCATGGGCAAATGAAACCCTTGAAGGGAAGAATTCAAATAATATCAGTGTCCATATCGACAGCAATGGAAATAAACTTGAAAACGGAGACACAGTGGTCCTGATCAAAGACCTGCCGGTGAAGGGGGCTAACTTTGTAGCCAAACGTGGTTCGGTCGTAAAAAACATCAAACTCGATGCTGATAATAGTGCATATATTGAGGGAAAGGTAAACGGACAACAGATCGTCATTCTTACTGAATTTGTAAAACGAAACTGATCAAAGATCTGAAATACAAGTACTTATATTTTAAATTCACATAGGCTCGATTTGCCAAGCAGCTCCTTAAAAATATCTTTGAAAACAGTTCGCTGAATTTCTTCTTTTTTTGCCGAAAAAATACCTTTTCATTTTACCTTTTTCGCTACATTTATGTCCGAATAACAAATCAATTTTATATGATACAGAAAATTATTTTTACGTTGGCAGTGGTGCTTTTTTTAAGTTGTAATACCGAAAACAAAGGTAGTTCAGGGGATATGGACAATCAGGCTCCCATTGATTCACTGGTTACCGCCTATTTGAATGCCTGGAATAAAGGTGATGTAGAAGCCATTGCTTCCACTATGGATCCAAGGATTGTGGTGTTGAACGAATCGCAGGTACACAGGGAACTCCCGAATATTGCCAGTGAATGGATCAGGGGCGGGGTAAAGGTGATCCGCAATATTGAGGCAGAAGAGGTTGTAAAAGAATCCTCCGGTAATCTGGCTTATTATGCAGGACATTACAAGCTGGATTTTGTGAACCTTGCCGGGGCTCTGGAAAAGGAATCAGGTAACTACAGCATTATCTGGAAAAAAAATGAGCTCGGACAATGGAAGATTAAATTGATTCAGGTAGAAAAGACATCCCGAACACCCATAGCAACTGATTCCATTGCCCAAGTAGCGGTGGATTCAATAGCCAAATAGGAACCCTCTTAAAAAAAATAAAGTATGAAAGACTGCCTGAAACAGGTGGTCTTTTTTTGTTGACAATTGATAACTATTCCGACTTAAATTAGTATTGAGTATTAGTATAGCCTGCTCGCCGCGGCGGGTATTTAGTATTGAGACAGAGACAAGACAGGAAACAAGAGACAAGAGCTACTTTGAGAATAGATAATTATAAATTATGAATGTTGAATGTTGAATGAAAGAGAGAATAGTGACTAGTGAAATAGTGAATGAATCAGTGGCTCCACTCCTCGAGAGGGGTTGGGCCTGCCTGCCGGTAGGCAGGAGGTGTGTTTAAACGGATCTAGCTTAGGTAAAAGAGCGATTAAGCAGGAGACAGGAGACAGGACTTCGGATAATTATAAATTATGAATGTTGAATGTTAAATGTTGAATGTTAAATTTTAAATTTTGAATGTTGTAAGCTTTATGCCGAAATATCCATCCGGGCAACCCGGTCTCTTTTTTTGCTTTGTTTTACCCCAGTGTAAGACCTGTCTGCCCGCCATGAATTCGCTTGGGGTCTTTATAAATTTTATAGACACTTATAGACACTTATATGACACTCATACGACGCACATATTAAACTGGGTAGGAGGAAAGGTGAATTTTCCATAGCAGCCTTCGCCGGATAGCCAGGCTAATTACCTGACTTTTTGATTCATTACATATCGGAGGAAGCTTTTTAATGAAATTCGAACTCCTGCGACTAGTTCTAAACTGACGTACTAAGCACTTGATTAAGGCTCAATCTCAGGCTTTTTTCAACCAGAAATGGAGGTACAATCTTTCCCCACGTCGAACCGCCATAATAAGAAAAGTTAAACCCAAAGACGTCAACATCACCAGGCCGATAACAGAAAATTCCATGCCGTAAATACCGCCGGTAAGCAATTCAGAACCACTGGACGAAGCCCTTATTAATCCGTATTCAGAAGGGTTGCTTGTACCTACTCCGGTAAATACCGAAGATTGCGTATAGTTCCAGGCCATATGAAAACCCATACCCAGCCACAAACGACCCGTGAGCAAATAGGCGGCTGCCAAAAGCACTCCTGCCTCTATTGCAATAAAAAGAACACCCTGTATCGTTGCTCCCTCATTGGTAATGTGCATAGCAGCCAAAGGCTAAGGATGAAACAATGATGGCTACCCAACTGCCAAAAACTTCCTGAGTGATCCGAAAAAGGATTCCGCGGAATAACATTTCTTCAAAAAACCCGGAACTTAATCCCATCCATAAATTACCTAATAAAAGACTCCAATCATTAAGGCCCTCAATATGATACACCCCAAAAATCATCATAATTATAATGCAAAGTGTGTACAAACCCGCTCCTAATAAGAGCCCTAAGCCGAGTTCTTTTCCCATACCCGGCAGAGATAATTCACTAACAGGCCTTAGCTCCACTGCTTTTACAAAACCCACATAAAGGGCCAGAGCAATACCGATCATCCATAAAACTACAACAACATTTAATATCGGACCTAAGGAATATTGCCCTCTAAAAATGTGGCCGGATACATATACATAAAAAAGTACTGCACTAAGTATTACTAATCGGGTTAAAGGAAAACGGATAATTGTTGTAAACATAGATTTTGGTGAATTGATAAGGGTACTCATTATCTTAAATTTTTTGAAGATTATACTTAATTTGATTTGTTTTGGAAGTGATAGATATTGAATTTTTTATTTAATTTACGATCGCCTAACAATATTAAATACTAATTTCCTTAATTTTTTCCACCAATTAAATCAAACGACAATTTATTTTATTAAAACATCAATAAAGTATCGGAATGAAACACATAAATGCCTACATCGCCATTTTAATTTTAATCATTTGGACGCTCATCACTTTAGGACCAAATGTGTACAATTTACAAGGTAAAACGCAAGAACTGGGTGCAGGTCTGGGGAACGGACCCTCATATACCATATTAGGAGCGGCTATATTTATTCTTTTTGGTAGTATTTCTATCCGGGAATGCAAAAGTTACCGGTTTGGTTTTTAAAAATGTTCAAAATTTAAAGATTTTATATTTTCAAATGGCTATTATCCTGGTAGCGCTATTTTTTTTAGTGTTTCATTTTGATTTTGATTAAAACGAATAGTTTGGCCTGGACTTTTGCCAACTGTCTTTTGGTGGGCATATCCGAAGAAATGATGTTCAGAGGTGTTTTGCTGAGTTCGTTTACCAAATCATGGGGTTTCAAAAAAGCGGCCATTGCGGTAGCTGTTATTTTTGGCTTGGTCCATATCCTGAATGCATTGACAACCGGAAAATTAGGAGAAGGCTTTTTACAGGCTTTTATGGCCCTTGTTAGTATTTTGTTTATTGCCTATAGAGTAAAAAATTTAACCATCGTCTTTGCCATTCTAATGCATGCCGTTGGAATTTGTAGCTTTTATTTTTGTCAGATACTTTAAAGTTGATAAAAGTTGAGGAAAATATTATGATGAATTTAAGTGTAGAGTTAATTCTAATTACTTCACCTTTTTTGGAATTTATGGGCTTTATCTCTTAACAAAAAAAATGCTGCGGAGGAATATTTAATTTCACAAAAAATAACTTACCCTGGTTGAATTTGCAATTGAAATAGTATTTTAGTCATGTTTCTATCCTAAATAAACTTAAAACAATCAAAATGAAAAAACAACTGTTCATACTGCTTTTGTCACAGTTAATCTTATGGAGTTGCAAAACGCCAACCAACGAAGTAAATGCAACTTTGGATTTAGTAAATGTAGCTAATGACAAAGTAAAAGTCATGGTAAAGCCCGCAACTATTGCTTCCACCACCATCACTTTTCAGGTGCCTAAAATTATTCCCGGCACTTATGCATTGCAGGATTATGGCAGGTATATTGAGGATTTTAAAGCCTTTGATAAATCAGGAAACCTGTTATCGGTATCAAATAAAGATGTCAATACCTGGCTTATTTCCGATGAAAAAAAATTAGACCGCGTAGAATATTTATTCAATGACACTTTTGATGAAGAAGTAAGTAGAATGGAGAAAAATGAAACGGTTCCCTTTTCTCCAGCGGGTACAAATATTCTGAAAGACCAGAATTTCTATTGAATTGGAGGAGGGTAGAGAATCAAAAAGAAACACCGGTTAAAAATCAGCCATCCTAAAAAATATGGAACAACAGCAATGGTAGATACGGATAATAGTGAGACTGTAGATGTTTAGAGCAAGTCGTAGCAGAATTAATATAGCCCATTATTATGCCAAACCTATATCTCAACATTAAAATAGATGATAGGAGGTGGCTAAGACGTGTATTCTTCCAAGAAATCCAATTAACCTCAAAATACCTGTGCCTGCTTGCAAAAAACAATGATGCCCAAAAAAATACTGGGAAAAATTAATACAACAAAAAGGTATGCTGTTTTGGTGTATCTTAAGGAAAATAGCCCAAATGATGCACAAGGTGGTGGCGCATTGGAACACAATAGTTCAACTTCAGCCACATTTGATGATAACATTGAGGCTGACGGTCTTGATCATACGATTTCACATGAGTTTTTTCATACTTTAACACCTTACATGTGCATTCGAAAGAAATTCAATTTTGGGATTTTAATAAGCCAAAGATGTCTCAACACTTATGGATGTATGAGGGGTTTACAGAGTATTTTTCTCTATTATTTAAAACCAATAAACACTTGACAGATGAACAAACAATGTATGATTTGTTAACAGATAAAATTGGTTTTGCCTCAGCGTATACCTCAGAGATGTCGCTTACTGAAATCAGTAAAAAAATCGTGATCCAGAGATCAATAAACAGTTTGGAAATTTTTACAACAAAGGTACTTTGGTGGCGATGTGTCTGGATATTATCATTCGGGAAAAAAGCAAGGCAAAAGAGGGCTTGATTAATAGGAGAATTATCAAATCTTTACGGAGCAGATAAGGCATTTGATGATGAGGCATTAATTCCTGAATTCACTAAAATTACCTATCCTGAAGTAGGTGAGTTTCTACAAAATCACGTTGCTAAAAATAATCCGATTGACTATAATTTTTACTTAAACAAGGTTGGACTGGCTATAAAAATAGTCAAAAAACCGGTAAAGATGGCTTTTACATTAGGTGATAAAACATATTATGCCCAAGATACTAAAACACTTAAGCTGTTTATAAAAACTCTGGACAACAAAAATGAATTCATAAAATCTATCGGATTTCAAGATAATGATGAAATTATTGAGTTGCGTGGATTCAAACCACAAGGCCCAGACGCCGCTAAATTGGTATCTATTTTAGGCTATGACCAGAAAGAAGGTGCTGAGTATACTGCTAAAGTTATTCGAAATGGCAAACCATTAGACTTAAAAGGGAAAGTGAAACTTAATTTAGTGGATGGGAACCTGATTACATTTGTTGATAGCTCAAAACTTGAAGCAAAAAATCAATGGCTTTATAATTAAAAAGGAATTAAAATTTTTACTTGTAAGGAAAGAGCAGGGAAGTATAGTTTGTACCAGGCAGAATCATTTGCCTTCTCATTTTTCGATTAATGCACCGGGCTTAACAGGCTGCCTATTATTATTTTGGACTTGGGTATGTGAATAGGTACATTTGATTTCCTCTTCAACCTTTACCGAATTGCCAGGCTAATTTTCTGACTTATTGTTTGGTTGCGATGGGGGCTGCTTGCTGCATAATTTCAATTTAACTCTTTCGCCGCTTCAAAAGCCACCCGTTTCTTGAATTCTTTCTGTAAATTTTCAAATATATAATTTTCATATCACGAAGCCCATTTCTGGAAGTCAACTGACCAATGAAAAGTTGTGCAAACTGATTCCAGTAATTTAATTCTCGTGTTTTATATTCACCGTTATAGCGATCTACGCATTTTTGAAATTCATAAGGGTTAATTACTGATAAAACCTGTGAATAAACATATTACATGAATTCATAACTTTGGTTTTTTCAAAGTTATTCATCAAATCATATCAAAAAATCAAAGAACGTCTTGTATATACTATATTTACTGGTGTTAAAAAATATATAATCTATCCAAACGCATCAGTACTAATCTTGAATTTTTAATATTATTTTGAGTTATTAAGGCATAAAAAAAGCCCCTTTTTCAAGGAGCTATGGTGGGCAATACTGGACTCGAACCAGTGACTTCCACGTTGTCGACGTGACACTCTAAACCAACTGAGTTAATTGCCCTGGTTATACAATTTGTTGTGCAAAATTAAAATTTTAATCTTACATAAAAAAACCATCCCAAAATTAAAATTTTGAGATGGTTTAAGCAGGACTTTAGATGTCCCATTTATTTTTTATTCAGCTCAAACGGATAGACCACCTTCCAATCGTTCTTCATGTCAACCACTGTCCAGCCATCTTTGATCGCCTGATCCAAGCCCACATTAAGCTGCCCAATATGTGATTCGCGGTCATATGCCCATTCGCGGTCGGCGTCGGTATGATGCACATACAACATAAAACCCTTTTTGCTGTTGGAGGCGGTCCATTGCAGCATTTGCAGATCTCCATCTGAATTTCCAGCTGCAAAGACAGGTTTTTTCCCAATAAATTGGTTTATGGCTACAGGCTTACCTTCCTTGTCATCGTAAAAATTGAGTTCAGGTAAACGTTTGATTACCGGCTTGCCATCATTGTAATCGAATTTGGTTTTTACTGAACTTCCGATGATTTGTTCTGAAGGGATACCGTAAACCTCAGTAACAATAGCCCGCATAAATTCAATCCCCCCACCGGAAACGATATATGTTTTAAAATTGTTTGCACGCAGGTAATGAAGCAATTCCAGCATGGGCTGGAATATTAGCTGGTCATAACCAACATTCTTTGTTGGGTGTTTGGCAGTTTTGATCCATTCCTTCACGATGGCTTCAAATTCTTCTGTGGTGGTATCGGCGTGGGTGGTCATGATCAGTTGGACCAAACCTTTTTCGCCGGAATCCATCAGGGCTTTCATATCATTATCCAGTACCGCTTTAAACGGCTGTTTGCTTTTCCATTCCGGATGATCAGCGGCCATGGCTTTTACCCGGTCTATGGCGAAGAAAAGCTGAAAATACGTAGGTTGTTCGCTCCACAGGGTGCCATCATTATCAAATACCGCAATGCGGTCTTCAACCGGAATAAAATTCGCGCTTGTTTTGTCGGTAACCTCATTCACATAGGCCATGATATTTTGTTTGGCTTTTGTATCATTCCACGAGGGCAGGTGGTCTATGACTTCCTCTGTTACTGCTTCAGACAAAGTACTTGCTTCGCCGGTCGTTTGGTCAGGAGAAACAGGGGTATCTGTTGTTTTTTTACAGCCTGTGAACAATATAAACAGAAGTAAAAAAGAAACAAGACTTGATTTTAATTGGAAATAGGTGCTTCATGGTCTATATAAATTAGAAAATGATTGGTTGATTGCAGTGATTATTCTTGATTAAATCAAACCCAAAGATATGCAATTGGATTGACAAGTGATTTGACCTCAGATGTTTTTTTTGATACTTTAAGTTGTGGTATTGCTTCACCAAGAGTCAGTTATCTACAAGTAATTATAAATAGGAACCTCACCGAAAGGCTTATTTTTCCTATTGTTGTTTTTTGATACAGCCATACCTTTGATAAAAATAGGTGTGCGAACCTTACCTAAAAAATTAGTATAATGATCATTTACAGGTCATAATTTTACCTTAAATTGGCAGGAATTTTAAAGTATGCAATAATAGAAACTGTTACATGAGATTAAACCAAATGAATTCACTTCAACTGCCAACAGATTTCAATAATAGAAAGAGACTCATCATCCATGCTGATGATGCCGGCCTGTCACACTCAGAAAACAGGGCAACTATAGAGGCGCTTAATTACGGCCAGGTAAGTTCTTACAGTATCATGGTTCCTTGTCAGGGATTTGAAGAAATTGGCGCTTTTTGCAAAAGAGAATCCGCAATTTGATTACGGCATTCATTTAACACTTACCTGTGAGTGGGAGCGCTACAAATTTGGCCCGGTGCTGCCGGTTTCAGAGGTTCAAAGCCTGGTTGATGAAAACGGGCATTTTTTTAAAAACAGAGAAATGCTCAGAAATAGTGCCTCAGCAGCCGAAATTAAAAATGAACTCCATGCCCAAATTGAAAAGGCATACGCTTGCGGACTAAAACCCAGCCATCTCGATTCGCACATGTACAGCGTTGGAGCGAGGGAGGATTTTTTCAGGGTATATAAAGAATTGGGCGCAGCTTATAATTTACCGGTGCTGCTGAACTTTCAGTTAATGGAAATGGTGGGACTGAATGATGAGCAGCTCCTTAGCCAAGATGATCTGACCTTCGATCAGGTATATGTGGGTAAATTTGAGGATTTTTCTGAGGGCAATCTACCAGGCTATTATAACGATGTTTTAAAAAATATGAAAAGTGGCCTGAATATCATTTTGATCCACCCGGCTTTTGATGATGATGAAATGAAAGCGGTAACCGTTAACCACCCTAATTTTGGTTCTAAATGGAGACAAATCGATTTTGACTATTTTATCAGCGACGAATGCAGGCAAAAGATTAAAGAAAACAATATTGATCTCATCAATTGGAAAGACCTTAAAATTGAGGAAAAGACAAATTTTTGAGCATGCGGAAAGAGCAAAGAGTTCACTTAATTTCACTGAAAAGGCTAAGTCTATTTCTGTTACCTCTTTGGCTTGACTTGTTTCAATTCGATATTTGTATTATGGCAAAATGGAAATTACGAGACTAAAAAATAAAAATATATTTAAAAATACCCGTGAAGTTTGTTAAGTTTAATAGGTTTCTTATATATTTGTGTAGTTATGACACATATTTATCCTCAACAAGTAAGCAGTCAATGTGTGTTTAATCTTATAAATTAATCATAAATCTCTGTATATGAAAAGAAGGCATTTTGTACAAACATTATCACTTGGTGCGGCAGCACTGCAATTCAACTGGCTTTTTGCCAATTCTCCAACAAATAAAAAAGCCTTGGGTGTGCAGCTCTATACCATTCGCGATGCAGTTGCCAAAGACCTGGAAGGCTCTTTGGAGAAGCTGGCAGGATTAGGCTATAAAAACCTGGAAATTTATGGGTATAACGGAACCTTCTTTGGCAAGACTGCCCAGGAATTTAAATCAATCTTAGATAAAACCGGTTTAAGTGTGATCAGTTCGCACCACGGTGCAGGGATTGCCAATAAGTCGCAGGGATCAATGGCTATGGGCTGGGAAAAAGCAGTTGAAGATATCCATTCAATCGGGGCGAAATATATGGCTTGTGCCTATCTGGCGCCGAATGAACGCACTACAGAGATCTATAAATCCTTACCCGGATTATTATCCAGTGCCGGTGAACAAACCAAAGCTGCCGGTATTCAATTTGCTTATCATAACCATGATTTTGAATTTGTAAAGTATGAAGACACACTGGCCTATGACCATATTCTGAAAAATACTTCGGCTGATCTGGTGCAAATGGAACTGGATCTTTATTGGATCAACAAGGCGGGATATGATCCGATTGCCTATTTTGAAAAGTATCCGGGACGTTTCCCTTTGTGGCACGTTAAAGACATGGCGGCAGCCACCCAGGAGATTACTGAAGTGGGCAATGGCACCATTGATTTCGACAAGATCTTTGCAGCCAGCAAAAAAGCAGGTCTTGAATATTGGTTTGTCGAGCAGGATGTGAGCAAAAGGGACATCTTTGAAAGCTTAACAATAAGCCGTGATTATGTGAATAAGAAAGGGTATCTATAAGGAAAAAGTATTGAGTATTGAGTATTGAGAATTGAGAATTGATAATTGAGAATGTTTTTTATTAAACGAATTAATTAAAGATTGCAAAAACAAATCAGTGTAAATCAGTTCAATCCGTGTCATCCGTGTGCTATTGAAACAAGGACAAAGTGAAAGTGATGAGTGATGAGAGTGATAAGGAAACAGGAAACAGGAACACAGGAACCAAGAGACAGGAATCAGGAAAAGGCAAAAGGATAAAGCTTGCCTGCTATGTCTTCGGCAGGTAAACCGTAGGCGGGGTAGAGCTTGGCTGCGGGAGGCGGGGACGAAGGATAAAGCCTGCTGCCGTAGGCAGGGATGAAGCCTGCCTGCCGTAGGCAGGGATAAAGGAAAAAAATAAAAAAGAGAAAATAAACAAGATAAATAAAAAATCCGGCATGGTGAAAAACACTGAAATTTTACCCGTAATTGAATCCTTAATGAAAGTTTATGAAAACCTTAAGCGCAGGATTGGAAGCGCAGCTTTTCAATAACATAACCGATGCAACTATAGAATCCGCAGCATTGAATAATTATAAGGCTTATGGGAGGACAATGGAACACGGATTCGGAATCCGATGGAAAAGCACATGGAAAAGATGTTATGAAAGACCTCAGGGCACAACTCCTGATATTCTGACTGAACTAAACAATATAAAAGATACCGATGCAAAAAGATATGTACCGCTCTACAGAGTTAATAGAGAAGCGGATCAGGGAAAAGCAGCTTGGCAGCTGTGTTTAATCATCCTGATATTATCAAAGTCCAGGTATATAATATTGGTGACGGTGAAGCTGTCCGGCCTACTGTATGCGGATATTGCAGAGCAGGCTTATTGTTCTGTTATCTGTTGATGGATAGGTAAATCAGTGTAAATCAGTCAATCCGTGTCATCTGTGTGCTATTAAAACAAGTACACCCGATGTCTCACGGGGTTTTTCCTGCCGACTTTAGGCAGGGATAATGCTTACTACTAAACAGTTTGAATTTATTTTAGCTTACTTTTTAAGAAAACAGCTGAATAGCCCACCTTTTGTGAAATCTCATGAAGGGGTACATTATTCTTTAACAGCTCTCTGGCATGTTTTAACTTTGTCTGTCTTAATATTTTCCGGGGTGGTGTTATAGGATTTTAAAATACGGTTTAACTGAACTGAATTTGTTTTATAAAATTCGGCGAGCCCCTCAACTGTCATTATGCGCTGGCTGATAATATCCTGTTCCATTTGGTCAATGGTGAGAATCGTTTCTTCATTTTTCTTAGTCGTATTGACAATGACTTTATTTTTTATTTTTTTGCGGTGCCGGACTAACGAAACAACCAATGCTGAAAGGATAAGAAGAAAAATAACTGTATAAAGCAGGATATTCCCGTAGCCAACATCAACCTCGTTAATATACTGCGGCAGAAAATTTTTTGACACATTAAAAATATCAATGATAAAAATACCTTGAACTGATCCGGCATACACATGATCGTCATAAATGGTCAGGGCAGCCCGTTTAAATTCAATATTTGGTATAAATGTTATAGGATTTGGCTCTTTTTCGGGTTGCACATAAAGTCCGGCTTCAGTGGCAATCCACAAGTTTTTATTAAAATCCATGCTTACGCCGACAATATTGGGTAATTTGTTCTGTTTTTTCAGGCTTTCCGGAGCAAGTTTTTCCAAGGTATACAGTCCTGCATCGCTGCATATATAAAGGATTTCTCCGTATTCGTACAAATCCCTGATTCGGGTTTGAATGGAGCATAAGGTTGTGAATTTTTTATTTGAATATTGCAATACCTGGCCCTTGCTGGTGCAAAAAATAAGTTTGTTTGCCACAATTTCCATGTCGTTGTATTCATCTCCACGGTGCAATGGAAGCAATCCAATTTCAGGGTTCCAAATATTAATAGAGCGCGTATTCAAGGAAATAACCTCGTTATTCCATTTAAGCAATTTTCTAAAATGGCCGGAAATATTAACATCCGTGATATCAATTTGGGTAAATTTTCCAAACTCGGTCATTTCAAAAAGAAGGTCACTGCATAAAAAATAACGGTCATTTATTTTTTGGAAAGATCCGCTGGCATATTTTGGACTTTCTGCTTTCAGGCTATCATTAATAAAGATGCCGTTATAGGTAGAGATTACCGAAATGTCCTTGTCAAAATAAATGTTCCGGATAGAATACCCGTCGAATGTATGCATAAATGAAGTGTTAATAAAATACTCGTACAGGTTTCCGGCCACAGCTACAAATAATTTATTTTCCAGGCGGGCCAAGGTGGGTTCGGAAAGCGCCCGCTGAGGAATTAATTCCTTCATGCTGCCAATATTTGCAAGGTAATTATTGGGTACATAATCAGATTCAAAAAACTGCTTATCAAAGAAGACAAATTTTTTTGTATAAACTTCACCTTTCAGTATCCAAAGATCCTCTTTAAGCATATACAATCCATCTCCGGTTTTGACATAAATTCCATCGGGTCCGTTAAATACATTTCTAACCGGATTATTAAAAAAATGTTTTTTAACAAAAGTCGTATCCTGACAATAGAGCCATAAAGGAGTTAAGCATAAAAATATTATTAATTTCCAGTAAATCATTTACTTAATATCAAATATAACAGCAAATATAACATTCAAATTTTAATAAATAGAGGATGTAATTTAAAACTTGAAAAATTATTTTGAAGAAAAAATGTCGATTGGTTATTTTGCAATTAAGTCATTGGTTCTCTATGTTTTAGAGGATCAGGCAGGCATTCACCTTAAACAAGCAACTTAAATTATTTAATATCAATAAATTTTAAATGCATCAGTACTATTCATAATTCATTTTTAACCTAATTATTAACTTAAATCAAAAACAAATGACAACATTAAAAAAAATCCCCCTTTTATTAGTTTTGATCTTATTCTCGAACCAATTGATTTCTCAGGAAGGCAGTTTACAAGACCTGGTGGGCGGTAAAGCCAGTTCCACCGAAATGGATCTGGAAAGCAGGGGATACAGGCTTATCAGCACCAAAAAAGATCATTATGCAAGTTATACCACCTGGTGGAGTGATGACAAAAACAAATGTATCAGTGTAAAGACGGCTAGATGGAAGAACTGCCTCGATTATTAAAATGTCACCTGCGGACTGCGGACAATATGGTAGCAATGCTTACAACAATTACTCGAACAATGACTACAGCGCACACAACAATCATTACGATTCTTCACGTCATGAAGCTGCTTATGTAAAAGGCTATAATGATGGTAGGTACAACAAGGGCTGGCATAATTTTTACTATACAAGCGATGAAAAGGAAGGTTATAACCAGGGTTATAATAAAGGTAATGATGAAAGGAGCAGCAATAGCAATAATTATAATTATTCTTCAGGATATGGCGGACATCAAAATTCGGCCCAATACAAAGATATGAAAGGTTGGGTGGCATCTTCTGCCTATGATGTTTTACATCAAAGAGGGTTCCGTGAAGTTGAAAGGTATAAAAAAGACAGACTATGGATTGTCTGGGAACATAACACAACCCGAAAATGCATAAAAACCGGGGAGGATAATGGTAAAATACAGGAGGTCATGGAGTCTGAAAAGTGCAATTAAAACCTATTTGAAATAATTCTAATTTGTATTAAATTAACAAGGGTTGGGCTGTAAAGTGCTGACCCTTTTTATCTTCATTTATTGATTTCAAGGTAAACTTTATACATTTTTTAATGAGTTTTCCTTTAAAAGAAGGGTTTTAAAAATGGCTGAAAACGATGGTTTATCGCAGATTGTTTGTGAAAACATCAGTTAAAGAAAATATTTTAATTGTATTTTAATAATAAAAATGATGAGAAACGTTAAAAAAAATGCCTACTTGTTTAGCGCGCTTGATTCTATTTACGATAATTTCTTTTGCTCAAAATGATAATTTTGGCAGTTTAATAAACATGAATGCCGGCAATTTGAATCGGGAGATGCAGAACAGAGGGTATCAGTTTATTAGGGCTGATAATGCAGGAAGTGACATAAATCAAAACTGGCTTAATGTTGGCAGAAATAAGTGCGTTGCGATAATAGTCTTCCAATGGACGAGTTAAATCTATTGTGGATACTCCTTAGAGCAGACTGTCGTAAAGGCAATCAGGGATAATAATTAGAACAGCAATGATAAGTCTAGCAGTCTGAAAGAAATGAGAGCCTCTTATTTGGATCAGGAAATGAAGAACAGAGGTGATGCATTATATTAAAAGAGTTAATTCCTTGAAATATGTTTCTTATCAAAATTGGTTTAGTGCTAACAAAAACAAGTGTGTTACGGTGAGAATCTCTAATGGGCGAAGTTAAATCCATACGTTGATTCTGTTTTGGTTGATATGTGGTAAGGGCAATGAAAATAACAACAATGATAATTTTAGCAGTCTGATAGAAATGAGAGCCTCTTATTTGGATCAGGAAAATGAGGAACACAAGGGTATGTATTTGTTAAACAATTAATTTCCACAAATGGATTCCTATCAAAATTGGTTTAGTGCTAACAAAAACAAGTGTGTTACGGTGAGAATCTCTAATGGGCGCGTTAAATTCATAGTGCTGATTCTGTTTTGGTTGATTGTGGTAAAGGCAATGAAAATAACAACAATGATAATTTTAGCAGTCTGATAGAAATGAGAGCCTCTTATTTGGATCAGGAAATGAGGAACAGAGGTTATGCATTTATTAAAACAGTTAAATCCGGAATGGATTCTTATCAAAATTGGTTTAGTGCTAACAAAAACAAGTGTGTTACGGTGAGAATCTCTAATGGGCGCGTTAAATCCATAGTTGATTCTGTTTTGGTTGATTGTGGTAAAGGAGAACAGGGGATTCAATCAAGCCAATACAAGGATTTAAAAGGCTGGGAGGCTAAAGCGGCTTATAATACTTTAAATCAAAGAGGTTGGAGAGAAATTCAGAGATATAAGAAGGACAGACTTTGGATAGTTTGGAGGCATAATCAAACAGGTCAATGTATGAAGACCGGAGAGGATGGTGGCAGGATCAAAGAAGTTCGAGAATCAGAAAAGTGCAATTAGAACATCTTTATAAAAAGCTAAATTTTAGTTTTACAGGGAGTATCCCTAGAAGTGTGTAAGTTAAAAAGTTATTCTGAAAAATTTTGACCTTCCTTTGTAAAGGTCAGAAAATTTTTCGGAGAAAACTTTTTTGTTAATTTTAAACACTTACACCGTATGAAAAAAGAAGATTTATTAAACAGTGATTTTTTTAAGCAATTTAGTTCGGGCGATGAATTAAATGATTTTTTGAGTCAGATTCAAAAAAGGGGCTTAGAGCAATTATTAGAAGGCGAATTGGATTCTCACTTAGGATACGACAAACACCAGGCTTCTACTACAGAAAATTACCGCAACGGCTATTCATTGAAAAAAATTAAGACCTCACTTGGGCAGGGCGAGATAGCAGTGCCCAGGGATAGGGATTCCTCGTTCAACCCCATGATAGTTCCCAAGCGGAAAAGTATGGTAGATGGGGTTGAAAACGTAATTGTATCGCTCTATGCAAAGGGTATGTCGAACAGCGATATAGAAGAACAGATAAGAGAAGTTTACGGTTTTGAGGTTTCCACTTCCACCATTTCAAGGATCACCGAACGAATTAGCCATGATATTGTGGCATGGCAAAACAGACCCCTGGAACCAACCTACCTGATAGTGTGGATGGACGGCATTGTTTTTAAAGTCAGAGAAAACTCCAAAGTCATAAATAAGACTATTTATATTGCCGTTGGATTGCGCTTTGACGGGCTAAAAGAAGTAATGGGTTTATGGCTTGGGAAAAACGAATCGTCAGCATTTTGGATGTCAGTTCTTACCGATATCAAAGCAAGGGGTGTTGAAGATATTCTTATTACGGCAACTGATAATTTGAATGGCTTCACCGAAACCATCAGAGTTGTCTTCCCTGTTGCCACTACCCAAATTTGTGTTGTTCACCAAATCCGCAATGCGGCCAGGTACGTTGTATGGAAAGACAAGAAAGAGTTTGCCAAAGACATGAAGGAAATCTATAACGCACCTACCAAAGATGCTGCAAAAGCTGCCCTGAATGACTTTTCTAAAAAATGGTCAGCAAAGTACTTATATGCTGTGAAAAGCTGGGAAAACAACTGGGAAAATTTGACTGCATTTTTTGAATTTCCTGTAGAAATCAGGAAAATCATTTACACCACAAACCTAATTGAAAATTTAAACGGAAAAATCAGAAAATACACCAAAAACAAGCTTTCTTTTCCAACCGATGAAGCTGTCTTAAAGTCAACGTACTTGGCCATTAGAGAGGCTACCAGAAAATGGAACCAACCCATTAGAAATTGGGGAATAATTTTAAATCAGTTTTTAATTATCTTTGAAAACAGATTGAAATGCTGACTTTTATTTGTAGCTTTTTAGTTTACACACTTTACGGGATAAAGCGGCCGTTTTACATATAAGGGTCGGACTTTAAGGTAAGACCCTTTTTTATTATGATGTAATACATAGTTATACTTATTTTCTGCCTTTCACAGTTTTATTGATTTCTATCACAACAGATATACAACGAACCCTCTGGAAGTCCGGAATTTCATAACTAACGAGTTGACCTGATATTCTTTTCTTCTTCTGATATTCCTCGCTAACAACTTTCGGCATTTTAAAAGTAAAGTAAAGGTTTTTCTTTTCTCGTTCCTTCTTACTTCTCTTCGTGTTCTCAATACTAAATACTCAATACCTAAATAAATTATACTCAATACTTGATACTAAAAACTAAACCAAGGATAAGGTTCATTGATAAAATTCAAGGCCCGAGGCAAGCCATCGCCGGGTATTAATTTAAACTCAGGCAGCACGGAAGGGT
Source organism: Flavobacteriaceae bacterium (assembly GCA_034523115.1). Lineage (GTDB taxonomy): Bacteria > Bacteroidota > Bacteroidia > Flavobacteriales > Flavobacteriaceae > Namhaeicola. The sequence continues at coordinate 32,537 of JAXHKS010000020.1, read as the reverse complement.
TTGAAGGATATGTCTTTCCGTCAAATTTTACGATCCTGTTCTTGCTGCCACTGTAAATAATAACGGTCTCTCCAACCACTGGTTTTGTTGTTATCTATGATTACAGGATAGTCAGAAACGGAAAATGTACTGATCACATTTCCCTGATCATCCAAAATCAATTGTGTACAGCCGCCTGAACCACAAAAGTACCCACCTGTTAGCCCAACAAAAATTTCTTTTTTACCATCTTCATTCAAATCATATTCAAAAAAGATAAATTTTCTGCTGTTCTCCTGAATAAAATTTTTTGCCAGATCATCTTTATAAAGATTCTGCAGCGTAAGCCTAACCAAAGCTGCCGTTTGCATACTGGAGGAATTGATACCATAGCTCTGTGCCGAAATCGAATCCGATGGATCGGGATCTGTGATCGGATCGGTTTTTACGACAACTGAGGAATCCGGCAAAGTGGTATGTTCCGGTTCAATTTTAGTTTCATTTTTACATGAGAAAATTGCCATAAGCAATACCAATGTTAAGGATACATAGGAACTTCTTCATAATCTTAAAATTAAATTAGTTTCTGGTTTTTTTTATTTGAATTTCACTTTCAGAATCCGTGCCTTCAGGTTTGTTTATCATATGAATATCCCTTTGCGGGAAAGGAATCACAATGCCATGGGCTTTAAATGTCTTATCAATAGCAATGATCAGATCGCTTTTTACATCATTAATCATCATAAAATGAGCCACCCAGATAGTTGATAGAAAAATCTACCGAACTATCGCTGAACAGGGTTACCCAAATTGCAGGTTCCGGTTTGACCATGACCGAAGGATGGTTTTTCAGTACATCAAGAATCAGGGCCTGTACTTCTTCCAAATCACTGCCATAGGCAACACCTACTTTAATTTCGGACCTGCATCTACTGCTTCCCAAGGTCCAGTTGGTAAGATGCTGGTTTAACAGATCTCCATTCGGGATGACTACATCAGACCCTTGAAAAGTAGTTATAATACTGCTTCGAATACCAATGGACTTCATTTTTCCGGTAACGTTCGTCTACTTCAATAATGTCATCAAGGTTTACGGGTTTTTCGAAGGCGATGATAATTCCGCTCACCAGGTTATTTACTACGGTTTGCAATCCGAAACCAATACCTACACCCAAGGCGCTGATGATTATGGTGAGCCTGTCTACCGGCAATCCTGCAATAATAAATGCGATTAGTATACCTAAACTAATAATTGTAATACGAACCAATAACAGCCAGCTTCCAAGTTTATTAGTTTTGGTACCGGTTGAACTACTTTTGGAATCAGAGGTGATAAAGGCAACAATTTTGGAAAGCAGGGTCGACAGAAAAATCACCATAAAGAAAATAAAGATACTTTCATAAAGAATAGGTGATATCTCCCAATTTTTCTTGGTTGTGAGAAATGACTCACTAAAAGGATGCACAAAATTTTGGAATAGGTACGTGTTTCTGAAAAGCAGGGTGATCCATAAAATCACAAAGAGTACATAGGTGAACCCCGGAATTTTATAGGGCTCTTTGACTTCGGTATTTAAATTTTTTTCTTCATCCGGTTGGTTAAGGTAATCTGAGTATTTGCGAATATCCATAAGGATCTGTAAGGTATTGTAAAGCATATATCCGATCAAAACTGTAAATAATCCATTGGCCATTAAAGCCTTACCAAAATTATAATTTCCAAGAATCAAAAAAGACTCACAGCAAAAAATTCAAATACAGAGACCAATATAAGCGTATTTTTTAGGGGTACCACCAAAGCAAATTTGCGCTGAAATAGATTGTAAAGGCTAAAAATTAAGGCGGCCAAACTTAAAAACAGGATGAGCCAGCTTTCAGTTACTGAGTGAAGCACTATATTGTAATCAAAAAGGGCGATAATAATCATCAAAAAATAAACCAGCCAGATCCTGAATTCAGGTTTAGGCAAAGAGCCCCGGTAAATAAAAGTAAGAAAAATACCGGATAGGAACCAGAATATGGAAATATAAGTAAAATGGTGCCATCGTAAAGAAGAACTGAAAAATGGTAAACACCATGATGCAGGAACTGGCAATTGGATTGTTAAAGATTGCTATCGGATACTTAAAATTCTGAAGTAAATCCAAATCTATAAAGTTCTTTTTCAGAATTTTTAAAAAGATCGTTACACCAATGCAACTCAGAATCATTAAAAGGATGAGGCCGTAATGATTATAAAGGAAGAAAACCAGCAGAATGATTGCTTTTTTAAGTGACCATAAGAAATGTATCAATTAATTTGTTTGTATGACGGCTGAGTCAAAAATAGCCTCTTTTTCATAGGCCAGGTTCTTCATTCCGTGTTCCCGGATCCGCTCTATTTCTAGAGATAGCGTTTTGTAGTTCAAATTTGAACTTATTGCCGTAGATCGTTAGCTGGTTGATGCTGTCAAGGGCATTTTTAAAACGGATGTTCAAGACATCCGCATCAGTATTGATCTGTTCGAAACGTTCTATATAGATGTTTTTTGACCTTTCATCTTCAGGGATAGCAAAAAGGCTTTCTGTTGTTAACAAGGAATCTATTCGTGTCTGAATGCCGGCAAACTCGTTTGTAGTTACCTTTTATTGAAATTAGCTGTTTTTCTGTTCGCAATAGAATTTCATTCAGCAAAACAGAAGTCAGAGATAAATTCCGAAGGGTTTGAAAAGTGGTATTTACCTCGATTACCGTGTCTACGGCAGATTGTTTTAGACAGCCTTACACCAATTCAGCTCTTCTGCATACTACTTTGTAATCAATGCCTCTTTTTTAAGGCCAGATTGCCATTATGGACTTCGCTGTTCAGCAATTCAAAAAGGCTGTTCTGTTTTTTATTGTTCTGCAGATTTTTGTAAACAGACTTGTTTTTTTTAAGATTACTTTCAGTAAAACTCTCCAGGTTGTCAAATTTGCTCCTGTCAATGACTATCGAATCGGCTATCCACTATATTCGTTATTCACAGCAGGCAGGGCGATTGAATCAATCGCCAATCCATTCTTCTGTGCATGTAAGGGTGAAGAAGCAGGCCGGTATGAGAAACAAAAATATCATAAATCTCAAATCCTAATACATATTTATAGAGTTTTTAAACAAAGATTTTTTGTTATTCATGCCTCAGGGATTTGATCTGTTTTCAATCTAGAAAAGGATTAAAATTCAATAATTTTATCGATAACAAATACTCGGGAGGCCTCACCATCCTTTAGTTTGTATTGGATCTGACGCATTTTCCCACTCGGTTTGCTGTTGCTGTCCCCATCATTGTATATTGGAAAACGATGAGTTAAGGTCGTTTCTACCACAGTGAATTCGTCATGACCCATATAGCCCTTATTTGCATTTGGATTGTCAGCTACCGATGGAAAACTAATTTCACTCATGGATTTGTTCTGATTACTGGAAAATGCAAGCACGGTTCCGTAACTGCCACTGCCATCGGAAGTCAGGTAAATTAAAATTTCAGGAAAACCATCGGAATTCAGGTCTTCAATTTCTGCATTTACGACAGAAAGCCCTGTGATGTCTTTTGATACCAAAGAGTTGACAATTTCATAGCCGGAAGGTTGAATCGTCAATTGATCGCCTGACTCCTTTATTTCAAAAGTAATGTTTTGCAAGCTGAGGGTACGGTTAAATGATGGCTCTTCAACTGCTTCTTCCGGAATCACAGGTACTGAGTCTTTTAGAGGTGTTCCTGACTCTTGATTCACTACATCAGCTTTATTTTGACAGGCAATCAAGAAAAGTCCCAAGATTGTTAAGAACAGGTAAGAAATGTAAATTTTTCATAACAGAACTATTTTATAGACATTTAAAATAAATAACGGATAAAAATATTAAAAGTTCTGAGATTTAAGCCGGTATTGCCACGTATTTTATTTAAGCTAACCCGATTGGTTCAATTGCTGGCCAAACTATTTGGCGATTCCCCGAATTTTTTGCAAATTTGATAGGAAAATGAAGATTGTTTTCATCTGATTAAATCATTACATTGGATTTGAAAAACGGCATACGCAGCGTATTGGTGATTACAATGGTCATCATTTACCTGTTTGCACCCCACCACCAACCTCTTTTTAAGGAATTGCATAGGATCTCTCACTACTTAGAAGGGGAGTTCGCCGAGTTGGGTTCTTTTTTCACGCACCATCATCAGGAAACGCCATATAATCAATCGCATGAACATGGTTTTACCCAAAAAGGCGAATCCCTGGATGTCAAAAGTCATGATCATACTGAAGAACAACACCGGCATGAACTTCTGTCATTTTTTTCCTTTGTTCTGGGGGCATTGGAGGATCAAAATCCAATGGAAGAGGCGATTGTGGTCAAGTCACTTGACAAGCATATTTTATCGCAACCCGACTTTCAAACAGCTGAAGTATTTGAAATCTTTCGCAAAGTAGTTTGGTTTATTCAACTTAAAAATTACGGCCTGCTTACAGAGATTTTTCTACCACCCCCACAAACTTTCTTGCCTTTGAATTCGGCTAAATTCAATTTCTGATAATAGCTGTCTCTTTATTTTTTTAATCTTTAAATAAATAACATGAAAAATATTCTCATTGTTATACTCATGCTTTTTTGTAACATGGGTATGGCGCAAGTGCTTATTGGTACAGTGATCAATGAGCAACGAGATCCGTTGGCAGATGTGGTTGTGGTCAATAAGAATTCTAACCAGCATACCCATACAAACGCCACAGGGTCATTTACCCTGCCCAGAACAAATGTAAAGGATACAATAACTTTTTATCTGCTTGGTTTTGAAACTTATACTGAAGTTTTAGGAAAATTAGACCCTGAAACGGTGTTTGAGGTGGTCTTAAAGGAAGCTTCGATTTCTCTGGATCAGGTGATACTGGTTTCTGAGATCAATGCCCTGACAAAGTTTGCAGATGTTGATATAAAGACAGATCCCGTAAAAAGTTCACAGGAAATCCTGAGAAAAAGTCCCCGGTCTTATTATAGGCCAGCATGCGGGCGGGGGAAAAGCTGAGCAACTTTTTTTGCGTGGTTTCGATATAGACCACGGAACTGATGTAGCGATTTCTGTTGACGGTTTGCCCGTGAACATGGTATCACATGCACACGGACAAGGCTACGCCGACCTCCATTTTGTGATTCCTGAAACCATAGAGGACATCAATTTTGGCAAAGGCCCGTATTATCCGGATCACGGAAATTTTACGACGGCAGGATTTGTTGACCTTCATTTAAAGAAGCGGGTGAATCAGAATATTCTAAGCCTGGAGGCTGGTCAATTCAATACCCTGAGGTTGATGGGTATGTTCAGTTTGCTGGATTCTGAAAACAGCAATTCCTATCTGGCAACAGAGATCTATTTAACCGATGGTCCGTTTGATTCACCTCAGAATTTTAACCGAATCAATCTGATGGGGCAGTACAATTATAGCCTGCCTGGAAATCAGGAGCTGAGTTTGAGGGCCTCTTATTTTCAAAGCAAATGGGATGCATCCGGACAAATACCGCAGCGAGCGGTGGATGACGGAAGCATCAGCCGGTTTGGAGCGATTGATGATACTGAAGGCGGGCAAACGGGCAGAGGAAATTTTTTAATCAATTATATTAAAAACCTTGATGCCAACAAAACATTTCTTAGCAATGCCTATCTTTCTATGTATGACTTTGAGTTGTATTCAAATTTTACCTTTTACCTCGAAGATCCGGTCAATGGAGATCAGATCAGACAGAAAGAAAGAAGGATTATTACAGGTGCCGAAGGTATATTTGAAAATAAAAACAGGGTACTGGGGAATGAGGTGCAATTTTCCTACAGGGCCGGCGGCGGTTTCAGGTATGACAAGATTGATGATCTGGAGCTCTCTCATACGGTAAATCGCCAGACCTTACTCGAACGAATGGCTTATGGAGACGTCGATGAGGCCAATTTATACGGCTTTTTGAATACAGAGTTCAAAAAAGGCAAATGGTTGCTGAATCCTGCCCTCAGATTGGATTATTTTAATTTTGCCTATTATGACAGGCTTTCCGAAACTTATGACCACCTTGGGGTAGATAAGGCAACTTTTAGTCCAAAACTCAATACCATTTTTACTGCAAATGAAGCATGGCAGCTGTTCCTGAAAACAGGGATTGGTTTTCATTCCAATGATTCCAGGGTAGTGGTTGCTCAGAATGGAGAGGATATTTTGCCGCCTGCCTACGGGGCTGATTTAGGTACCATATGGAGGCCTTTTGGCGGTCTTGTGTTCAATGCTGCGGCCTGGTATTTGTATATGGAACAGGAGTTTGTATATGTAGGAGATGCCGGAATTGTAGAGCCCGCTGGCAGATCAAGGCGCTTGGGTCTGGATTTTGGAGTGCGATACCAGCTTCTGGACTGGCTTTATTTATATGGAGACGTAAATTACGCATATGCCAGAAGTATGGATGAACCAAGTGGTTCTGATTATATTCCCCTGGCACCTGATCTCACTTCAACCGGTGGCATTGTAATGGAAGATTTGAAAAGATTTTCTGGCGCCCTGAATTACCGGTATATGGATGACCGACCTGCAAATGAGGACAATTCCATGGTGGCAGAAGGCTATTTTGTGCTTGATTTCAATTTAAATTACAGTCTCAGGCACTGGAGTTTCGGCTTGATTATTGAAAATCTCCTGGATACGGAATTGGAATGAAACCCAATTCGCTACGGAAACCCGGTTATTTGATGAACCGGAACCGGTGGAGGACATTACATTTACTCCGGGCACGCCGTTTTACCTTCGGGGAAAAATTGGCTACACTTTTTAAATCAGAATGAACAGAAAAAAGGGAGCTTTTCCCTTTTTTCTGTTTTTAAAACGGTAGTTTTTCAAACAAAAAAAGTAGCTTTGAGGTTCTAAAATTGAACTGATGGAGATTGTATTTGCAACCAACAACAAGCACAAATTAAAAGAGATACAGGCGCTGATGCCTGAAGGTATTGCGATTCTTAGTTTAAGCGATATTGGTTGTACTGATGAGATAGAAGAAACTGAGCCCACACTTGAAGGGAATGCGCGGTTAAAGGCAGATCATGTCACAAAAAATTATGGCTATCCGTGTTTTTCAGATGACACAGGACTTGAGGTAGAAGCCCTGAACGGAGCCCCCGGAGTTTACAGTGCGCGTTATGCAGGGGAGGGGGCCACTTTTGAAAACAATATGGAAAAACTTCTGCAGCAGATGGAAGGCCAGCAGAATAGATTCGGAAGGTTTCGAACAGTAATAGCCTTAAATATAGATGATTGCCAATATTTATTTGAAGGCATTTGTGAAGGAAATATTTTGAAGCAAAAACAAGGTACTGCCGGCTTCGGCTATGATCCTGTCTTTCAGCCAAAAGGGTATGAACGCACTTTTGCAGAAATGGACATGGCAGAGAAAGGAAAAATTTCACACAGAGGACAGGCGATTAAAAAATTAATAGAATTTTTAAAATTCCTCATCCTAAATCAAAAAACGAGTCCATACAGATCATTTAATGATGTAAAATAAATTCCAAAAAAAGAAGACTAGTAAAACAAATTTTATTAGTCTATTTTTATTTGTAAATAAAAATCCTAATTTTACGCACTTGAAACTAGTAACTTACATAATATCAATTTATTTAATAGCACTTTCATGTATGCCTTGTGTAGATATGGAAGTCAACAGTGCAGAGCACAAAAAAAATGAGATTACTTCAAATCACAATGAAAAATCGAGCGACCACGATAAAGAAAATAATTTATGTCCACCTTTTTGCAGTTGCAATTGTTGCGGTTCACAAACAGTAAGTTATTTTAAAATTACAAGTTTTAGTTTTTTAATAGTTACAAAAAAAATTAAAACACAGTTACCTTCTTACACCTCAAAGTTTGCTTCCAATTTCTACGGAAGTATCTGGCAACCACCTCAAATAGCATAATGAAACCCCGCCCAATATGGCGGGGTTAGAAACTTGTGATCTTTTCATAATGAATGGCAAAAGTAATTTTGCTAATTTCTAAATCATTATACTATTTACAATGTTAGATAAAATAATACAATTCAGTATCAAGAACAAGTTTATAATACTCTTATTTACTTTGGTTCTAATAGCTTGGGGCAGCTATTCTTTAAATCAATTACCTCTCGATGCGTTACCAGACGTAACCAACAATCAAGTGCAAATTATTACTACTGCGCCAACTTTGGCCAGTCAAGAAGTCGAGCAATTAATCACCTATCCTTTAGAGCAATCGGTAAAAACTATTCCAAAAGTTATTGAGCTGCGAAGTATTTCTCGTTTCGGACTTTCGGTAGTAACAGTAGTTTTTAAAGACGAAGTAGATATTTATTGGGCAAGAGAACAAATTTTTCAACGATTGGCTCAAGCAAAAGAAAACATTCCAGCTTATGCAGGTTCGCCAGAGTTAGCGCCAATTTCAACAGGTCTTGGCGAAATTTATCAATATGATGTCTATGCTAAAAAGGGATATGAAGACAAATACGATGCAATTAAATTACGAACCATTCAAGATTGGATTATCATTCCGCAATTACAAGGTATTGAAGGCGTTGCCGAAGTCAGCACTTGGGGTGGAAAATTAAAACAATATGAAATAGCAGTAAATCCAAATACACTTAACAGTTTAGGGGTGACCATTACTGAAATCTTTGAGGCGCTCGAAAAAAACAATCAAAACACAGGTGGTGCATACATTGAAAAAGACCAATACGCTTACTTTATTCGTGGTGTTGGTATGGCAACGGGCATTAAAGATTTAGAAAATGTAGTTGTCAAAAACCGCAACGGTGCACCCGTTTTAGTTCGTGATGTGGCAACAGTTAAAGAAGGAATTGCTTTGCGATATGGAGCTTCCACAAAAGATGGTAAAGGTGAAATTGTTTGCGGTTTGGCATTAATGCTAAAAGGCGAAAACTCAAGTGCTGTAGTGGAAAGAGTAAAGGAAAAAATGGAGCAAATCAACAAAACATTACCCGAAGGAGTTGTTGCCGAAGCATTCATAGACAGAGGTAAATTAGTTGACAACGCCATTGGGACCGTTACTAAAAACCTTTTGGAAGGAGCATTAATTGTAATTTTTGTATTGATTTTATTTCTTGGTAATCTTCGTGCAGGACTAATTGTAGCATCTGTAATTCCATTATCTATGCTTTTTGCTGTAATTCTAATGAACCATTTTGGCGTCAGCGGGAACTTAATGAGTTTAGGAGCAATCGACTTCGGAATTATAGTCGATGGAGCAGTAATTATTGTTGAAGCCACAATGCATCATTTACAAAAACTCAAAAGGCAAAAGAACCTAACACAAGCCGAAATGGATAGCGAAGTATATAAAGCAGCTTCAAAAATCCGTAACAGTGCTGCATTTGGGGAATTAATAATCTTAATTGTGTACTTACCAATATTAGCATTGGTGGGTACAGAAGGCAAAATGTTTAAGCCAATGGCAATGACAGTTGGGTTTGCGGTTGGCGGTGCATTTGTATTGTCACTGACCTATGTTCCAGTAATGAGTGCACTATTCTTATCTAAAAATACCGAACACAAACCCAACTTTAGCGATAAAATGATGGCTTGGTTTGAAAAAATCTACAGATCATTTTTAGATAAAGCATTACTATTTAAAAGAACCGTTTTGTCTATTTCCTTTTGCCTTTTAGTTATTGCCTTTTTTGTTTTCCAAAATATGGGTGGTGAGTTTATTCCAACTATAGAAGAAGGTGATTTAGCCATCAATGCAACTATTATGACAGGAAGTTCGCTTTCGCAAATGGTAGAAACAACAACCAAATATGAAAAAATCCTAAAAGCCAAATTCCCGGAAATTAAAACTATCGTCAGTAAAATTGGAAGCGGAGAAATTCCAACCGACCCAATGCCTATTGAAAGTGGTGATTTAATTATTGTTTTAAAAGATAAATCCGAATGGACATCTGCCGACAATTGGGAAGATTTAGCCAATTTAATGAAGTTAGCAATGGAAGTTATTCCAGGTGCAAATATTGAAATTTCGCAACCCATTCAAATACGTTTCAACGAATTAATGACAGGTAGCCGAAGCGATATTGCGATTAAAATTTTTGGTGACGATTTAGAAGTTTTAGATTTAAAAGCCAAAGAGTTGATTGCAAGAGTAAACGGAATTGAAGGCATTGGCGATTTAAAAGCCGATAAAGTGACAGGTTTACCACAAATTACAGTCAAATACGATTATAATAAAATTGCACTCTATGGATTAAATATTTCAGATATTAATCAAATTTTACGTTCTTCATTTGCAGGAGAAAGCGCGGGTAAAATTTACGAAGAAAGCAAGCGTTTTGATGTGGTAGTTCGGTTAAACAAAGACAATCGTACTGATATTACTGATGTGAGTAATTTATTTATTCCATTACCAAATGGGCAACAAGTTCCACTTTCACAAGTAGCATCAATTGATTATGAACAAGGTCCGGTTCAAGTTTCTCGTGAAGATGGAAAACGAAGAATAACAGTAGGTTTAAATGTTCGTGGTAGAGATGTTAAAAGTGTTGTCGAAGAAATTCAAGAAAAATTAAAAACCAATTTCAAACTTCCAACGGGTTATTATGTTACCTATGGCGGTCAGTTTGAAAATTTGGTTGAAGCCAACAAACGCCTTTCGGTTGCGTTACCTATAGCATTGGGATTAATTATGGTACTGTTATTTTTCACTTTTAACAGTATGAAACAAGCGCTTTTAATATATACAGCCATACCATTGTCAGCAATTGGTGGTGTATTTGCACTTTGGTTACGAGGAATGCCTTTTAGTATTTCGGCAGGAATTGGTTTTATTGCTCTATTCGGAATAGCGGTTTTAAACGGAATTGTACTAATATCCTATTTCAATCAACTCAAATCCGAAGGAATAACCGACCCATTAAAGCGTGTTTTAATTGGTACAAAAACAAGATTACGACCAGTTCTTATGACTGCTGCGGTGGCATCTTTAGGATTTTTACCAATGGCATTGTCAACAAGTGGCGGAGCCGAAGTGCAGAAACCATTAGCAACTGTAGTTATTGGCGGATTATTTTCGGCAACATTACTGACCTTAATTGTTTTACCAATTCTTTATTTGTTATTTGAAAAAGGTATTAAAAGAGGAAGAAATATGTCAAAACCAATTGTAACAATAATCGTTTTGCTAGTCAGCACAATTTCGTTTGCTCAAAACAGCCAACCTATAACTTTAGAAGAAGCCATTGAAAAAGCAAAAGAAAACAACATCGATTTAAAAATTGCAGATAAGGAAATAGAAAAACAAACTGTGCTCAAAAAGACCGCTTTTCAGGCCGATCCTTTGCAAATTCAATATCAGGCTGGACAAATTAACAGCAGTGATTACGACAACAATGTTTCTTTGCAACAATTTTTTCCGATAGGAAAAATTACCAAAGCCAATCGCCAACTGCAAGAAGAATTGGCAAAATTGGCAGAGAAAAGAAAAGCATTAACGGAATATGAAATTGAGAAAGCGGTTTCTCTTGCTTATTATCAATATTTATACGGTGTTTCTGTTCAAAAATTGAATACAGAGTTGTTTGAGATCTATTCAAAATTCTTAAAAAATGCTGAACTTCGTTTTCAGACAGGAGAAAGTGGCAGTATTGAAGTTATAAGTGCCAAAGCAAAATCAAAAGAAATCGAAACGCAAAAGGCACAATTAGAATATGATTTACTGGTATACCAAAAACAGCTGCAATATTTCATACAAACAGATGAAAATATTGTTCCAGATGCCAATACACCTTTGCAATATGTGAATCTATCAACGAGTAACGGTGATAAAATTCAAGGATTAGTAAGCGATTTTTATACACAACAAATTACGGTTTATCAAAAAGAAGCCAATACATTCAAAGCATTGCGAACACCAAAGTTAGGCTTGGGCTATTTTGGGCAAACTATCGATACCAAATCATATTTTCAAGGATTTACAGCTGGATTGCAAATCCCTTTATTTGGTGGTGCAAATACGGCTAAAACAAAAGCATCAGAAATTAGTGTTTCACAATCGCAATTAGAGTTAGACAAAAGTAAAATGACCTTAAAATTGCAGAAAGAAGAATTACAAAATGAGTTTGAAAAACAGAAAAAAGCTCTGCAATATTACCAAAACGAAGGGTTGCAATATGCCGAGCAAATCATTGAAACCGCTCAAAAAAGTTATGCCAATGGCGATATGAGTTATTGGATCTTACATCAGTTTTTTAAACCAAGCCATTGACATTAAAAAACAAAATGCCGAAGCCGTTAATACCTATAACCAAAGTGCAATTCAACTGCAATTTCCATCTTTCAACAATAATTAATATTCAACGATATGAAATCGAAGATTCACGAATTCCAAAAAATAAATAATCAAATGATGAGTAAAAATATAAAAAATAAAATAGTTGCTTTTTACACATATTTTGGCTTTTCCCTTTTAACTTTTGCCTTTTGCCTAATTCTTGCTTCTTGCGACGATAAAAAAGCCGAAGAAATCCAAGAAGTAGAAAAATCAGAAACCGAAGTGGCACTTACTGAAACACAATACAAAACCATTGGTATCGAAACAGGAACTATCGAAATGAAAAACCTGAATACAGTGATCAAAGCCAATGGATACACCGCAGTTCCACCTCAAAACAGGGCGAATATATCAACCTTACTAGGTGGCGTTGTTAAAGATATTTATGTTTTAGAAGGTACTTTTGTGTCAAAAGGAAAAATATTGGCGACCATCCAAAACCTTGAAGTTTCAGAAATGCAAGAAGAATACCAATCAGCAATAGCAAACATCGAATACTTACAATTAGAATACAATCGTCAAAAAACATTGAGTGATGAAAATGTAAATCCACACAAAATCTTCCAGGAAGTAAAATCAAAATTAGCCGTAGAAAGAGCCAAAGCACAAGCTGCAAAAAACAAATTACAAGCATTAAATGTAAGTTTGAGCGAAAGCACCTCTTTAATTCCGATTGTATCGCCAATAAGCGGCTATGTTGGTAAAATTAGCATCACCACAGGCGCATTTGCCGAAACTGGAATTACACTATTTGAAGTGGTTGATAACAGCCAAATGCACTTAGATTTGAATGTTTTTGAAAAAGATTTAGGTAAAATTTCAGTTGGGCAAGAGGTCGATTTTGTATTAACCAATCAATCTAATAAATCCATTAAAGGAAAGATATTCGGTATCAATAAATCATTTTCTAACGAAAGTAAAACCGTTGCTGTTCACGCCAAAATAAATCCAGGCGATGCTAAAGATTTAATTTCCGGAATGTATGTTGCGGCTAACATCAACATTACAAATCAAACTGTTCAAGCACTTCCAAAGGATGCGATTATTAGAAATGGAGATAAGTATTTTATTTACATTCAAGAAGAACACCAAGAAGAAGCGCCAAAAGCCAAAAAAGAAGAGCATAATGAAATACATTTCAAAGCCATAGAAGTTGTACCAGGAACAACAGATTTAGGATATACTGAAGTCAAATTAGTTGAAGAAATTCCTGCCGATGCAAAAATTGTAATCAAAGGTGCATTCTATTTATTGTCAACTTCAAAAGGTGGCGGAGAACACGAACATTAAAGCTACATTTATGAAATTCAACATGAAAATGCCAGATAAATTAATTCCTTTTTACAAAGAGGAATTAGCTTGTTATGAAACTTATCTACTTGCTAATAATTACCAATTAAGTTGGTATCATTTAGAGCGCGCACATATCATAGGACAAAAATATCCAATCGAGCATTCAGCAGTACATTGGAAAATGCTATTGTTCGGAATAAAAATCAAAAATACTAAAGAAATTTTAGGACAAATTCCAAGACTTCTTGTAGGTGGCGTTAAATCATTTGTTGGGAATGTACCAGTCGGAAATACAGGCGGTGCAAATGTTCCACCATTGAGAGTTATGCCAATTGAACCTGAATTATTACAAATTATTAATTCAAACTCTTAAATTGATTAGTGTATGACACACCAACATAAATACGATGCCAGAGGAGAACAAATCTGTTGCACATTGGAGGAAAAAATAAATAAAAAAACCGAAAATCATTCTGACGATGACGAACACGACCACGACGCTTCCAGCGAGGAAAAGTCAACGTTTCAAATATTTTTGCCAGCAATCATAAGTTTTGTTTTGTTGATGGTCGCCATAGGTTTGGATAACTATTTTCCACAATCTTGGTTTACGGGTTACGTCAGAACAGCTTGGTATATTCTCGCCTATATTCCTGTAGGTTTTCCAGTTTTAAAAGAAGCATTTCAAAGTATCGGGAAAGGCGAAATATTTTCAGAATTTCTATTAATGTCCATCGCCACTATCGGAGCATTTGCCATAGCCGAATTTCCCGAAGGTGTTTCCGTAATGTTATTTTACGCCATTGGCGAGATATTTCAAACTTTGGCAGTGCAACGAGCAAAGTCAAATATCAAAACCTTGCTCGACCAAAGGCCAGACGAAGTTACTATACTCGAAAATAATGTTGCCAAAACCATCAAAGCATCAACAGCTAAGATTGGCGATATTATCCAACTCAAAGCAGGCGAAAAATTGGGTTTAGATGGCGAATTACTTTCCGATAACGCTTCATTCAATACATCGGCACTTACAGGCGAGAGCAAACCCGACACCAAAACAAAAGGCGAAACCGTTTTGGCAGGAATGATAAACTTAAATTCGGTTTGTCAAATAAAAGTTACCGTTGCATACACCGATAGTAAACTTTCCAAAATTCTCGAAATGGTGCAAGATGCCACAGCCAAAAAAGCACCAACCGAATTATTTATCCGCAAATTCGCTAAAATTTATACACCAATTGTCGTGCTTTTAGCAATCCTAATTTGTATTGTTCCAATGCTTTTTGTCGATGATTATCAATTTAAAGATTGGCTCTATCGTGCATTGGTTTTCTTGGTTATATCGTGTCCGTGTGCTTTGGTAATTAGTATTCCGTTGGGTTATTTTGGCGGAATCGGTTCTGCCAGTAAAAACGGAATTTTATTTAAAGGAAGTAATTTTCTCGATGTTATGGCTACTATTCAAAACGTAGTAATGGACAAAACAGGCACATTGACCGAAGGCGTTTTCAAAATACAAGAAGTAGTTTTTAATGCCGATTTTAATCATGATGAAATGCTGCAAATGGTCAATGCTCTGGAAAGTCAAAGTACACATCCAGTAGCAACCGCCATTCATCAATTCGTCGGAACTATCGACAGCAAAATTGTTTTAAATGACGTAGAAGAAATTTCAGGGCACGGATTAAAAGCCAATATAAACGGAAAAGAATTATTAATTGGAAATTTCAAACTAATGGATAAATTTTCTATCGCCTATGATATAGATCCAACAACCATCGTTTACACATTAATTGCAGTTGCTTACGATAAAAAATTTGTTGGTTATCTTACCATTGCAGATAGTATTAAGGAAGATGCACAAATAACCATAGACAAACTAAAAGCATTAGGTATAAAAACCACAATGTTAAGTGGTGATAAAAATACAATAGTACAATTTGTAGCACAAAAATTAGGTATTACAAATGCTTTTGGCGACTTACTTCCCGAAGACAAAGTAAACAAAGTCAAAGAAATAATAGCTCGAAATGAAACCGTTTGTTTTGTTGGAGATGGCGTAAACGATGCACCAGTAGTTGCTTTAAGCAATGTCGGTATTGCAATGGGCGGTTTAGGTAGCGATGCCACAATTGAAACTGCCGATGTAGTCATTCAGGACGATATGCCTTCAAAAATCCCAATGGCGATCAATATTGGCAAACAAACCAAAAAAATTGTTTGGCAGAATATCATTCTAGCTATTACAGTTAAAGTAATTGTTTTAGTGCTTGGTGCAGGTGGTTTAGCGACAATGTGGGAAGCTGTTTTTGCCGATGTAGGTGTAGCGTTATTAGCCATTTTAAATGCTGTGAGGATTCAAAGAATGAAGTTTTAGACTTTAATCTTAATTTAGGAAAAAAATATTTGTTTTTCACTGTCATAATTTGAACGCGAGGTAAATGGTATGATGGGACAATTTGAAGTTTCCTAAATCAAAAAATGAGTCCATACAGATCATTTAATGATGTAAAATAAATTCCAAAAAAATCTTTTTTATTTTAAAACAAGACTAATGACTACACTGGTGTTCTTCGCCATGGTGCTCATGCGATCTGCAACCTTTACCGGAATCGGCAATGTTACCGAGCAAAAATTCCCCGGCAATTTCCTCTACATTTCCGGAACAGCCTCTGTAAACATCAATGCCATGATTTGTGAGTACGTTTAAAGCGCCATTGCCCATATTGCCTGCAAGCAACACGGTTACACCCTGTTCTTTCAATATATCCGCAATATTGCTTTTGCAACCACAACCCTGAGGGGAAGGCAGCGTTTCTGATTTTTCGATTTGGTTTTGGGCATTTACATAAAAGATTGTATAATTTTCGCAATGACCAAAATGGTCATCAACATCATTGTTTCTTGTAGGCACTGCTATTTTCATGATGAAGTGTTTTAAATATATTCTATTGACTTGTTTGTTTTTTACCGTCCAAACCCTAAAACAAGTTTAACGATAGCTTCTTTATCTTTGAATTACAATTGAGAAGCCTAACAAATTTACAAAGAATAAAAAATAAGCGCTGCTGACAAGGCAAAATATATGGGTTATCACCGTACTGTTTTGATAAACATAAATACCTGTATTTCAGTACATAAAACAGTATTCTAACATGTTTTGTAACAAGTGCTACCGCGTTGCGGGTGATTAGGAACACAGGAAAATCCTTCAGTCCGGCAGTTTTTGTCTGTCTTTTAATTATAAAACACGAATCGAGTGTGGTCTTATTAAATCCTGACATTCCTGAGATTCCTGATTAACTCTTCGGGATCAAATCCCAAATGTCCCGAAAATCCGGGGTCGTGAAAGGTACCATCTTCCGCGTACAGGTCTGCAATGGCAATAGATCCGCCAGCATTCAGCATTTTATAAAACTTCTTAATGATTGCTTTTATATCCTGCACATGGTGTAAAACCATTTGCATATAAATCAGATCAAATTTTTTTGATGTATAATCATTCTTTTCAAGATCAAAAAAAAGGGTTTTAAAATGAGTGACCCCACCGGCCCTGATCTTTTCATCCATCACTTTTACCATTTCTATTGAATTGTCCATTAAAGTGATCTCTTTCAGGGAATCTTTTAATAAAAAACTGAGAATACCTGTACCTGCACCATAGTCTAATGCAATCTGATCCTTATGTAAGGGAATTCTTTGCCTTATTATTTTTTCAATCGCCAGGGAACGCTCCAGATAGACCGGGTTTTCATCCCAGGTTTTGGCCTTTTCATCGAATGGATTCATGTACAGAAAATTTGTATTCAAAATTAGCGATTCAGCCTTCAAAAAGCTGCATCAACGCCAGTATAATTTTCCTTCTGTAAAACATCGTACGAAGGTATTAATTTTGACCTTTAATTCCGATTATTTTTGACAACAATAGCTTGTTACTTCTACTTTGGTGTTGACCGCTTGTAAGGTTTAACGATAACTGTCTTGGTTACCATAATTTTAATTATTTTTCTTCAAAGCCATAAAGTTTCAAAAAATCTTTATATTCCTGGTTAAATGATTTCCTTTGATGATGCTTTTTTTGGTTATTGATATACTGAAATACCTTTTCTACTGCCGACTCAGAAACGGAATCACAGCAGCATAACCCGTTTGCCAGGCAAATTTCTCGCGAAAATTAAATTGGTTTGATTAACGAAATGTGAAGAGCTTCCTTTTATCTGCTTTTCCTTTATAACTTCGGCAATAGATTTTTTGCGGACTCAACAAAAATAAGCAATGGATATGGTCAGGCATTCCGTTGATAATTCTAACTGGACAGCCCTGATTTCTTAATTGCTCTGAAACATATTGATATATCTTTTGCTCAATCGTGGTGTTAATTAAAGGCATCCTTTCTTTTGTTGCCCAAATCACGTGTATCCCAAATTTTGTCAAATGGAATGCGGGCATAATTATTAATTTTTAAAATCTAAGATTAAAATGGTTTTGTGTATTCAGAAAATCAAATTCCATCAGCCCACGGTTTAAAATGTGGGCTATAAATGATATTCGATATATATAAAATGGATTCATCCATTTCCCTCCACAATTTTAATTTCCTCTTCGGTTAAGCCGTAAAGTTGGTAAACCGTACTCATCCGACCAACCCATATTGCCATGGGATATCAAAATGCGGCATAAACAAGACCATCTAGATTTTCAATCTATGGTAACCCGCTTTTCAATTTCCCTTTATACCCTTGGCTATTGGATAGACACGGGAATCAAATTAGCCATCGCGGTTTGCTTCATTACTAGTGCCGCAAATTACACTCCCAGCACGTAGTTGTTGGTGGGGCTTTTTCGTGGTTTTTTTCCCCGTTTCCTTTTCTTCTCCGTATGGAGGTTGTGGCTCTTTCTCTTGCGCCCACTTTCCGGGATATCTTCATATCATCAACCTACCGACCCTGGTTAAATCTTTTGGCTCTTTCCTTGGAACGCATTGTTCCACCGGTGAAAACGCTCCTCGGTTGGTACCTACAAAAACGATCTCTTGGATCTCCTGGCATCCGCACCCGCAGCTTTTATGATGAAAAAGACTAAAAAAACAATAAAAAAAGTTATCTTAATACAAGGGTTTTCCTATTTTCATATGGAACATCCAAAACCCTTGTTTCTCGACTTGAAAGAACTTTTTTGCAACTACCTCCAAAAATCTGAAGTAACTATACATGCACAAATATCTTCCTTCCTATTCCTGCCAATTCTTTTCGGTCCTTTTCCTTCTTCCACTCTCCTTCCTTTTGTCTTCCTGCGGCCTGCTGCCTCTTTAATCGTTTCGCCCCGGATCCCCGCCGTTCTTCCTCTCACCTGGCCGTTGAGTGTTTCTACCCAATCCGGGCTTCTCGCATCCCGCACACTTGACTATTTCCCGCCAAACTATTTGTTCGCAAATACATCCGCAAAAAATATCTATGGCCGAGGACGGGCATATTTCGGGGCTTCTGTCGTCCAATAAAGAGTACGGCGGCTTTCCATATCCTGGTATTCCTCTTTTCCCGGCGATCGAACTGATCGCTCCTCCCTGCTACTCCATCTTTTCTCATCCTCTTTGAACCGCTTTACGATCACTGACAAATGGTCTGGGACAGGCTACCTTCGGTTGATGAACACCGATTAGGTGCTGGACCACAAGACAAAAAGCAAACACCGGTTATTACTGGTTTACAATCACCACTTCAAAATCTTTTTTGATAATGGACACGGCAGAAGGACCGATGCTTCTGAAAAACTTTACCGGTACCTTCAAACAGATGGTTATTCGGTATATGAATGGTTGCCAAAATCCGGGGATTACCCAGGTGGCTGTATGGCTCATGTCCGGCGTAGTTGAGCAGGCATGGATTATGATGCCCCGAAGGCCGGTTGGGGCATGAAAAAAATACAAGAGCTTTATGCCATCGAAGACCAGGCCAAACAGGCCAACTTGTCTGTTGATCAAAGAAAAGAACTCAGGCTGCCAAAATCACTGCAAGTTCTAAACGAACTGGGCAAACAGATCGCTCGATCAACAAGACAACTATCCCAAGAGCCCGATGGGCATAGCGCTTAATTATGCAATCCAACGCTGGGCAAAAGCTGCTCAATTATTTATATGACGGATCATGAGATGACAAAAACCAGGTTGATAATGCAATCCGGCCCAATGCACTGGGACATAAAAACTATCTGTTTGCCGGATCAGCACGAAGGGGCCAAACGTGCAACTATATTTTATTCTTTCTTTGGAACCTGCAAAAAAAACAACGTGAATCCGTTCCAAGTGGCTCAAAAAAGTACTTGAAGTTATCCCTAATTATCCCGCCAATAAAATTGGCGAACTGTTACCGCAAAATCTCCAAACTTTAAACAAGATTAATTCAATCTCCACCGTAAACCTAAATGTAGTTAGTCGGATGGATACGGTAAACCGAATTGGTCAATTTGAATTTACGCATTTTGAAATCTTCCTCGATTTTCTGTTTTTTGCTAACAGCATAACGTCAGCCAATTTAGAAAAACGGCTTTTGCAATTGTAAAAATCGTAATCAATTTATTCTCCATAGCCCATGAATTAATTCATGGGCGATGTAATGAAAATAAATCAAAACAATTTTAATTTGCCCGCCTTCTTCCGTCAGGTTGAACCGGCATCGTCATCTTCATCGTTTTCAGCATCCGCATCCTGTTCATCCTTCTTCATCCTCTTCAATGTAGGTTGTTTCAATAACAAGCGGAATGTCGTTGCCGGATATAAGTTCCTCATCCACCAGTTCCAGATCATCGATTCTTGGTTCTTCATAAGGCAGGGATTTCAGGAAGGTTTACGTCTTTTATTTTATCGGCTGTTAATTGATTTCCAAGGGATTTAAATACCTTTTATTGAAATAAATTGTTCAAAATTTACAATTATATTTTCCAGAGATTTTTTTGCGAACTGTACTTCTGCCAACGGAAGGTAATCTGTAGAGACAACTTGGGAGTTTTGTATTCGAATGGTCAGACAAAAATGATTCCTCTTTATTTGGGTGTTCAATCATGAAATTCTTCTTTACGTAATACCGTGCCTTTTCCCTTCAAAATAAATAATGGATATGGGTTTGTTTGGGTTTCCATTCTCTTTAAAATAATCATGTCATCATACAAAGTGCGTATTAGATCGGGTGAAATGGTTTTGAGCCCACTTTGGTAATGATCAGCAGACGGTCTTCCGGAGTGAATTCGCCCAACAGGTCTCCCCGCTGATCTACATTCAGGCGCTGTACCGTATTGTCGAACCAGATTTTACGTGGCTTTAAGGTTGAAATACCCTTCACTTAAGTTCGATTTTCTTCACAGGATATTTGAGTCAGATTTCCTTTGCTGTTTCTGCCCTTCAGACAGGATATCGGCAAAATCGACATCCACTAATTTGGTTCACGTTGGAGGCACGAAAAGATAGTAATTGTTTCGGCTTGCTCCGTTGGGATTGGCCGAAAAATAAAGGATTTTTGCGATTGGTCTGTGCCATTGGTAAGGTCATACATTTTATCGCGCGTAATGCCGGTTACCGCAAATCTTTTTATATACGAGGACCCGTTTTTACCATCCCTGTAAATGAGGTTGTACACCGTACGGTTGTCATTTTCTTTAAAAACGGCCGCATGAATGATGTTTTTACCCACAAACGTTGTGCTATACCACTTTGGTGATCGTCATTTTTCCCATCCTCCATAAAGACAATCACATCATCAATATCTGAGCATTCACCCACGTATTCATCCTTTTTAAGGGAAGTACCCACAAAACCTTCTTCGCGGTTCACATACAATTTTTCATTGCGCAGAACTACTTTGGTAGCTACAATCTCGTCAAAAATGCGTATCTCTGTTTTTCGTTCTCTTCCTTTGCCGTATTTTGATTTCAGATTCTGGAATAATTGACTCACATATTCAAGTCAAATTCGCCAGGTGCCGTTTTACCCTGCACTCTGATCTTCAAGACTGGCCAAGTACTGGGCAGCCCTTGTTGTATCGAAATTTTCAGAGATCCTTTGATCCTTATTTCTGTCAGTTGAAATGTCTTCTTCGGTAACTGCTCTTTTTCAAATGGCTTACAAAGGGCACCAATCCTTTGTCTATTGCCGCAATTACGCTTTCCCAGGTTTCTTCTTCCTCAATATTGGGTAAGTTCTGTTCTTCGATAAAAATACGCTCCAGATGAAGAATAATGCCATTGTTCATTGAGCTCATTCAATTGAATCTCCAGTTCACTTTGAGGATCGGGCATTTTGGGTAGAATATTTTTCAAGGCTTCTGTATAGCCGATAAGAATCCGGTTTATTATGCTGAATGATGCAGAGTTAGCGGGAAAATCGCTATTTCGCAGCTGGAAAAAGCAAAGAGCGCATCAATGGTCTTTCCGGAGAAACACCAGCGGGCAGATGCACAAAAATTTCTACCTTTTGAGCCGTATTGTTCTTGAATCCTTTTGATTTTGATCTTTCCCTTGTCATTGGCTTTGATAATGGATTCAATCAGGCTGGAGGTGATGCCAAAAGGCACTTCTGGAATCACCAGGGTATTTTTGTTCACTGGGCAATGTTGGCCCTAACCCTTACCGCGCCGCCTTTTTTTCCGTCGTTGTAATCTTTGATGGTCAATTGTTCCCCCGTCATAAAATCAGGTAATATGGTCACCGACTGGCCTTTTAATATTTTGATGGAGGCGTCAATGAGTTCATTAAAATTGTGAGGAAGTACCTTGGTCGATTCCGCAGCTGAAAGACCTTCTCCTCCCTGAGCGGAGTAACAAAGGAAATTTGACGGGAAGATCCACCGGTTCTTTTCTTCTTCCATCATCAGATAGCTGCCATTTAGAGTTTTTGGATTAAAAACGACTTTGAGGGCGAATTAGAGAGCCTGGCTTCAATACATCTGGGCGGCAGGATCCGTCACCGGTAAGTATACTTCCCAGTTGCCCTGGGTATCTATGAGCAGGTTCTTCTTGACCGAGCTGTACCAGAGCATCTGCAATACTTGCGTCGCCATGCGGGTGGTATTTCATGGTGTCGCCTTCGATATTGGCTACCTTATTATACCTCCCATCATCGAGATCCTTTCATGGAATGCATGATCCTTCGCTGTACAGGCTGAAACCGATCATCTATTGCTCTCACCCTTGCCAAAATCACGTAGGAGGCGTGGTGAGGAACCAGTCCTCGTACATGCCACTACGACTATATAACACAACTGCAACAAATTCGTCAAAAGAATCATTTTCTTCCATTATTTTAGGCATTGAGTGTTCTCCAAACTTTCTTCTGAATTTTCCCTTAAGTTCTTATTTAATTATCCTAAAATTCTTACAGTTCTATTCCATGTTCTGCTAAACCTTGCACTTTTAAGCATTCGTGGTTAATAAGTTGTTTAGCAATACGTTTTATGTCAATGCTCTCGTTCAGTTACGTATTGCTAAACGACCTATTAACACGAATGCTTAAAAGTGCAAAGGTTTAGCAGAACATGGAAGAGAACGAATTTAAAGGAGAATTTAGAAGAGAACTTAGGGGAAAATTCGAAAGAAGTTTGAAGACAACCTACCGGAGAATGAAGGAGAAATAATTCTTTCGACAATTTGTTGGCAGTGATGATATAACGAAGGTAAGCGGCATGTACCAGGACTGGTTCCTGAGCTATGCCTCCTACGTGATTTGAAAGGGCCGTGCCAGCAATAGATGATGGTTTTAAGCCTGTACAGCGAAGGATCATGCATTCCATGAAGGATCTCGATGATGGCAGGTACAATAGTAGCCGATATCGTAGGCCACACCATGCAATACCACCGCATGGCGACGCAAGTCTGTACAGATGCCCTCGTACAGCTCGGGTCAGAAAGAACTGCTGATGGATACCCAGGGCAACTGGGGAAGTGTATTACAGTGACGGATTTCACCAGAGTACTGTGGAAGCAGCTCTTAAATTACCCTGAAGTCGTTTTTAATCAGAAACTTCTGCGAATGGCAGCTATCCTATGACGGAAGAAGAAAAGAATCGATCTTCCCGTCAAATTTCCTTGTTACTCGCTCCAGAGGGAGCTTCATGGAACTGTGGACTAAGGTACTTCCTCACAATTTTAATGTTGATTAACACCTCTATCAAAATAATAATAAACCCTGAATTTTAACCGGGGGAACAATTGAGACATAAACAATTATAACAACAAAAAGACTGGCCGTGGCAGCGGCCAAGATTGCCCCAATAAGACAAAAACACCCTGGTGATTTGAAGTGCCTTTTGGCATGACCACTTCCAGCCTGATTGAATCCATTATCAAAGCCAATGACAAGGGAAAGATCAAAATCAAAAAAATTGAAGACAATACGGCTGAAGATAGAAAAGTTTGCTGCACCTGCCCATTAGGTGTTTCTCAACAGACCCATTGATGCGCTTTTTGCTTCCAGCTGTGAAATAGCGATTTCCCCCGCTCTGCTGCATCATTCAGCATAATAAACCGATCTTTATCGGCGTAACAGAAGCCTTAAAATATTCCACCCAACATACGGTCGATCTCCTCAAAGTGAACTGGAGATCAATTGAATGAGCTCAATGAACAATGGCATTATTCATCACTGGAGCGCATTTTTATAGAGAAACAGAATTTACCGAGATATACAAACAGAAACCTGGGAAGGCGTAATTGCTGCAATCAACAATTCAGTGCCTTTGTAAGCCATTTGAAAAGAGCTGTCACCGAAGAAGACATTCTCAAACTCACAGAAATAAGGATCAAACGCATTTCTAAATTCGATATCGACAAGGCAGCCGGTGCTGGCCAGTCTCGAAGATCAGATTGCAGGGTTAAAATTGCACCTGGCCAATTTGATTGAATATGCCATCGATTATTTCAAAAATCTGAAATCAAAATACGGCAAAGGAAGAGACAAACAGAGATCCGCATCTTTGACGAGTAGCTACCAAAGTAGTTCTGCGCAATGAAAAATTGTATGTGAACCACAAAGAAGGTTTTGTGGTACTTCCTTAAAAAGGATGAATACGTGGGTGAATGCTCGACATTGATGATGTGATCGTCTTCTGGAGGATGGAAAAATGACCATCACCAAAGTGGATAGCAAAACGTTTGTGATAAAATTCATCACTGCGCCGTTAGGAAAATGACGACACCACTACAACCTCATCTATCAGGATGAAACGGGCCCTCGTATATAAAAAGAATTTCGTAACCGGCATCACGCGCGATAAAGTGTATGACCTTACCAATGGCTCAGACCAATCAAAAATCCGCTATTTTTCGGCCAATCCCAACGGAGAAGCTGAAACCATTACCATCCTGTTGCGCGCGCTGCAACGTGTCAAAGACCAAGTGGGATGTTGATTTACAGGATTCTCTGATCAAGGGCAGAAATAGCAAAGGAAATCTGATCTCTAAATATCCCGTCAAGAAAATCGAACTTAAAGTGAAGGGTATTTCAACCTTAAAGCCACGTAAAATCTGGTTCGATAATACCGTACAGCGCCTGAATAGATCAAGCAGAACCTGCTAACAAGAATCACTCCGGAAGACCGGCTGCTGATCATAACCCAAAGTGGGGTAGCCAAAACCATTCACCTGATCTGAATACGCACTTTGATGATGACATGATTATTTAGAATGGAACCCAAACAAACCCATATCCATTATTTATTTTGAAGGGGAAAAGGCACGGTATTACGTTTAAGAGGTTCATGATTGAACACCAATAAAGAATGATTTTTCTTGTGACCATTGGATACAAAACTCCTGTTCTCTTACAAGCCCGTCCATTGGCAGAAGTACAGTTCGCAAAAAAATCTCTGAAAAATATAATTGTAAATTTTGAACAATTTATTTCAATAAAAGGAATTAAATCCCTTGGAAATCAATTAACAGCCGATAAAATAAAAGATGTAAACCTTCTTGAATCCCTGCCTTCAAGAACTTAAGAATGATGATATGGAACTGGTGGATGAGAATTATATCCCGGCAACGACATTCCCGCTTGTTATTGAAACGACCTACGTTGAAGAGGATGAAGGAGATGAACGGATGCGGATGCTGAAAACGATGAAGATGACGATGCCATCGACCTGACGGAAGAAGGTGGGCAAATTAAATTGTTTGATTTATTTTCATTACATAGCCCATGAATTAATTCATGGGCTATGGGATAAATTGATTACGATTTTTACGATTAAAGCCATTTTAAATTGGCTGACGTTATGCTGTTAGCAAAAAAACAGAAAGTGGGGATTTCAAAACGTGAATTCCAAATTGACCAATTGGTTTACCGTATCCATCCGACTAACTCATTAGGTTTACGAGTCGAGAGTGAATTAATCTTGTTTAAAGTTTGAGATTTTGCGGTAACAGTTCACCAATTTTATTGGCAAGTAAGTAGGGATAACTTCAAGTCTTTTTTTTGAGCCGCTGAACGGATTCACGTTGTTTTTTTTGCAGGTTTCAGAAGAATAAAACATAGCTGCACGTTTGGCCCCTTCGTGTAATCAGAAAGCGATAATTTTTACGTCCAAGTGCATTGGGCCGGATTGCCGTCTCAACCTGGTTGTTATCAATCTCCAATGATCCGTCATATAAATAATTGAGCAGCTTGTCTCAATTGCATAATTAAGCGCTATGCCCAAGTTTGGGCTCTTGGGGATAGTTGTCTTGTTGATCGCAGCGATCTGTTTGCCCAGTACGTTTAGAACTTAAGTAATTTGGCAAGCCTGGTTCTTTTCTTTGGTGACGGAGCAGTTGGCCTGTTTGGCCTGGTCTTCGATGGCATAAGCTTCTTGTATTTTTTCATGACCCAACCGGCCTTCGGGCATCGTAATTGATTGTATCAAACTTACGCCGGACATGGCCATGGCACCTGGGTAATCCCCGGCATTTTGGCAAACCGTTCATATAAGGGGATGACCATATCTTGAAGGTATCCGGTAAAGTTTTCAAGAAGTTTCATCGGTCCTTCTCTGCCACGTCCTTGATTATAATCATAAAAAACAGCATTTTGAAGTGGTGCATTGTAAACCCAGTAATAACCTGGTGTGTTTGCCTTTTTTGTTCTTGTGGTCCAGCACCTTAATCGGTGTTTCATCAACCTGAAGAGTTAGCTTGCCGAGCCAACTTTGTCAGGTGATCGTCAAGCGGTTGGATGAGATCGGCTATTTGAGTAATCCAGCTATCGATGGTAGTAGCAGGGATACTGACCTGCTCTCGTTTGAAGTCGTTCGATATCCGTAAACAGGCAAATGGTAAAGAAATTTCTCTACCAGGATATTGGACAATAGCCCTGCCTGGCAATACCCTTCTCTATTGGACGTACCAAAGCTGCCGATCAATATTGCCTATTCCTTCGGCCATGGCGTGTTTGTTGCGGATGTATTTAGACAAATAGTTTGGCGATAGTCAAGTGTGCTGGTGATCTCTTGCCCGATGCATCTTAGCCCTTGGGTCTTTTCTTTGGGCTCAGTCGTTGCTTTCTTCAACGGCCAGGTGAGATGGAAGTTCTAAACGGCCGTGGTGATTCTCCCCTGGTGGCTTTCTTCCGGCTATACTGGATTTTCTCAACGATCGCTCAAGTTGCAGCTACAAGAATATCAAAAGGAAGGATCATTTCGTTAACGATTAATTGGAAACAAAACGCTCTCGCTTAGCCCAAAATAACATCCTTTGAATTGGTCTATCTGGAATTCATATCCTTCTGTTGTTCTAATTGATTATTTGTTGCTTCAACTTGTTTTACTTTTTCTTCAACCTGTTTTACTCTTTTTTCAGATTTTTGGATGGTCTAGAAACTGTTCTTTTTCAAGTTGAGAAACAAGGATTTTTGATAGTTTTCCATACTGTAAATATAGTGAAAACCCTTGTATTTACAGCTATTTCAAGTCCTTTTTTATTGTTTTTTTCGTCTTTTTCTATTCATAAAACGCTTGCGGGGGTGCGGATGTCTTTAGCGAGATCCCTTCCGATGCACCGGCATCAGTTTTTTGGGTGGTTCAAGGAACCGAGGACTGCTGTTCTACAAGTAGCAAGCTCAAATGTCCCCTGTTCGACATTGCCAGATCGCAAATCCGGTATCATTCCCGGACCGGAGTTGACCAGGGTTCGTGTACGGTTGATGAATATGAAATTGTCCCCGGAAAGTGGGTCCCTCCAGTTTATTGATTACCAACCCGCTTAGCCCATGAAACCCTTTCATATCGGCGGTGTCCGTTGGACATCCGGCGCTTCCCGATATTGCAAAATATAAATAGATCCGAACGACCGACCTTCCGCCAGTTCAATCTCTACCTGCTTTGGGCAGGTTGTTCAGTTTGTCTTGCGCACTTACTGTTAATGAAGCAAAACCACGATGGCTTCATCTGATTCCTGTGCTCTTGATCCAATAGCCAAGGGTATGAAGTGGAATCCCATTCTCTGAACTAAACTGTCATGGCTATTACCACTTTCAAGCCATTGTTCTACCAACTGAATCATAACCTTGGTCTATTTATGTCCTGCATATTTTTTTTAAGAAGCTAATCCCTAAAATATGATCTGACAATATGGGTTGGTCGGATGGATACGGTTTACCAACTTTACGGCTTAACCGAAGAGGAAATTAAAATTGAGAGGAAATGGATGAATCCATTTTATATATATGAATATCATTTATAGCCCCCGCATTTTTAAAACCGTGGGCTATGAATTGATTTTTAATCTCACAAAACCATTTTAATGGTTTAAAATTAATAAGATTATGCCGCATTCATTTAGACAAAATTTGAATACACGTGATTTGGGCAACAAAGAAAGGATGCCTTTAATTAACACCACGATTGAGCGGAGGATATATCAATATGTTTCGGAGCAATTAGAGAATCAGGGCTGTCCAGTTAGAATTATCAACGGAATGCCTGACCATATCCATTGCTTATTTTTGTTGAGATCCGCAAAAATCTATTGCCGAAGTTATAAAGCAGATAAAAGGAAGCTCTTCACATTTCGTTAATCAAACCAATTTAATTTCTGAGAAATTTGCCTGGCAAACGGTTATGCTGCTTATTCATTTTATTCATTCGGCAGTCGAAAAGGTATTTCAGTATATCAATAACCAAAAAAAGCATCATCAAAAGAAATCATTTAACCAGGAATATAAAGATTTTTTGAATCTTTATGGCTTTGAGAAGATAAATAATTAAAATTATCGTGACCAAGACAGTTATCGTTAAACCTTACAGCGGTCAACACCAAAGTAGAAGTAACAGTATCTTCTAGAAAATAATGGATTAAAAGTAATACCTTCGTACGATGTTTTACAGAAGGAAAATTATACCGGCGTTGATGCAGCTTTTTGAAGGCTGAATCGCTAATTTTGAATACAAATTTTCTGTACATGAATCCATTTGATGAAAAGGCCAAAACCTGGGATGAAAACCCGGTCTATCTCAACGTCCCTGGCGATTGAAAAAATAATAAGGCAAAAAATTCCCTTACATAAGGGTAGGATTGCATTAGACTATGGTGCAGGTACAGGCATTACGTTTTTTATTAAAAGATCCTGAAAGAGAATCACCTTAATGGACAATTCAATGGAAATGTTAAAAGTGATCAATGAAAGATTTTAGGGCCGGTGGGGTCACTCATTTTAAACCCCTTTTTTTGATCTTGAAAAGAATGATTATACATCAAAAAAATTTGATCTGATTTATATGCAAATGGTTTTACACCATGTGCAGGATATGATGCGATGATAAAGAAGTTTTATGGACAAATGCTATTCGCAAATCCATGCCATTGCAGACCTGTACGCGGAAGATGGTACCTTTCACGACCCCCGGATTTTCGGGACATTTGGGATTTGATCCCCAAAGATTAATCAGGAATCTCAGGATGTGTACGGATCCCATCAGACCACACTCGATTCGTGTTTTATAATTAAAAGACAGACAAAAACTGCCGGACTGAAGGACTTTCCTGTGTTCCTTATCACCGCAACGCGGTAGCACTTGTTACAAAACATGTTAGAATACTGTTTTATGTACTGAAATGCATATTATGTTTATCAAAACAGTACGGTGATAACCCATATATTTTTGCCTTGTCAGCAGCGCTTATTTTTTATTCTTGTAAATTTGTTAGGCTTCTCAATTGTAATTCAAAGATAAAGAAGCTTTTTCCGTAAACCTGTTTTAAGGTTAGAACAGTAACAAACAAACAAGTCAATAGAATATATTTAAAACACTTCATCATGAAATCAAGTACCTCAAGAACAATCAATGTGTTGATGACCATTTTGGTCATTGCGAAAATTATACAATCTTTATGTAAATGCCCAAAACCAAATCGAAAAATCAGAAACGCTGCCTTCCCCTCAGGGTTGTGGTTGCAAAAATATGCGGATATATTGAAAGAACAGGGTGTAGCATCTTACTTGCAGGCAATATGGGCGATGGGCGCTTTAAACGTACTCACAAATCATGGCATTGATGTTTACAGAGGCTGTTCCGGAGATGTAGCGGAAATTGCCGGAGTTTTACTGGGTGATTTTGCCGATTCCGGTAAAGGTTGCAGATCACATGAGCACCATGGCCGAAAACACCAAGTGTAGTCATTAGTCTTGTTTTAAAATAAAAAAAGATTTTTTTGGATTTTATTTTACATCATAAATAATCTGTATGGACTCGTTTTTTGATTTAGGAAACTTCAAATTGTCCCATAGTTTCCATTTACCTCGCGTTCCAAATTATGGCAATTGAAAAACAAATATTTTTTTCCTAAATTAAGATTAAAGTCTAAAACTTCATTCTTTGAATCCTCACAGCGTTTAAAATGGCTAATAACGCCACCCCAACATCAGCAAAAACAGCTTCCCACATTGTCGCTCAACCACCTGCACCGAGCACTTAAAACAATTGCTTTAACTGTAATATGCTAGATGTGATATTCTGCCAAACAATTCGCTTAGTTTGTTTGCCGATATTGATCGCCATTGGGATTTTAGAAGGCATATCGTTATTGTATGACTACGTCAGCATGTTTCAATTGTGGCATCGCTGCCTCAACCGCCCATTGCGATACCCACATTACTTAATGCAACTACTGGTGCATCATTTACGCCGTCTCCAACAAAACGCAACGGTTTCGTTTTTGAGCTATTGATTTCTTTGACTTTGTTTACTTTATCTTCGGGAAGTAAATCCCCAAACGCATTATCGTAATGCCTAATTTTTCATGCTACAAATTTCTACTATTGAATTTTTGTCACCACTCAACATTGTGGTTTTTACACCTCAAAGCTTTGTAGTTTATCTGATGGTTATCTTGTGCATCTTCCTTGATGCTTATTGTCCAATAGTCAAGATAACCGACAAATTTTTTATCGTAAGCAACTGGCAATTAATGTATACACGAATGGCTGTTTGGGTCAATATCTGTCATTCTAGGCGATATTAAAGATTATCCATTAATTTAAAATTTCCGACTAATAATTCTTTACCATTGACTCTGGCTTTTAGTCCGTGCCCTGCAATTTCTTCTACATCTTTTAAGGCAATTTTCGCTATCAATTTCATCCAACGATATTGATGAATAGCCGTTTGCTACTTGGATGTGTACTTTGACTTTCCAGACGACATTGACCATTTTCAGCATGTTCGTCATTATTAAAATCGGCATTTTAAGACTAACTTCTTGTATTTTTGAAACATCCCTTCAGTCAATCGTGCCCTGTTTTGTCCGATTGACTGACGTTTTGGATAGTGGCCATAACGTCGAGAAAGTTGCTACCTTTAAGATAAAATTCCGTTTTTACTCGCCGCACCGATACCGCCAAGATAACCCAACGGAATGCTGATAACCAAAGCACAAGGGCACGAAATAACCAAGAAAACCAATGCACGGGAATAAATCCGAATCTTCTTTTAAATTCATAATCATCTACAGAAAAGACATTCAATACAATGCAAATTAGACGTTGCTAAAAGCACGACAATAGGCGTATAAATTTTCGGCAAATTTTCTGATAAATAATTGGGTAGGGGCTTTTTGAGCTGTCGCATCTTGCAGCCATTTCTAAAATTTTACGCAACTTACTAGTCAGGGTGTATGCAGACGGTCACTTTTACTTGAGCAAACCGGTATTTAAATTTAGTCATACCAGCCAGATACGAGGTTGTTGCCTTTGGTTCTGGTATCAGGTTCTGCTCTCTCCTGTCAAGTGCCGCTGTATTAAATAGAAGCGGTTATCAGACAAGTAATTCACCATCTAAACCCAATTTTTTCACCTGATTCGAGTTGGATAATCGCACCTACGCCGAATTCTTCGGCTGTTGATGGCTTGATGGCTCAGCAACGTCTTTCTAAAACTGCGTGACTTCATCTGGACTTTGGTTGAGCAAAGTTTTGATATTCGACTTTGGCTCTCTTCACTGCCAACGTTTGAAATACTCTCACCAATGGCATAACAACATCACCTTTGCAACAATTTCAGGGCTATTCGCCAATCGAAAATGCTCCCGATAGTAGCAATGCTCATCTAATAGAAATTCTGAAAATATTTCGCCTTTCCCAATGCTTTGAATATGCTTCTTTGACAACTGGAAAACCAACAGGAATATAGGCGAGAGTGTAAGCTGTACTGACATTAACCCGTTAAACCAAGATTGTGGAAAATCATTACTGAACCTATGGCGACCATCAACAAAACAAAACTTATGATTGCTGGCAAAAATATTTGAAACGTTGACTTTTCCTCGCTGGAAGCGTCGTCGTCGTCTATTACGTCATCGTGAAACATTTGACTTATTTATTTTTTCCTCCAATGTGCAACAGATTTGTTCTCCTCTGGCATCGTATTTATGTTGGTGTGTCATACACTAATCAATTTA
>JAXHKS010000019.1:0-207635 GCA_034523115.1 Flavobacteriaceae bacterium | reverse complement strand
GTTTTCGTTCAGTTACATCTTGCTTAACGGTAAACTAAAAAGTCAGCAAGAAATTACAATCATATTGATTCGGTTAATTTATTTTTCCTGTTTTCATTCCAATTGTTAATTTGTAATGCTATTAAAATACCAATAACTACCAACACAATTTCTCCAATGGCGTATTTGATGTATTCGGTGGTTTTGCCTTCATTGATTAAGTTTTAGGATATTACTAAAGATTTTATCATTGTTTATTTCCGAGAAAGCGGGAATCTTTTGCATTATTATTACTACAATACTTTTCTTCTTTCTTTCAATATTGCATATATGAAATCTTTGGCAGATGCTTTCATAGTCCTTTAAATTTTTCCGATGATTTTCTGCCGATAAAAATTTTAAAGTTGGCGGCTCGGTTTTTATTCATTTGATTGAATTAAAATAGGCAATGGCTTCCGCGTTATACTTGCCTATAGAATAATCTGAAATATCCAAGGAAATTGCTCATAATATTTTAAATTGGAGTAGCACTCGTTGATGGAAAAGATCCGAAAAGTGTTAAATCCATTCCTTTCGTTGTGAAATTCGATGATGTCTTGTGAAAATTCTTTTCCCTCGATAGACTACATCATACTCCCTGCTTCGTAGTTCAAAACCATTATCTTGCTTTTCAAAACGCTCATACATATTGATACTACTTTTGCAAGGAATAGCTGCAAAATAATTGTAAAACGGAAGTAAATGAACGAATTGTATAGTCATAATCATTAAAAATTTTTCAAATATAATAATAATTACATCAAACCCCTTCCAAATTTTCTTACTCTGTCCTGTTGCTGATACTTTTAACAAAATTATTCAAAACACGCCATTAATAAAGAACTGCTCTGGGTCAAGTAATCCTTCGCAATCTCTATGTATTTGGTTAATCACCTTGGTTGGTATTGAAGGAATTTGAGCGTCTGTGATGCATCCATTATCCATCATATCCATTTAGCAATTCTTTCATTATCCCAATTCGGGGTAATGGTATCTGCTGTGTGCGTTATAATCTTTTACGTGTAATACCGTCTTCCTGAAGATGGGTAAAGTAGTTGCTCTTCTCTGCTATTTTCGTTCGCTCAAGCACGGGCTTCGCCCTTTTTTAAATTCTTTACCATCTTCTCATCAGGTATTTACATAGGGTCAGTCAATTGCCATCCAAATGCGAAGCTGTTAAGATAGTAATCGTACAATCTCATTGGGGGCTATCACTCCTTGAAAATAGAGTGAAAAAAGTCCTTATCCTCTTTAAAAGTAGGTTTTGCAAGGGCGATATAGGCATCGTACAGATCGCTTTTATCCACCTCATTTCAACAACAAAGCGCACATATTCCCTGTAGTTTTCAGTTCCACTTCTATCTCCTTGAATAGTTATTCGGGAAAACTCTCTAGTCCTTAATAACTTGAATCGATCTTCTAACGTTATTTGAATTTCACTTTTCGATTTTTTACTCTCAGAGTTGCAGTAAATTTTTCTTTCTGATTTCTATATGTTTGTAACTGGCCCATATAGCCACTGCAACCATTAATTCGAGTTTGCAGGCTGAATAAGTCTAATGTCTTATTCCATCGTTCTACCTCAAGGAAATTTTCCTCTTTCGTTAAAACACTGTCATTCAATTGTAAAAAGGCATAGATGGATTGCATTACCTTAATTCGAATATGTCGTCTGTTGACCATAATAGAAAGATCGTATTTTTAAAAAATGAATATATACAATTTAATAATTAAAGTTATAACCCAAATATAATAAGCAGCGATTTTTCTGATGGCTTTCATGAATGTTTTTTTACAGCAAATCTTTGCTATTAAAATTTAAATAGTTTTTCAGAAAAACATTTTATTCTCTTTTTTGAATTTAATCGATTATTCTACGTCTTCCGCAAACTGCATGCACGCCTAATGAAAGCGTTGAGTATTTAAATAAATATTTTTCAATCCGGTACAGATTCATTTTCGGTATTCTTATAGCTGCAGTGGCCAAAATGTTTGCACTTAGGTTCCCCGGTTGATCAGGGAGTCGCTTAATGTGGTGGAGGATTATAACAAAAACCTGATCACAGACATTGGCATCGTCAAACAGCAATTATTCTTAAACGTACTGCTCATCTTTGGTGCGGCCCTTCTCTCAGGTTTTTTCACCTTTTAAGATGAGGCAAACACTAGTCGTAATGTCGAGAGTTAAATAGAATTTGATTTAAAAAATGAACTCTATAGGTTCCTTTACAGAACTCTCACAAAACTTTTGGAAGAAACGGACAAGCGATCTATCGAATGAATCACAAGGATGTAGGTAAGGTCAGGATGTATTTTGGGCCGGCAATTATGTACACCATGAACATATTCATCTTATTATTGCCATCGCAAAAATGATCAATATTATTGATGCAAAATTAACTTTTATACCCTGCTCCCATTTCCTGTATTATAGATACTCATCTATGTACTAAGCATGACCATTAACAAAAGAAGCAACATTGTTCAGCAATATTGTTGCAAAACTGACTACCTATGCCCAGGAATTCTTTTCAGGAATCAATGTGGTTAAGGCCTATAGCATTGAGCAGCAAAGCAGCAAAGATTTTGATCCCTTGGCCATACAGAGTAAGGAAAAAAACATCTCCTTATTGAAGCCCAAGCCTTTATTTCCATCCATGCTGCTGCTGATCGTGGTATCAGCAATATTCTGGTGGTTTATGTGGTGGCATGCAATACATAAACGGAGAAATTGATAATATCGGAATAATCACCAAACTGTAATAATTATATCAATATGCTTACATGGCCGGTCGCCACGGTAGGATGGGTTACCTCAATCGTTCAGCAGGCCGAAGTGACCACAAAGAATCAATGAGTTTTTGGAAGAAAAACCTGATATTGTAAACAATCAGCAACAAAAAAATCTGAAATGAAGGAGATATAGCGTCTTAATGATGTCTGTTATACTTGTGAAGCTCTAATATTGAAGCCCTTGGAAATGTCATTCAAAATCGAGCAGGAAAAACACGTGGCCATATTCGACCACGGACTGGGAAAAGCCCCGTAGTAATTGATGGCCAGGTTATTTGATTTAGCAGCGGAGAAATATTAATTGACGGCATTCCGATCCCAAAGATCAATTGTTTTGATTGGACATTGGATTTGTACCCAGGATGCCTTTCTCTTTATTACCGGTGGGACTGGTGTAAAAATCGGCAACCAGAATGCCACAGATATCATCGTGCAAGCGCAAAAATGCCTATATCGATCATAATATTGAAGAAATTCAGCAATAAATACGACACCATGATCGGTGAACGAGGAGTCACTCTTGGCGGTCGAAAACAAAAATCTGCAATACGCCAGGCCCCTGATATGAACCAAAAATTTGATTTTCGATGATTGTTTGTCGGCAGTAGATACGAAACCAAAGTCATTCTAAACGACCTCAAACCGGGTGCATGAGGTAAAACGACCATTATTGTTAGTCATCGCCCATCATCGGTTAAAAATGCCGATAAGATTATTGTTTTGGACAATGGAGAGGTTGTTCAACGAGGTACCCACGATTCGCTGATAAATGTATCTGGCTATTACCAGGATATATACAACCAGCAGCTTGAAGAGCAAAATACTAAAAACTAAGAACTCCAAAAAAAAATAATTATGCTTGCTTCAATTCCTTTTATTTTATAGATTTGTCATAACGTTAAAATTTTATTAATAGAAAAGATATTATGAGCAACAAAGAATTTATTGAACGGTGGACTTTTCTAGAATGTATGCGGGCTGGTCGAAAGAACCTATTTTTTTGATGTGAGATCAACAAAAGCAGGCGATTACTATTTTAACAATCACTGAGAGCAGAGAATTTCACCATGATGATGGATCTTTCCATTATAAAAAACATAAAATATACCTTTATAAAGAGGATTTTGATGTCTTTAATGAAATGTTACAAAAATCAACAGGATATATTGTTGAAGAAAAAGTCAGGAAACTATTTTCGAAGGCGCGAAAGGATTTTGGTAAAACCCATGAAGATGATGAATTAAATGGTGAGGAACCCGAAAGCAAACCGAGGAAAAGTTTATGATCTTCACTTCAAAAATATTTAATAAAAAAGGCTGACCGGCGGCTTTTTTTATTTACATCTGCATGCTTACCGGAATCCTAAAACTGAACCTTGCCGGCATACAATTCCTGAACAAGCCCTGGTTCAATCAATTTTAGTACTGATATTTTATCACTTGTTTACAGAGGAAAGACAGGTTATAATTACTTCCTCCATGAGGACATGCGTATTGGTATCCGCTAATGATCAATACTAGCTGCGGTAATACCTTTTGCTTTTGAATATTTAGGCAATACAGATGATTGTCAGTTCTGAATCCACTTCAATTGTGCCATGGTTTTCAGTTCATCCACAAAATCTGGCCAAATATCTCGTCAATGGTGAGTGACACTGCAACTTCCGAAGTGGTAATCATATCGATTGCGGTTTTGTTCCTGTCGAAGATTTCAAAGATCTTTTTTAAGAAACCATAAGCCAATAACATTCGATATGATTTAATTTTGATGGCAGTTGATTCCATCCTTTGCAGCTATGGCCTTTACATCGTATTTAGTGTTATTGGAATTAAGGATACGGGTACCTCTCGCTGCAGGATTAAATGTATCCTTCAGTAAAATCGGAATATTTTTTTCTCTGGCAGGAAGGATGCTCTGCCGGTGAAGGATTTTGGCTCCAAAATAGGCCAGCTCAGCTGCCTCAGTAGAAGGAAATACTTTCAAGTGAAAAAGTTTTATCCACATAGACGCGGATCGTTGTTGTGCATCCCGTCAATGTCAGTACCTAGATTTAGACATTAATGGCATCGATGGCCGCACCTATCAGGGAGGCAGTATAATCACTGCCGCCACGAGCAAGATTGTGGATTTCGCCTGCCGGATTCTGTACGGATAAAACGCTTGAGTAACTGTGTAGATTACCAACGCATTATGTGAGGAAAGTACCCTCTTTAAGAATTTTGTGCAGATAAACTCTTTGTCTGGCTCTGATTGTTCATCAATTCTCATAAAAGATAAAGCCGGTATGAGTTTTGAAGGAATTTTCTCCTGTTCAAGATATAACTGAAACAAGTGCGTTGAAGATCAGTTCTCCCTGCGCCAATAAAACATTCTCTATAACCTTATTAAAAGGCACCAAAAAATAAGATTGGATATGATTAAAAACATATTCAATATAGATCCTCCCCTTCTCTGCGTATTCCGCAGTATCAAAAAGGTCAGCTACCTCTTTGATGTATTTATTATACAAAAGCTGTGTTTCGAATTCTGCATCAGCGACCGATGAATTTTTGAGGTGACCGCCAATTGATACAAGCGCATTGGTTGTTCCACTCATTGCCGAAAGTACTACGATCTTCGGATTTTTGTCTGAAGTTATAATCCGTGCAACTTTTTTCATGTTCTCTGCCGAACCAACAGAAGTTCCTCCAAATTTTGATATGATCATTTATATAAATTTTTTGCAAATGTTCAGAATTCCTTCACATTAAAAAAATATTTGTACTATATTCACAAATTCAAACAAATTGTTAAAAATTAAACAATGAAAACCATTCAGGAAGTTGTTGAAGAGATCATCAGCCAGACCCCATTTATAGAAGAGGCCCTGCACGACAAGCTCATCAATGTATCTTCACTCGCCCGGGATATTCAGATTGAAGTAGAAAGCCGGCTTGGCAAATCAGTAAAAACAGGGGCTATAATGATGGCGATCAACCGCATTTCGCCTTCAAATTTGTTGCGCATCAGAAAAAATATCAAATCCTTTTCTCTGGAGCTGAAGGATTTTATCGTTCGTTCTGATCTAAACGATTATACGTATAAAAATACCCACACCCTTCAGAAACAAATCGCAAAGCTTTACAATAGTATTGAGCAGAGCAGCGAATCTTTTTTTACAGTTTCCACAGGGTATTTATAGAGACCAATGTCGTGATAAGTTTAGAATATTGTAAAAACAACTTGAAAAATACCTGGTAGCAGAAGAATTGATCCATTCCATAAGCAATCTCTCATCGATTACGGTAAAATTACCAAAATCAAATCTGGAGCAAAGCGGGGTGTATTACTTCATACTCAAGCAATTTGCCTGGGCCAATATACCGGTACAGGAAATCATTTCCACTACACACGAGATCACCTTAGTCGTTAAAGAAGCTGATATCACAAATTCTTTTGCCATACTTATCAAGTTAAAAAGCAAATAGTTTTATTTATCTGCCCGGAATTAAATCCTGCCTGTATTTCTCCTCAAAAAACCTAAAATACATATACAACAGGTAATTGACTTCCATGCCATAATCTATTCCCTGATTGTAATCTATTACCTGCCAATACAGATTCGGATTATATACAAAGGGCTGACGAACCCTGTTATTCCATTCATTTACATAAAACAAGTTTTTTACTTCCAGCGTAGACTGGGTATAGTAGCTTTGTGGCCTTTGCGTAGCCAGCCATGATTCAAATCCTAATTCAAGAATTATTATTTCGTATTCCAGCTCCTCGTTTGCGATCCTAATGGTGTCCATGGCTTCCTTAGTACCGGCAGACGCTATTGGTTCCGTTGTTTTTATTTAAATCTGTATTTGATTTCGTTGTCCCGCAACTCATCAAAATTAATCCAAGCAATAAGATTAGGTAACGCATGGTTGGTTTTTTTAATTATTAAGACTCAAATTTTATGCCAAGCAGTATTTTAATAAAGACACTGGCCTATTGAATATTTGCCGTACTGACTAATTTTATAAATGTTATACAAATCATAGCTGGCAGGAGTGTCTTCTATTTTGCTTTTGGCATGTTATTAAGGTTTGCTTTGAGGCAGGTACCAGGTGTTTTTGCTCAAGTCAATGCCTCCTTTCATTTCCTCCCTGAACCACCCTATCGATAACCCATATTCCTTTGTGCCATATTCTCAAAAGTATCGATTCCATTATTTTCAAATCCGATTCTGGTTCAGTATATGTTAAACCGATTTGAGGATTTTCTGTTAACTGCTTTTTGACTCCGTCTTTACCTATAAGTAAATCCTATTAAGCCACCAAGTTGCAGTCGGGTTATCCGGAATCCCATCCTGCCAAGGCTCCAATTTTATGGTCTCTAACATAAGCACCTCTCCATAGAAAAGGCTGACAAGGCTTGCAGCGTAATTAATTCCGGAAGCAAAACGGCCATTGCCAATACAAATTGCGGGAAGTCAGGTTATATCCGTCTGACTGATCCAACTGATAACGATAATACACAGAATCCCTTGCCTGTTCCCAAGGTATTCCTTCGTTGTATTTGGATTTTACGAAATCATACATTTTATACGGATACGATGTCGGAGGCAAAGACTTTTAGCTTTTTCTGCCATCCAGAATATTTGATCTTTTATTGGCTTCGTTTCATCAACAGATGAGGCCAGCGAGAACATGGCCACATAAATTCAGAAATCCACTGGCTCTCCTCCCGGGCTGCGGTTTGTATGGGTAAATTTGCCATTTTTAAGGCGATATCAGGCCGTACAGCGCCAATAGTCCAAAGATCTCTGTGGTTAATTGGGCATCAATCATTTCGTATTCCGGATTATTCTCAGGGTTGCCGGTTGCGGGAGGTCTCATCCCACCCTTCATCAAATCAAATGCCTTTTGGTTTGATACCCACAGGTAGTTCTCTTCTTCATGCTTAATATGCTTTAACCAACCTTCACGAATTTGCTCTCCTGTGAGCAGGGCGGTTTTGTGTTTTAACAAAAGTTCCTGGTACATATATTCAATATAGGTGTCATCATCAGCGCCCCAAATGCTGTCGGTACCGACAAATACAAAGTCGATGGCAGGCGAATTATGCTGATTCCTACCCCCAAATGCTGGGCTGGTCTTCTTACCCCCAGTCTTTTCGGGTATGAGAATCACCTGTCTTCACTTCTCCAATATTCCCAATTTTGTCCATTTCAGTTACCAAACCGGTCCAGTTCGCTAAACAGGTTCCAAGCCAGAAACCCTGCAGCTTATTATAGTAATCCTCTCTGTCAATAACCCTTATGCTAGTAGCTTCTAGGTTTGTATGGAATTATAGGTTAAATGAGTTGAGAATAAGTATTCTAGCGAAGAACAGCTTATGGTTCTAGAGGGATACTTAAAACGAATAGGCGCAACGAGCATCTTTCATTATCTTGATTATTCTTGTTCTGTCGCAGATTTACTTCAGAAGCATGAAGAAGAATAGTCACGAGTCTCAATATAAATAGCTTTAATAGTTTAAAAAACAGAAAATGAAATAAGGGATTATTTCAAAACCTGAATCGGTAATAAGGAAAGCTTAAATAATGATTTTTTTAGTCTATTATTTCTCTTTTGATGAATCCAAGAATAACAATTTTAAAGGCGTTTCTCATAAGGCAGATTGAGTTTTAATGTATTTGTTGGGGATAGGATTGTGCTCCTGAGTTTTCCAAAGTCAGATTGCCGTGATGATTTAAACCAATAAAAGAAACTATCAGATAATTCTCAGAAAGTTTCTCTTAAAGTTTTCGGTTTTTGTTTTCTAACTTTATTTACGAACCTGCTGAAGGTATCCTAAAACATTGAAACAGCCAGAGCGTTCCAGTTAATGCAAACTTCATTTGAAGCATAACTGCCTTCCGCATCAACGAATGATTTTGCGGGGAAATCGGAATTATAAGTCACAGACTGTTTGTCTTGTTTATCCTTGTTTGGTCCGCCGATTATAAATCCGGGTACGGGCTGGGCGATTCCGTCGGCTCCGCTCGGACGGTGGTGGGGAAACATTACCTGTTTCGACCCAAATCCGGTAAGGAACGAATAACCGGTAGCATTCTTCCCGAAAACATAATCAGTGATTTGCTCAGCACCTACCAAATATTTCTCTTCACCTGTTATTCTGTGTGCAATACATAAAATCATGGCCTGATTAAGCATATCGCTGTTGGAGCCCCATTCGTAACGATCAAGGGCTATCCGGTAAGGATTACTTTCTATACTTTTCAAAAGACCATTTGCCAAATCAAGATGGCCCTTGGTGAGTGAATTCGCAAAATTCTTATCCAACATTGCTTTATTTTCCAGCGGGAGATGGAACTCCCACATTCCATCAAAAAACTTCCAGCTATTGGTAAGTTCAAGCTGCGTATTCCTGCGATTATCATTCAGGTATTTCAAAAAGGTTTCATCTTTTGTTGACAGATACAATTCGGCCGCAGCCCAGTAAAAATCATCCTTGAAAAAAGCATCATCATAGGCACCGTACTCAGCATCCGACGGGTTCATGTCGGAATGTTATCGTTTGCCGAGACCCCAGGCCCATGCCTTTTTTGCTGCACTCAAAGCTGTTGCTGACCATTTGGGGTTTATGGTTTGATACAATTGGGCGGCCTGTCCATTAACAGCAGCGAAATTAAGGCTTGAAGCCGTGACTTTCCCAATAATGTATCTCGAGCGTATCGGCTTCAGGCATGACAAATCCACAAAATGTTTTTGAGGTAAGTTTGTGATAAACCCTCCATCAGCATGCCTGCATGGTGAGCATCATCCAGTCTAGATCGTATTTTAATTCATCCCAAAAGATCTCCTGTTCCGTTGCCGCTTTCTGGAATGTTTAATGTGGCATCTTTAATTATTTCAGGATATTGTTCAATCAGATTAAGCATCTGGCCCACGGACAGCGCAGCATTCACAATGTATTTTCCATAATCACCGGCATCGTGCCAGCCTCCGGAGAACTTAAAGTGCCAGTAGTTTTTCCTGAAGAGGGATGAAAAATGGCTTTTGTATCAAGGTGTCCGGCAGGCACGTTTTATTTGCCACCGTAGGTTTCTAAAATCGGCATTGAGGATCGCTGGAAATAGTAGGATTTGATGGCTGCATCTAAAGCATCTCCATAAACAGCAGATTTAATTGCAAACTGATTCAACGCCGTTCCTTCATTTAACAGAATACGATAGGTCCCGGTCTTTTTAAATGCACTGAAATCCACAGACCAGAACCTTTCACCACGAATCTATCCAGATACCATTATCTTTCAGTTCGCCAGAAAAAACAGTGTTATTCTTACCATCAATGACAGTAAATTTTGCTGCTTCGGCTTCAATTTACAACGAATTGTTTCACAGACTCGGGATAATACCCGATTATCGGTTTATCCGAATCGCATCAGCAGTGCTGAAATTTTCAGAATTTTTTTTCGGCATTACAGGCAAAAAGTAAAAAGAAAGTGATGGTACTGAGTATAATTGATTTTTTCATATAGTTTGCAGTTTGAACTTTAAATTTTTATAACTGTTCTTTTACTGACCAAACCAGCGCTGCGCTAACACAACACAAGCTTTTATGTGACGAAAAAACACTCAAATATACAAATGTTTTTCAGGAGAAGATATTAGTTGCTGAATAATTCGTTTTATTGCTTCCTTTTACTCTTGAATTGCACTTAGCTCAATATGGTTTAATAAAATACTGATTTGTATAGAATGTCAACCAAAAAAATTGGATAATTGCGATAAAACTATCAGAGATCTTAGGTGATAAAATCACCGGCGCATACTATTTTTTAAGAGGTCTTCAACTTAAAGTTGGACAAGTGTAAATTATTTTTCGTGGTTATATTCTAAAATATCTCCGGGCTGACAATCCAAGGCTTTGCAAATCGCCTCCAATGTGCTAAATCGAATGGCTTTGGCTTTACCTGTTTTTAAAATGGAAAGGTTTGATAAAGTCAAATCAACCCTTTGTGATAGCTCATTCAGCGAAATTTTCCGTTTCGCCATCATTACGTCTAAGTTTACAATGATTGGCATGGCTTATACAGTTAAATCATTTTCGTTTTGAATGTCTACTCCCTTTTGAAAATAGTCGCAATGATATAAATTACAGCTCCCATTAAAATAAAGGCTTGACTGTCTTCCCAAAACTGGTTTAAACTGTCGTGGCAAAACCGTAATGCTTAAATTTTCAGCTATCTGTCTGGCGATGTAACTTAACAGTCCAATTGAAAGGGTGTGGTAGCTAATTAGTGAAATTTGCTTGCAACATAAGCGTTGAATGGTTTTGACAAATCCATTGTGTGCATTAGTCTAATAACTCATGTAAAATAGAAAGGCTTTTAAAATTGAAATGATAAGAATAAAGCTATAGATACCGAAAAAAGCTAATTTACTGTCTTTATACATTTCAGTTAAGTCCAACTTTTGATAAAGATTTTGGACAAATTCAGGGTTATACAGACTGAAAAAGAAATTTACTATTAAGCCTCCTGCCTCAATCGACAAGCCTACAAAAATAAGCCAAGCCACAATATACAGGCACCAAAATACGAAGTTGTTTGTTTTTGACATAATTTTTAAAAGTTTGAATTACATCGCAAACATAATAAATATTTATTGATAAACAATGTATTTTTATTTATTTTCAAAAATAACTTTCTTATTCTCAATAGGGTTACATTCGTACTTTTAAAAATAAAAAGTCTTTGCTAATCGAAGTCTAAATATAATCCTAGACTTTACTGTATATGTAGATCCAACCCCGGCCAGGGTTCGAATATTATCTTCGACAATTATGTTTCTATAAAC
This sequence comes from Flavobacteriaceae bacterium, assembly GCA_034523115.1. Taxonomy (GTDB): domain Bacteria; phylum Bacteroidota; class Bacteroidia; order Flavobacteriales; family Flavobacteriaceae; genus Namhaeicola. The sequence continues at coordinate 195,991 of JAXHKS010000019.1, read as the reverse complement.
ATTCGACCTCTCTAAGAAGGTCGTCTCTTTAATGCTTATTGGTCTGCTTTTTTATGTTTATCATTTTGGATACAAAGGATACATGTTTATAGAAATGGTTGATGATGTTGAAGATACGACCCCAGCCGGGGTCGCATATTTATCCAATATATATGCTTTCCAGACACATTTGACCTCTCCGAGGTCTTGTTTTTCATGGTTATTGGCCTGCGTATTTTAAGGTTTTCTATTTTAATTAGAGAGGATTGCATGTTGTAGAAATAGTTGATGATGTTGAAGGTACGACCTTCGCGGGAATCGAATATTTCTCCGACATATATATTTCTTAAACCTTATTGTCTGCCAGCGAAAAAAAATTGACTTTCGTTTATGAAATTGCCGACGTAAGGTAAGAGCTGTCAGTAATAAATAAGTTGTTTATTGTGCGTGTGATTTTCTTTTTCCAATTTAATATCAAAAAAAGAATAATTCCAATAAATGGTGTTAAAACGGTGACTACATAAAGAAATGTTTTTGTGTCGGAAAGCGGTTAGATTTCTTTGTCCTTACAATTGTGTAATCGTCACGACAACATGAAGTAGAAGAATTAGAGTGAATTTTGACATGAAACTCATAGGCTATAACTTTCTTTATTTTGTAAAGATATTATTTTGTTACCATTTCGATCGCTGTTTTTAATGACAGACAGATCAACAGAAGTTTAATTTTTGGCTTTTCAAGTCCAAGGAAAATCGAGTTATAATGTGCTGTACTTTCATTTTCTCTTGTTTTTCTGATATTGTTGATTCATAAACCCCATCAAAATTCCGAAAAATAAAAAATTTACTAAAAATCTCCATATTCTAAAATTTTGTTGCCATCGGAATAGTCACTTCCGGCCATCAGCGTCGCATAGACCAGTCCAGCCAAGAAGAATGATTTTATAAATACTTTGTTTTCCTCTTTAATACTTTTTCCGAACTCCTTTTGTTACAAACCTGGTATAATAAAAGCTCCACTAAATAAACTCCACAACCAAAACCCAGTTTCAACTTCTTCAAGATGTGAATATGAAATTTTACTTTAATTTAACTTTCTTTAAATCTCGGATATTGACAATCATTAAAATAATTAATAGAATATTTGAAATAATTCCAAAAATTGATCCTTTTTCTCAAAGGTTCCAAAGGCTAAATCATTGATATTCAGAATCGATAAAATAATTCCAATAAAAAGTATTATATAGGCATAATTAACTTTTTTCATTCTGTGCAATTTTTCAAATGAATAATGTTCTATGGCTTTAGATTTATCTGCCCTGCCAGCTAACGCTTTACATTACAGATTTTAAATTGATGTATTTCGAAGATACATAAAAAATTTAAAAACAACTGTTTACAATATTAAATACCCATATAGTAATAAACAAAAAATCTACCAACTTGGTTTTTTAGATATGACCAAAAACAACGGTTTGAATATATTTTGGTAATAAGATATGACCCCCGCCGGGGTCGTACATTTCTCAAATAATTATGTTTCTAAAGATATTTGACCTCTCCGAGGTCGTCTCTTTAATGCTTATTGGCCTGCTCTTTTTATGTTTATTATTTTAATCCCGGAGGGCTTGCTTGTTTGTAGAAATAGTTAATACAACCCTCGCGCAGACAAAGATCCCAACATGAAAAAATTAACTCAATAAAAAAGCCGCCTCCTTTTTTAATTTTGAGACGGCTTAAATGCTTAGGCTATTGATAAATTGCCTGGCTTATCTCTCCTTCCTTCCCCTTCTTCCCCTTCTTTATCTTCTTTCTTTTCTTTAGCCTTATTCCATATCTTCACCTCATCCGCCTCAGTAATCCCTTTTAGAATTTCAACATTCACACCGTCAGAAATGCCGAGTTCCACATCTTTTCTTTCAAATTTCTGATCTCCGGTTTTAACTTCTACGTAGGGTTTGTCTGTTTCCTTATCAAATTGCAGCAGGGCCTCCTTGATTGCCAGTACACTGTCTTTCTGCTCAAGAATGATCTCGGCATTGGCACTGTAGCCTATGCGCGCAAAAAATAATCCTTATCCAAGGTAACATGTCTTCCTTTTATGGTGAACTCGAACCGACATCCACTTTCTTCTGTACCTTTGGGTGCGATAAAGGTCATTTTGGCCGGAAATTTCTTATTTTCAACGGCGCCAAGTGCGATCTCCAATTCTGTGTCGCTCTTAATTTTTCCTACCTCTGCTTCATCTACTTTTCCTTCAAAGATCATCTTGGTCATGTCGGCGATGGAGGCTATGGTGGTTCCGGCATTAAAATTCCTTTGCTTTCAATCACCTGATTACCCACTTTTACAGGTATTTCAAGCACTGTTCCCGGCACGGTAGCCCGAATATTCGTATTCGCCATACCTGAAGAGCTCGTACTTCCCATTTTAATGATCTGGTAATCATTTTGCGCATTGGTGACATCAAGTTTGGCCTGATTATACTCCAGTTCAAAAGCTTCAAATTCCCTTTTAGAAATAACTCCGTTTTTCAAAAAGGCCCTTATTTCTGTTGTAGGTAATATCAGCGTTATTCAACTGAACCCGTGCCTTGTTCACCCTGCCCTGGGCGCTAATTAAGGCTTGTTCATTTGGCACCACCCTAATTGTGGCAATCAGATCTCCTTTGGCAACATGGGCGCCTTCCTCAAGAAAGATTTTATCTATAATTCCTGAAACCTGTGGCTTGATCTCAACTTCCTCCAATGGAGTTACTTTACCGGTTGCCACCGTCTTTTTGACAATATTTGTTTTAAATGGTTTTTCTGTTTCAAAACTCACTGGTGGTTTGCTGTTCATTTTACCGAACCAGATCAATACTGCAATAAATGCTAGTGCAATAATGGAAAAGATGATTATTTTTTTCATTGTTTGGGTTTATTTTACTTTATAAATTTATTCTTCTCTTAATGCTTCAATAGGTTTGATCATCACTGCTCTCTGGGCCGGTATCATTCCAATCAGGGTACCTAAGGTCACCAGCGTTAGCACAGCGCCAATCGTTATTGGCACATTTACCGTTGGATTGGTAAACGGAAACTCCACATCCTGCGTTGCAGAATTGATCAACATCAGCGTCAGCCCGGCAAAAATAATTCCTAAAATCCCCGCCAACAGGGTTAAAAATACAGACTCCAGAATGATATGGCTGCGCACCGCCTGCGGGGTGGCTCCCAGCGCCCTGCGAATGCCTATTTCTTTGGTGCGCTCCTTTACCGTAATCATTAGGATGCTCGCGATGGCGATTACGCCTGCAATGAGGGTGGCAATGCCCACAAACCAGGTAAGAAACTTGATGCCCTTAACAAAACCGGTCACCCTTTCATACATCTCTCCAAAATTAAATGAACCAAAGGCCCGGGTATCATCCGGATGCACATTGTGTCTTTTTTTTAGCAAGACCTTCACATCTTCTTCCACTTTTTTGATATCTGCATCATCATGGGCAGCAATTACCATCCAACCAATATTATCGCCCATATTATATAGTTTTCTAAAAGTAGAAAATGGGATATAAATGGAACTGTCGCCTTCAAAGCCGCCGTTCTGATTTTGTCTGTACACGCCGATTACAGTAAAAAAACTACCGTTCAATTCAACATAGTTACCCACGACCTGTTCATCCTTTTCAAACAGGTCATCCACAACCTGCTCGCCAATCACACATACCTTCTTGGATTCTCTGATATCAGAAAGATTCAAAAAACGGCCTTCATTTAATTTCACTTTCGATACCTCATCAAGAATCGGGTAATCCCCAAAAACATTGTAGGTCCGGCTGGTTGTATTTCTTTTTACACGTGCGGGTTCACCACCAAATATTCCTGCAACATTCCTAGGAGCAACAAAAGCTATTTCAGGTATCTTATTTTGTAAGGCCTCGGCATCCTGCATTTTTAACTGGGTAAACCTGCCCCGCTGAAATCCTTTGTATGGAACAGTGGTTCTTTCTCCCCATAAAAAAATACTGTTGGTCGCGGTGCTGAATTCCCTGTCGAAACCATTCTCCATCCCTTTGCAGCGCCAAGTAAGGTGATGAACAAAAGATTGCAGGAGCGCCCCTATTACGGTGATTGCTGTGCGCAGTTTGCTCTTTTTGATCGAATCAAAAATTTCCTGCCAGGTATCATAATCAAAAATAAACTTCATTAGCTCTCTTGATTTAATCATTACTTAAAGCGACAATAGGTCTGATACTCGCGGCTTTGGCGGGTATGAATCCGGCGATGGCACCAACAATAATCAAGATTGATGGCACTGATTATGCTGACATATTCACTTGCCGGATCTTTTATAAAATAATCCTCCAGACTGTGCCGGTCTGCGAAGCACAAAAACGGCAATGAGCAGACCGATATATCCGGCAATAGAGGTAATAAAAATCGATTCCTGCAAAATAGGCCACACAATAGAGCTTGGTGATGCTCCCAGCGCTTTTTCCTGATACCGACTCTTCATCGCGCTCTGCACTAGGAAACCATGATATTTCCAATGCCAATGGCACCTGCAAAGGGGTCCCAATACCAATGAATAGCACAATTAACTGTCGCGCATTGGCAAATGCCATGTTCTGTTCAACATTCAAATACAGACCTTGTGCGCAGTGCGGAAGTATCATCCGGCGCAATGAAATGCTTTTCTTTTCAGAAACTTCTATATCTTTGGCCATCTTTCTGGCACCGTCAACACCAATGGAAAGGTTATATGTCAGGTTAATCTGATCGATCTCATCTGTATTTTTATAGATCAGCTGGGTGGTTGAAACGGGAAGATAAATCATTCTTTCTTCGTTATCACCTCCAGAATCTTCAAAAACGCCGATCACCATATAGGCAAGGCCGTTCATATTGATGAATTCACCTATCGCGTCTGTATTTTTGTATATGTCCTCCTCAACCAGCCTGCCAATCACGGCGTACCTTTTCTTGTTGCGTATATCTTCATTATTAATATCCTGCCTTTTGTTATGAAGTGCTTCTCCATAAACTGGTGGTCAGGCATAACGGCTCTTACACTGTAATTGCCGGATTCATTTTTGTACTGCACCTGAACTTCCTTGTAAATTCTGGAAGAAATGTATTCAATCTTATCCCCAAATTCACTCTTTAACAACTCAGATCATCATTCTTGAACTGGATCTGCCTGTTTTCTTTATAACCTTTATAGGGTTTGGTGGTCCTTAGGTCGCAATCATAATATTGGTTGCATCATCCTCAAAGAATTCCTTGAACTGATTCTTTAAGCCATTTGCCTACAATACCTAGTAAGAGTACCGTAAAAATAAAAGATACCCAGTGAAACGGTAAAGGCACCAAGGAAGGTTCGAAGCTTATTTTTGCTGATGGATTGAAAGATCTCTCTCCATCTGTCTATATCAAACATGATTAATTATTTTAGAAGCATCTCACTTACTTTTTCATCGCTCATAATCAGGCCGTCCTTCAGTCGCACAATTCTTTCTGTCTGTTCGGCTATATCTTCCTCATGCGTAATAACCACTATAGTCATACCATCATTATGAATCTTCTCGAGCAAATCCATTACTTGCAGAGAAGTAACCGAACAATCCAATGCTCCCGTGGGTTCATCCGCAAGTATCAGTTTTGGTTCTGTTACCAGAGCCCTTGCCACTGCCACCCTTTGTTTCTGTCCGCCAGATAACTCGCTGGGAAGGTGGCTTGCCCAATCTGCCAGCCCTACCCTGTCCAGGTATTCCATCGCCAATTTGTTCCTTTCTTTTCTGTTTACTCCTTTGTAATACAATGGCAAGGCAATATTTTCCAAAGCGGTTTTGTAGTTGATCAGGTTAAATGACTGAAATACAAAACCAAGGAATTTATTCCTTAAAATCGCGGCCTTTTTTTCATCCAGTTTTTCTATCAGCACATTGTTGAGATAATACTCTCCTTCATCATGGGTGTCCAAAAGACCGAGTATATTGAGCATGGTAGATTTTCCGCGAACCGGAAGAACCCATAATCGATACAAATTCACCTTCTTTTATTTCCAGATTAATCCCTTTCAACACATGCAAAAAATCCTTACCCATGGGATCAGGACTTGTGAAGAGTTGCTAATTTGATCTATTGTTGTACCTGATTTCTGTTCCATATTTTTTCTATTGTAAAATGAACCTTAATTATCGCGTTTTACATTAAATTTACGAATGATGAATCAACCGGAAAAGCACATAGTATTTTTTGATGGCCATTGCAATTTATGCAGTAATTCGGTTCAGTTCATTATTAAACGAGACAAAAAGAAACGTTTTGTTTTTGCCTCACTTCAATCAGACGCCGCCAGCGCACATTTGTTACAGTTTGGTCTCAAAAATAAAATAAATGATTCAATAATTCTTGCAGAAGGCGGAGAACGATTCGAAAAATCTGAGGCTGCACTGAGAATAGCCAAACATCTGAGCCCTCCATGGCCTGTATCTTACCTGTTTATGATCTTACCAAGAAACTGGAGGGATGCGGTATATGATCTTGATAGCGAGAAATGGTTACTAAGTGGTTTGGCAAAAGGGATCGATGCACTGATGCAGGCTCCCTTTGCATAAAGAGCGTTTTCTATAAAAAAAAACAGGCCAGAAACTTTAATTCTAACCTGTTAATTCCCCTTAATTCCCTTTTTTTTTAAAATAATATATTGGCAAAAAATCAAATTATACGTCTGACAGCAGGCGCTGCTCTAAATATACCGGCACTTTAACTCTGGTAACACCCCAGGCCAGAACGAGTTGCGCTTCATAGTTTCTTGAATTGAAAGCAATCGTAAAGATTTTTGTCGGGCATGGCTTCGTTGGCGGGTACTTGAATTCTCGCAGTCCTTGCTCTCATGGTTAAAAAAAGCGCCCAGTGAATCTGTATTGCTGTTCAGAATGACTGTCCAGTAATTTTCACCCGGAATGGTGTACAGCGCATAAGTTCCTGCTTTAATAAACTTATTGGCAAACATCACATCCTGATAGAACTTAATTTCAGTTGCTTCATTGGCTCCGGTCCGCCAGATCTTGCCATAAGGTATATCCTTTCCGAAAATCTCATTGGTATCCGCTAAAGGTCTGCCATATACCACTTTTATTTGTGGTTTAACATTCCCCTCCGACCTGAAGTAAACAATATCGTGAGGCGTCTTATCAACTGGCACAAATGTTTGTGCCATAGCGAGATTTATAAAAGACATCAACATGGTCAACCACAATATCATCGCAAATATTTTCAACTTATTCATAGCACACTTTTTAAAAAATTAAAACCTAATCAGATACATAAAAAAGTTCAACACCTTACTGAATGGCACTGCCGGATGAGAAAGCTGCATTTGCTCCGTTGTCTATGGTAATATCGCTGGTAATAATAAAGTCGTCAGTATATACTTTTAAAGTGTAGGTTCCATCCGATAATTTGGATTTATCAATCTCACAAACTTTACCATTATTTTGAGAACCATGCACCAGTTCGTGGTTTCTTGGAGCTAAAATTTCATATTTCTAAAAGCTTTCTGCCGAAGAAAGATTGAGAAGGTCTGAATCTGCCCTGTCAGTTATGGTGATTGCCTCTTCCCCATTCGGAAAAGTTGTTACATATTTTGTTACGGGTGCATTTTTTGCTTCCTGCGCGAATCCAAAAATAGTAGTCATTAAAATGGCGATGGTGATGATGGTTGTTTTCATAGCGTATATTTTTTAATTTGTTTATAGTAAAATTTCCCTTTTTTTGCTTTTTTTCCCTTTTTGTTAGACCTGCACTGAATGTTTCAACTAAATTGAAGCACCCTTATTATCTTCTGAATTTTTGATTGTGATATCACTGGTGATTATAAAATCAGCCGTATATACTTTTAGCGTATAGGTTTCGTCGGATGAGTTTCGTCTTGCTCTATTTCGCAAACTTTTCCTTTGTTTTGCGAACCGTGTATCAATTACGTGGTTGGCAGGTGCGAGAATTTCGTATTTGTAAAAACTCTCTGCAGAAGACAGGTTTAGCGTATCTGAATTGGCATTATCTACAAGTTGTCGATTGCTTCTTCCCCGTCTCGGCAAAAGTTGTCACGTATTTGGTTACCTGGCCTGATTGTGCCTGTTGCGCAAATCCGTAAACTGTAGTCATTAAAATGGCGATGGTGATGATGGTAGTTTTCATAGTTATATTTTTTTAGTTTATTTTTCTATTGATTTGAAATCATTGCATATTCATTTAAAGTGTAGGAGCCTTCTTTGATTTCAAAAGCTTCACTGATCACATTTGATTCGTGGAAAAATTCATGTGTATTTATAACAAATGCTTCTTCGCTGTCTAATTCGCTTATTATCAATATGTTTAAGTCGAACAAATCCTGGTCACTCACCTCATTTGTATTTTCCAGTACAATTTTTTTCTCAAGCCCGTAAAATATTTCATTACTTACTGCGTTAGATTCTTGTGCGAAGCCTGAATAACCGGCCAAACTTAAAACGAATAATAATGCTGCTTTTTTCATGTTACAAAATTTTAAATTAATAATCTGCCCTTTTACGTCAGTCTTAATTTTTTATTGAGAAAAATTGTCTTGTTATTGTTTTTAATTTGAAATAGTGAATTTTGAAAATCAGGACAGTAGCTCGCTGTTTAATTTTTTTAGATTCAATTTTTCAAGGCACTTTGCAGAGGAGGACTAGTAATGAGTTTTGCAATTCAATTACAGTTCAAATGTAAGTACATGGCATTCTAATAAACAATAGCTAATTATAGGATTTTGAAAAATACCAATAATCCATGAGGCTGTTTTTATCACCGAATCCACTTCCCCTTCAATTTTTAAAAAAATCATAAAAAACTGTATTTCAAGCAAATACAATTATTTCTGTATTGTTTCATATCCCCGTAGCAGGGTTAAATTTATTGTGTTGGCATTAAAAATATTTTTGAATTTACTCAATTTTGAAAGCACTGTACCTACAAGCAGGTAATCGTCTCTTCACAATAAGTAGTTATTTATAGACTTTTTGAACCGAAAAATGGTTAGAACAGGTTTTTGTAAGTTTCTTCATTTTTTGTTAATCCGATAATAATTTTTTAAAATATTGTGTCAAAATTTTAAATAAATGATCTGCAATGAATGACAGAATTGTCATGAGGATAAGCACAGATATGTGCATAATATTTTACACAATATCTATTTTGTTTTGATGAAATATAGTGAAGAAATCGGGCAATATATAAAAGCTCGCTTTTATTCGTGGTGGTAGGGTTCATTGTTTAGGATGGTAAATGCCCTGTAGAGTTGCTCTGCGATAAACAACCGAACCATCTGATGCGAAAAGGTCATTTTGGAAAGGGATATTTTTCCCTGGGCCCTTTCGTATACCGCTTTTGAAAATCCAAAAGGCCCTCCAACTGCCAGTACCATAAGTTTGATCCCGGAATTCATTTTCTTTTGTAAGTAATGGGCGAATTCCACTGAGCCGAACTGCTGCCCATTTTCATCCATTAAAATGAGCATATCCGGGCTTTCCAGCGCATTTAAAATCACTTCGCCTTCCCGCTCTTTTTGTTGTTCGGTGGTCAGATTTTTAGCTGCCCTGATATCCGGGATCACCTGAATCTCAAAGGGGATGTAATGTTTTAATCGCTTTGTATACATATCTATTAATGCACCTAAATTTTCATCGTCCGTTTTTCCGATCACCAGCAGCTTGATTTTCATTTTTTACTGATTTAATGGTAAAGATAAAAACTTATTTTTGTAAGTCTAAATAGTGAATCATGATTAGCGAAGCCCAATTCCGGAATGAGTTAGATATCATCATTAAAAATAGTCTGAGAGAAGATATAGGCGATGGCGATCACAGTTCCCTGGCCTGTATTCCGGCCGCAGCACAAGGAAAAGCCAAATTGCTTGTAAAAGAAAGTGGTATTATTGCCGGCATAGATTTTGCAAAAATGATCTTTTATGAGGTTGACCCCGCTTTAAAAATGGAAACCATTTTAAAGGACGGCGATCCGGTTAAGGTGGGCGATATCGCATTTTACATTTATGGCAGTTCACAATCCATTTTAAAAGCAGAGCGGCTGGTTTTAAACTCCATGCAAAGAATGAGTGCCATTGCAACCAAAACAAATGCTTTTGCACAACTCTTAAAAGGTACGAAAACAAAGGTTTTGGATACGCGAAAAACCACACCGGGCATAAGGGCAATAGAGAAATGGGCAGTAAAAATAGGGGGTGGAGAAAACCACCGTTTTGCCTTGTATGACATGATCATGTTAAAAGACAACCATATTGATTTTGCCGGTGGTGTGCATATGGCCATTGAAAAAACAAAAAAATACCTGATTCAAAATAACCTGGACCTTAAAATTATTGTAGAAGCCCGAAACCTTTTTGAGATAGAACAAATTCTTGAGCACAAGGGAATTTATAGAATTCTGATCGATAATTTCAACTTTGAAGATACAATAAAAGCTGTAAGAATGATTGGTGATTCCTGTGGCACAGAATCTTCAGGAGGCATTACTTTGTCAACCGCGAGAGCCTATGCAGATTGTGGGGTAGACTATATTTCCACAGGGGCTATTACACATTCTGTGAGTAATATGGACCTGAGCCTGAAGGCAGTATAGGTTTATTTGACGCTGGATTTCAGCATTGGCACAAATTTAAAATCGCCATATTCCTTTTTGTCAAATTCTTTCTCCCCTTTTCTGGTAAAGACCGTCATTTTCTGGCTGTCCTCACCTACAGGAATCACTAACTTTGCGCCAATCTTCAGCTGGCTTAACAGCGCATTGGGCACTTTGGGCGCTCCGGCAGTAACGATGATTCCGTCAAATGGAGCATCGGATGGTATTCCTTCATAGCCATCTCCAAATAATATTTTTTTTGGAACATACCCCACATTTGGGAGGAATTTCTTCGCTTTGGTAAAAAGCTCCTTTTGCCTTTCAATGCTGTATACCTCCGCCCCAAGCTCTATAAGAACCGCAGTCTGGTAGCCTGATCCTGTTCCAATTTCCAGGATTCTGTCACCCGGCTTTACTTCCAAAAGTTCTGTCTGGAATGCCACAGTATAAGGCTGAGAGGTCGTCTGATCTGCTGCAATGGGAAAAGGTTTATCCTGATAGGCAAAGTCAATAAACCCAGAATCCATGAACAGGTGTCTGGGCACCTTTGATATGGCCGCCAACACATTCTTGTCATTAATTCCTTTGGCCTTGATCGTTGCAACTTATCCAATTGATTGCGAAGTCCTTTATGTCTTGGTAAATCATCTAACATGGTAATTCAAAAATAGAGAAATAATTTACTTAACCGTGAATACTTTTGTATTTTTGAGTAAAATATAATTTTAATAATGAATCCGTCTAAATCAGGTATTTTTTCTGCCAGAAAAATCAAATATTTGTCTGTTTTAGGATGTCATTGAATTAAAGATCTTTAGATCATACAACCTTTTGTTGTCGAGTATAAAAAAAAATGAATCATGAAAAATATCTCCGTTATTGGTGCCGGTACAATGGGAAATGGCATCGCCCATGTTTTTGCCCAAAACAATTTTAAGGTCACATTGGTGGATGTATCTGAAATTGCCTTGGAAAAAGCGGTAAAGACCATTGCCGGTAATCTGGACAGGATGCTCGCCAAAGGGTCCATTGTGCAGGCTGATAAAGACAATACCCTTGCCAATATTACCCTTGAACACCTCCTTTCCAGGGGCGTAAAAAATGCTGACCTCGTTATTGAAGCAGCAACAGAAAACACTGACCTGAAATTGAAAATTTTTAAAGAGATTGATCAGCATGCCCCTGCAACTGCAATTCTGGCAACGAATACATCTTCTATCTCAATAACAAAAATAGCATCGGTAACCGGCAGACCTGAAAAGGTGATTGGCATGCATTTTATGAATCCGGTGCCGGTCATGAAACTAGTAGAAGTTATCAGGGCTTATTCCACCTCTAATGAGATTACCAAAAAAGTGATGGATTTATCGGAAAAACTGGGTAAAATACCTGTGGAGGTTAATGATTACCGGATTTATAGCAAACCGGATTCTGATGCCCATGATTAATGAAGCGGTTTATTCCCTTTACGAAGGAGTGGCGCAGGGGTATATGAGATTGATACGGTAATGAAACTTGGCATGGCTCATCCGATGGGTCCTTTACAACTGGCAGATTTTATTGGACTTGATGTGTGCTTGTCTATATTAAAAGTCCTTCAGGATGGGTTTGGAAATCCAAAATACGCTCCTTGTCCCTTATTGGTGAATATGGTTGCTGCGGGTAAAAAAGGTGTTAAATCCGGAGAAGGATTCTACGACTATACAGAAAGTAAAAAGGCTGAAAAGATAGCGAAGCAATTTTTGTAAAACAAAACTGCCAGAGTTTTAAAACTCTGGCAGCCCTGGTATTATAACCATTTTAAAAGATAATCCATTAACTCTTCTTTTAACTCGTAATGCAGTTTTATATAGGTCTTCATATCATCACGCAGTGTGCTGTGCTGATGGCGTAAGCGCTCATCCAGCTCTCCGTTAATTTCTGTAGCCTCAATAATTCTTCTTTTTTTTCTGATTCTCTGCCTTATTTCCCCTATTACTTCTTTTTCTCTAATGATTCTGTTTTGATAGCCTTCTAATGGAGCCATCGCTTTTACTCCCAAATTTCTGCTCGCAATTTCTTCTAATTTTTTTTCAAATCTTTCCATTTCCTTTTCATGAAATATCAGTTCCTGTTTCCAAATAGAAAGATTGAATTTAAGGTCACTTAAATAAACAATTTTTTGTCTCCATGGCTTATCGCGTTAAAATTTTATTACAGTCTAAATTTCATCAAAAAAAATGATATAAGATGTGATAAAACTCATAATTTTTGACAATTATCTGAAATTTTTAATATTGCTTCCGAAAAACAGGAAAGAATCACGGATGCAGTAATCGTTTCATAGGAATAACCCCGTCTTATTGCTTCATCAGCCGCGCTCCCATGAATATAGGCTCCCATCACCGCAGCATCTGTAGGATGATACCCCTGTGCCAAAAGGCCGCTAATTATTCCGGTCAGCACATCACCGCTACCCGCCGCTTGCCATACCGGGATTGCCTGTTGAATTGAAAATATTTTAATTCCTTATAAGTGATAAGTGAATGGGCTCCTTTGACAAGCACAACACAATCATAGGTTTCAGAAAATGCGGATACCATTTCCATCTTTTCATAATCATCAGACCAACTGCCTATAAGCCGTTCCAGCTCTTTGGGATGTGGAGTGATTATAGATTTTGGAGGAATAAGCTTTAACAGATCTTTGCGCATCGACAAGATATTCAGCGCATCGGCATCAATTACCAGAGGTACCTTATTGCTTTTAGAGAAATGCTGCCAAACCCATCCTGTGTTCTAGTACTTGTACCTATTCCGATGCCTATTCCAATGGCTGTTGGTTTACATTTGTAATTGAAGAATTCCAGCTCATAATCACTGTCCACTTCTGTCATGACCTCTGGCACAGATACCTGCATGATATCATATCCACATTTAGGTACATAGGCGGTAACCAATCCTGTTCCTATATTGAGTGCTGCTTTGGAAGCAAGCACTGCCGCTCCTACCTTACCAAAACTACCGCCGATAATCAAACAATGACCATAATCTCCCTTATGGCTGAACTTCTTTCTTTTTCTGTAGACCGATTTTAAAAAATCAGCATCTGTATAAAAAGTATGGCTAATTTCCTTTTGTTCAAAACTGGTTGAGAGTCCGATGGGAATTAAATGCCATTCCTCTGTATAGGCTGCATTTTCAGGAAGCAATAAAGCTACTTTTGGCCTCTGAAAGGTTAGGGTATGTTGCGCCCGGATGACAGCATCCTTGTCTTTAACAGCCTCATCCGAGGGCAGGCCCGAGGGCATATCTATTGAAATAACTTCTGCCTTTATCTCGTTGATTTGGCAAATGAGGTCCTTTACAAATCCTTTTGGCTGACTCTTTAGGCCGGTTCCAAAAATAGCATCAACAATGATTCCCTCTGCTTCTATTTGAGGAATAATGTGCTTCCCGTCAAGTATTGAGATTTGGGCTGTGAGATCTTCCAGAAGTTTGAGATTGGCCTTAAATTCCTCCGTTTGGCTTTCCCGGAACTGAACAATAAAAACATGTATCCGGAAACCTTTCTCATGGAGTTTTCGGGCAATGACAAGGCCATCCCCGCCGTTGTTGCCAACTCCGCAAAAAATATTAAAAACCCGGTTTCTGATGAAAATATTTTCAATGATCCAGTCAAAACAAGCTGTTGCAGCTGTTTCCATCAGGGCGAGAGAAGTTATTTTTCTTTCATCTAGGGTTGCCTGGTCCCAGGAATGAATTTGTTCCGATGAAAATATTTTCACGAGCCTGAAATTTTAAGTTAAAGTTAGGCAATTTGTTCATCATTCACTTTCAAACATAAAAAAAGCTTGCATAGGCAAGCTTATAAATAGGATAGTAAATTTCTATTCTTTAAAAACACCCATCTGCATGTATTTCTCCATGCGCTGTTCGATGAGTTTTTTTACCGGTAGTCCCTTTAACTCGTCATATGCTTTCAAAATGGCCTTTTCAACCAATCTGTAGGCTCCTTCCCGATCGGAATGTGCACCACCCAGCGGTTCATTAATAATTCCATCTATTAATTTCTGCTTTTTCATATCGTTCGCTGTCAATTTCAGCGCTTCTGCGGCAATTTCCTTATATTCCCAGCTTCTCCATAAAATGGAAGAACATGATTCCGGTGAGATTACCGAGAACCAGGTGTTCTCCAGCATCAGAACTCTGTCGCCTACGCCAATTCCCAAAGCACCTCCTGAAGCTCCTTCTCCAACGATCACAACAATGACAGGCACTTTTAATCGGGTCATTTCAAAAATATTACGCGCGATCGCTTCGCCCTGACCTCTTTCTTCCGCTTCAAGTCCCGGATAGGCACCCGGAGTATCAATAAAACTTATAACGGGAATATTGAATTTTTCGGCCATTTTCATAAGCCTTAAGGCCTTGCGGTAACCCTCAGGATTTGACATGCCAAAATTTCGGTACTGGCGCATTTTGGTATTAATTCCTTTTTGCTGTCCGATGAACATAAATGACTGGTCGCCAATTTTACCCAAACCACCTATCATCGCCTTATCATCTCGCACAGAACGGTCTCCGTGCAATTCGAAAAAAGTATTGTGGGAAACATTATTGATAAAATCCAGGGTGTAGGGTCGCGATGGATGCCTTGACAATTGCACCCTTTGCCAGGCACTTAAGTTGCCATAAAATGCTTTTTTTTGTTGAGTCAAGTTTTTTTTGAATCTGCTTGCAGGTATCTGAAACATCAATATTGCTTTCTGCCCCAATCAATTCGCATTTGGTCAACTGCTCTTCCAGTTCTTTTATCGGTAATTCAAAGTCTAAATATTCCATAAAGCTGAAATTATTATTACAAAGCCAAGGTAAAAAATGAAAATTAATTTTATGCTAATCGCTTACAAATATAAAAACATTAAGCATATAAACTCTTAAAGTCGTTTGGTTCGTTTTGCAAGATACAATGCATTGATAATGACCGCGGTTAATATCAAAAAAGCTCCTATATAAAAGGAAAATTCCATTTTTTCTTTGTCTCCGAAGATCAATATTGCAAGCAGAATCCCATAAACAGGTTCAAGATTGGTTGTTAATACGATGGTAAACGGGCTCATTTTCTTTAACAGGCTGGTGGAGACAACAAAAGGATAGGCAGTACATATGGTTCCAAGCAATAACAGGTATAACCAATCATTCACTGACAGATGGAAAAAGTCAAGACTGAAATCACCTTTGACCAGCAAGACCAGTCCTAAAAAAATATTGGCAAAAAGCAATTCATAAAAGGCGATTTGCGGGGCATCGTATTTTTGAATATTCCTTGCGTTGAAAATCGAAAAAAAAGCGATCAGTATGGCCGAAATCAAGGCAGAAATAATACCTCCCAAATAATTTTGGTTCACCCTGAAAATGATAAAAAAACCAATCATGGCAATACCGGCCAAAACAATCTCTGCTTTTAATATTTTCCTGGAATTGATCAAAGGGTCAAAAAAAGCGACAAAAATGGCTGCGGTAGACATAGTTACCAGGGTAGTGGAAACATTTGAGATTTTGATGGCGTGAAAAAAAGTGACCCAGTGAATGGCAATAATAACCCCACCGATAAAGAATCTGACCAGACCTTCTTTCCCTACTTTAAATGAGATTTTTTTCCATTTAAAAACGACAAAAAGAGCACCTGCTGCCAGCAGCACCCTGAACCATACCAATGGAATGGCAGTGATCGAAATTAAGGCCCCCAGTATGGCTGTAAAACCCCAGATAAATACTATAAAATGCAGCTGTAACTGGTTCTTTAACTTATTTGTTGGCATATCTGAACAAAAATATTGCTAAAATTCCAAATATGAAGTTTGGCATCGAGATCATCAACAGGGGATTTGCTTCCGCCGTTGAGCCCAGTACCTCAGAAACTTTGAGAAAAAATATATACACAAACATGAGGGTAATCCCTATGGCCAGACTAAAGCCAATGCCACCCCTTCTCTTTCTTGAGGATAAAGAAACTGCAATGATCGTTAAAATAAATGCTGAGACCGGTAGACTGGTTCTTTTGTATAATTCAACCTTGTAATTATTCAAATTTTTAACGCCCCTGCTTTCAGATTCGTCAATATGCTTAGCCAGTTCGCCGGAAGGCAACTCTTTTGCCAGATAATCAACATATAATAAATCCGCTGGGGTAAAATTAAAAACGGTATCGAAAACAATACCGCTCTCTATTTTATCTTCAACTTCTGTGATATGCCTTTTTGTAAAACTGCTTATTTTAAATGTACTGTCAGCCGGATTCCAATTGATACTTTTTCCTATGATCTTGTACTTTAACTTATTTCCATCAAATTTTTCATAAGAAAAATTATACCCGTTGTTGCTTTTTAGGTTATAGTTTCCAAAAAAAACAAAATCATTTTTACTGAGTTGTAAACTGACCTTTCTTACATAGGTTTTATTGTATTTCTGCTTGGTTCTCAAATACTTTTCACTAAATTCTTCGAGGGTCTTATTTGATTTGTGCACTACAAAATGATTTGAGTACAAAGAAACCAGAGCGATAATACTGGCGCCGATTAAATAGGGCCTCAAAAACCGCTTAAAGGAAATTCCCGAACTGTGAATGGCAATGATCTCGGTATTCCCGGATAATTTTGAAGTAAATAAAATTACAGAAATGAAAAGTGCCAGAGGCATAAATGTATTGCCGTAATTGATAATGAAATTGAAGTAATAATCTCTTATGATCTCATTTGCGGTCAGGTCCGGAAATTTCAAAAACTTGGCTACCTTTTCCGAAACATCGATGGCAATTGCGATAGGAATAAGTATCATCAATGTAAAAAAGAAAGTGACAAAATATTTTTTTAATATGTACTTATCTAATATTTTCACTGACGCTTATTTTGAAAATAAATATGAAATATGAATTACAAATTAACAAATTACAATCTTTTATCCATTTGATTTACCATTTTATTTTTCCAGGTCACAAAATCACCTGATAAAATTTGTCTTCGTGCTTCCCTTACCAGCCAAAGATAAAATCCCAGATTATGAATGGTTGCAATTTGTTTGCCCAGATATTCATTTGAAGAGAAAAGATGTTTCAGATATGCCTTGGAATATAGGGAATCCACAAAGGTATGGTTCATTTCATCAATAGGAGAAAAATCATTTTCCCATTTTTTGTTTTTGATATTGATGCTTCCATGGGCCGTGAAAAGCATGCCGTTCCTGGCATTTCTGGTTGGCATTACACAGTCGAACATATCGACACCCAGAGCAATATTTTCAAGAATGTTAATCGGCGTTCCAACCCCCATACAGATAACGGGGTTTGTCGGCCGGAAGTATGTCACATACAAGTTCCGTCATGGCGTACATCTCCTCTGCCGGCTCACCCACTGAGAGTCCGCCAATGGCGTTACCTGCAGCTCCTATTCCCGCAATATATTCTGCAGATTGCGCTCTCAGGTCTTTATAGGTACTTCCCTGTACGATCGGAAAAAATGTCTGATTATACCCGTAATGTACGGGATTCTTGTCCAGATAATCCACGCAACGACTCAGCCATCTGTGCGTCATATGCATTGATCGCTTTGCATAGGCGTATTCGCAGGGATAGGGGGTGCATTCATCGAAGGCCATGATAATGTCTGCGCCAATCTTTCTTTGTATCTCCATGGAGTCTTCAGGCGAGAAAAAATGACTTGATCCATCGATATGCGATTTAAACTTAACCCCTTCTTCTTTGATTTTTCTGCTGTTTGAGAGGGAATACACCTGATAGCCCCCTGAGTCAGTCAGAATTGGGCGGTCCCAGCTCATGAATTTATGGAGCCCACCCGCTCCAGACATAATATCCGTACCGGGTTTAAGATACAAATGATAGGTATTTCCCAGAATAATATCTGCATTGATCTCGTCAGTAAGTTCAGTTTGATGTACCCCTTTTACTGAGGCTGCCGTCCCAACCGGCATAAAGATGGGCGTCTCAATCTTTCCATGGTCAGTATGGAGCAAACCTGCGCGCGCTTTGCTGTTCTTATCTGTTGTTATGAGATCAAAAAAATTCATTTTTTCATCTTGAGAATGCTTCCTAAACATTAAATCTGAAATTCATCATGTCGCCATCCTGCACGACATATTCTTTTCCTTCAACCGATAATTTTCCTGCTTCACGCACTTTTAACTCGCTGCCGAAGTGAATAAAATCCTCGTATTTCATTACTTCCGCCCTTATAAATCCCTTTTCAAAATCACTGTGGATGACTCCGGCTGCTATCGGGGCTGTATCCCCAATGTGAATGGTCCAGGCCCTTACTTCTTTTACCCCGGCGGTGAAATAGGTCTGCAAATTGAGGAGTGTATAAGCGGCACGAATTAGTTTTGCAACTCCGGGCTCATCGAGACCCATATCTTCAAGAAACATCTTTTGCTCTTCATAATCTCCAAGTTCGGTGATATCTGCCTCAGTAGCTACTGCAAGCACCAGGATTCCGGCATTTTCATTTTTAATTGCTTCTTTTACCTGATCCACATAGTTGTTACCCGATTTTGCCGATTTTTCATCTACATTGCAGACGTATAAAACGGGTTTATCGGAGATCAACTGCAGCCCGCTTACAAATTCACGTCTTTCTTCTGCAGTGAATTCAATAGCCCTTACTGATACAGCCGACTCGAGATTCTTTTTGATCTTATCCAGTATGGCGAGTTCTTTAATTGCAAGTTTATCACCGGTATTGGCTGCCCTTCGCACCTTGTCAAGTTTTTTTTCTACTGTTTCAAGATCCTTTAGCTGCAATTCAAAATCTACTGTTTCTTTATCCCTAACCGGATTGATTTTTCCATCTACATGCACGATATTCTCATTATCAAAACAACGCAAAACATGCAAGATCGCATCTGTTTCCCGAATATTGGCCAGAAACTTATTTCCCAAACCTTCTCCTTTGCTGGCTCCCTTTACCAATCCGGCTATATCGACAATTTCTACCGTGGCAGGCACCACTCTTTCAGGTTTTACAAGAGTTTCCAACTTTTCCAGCCTTGGATCAGGCACATTAACCACCCCTATATTTGGTTCAATGGTACAAAAAGGGAAGTTGGCCGACTGGGCCTTGGCATTTGATAAACAGTTGAATAGGGTCGATTTTCCTACATTGGGCAATCCTACAATTCCGGCTTTCATATGTAAAATTTTAAAAGTGCAAATATAGTAGTTTAAAACTGTTATTTAAGGGGCGGTAAACGGATAAATTTGCCTGTCTGAATTTTAAATTGTGTTTAAAAAATCCTCATCGGCAAACCGGAATGTGGCAAAGGAAAGAAACCAGTTTAGGATAGAAGCACAGCCAA
Organism: Flavobacteriaceae bacterium; assembly: GCA_034523115.1. Classification (GTDB taxonomy): domain Bacteria; phylum Bacteroidota; class Bacteroidia; order Flavobacteriales; family Flavobacteriaceae; genus Namhaeicola. Next base: position 176,017 of record JAXHKS010000019.1, on the reverse strand, counting down.
AAAGATCCTGCTTGCCTGATTAAATCATTACCCAAAAGACTAACCAAAGGGGGCGATCTTGTGAAAAATTAACTTACTACAGGCTAACCTCAATAACAGTTGCCTGATCTGAAATCAATACGATTTTCTTTAATTTTGAAGGAATCAAAACAGTTTCCCCTAGTTTGCAGCTAACTGAAGAATTGTGGTACTTTATATCGAATTGTCCTTTAACACAGATGAAAATAATGAAGGAGTCCGTTTCGGTATAATCAAGTTCCAAACGCTGATTAATCTGGAGAATATGGGTCTTAAAATAAGGTGAATATACAAGCTCATTCTGTTTATTTTCAAGCAATTGGTAATCCGTTTTATAGTTTTCGGCTACCCTGAAATCAATGGCTTCCACCGCCTCCTCGGTATGGAGTTCTCTAGTTTTACCGGTTTTAGAATCAATTCTGTTGTAGTCAAAAATACGGTAGGTTATGTCATGATGTCTGCTGGATTTCAGCCAGCAATACCCCCGCTCCTATGGCATGCACCCGACCGGTAGGAATATAAAAAGTATCTCCTGCCAGAGTTTTTTCAATATGTAGCAGGTCCATGATCTCACCTCTTGAAAGTGCATTCTTATATCCTTCCCTGTCAATTTTTTTGTCAAATCCTACAATAATCTCTGAGCCTTCATCGGCCTGCATGATATACCACATTTCAGTTTTCCCGAAAGAATTGTGTCTGAGTCTCGCGAGTTCATTATTTGGATGAACCTGCACAGAAAGTGGTAATTTTGCGTCAATAAATTTGATCAGGAGGGGAAATTCATGATTAAAAGTTTTATAAACTACGGTACCTACCAAGTCCTCTTTATAGGTTCCAATGAGCTCTTGTAAGGTCCTGCCGGCCAAAGGCCCGTTTTTTACTTTGGTTTGACTGCCCTGTAAATCAGATATCTCCCAGGATTCGCCAATATTTTCTTCTTTGATGTCCTTACCCAGAACCGTCTTTAATTTATTGCCACCCCATATTCTGTATTGGTAAACCGGCTCAAATTTTAAAGGATATAATTCCATATAAATGACTTTTTATGCACAAATTAAGTAAATAAAATACTCTTAAAACAACATACCTGCAGCCACAGTCTCATTGGTTGCCTCATCTATTAAAATAAAGCTGCCTGTTTTTCTGTTTCTGGAGTAATCGTCCATCATAACAGGCGCTGTGGTCCTGATCTTTACCTTGCAAATATCGTTCATATTGATTTGCTTGTCTTCGGCTATACGCTTTATAGTATCAATATTTACTTTATACTCAATCTCTTTAATCATTGCCTTCGGCTCATTGGAAGTATGCTTAAGGGTATATTTAGCCCTGTCTCTGGCCGGATTTTCATTAAACCAGCAGATCATGGCAGACAAATCCTGAGTAATTTCGGGCAGGTTATTTGATTTTACGATCATATCACCCCTGCCTATGTCTATATCATCTGTTAAGGTAATCACCACACTCATTCCTTCAAAGGCCATTTCTTCAAACCGGTCATAAACATTGATCGATTTGATCGTAGATGCAAAACCTGAAGGCAGTATCTTTACCTCATCACCCACCCTGAAAATTCCACCGGCTACTGTACCTGCATAGCCTCTGAAATCATGCAATTCATTGCCCTGCGGGCGAATGACCGTCTGCACCGGAAAACGGGCGTCTACCATATTGTTATCACTTGTTATGTGAATCGTCTCAAGGGTATGCAAAAGGGGTGCATTCTGATACCAGGGCATATTTTCAGAACGGTTTACTACATTGTCGCCATTTAATGCGCTTATGGGAATGTACCTCACATCCTTAATCATCATTTTAGAGGACATTTCTTCGTATTGTTCAACAATTTCATCAAATACAGATTCACTGTATTCCACCAGATCCATTTTATTCACACATACAATTATATGTGAAATTTGAAGCAGGGAAGCAATATAGGAATGGCGCTTGGTCTGCTCGATCACCCCTTTTCTTGCGTCAATAAGTACAATGGCCACATTGGCTGTTGAGGCTCCGGTGACCATGTTTCTTGTATATTGTATATGTCCGGGGGTATCTGCGATAATAAATTTCCTCTTTGGAGTGGTAAAATACCGGTAGGCTACATCAATGGTGATGCCCTGCTCCCTTTCATCTCTTAAACCATCGGTAAACAAGGCCAGATCGATGGTTTCCATACCCCGTTTTTTGCTCGTCTTTTCTATAGCCGCTATCTGGTCTTCAAAAATAGATTTTGAATCGTATAAAAGCCTGCCTATCAGGGTACTTTTTCCGTCATCTACGCTGCCTGCCGTGGTAAATCTTAAAAGTTGGTTGTTTGTAATTTCCATAGTCTTCACTTAAAAATATCCTTGTTTCTTTCTGTCTTCCATCGAGTTGTCAGATCGTTTGTCATCTGCACGGTTGCCCCTTTCTGTTTCCCTCATTGCAGCTACTTCTTCAACAATTTTGCCAAGTGTGTCTGCCTCACTCTCTATTCCTCCGGTGATGGTAATATCTCCAAGGGTTCGGAATCTGATCTTTTTAGTCAGTTTCTCCTCATGGGGCTGCAGGGTAAGATATTCTGAAACCGGAATCCAGCTGCCGTTTCTCTTGATGACTTCTCTGTCATGGGCAAAATAAAGTGAAGGTATTTCTATATTTTCCTTTTTGATATAACTCCATACATCCATCTCTGTCCAGTTGCTGATAGGAAAAGCCCTGAAATGTTCTCCTTCATGCATTTTTGCCATTAAATAGATTCCAAAGTTCAGGCCGCTGATTTTTGGGAGTCCACTGTCCGAAATCATCTCTGTGCGAGAAAAACCGCTCTTTTGCCCGGGCTTTTTCTTCATCCCGCCTTCCTCCCCCAATGGCACAATCAATCTTGTTAAACTCTATTGCATCCAGAAGCGTTGTGATCTGCAACTCGTTTCTGGAGGCATTTTTGCCCGTTTCCTCTACCACACGCTTATTATTAATGGCTTCCTGAACTGAGCCTACCAATAATTGAACGCCGAGTTTTTTAACCAGCTCATCACGGAATTTCATTGTCTCGGGAAAATTATGACCGGTATCTATATGCAACAAAGGAAATGGTACTTTGCCGGGAAAAAAAGCCTTTTTTGCAAGGTGGGTCAGCACGATTGAATCTTTACCACCGGAGAAAAGAATTACCGGATTTTGAAATTGCGCATATACCTCACGCAATACAAATACTGCCTCTGATTCGAGCTCTTCTAAATAATTTAAAAAATATTCTTACTCAAATTTTAATTTTTTAGTGATTATGGGATAAATTTTATCGACCGCCTCCTGGACAGTTATATTATCTGTAATTACTTCAATATCCGGATTCTCAGGCGCTTCATAAGGAGCATTGATGCCGGTAAAATCGGTAATTTCACCTCTTCTCGCCTTTTTGTAAAGGCCTTTAACATCCCTTTGCTCACATGCTTCCAAGGAAGTATTTACAAAAACTTCGACAAAATTATTATTTCCTACGATGTATTCTATACTTTTCCTATCTTTTTTATAGGGTGATACAAAAGCGCCAATAACCACTACCCCTGCCTCAATAAATAATTTTGCGATTTCCGCAATTCTTCTTATGTTTTCTGTGCGGTCTTCAGCAGAAAATGAGAGGTCTTTATTAATTCCGAGACGGATATTATCTCCGTCAAGGACATAGGTTTTTATACCCTCATGGTGAAGTTTGTATTCCAGGGCATTCGCTATCGTGGATTTTCCGGAACCGGATAAACCTGTAAACCAGATAAGAAATGAATTGTGCTTATTGACCTTATTTCTATCTGCCTGTGCTATCTGGTATTTATGACTAATGATATTTTCTTTCATGTGGAAATATTATTTTTTCATTGGGCTTATGAAATACAACTTGTCTTTTTATATTTTCTTTTGAGCATACCGTAAGATAATTGTGATTTTCAAAGTGCAATAAAGATTACCAGAATCACATCAGACAGGTTGTTATATATGATCATGATGTCCTGGAACTCTAAGGCCGTGCCAAGTTACAAAATAAGTAATTATGCTTTTAAATATGCTTTAGTGATCGATAATGTTAACCTAAGAATGGCGTTTACTTTATTCTTTTATGAGAAGAAAACCCGGATTCAATAAATTTTCTTTGTTGTAAGCAAGGGTACTGATTGGATTCAACTGAAATCACCCTCAAACCAACAGCCTCACATATGGCTTGTCCTGCTGCAGTATCCCATTCATAGGTAGGTGCAAAGCGCGGATAAATATCAGCATTCCCTTCGGCAACCAGACAAAATTTAAGGGAACTTCCTATGGAAACAATTTCAATTGAGTCAAAATTCTTTTTTAATCCCTCCACAAAACCAAGCGTCTCTTCATTCATATGAGAGCGGCTGCCTACGACCCTGATCTTGTTTTTTGAAGTTTTCGAGGGCCGAATTTCTTTGGCAGAATTTATAATTGTATGCGGATCAGGGTTTTCAGGATCAACAAATACCTTGAAAGATTTACCTTTCTCCACCAAACCGAAATAAAGAAGTTTTTCAACTGGCACATAAATTACCCCAAGTTGGGGTTTTCCGCCTTCCACAAGCGCAATATTTACGGTAAACTCTCCGTTTCTTTTGACGAATTCCTTGGTTCCATCCAGCGGATCAACGATCCAGCAGGCATTCCATTTCTTTCTTATCGGGTAGGGTATTTCTTTGCTTTCCTCACTGATTACAGAAATTCCGGAAGCAGCCAAATGAATAGTAATAACTTCATTTGCATTTTTATCGGCCTGAGTGAGGGGCGTATTGTCATCTTTATATTCTACCACGAAATTCCCGTTGTAGATCTTCATTAATCTCATTTCCGCCATGTATTGCAGCGGTGATGGCTAATTCAAGATTTTTATTCATTATTTAAATTCGAGATACTTATCTACAAATACTTTGATGCCTGCCTCTACATTGGTTGAAGGCTTAAAATCTATATAATCATAGAGGCTTTTAACATCTGCATAAGTAGACTGAACATCACCTGGCTGGAGGTCTTTGAATACAATTTTTCCTTTTTTCCCCAGTGCGTTTTCAATGGCTTTGATATAATCCATCAGGGAAACCGGACTATTATTGCCTATATTAAACAGTTGATAGGGCGCTGAGCTAATTGATGGATCCGGGTTTAAGGGATCAAAATTCGGATTGTTCGGCAAAGGAGCCAAAGGGATTAATCGGCGGATACTTTCCACAATATCAGCTACATAAAGTAAAATCCCTGCTCATATCTCCGTGGTTAAAAACTTCAAATTCTTTATCTTCAACAATCGCCTTTGTAAAGATATGCAGGGCCATATCAGGCCTGCCCCATGGACCGTAAACCGTAAAAAAGCGCAAGCCGGTGGATGGAATTCCATATAAATATGAATATGAATGTGCCATCATTTCATTGGCCTTTTTGCTAGCCGCATAAATTGCAAGCGGATGGTCTGTGTGTTGGTTTGTCGCAAAGGGAATTTGCTTGCTCAGACCGTAAACAGAACTTGAAGAAGCATAGATCAAATGTTTTACAGGAAATGCACGACATGCTTCAAGTATGTTTAAAAAACCCGTAATGTTGCTGTCAATATAGGAGTAGGGATTGATCAGTGAATACCTCACGCCTGCCTGGGCCGCGAGATTGATGACATAATCAAATCGATACGCTTCAAACAAGGAAAGTATATTTTCCCTATCCGTAAGGTCGAGCTTTATAAAAGTAATGTCACCCTGTGCAGGATGGTTGTATTCGATCTTATCAACGTCAATATGCATATCAGAAAGCCTTGCATACTTCAGGTTCACATCGTAATAATCATTGATGTTATCTATTCCGATAACCTCATAACCATTTTTAACCAACAATTTGGACAAATGATGCCCGATGAAACCGGCAGCACCGGTTACCAATACCTTACTCTTTTTATTTTGCTCCATTTAAACTTTCTATAATCTCAACGCAAAGTACTTAAAAATAAATTACAACCTGCTGTCTGTCATTTCTTTGCCAAGCATTGCTTTTACATCAAACTTAACATGTTTTTTATTGACATATTTATTCATGTCAAAATCCTTGAATTCCTTGTGGGATACCGCCAGAATTACGGCGTCTAAATTTTTCGGAATTTCCGATTCTTTTGTGAGAATATCTATACCGTATTCATGCTTCACTTCTTCTTTCAGTGCCCATGGATCATACACATGAACATTTACCGAATAGGATTTCAATTCCTTCACAATATCGATTACACGTGAATTTCTAATATCCGGACAATCTTCTTTAAAGGTAATTCCCAAAACAAGGATATTGGAATTATGCACACTGATTCCCTTTTTGATCATTATTTTTATGGTTTCCTGAGCCACAAAAGGGCCCATACTATCATTAATCCTTCTGCCAGATAAAATAATCTCAGGATTATAGCCCAGTTCCATGGCTTTATGGGCAAGGTAATAAGGGTCTACGCCAATGCAATGGCCGCCTACCAATCCTGGTTTAAAGGGTAAAAAGTTCCATTTTGTGCCAGCTGCTGCCAATACATCATGGGTGTCAATATCCATTAAGCGGAAGATCTTTGCCAATTCATTTACAAATGCAATATTGATATCTCTTTGTGAATTCTCTATCACCTTAGCTGCTTCAGCTACTTTAATGGATGGTGCCTTATGAGTACCTGCAACTATAATTTTCTTGTAAAGCTGGTCTACTATTTCTGCAATTTCAGGAGTGGATCCTGAAGTAACCTTTAAAATTTTTGTCACGGTATGCTCTTTATCCCCCGGATTAATTCGCTCAGGAGAATAGCCCAGATAAAAACCCTCATTGAGCTTCAGGCCAGAAAATTTTTCAAGTATTGGCAGACATTCCTCTTCGGTAGCACCCGGATAAACAGTTGATTCATAAATCACTACATCCCCTTTTCCCAGCACTTTTCCAACCGTCTCGCTAGACTTATACAAAGGTGTGAAATCCGGACGGTTGTTCTTATCAACCGGTGTTGGTACAGTCACAATATAAAAATTCGAACTTCTTGATTTCCTCAATATCAAAACTGTTCCACAAGCCTTTGCCATTCTTTTTTACCGTAGCGTAAGAATCAACATTGACTTCCTTCAACTGGTGCGATTCGGTTTCAAGGGTTACATCAAGGTTCCTTCGCAATTCATCAACCCTTTTTTTGTTGATGTCAAAACCGACCACTTCAAAATGTTTCGCAAATTCAACTGCCAATGGTAATCCAACATATCCTAGTCCGATTATCGCAATTTTCGTATTTTCCATAAGATTTTACTAATTTTTATAATTCTAAAAAGTTTTTACAATATAAGAGATGTCTTTCCATAACGACCAATTCTCTAGATATTGTATGTTCATTTTGACTTTATTTGGCCAAATCACATTTTTATTGAAATTCAACGGATTTTCCTGTCTGGCAAGCAGTATTTCCTCATTTTTGTAAAAAATACTCGCCGGACCCGTAATACCCGGTTTTATTGAGAGCAGGGACCTGTTTTTTCCTGATAGTTCGTCTGCAAATCCCCTTACATCAGGCCTCGGACCCACCAAACTCATTTCCCCTATGAAAACATTCCACAACTGTGGCAGCTCATCCATTTTGTATTTTCTCAGAAACCTTCCAAATTTTGTGATTCTCTTATCGCCTGCTAATGTTATAAAATCATCATCTGGCTGAATCCCAGTCATGGTTCGTATCTTCAACATACTGAAAATTTTACCATACTGCCCCACCCTTTCCTGCCTGAACAGCCCAAAATGACCTGTTGAATAGGGTAGCAAGTACGACCATCACTAGCATTGGGAAAAATAAAATCAGCAATCCTGAAAAAGAAAAGAACAGATCAAAACACCTTTTTATAAACCTTTGATACCTGCTTAAACTATAATCAAAAGAATTTTCATTTTTCAACTCCTGAACGATTTTAACCGACGTTTAACCCTGGTTAATAAGGAAGGAAGTTCATTTTTGTGGTAGCCATTGCCATATTTGCCATAGCCGTAACCATAGCCATAGCCGTAACCATAGCCGTAACCATACCTGTTCTTAACAACAAAATCATTCAAAACAAAGGATATATTCGTAACCTCCCCGTTTCTATACTTATCATCAATCATTTTTGGCATACCTTTCTGGGTATAGTTATAACGGATCATATAAATAATCGCATCAGAGAACTTGAATAATTCCTGTGCATCAGCCACCAAACCAACAGGGGGCGTATCTATAATGATGTACTCATATTTTGATTTTAATTCCGAAAACATGATATCGAGTAGATTCACTTAGAATTAATTCAGAAGGATTAGGGGGTACCGGACCTGAAGAAATAAAATCCAGATTTTCAATTTTTGAGTGCTGAATCACTTCTTCCAGATTGCTGTCTCCAATCAGATAATTAACGATCCCTTTGTCATTTTTACAGTCAAATTCAACATGCATCTGAGGCTTTCTGAGGTCAAAACCAATAATCAGGGTCTTTTTTCCACTCAGGGCAAAAACCGATGCCATATTCAAAGCACACATAGTCTTGCCTTCTTTGCTAACTGAGGAGGTTATCAAAATAGTTTTATTCTTGCTTTCTCTTTTTAACAAAAACTGGATATTCGACCTGAGCCCCCTGAATGATTCTGCTATGGTTGAATTGGGTTTATTAAAAACCACGAGCCTGTTTTCATAATTATTCTTACCGAGGACCCCCAAAACAGGAATCTTATACATGCGTTCAATTTCTTCAACGGTTGTTATTTTATTGTCCAGTACTTCTTTAGAAACAATAAATAAAAGTGGTAGCACTGTTCCCAACATTAATCCGATGAGGTAATTAAAACTGCTTTTAGGTTCTATTGGTCCCTGACCGGTATCTTTTGCCCTATCCAGTACTTTGATGTCAGAAACATTGGCAGCGATGGCGGTTCCGGCCTCATAACTTTTTTGCTTCAGATAATTGTAATTGGCCTCAGATAAATTATACTTCCTTTGAAAATTCAATAACTTCTGTTCTTTGGGAGATAGTGTCTTCAGTTTTGAATTATTGGCGGCCAGTTGTCTGTTGAGGTTACTGAGATTGGTCTGGGTATTACTTTTGAGAGAAGAAATGTGTTCTAGAAGTATCTTCCGTTCAGTTTCAATTTCTTCATTGATTTTCTTTAATGGAGGATAGGATGGGGTAACCGTTAATTCAAGATTTTCTTTGGCTTTCGATAAAGTAATGAGGGAATTTACACTGTTTACGAGGGTAGGATCCTCAATGTTCACCAAAGCAGGTGCAGGAATATTTTCGTCTATCTGACTTCGATTCCTCATGTAACTCTCAAGGCTATTGAAATAATCCAGTCGGTTCTTCACAAAATTTACCTCACTATCAAGGCTTGTAGCCTCAGTTAACAGGGAAGTCCCTTCGGCAGAAAGATCATAGATATTGTTGGATTGCTTGAAAGATCCGAGTTCAGACTCAATATCCGAAAGATTACTCGATTCCACTCCAAAAAGCGTGTCGATGTATTTTTTTGTTTTAATGGCATATTGAATTTTTTGCATTTGCTGATCCCTGTTCAAGACATCAACGGTAGTATTGATATAGTCCTCTAATTTCTTTTTGTTTGGACCGGCCAGCTGGAGCTGAATTAACGAGGTTCCCTTCTTTAGTGAAGAAACATCAATTTTGCTGTAATTGTTAACCACACCATTGACGTTGTTCAAACGAAGAAAATAAGTCTTTCCCGTAAGGTCCGTATAATCATCATTCTTAAGAATTTGAAATTTAAAGATCGGTGATTCCACCAAAGAACCTAATTGAAAGGTTTGATCGAAGTTTTTAGAATCCGGCAAAAAGGGTTTTGTTTTATCCCTGGCATAGTTCATCAAATTATACTCGTCCTCCTCAAAATCCACAAATACCCTGACCTGCTCCTTTTCAAGAAAATCGAGTTGAATAAGGGCTCCCTGCAATTGATAAAACATCGTGTCCAGCTCGATATGAAAAGGAATTGAGCCATAAACATCTTCCTTTCGGTAATCACCCTGCTTCAGATACTCAATATTGTAATTTAACTTTTCTACAACTTTCTCATTATGGGTTCTTGATTGCAGTATGGTGATAATGGTTTCCACCTTATCACTGGGACCTCCCCAGTTAAAGGCGATATTGGTACTGCTCGTAAAAAGCGGATTTTGTTCATCCTTAACAGTAATAACACTTGCAAGTTTGTATATTTTTTGTGACCTCCTGTTGACGATATTTGCAATGATAAGTCCTAATAAAATCGTAACTACAAATAATTTCCAGTGATCGATAATCTTAAAAAAATACTCCTTTATATCAAAAGTATTCAGCTCATTTACATTAAAATTTCCTGATGGCTTCATGCAATTATTATAAGTATTCGATTAACAATATTGTCGTTGTAAGTATTGACAATACGGAAAGGATAGTAGTTAAGGTTTGTACTCCTGTGGTACCGGTACCCCATGATTTTTGTTTTAAGGGCTCAACATAAACGATGTCATTGGGTTTAATGAAGAAATTTTCGGCATCGAAAGTGTTGATGTCCGTCATGTCAACAGTAAATTTTTTCGTACCATCAATTTCCTTTCTGTAAACGGTAACATTTTTTCTGTTTCCGGTCATCGGTATATCTCCTGCATTGGCTATTGCCTCCACTATGTTCAACTCGTTTTGAAAAGCTACGATCGTACCAGGCTTAGTAACTTCGCCAATTACCGTAAATCGAATTCCGGCCAACTTCACAGTGAGAAAGATATCCTGATTATTAATAAAATAAGTCTCAAACTCTTTCTGAATTTTATCCCGCACCTCCCTTTCTGTATAACCAAGAACATTCAGATCACCTACATAAGGAATTTGAATATTTCCATGCCTGTCAACACTATAGGTTGTGAAATACAAGTTCTCTTGAGAAACCTGAAAATTTTGCCCTCCCTGGGTAGTTGTGTTTTTAAAAAGATCCGTCAATTTAGGATCAGAAGATTTCATGTCGATGTACAGCATGTCATTCACCTGCAATCTGTAAGGCTCATTCTGAAGCCTGTAGATCGAATCTTTCACTTCTTTTTCTCCCTGAAAATAGATCAGATCTTTTTTAGGCACGCATGAGGAATAAATTACAGCTAAAATAAGCACGAGTAATAACTTTCGCATTTCCATTTTTATGTTAACGGCAAAGATAATTTTTAATCTTGGTAAGAACAATTATTTTTCCTTTATTTTCGCGTTAAAACCAATTTACATGCTTTTTCAAATCAAGACTTTTTTAAGGTTTTTATGGCGGTCAAAAAATGCGCACGGCATTCAATCTCCTTTTGTTTACAAGCTCTACCAATGTGGCTTAAACAAAAACTCCGTTGAGATTGAAGATCTCATCAACCCAATTAATGATTACAAGAACACCCTTTACAACAATAAAAATAGTATTGAAGTCAGTGATTTTGGGGCTGGTTCGCGAATTTTCAACAGCAATAGGAGGGAAATAAGTAAAATTGCAAAAACTGCAGGAATCTCAAATAAAAATGGCCGTATTTTAATCAGCCTGATACGCTATTTAAACCCAAAAAGTATTCTTGAAATCGGAACCTCTCTTGGCATAAGCACAGCCTATATGGCCATGTGCTGCGCCACAATCACAAATATGTACCCTGGAAGGTTGCAAGGAAACCGCTGCCATTGCAAAAAGTCAATTCAAAAAATTTGATCTCCGCAACATTAGTTTGGTAGAAGGCAATTTCGATGATACGATCCCCAAAGTTTGGAGAATAGGCATTTCGATTTGATCTTTTTTGACGGCAATCACAAAAAAATTCCTACCCTGAATTATTTTAATTTATGTCTGAAGCATGCCACTGAAAATTCTGTCTTTATCTTTGATGATATACACTGGAACCATGAAATGGAAGAAGCCTGGGAAAACATTAAAGGAAATCCACAGGTAACCGTTTCTATCGATACTTATCAGTGGGGCCTGGTTTTTTTTAAGGAAGAACAGGCAAAGCAGGAATTTACACTAAGGGTTTAATGAGGGTCAAAAGTGATTATTCACTACCTTTGAAAAAAAATAACCAAGAACAATTCGAACATGAAAATATATACGAAGACAGGTGATAGCGGTGAATCCTCACTTTTTGGTGGGGAAAGAGTTAAAAAATTCAATATCCGTCTCGACGCCTACGGCACCATAGATGAGTTAAACAGCTTTATTGGCCTTGTTCGTTCTCAGGATATTCCGGCTACCTTGCAGAATAATTTGGTGCTGATTCAGAATGACCTGTTCACCATCGGTGCTATGCTGGCTACTCCGCAAAACAAGGAAACCCTTAAAAGTGGCAAGGACCGACTGGGAATTGAGAAAATCGGACAAAAAAATATAGAGCAACTGGAACATTGGATCGATGAGATGAATGAAAATTTACCTGCAATGACGCATTTTATCTTACCCGGGGGAAACAGTGTTGTGTCATTTTGTCATATTGCACGAACAGTTTGCAGACGGGCGGAAAGAATAATTGTTTATCTGCATCAGAATGAGCCGGTTAATCTTGAAATCATCGCTTATGTCAACCGTTTGTCGGATTATCTATTCGTATTGGCACGAAAGTTGTCCCTCGATTTAAAATTAACAGAAATACCTTGGAATTCAAAGTAATACCTTTAATTACAATACGTTCTTTGCAAGTGTTGAAATATGTATAAAAAAAAGCTTCAAATTATTTGCTTATTTGTTTAATAAAATTACTTTTGCAAAAAAACCAAAATTATGTATTGGACTTTAGAATTGGCATCTTATTTAAGCGATGCTCCATGGCCTGCAACTAAAGATGAACTTATTGATTATGCTATCAGAGCCGGTGCTCCTTTAGAAGTAGTAGAAAATTTGCAATCAATTGAAGATGAAGGAGAAATTTACGAGACTATCCAAGAAATTTGGGAAGATTATCCATCAGATGAAGATTATCTTTGGAACGAGGATGAATACTAAAAATCAAAAAGTCTCATTAGAGGCTTTTTTTTTGCTTAATTTTGACCCGCCATTTTCAAAAATACCTAATCATTTATAATATTTAAAATGAGTTTATTAAATTCAATTCTTAGCGCCTTTGTAGGTGATAAAAAGAAAAAAGACTTAAAACTATTGCAGCCTATTGTTGCCCAGGTGCATTCTTTCAATAAACAAATGGAAGAGATGTCTCTGGACGAACTTCGCGATAAAACCTATCAGTTCAAACAAAAAATTAAACAGGCTATCCAGGATCAGGAAGAGAAAATTGAGGTTCTGAAAAAGGAAGTTGAGACCCGCTAATATTGACAGAAAAGAGGAAATATACAAGGAAATTGACTCTTTTGAAAACGAGATCTACGAAACAACAGAAAAAGTTTTAAACGAAATTCAGGCTGAAGCTTTTGGCGTGATTAAAGAAACCGCAAAAAGATTTTATCATAACAGCACGCTCTCAGTTATTGCAACTCCTTTTGATAGAGAATTGTCTGGCAAAAAATCCTATGTTAGCCTTGAAGGTGACAAAGCCCTCTGGAGTAATTCCTGGGATGCTGCCGGAAAGCCAATTGTTTGGGACATGATTCATTACGACGTTCAGTTGATTGGTGGTGCTGTCCTGCATCAGGGAAAAATTACCGAAATGATGACTGGTGAAGGAAAAACTCTGGTCGCAACATTTGCCGATCTATCTTAACGCGCTGGCAGGTAAAGGAGTCCATGTAGTTACCGTTAACGATTACCTCGCCAAGAGGGACGCAGCATGGATGGGACCCATCTTTGAGTTCCATGGTCTTACGATAGACTGTATTGATCTGCACCAACCGAACTCTGTAGCCAGAAGAACTGCCTATAATGCCGATATTACTTACGGAACGAACAATGAATTTGGTTTCGACTATTTGAGAGACAATATGTCGCATACACCTACTGATCTGGTGCAGCGGCCCCATCATTACGCCATTATTGATGAGGTTGACTCTGTGCTGATAGATGATGCCAGAACTCCCCTGATTATCTCAGGAGCAACACTTCATGGTGACAGACATGAATTCAGTGAATTAAAACCAAAAGTTGAAGAAATAGTGACCCTTCAAAATAAATACCTGACAGGTATTTTGGCTGAAGCCAAAAAATTGATCTCAGAGGAAATACAAAAGAAGGAGGTTTTTTGTTGTACCGGGTATTCAGAGGTTTGCCTAAAAAACAAAGCGCTTATCAAATATCTAAGCCAGGAAGGCATCAAACAATTGCTCCAGAAAACAGAAAATTTCTATATGCAGGATAACAACCGCGAAATGCCCAAAATAGATCAGGAGCTTTATTTTGTTATTGAAGAAAAGAATAATTCCATAGACCTCACTGATAAAGGCATCGCCTTTTTAGGAGGGACGAATATGGAAGACCATTTTTTCGTCCTACCTGATATTGGAATGGAAATTTCCAAAATTGATCTGTCAGATCAGCCATTAGAAGATAAAGTCAAAGCAAAAGATAGCCTTTATCGGGATTTCAGCATAAAAAGCGAAAGGATCCACACCTTAAATCAACTTTTGAAAGCCTATACACTTTTTGAAAAAGATGTGGAATATGTAATCATAGAAGGCAAGATCAAAATTGTTGATGAGCAAACCGGTCGTATCATGGAAGGCCGAAGGTATAGTGACGGGCTGCATCAGGCCATTGAAGCCAAGGAAAATGTAAAAATTGAAGCTGCTACGCAAACCTATGCAACAGTCACGTTGCAGAATTACTTCAGGATGTACAGGAAATTAGCCGGTATGACCGGTACAGCCGTTACAGAAGCCGGGGAATTATGGCAAATTTACAAACTGGACGTGGTTGAAATTCCAACCAATGTACCTCTGATCAGAGATGACCGTGAAGATCTTATTTATAAAACAAAACGTGAAAAATACAATGCTGTAATTGAAGAAATTGTACATCTGGTCAACATGAGAAGGCCTGTACTGGTAGGTACAACTTCTGTTGAAATTTCAGAACTGCTTTCAAGAATGCTCTCAATCAGAAAAATTGAACACAATGTATTGAATGCAAAATTGCATAAAAAAGAAGCTGATATTGTTGCCTAAGCCGGAAAGCCGGGAGTTGTTACCATCGCCACCAACATGGCAGGCCGGGGAACTGACATCAAATTATCGGCAGAAGTTAAAAAAGCAGGAGGTTTGGCCATCATAGGAACAGAACGGCACGATTCCAGAAGGGTTGACAGGCAGTTGCGCGGTCAGTGCGGGTCAGACAGGGAGATCCGGGAACTTCACAATTTTATGTGTCGCTGGAAGACAACCTGATGCGTTTGTTTGGTTCGGAAAGAATTGCAAAAATGATGGACAAAATGGGACTGAAAGAAGGTGAAGTTATTCAGCATTCCATGATATCCAAATCCATAGAGAGGGCACAGAAAAAAGTTGAGGAAAACAACTTTGGCATTCGTAAGCGACTGTTGGAATACGATGACATCATGAATTCTCAGCGGGAAGTTGTCTATAAAAGAAGAAGGCACGCACTTTATGGAGAAAGACTTGCAGTTAGATATTGCCAATATGATTTATGATACCTGTGAGGCAATAGTAAGAGAAAATAAGGCGACAAATGATTATTCTAATTTTTGAATTTGAATTAATTCGCTTTTCCTCTTCAACTTCCCCTTTTACAAAAGAGGAATTTTCTTCCAAGGATGAACAATCCCTAATCAACGAGCTTTATGATGTCATCTACAGCCATTATCACACCAGAATAGAACTGAATGCAATCTCAGCCTTTCCTGTAATAAAAGATGTTTATGAAAATCAGGGTAATAGATATGAGCGAATTATGGTCCCCTTTACGGATGGCATAAAGACCTTGCAGATTGTCACGAACTTAAAGGAAGCCTATGAACACTCAGGGAAAGCAATTGATGGTTGATTTTGAAAAAAATGTAACCCTTGCCATCATTGACGATGCCTGGAAAAACCATTTGAGACAAATGGATGATCTCAAACAATCTGTTCAAAACGCTACTTACGAGCAGAAAGATCCGCTGTTAATTTATAAGTTTGAAGCTTTTGAGTTGTTCAAAAAAATGCTGGATTCAGTAAATAAAGAAGTACTATCCTTTTTGTTTAAGGGTGCATTGCCGAGTAAAAGTCCGCAACAAGTCTCGCAGGCGAGAGAGCAGGTCAGAGAAAAAGTTCAATTATCCAAACCCGACTTTGATAATCATGGCAGAGAATCAAATGTAACCCAGCCTCAGCAGCCACAAATAACGGAAACAATCGTCCGGACTGAACGAAAAATAGGCAGAAATGAAAAAGTGACCATTAAAAATATCAACAACGGTCAAAGCCAGTCGTTGAAATTCAAGCAGGCTATCCCGTTGATAAGCAGCGGGGTATGGGTGCTGATTGACGAGGCATAATCAGCAATTCAGATATTAAAAAAAAAGGTGGTTTACGAATTTGTAAACCACCTTTTTTTATGAATCTAACTAACCTTATATAAAAATATAGCCTACATTTGATGTAAAGATTCCTTATAAGTATTATATGACCATGCATTTACCCGGCCTTATCTCCTATTCAGTTTTTTTTATTTTTTGTTCCACTTTGAATGGCCAACAAAAAAATGAATCAGACTTTTATAAATGGTTTGACGAAAATCTGGGTATAGAAAATTCCATTCTTTTTAATGGTACCCGCCCATTGGAAAATACCATATCAAAAGATGGTAGCCATAAATTTTATTTAATCCCCACCTACATTCCCGGTAATATTGTATACCAAAGCCAGCCTTATTTTGACATTCCGTTAAAATACGACATACACGAAGATGAAATTACAATTAACCTCATTAAAAACAAAGAAAGTAGTATCATTAGGCTTATCAAAGCAAACGTACAGAGTTTTACACTACAAAATAAACAATTCGTTCAATTGGCAGACCCAGATCAAAGTGTTTTGGTAAATGGTTTTTATGAAGTTCTATTTGAAAGTTCAAACCTCTCTCTGTTTAAAAAACACCACAAAATTAAAAAAGAGCAGATTGTTCAAAAACAAGTTTATACCAATTATAAAGAAAACGACCTATACTTAATGAAAAAACTAGGTAAATACCATAATGTGGCAAATAAAAATGAACTTATTAAAATAATGCCTGAGCATAAATCAACCATTAATAATTTTTACAAACAATATGATAAGCTTCGCGATTCCGATCTGGATGCCTTTTTAATTAAACTTTGTAAAAACCTTTCCGGTAGTAATTAAAAGTGCATTTTATGGCCTTGAAAAAAATATTTGCTTTTCTCTTTCTTCTCTATGTATCTTTCTCATTCGCCCAGACTGATAAAGACAAAATTACCATACAATTTGAAAATGCAAAAAAAATTGACGTATTGCATCAATTGGAAAAAATATCTGAATACAGGTTTTATTACCTGCCGAGCTGGATAGATTCAACTCTCGTCAGTGGAAATTATAGTAATGCAGCCGTAAATACCATCTTATTCGACCTTTTTAAGGAGTCCGTTGTAAATTATTACGTCAGTGCCGATAAAAGGATAATATTGACCAGCAATAGTTATATCAATGATAATCTGCCAGGAAATTTTTTTAATGATTTGTCTGGAGAAACCAATCCTTCTCCACCAGTATTAATAAATCAGCAGGTAATATCGAATCATACCGGAGCAGAAACCATAAGAATTGGGAAAGAAACCAAAGGAATCAAGCAAAGAAAATACAATCTTCGGAAAGGTAAAAAATGCTTTAACTAATGAAGCCATAGTGAATTTGAGTCTTGATCGGAATCCGGAAAAAACATCAATGTGGTTACCGATATGAATGGTTTCTATTCAATTGACCTGCCTTCCGGAGAAAATCTATTGACTATAAGAGCATTAGGAATTGAAGAGTTAAATAAGAAAGTAATTATTTACAGTGATGGTACCCTGGATTTCAATCTGATCGAAAATCCTGAATTGCTTGAAGAGGTTTTTATTGAGGCAGATAAAGATAAAAATGTTCAGCAGGCGATAACCAGGGTACGCAGATTAAGATCAAAGAAATCAAAACAATTCCATGATTCTGGGTGAACGCGATATATTAAAAGTGGCTACAACCATGCCAGGTATTACTTACTGCGGGTGAAGGAGCATCGGGTATAATGTTCGGGGAGGTAAAACAAATCAGAATTTAATTCTTTAGACGGAGGCGTAATATATAATCCGAGTCATTTCTTTGGCTTTTTTTCGGCAATAAATCCTTTTACTACAGGAGAGGCTAATATTTACAAAGGATTCATTCCTGCTAAATACGGTGGGAGATATCTCTGGAGATCTATACCAAAGATGCAAACAACCAGGAATATCGGGTGAAGGGGCCATAGGCCCTGTGACAAGCAATCTTACCCTGGAAATACCGGTATAAAAGACAAAGCATCTGTCATGCTGGCGGCAGGGCAACTATCCGACTGGTACTGGAAACACTTGATGAACCTTCTTGCAGAAAAGTGAAGCTTCATTTTTATGACCTAATATAAAATACGATCACAAGATTAATGATAAAAATACAATAAATGCTACGGGATACTACAGTAATGATGAGTTCAGCATAACCTAAATTAATTATATGGATACAGCAATAGGCTAATAACATTAAATGGGACCATTATTCAATGAAAAAAATAAGGGAAACCTATTGGTCACAAATTCTGAATATCAGTTTAATATAGGGTATGATGGCGTATCTAATACCGATTGATCTGAATTATATAGTAAACGAAACACAATCAATTGAACATGAACACTATATAAGCCGAAACACAAATTAAATACGGATGACAAATAAACTTACAACAATGAACCAGGTTTTAAAACCGGCTGGAAGCGAATCTCAAGTAGAAACAATAACAATAAAAAACGAAAGGGCATAAATCTGCAATTTATCTGGGAGATAATTTCAAAATCAGTGAAAAGTTATTAATTGATTTTGGCGGACGACTATTCATTTTATGCTTTTAGGAGAAACCACCAAAAAGAATATACAGAAGGAATACCAAAAAATACCAGCACTGTTACAGATACGCTTTATACGATAAAAATGAGGTAGTAAAAACCTTGGAGGACCAGGAATTTCAGAGCTCTGCCAGATATTTTTTAAATCCAAGTTTTGAAGGGCTAGCTTAATCTACATACCAGTTTATTCATACCTTTGAACAATACAACAGCCGCGCCAACCGATACTTACAAATTATCTGACCTGAATATATTGTGAACAAGCAAATCAGGTTTCACTGGGTCTTATAAAAATTTTCAAGGTAACAGATATGATTTTAGTTGGAAGGTTATTTTAAAGAATCGGAAAATATAATGGATTATAAAGTGGGAGCCGAATTGCTGATGAATCAGAATATTGAAACCGAAGTGCAGGGTGATGGCAGGGCGTTATGGGAATTAGTTACTTAAAAAGAATTAGGAAGTCTTAATGGCTGTTATCATATACTTACTCACGGTCATTGATAAAATTTGACAGCGAATACAGCGTAGAAAGGGTGAACAACGGGGAATATTTCCCTTCTAATTACGACAAACCACATGACCTGAGTTTGATCCTCAATTACAAGTTTACAAAACGTTACAGCCTTTCTTCTAATTTCATTTATCAGTCCGAACACCCAGTTACCTATCCTATAGGAAATTATGATTATAATGGCTCAACTTATGTTTATTACAGCGATCGAAACGAAAATCGAATTCCTGATTACTTTAGATGGGATCTGGGTTTCAATATTGAAGGTAATCACAAGATCAAAAAATTAGCACATAGTTTTGGAATATCTCTGTTTATAATGTTTTGGGCAGAAACAAATCCCTATTCTGTATTTTTTGTAACTGAAGAAGGAGAAGTTAAAGCTTATCAAAGCTCAATTTTCTCAGTCCCTGTTCCAACGATTACCTATAACTTTAAGTTCTAAATTGGTATTAATTAGATCAGATAATTATAAAATTAAATCAAAAATATTCCCATTTTAGGACTCCTTTGAGCCTATTTTCATTCTTGTGTGGAAGAAATCGATGTTAATATTAATTCTTCAGATGAGGCTTGGTTGTTGAAACAAGTATAACAAATGAATACAAAAATCAGACTGTGAGATTGTCGAAATCATAGGATTTGAAGAGAGCAGTGGCCCACCGGAAAGACCCAGGCAAGTGTTTATATTGAAGAAGGTATAAACAAATAAAATTAATGAAACCGGTCCGGAATCTACACCTATATGTTCCCTTGCTGCCCAACCAAATACTGTTACAAACTTTTATTAAAGATATAATGGTAAAAATTAGAATCAAATCAGAGAGGAAATAAAAGGCGTAACTGCATGACACCTATACGTTGAAAGTACTACCGATTACTTGGGCAATGAATCCGTTTCTGTTTTTGTTGATAGTTATGATGCCTCGGGAAGTTCGAAATATTACCGCTATGAGTAGAAGAAACTCATGTGCCCCTATTGGACTCCATTCGATTTAATTTCTTATTAAATCTAAAATTAAACTTAACAGGTATTTAGGAACTGGTAAATCACTCAAAATCATCAAAACAAACAATAATTATAGAGGATAAGGTAATAAAAATATAAGCAATCCAAAAATTAACAAATAACATTAGGCAATACGTGCAGACCCTTATTTATAATTATATAAAACACTGAAATTTGGATGGGAAATATTTTATACCAAAATCAACTGGCGTTAAGGAAATATTATAAAAGATAATCGGATACGATAAGGTTTGATACTTTGAAGTGGTTTTTTTGCCCTGTTTCTTTAATTATTGACCTATTTCGATAGCATAGAACCTCCTTACTTTGTGATTGTATAATTACGGAGCTAGATCGGACATCTCCATAAATATATATGCAGGGTAAATCAAATACTATCCACAATCCCAATTACCCCAATCCGCTCAATGATGAGGGTCCTTATTTGATTGTTGATGCTCCTTGCGGCGATTGCACAAAACTTGGTAGTAAGTAAACCAGATTACTGGGAAGATTAAATGCCTTTCTATGAGAAAATGCTTTTATCTCCTGTTTTTTTACTTAAAGGTGAAAGGACAAATAACTGACGGATTTCGATAAAAAAACAAACGATTCGCTAAAAATTTATGTACACTACAATCTTCATTTTTGGTATTATTTTATTCAGATATATTATACAGACCCTCACGGCGCTGAGCCATTGAGTAAAATGGCTATGTGATCTTTTAATGAGAAAAAGGAAGTTATTCCCCAAAAATTCTTAAAAATGTGAAGGTAGGATTTTTTATCGAAACAAATGTGCCCTCCGGTAAGTATAAGCTGATTTCATTTACCAACTGGATGCAAAATAATACTGACAACAATTTTTTTCAGGCGAACATTATATTATCAATCCATTTCAGGAAAATCAATACTTTTTATTTCTAAAAAACCTCATACGCAATTCAACATGCTGAAGATAGCAAACAGGAAGAAGAATAAATTTTAAATTGAAAACAGATAAAAAGAATTATGGCACACGAGAAAAAATGAACTCTCTCTGACTTATAAAGGATACATTGGTTTTGGAAAATATTCTGTCTCTGTAAGAAAAAGGTGCCTTTGAATACCGCAAAAAAGATAAGATCTACTTCAATATACTCTATTAGAAGTTCAAAAAATGAACTGAAAAAATCAGGAATCGAAAAATTTATCTGCCCGAAATGAGGGGTGAATTATTTATGGAAAAATTTTGATAAGCGTAGAAAACCGGTAAGTCAAATTCCGGTGGCATTTTATATACTGGGGATGATTTTTATTTAAAATAGGAAAGAGCAATCAGGAGGGTATTTTCTATTTAAATATGAGAGTGAATACAATAGCATCAGGCTTTATTGAAATTATGGCGACCGCCCGATAGTTTAAAGCTAATCTTGAACCAAGGCCAGGATTAAATTAGGGGATCTCACATCCGGATTTTTCGATGAAAAGGATAAGGATTTCATTTTACAACAAAGTATCTATAATCAGATTGAAAATGCCTACAGTCGGCGAAGAGATAGCACGAAAAGTATTTTTGAAAATCCTAAATTTTATGGAGATAAAGCGACAACCTATGAGCTGAATGATTTTACGAGATTCCCAACAATAAAAGAAACGATCATTGAAGTTTATAAGTAGTATTAAACAAATTAAGGGTAAAAATTTCTTCGCGTAAAAATTTATGATGAGAATTATGATACCGGACTAATGCCCATCGTTTAGTGGATGGAGCCTATGTAAGCGACCAGAAAAATTAATCAATACAATGCCAGACGAATTAAAAGTATCACCGTATTTGATGATCAATATTTATATGGTGGAGTAGTTTTTGAAGGGATTATTATTTTTGAAACAACTGATGGCGATTATGTAAAGACTTCCATCAGCAACAATGACAAGTTGACCTTTCAAACCCTCCCCTAAAAAATCGTATTATTCCCAAAATTATGTTGATCAAATGAAATATAGCCGGGTTCCGGATTTCAGAAATCAGCTCTATTGGAATCCAAATTTATCTGTCAACAAAGAGAAACAAAAATAATATTTTATACATCCGACAATCTTGGTGAATATGAAATAAGCCTTGAAGGTTTTACAAAGAACGGTATACCCATATCTATCGTGGAATCTCTTGTAATCAATTAATTTGTATGTTTTTTTTGTTTCCGGTACTTGTTTATTTTGTTATTCTCAGTGTAAAAAAATTCGCTCCAGATTAATAATTTCCTTTGGCATTTCGTATTGTTTCCAAATGAGGTCGAAGTTCTGATTTTTCAATTCCTGACTTTCCTTCCAAAACAAGAACGAGTTTTTCGCCAAGTTCATTATCAGGCAAGGAAGTAAAAAAGTAAGGCTGCTCTGACAAAAACGGATATTTTCTCTTCCAGAACTTCCGGAAAAAGTTTGAGCCCCCAGTTGATCACATGATCAACCCTACCCAACAACCTGAATGTATTTATGCCGGTGATTTCAACCAAATCATTTGTTATAATTGGCTCTTCTGCAATTTTTTTCGCCTCAATTACGAGGCAATCCCTGTGGTCTTTTGAAATTTTAACATCCGGCAACACTATAAAATCAGCTGTTTTTCCAATTTTATGCTCTTCAATAATCGCCTTCCTTGCCTTACTGTTCAATGGCTTCACTGCAATATGTGTAATCGTCTCTGTCATGCCGTAGGTCGCATAAACCATGGTGTCAAGATCTTTAATTTTGGCGATTAGAGAAGCAGAGACTGCAGCACCTCCTACGATTAAAGTCTTAATTTTGTATAATTCCTGTATGGATTTTTCGAGTTGAAGCGGTACCATAGCAGCAAAATCATACCCGTATTTTAAGCCTTTCAGAGGCGCTGATACTGGCTGAACAAAATCAAGTTCCCATCCCAGCACCATAGACCGAACCAACATCATTTTTTCCGGCGATATATTTTGAAGGCAAACACAACAATGCCCTGGTTTTTGAAGATAGCCCAAAAAACTTTCCGGTTGCCATAGCTGAATTTGCCATATACATTTTGCTGAGTTCAATTTTTTTTGGTTTTCCGGTAGAACCTGAAGTCATTACCACTATTTTTTCACTATCAGAAAACCACTCCTGTAAAAAATGGACTGTATCAGCATCGAGCTTATCTTTGAATGTATTGAGCTGCGCTGCATTCGTACAGACCATTCCATTCAATCTGAAGTCAATATGCACCTCCCCTGCCATAATTATTTAATAAACATTTTAGGAAAAGTTTCTTTTGCACTTTTTCCCAAAACCCGAAGTTTAATGACGGAGCTTAAAAACCCCATACCATATCCGAAAAATTGAATTATCGCAGCAAAAACACTTGCCAGACCATGGATCAGGCTCTTACCTTTCAGAGATGAATCAAAAAAATAAGGAAAAATATAACAGAAAGAAATATATAGGTAATTGATATCCCAAGACCATCATAAGCAAAGATGTGATGAATCCTACCATAAAAAGTGCAGGAAACCAGTAATTTAACCCATTCATTTGCGGGTACATCGCTCCCAATACAGGTCTAGCTGCTCCGAAATTATAGACTTGATTAAAAAACTTCTTCCAGCTTGTCCTTCTCTTGTGATAAACAATGGCGCGGGGAAGAAATTGTGTGGTAAAACCGGCAGACCACAAACGGTTGGTAAATTCAATATCTTCTCCAAAATTTTGCGCTGCAAATCCTTGGGTCTTAAAAAAGGTTTCTTTGGAAATGCCCATATTAAAACTCCGCAACTGAAACTTTTTTACTTCACTTTCAGTATTTCTGAGTCCGCCAGTAGTCAGATATGAAGTCATGGCATAACTGATCGCTTTCTGAATCAGGGTAAATGAGGGGTGTGCCGCATCCGGTCCGCCAAAAGCATCTGTGTATTTCAGTGCCAATCCCTGGGCGACTTCATCAAGGTAATGATGCGAAAGGAGGCAATCCGAATCGAGAATAATAAAGTAATCTCCTGTTGCCTGGTTCATACCATAATTTCTCGAAAGGCCGGGGCCGGAATTTTCCTTTACCAGATATTTGATATTGAGTAGCACTCTTCAAATTTTTTTACGACTGCTGCAGAAGAAACCCTGGAACCATCCTCTATTACAACAACTTCCGGCTTATTCTTATGGCCCTGATCAAGAATGCTCTGCAAGAGTTCCTCCAATTCATCCGGACGGTCATAAACAGGTATAATGATTGAGAATTTCATTATGTGAAAGAATGATTATAAAAAAAGGCTTCCGGGAAGCCTTTTTGTTTATTCTTTATTAAAATTTTCCATGATGACATCACTGATTCCCATATTTGAAAACCCACCATCGTGAAAAAGATTCTGGAGCGTCACTTTTTTCGTCAGGTCTGAAAAAAGTGTGATCGTGTAATCAGCACATTCTAAGGCTGTTGCATTTCCTAAGGGAGACATTTTTTCGGCATAAGCCAAAAAACCTCCGAATCCTTTAACTCCGGTACCGGCTGTTGTTGGCGTAGGTGATTGAGATATTGTGTTTACCCTTACTTTATAATCCCTTCCAAAGAAATATCCAAAACTCCTGGCAACTGACTCCAAATATGCTTTATTATCAGCCATATCATTGTAATCCGGAAAAACCCTTTGTGCTGCCATATAGGATAAAGCCACAATAGAACCCCATTCATTCATCGCCTTTTTATTGTATAAAACATTCATGACCCTATGGAAAGAAAGTGCTGATACGTCCCAGCCTTTCGCCGTAAATTCATAATTTGAATTTGTATAATGCAATCCCTTTCTGACATTTACGGACATTCCGATAGAATGCAGCACAAAATCGATCTTTCCGTCTAGTATTTCCAGTGATTTCTCAACCAGATTTTCCAGATCTTCCATTGATGTTGCATCGGCAGGGATCACCTGTGAATTCGTTTTTTTCGCGAGTTCATTAATTTCACCCATTCTCATCGCAATTGGGGCGTTGGTCAGCACAAAAACTGCCCCTTCTTCATGTGCCCTTTCAGCCACCTTCCAGGCTATTGAATTGCTGTCTAAAGCACCAAATATAATCCCCTTTTTACCTTTTAATAAATTGTACATACAGTGTGTTTAAAAAATTTGATTTATTCTTTGCCTAAAATACAAATTTAAAGTAATATTTTAACAATAGTAATTTTAAGATAGAAGCTGTTTGGCATGTGCAACGGCAGAACTTGTTATTTCTTTGCCCCCAAGCATTTCAGCCAGTTCGGAAATGCGCTCCTCCTGATTCAGTCTTTTTATATTGGATTCAACACTATCTTTGGCAGCACTCTTAAATACTTTGTAGTGCACACCTCCTTTTGCCGCTATCTGAGGCAAATGTGTAATGGTGATTACCTGCATATTCTTACTCATCTGTTTCATCACTGCGGCAATTTTATTGGAAACCTCACCCGATACGCCGGTATCAATTTCGTCAAAAATAATTGTGGGGAGGCTCGAATAATTTGAAAGTATATTTTTTACCGCCAGCATAATCCGCGACATTTCACCTCCAGAGGCAATTTTTTTAACCGATTCAAAACTAAGTCCTTTATTGCTTGAAATCAGCATCTCTAATTCATCCCTTCCATTCGGAGAGAAATTTTCAACCGGACGGAGATGAATTTGAATCTTAGTATCCTGCATTTCCAGACCGGTCAATTTTTCATGCAGCTGGTTCAAAAAAACTGGTATGGCGGCTTTCCTCTGAGCGGAAATCACAGAGGAGATTCGCACAAGATCATTTTCCAATGCCTTGATTTCTTTGCTCTTTTTGTTAAGTAATTCTTCTGAATTCAAAGTAACCTTTACGCGCTCTTCATAATCGAGCTGAATATGGAGAAGTTCTTCAATTGAATTTACATGGTGTTTTTTGAAAAGGTCATAAATAAGCTGCAACCTATCATTCACCCTTTCCATTTCTTTAGGATCAGACAGAACAGATTCAGCCTCTTTTTTTAATTCTTCCAACAAATCTTTAGCTTCAATATACAAACTTTTAGCCCGACCAGAAAATTGACCGAAGAGATTGCTGAACTGGGCAATCCTGTCGAGTTTATTTTTTGTTTTTAACAAATTGCTTATTGTTCCAATATCTTCGTTTTCACCTAATTGAATGGCTTCGATCAAATTCGTTCTTATTTCTTCTATATGTGATAGCTTATTTAAAATTTCTTCCAGTGCTTCCAGTTCACCTGCTTTTAGAGCAGCCTTCTTCAATTCTTCAAGGACAAAGCTGTTATAGGCAAAATTTGCGTTTGCCTGTTCTATTTCCTTTTGAATAAGCCCTAACTCACCCTTTAAGATTTTCAATAATTTAAGTTTGCCTGAATATTCTTTCAGCCAGCCTTCATTTTGTGCCAGGGCATCTACTATATAAAACTGGTACTGCTGATCAGCAAGTTGCAAAGTCTCATGCTGGGAGTGAATATCGATCAGTTTTTCGCTCAACTGATTGAGAACAATAAGATTACAGGGTGTATCATTAATAAAGGCCCTCGATTTTCCATTAGGGAGAATCTCTCTTCGAATAATTGTTTTATCCTGGTAATCAATATCCTCTGTCTCGAAGAAAGTATGCAAATTATAAGCACCTATATCAAAACCGGCTTCCACAATACATTTCTCATTTTTATCATTTAAGGAAGCTGTATCGGCCCGTTTACCTAAAACCATAGACAATGCTCCTAAAAGAATCGATTTTCCGGCGCCGGTTTCTCCGGTAATTGTGCTCAATCCTTTCTCAAAATCAATTTCCATAAAATTGATCAGCGCATAATTTTTTATTAATAAGCTA
Organism: Flavobacteriaceae bacterium; assembly: GCA_034523115.1. GTDB lineage: Bacteria > Bacteroidota > Bacteroidia > Flavobacteriales > Flavobacteriaceae > Namhaeicola. The sequence goes on along the minus strand of JAXHKS010000019.1, from coordinate 148,621 downwards.
TTGAGCATTAGATTCTTGATTTTTATCGGAAGAAATAATTGCGAGATCCTATTTGTACAACAAAATAAACAAAAATCAGGCAATCTGGAAAGCCTTAAATTTTAATTTTTTGCCATTTCGGTTCAAACGCAGGAAATATTTTCTGCAGAACTTCACGTAATTTGGTTGTATCCACATTTGGTCCGTCAGCAAACACATCAACTAACTCGTCACTTTTAGTATCCATAAAAACCCGGATCAAAAAAGTATTCGGCCTGTCATTATAGATTTGTTCTAACATAATGACCGATCCGGCGATTGCTTTTTTAGCCTCGATCTGGTCATCAGCCATCCTGTCCAGCCCCATCAGGTGATAGGTATAAACCGCCCTCCTGTAATTTCCGAAAACCGGAGATAAGAGGTTATCATTTAACTGATAACGGGTATAATTGCCATCGATTTGGTTCCATCCTTTTGCCCCACCCTGTTGTGCCTGATTTACAACGAGCTGCGCTTCTCTAAAATAGTTTTCTCCTCCCTGAAATGCAAAGGAATCGGCATGATAGCCCAATATGGTATATACATAAAAAGTCAAAAGAGAAACCAAATTGGATTCGTAATTGTTTCGGTTGTATTGAAGGGGCTGAAATTCCTGATAATTAAAGGAAATGTCATTATCATTAAAGCTGAGCACAGGTGTTTTGTAAGCCGAGTTAAATACTGGCCGCGAAACCTGAAGCTGAAGGGTGCCTTTAAACTGGTCCGGTTCCGGATTTTCAAGAATATTGATCGTGATGGAGCATTCAACTTTCTCCTGATTCTGAAGGGTAAGGTTGGTCCATTTTGTATTATTCATAAACTCAAAAATGGCATTTTCCATGGTTGTAAAGACTTGCCTGTTTGAAACACCAATTTCTGCTGCGTTGATCTTGACTATGCAGTTCAACTCTTGTCCGGCTAAAACGGAATGAAAAAAAAACAACAATATGAAGAATACCCTATTCATTGGTTTGTTTTAGTATCTCATTAAAAATATCCGCGGCCACAGCATCCTTATTTTTCATATCGAAATTAACAACTTTTTCGTTTTTATCGATTATCGTAATTTTGTTCGTGTCTTTTCTGAATCCCGCTCCTTCATCCTTCAACGAATTTAGTACGATCATATCCAGATTTTTCTTTTTTAATTTTGACTTGGCATTGGCCAATTCATTATCTGTCTCAAGGGCAAAGCCAACTAAAAATTGTTTTCCCTTGATTTTGCCTGCCGAAGCCAGAATGTCAGGTGTTGGTTGTAAGGCGATACTCAGGTTCCCCTCCGTTTTCTTTATTTTTTGTGCCGCCACCTCAATAGGTTTGTAATCTGCAACGGCTGCTGCAAAAATGGCTACATCCATATGAGAAAAATGTTTATGAACAGCGTCGTACATTTCATCTGCACTGGTGACATCGATTCTTTCGATGCCGGAAGAGGTAGTTTTTAGAGCCGTTGGGCCGGTAATAAGTTTTACATCAGCACCTAAATCGGCGGCCTCTTCGGCGAGCGCGAAGCCCATTTTCCCGGAAGAATAATTACCGATGAACCTCACTGGATCTATAGCTTCATAGGTAGGGCCGGCAGTAATCAACACTTTTTTATTCCTGAGTGGCAGCCGCGACAATAGGTCATTTTCTATGAAAGATACGATTTCTTCAGGTTCGGCCATACGCCCTTCTCCAACCAAACCGCTGGCCAGTTCTCCGTGTCCGGGTGGAATAAAAATATTCCCGTATTGTTGTAATGTTTTGATATTGTCCTGAGTGGAAGGGTGTTGATACATATCAAGGTCCATGGACGGGGCAAAATACACAGGAGATTTTGCGGACAAATAAACTGCGATTAATAGGTTGTCACAGGTTCCTTTAACCATTTTAGATATGGTATTCGCTGTGGCAGGAGCAATTACGATAAAATCGGCCCAAAGAGCCAAATCGACATGGTTGTTCCATTCTTTCTCACCTTCTTCAGTGTAAAATGCCGAATAAACAGCATTTTTTGATAAGGTAGACAAGGTAAGTGGTGTAACAAATTCTTTTGATGCAGGAGTCATTACAACACGTACTTCAGCTCCTGACTTAATAAAATTTCGTACCAAAAACGCTGTTTTATAAGCAGCTATGCCGGCTGAGATGCCAAGTAGAATATGCTTATCTCTTAAAACAGACATTCAGATATTTTATTTTTCTACTTCTATCGGATTGCGGTAATACACATCTCCATCTAACCATTCTTTAACAGCAATCAGGGTAGGTTTTGGTAATTTTTCGTAGAACCTTGAAACCTCTATCTGTTCCTTGTTTTCAAAAACTTCTTCCAGACTGTCGTTATGCGTAGCGAACTCATCCAGCTTTTCCAACAATTCCAGCTTTAATTCACTGTTGATCTGGTCTGCTCTTTTTGCAATAATAGAGATGGCCTCATAAATATTGCCTGTTTGTGTTTCTACCTTTGTTTTATCAAAAGTAATGGTTGTTTCCGGAGCATTTGTTTTTTTATAATCCTTCATTCCTGTTTTTTTTATTTTAGAATATTGATAATTTTTGGATCTCAAGCAGTTCAGATGCTGGTTTGCAATTGAATTTTGTTAATTTCTTGAGTAGCATTGGCTTTTTCCTTATCAATCGTCTCCAGCATGGTATTCATCTCATTTAGTTTTTCTGATTCCGGGTAATTTTTCTGAAACTTCAGATAGGCTTGTCTTGATTCTTCCAATCTTTCGCTCTTCTTGGTTAAGACACTCTGCATTGCAAGTTTCATAAGATGCCTTAAATTTATAATACATGGCTTCTTCCCGGTATATTGAACCCAAATGTTCTTCGTTAAATATATCAAAGGACTTCATTGCCGCTGTATAGTGTTCTGTATGGTAATATTGTTTTGCAATCTCAAAATCCTTTTTTTCCAACCTGCCAGTAAGGTCCAGATAAATTTTGTTGGCCTGAGGAATTCTGGAAGATTCCGGGTATGTTGCAATAAAACCTTCAAACGCTTCCATGGCTTTTTTCGTATCCATCTGGTCTCTGCTGTATTTTGGTGCAGCCAGATAATAACTGTGTGCACTCAGATAGGCAGCTTCTTCAATTTTTGAACTGCCAGGATAATTGGCTATGAATTTTTCAAAGTAATATGATGAAAGTTCATAATTACCGGTCTGGTAATAACTATCTGCCAGCATAAACTGAATTCTTTCCAATTGGGGCTTCCCTCCGTATGGCCCAACCAGCTTTTCATACAAGGGAATACATTTTTTGTACTCTCCCTGTTCATAAAGCTTTTCGGCCAAATCATACCTTTCAGCATTTTTCCCTTTATTCAATACCTTGCTGTATTCACTGCAACCAGATAAAAGTAAAGAGATGAAAAAAATAAATGAAATTTTCCTGATCATTTGCATGCGGCAAAAGTAAAACATATAAATGGATTATTAAAAAAAAAAATTCAACACATCCACTTACAGATTAAGCAGTAAAAGTATACTGTAAATGAGTTCGTTAAGGGTTTTTTGGAGCCTGAGTGATCAACTGTTTTATATCGTTGTCAAACAAATAAAATCCTCCCTTATCATCTCCTATCAAATTTATTTTATCTAAAATATTTCTGGCCAGAGCTTCTTCCTCAATTTGCTCACTCACATACCATTGTAAAAAATTATGGGTAGCGTGGTCTTTTTCCAAAAGTGCGATATCAACCATATCATTAATCGATTGTGACACTTTAACTTCGTGATCAAATAAGGATGTAAACATGGCTTTAAAAGATCCAAAAGATGTAGGTGGTGCTTCCAGGGCTGGTACCTGAGCGTGACCTCCTCTTTCATTGACAAATTTCATCAGCTTAAGCATGTGAAACCTTTCTTCATCACTATGGGCATACATGAAAGAAGCAACTCCCTCAAAACCTTGATTTTCAGCCCATGAGGCCATGGACAAGTAGATTTGTGATGATGCGGCTTCGATTTGAATTTCGCTTGTTTAACGCTTTTCAATACTTGATTTTAACATAATAATTAATTATAAACTTCTACAAAGGTACTAATTTTTTTCTGTAAATTCAGGGGAAGCTTTTACCAATGGCAATCTGACATACGGTTTGCAAATTCCCATGATGATAGCAACATAGCCCTAATTCCTGCCGGATTGCCTTCCTTAAAAATAAGTTGAATTCCGGGCAATATCCTATAAAATTTATCAAATCCTTCCTTTGGCTTTTGCTTCATGCCCAGTCTGATCATTTCTGAAAAATTGAGCCATTCCCTGACCCACCACAGAAATGACACCGGCGCCACCGGCCAATACCAGAGACAAAGCAAGTGAATCTTCACCGGAAATAACCATAAAATCCTTTGGCTTACCTTGCAAAAGAACCAGGACCTGATCAAAATTACCGGCCGCTTCCTTGATGCCTGCTATATTCTCAAATTCATTTGCCAACCTAAAAACATTTTCCGGTTCCATATTGGTCCCGGTTCTGTATGGTATATTGTACATAATGATTGGCAATTTACTCGCTGAGGCTATTGCTTTATAATGCTGGTAGATCCCTTCAGGAGTTGGTCTGTTGTAGTATGGCGAAACAGACAGTATGGCCTCAAATTTTTTTGGATCCACTTTTTTTATCTGGTCAGCCAGACTGGCTGTATCATTACCTCCCATTCCCAAAACAAGAGGCAACCGGTCACGATTGGCCTTTACTATCCTGTCCACAACCAATTGCTGTTCCTCTTTTGTAAGTGTGGGTGTTTCGGCTGTAGTTCCCAGCAATACCAGGTATTCCACTTTATTGCTTATCTGGAATTCTACCAAATGATCCAACGCCTCGTAATCTACTTCCAGATTTTCCTTAAACGGCGTTACAAGGGCAACACCCGTGCCATAAAGATTTTTCATATGGATACCTATTTTTTAAATTATTAACTAACCTAATGCTAACAAATTTATTTCCTTAACCAATCCGGTTCAAACATCATGCAATCATCTGATCCGTTTCAGCAAAAACTTTTCTAACCTATCCTGCTTTGCGCTATATTTAATTTTATAATTACCGGAATAATCCTTTCTTTTTAATAAATTTATTGAATTAATAAATTTCCCAAAGCACAAGGTTATGTTTCACAAAACGGTCTCTGCAAATCTAAATAATTTAATAAAAAATCTACTCTTTTTAATACTTATTGCTGGAATATTCAATTCATGCAAAAAAGAGCAAATTCAGGTAAAAACAATTAGAAGCAGAACAATGGCGGTCGATCAGACTTTTCCATCGGATTCTGCAATTCTGAGTTTTGTTCTACCCTACCAGCAAACACTGGATAAGGAGATCAATGAAGTCCTTAGCTATGCCCCGCAAGTGCTGACAAGAGACGATGGAAAATTACAGAGTTCCATAGGCAATATCTATGCTGACCTCTGTTATGAAAGAGCGAATCCTTTGTTTAAAAAATTAACCGGCAATTCTTATTGACCTTGCATTGTTTAACTTTGGTGGAATCAGACAATCCATTCCAAAAGGAGATATAAAAGTTATTGATGTGTTTCAGCTGATGCCTTTTGAAAACATGCTGGTTGTTGCAGAATTGTCCGGGGAACAGATGGATCGCTTTTTGATTATTTCGAAAAAGAGATGTCTGCCCATCCCATAAGCGGTGCTCAGTTGACTTTTGAGAAAGATTCACTGACAAAAATTTTGATTCAGAACAGAACCCTTCGACCAAAAAAGAAATTATTTTATCCTGACCAGCGATTACCTGCAAAAAGGAGGGGATCATATGGCTTTTTTTGAAAATCCGGTAAGGTTGTATCCATTGAACTAATAAGATTAAGGGATGCCATCATTGATGATTTAAAAGAAAATGACACTATAAAAGCTTCACTCAGATAACAGAATAATCATTCAATAATATGCTCAGACGCGATTTTATAAAACAGGCTTCAGCAACCGGATTACTCACAACTGCGGGAGGGCTGACTTTGGGCAGCTGTACCGATAATAGAGCCAAACAAATCACCATATTGCATACAAATGATGTGCACAGCCATGTCCTTGCCCTTTTGCAGAAAATCATCCGGAATACGCCAACCTGGGAGGAGTACCCAGAAGAGCAAAACTCATAGAATCCATCAGAAAAGAAAATAAAAACACCTTGCTTTTAGATGCCGGAGATATTTTCCAGGGTACCCCTTATTTCAATTATTTTGGTGGTGAAGTAGAGTTCAGATTGATGAGTATGATGGGTTATGATGCTTCGACTATAGGAAATCACGATTTTGACAATGGCATTGACGGATTGGACAAACAATTACCGCATGCTAAATTTGACTTTTTAATTTCCAATTATGACCTGAGCAATACGATCCTGGACGGGAAAACAAAAAAATATAAAATCTATACCCTTGATGGTCTGAAGGTGGGTGTATTTGGCTTGGGTATCGCTTTGGAAGGATTGGTTTCAGACCATTTGTTTAAGGAGACCAAATACCTGGATCCAATAGAAATCTGCCAGGAGATGACGAGCAAACTTAAACAAGAGGAAAAATGCGATCTTGTAATTTGTTTGTCGCACCTGGGGTATTATTACAAATCCGAACCGAAAAAAATCTGCGATTTAAATCTAGCAAAACTAACCAGGGATATTGACCTTATTATTGGCGGACATACCCATACATTCCTGTCAAAACCTACCCTTGTAAAAAATCTGGATAACGTGAATATACTGGTAAATCAGGTTGGAAAATGGGGACTAAATGTTGGCAGGATAGATTTCTATTTTGACAATGCAAAAAATATAAGTGCTTCCGGTAAGCAAATACTTTTATCATGAAAACCATGTCTTCAAGTTTTAAAGCTTCCCTCGATCTGCCGGCAAAAATAATAACCGTCCTAGTACTTCTGATGTGTTTATTTTTTGCCATAATGTCAGGTGTGATCACCGCAGCATTGATTTTCTTCTTAATGATTTACATTGTGTTATATCCTGCACCCTACCGCCTATTCCTTAAATAAGGATGTATTGATTATTTCGAAAGACCGTTGAAACCGAGTGGTCATTCAAAAGAAATGAAATTGCAGGTATTGAATTATTGACTGACAAACAGTTAAAATGGACTATCAGGACACTTGGTGTTGGTGGCTTGTTCGGTTACTTCGGTTACTTTTGGAACCGCGAGATAGGCAGTATGATATGGTATACCAGCCAACAAAAAAACCGAATTCTGATCACCTTAAAAAACGAAGATAAAATAGTTATCAGTCCTGATGATCCCTCGCTATATGACTCCTTAAAATGGCGGGACCGCGCAGAATATGTCCCTGAGAGAATAATTTAGACCTACCCCTTCAACTTATTTTATTGCAAATTTTTGAATCACAAATTTCTGTTATAGAAATAATGCATGTAATTCCTGCTAATTTTAGCTTCATCTTCTCTCATCTCTGTTCCCATACCTTCCAAGTTGCGGCCGTATCTGGCTTTTCTCCTGACGTAAGATGAGGTTCCCCTGAATGCCTGTGGCTGCCAGCAGCAAAGCTATTATTTTGATTAACACCGCCACCCGCCATAATCTGAATACGATCTCCAAAATTTGTATTTCGCATCGACCTGAATATTCAAAAGTCCGTCTGTTACATTTTTTTCCATGCCGGAGGTGAGTAGCCTGTCGAAACCCATTTTCAATCAAACTCGTAATTCTGCTGTTTCCATTTCGCCAACCAGGTCAAAAGCCCGGTGGAAAGTTATTTCCAGACCATTTCTTTTAGCCTGCTCTGCCAATTTTTTATTTTTCGCGTGCAATTTTATCAAGGCATCAAGAACGCCAAAGACTACCCCTTTGGCCCCTGCTTCGGGCTGATTTTACAATATCCCCTTCCATCAGTTCGAGTTCAGTTTTTGAATAGCTAAAACCACCTTCTCTGGGCCCTATCATCACATGTACCTCAACACCACCCTGTTGCACACAATGCTCGATAAGCGAAATGCTGGGTGTAAGTCCACCCACTGACAAGGCTGAACAAAGCTCAATTCTTCTGGCCTTAAATCTGGCGGCCAATATGGCACCATCGACAGAATCTGTGCACAATTCAAAATTCATATTACGGATTTTCCTTTTTGAAATAGGGTGCATCAATCATCCCAAATCCACTCATTAGAACGTATGGCATAATCTAACCCTTCATAAACCCGCATAAGCCCCGGTCTCACCTTTTTTGTTTATCGCAAGAAATCCGACCTGGATCTGGTCTATATTTTTATTCATTTTGATTATTCTTTGAACCGCTTCTTTGCAAGCATCCTGAGGAGAGTGGCCGTTTCTCATCAATTCCACAACAATTGCACTTCCGGCAATTTTTATAACCGCTTCACCTACGCCCGTTGCACATGCCGCCCCAACTTCATTGTCCAAAAACAATCCCGCACCAATTATGGGAGAGTCTCCTACCCTGCCGTGCATTTTATAGGCCATACCACTGGTAGTACAGGATCCAGCCAGATTGCCCCAGGCTATCCATCGCCAGCATGCCGATGGTATCGCGGTTTTCTCGGTCCATTATTGGTTCCAAATATTTGAAGTCTTCAGCCATTCTTTATAAGCCTCGGCTGAGGCCGGAGTCAACAGATTCCTTTTCTTTGAATCCCTGTTGAATTGCAAATTCTTTGGCACCATTGCCAACCAAAAACATGGTGTTTTTTCCATAACCTTTCTGGCTACAGATATCGGGTTTTCATATCCTGTAAACATGCCACTGCACCACAGTTTCCATGGTGGTCCATGATACAGGCATCCAAAGTTACTATTCCATCCCTGTCAGGTAAACCACCGTAGCCAACACTAGTGAGTTCCGGATCAGACTCAACAAGACGAACCCCCTGCTCTGCAGCATCAAGGGCAGTTCCCGAATTTGATAAAACCTTCCAAGCCCCGGTATTTGCAAGCATACCGTGGTCCCAGGTCGAAATCACCAAAGGGTATTTGTTTATTAAACTGCCTTGTTGTGTTTGAAAAAGGGATCCGGATTACCGGCCAAAGAAGTATTGGTAAAAATAGCAGCGCTGCCTAGTGCTGATAGCTGAATAAATTTGCGTCTGGTTTTCATGTGGGGTTTTAATTCGACATGAAAGTAAACAAATTAATTCAATTTAAAAGAGAACTTTTACAGTTACACCTTCTTCATTTGCTCTTTAATCATTTTGATCTCCTGATTTCAAAGCATGCCACTGTTTGTCAAGGCGTTTGGCTTCATTCAAAAAATTAGTGCGCTTTCTCTTTCTTCTTTGGTCAAATAAATACCCGCCAGCTGCAAATTCGCCATCGCTTTGTCATGATCCATGCTCATATCCAATTCCAGTGCTTTCTTAAAAAATTTCTCCGCCTGTGTAAGGTTGGTTTGAGAAACCATGATCCCTCTTAAAAAATTATAATAGCCCTGCTGTTTTTTAACTAAGGCAGCGGTGGGATTCTTAATCAGATCCAATGCTTTCGTGGCCCCTGCAAAATCCTGCTTCCTTAATTTCCAAAAGGCCAGCAATAGTATCTCGTTCTTAAAATAAAAAAAAACAAATATACCGGCCAGAAATATAATCATAATTCCATTCCAGATATGGCCTTGGACAAATTCAAAAATTGACCAGATGAAAATAAGGGAGGCTATAATTAACTTAATATTTTTATTGAACATTGCTAAAATGTATTAATGAGTTGCAAATTTACACCTTTTGAAAAAATGAATGCCATTTTTTCCCTCTTTTATAATAGAGCAAAGAAATGAGTAAGGTTTGAAAAAAACCAAAAGCGCTCATAAAAACATAATTACTAATTATTAATTTATTACGAATAATTACTTACACCGGTATAATTTAACTGCTATTTTTATCAATATTAAATAAAAAACCATAATTTTGTTAAAGTATTTATAAAATATGAAACTTACCGTAGATTTTCATTGCGATCTTTTCGTGCTTATCAAATGCCCTGAGCATTAATTTTTTGTTTCCCAGGAAATCTGTTTTTTTTTAACATTACAATCAAACAACATGGAATTACCCTACGCAGAACCCTACAAATGTAAAATGGTGGAAATGATCCAGCAATCAAGTCTGGAACAAAGGCTGAGATGGATCAAAGAGGCCGATTATAATCTTTTCAACCTGACCTCAGAAAAAGTGTATATCGATTTGCTGACAGATTCAGGAACCGGGGCCATGAGCGATGCACAATGGGCTGCAATGCTCACCGGTGACGAGAGTTATGCCGGTTCGAAATCATTTACCCAGCTGAAGGAAACCATACAATCCATAACTGGCTTTACTTATGTGTTACCTACCCATCAGGGCAGGGCAGCGGAGAATGTGCTGTTTTCTGCAACCATTAAAGAAGGCGATTATATTCCTGGCAACGCGCATTTTGACACCACCAAGGGCCATATAGAATTTCGCAGGGCGCATGCCGTGGATTGTACAATAGACGAAGCCTTTGACACCACAAGGATGCATCCCTTTAAAGGAAATCTGGATCTGAATAAACTTGAAAAAGTGCTTAAAGAACACCCAAAGGAAAATATACCCTTTGTGATCGTTACCATTACCTGCAACAGTTCTGGTGGCCAGCCAGTGTCTATGGAAAACATCAGGCAGGTTTCTGAACTTTGCAAAAAATTACGGGGTGCCGATCATTTTCGATGCAGCACGGTTCGCAGAGAACGCCTATTTTATAAAAATCAGAGAGAAAGGCTATGAGGACAAAACCATTAAGGAAATTGCAAAAGAGTTCTTTTCTTTTGGTGACGGAATGACCATGAGCTCAAAAAAGGACGGATTGGTAAATATGGGAGGTTTTATAGCCCTGAATAATGAGGAAATATATAAAAAAGCTTCTGTTTTCAATATTATGTACGAAGGTTTTCTGACCTATGGAGGAATGAACGGAAGGGACATGGCAGCATTGGCGGTAGGACTCGATGAGGCAACTGAATTCAGGTATCTGGAGAGCAGAATCAATCAGGTGCACCTGTTAGGTGAAACACTTACCAATTACGGCGTGCCCGTTCAACATCCCTTTGGTGGCCATGCCATTTTTATAGATGCCAATAAATTTGTTCCGACCATACCAAGAGAACAATACAGAGCGCAGGCCCTGGCTATTGAATTATATATCGTTGGAGGTATACGAAGTGTAGAAATAGGAACTGTTCTGGCAGACAGAGATCCTTTTACACGCAAAAACAGGTATCCGGAATTAGAACTCGTTAGGCTTGCAATCCCGCGAAGAACTTATACCGACAACCACATGCTGTACGTTGCTGCTGTGCTGAAGAATATTTATGAGACCAGACACGAAGCAAAAACAGGTTATCGCATCTCAGAAGAAGCACCTATCATGCGTCATTTTACGGTGAAATTTGAAAAGAAATGATTCCCTGATATTTTAGATTTTACTGTGATGTCCTGGCAATCAGTTTGTTTAATATTTCTATGGCAGAGTCGCTGATTTTTGTGCCCGGGCCAAATATACCCGATACACCCGAATCATATAAAAATTTGTAATCCTGTTTTGGAATTACACCTCCGGCAATGACCATAATGTCGTCGCGGCCATACTCCTTTAATGCCTGAATTACCTGCGGAATCAGTGTTTTATGCCCGGCTGCAAGTGAAGAAACTCCCAATACATGGACGTCATTTTCAACGGCTTGCCTGGCTACCTCACCGGGTGTTTGAAAAAGCGGACTGATATCCACATCAAAGCCAAGATCGGCAAAACTGGTTGCTACAACCCTGGCCCCGCGGTCATGACCATCCTGGCCCATTTTAGCTACCATAATTCTGGGCCTCCGCCCTTCAAGTTCCGCAAATTTATCAGATAGTGCCAGTGCTTTTTTGAAACCCATATTATTGCTTATTTCTTTTTTATAAACTCCGCTAACGGTTCTGTTTTGTGCTTTGTACCTTCCGAAATGAGCTTCAAGGGAAGATGAAATTTCACCCAGTGTAGCCCTCAGTCTTGCTGCATTTATGGAAAGGTCCAACAGGTTTCCTTCGCCCTGTTCTGGCACATTCCCGCAATGCTTCAAGGGCGCTGTTTACGGCCGCAGTATTCCTGGAATTTCTAAGCAAATTCAATCTTTGAATCTGAGAAGTTCTTACCGCGACATTATCCACTTCCAGAATATTTATTTCATCCCCTTCCTCAACCAAAAATTTGTTCACACCAACAATGACATCTTCACCACTATCAATCCTTGCCTGTTTAATTGCTGCAGCCTCTTCTATGCGTAATTTTGGAATGCCAAGTTCAATCGCCTTGGTCATGCCGCCATAACCTTCAATTTCCTGTATGAGCTCCCATGCCTTATGTGCCATGTCTTCAGTCATTTGTTCCAGCAGATAGCTCCCTGCCCATGGATCTGCGGTTTTGGTGATATTCGTTTCCAACTGCAGATAGATTTGGGTATTTCTGGCAATTCTCGCCGAAAAATCAGTCGGTAAGGCGATGGCCTCATCAAGTGCATTGGTGTGCAGGGACTGGGTTCCACCCAGGGCTGCAGCCATAGCTTCTACTGCTGTTCCTGGCAATATTATTATACGGATCCTGTGCTGTCAAACTCCACCCACTTGTTTGGCAATGTGTTCTTAAGGCCATTGATTTTTCCTTTTTAGGATTGAATTGCCTGATCAATTTTGCCCAGAGCATCCTGGCTGCCCTCATTTTTGCAATTTCTCTGAAATGATCCATTCCAATTGCCCAAAAGAATGACAACCTCGGTGCAAAATCATCTATATCCAGACCAGCAGCAATTCCTGTCCGCACATATTCCAGACCATCAGCCAGGGTATAGGCAAGTTCTATTTCCGGAACCGCCCCTGCCTCTTGCATATGGTAGCCTGAAATTGAAATGCTGTTGAACTTTGGCATAAACCTGGAAGTATAAGAAAAAATATCTGCCACAATTTTCATAGAAGGAAGGGGTGGATATATATAGGTATTCCGTACAATAAATTCCTTTAATATATCATTTTGTATGGTACCTGATAACATAGATACAGGCACGCCTTGTTCCTCAGCGGCCACAATATAAAATGCCAGGACCGGCAGTACTGCTCCATTCATGGTCATTGAAACAGACATTTTGTCGAGGGGGATCTGATCAAATAATATTTTCATATCCTCAACGGAATCAATAGCGACTCCGGCCTTACCAACATCTCCCTGCACGCGTTCATGGTCTGAATCATAACCACGGTGGGTGGCCAGATCAAAAGCAACAGACAAACCTTTCTGACCGGCAGCCAAATTACGTCTGTAAAACGCATTGCTTTCTTCGGCCGTTGAAAATCCGGCATATTGCCTTATTGTCCAAGGCTGAAGTACGTACATTGTTGTATACGGTCCCCTTAAAAAAGGCTGAATGCCAGCTGCAAAATCCAGATGTTCCAACTCTTTTTTGTAGTCCTTGTTTGCAGTTAAGCTTAGGTGTTTTAAATCTTTTCTTTTCATTCATCAAAATTCAGTAAAAATGAATCACAGCACTATTTTTCTTCTTTTAACCGGTTCTTTTTATACATCTCAGCGAGTCTTTTAGGAATAACCGGTATGACCTCTGTTTGCGTATCCCTGTGCGGAAGAAATGGGTTTAACTCCAGACTTTCCTTCATTTTATCTGAAGGATTAGGAAATTTATTCGAGCCGAGCAGGGCCAGACTTCCCTCATCAAAATTTTTCATTGAGGCCTCATTGCTTTCGGCAATTTTTCTCTGAATCGTTCCTTTGTAAATCTGATCCGCAAAACCACCACCTTTTTCTATTTCTTTAAAAATCTCAAGGGCTTTTTGTGAAAATTCTGTTCTCAGCGATTCCAGGAAATAGGTACCGTTAAAATAATCTCCATTTTTGATGTGGCTCTCCTCTTTTAGTATTACCAATTGATTCCGGCTTATTCTGTTTCCAAAATCATTTGACTTTTTAAATATTGTATCATATGAAATATTACATATGGTGTCTGCTCCGCCAATAATGGCAGCCATGCATTCGGTACTCGTTCTGATCAGATTGACATTGTAATCATAAATCGTTTTATTCCGCAATGTTGGTTTTACTGAAATCTTTATGGGCTCATCAATTTCGTAGGCCTCAGTTAAGTGCTTCCACAAAACCCTGAAGGATTGTAATTTTGCAATTTCAAAAAAGAAATCACCTCCCACAGCAAATGTAAAATGCAGCTCTCTCACTGCACGCAACCACACCTTATTATCGATGATTCCTTCCTGTTTCAATTGAAACAAATGGTTTAGGTATTCATTTCCCTGCGCAAGGGCATAAGCCAGTTGCTGAATAATAGTAGCCCCTGAATTTTGATAAAGGGAAGCATCCACGCCCATCACATGGCATGAATCAGGCAGTGTCGTAAGGAGCCTGATCAGTATCTCATGGTCTTTCTTATTGTTGGAAAACCAGTTTCCGGTTTTCACCAAATTGCCAAGGATGTCTAAATGTAGATAAATACTGTACTCATGAAATGCAGCGGATAGTTCTTTTATAAAATCCTCATCGAGAAAACCCAGATCAAAATGGAATTCAGCTGCCTTGAGTCCTTGTTCCTTTCTTAAAAGTTCCGCAAGTAATTTTGCCTTAAATGGGGCTTTCGCTTTCCAGAAAATAGTATCAGCTCCTGTTTGTAATGCTTTAATGGCAATATTGGCAGCAATATTTTCTTTATCGATAAAGACAGATTCTGCAATTTTAAAGGTACCTCCACGGATTCTGTCATCAACAGATTTATACTCATCTCTGTGATAAAAAGGTTTAATTAAAACCCCTTCTTCTGTTTTGGTAACTACAGAACTCTGGTAATCGGAGCCCTTCAAGTCATATTGTATCCTTTGCTTCCATTCTTTTGAAGATACCGGAGAAAATTCTTTAAAAAGACCTTCTTTCATAGAACTATTATTTATTATTCATTGGGATCAGGCCTGGCTGAGTTCCCTTATCATACTTTTAATTGAGGTTTTCATTCCAGCTCAATTTAACGGAATTGCCAGTTTCCAAATTGAATTTCCTGATTCCGTAACAGGCTAGTCTGCCGTACTGTCAAATTCAATGAGAAAAATATCTTCATTCTGCTTTTTCATTTTGTATTCTTCTCTGGCAAATTTTTCGAGTGAATCAGGGTTTTTCAGGTTAGAGATCAGTTGTTTATCTTCTTTTATTTCACCTTCATAATATTCGATGGATTTTTCAATACCATCAATTTCCTTGTTTAATTCCCCTTGGTTAACAACTGAATTTTCGTCAAAAAAGAACATCCAGATGGCAAAAACCAGCAAAATCAAAAAGTATTTGTTACTGACAATCTTAAAAATTCGATTTTCTCTTAACTGCTGAAATGTCATTTTTTAGTGCTTCTTTTATTATTGTTTGAACTATATTGACTGCCACTGAATTGTAATTGTCGTGCGGGATAATAATATCCGCATAACTTTTGGTTGGTTCAATGAATTGTTCATGCATAGGTTTTAAGGTATTCTGATACCTGTTCAAAACTTCGTCCAAATCCCTGCCCCTTTCTTTTATATCACGCCTTAACCGCCTTATTAGTCTTTCATCCGGATCTGCATAAACAAAAAATTTTACATCCATTAAATCTCTTAATGCCCTATCGGTAAAGACCAATATCCCTTCAACAATAATTACCTTACTGGAACGTGTTCTTTTTGTTTCACTTATCCTGTTGTGCTCAATGAAAGAATAAACCGGCTGTTCAATGGTTAGGCCCTGCTTAAGGTCTCTGACATGTTCAATTAACAGATCAAAATCGATTGCAGAGGGATGGTCAAAATTTATTTCGGTGCGTGCTTTATAACTAAGATGGTTGTTTTCCTTGTAATAAGAATCCTGTGACAGCAAGGTAACTTCATTGGGAAGCAGGTCCTGAATGATCTGATTAACAACTGTTGTTTTGCCACTTCCGGTACCTCCTGCAATTCCAATAACAAGCATAAAAAGAAATTAATAATTACAGTCAATAAAAAACCAATGTCAAAGTTAAAAAATAGAATTTGAATTGTTGGGTATTTTTGATATTTTCACTGTACATTTAAATTGTGGATTCGCGAAAATTAAATCAAATCGTTTTTTGAGATATTTTTAGTAATAGATGGACAAAAAAGTTCCAAGTTTAGTCGCTGCATACCATTCATCCAATAATGATTCGATTACAAGGCCTGTCTTCATGGCAACAGTCAGGCATTTTTTGAAAATAATTTAAATTTCAAAGGCTTGGATAAACACATTAAAAATAAAACCATTCCCTAAATGAAACACAAGCCCAGATCAAAAAATATCTTTTGGCACATACGTATGTCAAGTGCTGCTTTCTATCTCATTTTCCCGCTTATTTTTGGTTGTCAAGACAATCAGAATTTTTCCGAAAGAACCGCCAAAGAATGGCCGGTTTATCTTGGCGACAAGCAGAATAGCCACTATTCACCGCTGGAGCAAATAAATACAACTAATGTTCAAAAACTAAAGGTAGCCTGGGAATACAGCACCGGAGATGCTGATAGCCTTGGCGGGTCTCAGATCCAGTGTAACCCAATTATCGTGGACGGTATTCTCTACGGCACCAGCCCTAAACTTAAAGTTTTTGCCATAAAAGCTGCAACAGGTAAGGAAATATGGCGGTTCGACCCTTCGGTAGATACCGATTTATCCATGAATGTGAACCGGGGCCTTACCTACTGGGAAAATAAAGATGACCAAAGAATATTATTCACTGCAGGAGCATACTTGTTTTCAATAAATGCCAGAACAGGATTGCCTGTAAAGAGCTTCGGTAATTCAGGCAAAGTTTCGCTAAAAGAGGAACTGGGCGAATGGGCCGGAGAGCTTTACGTAGTCTCAACAACTCCGGGAATTGTTTATGGCGATTTGCTCATCATCGGAACGCGGGTTTCAGAAGGAGCACAGGCCGCTCCCGGATACATCAGGGCATACAATATAAAAACAGGGGCGGTGGCCTGGACGTTTCACACCATTCCCAAACCGGGAGAATTTGGTTATGACACCTGGCCCGAAGATGCCTATAAAAGGATTGGAGGCGTAAATTCATGGGCTGGCATGGCACTCGATGAAAAGAGAGGCATCGTTTTTGTTCCAACCGGTTCAGCTGCTTATGATTTTTATGGCGGCAACCGAAAAGGCGCCAACCTCTTCGCCAACTGTCTGCTGGCACTCAATGCGGCTACCGGCGAACGCATATGGCATTTTCAAACAGTACACCATGATATTTGGGATCGCGACCTGCCTTCACCACCCAATCTGATTCAGGTAACTCAAGGGGGGAAAAAAATAGATGCTGTTGCGCAGATTACCAAATCGGGATTTGTTTTTCTTTTCAACAGAGAGACAGGAAAACTATTGTTCGATATTGAAGAACGCCCTGTAAAAAAATCGGATCTTGAGGGTGAAGAATCCTGGCCAACGCAACCTTTCCCGGTAAAACCTGCGCCCTTCTCCGGGCAATGGCTCATTGAAGACAATATAACTGACCTAAATAAAGAATCTCACAACTATATTGCAGGCATACTGAAAAACGTGAGAACAGGCGAACAATTTATTCCCCCCAGCATTCAGGGTACCGTGATTTATCCCGGTTTCGACGGTGGCGGTGAATGGGGAGGTGCAGCCATTGATCCGGAAAATGGCATACTTTATACCAATGCCAACGAGATGGCCTGGATTCTCACAATGATACCGTTGAAGCCATATGATGGCAAAAACCCGATGACATCCGGACAGACAACTTATATTACAAGCTGCGCCATGTGCCATGGACCGGAGATGCACGGTGATAAAACGGGAACTTACCCCTCGCTAAAAGGTGTAGGAAAAAAATACACCCGCGAGCAAATCAGAACCATTGTGGAAAAGGGTAAAAATTTTATGCCGTCATGGAAACATCTCGGCGAGGATCGCATGGAAGCCGTGATCAGTTATGTTTTAGGACAACAGGAAGTTGCTGATACACATACCGTTAACCCCGATGAAAACGCAGGAATTGTACCCTTTACACATACGGGTTACAACCGCTTTCTCGATCCCTTCGGATATCCGGCCATGAAACCGCCCTGGGGTACACTTTCGGCTATTGACATGAATGAGGGGAAGATCCTGTGGCAGGTGCCACTGGGCGAATTTGCAGAACTGACCGCAAAAGGAATCCCAAAAACCGGAACAGAAAATTACGGGGGACCCATTGCTACTGCGGGAAATCTGCTCTTTATTGGAGCCTCCAAAGATGAGCATTTCAGGGCTTTCGACAGAAGAAGCGGACAGGAGTTATGGAAGTATAAACTTCCAGCAGGAGGATATGCCACACCGGCCACCTATGAAGCCGGGGGCAAACAATATGTGGTCATCGCCTGCGGAGGGGGTAAAATGGGAACCAAATCCGGAAGCAGTTATATTGCTTTTGCACTTCCCTAATGTTGAAAAAATGGTGCTTTGTGTTTAAATACTTTAAGGGACTTAACCCGCCCTGATTTTTGTTTGCTATTTTGTAAATTCTATTCAGGATTAGAAGAATTTTCTTTGTTAACTTTCTGGAATAGGATTGCCGTTTTTTTTCCTATTTTAGCTAATTCATTAACTTATGTCCCCATGAAAAATATTTTTAGCAACGTAAAAGGAGATCTTTTCGGAGGCCTCACAGCTGGAATTGTTGCTTTACCCCTTGCTCTTGCCTTTGGTGTATCATCAGGTTTAGGTCCGAGTGCCGGATTGTATGGAGCTATATTTCTCGGTTTCTTTGCCGCATTTTTTGGCGGAACGCCAACACAAATATCGGGTCCGACTGCTCCACTTACCGCAGTCAGTATGGTGGTCATTGCAGGAATTGTTCAGGCAAATGAAGGAGATGTAACCAGGGCCTTGCCAGGTATATTGACTGTATTCCTGCTTGCCGGCATATTGCAAATACTGATGGGAATATCCGGCGGGGGACAATACATCAAATACATACCCTATCCCGTGGTCTCTGGATTTATGACGGCGATAGGATTAATTATTTTAATTACGCAGATCTTGCCAGTTCTGGGCTATTATCCGCAAGATGATAAGTCTTTGATCGACGGTATGAAACCACTTGCCGAAGAACGCATCCTTGAAAAGATCCTTCTGGATGAATCCAAAGAAGGTATACTTGTTTTAGAAGACTTCAGAGAAACAATGAGCAGGGCAGAAAAGATAACTCCTGAAGCCATAAATACAGAGGCTACCTCTTTAGCGAAAGCCAATGCCAGCGGGGTAATCGGAGCTATCAAATCAATACCACGGGCTTTAAAAAATATCAATTTTCTGGAGGTGGTACTGGCATTATCAACCGTGGTAATTATTTATGGTTTCAAAAAAATAACTACCGCAATACCAAGTACCCTCATCGCCCTGTTACTGGTCTCGGGAGTAGCCATAGCTTTGGGCTTGAACTATGTGCCTATTGAAAAAATACCCAGCGGATTGCCAATTCCAAGATTTGACATCTTTACGAATTTCGACTTTAATATCATATCAACTTATGCTTTTTCAGCAATAACCTTGGCCTTTTTAGGTGCCATTGATTCCCTTTTAACCTCAGTGGTTGCAGATAACCTGACCAAAACCAAACACAATCCTAATAAAGAATTGGTTGGGCAGGGTATTGGAAATGGTATTGCGGCTATTTTTGGCGGATTACCAGGTGCCGGTGCAACAATAAGAACAGTAGTGAATATTCAGGCCGGAGCAAAAACCAAATTATCTGGAATGACCGCAGCATTGCTGCTGCTAATTATCCTGGTAGCCCTTGGACCGCTTGCTTCTAAAATACCGGCAGCGGTTTTGGCAGGTATTCTTATTACTGTTGGTTTTGGTGTAATGGATTACAGAGGTTTGAAAGCAATACCCAATATGCCAAAGTCTGAGGTAGCCATCATGATTTTGGTCATGCTCCTTTCCACATTTTGGAATCTGGTCTATGCCGTTGGAATTGGTTTGATTCTGGCATCAATTATTTTTATGAAAAAAATTGGTGACCTTACCAAAGCTGACTCCAGCGTTGTCAGTTTGAAAGAACAGGAACTTTGGGAGGACGAAAAATTATTCCCTGCGGAACTGAAGGATAAAATATATATCAAACATATTCATGGCCCTTTATTTTTTGGCTCGTCAAGCCATTTTCAGGAATTGGCAGCACAGGTACCTGACGAGGCTTCTTATGTGATAATTCGTATGGGACGTGTTCCCTATGCAGATCAATCCGGATTATATGCACTCGAGGAAGTCTTGCTCGATCTTGAAAAAAGAAATATCCATCCACTTTTGGTTGGAGTTCAAAGACAACCCTTGTATTTAATGCAATCTATCGATATTGTGCCGGGACTTATACCTGAAGACCATTTGTTTGAAACCTTTAATGATTGTATGAAGTGGTTAGGTCAAAATGGTTTAACCAAATTAAAACAAGGTAAATAAAGACTGAATGCTTAAAACCTTGTTTTTTTAGGAATAGGTGATTGAAGTCTAAAAATTAACAAAGCAGATTTTTTCGTTCCTTTATTAAAAGAAAGTTGTACTAACTGAATTATCTTGTGTTAAGTCACCAAGCTTTTGTTTAATCAATTCATCCTTCTTTAAGATAGAAGGCTAGAGAAACTGTAAAAAAATTTCTTTTTGTCGGGGTGAGAGGATTCGATCTATTACTTATATATTATTTTAATATACTGTTTTTTAAATGTTTTATAATTTATTATTAATCTCATTTGGTAAGTAAATAAACCTTTTTGGTAAGTAATACACCCATATTCCAGCTTCTTGATTACATAGATATACTCTTAAATTTTTCTTTCTTTAGTCAAATTTCCGGTTCCGATATGAAAACCACTATTATTGAGGATTGGTAAAAAGAAAAGTTGTTGGTTACGAGAAACTGGTTTCAACTTTCATTTCTTATTACATATACCCTGTGAGGGTATATTTCATTTGAACTGACAAAAATCATCCCATTTTAATATTAATAGTTAAATTTCACATGAATTATATTCACACAATGGGTTAAATAGAATACTCCCATAAATCTGGAAAATTGATTTAGTTAAAAAATATTATATGAAAATTATCATACATCCCATTTGGATTGTTATGACTGAAAAATCATCCATATAAATAGTTACAAACAAGTGTAAAGACCGATGCAACAATCATTAAACTGACAGAAAATTATTGATACATTCGGAACAACCTATAAACTTAACAGCAGACTTTTTTTCGATACGACAGCCCAACACTTCGTGTTTTATTTTTTTTGCCGCCCCGCATTCTGTAAAAACAATTTTAGTAGCCATACAACTGGCAAATTTGGTTTTCCCCCGACACACAAAGCCGTCCCTTCGCAAAACCGAAAGAGTAACTTTTTGCCAATGCACCGACATTAATTCGTATTTTGCAACAATGAATTTGACAATTAACTAATGAGTAAAAAAAGTTTATCAGAAAGAGATATTTGCACCAATTTATTACTCCTGCAGCTGGAAAAGGCAGGTTGGGATATGCAACTGCAAATATTGGAAGAAGTATCTTTTACTGACGGAAAAATATATGTTCGTGGTAAATTGACAGCAGAGGAAAACAGAAAAAGAGCAGATTATATTCTATTACTACAAACCAAATATTCCAATTGCTATTATTGAGGCAAAAGACAACAAACATTCAGTTAGAGCAGGAATTCAACAGGCTTTGGATTATGCTCAAATACTTGATATTCCTTGTGTTTTTAGTAGTAACGGAGATGGTTTTTTATTTCACGACAGAACCGTAACAGATGGAAATATTGAAACGGAATTAGATATAGATAACTTCCCTACTCCCGAACAACTTTGGGAGAAATACAAAAAATACAAAGGCATTGAAACACCTAATGCTGAAAAAATTGCTCCCCAAGATTATTATTTGACGGCACAAACACGCAAACCAAGATACTACCAACAAATTGCTGTAAACAGAACTGTTGAAGCTATTGCCAACGGACAAAACAGGATTATTTTGGTAATGGCAACTGGTACAGGAAAGACTTATACAGCTTTTCAAATCATTCACCGACTTTGGAAAAGTGGAGCAAAAAAACGTATTCTGTTTTTAGCCGACCGAAACGCATTAATTGACCAAACTAGAAAAAGAGATTTCAAGCACTTTAAAGATAAAATGACTGTTGTAAAACACAGACAAATTGATAAGAGTTATGAAATATATTTAGCTTATATCAAGGATTAACTGGTGCAGACGAAGATGCAAATGTTTATAAACAATTCTCAGTCCTGACTTTTTCGACCTTATTGTAATTGATGAGTGCCATCGAGGAAGTGCAAAAGAGGACAGTTCATGGAGAGAAATTTTAACTTATTTCAAAAATGCTACGCATATTGGTTTAACCGCCACACCAAAAGAAACAACCGAAACAAGTAATTCGAATATTTTGGAGAGCCCATTTATACTTACTCACTAAAACAAGGAATTGATGATGGTTTTCTTGCTCCTTATCGTGTGGTAAGAATTGGGTTAAATGTTGATGCCGAAGGTTGGCGACCAGAACAAGGCAAAACGGACAAAGACGGAAACGACATTGAAGATAGAATTTACAATCGAAGAGATTTTGACCGAAATTGGTTATTGAAGAACGAACCGATATCGTTGCAAAAAAGCTAACCGAGTTTTTAAAAGGTTTTGACCGCTTTGCAAAAACAATTGTGTTTTGTGTGATATTGACCATGCTGAACGAATGCGTTCCGCCTTAGCAAAACATAATCCTGATTTGGCTGCCAGACAATCACAAATACATAATGCAGATTACAGGCGATAATGACGAAGGCAAACGTGAATTGGAAAATTTTATCAATCCCGAAGAAAAATATCCTGTCATTGCAACTACTTCTGAATTAATGACAACTGGCGTTGATGCTCAAACTTGCAAAGTGATTGTGTTAGATGCCAACATTAATTCAATGACCAAGTTCAAACAAATTATTGGACGAGGTACACGAATAAATGAAGAATACGGAAAACTATATTTTACCATTTTAGATTTTAGAAATGCAACGGATTTTTTGCTGACCCTGAATTTGATGGCGAACCAATAAGGGTTAAACCAGTTACGGAGGAAACTGATTTAAGCGGAATTGTTGATGAAGAAGAAAACGACACAACTCCAATTATTGACGAAGTTACAGGTGATGAATTAAAAGTTGAAAAGCCTAAAATCCGTTATCCGGAACAGAGAAAGTCACATCAATTGATGTGCAAATGAGCCAAGACAAAAAGTTTATGTAAATGGTGTGGATGTTTCTGTTTTGATTAGTCGTGAAATGTATTTCGACCAACACGGAAAGCCTATTACCAACAAGTTTAAAAGACCACACCAAAGAAATTATAAAAGAGCAATTTGCTTCGTTAGATGATTTTTTAAACAAGTGGAATACAACCGACCGCAAAGAAGCTATCATTGCAGGAATTGCAAGAAGCAAGGTGTTTTGGTTGAAGCATTGTATGAAGCAGTTGACAAAAAAGTAGATTTGTTCGATTTGATTTGTCATGTTGCATACGACCAACCACCATTGACAAGAAAAGAAAGAGCCAATAATGTAAAGAAGCGAAACTACTTTGCACTAAGTATGGCGAACAAGCCAAAAAAGTATTGGAAGCATTGTTAGATAAATATGCCGACGAAGGCATTGAGAATATGGAAAATATTGAAGTATTGACAGTGCCACCAATAAATGAATTTGGTTCGGTAACTGAAATAATAAAAATATTTGGCAGTCGGGACAATACGACCAAGCCATTAAAGAATTGGAAAACGAATTGTATAAAGTAGATAATCATAATATGAGCAAGACTCAATATTATATATCAAACCGAAAATGGTCATACTAAAATTGATGTGAGGCTTGAAAATGAAACCGTTTGGCTTACACAAAAATCAATGGCAGAATTGTTTGAAACTACTGTCTCAAATATCAATATACATTTAAAAAATATTTTGAGGAAGGAGAATTAGACGCCAATCGAACTATGGAAGGATTTCTAAAAGTTGATTAGAAGGCAGTAGAGAAGTAAGAAGAAATATTAATTTTAAATTTTGATGCATTATTCCGTTGTTTAATGAAATATACAGTTGAAAGGTTAGAATATGGGCAACACAGCACATTAGAGAATATATTAAGGGTTTGTTTAGATGAAAAAATTAAAGAACCGATATCTTTGATAAATGAAGAGTAATCAGGAGAATAATGATTACGAATTTAAGAACGGTTTTATCAAAAAATTAGAATATCCGGCAAGTGATACATGGGAAAAAAAGCATAAATAGTATTAGGTAAGAACTAATAAAATACCAAGTAATTATGAAACATTAAAAAAGCAATTGAAATGAAAGTCCAGAAATATGTGCCAATTATGATTGGTTAAAAAAAGAATTTATAAGTAAAAAATAAAACCTAGAGTGCTTTAATAAGCAATTAAAGAGAAAAAAAGCCAGAATAACAAAAGAAAAAAGGAAATAAAGACAAGGTTTAATTAAAGTCACGGGTCGTTAAAGTCCTAAAAAAAAAAAAAAACAATGAGCAATATAGGAGGCATAATAAAAAGCATTCAAGAAATAATGTGGCAAGACACCAGGGTTGAATGGCGATGCACAGCGCATAGAGCAATTGGGCTGGATGCTTTTTTTAAAAATATTTTCGACGATAAAGACAAAGAATTAGAATTATGGACGATAAATATAAATCGCCTATTCCGACAATCATTGGGTAAATGAAAAAGGAAATTGGGCTGGCGATGATGAAGGAATGACAGGCGATGAATTATTAATTTATTGACAACAAATTTTTCCTGCATTCGAAATTAGATTTAAGCACCGGCAACCGACGGGGAGTTATTGTCGTGAAGTATTTTGAAGGAAACAACAACTACATGAAAAGCGGTATCAACATTCGCAAAGTGTTGAACAAGCTAAACGAAATTGATTTTAATATTGCCAAAGACCGTCACGTTTTTGGCGAATTGTACGAAAACATTTTAAAGGACTTCAAGTCAGGAAAGAGCGGCGAATTTTACACACCAAGAGCCATACGCAGTTTATTATCGATATGGTTAACCCACAGTTGGGCGAAAAAATTTCTCGACCCTCTTGTACAGGTGGTTTTTTGATTGTGCATTAGCATTTAGAAGAACAAGCAAAAACATTACAACGCAAAACTTAAAAAAATTAAGGCATAGAACTAAAACAGCCTTTTGTTGGCATCCTAAATCTGATTATTCACGATATTGAAGTGCCACATTAAATTGGGATGCTGCAACCATACATTACAAAAAACGTGTAGATATAATATTGGCCAATCCACCGTTTGGTGGTGTAGTAGCGCAACGGCAACGAAACTAATTTTCCTCAAATACCGCACAAAAGAAAGTGCCGACTTTTTTAATTTTGATGATTCACCAAAGATGACGGACGAGCAGAACAGCGGCAAGGTGAAAAAGGAGATAAAAAAAACAAATTAAAAAAATTTAAAAACCAACAAATTTAGATTAATATAATTGAAAAATTTAATTTATTTTTTTTCTTTTTTTTAATACATATTTAATTCTTTTTTATATTTATATTATATTATTTTATTATTAATTAATTATTTTATTTATATTATTAACATATTACGCACAAACACTAAATTAATAAAAGACAAAAATTATCGGACAACCTTAAAAAAAATACAAATAGATAATATATAAAAACGATAAATACACCAAAGGATTTTTTTAATTTATTATTTGGATTTATTTCAAAATTAAAAATAAACAATTTTATTATTATAAAAATCAGTTATAAAAAACACATAACATTGATAACAAATATTATTTAAACAATTAGCGGGGTGAAGAGGATTCGAACCTTCGTACTTGCACCATGCCGACGCGCTGACCGGACTACGCTACACCCCGAATAAAGAATATCGCTTTTTGAATGCGAGCTGCAAATATAGTAGGAAGAACTGTGACTTACAATTTAATAAAGAAATTTTTACAAGAAATACCTGAAGTGCAAAATGATGAAATTCTTAACACGAAAAGGGCCCAAGAAGAATATCAATTATACAGTACGGTATAAAGATTAAGGGAACAGGCAATGCATAACCAAAAAATATACGGTAAAATAAGGCTGCTTTTCCATTTTAATTTTCTATACGAATACCAAAAAAATAAGATTGTAACCAGAGTCAGAAGAAAAATAACCAGAAATGAAAATGCAAGCCAATGAATATTGAAGAAGAAATAACCCCAACTGATGTTTAAAACCAGTTGAATTATGTATAATCCAATAACAAAACGCGATTTATCAACGGTATATAAATATGCCATAAATAAAGAAAAACAAAACATTATGGTGGTCCATGCAAAACCAAACACCCAACCCGGCGGTGTCCAAGGCGCAATATTCAGGTTTTGATACCAATCGGTCTGAGGCCCGTTTTGCATCAAATAACCTCCTAATGCCAATGCACCGAAATTTATGATCAGGAAGAAAAAAAATGACTTAATCATTTTCATAAATACTACTTAACACTCACAATTCCACAATCCATTTGAAAAATCTGACCGGTTATAGAACCTGAACGATCAGAGATCAAAAAAAGTTGCAAGCTCCGCCACTTCTTCAGGGCTCAGAATTTTCTTAAGAAGGATGTCTTTCAATCATTTTTTCAACCATTTGATCATTTCTCAAAAGGGTCTTTGCAAGGGGTGTGTTTGTAAGGGTTGGAGCAATTGCATTTACCCGGATGGTTGGTACAAATTCCGCAGCCAGCGATTTCACCAAGCCTTCAACAGCTCCTTTTGATGAGGCTATACTGGCATGAAAACTCATCCCAATTTTTACCGCTACAGTACTAAAAAGCAAAACAGAGGGACTTGATCCATTTTTGAGGTTATCGAGATACTTTTGAAAGTACATTTAGCGCTCCAAAGAAATTGATTTCCAGGTCGTTCATAAAATCCTGCTTTGTCAGTCTGCCAAATGGTTTCAAAACTCATACTACCCGGGCAATAAACAATTGCATCCAGTGGATTTAAGTCCGGAAGCACCATCTGCCAATATATCAATAGTATGGTGTTCAAGATTAACGTGATCGATCGCCGGTGCAGTTCTGCTAAAATTAACGATCTTGCAGGTCGGCAAGTTTTGCATGATTATAGCCTTACCAATACCGCTGCTTCCCCCTACTACTAATATCCTTCTCATAATTAGTCCCTTGGCATTTTATACAATTTCTTTTCTATTTTTCTTTTTGTTTCGGTCAACCTTTTCATAAGATCCATGATTTGGTCTTCTTTGCTTTGCTTGTATATTTCATTTAAAGACAAGATCAAATTTTTCACTTCTCTTGAGGCCAAAATTCTGTCGCTTGCAGATTTAAATGAAAGCTTTCTCGGTTTCAAATTCCTGGGCTTTGGCTAAAATATCCATGGTGTACTTTTTTATTGATTTATGTATTGCTGTAATTCGGTTATTTTTTCGGGAGTATTAAAAACGCCACCATAAAATGCGGTCACTGTTGTTGAAGTGTCATCCTGAATTCCTCTCGACGAAACACATAAGTGCTTTGCTTCAATAATCACTGCCACATTTTCAGTTTCAAGTATCTCTTTCAATTCATTGCCGATTTGAGTCGTAAGTCTTTCTTGTACTTGCGGACGCTTTGCATAATACTGAACGATCCTGTTCAATTTTGAAAGCCCGATTACTTTTCCGGAAGAGATGTAGGCGACATGTGCTTTTCCAGTAATGGGCACAAAATGATGCTCACAATTTGAATAAAACGAAATGTTCTTCTCAACGAGCATCTGGTTGTATTTATATTTGTTCTCGAACAAGGCAATTGAAGGTTTGTTTTTTGGGTTTAAACCCGAAAAAATTTCGTCAATATACATCTTGGCTACCCTTTTTGGTGTACCTTTCAAAGAGTCATCCGTAAGATCTAATCCCATAACATCCATGATCTCAGCGAATAACATGGCAATGAGGTCTTTCTTTTCCTCATCACTAATATCGAAAGCATTTTCTTTTAAGGGTGTATCCACACTGGTCATGATGTGTTTCATCACCTATCTCGTCAACAAAATAAGAGTCTGTATAATGATTGCTCACAAATTCTAAAGGTAAATTCTCTGTTTTCATGTCTTTTATTTTTTCTGCTAATTATTGAAATTCAAACTATTTTGAATTTATATAGACAAATATACGTTTTGTTTAACTTATATCCAAATTTATTAAACAAAATATTTTGTTAAATTATTTTAGATTTACACCGGTTAGGAAATGCAGTATTTTGAATCAATAGATAGGTAGTAATTTTTAAAGCCAATCCGGTTATGAAACCTGAAGCCCTTATATTTTTGGGCGCTGATAATCTAGCCTGACTTTTAGCTCGGGAATCGCATAACCATCAAGGCCATTGATAGCAGCAATTCGTCCCTTGGATAAATTCACAAATCCATCTGTCTCTAGAAGCCCTTCATCAATGTAAATAATTTGGACTTCCCCGATCACTAAAGTAGTTTGATTCGCACTTATTAAATATTCCTCCCTGAATTTCATTCCAATTTTAATTGGTGCCGAACTAACAAAAGGAGCAAAAAAATTATCCATATCCATCTCAGATAAATTCGTCATATCAAATTCGGAGATTTCCTGGTTATATTTGGCAGAAGTGTGGTGTGCATCTGCCAATATTTCCTGATGTATATGATTAATGGTATAGTAATTTGTCGTCTTTAATATTTTCGTAGGTATTTCTTGTCACGGTTGCAGGTCGCAAAATAAAGCCTAACAGGGCGGGATCAGAACCCAAATGTATCACCGAACTGAATATTGCAACATTGGACACTCCATCGGCCGATCTAGTAGCAATCAGATTGGCAGATTTATATCCGGAGCAGCTGTTGATCAAATTGGCCCTATATAAGTGATGGAGTTCTTCTATTTGCTTCTTTTTAAAAGTTACCATCACAAGGTCATAAAAATTATTTATTTTGACGTTTTTTGCTTTTATATCGAACATAAGGTTGTAGAGTCCAAAGAAGGTACGGTTGATATAAATAAAAATGTTTAGAACCCCTGTTTCCATTCATATTTCTCAATTCAGTACTTTTGGAATACCGCTCTCCCAATTCAGCGATCTGACCAAAAAAAACCGGATCTGAGAAATCAAATTCATTATTTTGAAATGGCCGGGTAAACAGGCTCAGCAAATCATGGAACATATTGGTAAAAAATTCTATTTCCTCTTTATTATCCTCTTTAAGCAGAATTTCCAATTCAAATAATTTATTCCTGAAAATTACAGGATCATTAATGTTCTCACTTTTTGCGAGTTCAAAATACGGCGTATAAAAATCCTGAGGAATCGTTTTTACACATCCAAAATCTAGTGCGATCAGATCACCATCCTCAGAAACTAAAAAATTGCCCGGATGCGGATCTGCATGCACTTTTCGTAAAACATGGATCTGGAACATATAAAAATCCCATAATGCCTGACCGATCTTGTCGGAAAGTGCCTGATCTTCATTATAAGCGGCAAATTCGGAAAGATGTGCCCCATCCATCCAATCCATACATATAATTCTTTCAGAGGACAAATCCTCATAATATTTCGGAAACTTAAGATGGGGAATAGCGGCACAGCGCTCTGCGATCTCCTGACTTTGTTGTATTTCCAAAAAATAATTCGTCTCTTCAATCAATTTATCCTCTACTTCTTTAAAGTATTTATCAGAATCTTTGCCTTTTATATTGAACATTTTTATGGCAAGAGGCTTAACCAGTGCGAGATCTGAAGATATACTGGCCGCAATTCCTGGATATTGAATTTTAACGGCCATTTTTCTGCCAAACTTTTCTGCTCTGTGCACCTGACCAATGCTTGCCGCATTCACAGAAACAAGGTTAAAAGAATCAAAAACCTGATTCGGATCTTTTCCAAAATATTTTTTAAAGGTTTTCATCACCAATGCCGGAGAAAGAGGTGGTACCGAGAACTGGGACAAAGAAAACTTCTCGACATAAGCGCGGGGAAGTATGCTTTTTTCCATACTGAGCATTTGGGCAACTTTTAATGGACTGCCTTTCATGCGCTTTAATCCGTCATAAATGTCTTCAGCATTGTTGGCATCCAAGCGATTCTTGGCTTCATTATCAGGATTCACGATTTTATCTCCGTAATATTTTAAGTAATTCACGCCAATCTTGGCTCCTGTTTGAACCAATTGGGTAGCGCGTTGAATTTTTGTTACAGGAATACTGTCTATGGCGTTCATTTTTTAACTTCTAATTTTTCTTTTATCAGGAATTTTCCGAGGTCAACTATGACTTTTAAATACACTGGAATCGATTATATCAAAACTTGCAGCAACAGCTTTTTCAATTAAAATATCTGTTTTTTCAAAGGCCGGGAACCATCCTTGGCCCCAAAATTTTATGGTGAGCAGCAATTGCGCCCAGGCAGTTTCCTCAATGGCCTTCTCTTGAAATTTTTCGATTTTTCTCCTGCTCTAAATCGATCATCTTTAATATCCAGGCCGCTTACAAAGTTTAAGAAACCCTTGCGCAAGCCGGAGAGCTTTTTTAAATCCTTTAAATTTAAATCACCCCCATTGAGCGATAATAATACATAGCTCCGATTTGCAGAAAGATTCTCAAAGAAGGTAAAATAAAAACTGAGCAATTTATTTCTTGCATCAAAACTTTGATAATCCCCACTCTTTTCTAAAGCCACGAGTGTGTTATCAAAAAAAACTGTAAAAATTTCCGTTTCCAGCGTCTCTAAGGTTCCGAAATACTGATAAAATTGCTGCTCTTCAAAATCCTGTGCTTTGGCCAGTGCGTAAACAGAAGCCGGTCTGCCATGCTCCAAAGTTTGGTTCATATATTTTGTTATGAGATCAGATTTAGATAAATTTTTCTTCTTTGCCATGATTTTCTATTTGAGACTGTAAATATACATATAATATTTATTTTGTTTAACTTTTTTGTATTTTTTTTAAACAATAAAATATGAGGTCAAAATTTTGAAAATAAAAAAGAGCGATTTTCACCAACCTTAAAGAAATCTCTTTAATAAGCTTGCGTAGTATTTTTGTATATTTATAGCATAAAATTCGATAAGATGAATAAACGTACTTTTTTAAAGAAATCGCTCCTTGTATCGGCAGGAATAACCCTTGCACCTTCAATGGCTATGGCTGCGGGCAAGCAGGGCATGAATGAATCATCAGAAACCTTTTTTTCTGGTGACCCAATTTTTGAATTGCCTAAAATTCCCTATGGTTACAATGCTTTTCCGGAAACCATTGATCCGCTCACCATGGAAATTCATTATACCAAACACCACAAGGGATACACAGATAACCTGAACAAAGCATTACAGGAGGGCAACATAAAAGGCAAAGAAAATTGAAGAAATATTGATGGCAGACAATCTTAGCCCGGCGATCAGAAATAACGGAGGTGGTTATTATAACCACAATCTTTATTGGGATATACTTACTCCGGGTGGTTCCATGGGCGAAAAATTTAAAACTGCGGTTTCCAAAGATTTCGGTTCCACAGAAGCCATGCTAAAAGAACTTTCAGATGCAGGTGCCAAGCGCTTTGGATCCGGCTGGGCCTGGTTATGTCAGGATAAAGATGGGAAAATTGTTTGTTTCTTCTACTCCTAATCAGGACAATCCGTTGATGAAAGTTGCTGAGCGTGCCGGAAATCCAATTTTGGGCATCGACGTATGGGAACATGCTTACTATCTGAAGTATCAGAACAAACGCGCTGATTACCTTCAGAATATTTTGAAAATAATAAACTGGGAAAAAGTAGCCGCCAAAATGGTTTAAGCAAAATCGAATTTTCTTCTGAGCGATTTTTTAATAAGACGAGGCTTGCCAATGCCTATGTTTTTGACCCTGTTGCCTGGAAACTCGGAACGGGACAAAAAGATCCACCCATTGACCTGCCGATTATAGCTCACACGGGAGTTCAGCTTATTGAAGGAAATAAACCCTTCCGCTTTATGAAGACTTTATTACAGAAATTGAAAAATAAATGATTATCGACTCAACGGAGATAACATTGCTGTTACTTCTGACTAATCAGAGGTCCTGAAAATTCAAAAATAACTCATAAATTACAAATATGTACCAACCTGATAACAAAAGATATTCTGATATGGAATACCGCCGCTGCGGGAAAAGCGGATTAAAATTACCCGCACTTTCTCTGGGTCTATGGCATAACTTTGGCGATGTTGATGTCTATTCCAGCTTTCAGAAAATAATCTGGAAGGCTTTTGACTCAGGGATCACCCATTTTGATCTGGCCAATAACTACGGACCGCCACCTGGCTCTGCCGAAAAAAACTTTGGTCTGATACTGAAAAATGATTTTAAGGGGTACCGTGACGAACTGATCATCTCAACCAAAGCGGGTTATGACATGTGGCCCGGGCCTTATGGTGAATGGGGTTCCAGAAAATACCTGCTTTCAAGTCTCGATCAGAGCCTCAGGCGCATGCAACTCGATTATGTGGATATTTTCTATTCGCACCGTCCGGATCCGGGTACACCGCTCGAAGAAACCATGGGAGCACTGGACCATGCCGTTCGCAGCGGAAAGGCTTTATATGCCGGCATCTCCAATTACCCTGCCGAGCTAACTGCACGTGCCTCTGAGATACTTAATGATCTAGGCACGCCCTGTCTTATCCACCAGCCAAAATATTCGATGCTCGAGCGCTGGGTTGAAAAAGAATTGCTGGATGTACTTGAAAATACGGGTATGGGTTGTATCGCGTTTTCTCCTCTTGCTCAGGGGCTGCTTACCAGCAAATACCTAGGTGGTATTCCCGAAAGTTCAAGGGCAGCAAAAGCCCATGGTTTTTTAAAAGCCAATCAGATCACTCAGGAAGTTCTCAGTAAAATTGAGGCCCTCAACATGATTGCTGAAAAGTAGGAGACAGTCTCTGGCACAAATGGCCATAGCATGGCTGCTTAAAGATTCCCGTGTCACGTCAGTTCTTGTTGGTACCAGCAGTGTCGAACAACTGGAAGACAGCCTGCAGACCTTAAAAAAGACGGACTTTAATCAGGATGAATTAAATCAGATTGAGCAGATCCTTAAATAAATTTATTACTGTGAGTTCATTTTAACAGCTCTGTTTGAAATCAACAGAACTGGTCCGCAAGCTGCCTGCGCTCTCCAGGAATAATAAATTTTTTTTCTGGCGTAACAGCGGTGGCGGCCATTCTTTTTTGAAGAAAATGGTAATTGCGATAACAAAATATACCTTAATCAATTAAATATGAAAAGAACTTTTTTTTTACCCTTTGTTTTACTGAGTCTAATGTTCATGCCTGCACAGGCTCAAAATAAGGATGGCAGTCCCTTTGTGTCGGTTGAGAAGGGCCATTTTAAAGTAGATGGAAAGCCCTATTATTATATAGGAACCAATTTTTGGTTTGGCGCAATTCTGGGTTCTGAAGGTCGCGGTGGTAACAGGGATCGCCTGTTAAAAGAATTGGATCTTATGAAGGAGCACGGATTTGACAACCTTCGGGTACTCGTTGGTGCCGAAGGACCAGATAATAAAGAGTTTCGGGTAACACCTACCCTTCAAACCCAACCCGGTATTTACAACGACACCATACTAAGAGGGCTTGATTTTCTTTTGACCGAAATGGGCAAACGCAAAATGAAGGCAATTTTGTTTCTCAACAACAGCTGGGACTGGTCGGGCGGACTTGTTCAGTACCTGAGCTGGAACGGATACCCAACTCCTCCCGTATTGGGGGAAGAAAATGGCTGGACGAAATACCAGGCCTATACAACCCAATATTACGAATGCGAACCCTGTAACAAACAATTTCAGGATCATATACGTTTTATATTAAACAGAACCAACAGCATTACAAAAAAGGCTTATATAGATGATCCCGCCATTATGGCCTGGGAAATTGCCAATGAACCGCGGGTTTTTTCAGAAAAGAACAAAACAATTTTTGAAGCATGGATAAAAGAGACCGCTGCCCTCATCAAATCTCTTGACAAAAAGCACCTCGTTACTACGGGATCTGAGGGGCAGATGGGAAGTGAAGGTGATATGGATCTTTTTAAACGAATTCATTCAGGTACCGAAATCGATTATTTAACCATACATATCTGGCCCAAAAACTGGAGCTGGATTAAAGCTGATGCCATACCTCAAACCCTCGAAAATGCCATAAATAAAACCAATGAATACATTTCGAATCATGCTGCATTGGCCCAATCGCTAAATAAACCCATGGTTATTGAAGAGTTCGGTTTGCCGCGGGATGAACATAAATTTAGTGTAGAGTCACCCACAACAAACAGAGACCGATATTATTCCAATATCTTTGAGAAAGTCCTTGTCAGTGCAAAGGAAAATGGAAACATCGCCGGAGCTAATTTCTGGGCCTATGGTGGTTTGGCCAGACCCAATAAGACGCGTGTGTTTTGGAAACCCGGTGATGACCTGATGGGCGACCCCGGCCAGGAAGAACAGGGGCTGAATTCGGTTTTTGATACTGACACAACCATGAGAATTGTAAAGGAATTCAATCAAAAAATACAGAGCATCACTTTCAAATAGAAATAATTCCATAAAACAAAAAGACCGCACATCTTTGACATAGCGGTCTTTTAAGCGGTATTTGAACCCAATTTGTCGGGGTGGCAGGATTCGAACCTGCGGCCTCCTGCTCCCAAAGCAGGCGCGATAGCCGGGCTACGCTACACCCCGTGTTTACATTTGATGATCAAAATAAACCGGTGCAAATATAAAACTAATCATATATAATACAAGCTATTTATTAATTAATCAGAGAAGGTAAACTGATATAATCTATGAATGGCATTTGCCAGTTCCGACATACCAAAATTTCTGCTTTTCCGGATACTTTCCTTTCCGTGAAAATAAACAAGTACAGTGGGTTCGACAAAAACATTGCAGGAAGCAGATAATGCTGCATTGAACTGCATATCAACAAAATAAAACGGTATATTTGGGTAATCCGTTTTCAATAAATCGATTACTTTTGATTGAAGGGTTTCTCCGACCGAACAACTCAAGGTCGAAAAATAAAAAAGTACTGCCTTATTCTCTTTTATTGCCTGTTCAAATCCTTCCGGTGAGTTTATGATTTTATAGTCCATTTAAAATTAGCTTATAAGATGTTAAAGAATACCTGAATACAAATCAAATTTCGATTAAAAAATCTATGTAATAATCAAGAAAAATAATCAATTATCATTCCTTAAACTTCAGGAAATGCCTAATTTTACCTCACAAAAATAATCATAATTATGGGTAGTGATATAGAAAAAATAAAGTGCCTGATCATTGGTTCAGGACCTGCAGGATATACAGCAGCAATATATGCCGCTCGGGCGGATATGAAACCGGTAATGTATACAGGTATGCAAATGGGAGGACAACTGACCACCACCACAGAAGTGGATAATTTTCCCGGATATCCTGAGGGAGTGGATGGAAATGCCTTAATGGAAGATCTCAAAAAACAAGCAGAACGATTTGATACTGAAGTGAGGTTTGGCGTGGTGACCAAGGTAGAATTCAGCAATGAACCTGGTGGACTACATAAGATAACCGTTGATGAATCAAAGATCATAGAGGCAAAAACCGTG
Source organism: Flavobacteriaceae bacterium (assembly GCA_034523115.1). Taxonomy (GTDB): domain Bacteria; phylum Bacteroidota; class Bacteroidia; order Flavobacteriales; family Flavobacteriaceae; genus Namhaeicola. Next base: position 112,823 of record JAXHKS010000019.1, on the reverse strand, counting down.
ATTATTTCAACCGGAGCAACTGCCAAATACTTAAATATCCCGAGTGAACAAAGATTAATTGGCGGGGGTGTTTCGGCCTGTGCCACCTGTGATGGTTTCTTTTATCGCGGACAGGAAGTTGTCGTAGTCGGTGCCGGTGATACAGCAGCAGAAGAAGCTACTTACCTTGCAAATATCTGCAAAAAGGTGACCATATTAGTAAGAAAAGACTTTATGCGGGCATCTAAAGCGATGCAACGAAGGGTAGAAATTACTGAAAACATAGAGGTTTTATACAACACAGAAATAGATGAGGTTCTTGGAGATAAGGTGGTAGAAGGTGTTCGGGTTTTCAATAACATCAGCCACGAGAAAAAGGTCCTTCCAGTAACCGGTGTCTTTATCGCCATTGGCCATACACCTAATACGGACTTATTCAAGGGAATACTTGATATGGACGAGGTAGGCTACATTATCACAAAAGGTAAAACGACAAAAACAAATATTCCCGGTGTATTTGCCGCAGGTGACGTGCAGGATAAAGATTACAGACAGGCAGTAACCGCTGCCGGAACAGGCTGCATGGCCGCCCTGGATGCAGAAAGATATTTGGGCTCACTGATCTGAAAGGTATCAACAATAAATGCCCTTGCCAGGGCATTTATTGTTTGTGATAATGATCGATCGCCAGTCTTACGCTGCCGTACTTCATTAATAGGTCATTGGCCAGTTTCTCGTCAATATTCAGTTCGTTTTTGATCATCAGGGTACCACGCTTTACGAGCTTTTCGTTCGTTAGTTGCATATCGACCATTTTGTTTCCGCTAACCCGTCCCAATTTGACCATAACAGAAGTCGAGATCATATTGAGTACAAGTTTTTGGGCGGTTCCTGATTTCATTCGTGTACTTCCGGTGACGAATTCCGGTCCGACAACAACTTCAACAGGATATTTTGAAACTTCCGCTACCGGTGAATTCTCATTGCAAGTCACGCAACCTGTAGTAATATTGTGCTCATTGGCTTGCCTTAGGCCTCCAATCACATAAGGGGTAATACCCGATGCAGCAATTCCGACCAGAACATCATTGGAATTTATATTGTGCTTCATCAGGTCTTTCCAGGCCTGTTCGGTATCATCTTCGGCCCTTTCAACAGCCTTTCTCAGCGCGCCATCCCCGCCCGCTATCAGACCTATCACCCAGTCATGCGGTACACCAAAAGTAGGTGGACATTCAGAGGCGTCTAAAACGCCTAAACGACCACTTGTGCCGGCTCCAATATAAAATAACCTGCCCCCTGATTCAAACTTTTCAACGATTTTCTCAGCCAGGGCTTCTATTTGCGGAATGGCCTTTTCCACGGCAAGAGGAACTTTTTTATCTTCAGCATTCATATTGACCAATAAATCATGAATACTCATATTTTCCAGGTCGTTGTAATAAGACGATTCCTCTGTAATTCGTTTGATTGTCATATGACCATTAAATTTACTTTTTAATAATTACTAAGCCTACTATCGTGATTAAAGCATTTACAGCAATATTGATAAATCCAAAATCAAAATGATAGGATGTTGCTAACCAATAATTTAATATATATGTCAGCACCGGAGCCAATATGCAGACAATGGGTACCAGTTTGTCCTTTATTTTAATATCAGTAAACATGCCAAACAGGAATAATCCCAGAAGCGGCCCGTAAGTGTAACCGGCCACCTTAAAAATGGTGCTGATCACATCTCCCCTGCTGCCCGAAAATGCCATAATAATAAGAAATACCACCAATGAAAAACCGAAGAAAACTTTGTTTTTAATGTTTTTCTTTTCTTCGCTGGACCGTGTGCTTATATTTCAGAAAGTCATAAGTAAAGGATGTCGTCAATGCCGTAATTGCCGAATCTATGCTCGAAAAGGATGCTGCAACAATACCTATTAAAAAACTAATTCCTGCCAAAGTGCCCAGATAATTGATTGCCAGATTAGGAAATAAAGTATCTGTGTCCAAAAACTTCCCGGTTGGATCAAGAGGCAGTTTTATTTGATTTGCTTCGGCGTACATATATAGCAGGATGCCTAATCCTAAAAACATGAATTGTGTAAACGCAAGAATCAAACTAAAGGTAAGTGTATTTTTTTGAGCATCATTCACATTTTTGCAGGTAAGTGTTTTTTGCATCATGTTCTGATCCAGTCCCATCATGGCAATGGCTATGAGTACTCCTGAAATAAATTGCTTGAAAAAATTATTACCCGATTTTATATCCCAGTCAAATACCTTAAAATATTTGTGCTGTGTTACTTGTGTAATGGATTCTGAAAGACTAAGGTTCATCGAATTTGTGATTGCCAGAATCGAAAGCAATACAGCGAGTATCAGGAAAAAAGTCTGCATGGTATCTGTCCAAACGATAGTTTTTATACCCGATTTATGCGTGTAGAGCCAAACCAGCACCAAAATGATGATGACCGTAAGAGAAAATGGAATTTTCAGGTTATCAAAAAAAGCGAACTGCAAAATTTTTGCAGCGAGCAGCAGCCTCAATGATGCACCGAATGATTGTGAGATAAGAAAATAAAGAGAACCCGTTTTATAAGTTACGTTTCCAAACCGCTCTTTTAAATAACCATAAATAGAAACGAGATTAAGTCTGTAGTAAAGAGGTATTAAAACAAAAGTGATAAAAAAATAGCCAACGACGTTTCCCAGGATAAACTGAAAAAAATAAAAAGAATTATTACCCACCATGCCGGGCAATGAAACGAATGTAACTCCCGACAAGGCAGCTCCAACCATCCCAAACGCGACGAGAAACCAGGGAGATTTTCTGTCTCCCGTAAAGAAAGTTTCATCACTTCGCTTTTTTGAAGTAAAATGCGAAATCACCATAATTATAGCAAAGTAGGCAGAGATTATGGAAAATATCAGCAGGGTGCTCAATTCTTAATCTTTTAAAAATTAAATTTTCAATGTTTGATTTTGATTTTAATTGTTCGCTCTTGGATTCAAGATTTTCAGAAAACCATATCCAAATTTAACTGTAAAAAACTTTAAAACTTTGAATTCTTAATCAAGGGCAATGACCTTTCCTAATAGTGCAAATAAACGCTGAAAATATCGCAATTATTTGCAAGAGGAAAAATAAAAAGTGGAAAAACTTTCAATTCACAAATAACTTCGGTCGAAAAATTGATTGCTATCCCATCCTAAAAAAGGACTTTACATAATTTCAATTCCTTTTTTTATATAAGGATAAAAAACAGGGTCGTTGGGCGGTAATTCAGTAATGATTTTTTGAATTTCCGTAAGATCGCATACCGGATATCGTTGAGCGGTATTTAATTTGTCTGAGGTAACCATAGAAACAACAGTTTTTGATGAGGCAACCATCACCCTTTTAACAAAAGAAACCTCATATCCAACTTCGGTAATTCCTTCTTCAGGATCCAATCCGCTGGTTCCAAGAAAACAGATATCTGCCTTGATATTCGACAAAATCTTGATCACGTTAACCCCCGTGGTAACCAATGCCTCTTTATTCAGCTTACCCCCAATAAGGATTACCTCGGCATTTGGGGTGTTCTGCCAACTGCATGGCAATGGTTAAACTGTATGTGTAGATGGTGGATTTGAGGCCAGGAGGCAGCAATCTTGCCAATTCGAGATTGGTTGTTCCACCACTCATAAGAATTGTCTGGCCGTCTTTCAACATGGTAATCGCCTTTTCTGCGATTGCAATTTTGCTTTCTCTGTTGAATACCGAACCCTCATTATACGTGTATAGCTTCTGGAATGTGGATAAAGCCCCTCCATGCACCTTTAAAATGATGCCTTTATAGGCCATATGATTGAGGTCTCTTCTGATTGTGTCTTCAGAAACATTTAATTCAACTGCCAGTTCATTGGATTTTACCGTATTCAGTTCCCTGATCTTTTCCAGAATAAAATTCTGCCTTTCCTCTTTTAACATACAATAATTTTTGTTTAAAAATAATCAAATTAAAAGCAAAATATTTTTGTCTTCCTGCTCCCCTAATCAAATTGAAAACCATACAGCCATTTAAAAAAAGGAACTTAGTTGTAGCATTAGAAAAGAAATTATTAAGAGCAGCAACTTCTGCAAAGAGGTACATTAAAAAAACTTATTGGGAGCCTTTCTTCCTTTTTGTCTCTTCACTCTCCTGTTTCTTTAGAAGTTTTTGGGCTGTTTTAAGACTATCCCTTTGCTCTTTGGTAAGGAGCTTTTCTTCTTCAGTTTTCCTTAAACCCACTTTCTCAGAAAACTCTTTGGCATTGGCAAATTCAAAGCGATAGGAAATTCCGGCACCTTGTGTATAACCCTCACTATCAATAATATCGAACTGAATTTCATTCTGGCGGTTATAAACCTTACCCATTAAAGTTTCTGCCTGATTTAACGGAATCATTACCTCAACCTCTCCTACCACACTCGACTGAGTATTCGGTCCAACAGGCACCCCTACCTTTCCATTCACTATAATTTTGTTCCCAATTCTGCCCGATACCATAATACCGAGCTGGTCATCGGTATTTACATTTTCCACTTTGTTCTGTGCTGCAACCTCATAATCGAGTCCGATTTCAAAATTATCATTCTGAGTTCCCAAGACATTTGTTAAAATAGCTGAGGCCTGCTCTGCCATTGTTCCTGCAACAACGGAACCACCACTAAATTCTCCTTTACGAGAATCTGTATTTAAAAAAGAACCGGTTGCAAGCAACGAAAAAAACTGGGTAAGCTTGTCATCCGGATTTGCAAGCTTAAACTCCAGTTCAGAGGCCACCAAAGAACTGGCTTTTGGAATCTCTATATCAAAATCTAACTGAGCCTGGGAAAGTGTTCCGCTGATATGTGTAATCAAATTGACATCTATTTTTCTTGAACTGCTGAGTTCATCGAGTATTACAGCTGGATTTGCCTTGGTTTTATGCACGGCATTTATATTTATTGAAGCATCCATCGGATCACCGTTCCAGATTAAGGTACCTCCCTGCTCAACCAGGAAGTTCTTGCTGACGATACTTTTAAAAAGATACTCACCACTATCGATCAGGAGCTCACCGTACATTTCAAACTTGCCGTTCATATCGATTCCCAATCTCAGGTTTCCATCGCCCCTGCCTCTTAAAATACTTCCCGTTTCCCTGTCTATTACAACTTCAGCTACCGCATCTTTGGTGACATTTAAATTGAAGCTCAGATTCGAGTCCTTTCATTTGCTGCATCAATACCAGTTTTTGGTATTCATCTTCCAGCTCTTCTTCAAAGGGATTAACAAAATGAATCAGGTTGGATTGGCCAACGGTGCTCACATCACTCAATGGAATTATAAATTGGGTCCCCTTATTTGTGGTGGCCTGTACGTCAATAAATAAATTATCGGTGGGTCCGTAAATAGTAGTTTCTCCTTTAATTAAGCCTGTGCCATAATACAGCGCATCTTCATATTCTTCTGTGTCTAAAACTAGTAAATTATCACTTGAAACAAAAATATCCATGAACCATTTCTCAAAATTTTCATGTTTGATCTTGCCACCTAAAACTTCCTTTCGTACCCATTTTTGTGTCCGTGATAGCAATAGTCCGAAAATCAAAGGTCTGATCGTATAATAATATTTTGGAATCTTCAGCAAAATCATAATCCACGTTGAGGTAGGGAACTTTGAGATCCCGCGTCGTGCAGGAGGAGCTCACCATCAAAGACCGGGTTATATAAATTTCCGAAAACAGCTACTGTACCTGAAACAATACCTCTGATATCAGACAGCACAATATTTCCCAGCGGACTAAAGGCATTTAACCTGAATTTATTCAATTCAACCGTTGCCAGAACCGTTGGGGTCTTCTCCTTAAAATCCACATTGCCTTTAATTTGTGCCGATAGCAGGTCACTATTTAAAAGTGCGGCATCAAATGTGTAATTACTCAGATTGTCATTTCCTTCTGCGACCAGTGTAAGATCTCCATAATAGTCGTTGTTGATGCTGAAATAATTAATGGCCAGATCTGCCAGAGGGATGAATTTATTATCCTTTTCTCGAAACACTCACCCGCCCATTGATCTTGCCGTTGAGCCTGAGACTATCAATGGGGGTAACTGAATTCAGGTTTACGTTATTAAACTCAAGATCAATATTTTGTGTGATCCCACTCATCGCTCCTGAAATACCAATATTCTGACCTTGAGAATCAACACTGACCTTATCGATGGCAAAATTCTTAAAATCCTTGTCAAAAACAAGTTTGTTCAAAGAGTCATCTAATTCATTGATGAACCAGATATTATCTTTATAAACAATTTCTGATTTTTTGAAGCCAACAACTAGAGAGACCCTTATCATTTATGGTATGGTATATACTCAAATCATACTTTTCAGTTTTCTCTTTCCCGCCTATAAAATCAGTCCGCATAAACAATGTATCATTCAAAGTAACATTGACCAGGTTGAAATTTGAAGCCTCATAATATTTCGTCCGGATATTGTCTATACTCAAGATAGCATTATACAATGGGCTCTTGCTGTTGATCTGAAGTTTTACATTATCAAATTCATTGGAATAGACTCGGGCATGCGATGACTTCAAAAGCAAATTGATATCATCATCATCCGAATTGATCTTGCCACGAATAAAGGTATTCGAACCCAACTCAATATCAGGATTGAATATCTCTATGATCTTGTTATAAATATTAAAATATACATCCAAATATTGCCCCGGTGCCACTTTAATCCTATGGTAATTGGCATAAAGACTTCCCAGTGAATTTTTGGTAATGTTCAGCAGTTCCTGGTATTTGAAATTACCAATAATTCTTCCTTCAATAATGTCCGGTGAATTGATGGAAATTGTTCTCACGGTATCCCTGCATCTCAGCCAAAACATGAAAATCTTTAAAAAAGTAATCATCATTTTCATTCGAAAAAGAAGCGTCCTGAAAACTTATTTCTCCGTCGAGATTTTCAATTGTATTTCCGGTCAGCTTGATATTGACTTTCCCTTTGACTATTGATTTTTCATATTTTTCAAACAAATGCAAGGGTTTCAGGTCAATATATTCCACATTGGCTTCAAAGTCAAAGAGATAAATTTTTTTGGACAAATCTGCCAGTCCTGAAAATATCATCTTTAAGTTGGGATCGTCCACCGCCAGTTCTCCCTGAAAATTCCTGTTTCTGAAGACCCCATTTACATCAATATTTCTATAAGTATACCCTTTGTATTCATGTTTGGAGATATTGCCGATGATGGAAGTATTGATCGAATTCAAAGAAAATCCCTGTCCGTCGAATTTTCCTTGCAGCGATAACCTTCCCACATGAGGATTTTTTAAATAAGTACCCAGTTTAAAATCCTCCATAGCCACTGTTCCTTTGTACTTTGCTTTATCAATAATCTGATAATCAGTAAGATATAGGTCGGTACTCACTTTGCCCAGGCCCGAATTAGAATCCATATTCAGGTTAAGTGTATTTTTAGTCAGCGCAAAATTTCCGGATGCCTCAAATGTACCGACATCTTTGAAAGATTCAGGCAGGTTTTTTCCCAACAGCCTCGGAAGTAAAATACTCAAATTAGAATAGCTTGATGAAATTTTCTCAATATTTCCATCAATATAAAATTGCTCCGTATCCAAAATATCCTGAAAGACAAAATCACCTTTCAAAACTGATTTTCTCTCTGTTCTCAAATCGAGGTCATTGACTAGAAAATCATTAATGGTACCAACAAACTGGGAGGTAAAGTAAATGATATCTTTGGTTCCAAACTCCTCATAAATGTGATTGAGATCCACAAGAGCGATAGATGATTTCTTAAAAAAAGCATTGATCTTAACACGTTCATTGAAATCTGAAAGGTCATCTTCTCCATAGTTCATTACAATATCGGTATCGATAAAGGAATTTTCTGATGTCAGGTTCGTATGCCAAAATTCCATTTGCGTATCGGTATACTTGAAATCTGAATTGAAATCGAGAATTTTCAAAAGGTGGTTTCTATCAATAGAAATACTCCTTATTTGTGTCTTTACTTCAGACCCATTTATCGCAAATTCGTTCAAATCACCTGTTATACCGTAATAATATACTATAGGCGCTTCATCTTTATTCTCATCAAAAAGCTCATAACTTATGTTCTCCAGTTTGATCTTCGGACTGGTCAGAATAAATTTATTTCCCTCCGTTTCCTTACCGTCATCAAATAACCGGGAAAAAACAGTAAGGTTATTTGTTTCCTCGTCCTTATAGGTTTTCATATTCAGAAAGCCATTTTCAAGACTGGTTAAACCGAGAATAAATTTATTTTTGAATATGGAAGGCAAATGTGAGACAGATGTTTTTGCGTTTTCGACATAAATCAGCGAATCACCGTGATGGTCGCGGATGAGCACATGAACAAGTTTTATTTTGCTGAGAGAGGATATATCTACTTTCTCAATTTGTATATCACTTCCATAAGTCTTATTCACATAATCGGTCAACCGTTTTGCCATATTGGTCTGAACAGAAGAAAGGGACAATAAAAAGACAAGCACCACTAGCAGCAGTACTAAAAAGACTAAAAATCCGAAACTTATTTTTTTAAATTTTTTGATAATTAATTGTCTAAATTTGCCTGGTTAAAAATACAATTTTTGTGCCTACATTCTAAATAAATGGCTAAAAAACAAATAAATATATTGGCTATTGAATCCTCATGTGATGATACATCAGCTGCTGTACTTCAGAATGACAAGGTTCTGTCGAATATCATCGCCAATCAGAAAATTCATGCTGAATTTGGCGGAGTAGTTCCGGAACTGGCCTCAAGGGCGCACCAGCAGAATATTGTACCTGTTGTGCAAATGGCCTTAAAAAAAGCGGGGATCAGTAAAAATGAACTCCATGCGATATCCTTTACAAAGGGACCCGGACTATTAGGCTCACTGCTCGTTGGGACATCTTTTGCCAAATCTATGGCTTTGGCGCTTCAAATACCTTTGATTGGTGTGAACCATATGCAGGCACATGTGCTGGCACATTTTATTGATGATGAAGAACAAAAAAAACCTCCCTTCCCATTTATTTGCCTGACCATAAGCGGGGGGCACACGCAAATTTTAAGGGTAACCGATTTTTTTAATTTTGAAATTCTCGGAGAAACAATTGATGATGCCGTTGGGGAAGCCTTTGATAAATCGGCAAAATTGCTGGGCTTGCCTTACCCGGGAGGTCCACATGTTGATAAACTTGCCCAAACCGGAAATGGAACGCGGTTTACTTTTGCTAAGCCAAAAACTGAAAATGAACTGGATTTCAGCTTTAGCGGACTCAAAACTTCCATACTTTATTTCTTGCAAAAAGAACAAAAAGCCAATGAAAAGTTTATTTCAGAAAATCTGGAAGACATCTGTGCTTCCATACAAAAGACCATCATTGATATCTTGGTGAATAAATTGGTACTGGCATCAAAAACAACCGGAATAAGCGATATTGCCATTGCCGGGGGCGTATCTGCCAACTCGGGTATAAGGCAGGCGCTCAGGGAGGCGGAATCAAAGTACGGATGGAAAACCTATATTCCAAAATTTGCCTATACCACGGATAATGCGGCCATGATCGGAATCGTTGGGTATTATCATTTTCTAAAAGACCAGAGTTCTGCGCAGGACATAAAGGCAACGGCGCGCTTAACTGTTAGTGAAAACTAATTCTACACATTCTAGTTTAAATGCATAATCATACTTTAATCTTCTTTCCATAAAAAAATGCCCCAATTAGTGTCTAACTTTTTGGGGCACGTTCATTTCGACGGTTTGAATTTCTAGGCATTTACAAACTTTTCTGCAATCCGTTTGTATACTCCGGATTGCAATTTTTCGCGTATTGCTGAAAAAGCAGCGATTGTTTCATACACATTGTCGAGTGTATGGGCTGCTGTCGGGATTAATCTTAAGAGGATCAGCCCTTTCGGGATTACCGGATAAACTACGATGCTGCAAAAAATCCTATAATTCTCCCTTAAATCATTTACCAGTGCCATTGCTTCGGGAATTTCACCTTCCAAAAATACAGGGGTAACACAGGTATTGGTGGAACCAATATTAAAACCTTTCTCAACCAGTCCGCTTTGCAGTGCATTTACGTTTTCCCATAATTTTTCCTGCAACTCCGGCATGGTCCTGATCATATCCAACCTTTTTAAGGCACCTTTTACCATGGCCATAGGCAGCGATTTTGCAAACATCTGTGAACGCATATTGTATTGAAGGTACTGAATCACATCCTTGTCCCCTGCGAAAAAAGCGCCAAAACCGGCCATAGATTTTGCAAAAGTTGAAAAATATACATCTATCTGATCCTGAATCCCTTGCTCCTCGCCAGCTCCGGCCCCTGTTTTACCCAGGGTACCAAAGCCATGTGCATCATCTACCAACAGCCGGAAATTATACTTTTTCTTGAATTCAACAATTTCTTTCAATTTACCCTGTTCTCCCCTCATTCCAAAAACACCTTCGGTTACAACCAGTATACCGCCGTTTTGTTCTTCTGCCATCTTGGTTGCCCTCTGAAGGTTCTTTTCGAAGCTTTCCATATTGTTATGGCGGTAGGTAAATCTTTTCCCCTGATGAAGGCGTACACCATCAATTATACAAGCATGAGAATCAACATCATACACAATCACATCGTTTTTTGACACCAATGCATCAATAGCAGAAACCATACCCTGATAACCAAAATTTACCAGATACGCTGCCTCTTTATGCACAAATTCGGCACATTCCCGTTCTAACTGTTCATGAAATACTGTATGTCCGCTCATCATTCTGGCCCCCATCGGATAAGCCATTCCGTGTTCCGTGGCAGCCTCAGTGTCTGCTTTCCTCACTTCCGGATGGTTTGCCAAACCTAAATAATCATTTATGCTCCAGGTTATTACTTCCTTACCATTAAAGTTCATTCGATTGGAAATGGGTCCTTCCAATTTTGGAAACACATAATATCCTTCTGCCTGCTTGGCCCATTTGCCCAGTGGGCCTTTGTCATTGATAATTCTATCAAAAAGATCTTTCATCAGATATTTTATAAAAAATTAATTTTAAAAAACTTTTGCAAAATTAGGTTTTTTTCTTCTTGTCTACAATTTAAGGGATCATTTTTAGTGTTTTAATCAAAAAAGGCCGCCTACAATGTAAGCGACCTCATATCTGATTATTATTTCTAATTTTTTTTAAAGATATTCAACTTCTCCGACGACAATATTTTTTGAATCAAAAAACCCTTGCTCACCCATCCAGTCATCACTGTAAATTTTTTCCATATACCTTGAACCGTGGTCAGGTAAGATCATTACAACCATACTGTCTTTATCAAAATATCCCTTCTCGCCGTATTGCATGGCCGCCTGAAGTATTGCTCCGCTGGTATAACCGGTGAATAACCCTTCAGTAAGGGCAAGTTCTCTGGCACGGTGCGCAGAAGATTCATCACTCACCTTTTCAAAAACATCAATCACTTCAAAATTTGTTGCAGATGGAATCAGATTTTTCCCTAAGCCTTCAATGCGATAAGGGTACAATTCCTTTTCATCAAATTCTTTGGTCTCATGAAATTTTTTCAACAATGATCCATAAGCGTCTACTCCTAAAACTTTAATCTTTGGATTTTTCTCCTTCAAAAATTTTCCCACACCCGAAATAGTACCACCTGTTCCGCTGGCAACAATAATATGGGTAACTTTACCGTCGGTTTGTTCCCATATTTCCGGGCCAGTTGACAAATAATGCGACTCGGCGTTCAAGTCATTGAAATACTGATTAATATAAACAGAATCAGCAGTTTCTGCATGCAGTCTTTTTGCAACTTCATAGTATGAACGCGGATCGTCTGCCGCAACATGAGCAGGACATACATATACTTTTGCGCCCATTGCTTTTAACATGTTGATTTTGCTAGGTGATGCTTTTGAGTTTACAGCAAGAATGCACTCATAACCCTTAATCAGGCATACCATAGCTACACTAAAACCAGTATTCCCGGAAGTAGTTTCTATCACCTTACTGCCTTTTTTTAAAATACCTCTCTTCTCGGCATCCTCAACTATGTGCAAAGCAATCCTGTCTTTCATAGAATGACCCGGATTGAATGCTTCGTATTTTACTAAAAATTGACCAGGTAAGTGATTGGTAATTCTGTTTAGTCGTATAAGGGGAGTTTCTCCTATTAATTCAAGAATATTGTTGGTAATCCCTTTATGCTTTTCCATAAATGTTAAAGACTTTTATGATAAATTTCGAGGGCAAAGTTAAACAATTTTTAAATAATCAGTTAAAAAAATGATTTTTACAATCAACTTTAAACCATTTTTTTTTACTTATTGGGCTCCTTCACTCTTTAATCTCCTCTAAATCAAACAGAAATACATACTCTCTTGCAATTTCTTTTAACGAATCGAATCTGCCTGAGGCACCTCCATGCCCGGTCTCCATATCCGTATATAAGAACAACTGATTGTTATCTGTTTTCATATCCCTTATTTTTGAAACCCATTTCGCCGGCTCAAAATATTGTACCTGTGAATCATGCAAACCAGTGGTTACCAACATATTTGGAAAAGTTCCGGCTTTGACGTTGTCATAAGGAGAATAAGACAACATATATTCATAGGATTCTTTATTATTGGGATTTCCCCATTCATCATATTCGCCCGTTGTAAGAGGAATACTGTCATCGAGCATAGTCGTTACAACATCCACAAAAGGGACAGCAGCAATAATCCCGTTAAAAAGCTCAGGATTCATATTGATCACCGCACCCATTAATAAACCTCCCGCAGAGCCGCCTTCAGCATACAAATGCCCGGCTGAAGTATATCCCAGACCAATAAGATGTTTGGCACAATCTACGAAATCATTGAAAGTATTTTGTTTTTTAAACATTTTCCCATCCTCATACCAATTTCTGCCCAGATATTCTCCTCCTCTTATATGTGCGATTGCAAAAACAAAGCCTCTGTCAAGTAAGGATAACCTGGTAGAACTGAACTGATCTTCAACGGTAATCCCATAAGAGCCATAGCCATATAATAATAAAGGCGTATTCTTGTTAAGCGGGGTGTCTTTATGGTAAACCAGTGATACCGGAACTTTTTTACCATCCCGTGCCTTCGCCCATATTCGCTCACTTTTATAATTTTCCTTTTTAAATTTTCCTCCTAATACTTCCTGTTCCTTTTTAATATCACTTGTTTTATCTGCCATATTGAAATCGATGACAGAGTTGGGTGTAGTCAGTGAATTATAACCATATCGAAGAATCTCGGTATCAAATTCCGGATTGGCATACACAGAAGAAGTATAGGTTTCTTCATTTACCGGAAGGTAATAGTCAACTGATCCATCCCATTTTTTTATCCGAATCTGATTCAGTCCGTTTGTTCTTTCCTCCAATACCAAATAATCTTTGAAAATTGAAAAATCCTCCATCAATGTTTCCGGACGATGAGGAATAACATCAACCCAGTTTGCCTTGCTTGTTTTATCCAAGGGGGTTTTCATCAATTTAAAGTTCTTTGCGCCATCTTTATTGGTTAGGATGTAAAAATTGTTTTGATAATGATCAACTGAATATTCCAGATCCCTTTCTCTTGGCTGAAAGATCTTAAAAGCTCCAACAGAATCATTCGCAGACAGGAATCTGTATTCCGTAGAAACGGTATTGTATGAACCTATAATAATAAATTCATTTGACTTTGATTTATAAACAGAGGTGCCAAAGGTATCGTCCGCTTCCTCATAGACCATCACATCGCTAGCGGGATCTGTACCCAAAATATGGCGAAAAACCTGATTGCTTCTTAGCGTTACCGGATCCTTTTTTGTATAATAAACCGTTTTGTTATCATTAGCCCAGGCCGAACCACCGGTTGTATTCGGTATAAATTCCTGATATATGGCTCCGGTTTCCAAATTTTTAAAATGAAGCGTGTACTGCCTCCTGCTCACGGTGTCAACCGCAAAGGCCACCAATTTGTTATCCTCACTCACATTCAATCCTGCCAATGAATAATATTCATGGTCTTTGGCCATCTCATTTACATCAAAAAGGATTTCCTCTGCGCCTGCAAGTGTACCTTTTTTGCGCTTATAAACAGGATATTGCTGGCCCGTATTGTATTTGGTAATATAAAAATATCCGTTCTTTTTGTACGGCACAGATTCGTCATCTTCCTTTATCCGACCCTTCAATTCCTGAAATAATTTTTCCTGAAAATCTTTTGTGTGTGCCGTTTTTTGAAAATAGTAATCATTTTCAGCATTGAGGTAATCTATTACTTTTGGGTTCTCCCTTTCATTGAGCCAGTAATAATGATCAACCCGGGTATGCCCAAGATTCTCTAATTTCTTTGCTATCTTTTTCTGCCTTGGGTGGCATAATCTCTTTTTCCATATTTTCCTTTTTGCATGAGGCCGCAAAAGTAAGGCATATAATAAAAAAATAAGCGTTAATTCTGTTCATTTTCAATTTTTCTAATAAATCATTTAATAAATCTGTATTTTTATCCAATGTAATAAAAAAACAATATGTTAGGAGATTTACAGGGAATGATGGCCAGGTTAAAAGATGCCCAGGCCAAAATAGAAGAAACCAAAAGAGAATGGACACCGTGCAGGTGAATGGAAAAGCCGGAAAATGGAATGGTTAGTGTAAGCGTTACAGCCAACAGGGAAGTTAAAACAATTCAAATTGCGGATGAACTTTTGTCTGACAAAGAAGCCCTGGAAGATTATTTGATTCTTGCCTTAAACAGTGCCTTGAAAAAAGCCAATGAGATCCATGAAATGGAAATGGCCCGGGCGGCAAAAGAGGGTCTGCCTGATATCCCTGGATTGGATATGTTCAAATAATTTCCTTTTCCTTTTGAGGTGCTATCATGTACCTGAATATCAGAAATTGCGCAATAACATAGGTTGCCATAATGGCCACCGGATAAAAATGCCGGGGTGAATGAAATTTTTGCAAGGCTATCATACTGTCTGATATAATACAAGATTGTAGCCCAAAGCAATAAGCTGGTACTGAAGTTTCTGTATTGAAGGTGTAACAATAAGGCTGCCATGCCAAAAATGGATATCGCCATCCCATAAACCATTACCGGAATCGTAAACTCACCAAGATTTTTTAGCAGAAGGAAGATCAACAGGCTGTAAAATATAAGAAAGGGTACAATGGTGATTAGCAGATCCTTTATGTTGGCTTTTTTAAAACGCTTTTGAATGATATAAATATAGATAAGCTGCGTGCACAAAAAGGCTGCGATACCCGGCAGGAACAAATTATTTTTATCCATGAGCAGCACATCTCCCAAAAATGAAAATGCCATGGCGAGAAGATACAAGAAATTGACCTTTGGAACCGAAAAATAATAGGCCGCCATCAAACTCAGCATGATCATTGGTTTAAATATTGCCTGCATCACCGGATAGTGCAGGGCCACTGCAACAACATCCAATATGGAAACTATCAAAAAAACCACTACCAGTACTTTGCTCAGTTTAGGATTCATCATGTTTAATAATATTTGGGTAAGATACAAGCTTTGGTCCTTTTTCTCAGGATATCTTCAAAATTATTGTACAAAAAACCTTTGACAAACAGGGAATTTTGATCATGACATTGCAAGCACGCCCCCACCCGCAGCATTTTTTGCTGTTCTTTGACCGACAACGGTCTGAAATTCGTTCTTGTGGTAAAGACCTTATTTTTTGGTTCTTTTAAAAATGGGATCCATGCATCTTCAGGCAGGTTATCGTTTTTGTTGTTTTCGTAATGAGGAATAAAGTTCCACCGGCCATTCTGTTTATCAACAACATAAAGAAGCTCTCCCCTTCCATAGCCCAAAGCCTCCGGATTGGAATGACATGATTTGCAGTCTCTGGATTTTTTTGCAATCGTATGCGGAGAATTTGGCGCATACAGCCGATGAAAAGTATTTTCCTTGCTTTGATCAAAACTTTTGTGGTCTATTGTCATGATCATGCCTGGAACTGCCGGTTCTATCATTTTCTTCTGCCCATTAGTTCTAACACCAAGAGCTGGCAGCGAAGTTCCAAATTCAAAAACATGCTCTTTCCAGCTTCCGGTTATATATTTTTTTTCCAGAAGGTCATACCCACTGTGGTTCCTTTTTGTCAAAAGTATTATGACACCCAATACATTTGGGAGCCCATTGCGTATGACAAGAGGCACAACTTACATCTTCATGAACCTTATCTCTGGCACAAATTTCAGGTTGTGGTTTTATTGGCAAAAGTTTGCCATTGTTTTTACTGATCAGAAAAACCTCTCCTTTGTCATTGATCAACGTATTCACGAGAGGCGCCTTGTCTTTTTGTTTGGCCAGCATTTTTTTGTCATTGTGCTCATACTTCCTGTGCAGCCATACCAAAAGGGATTCCGCATCCAGCTCTTTATAGGTAATTGTGGTTACTGGCTCATCTTTAAAGTGACAGTCGGAGCACTGGATTTTTACAGCGTCCTCCTGATGAAGGTATTTTTTTCCGTCACCCATAACTTCATGTGAAGTATGACAGTCAATACATAACATGCCCTTGTTATGGTGCACGTCTTCTCCTTTGTAGGTGTATACCCTTTTATCTTCATTGATTTTAAAATCCTTATTCCGGGTGGTGTCTATTGTTTCCAATAAAGTTTCGTGCCAGCCTTCATAACTTGTGGATATTCTGCTCGATCTGCTGTGGCAGCCGTAGCAATGTTCATTCTTTACAAAAATATCAACTGAAGGATGTACTTTAGGCAAGGCTTTTTTACCGGATTGGACATAAGTGCTCAGATCCTTCAGGGCCTCTTTCGAATAATTCAGGTGGCAGGCATTGCAGCCACCTCCCTCTGCTCATCTGCGTTATCGGTCCAAATTCGTTTTTTTCTGAACCGAGATGGCAATTACCGCACAAATTTCTCAAATGGGTATCAGCCGCCGTAAATTTAATATCCTTTATATGATAGGACCCATCCGGGTCTTTGGCCTCGCCAAAAACGAACTTATCAATGGCTACGAGTCCGCTGTTGCTGGTCATCAAAGAATGCTGCACCTTACGCAATTCATTTACATGGCACTTACCACAGGTCTTTTCTGCATCTGACAGGTTTCCCGGAATAATTACCATGCCACTGTGGGAAAGCTCCTTAACCTCAGTTTTTGGATCACCAAGATGGCAGCTCACACAGCCTATTTTTTTTGGGTCATGATAAGGCGAAAAACCTAAAGACTGGTCATGGCACCTCATACAGGATTCTGTATTTTCTGAGCTTAGGGTTATGTCTTTCGTCAGGGGTACTCCGCTTCCATATTCGCAATTTCTCAGAATTATGAGAAAAAGTACCGCCAGGAGCAGCACAAAAAGAAGCACAAAAACTTTTTTAGAAATAAAGTTTGATATTTTCATTCTCCATTTTGATCCTTGCCCCAAAGTTACAATATTTTCAATTATCGTTTGGTCGTGCAAACGCAATCCACTGCAAGTATTAACTGCAATTTATAATGTGCCTAATGTTACATTTTAAAAGCCCTTAACATGATTTTTATCAGCCCCAATGGTGTTATGATGCTTTAATTTTGCCCTGGTAATGGATTGAATACGATTGGTATTATTTTCCATACTTAATAAAATTTTAGGACATGAATAATTCGAGAAGGTCGTTTATTAAAATTTCAGCATTGAGTGCGAGTGGGCTTCTGCTTTATAACTATGGTATTAAAGCAAATGCCAACTCATTAACTGCAAATAATAAGTTGGCTGATTCAGCCAAAGCATTGAACAGGTTTCCAACCTATTGTGAAGTCTGCTTCTGGAAATGTGCAGCCTGGGCTTACGTTGATGAAAACAATAACATTCCGAAAATTACAGGCAATGAAACGGATCCTCATTGTTACGGACGGCTATGCCCCAGAGGAACCGGAGGAGTAGGAATGTATTCAGATGAGGACCGATTAAAAACGCCTTTGATCAGAACGAAAGTAAATGGAGAAGACACTTTTAGGGAAGCGAGTTGGGAAGAAGCGATTGATCTGATTGCGGGTAAAATGAAATCCATAAAGGAAAAATACGGCCCTGAAAGTTTTGCACTCATTAAACATGGATCTCCGGGTGGCCATTTGGAACACTTGTTCCAGGCTTATGGTTCTGATACTATAGGAGAACCGGCCTATGCCCAATGCAGGGGGCCAAGAGAAACCGGCTTCAAACTAACTTTCGGAGGCTGGGTGGGTTCACCTGAACCAACAGATATCAGAGATACAAAATGTCTTGTACTTATAGGATCTCATATCGGAGAGAACATGCACAATACGCAGGTACAGGAAATGTCTGAATCTATTGATAAAGGCGCGACTATCATTGCTGTTGATCCAAGATTTTCTACTGCAGCGAGTAAATCTTCACATTGGCTAGCGATCAAACCAGCAACAGATATGGCCTTGTTACTTGCCTGGATGCATGTACTGATTTATGAAAACCTTTATGATAAGGAATATGTCGATTTATATAGCACTGGATTCGAAAAATTAAAAGAGCATGTAAAAGGTTTTACCCCGGAATGGGCTTATGGCATAACCACTATTAAACCAGAGGAAATAAGAAAAACTGCCAGAATCATGGCAGCAGCAGCTCCTTCCGTAATTGTTCATCCCGGCCGACATGTAACCTGGTACGGAGATGATTCTCAAAGAGGAAGGGCCATAGCCATGCTTAACGCCTTATTAGGCTCCTGGGGAAGGCGTGGTGGTTTTTACTTCAAGGAAAGTTTGAAAATTCCCAATTATCCTCAGCCTGCCTATCCCGAACCAAAATGGGGATGGCATGAAATTGGAGAGAATTTCCCTTTTGCAGAGATGGGTATAACAAATGAAATTATTAAAGAATCCATTCCTGGCGCTAACAATAAATATCCTGTAAAAGCATGGATGGTGGCAGGCACAAATTTATTACAAAGCATTCCACAGACCAGTCTAATTGAAAAGGCGATTGAAAATCTTGAATTTCTGGTTGTCATTGATACGATGCCCATGGAAATAACCGGCTATGCCGATGTTGTTCTGCCTGAGTGTACATATTTGGAAAGATATGATGACCTGAGATCTGCTACCAACAGAGAACCATCTGTTGCACTTAGAATGCCGGTGGCACCTCCAAAATATGATTCAAAACCAGCCTGGTGGATTGCCAAGCAAATTGGTGAAAAACTTGGTTTGCATGAATATTTCAACTATACTGATTACAAGGAAGTTTTGGCTTGGCAACTTGAACAAATTGGAACTTCTTTGGAAGAAATGGAAAAGATTGGAGTGAAGTTGTATCCTCGAAAAACAGGTTCGATGTTTTTAAAAGAAGGTGAAAGCTATACTTTTGGAACGCCAAGTGGAAAAATTGAATTCTATTCTGAACAGCTTGCCGAAAAAGGATTTGATCCAATGCCTGTCTATTTGCCACATATGGAACCTGATCAGGGTTTCTACAGACTGAATTACGGAAGATCGCCTATGCATACCTTTAGCCGAACAGTCAATAATCCGAATTGAGCGACCTTATGAATGAAAATAATCTTTGGGTAAATCCGAAAGTAGCAAAAATTGAAGGACTTAAAAACAAACAGGAAGTCTGGTTGCAAAATCAGGATGGCATCACTATCAAGCTATCCGATAAAGGTTAGGGTTACGAGAAAAGAATACGATGGGATTCCGTCTACATGTACCATGGGTTTGGCCACAATAATAAAAGAAACTGTCACGGGCTCACGGAAAAGGAATGAGCGATACCCAGCTTATTACCAGAGTTACCATAGATCCTTTAATGGGCGGTACTGGTATGAGAGGCAACTTTGTCAAAATAATTAAAGAAAATCCACATAAAGAAGAATTGTCATGAGATATGCAATGGTAATAGTACACATTAAAATGTGTTGGATGTAGTGATTGTGTTGTCGCCTGTCAAACAGAGAACAATGTTCCCATAGGCTATTGCAGGGACTGGGTAACAGAATCTGTGAATGGGGCTTATCCACAATTAGAATTAGAGCTGAAAACAGAAAGATGTAACCATTGTGAAAATGCACCTTGTGTTAGATGTTGCCCAACAGGAGCAAGCCATATTATTGAAGGCGGAATCGTTCTCGTAACACCCAATGAATGCATCGGTTGCGGTGCCTGTATTGAGTCATGCCCTTATGATGCCCGATTCCAGCATCCGGGGGGATATGTTGACAAATGCACCTTCTGCCACCACAGGCTTGAGAAAGGCCAATTACCTGCCTGTGTCTCCGTTTGCCCTACAAACTGTATGTATTTTGGTGATCTTGACGACCCGACCAGCCAGGTTTCTCAACTATTAAAAACGAGAAAACACAAAGTTCTGGCACCGGAAGCAGGCACCAAGCCTCATGTATATTATTTAATTAAATAAGTTTATCATGCAAGAAGAAATTTTTATTAGCGGACGCGATTTACCAAAAATAGATCCAAATCTGGAGATTTGGCACTTCCCAATAGCACTCTATTTATTTCTGGGCGGACTGGCAGCGGGAATTATATTTTTTGCAGCTTTGTTCACAGTTCTCAATAAGGAAAAACAGGTTCCTGCCGTAGTGAAGTATGCGATGATCATTGTACCCATTGCATTCACAATCGGACTTTTGGCCCTATTTTACGACCTCACGCATAAACTGTATTTCTGGCAACTTTATACCACAATCAGATTGGAGTCTCCAATGTCATGGGGTGCTTGGGTTTTATTGGTGATCACTCCTCTTTCTTATTTATGGGTCTTCAGTTATTTTTCTGAAATTATTCCCACATGGAAACTTCCATTTAAATTCCTGAATCAATTGGAGGTGTTTCTGGTAAAGAACCGCAAAATTATGGCGATCATTTTGTTGCCTTTGGCCATTATTTTAGGGATATATACAGGTATTTTATTGTCTGCTTTTAATTCCAGGCCCTTATGGAACAACTCTATCTTAGGTCCTTTATTCCTTACCTCAGGCTTGTCGACAGGTGCTGCGGCCATATTGCTGCTATCCAAGACCCACTTTGAAAAATCGCTCTTTACAAAAATAGACCTGGCCTTAATCATTGTTGAACTGGCGCTGATCATTACACATGATCATGGGTATGTATGCCGGTTCTGCAGTTCAACTGGAGGCACTTGATATGCTGATTGGTGGTGAATTCACACTGATGTTCTTTGGATTTGTGATCATCCTCGGCCTTCTCGTCCCGGCTATTTTAGAGACAATTGAAATCTTCGGTTATAAAATTCCTGTGGTCGTACCCTCTTTACTGGTACTTTTAGGCGGGCTTATTTTTAGGATGATTATGGTAGAGGCCGGACAATTAACAAGATATTTATACTAATATATCATGGAAAAAGAGAAAAAAGTAAAAAGAAGTGTCTATTGGAATCCGTATTTTGGTGGGTTTTTACTGGGTCTGGTGATCATTTTTACCTTCTATATCACAGGAAGAGGATTGGGTGCCAGCGGCGCAATGAAAAGTGCAGTAGTGGCCGCAGTCGATGCAGTTGCCCCTGAACACGCAGAAAGCAATGCCTATTATTCTAAATTTATTACTGAAGAAGGCTCTCCTTTGAACGCATGGCTTGTATGGGAGGCCCTGGGAGTGCTGGTTGGCGCTTTTGTTTCCGGAGCCATATCAGGAAGGTTAAAATTAAAAGTACAGCATTCTCCAAAAATAACCGCCAAAAGGAGGCTTGTGATGGCCCTGATTGGTGGCGTTTTGTTTGGATTCGGTGCCCAGGTAGCAAGAGGATGCACAAGTGGTGCTGCACTCAGTGGCATGGCAGTACTTGCAACAGGCGGATTTGTAACCATGCTTGCGATCTTCGGAACAGGTTACTTAGCGGCTTATTTTTTTAGAAAGAATTGGATTTAACAAATTAAAAATAAATTATGGGACCATTAATTCCTAACGGTATAATTCCAGAACAATGGGATTTTGTAATTGCAATCCTAATAGGCTTGGCTTTTGGATTCATTTTAGAAGCATCGGGCTTTTCCTCCTCCCGAAAATTGGTTGGTGTTTTTTACGGTTATGACTTTGCCGTATTAAAAGTATTCTTCACCGCTGCACTGGTATCGATGATCGGACTGTATTATATGGATTACCTCAGTTGGGTTGACATTACTCAATTGTATGTACATCCCACTTTTATGGCATCTGCAATCATTGGAGGTATGATTATGGGAGTTGGTTTTATTACAGGTGGATTTTGCCCTGGAACAAGTCTCACGGGTGTAGCCATCGGAAAAATTGATGCCATGGTATTTACCCTTGGATTAATGATCGGTGTATTTATATTTTCTGAAATATATAATCTGATTAGTCCATTCCTGACCAGAGGAGATTACGGCAATATCACATTGGATGAAAGTTTAGGGATACCTGCAGATATGATCATCCTGGCAATCGCAATTGCTGCAATAGCAGCATTTTATTTCTCTGATATTGTCAGAGGTAAAGTAAAGAAAGTGTTTTACTAAAAAAAACGGACCATGTCAAAAAAATATCAGCTCAAAAAACTCTCAACCCGAAGATACCAGATTCTGGCAGCAATTTTAATTGTTTTGGCAGCCGGACTCGTATTATTGCCTGAAAATCCAAAACATGAGGGAATTGCTCCAAATTTATTTATAAACAAAGCCATGAGCACTGAGCGTTACCTCAGTACTGATCTCATTGCAGATAAAATGATCAATAAAGACCCCTCGGTTTTATTGGTTGATGTTAGATCCGAAACAGAGTTTGCAAAATTTTCTTTACCGAATGCAGTAAATATCCCACTAAGCAAATTTTTGGATGAAGAATTTGAAGAAACTATCAACCAGGACGTTTATGATATCGTTCTTTTCTCGAATGACAACTTTATGGCCAATGAAGCATGGCTGCTTGGAAACAGGTTGGGTTATTCCAATCTGTTTGTAATGAAAGGCGGTCTGAATGAATGGTTTAACACAATTATTTCACCAAAAATACCGGAAGAAACTATGCCTCGCGAGGCATTTGAATTGTATGCCTTCAGAAAAGCAGCAGGCATGTATTTTGGCCTTGGAACAACAGAAGTTCCGGAAGTTAAACCTGTAATAGAAAAGTGCTCCTGCAGCTGCTCCTGCAAATTCCCCTGTAAGCGCCCCGGTAAAAGTTGTTCCAAAAGAAAAAAAGAAGAAAAGTGCTCCGGAAGGAGGTTGCTAATTTATTGTTGCCCTTTAGACTATTAATAAGGAAGAAATCTATCCATCATCATGAAAGAATTAGAAAAAACAAAAAGAATCTCTATATCCGCAGTGATCTTTTTATTGGTAATTGTGATTGCTCTGCTTACTTACAGGCGGCCAAAACATCTATTTTCAACAGATTCTAAAACCACTTTAAATGAAATGTTGGGCAAGGATTATATAATTTCGTCAAATGGTTTGAAGGCATTGGATACCTCATCCTATATCTTGATTGATATCAGAAGCAGTTATGAATATAACAAGGGGCATTTTCCAAAAGCAATCAATATTGCTAACAACGAGGTATTAAATGATGAAAATATACAACTATTGAATTCCCTTTCTGAGGATAAAAAAATAGCTGTATTATATGGGGTAAACCCGAATGATGCCTTGGGCACATGGATGACCATTTACCAATTGGGACACCCAAATTCGAAAATTTTATCAGTAGAGACAAAATATGTAGATAAAGTCTTCGTGGCCAATGACCTTCAAATAGAACAACCTATTGTTAATTATGCGGCAACGCTTGATTCACTGAAATCTAAAAAAATAGTAGTTATAGAAACCCCGAAGAAAATAGAAAAGAAAGAAGCTCCAGAAGGCTGTGGTTCCGGTAGAAAAAAAGAAAAAAAGTGCTCCCGAAGGAGGATGCTAATCAGTACTTTTTGATTACATCAAATTTTGACCTGATAAAAATAAATAAAGGTGGCAAAATTGCCACCTTTATTTATTACTCATACATTCAAATATTTAGAATTCTAAATCTACTACCAGATCGAATTCGTCGTAGATAACTTTATCCTTAAGGTCATTGAAGAAGCTTGCCGAACCATATCGAACATCATAAGCTGAACGGTCTATTTTGACTGTAGCGTTGGCTTTACTTCCATAAACACCCAACTCAAATGTTACCGGCTTGGTTGTATTTTTAATGGTCAGGTTTGCGGCTGTAACCTGATAAGAATTTTTTCCTGTCATTTTAACACTTGTAAACTTCATAGATGAGGTCGGAAATTTTTCTGAACCAAAAAAATCATCAGATTTCAGGTGACCTTCCAATTTCCCCTTATACTCTCCTGTCAGATCATCACATATAATAGTTCCCATGTCAACAACAAATTCGCCGCCAATAAGTTTGTCCTTGTCAAATTCAAGCGCACCCGACTTTAAGAGCAATGGTTCCGTTGTGTGAACCGGTCATTTTATAACCTTTCCAAACCACTTTGCTCTTGTCAACTTTAACAGCCTTTTTTTCACTGTCAGCGGTTGTAAAAGCAAAAGATATACAGGGTAATTACTGCAATTAATGTACTTAATACTACTTTTTTCATTTTTTGTTGGTTTAAGATTTATAATAAAATTTTTCTTTGATAATTTTCCCATCTTTCCATTCCTGAACTGCAACCTGCCTGATTTTTCTCTCAACCAAGGTCTATGTCAATGTAATGAAGAAACCATTCTACCATAGTTACTCCTTCCCCAATAGCCACATGAATCGGTTGGGCGGTTTTCCATTCAGAAACCGTCTCAAGAAATTTTTCTTTGACCTGTCTGTACTTATGAATTCCAATGACAGGATTCTGATTATTCTCATGAACTTCCACATCAGCGTGGTAATACGTATCTATAGGATTCCAATATTTTACCCTGAATGATCATGTCATTGAGATCGCTTACTTTTTCAATTAATGTACTTAACTTGTCCATCACTTTCATTTCACAAATAACCGATAAGTAATTTTCTAAAAAAATAAGTTGGTTTATTAAAAGAAGTTAATCCAGATTAATATTATTGTTCAAGTATCAACTGGCTTTTTATTTTACTCAGAAATTCTTTGGTTATACCCAAATACGAAGCAATCATATATTGTGGGATTCGCCGTTCCATTTCGGGATATAGCTTTTTGAAAGCCAGGTATTGATCCTTGGCCGTTAAACTAAAATTGCGGATGATACGCTTTTGAGACGAGACCAGTGCTTTCTCAAGCAACATCCTAAAAAATTTATCGAGCTTAGGTATTTTCTCATACAGTTGATGGAGCTCTTCACAACCAAACTGAATGACTTCCGTGGGCTCCATGCATTGGATATTAAAATCTGCAGGTGTCTGAGATACAAAACTTCCGAGATCGGAAGTCCACCATTTTTCAATTGAAAACAGAATAATGTGTTCCAGTCCATTTATATCTACTACATAGGTCCTGGTGCAGCCTTTTATCACAAAGTTCAAATGCCTGCACACATCCCCCTGCTGAAGGATGAACTGGTTCTTCAGATACTTCCTTCTCACAGACATTTTGCGTATCAGTTCGACTTCATTATGTTCTAATTCAATGAAATCCTTCAAATAAATCAACAAAGGGTCGATATCGTGCATGTGCAAATTTTGGTGCACTAAGTTAAAAAAATATGTAAAGTGTACGTAAAAAAAATAAGTTCACGACGCTTTTTTCAGAATTCTTTACATAAAAAATCAGATTAAAATTGAGTCAAAAATTGAACCTCATACTAATAAAAATTAATAAAGTTGAAACTATTTGAACTTAACTAATTAATACATTGTTAATCTGTTATTTACATTGTATTTTTTGTGTAACGGTTATCACATAAACAAGTAAAAAAACACACTGAATAGAATAAATATGTATTGACAAACCTTGACAAATGTCATAAATATTACACAAGCCAACTAATAATTTTGACATTGTTTACTATTTAACCTTTTGCATTTTATTCGTTTTACTTAGATTGTATTTAGATTAATTGAAATAACTCTCTATTCCCCCGTAGAGAGTTATTTTTTTCGCTATTTTTGTGTATCTAAATGATTAAAAACGTTGACTGTACAGGAGAAAATACTAAGAGAAAAATTAGCCAATTACTTTGGTGAAGTTTTTGAACCTGAATTAATTGATGAAATTGTACAAGTTGGTTTCCTGGATAAGATTAGCGGAGGATCAACCATGATCGAAATAGGTGATAAAATGACCCACATCCCCTTGATACTTGAAGGTGTTGTAAAAATTATAAGACAGGAAAAAGAGGGGGAAGAACTTGTGATTTATTATTTAGAACAGGGTGATACCTGTGCCATTTCCTTCATCAATTGCATTAACAGAAAAGAAAGTATCTTTCGTGGTATTGCAGAAAAAGATACGGAAGCCATTTTTATACCGGTAGAAAAGGTAGATGAATGGCTGGCTAAATTTAAATCCTGGAGAAATTTTATCATTGACAGTTATCATTTCAGATTGTTGGAAATGGTAGAATCCATTGACAGCCTGGCTTTCATGAATATGTCTGAAAGGATACATAAATACTTGTCGAATAAAGTAAAAATCGGCAAGGATGTAGAATTGAAAATTACACACCAGGAAATAGCTGATGATTTGAATACATCGCGGGTAGTAGTGACAAGAATCCTGAAAGACCTGCATGACCAAGGCAAAGTTTATTCAACCAGAAATAAGATCAGGGTGATGGATTTTGATCTCAGCAATTGATCATTCCTAAAAAATCATCTTCACCTATAATTGGTATTCCCAGATTTTCGGCCTTTTGCAACTTGGCCGGACCCATATTTTCGCCTGCAATAACATAGGATGTATTTTTTGAAATTGAAGAACCTACTTTTCCACCGTTTTCTTCGATTGTCAGCTTTAGCCCCTCCCTGGAAAATTTATTAAAAACTCCAGAAACAACAAATATTTTGCCTTCCAGTACATTCGACTGTTTGTCCTTTTCGGCGAGAGAGAAATTCAGACCGTGCTGCTTTAATTTGTCGATGATCACCTTGTTTAGAGGCACCTTAAAAAAATCAATTATGCTTTCCGCAATGCGCTCACCTATTTCATCAACAGAAATGAGTTCTTCATAACCTGCACTTTCCAGATGATCAATGTTTTTAAACGCCTTTGCCAATTTTTTTGCTATGGTTTCTCCAACATACCTGATCCCCAGTGCAAACAGCACTTTTTCAAAAGGTATCTGTTTAGAAGCTTCCATGCCCGCAATAATATTAGAAGCAGATTTCTGTGCCATTCTTTCCAGTGGTACAATCTGTTCTTCGCGCAAATCATACAGATCTGCATAATTTGTTATCAATCCGCTCTTATAAAAAAGTTCAATAGTTTCTGCTCCAAGGCCATCAATATTCATCGCCTTTCTGCTGATAAAATGCTGAATTCTACCAGTAATTTGGGTTGGGCAGCCAAATTCATTCGGACAATAATGCTTTGCGTCACCCTCATTTCTGATGAGTTGGGTGCCACAATCAGGGCAGAACTGAATATATTCCAATGGTTTTGAATTTGCTGACCGCTTATTTAGATCCACACCAACAATTTTAGGAATGATCTCTCCACCCTTTTCTACATATACCGTATCGCCTTCCCTTATATCAAATTTTTCTATCTGGTCTGCGTTGTGAAGTGAAGCTCTTTTAACGATTGTGCCTGCAAGCTCTACCGGTTACAAGATTGGCAACAGGTGTAATTGCACCAGTTCTTCCCACCTGATATGTAACCTTTTGCAGCAGGGTTACGGCTTGCTCTGCCTTAAATTTGTAAGCAACCGCCCATCTTGGTGATTTTGCTGTGTACCCAAGCTCTTCCTGATGCGCCAAGGAATTTACCTTGATCACAACCCCGTCAGTTTCATAAGGAAGACCATGTCGGTGTTTGTCCCAGTAATTGATAAAGCCAACTATTTCCTCTACATTTTTACAAACTGTAAGGGTATCAGGAATTTTAAACCCTAGTTTCCCGGCGAACTGCAAGGACTCATAATGGGTCTTGAAGGGCAGTTTTTCGCCTACTATCTGATACAGCAGGCAATCCAGTGGCCGCGAGGCAACTTCGGCACTATCCTGTAATTTAAGACTGCCGCTGGCTGTATTCCTGGGATTTCTGTATGGATCTTCACCGGCTTCTACCCTCTCCTGGTTCATCTTCTCAAAACCTTTCAGAGGGAGAATTACCTCCCCCCTTATTTCGAACTCTTCAGGAATCTTTTCCGTTTGGCGCAGGATGAGCGGAATTGACCTAATGGTTTTTATATTTGCGGTTACATCATCGCCCTGTGCGCCATCACCTCGGGTCACCCCACTTTTCAGAAGCCCGTTCTTATAACTCAGGTTAATTGAAGCCCCGTCATATTTTAATTCACAGGTATATTCAAGTTCGACATTGCCCAGCAGTTTATGATTTCTCTTTTCCCAATCCAGAATTTCTTCTTTCGAATATGAATTATCCAGCGAAAACATGGGAAACTTATGGCTTGCTGTTTCAAATACCTTTGTCACCTCTCCACCTACTCTTTGGGTCGGTGAATTCGGATCATAGTATTCCGGGTACTGGTCTTCAAGTTCCTGAAGAGATTTTAGCAAATGATCAAATTCATAATCGGATATGGTTGGATTATCCAGTACGTAATAATTATAATTGTGTTGCTGAAGCTTTTCTCTTAGCGCCCTAATTTTTTCCTCGATATCTCCGGCCATAAAGATTTATATTAAAAATTATAATGGTGACATCTTTTAAATATTTAACCCAAAAATATCATTAAAGTCGTTACAAAATAAACTGTGATGTTGCAAAAAGATTTTTGATTATATCATTTGTAAAAATAGGATATAATTCCGTTAAAGCCATGGCACATGCGATCAGATCAGATATATAAAAAAATTTAATAAAAAATGAGTATTCCAGAAGCGAGCCTGTTATCTCGATGCACAACAAATTGCACTGGGAGCTAACCAGAGGTACCGCACTTATCTTCCCGGTCTAACGGTTGAACAGCTTAAAATTTAAAAACTCCTTTAAATTTGATGTTCTATTTATGTTATGCCTTAGCCCCAAATTGTGACTACCTTTTGGAAAAATCAACAGGAATTTTTTATACGCCTCTCAGTCTTTATTCCCTCAGCCTGATATAGCCATAAGTGCCATTCTGTTTTAAGATCAGTACACTGATATATTCCTTCGACTGGTATTGCTGAAGTAGCATATCCAGTTCATCCTGGGTTTCAACTTTCTGATCCTCTACCGCCAGTATCATATCCCCGTTAACAATGCCATATCTTTGGTTAAGGCCTTTATTTTTAAGGTTCGTAATTTCCAGACCATAATCAAGTTTAAATCTTTTGGCATTCTTCTCCGAAATAGGATTCAGATCACCAAAATAAAAGGTAGAAAAGTCCTTCTCAACGATGCTTTCTTTCCCGAATTGATTTTTTAGTTTGAGTTTAAATTTGGCATCCTGATTGTTGCGCAACACCGTAACCTGAACCTCATCTCCGGGTCTTTTTGAGCCCAGATAGCCCTGAAGATCCGAAAATTTACTGATCTTAATTTCATCTACCTTTACAATTACATCGTTCATCTTCAATCCTGCCTCACTGGCAGCTCCGTTCTCAGCTACATTGGTAATAATAACCCCCTGCGATGTTGAAACCCCATATTTTTCAGCCTTTTCGCTGTCAAGTTCATCAAAATTGATACCCATGTAAGCGCGTTGCACATTGCCAAATTCCAGTAAGTCTTCGATAACCTTTTTGGCTATATTAGAAGGTATTGCAAAACTATAACCCACATAACTGCCTGTTTGAGAAGATATTGCTGTATTTATACCTATCAGTTCTCCCCTCGTATTTACCAGGGCACCTCCGCTATTTCCAGGATTTACTGCAGCATCTGTTTGTATAAAGGATTCTATTTGATTGGTATTCCCCATAACCCTTATGTCACGTGCCTTGGCACTTACAATCCCTGCGGTTACCGTAGAAGTAAGGTTATACGGATTCCCTACAGCGAGCACCCACTCTCCAACCTGAAGGTTATTTGAGTCTCCAAACCCTAAATAAGGCAGCTCACCGGCCTTTATTTTTAGTAAGGCTATATCGGTACTCTTATCTATCCCAATAATCTCAGCCTCAAAGGTTCTCTTGTCATTCATGGTCACCTCGATTTTTTTTGCTCCGCTGATTACATGGCTGTTGGTAATAATATAGCCGTCGCCGGAAACAATAACTCCCAATCCGGCCCCAACCACAACCGGACCCTCGACTGAGGAAGAAGCCATAAAAGAATTCCCGCAAAGGATTTGCAGGTGCTAAAGCAACATTCTTAACATGTACGACAGCATTTACCGATGTTTGCGCTATTCTGGTAAAATCGGTGGCTTCTGCAGGTGATGTGGGGTAGGCCATACCTTTATTATAAGCCGGAATGGCCTCAAATTTATCAGACTGATCTTTTGCAATCCCAGAACCAGCAGGAGGAAAAAAGAATAAATAGGAGCCCAAAGCTACGGCACCACCTAAAACGGAAGCTAAAATTAATTTTATCGTGTTCATCTTTTTAAATATTTATTACAAAATTAAATTTAAATTCTTAGCATAATACTCATTTAACGTTACTTTAACTTGTCAATGTATTGGGATTATATTTAAATTTGCTCCATGAAAGTGAGCTTTTTCAAATACCAGGGCACAGGAAATGATTTCATCATAATAGACAACCGTGAACTGACATTCCCAAAGGACAATTATGCCCTTGTTCAAAAGTTATGCCACAGACAATTTGGCATAGGGGCTGATGGTTTAATGCTGCTCGAAAACAGCGGAAACAGCCATTTTAAAATGACCTACTACAATGCCGACGGTTTTGAAGGTTCTATGTGTGGCAACGGAGGCCGCTGTATAGTTGCCTTCGCAAAACACCTTGGGATATTTGATCACAAGGTTACTTTTGAAGCTGTTGATGGGCTTCATGACGCCAGCATAAAAGACGGTCAGGTCAGTCTGGGTATGGGTGATGTCGATCATGTAGAAGCCTTTCCGGATCACTTTTTTTTAAATACCGGCTTCTCCGCATCATATCGTTTTTTCTGAGAATATAGATGGGCTGAACATTCTTGAAAATGGCAGGAAAATCAGGTATGGAGCACCCTATTTTGAAGCAGGAAGCAATGTAAACTTCGTGGAGAAATGCACACATAACAAACTGAAAGTCAGAACATATGAGCGCGGTGTTGAAAATGAGACTTTAAGTTGTGGCACAGGAGTTACGGCAGCGGCAATTGCAGCGCATTATTCCGGTAAAATCGCTGAAACATCCATATTTATCAATACATTGGGCGGATTATTGCAGGTTGACTTTCTGGTGGTGGGCAGCTCCTATAGAAACATCGTTTTAACTGGTCCTGCAGAATTGGTTTTTTCAGGCCTGATTAACTGCACGTTATGAACAATTTAGAAAATGATGTGATTATCCTAAGAGCCTTAGAGCCAGATGATTTGGAATTTTTATTTGAAGTAGAAAATAACACTGGTTTTTGGGAAGTAAGCAATACCCAGAAGCCTTATTCCAGATACGTTTTACAGCAGTACCTGGACAATTCCCATAAAGATATTTACGAGGCCAAACAGTTGCGTTTGGTGATCGTCAGTAAGGAAGAACAAAAAAAAATTGGACTGGTCGATCTTTTTGACTTTGATCCTTTTCACAAAAGACTTGGTCTGGGTATATTGATCCTGGAAGGATTTCAGCAACGTGGATTCGGACTGGAAACCATTAAGCTTGTAAATGAATACGCGTTTAAATTTTTTTAGTCTACATCAGATCTATGCGCACGTTCCCTTGACCAACAAGGCAAGTCTTCAGCTGTTCGAAAAATCGGGTTTTGTCCGAACCGGTATTCAGAAAGACTGGCTAAAACTTGATGGAGCTTATACTGATGTGGCACTTTATCAAATCTTTAATAAATCAGCATGAATAGGAAGTTTGTAATTCTGCTTATTTCTTCATTAATCCTGCTGGGAATGGCTGGGTTTTTATATGGCATCTATGCCAAAATCAAAGCAAAAAATGTCACGGAGACAACTTATATATACATTCCTACGAACGCAGATTTTAATCAGGTTGTCCAATTAGTAAGTCCCTACCTTAAAAAAAAGGAAAGCTTTACCTGGGTTGCGAATAAAAAGAATTACCCCGGCAAGGTAAGGCCAGGGTAGATTTTAAGATTACCGAAGGGATGAGCAATGAAGCGCTGGTCGATCATTTACGCGGAGGCAGTCCGGAAACAGTAGGCGTGCACATTCAACAACCAGGACACTCCTGAAAAATTGGCGGGCCGGATAGCCAAACAGATTGAGGCTGATTCAATTTCTCTCGTGAAAGTTATCAATGACACCAATTTTATACAAGAGAATGGCTTTAGCCCCGAAACAGGATTTTCAATGTACATTCCAAATTCTTATGAATTCTACTGGAACACTTCTGCCGAACAGTTCAGGGCAAGAATGCTGAAAGAATACAAAAATTTCTGGAACCCTGACAGACTGAATAAGGCAAAAAAGCAAAATATGTCTCCTCAAGAGGTAAGCATCCTGGCCT
Organism: Flavobacteriaceae bacterium; assembly: GCA_034523115.1. Taxonomy (GTDB): domain Bacteria; phylum Bacteroidota; class Bacteroidia; order Flavobacteriales; family Flavobacteriaceae; genus Namhaeicola. Next base: position 80,133 of record JAXHKS010000019.1, on the reverse strand, counting down.
CAATTGTTCAAAAGGAAACCAGCACCATTCAGGAAAGACCAGGTAGTAGCAGGACTGTACTTAAACCGTTTAAAAGATAACTGGCCCCTGCAGGCAGACCCTACCGTAATTTTTGCCTTGCGCCAAAAATTCGGACAGATATACGACCATGAAAAGGGTACTTTTTAAAGACCTTAATGTAGATTCGCCCTACAATACATACAAAAGAAACGGGCTCCCGCCAGGACCCATAGCCATGCCAGATATATCCTCTATTGATGCCGTATTAAATCCTGTAAAACACAATTATTACTACATGTGCGCCAGCGTTGATCGTATAGGCCAGCATGAATTTACAGGCAGTTTAAGCCAACACAACATAAACGCGGCCAAATACCAGGCCTGGGTGAACAAACAGGGAATACAGCGCTAAGAATGGGTGCCCTGAAACAAATGCGTGATATGCCTGGAAGGAACCTGATAAGTATCCTGATTTTCATAACCGTATGGTTTTCATTCTGCCCTGTTTATACGCAAAATCCTGATTCTTTTCTTTATCCCTCAGACACCCTAAATAAGCAGCGCAGAAATGCAGTTTTCATTACAGAAGGTGCTGGACTGGGATTGACATTAGTTGCATTGAATGAGCTGTGGTATGCTGATTACCCCCGATCTGGATTTCATTTTCACAATGACAATGAGGCCTGGTTGCAAATGGATAAGGTTGGCCATATGTACAGCACATATTTTATAGGGAAAATGGGAATGGATGCACTTGCCTGGGCCGGTGAATCAAAAAAAAATCAGCTTCTTTATGGGGCAAGCCTGGGATTTGCCTTTTTAACAGCGGTTGAAGTGCTAGAACGGATTTTCTGAAGAATGGGGCTTTTCAGGCGGAGATATGGTGGCGAATGGCCTGGGAACTGGGTTGCTTGTGGGACAGGAATTGATTTGGGGAGAGCGACAATTCAGATGAAATTTTCATACAATGCAACGGCATATCCGGAAATTTATCCCGACAAACTGGGCTCTAATTCATTGGAACAGGTTTTTAAGGATTATAATGGCCAGACCTATTGGTTCTCTGTCAATCTGTGGTCATTTTTTAAGGAGAGCAAAATTCCCAGATGGCTCAATATTTCACTTGGATATGGCGCAGAGGGTTTACCGGAATACGAACCGGGCATAAATAGCAAATACTGCCTCAGCATACCGACAATTTTACACGAGTTTGGATCTGGATCTGACAAAGATATCAACAAAATCATCCTTCTTAAAAACAACATTTAACCTGCTGAATTACATTAAGATTCCCTCGCCAACCCTTGAAATTACTAGTAAAGGTGATTTTAAGTTTCATGCGATCTACTTCTAAAATACTGCCCAACAGGGTATTAAATAAATGTTAAAATTTTTTTTAAACGATAATTTGACGTATTTTTCAGCGCAGATTAAAACTGGTTTAGTAAATCAATATTGAAAACTAAATCATAAATATTAAGAATGAAAAGTTCCTTTATCAAACTTACTCTATTGTTTTCAACCTTTCTTATGGTAATAGGATTGGTCCTGTTAGAACAAAGAGATAAAAACAGTAACTGGCAAGAATATTTTAAAGAATCTTCAGCTATTTACACTGTAAAAAAGCAAATCCGACCTTTTGAAGTTGCTATATACCCCTACCGTAGATACTTGTTTTATTGGCTTCAGAGAAGCAGTAGCCTTTAAAAGATATTTCAGGCAAATACAACCAGATCAACCAATTGGGTTATATGGGTAAGTACCAATTCGGGAAAACGACCCTTGAAAGATTAAATATCCAGTGATACAGATGAATTTATGAATTCACCTGAATTACAGGAAAAAGCATTCATTGCGTTATGTTCATTAAATAAATGGATTCTGATCAGGGATATCAAGCGAAGTGTAGGAAAAAAGATTCATGGGGTAGAGATTACGGAATCAGGAATCCTGGCCGCTGCACACCTGGTTGGTGCAGGTAATGTAAAAAATTACCTTAGAAGTAACGGTGCAGATATTTATACCGATGGTAACGGCGTAAATGTTCACTTTTACATGAAGAAATTTTCAGGTTATGATACTTCTTTCATCAAGCCTGATAAAAATCCGCAAATAGTATAATTTTTCAGAAACCTTGCAAAATAAAAATGGCAGGCTTTTTATGGAGGTCTATCTCCTTCAGCTTCCAGTCTTTAATTTGCAGGGTTTTTATATATTCTGAATCCAGTGTAATCTCTGCTGCAATGCACAAATAAGTGTTTTCATTTAAAGTCCTTTTAAACTCATCAAGCAGCTGGTTATTTCTGTAGGGAGTTTCAATAAAGATTTGTGCCTGGTTTTTCATCTTGATAATTTCTCAAAATCTTTTATCGCAGTCTTTCTCGCGTTGTTTTCAATTGGGAGGTAACCATTAAATGCAAAATTCTTGCCATTAAAACCGGAACTCATCATGGCAAGTACTATTGATGAGGGCCCTACCAAGGGTATTACCGGAATATTTCTTTCATGTGCCATCATTACGATATTTGCTCCCGGATCAGCAATTGCCGGTGTTCCTGCCTCAGATAAGAGACCAATAGAAACTCCCTTACCACACAAGTCAAGGAAAGCACCGCTTTCATTTAAATGTATATTTGTTTAGCGTGAACAGAATAAGCTCACTTGGGCTTCTCTGAGGGGCTATAGCCTTGATAAACTTTCTGGCGGACTTTTCATTCTCAACAAAAAAATGTTGAAGACACATTACTGTAGTTTGCACTGATGATGGAAGTACCTGCATCGGTTCGTTATCGCCGAGTGTTGTGGGTATACAATAAAGTTTGCCGCTTCTATCTGCATTATTTGAGGTTTTTGCAGAGATGTTCACAGGCTTCATCGAGCATTTTAAACACCCGGTCAAATGCGTCAGCACCCTCGTGATAAGGGTCTGGGAACCTCCTTGTTCAGCCCGGGATAAACATTATTTAATATGAGCTCCACCTTATTGCGATGCTCTTGTATTCGCGCCATGGAAAGCACTGTTGAAAGGTTTTCGGTATCCATCACAAATATTCTGTCGAATTCCTCAAAATCCCTGGTCGTGAATTGTCTTCCTCTTTGAGAGGTGATATCAATTTCGTATTTTGAGGCCACTTCAATGGATCTGCTGTCGGGCAAATGACCTATATGCCAGCTGCCCGTGCCCGCCGAATCTACAAATACTTTTTGGGAATCAACCTTTGACCTTAAGATACCTTCTGCCAATGGTGACCTGCAAATATTCCCCAGGCAGACCATCAGAACCCTGATCATATCCGGATCTTAAAAGGTTAGTTTTTTGGTAATCTCTTCGACAAATTTCCTGAATTTGCTTGTCTGTTTCCAGCATATTGTCCACGGTCTTACAGGCATGAAGCACTGTTGCGTGGTCTCTGTTACCTATCTGTGAACCGATGCTGGCAAGGAGGCTTTGGTCATCCTTTTTGAAAAGTACATGGCCAGCTGGCGGGCTTGAACAATATGTCTCTTGCGTGTCTTTGACTGTAAAGTGGTAACATCCATTTCAAAATATTTCGAAATGACTTTTTGAATATAATCTATAGAAACTTCCTTCTTGGTATTTTTGACAAATTTATCTACGATCTGCTTGGTAAGCGACAAGGTAAATTCTTTGCGGTTAAAAGAGGCGTTGGCTATTAAAGAAATCAGTACGCCTTCCAGTTCCCTGATATTTGTCTTGATATTTTTTGCGATATATTCAACTATTTCATAGGGAATATCTACACCATCCCGGAACATTTTATCCTGTAGTATTGAAACCCTGGTTTCGAAATCAGGCGAGACCAGTTCGGCCGAAAGTCCCCACTTAAATCTGGAGAGCAACCTTTGTTCTATGTCCTGCATATCCACAGGGGCTTTGTCTGAGGTCAAAATAACCTGTTTGCCATTCTGATGCAAATGGTTAAAAATATGAAAAAACACATCCTGTGTTCCCGCCTTACCTGATAAAAACTGCACATCATCAACAATCAACACATCGATCATCTGGTAAAAATGAATAAAATCATTTCTTGTATTCCCTTTGATCGAATCGATAAATACTTGGGTAAATTTCTCTGTAGATATATAAAGTACCGTTTTTTCTGGGTATTTATCTTTAATATTAACACCTATGGCCTGAGCGAGATGGGTTTTGCCCAAACCAACTCCTCCATATATCAGCAGGGGATTAAAAGATGTTCCACCCGGCTTATTGGAAACTGCCAAACCGGCAGATCGGGCCAAACGGTTTGAATTCTTCCTTCTATAAAATTTTCGAAGTTGTAATTGGGATTTAATTGCGATTCTATCTTAACCTTCTGAAGTCCGGGAATCACAAACGGATTTTTTAATTCGTGTTTGTCAATTTCCAGTGGCAAAGTAATTCCCTGCGAGTTGAAAGGCTTTCTATTTGAACTCGGAAACTTAACTGTATGTGGTTTTTTACTGCTGTATGAGTTCTCCATTTTCACGTCGTATACCAGTTTTGCACTTTCTCCCAATTCCTTAACCAATGCTACCCTGAGTAATTTAATATAATGTTCCTCCAACCACTCAAAAAAGAACTTTCTCGGAACCTGAATCGTCCAGCACGTGGCACCGAAACTTTTCCGGTATTATCGGCTCAAACCAGGTCTTCATATAAGCTTAAGGTTTGATATTATCTTTTATAAAAAGCAGGCAATTGTTCCAGACAGATTCAGCTGTTTGTTTCATTAAATTAACTCAATTTAAACTTCTATATAACTCCTTTTTCAGTAGAATTTTTTACAATATTCTCTTGACAAAATTGTGAATAAACTTTATTATAAAAAAATGGTTTTGCTATTGGTTATTAACTTTTTTTTCTTTAGACTTCTCCGTGCAAATTACAAAAAAATGTTGAATAACGAAATAAAAATTAGGGTTCGCTATGCAGAAACTGATCAAATGGGATATGTGTATTACGGAAACTATGCACAATACTTTGAGGTAGGCCGGGTAGAATGGCTCAGAAGCCTTGGAATTACTTATAAAAGCCTTGAAGAATCCGGAATTATGCTGCCGGTAATTAGAATGAATATTAATTACATTAAGCCCGCAAAATATCGATGATTTATTGACTGTCAGAACCAAACTTACCCGAATTCCCGGGGTCAAAATAGACTTTCAGTTTGAAGTGCTTAATGAAACAAACGAATTATTGACTACTGCAGAAGTTGTGCTCGTATTTATAGATATGACAAAGAACAAACCCACAAAAGCGCCGGAATTTTTAATACAAAAAATCAAACAGAAGCTCTGATTTTTTTTACTTCTCCAATTCTCAACGCTTCGAGAGCTAATAAACAATTGATCGATAGCTGCTGCTTCTTACCGACAGAACCCATTTTGCAATTCAATTCCATGGCCTCTCTTTTATTTCTGCGTTGAAATCTCTGACCACTTTCATAACCTTGTTCATATCTTCATAACCAAAAGTGATTTCCACTTGCCTATCAATTGTTTTTGTATGATAATTCTGCTTGATCGAGAGCCATTTGAGCCGCGGTCCTGTAAGCATTCACCAAACCCCCAACTCCTAACTTCACTCCGCCAAAATATACGAACCACAAGAACCAGTACATTGGTTAATCCAAAAGATTGAATTTGTCCAAAAATCGGCATTCCTGCGCTATGGCTTGGTTCTCCGTCGTCATTTACCCTGTGTTGTTCATACTCTGCCCCTATTTTCTGTATGCATAACAGCAATGATTTGCTTTATGGTGTTCTTTCTTTATCTTATGGATGATTCCCGCAATTTCCACTTCAGTATATACAGGAAAAGCGTAAGCCTATAAATTTGCTCCCCTTTTCTTTATAGATAACTTCATCCGTTGGAGCGGACAAAGTTTTATAGGTATCGTTTAATTCAGAGCCTTTCAAAACACATCATTTGACTTTGGAAAGTGCATTTTCGTTTTCAAATATCGTCACAAGGTCATCGCCGAGTGCAAAACGCTTTATCAGCTTGCCTCCTGCGCATGGCGCCTTTATACCTCTTTTGAAAGATTCTGTTCCTGTGATTATAACGGCTTCATCCCAGAGGTTTTTATCGATAAATTTTTGCAGGGTATATGTGCCGCCTTCAACAATTAATGACTGAATAATTCTCCTCATATAAAAACATCACATATCTGGTTTGTAATGTCTTTATCAAAATCCAAACCTCGGTATACAACATTTTTTACCCCATCCCCGACTTTCTGTTTTCGGTCATAAAAAATAACTGTGCCTGACTGTCCATCGAATAGTTTATTATTCCTGTTCAGTTTTAAGTCCTTATCGATTACCAGCCTCAAAGGATTTTTTCCAAAATACTTACGCGCAGTAAGCGAGGGATTATCAGCCTCAGCAGTATTTGTTCCTACCAGAATGCTTTGTTCATGTGTCCTCAACTGATGCGCATACTGCAAAAGAATTGGAATTTGAGATCCAGTAAGGCATTTTATCCTCAGGAGATGTACCTGGTTCTCTGTCAAAAATGGCAGGTGAAATAAACCCATTGGCTGTTTGGGCCCATTTTAAAATGATATAGGGCCGGTTTCTAATATGAAAAGTAAAAAATCGTTTGTTTAACTTCAGGCATTCTTCTTCCAAAATATCGGTGAGAACCTCACAGCCTGCATCACGCAAACGCCTAATGCCCTGTCCGTTCACTTTGCTATGATAATCTCTCGACCCTATTACCACCTTTTTTATACCTTTTTCTATGATCAGATCGGCGCAGGGGGTGTTTTTCCATGATGCGAACAGGGTTCAAGGTTTACATACAGGTAGCTTTGCTGAGCAAGTTGTTCCTCTTTTACAGCATTGATCGCAAGCACTTCTGCATGGGCTTCACCTGCCTTTTTATGCCAGCCTTCGCCTATAATTTTGTCCTCATGAACAATTACAGCTCCCACCAAAGGATTTTTGGATATGTCGTACCCAAGCCATTCAGCGCCAGCTGTATGCATCTCTTCATATAAAAAATTCGTGCCTGTCCAATAAAAAATATTAAAAGGTTTAACTGAACTTGTTTCTAATTGTTAATTTTGAGAACAATGTAAATGCCGGAACAAATATATGAATGAAACCATTAATATAAGGCCCAATAAAAAACGGGGATAACCCATTTATTTCTAAGGTTATAAAATCTACACTGGAAGAATTCAACGCAGCCCTTGAGGGAACAGCCTATATGGATCCGGAAACCGATGCTATGTTCGAGGCTTACAGAGATTCAAATTCGATTTATTTTGTGGCGCTTCTAAACAATAGGGTTGTTGGAGGGGCAGGAATCAAACAATTAAAAGACGGCGACCCGAAGGTCTGTGAATTGCAAAAGATGTACATTTTACCGGAAGCCAGAAATAAAAAGATAGGTAAATCACTTAATTTTTGAATTGTTTGCATTTTGCTTTCATCACATGGTTTCAGCCACTGTTACCTGGAAACGTTCCCAAAAATGGAATCGGCCATCCGGTTATATCAAAAAAATGGTTTTGAGAACATAAATCATCCTCTTGGAAATACCTGCCACTATTCATGCAATGTCTGGATGCTCAAAAAGCTTGATGAGCCAGGAACTGAGACCTCCCCGCAAATCAATCCAAACAGTCTATGACCCTCAGGAACCTGCAAAAAAAGTTTTTATCAGAACTCGTTTTATTATACCCTGAACAAGAGGCGCTGCATTATTTTCATGTTTTGGCGGAAGATTACTTGCAACTCAAAAGATGAGGATCTCATTCCAAAAAGACACGCAGGTATCGGCTGAAACGGAAGGCAAATTTCTGAAGGCCATTGAGCAGTTGAAGAAATCGGTTCCTTTGCAATACATCCTCGGAAATACTTCGTTTTTTGGATTGAATTTCAATGTTAATAGCCATGTTCTGATTCCAAGACCGGAAACAGAAGGGCTTGTGGACTGGGTACTTCTGTCAGCCAAAGAAATTGAAAAACCCAAAAATTCTGGATATTGGAACAGGAAGCGGATGTATAGCTGTTGCCTTGGCTAAAAACCTTCCAAATGCCTCAGTTTCTGCCATGGATATATCGGCGGAAGCCCTTAACACGGCCAAAAAAAATGCTACCCTAAACCTGGTGGATATAAATTTCTTTCAGGCTGATATTTTGAAAATGTCGGAACTGTCCTCACAATTTGATTTCATTGTCTCAAATCCTCCCTATGTGCTGGCATCAGAAAAAGAGCTGATGCACAAAAATGTGCTCGAGTATGAGCCACATGCTGCCTTGTTTGTCTTTGAAAGTGATCCCCTTATTTATTACCGATCCATTACAGCACTGGCCAAAAAAAGTCTAAGTCGCAATGGAACCCTTTTCTTTGAGATCAACGAAGCCAGAGGCAAAGAAATTGTTGGAATTACTATTGCGAACCGGATTTGGAAACGCGGAACTTAAAAAAGATTTTCTTGGTAAAGACAGAATGATTAAGGCTTCATTTTCGCAGTAATTCCGAATATTGGTTACTTTTGCATCATGCGAATAGATATACTTACTGTCTCACCAGAGCTTATGAAAAGTCCCTTTGAGCATTCAATCATTAAAAGGGCCCTTGACAAACAGCTCGTTGAAGTTCATTTTCACAACCTCCGTGATTACGCTTTGAACCGTTATGGCAAGATTGATGATTACCAGTTTGGCGGCGGTGCGGGTATGGTACTTATGATAGAACCCATAGACAAGTGTCTTTCAAAATTATTGGCAGAAAGAAAATACGATGAGGTAATTTATATGACTCCGGATGCCAAAAGGCTGGACCAGAAGTGTGCAAATCAATTGTCTACTGCAGAAAATCTGCTGATACTTACCGGTCATTACAAAGGAGTAGATCAAAGGATCCGGGATGCGTATATTACGAAAGAAATTTCTATCGGAGATTATGTGCTTTCAGGAGGTGAGCTTGCTGCAGCAGTCTTATGCGATACGATCATCAGGTTGATTCCCGGCGTGCTGGGTGATGAAACCTCTGCCCTTACGGACTCTTTTTAGGACAACCTGCTTGTCTCCTCCTGTTTATACAAGGCCGGCCGATTACAAGGGAATGAAAGTACCCGAAATATTATTGACCGGCGACTTTTCAAAAATTGATGAATGGAGGCATGAGCAGTCGTTAAAGCGAACTCAGGAAATAAGGCCGGACCTACTTTCATAAACTCCAGAAATACATGTCGCCGAAAAGTTTGTTATTCCTATTTTTTCTGTTTTGTTTCTGGCCTGCTTTTTCGCAGATAGATACAGTTAAAACCGCGAGCTTCAGCAAAGCCAAAAACCAGCAGCTTTTAAAAAATTCCCTTGTGCCGCTGGCCCTGATTGGCACGGCATTTTCGTAAATTACTCTGAAGGCAGTCTTGGAAAAGAAAGCTTACAGAAGGATATACAAGACGGGCTTGACGATTTCCATACCGGGCTGCACAAATTCCTTCCATATGTTCCGCCCTTACAATGTACAGTGCTGACCTGCTGCACGTGCCTGCCCGGAATGATGCCTTCACACAGACCAAATATCTGGGAATCGCACTTCTCGTTAATAACCTGGTCACGCTGGGCATCAAAAAATTTCCGATGAAGACAGACCCAACGGTGATCCTTATAGTTTTCCTTGGGCCATACATCCAGAGCCTTTGTTATGGCCACTGCCCTTCATCTGGCAATTTAAAGATTCCAATACCCTCTTGGCTTATAGCGGCTACGTTTTCGCTACCGCCACAGGTGTGCTTCGTGTTATGAACAATGAGCATTGGGTGTCAGATGTTTTGGCAGGAGCAGGAATAGGGATGCTCAGCACACAACTGGTATACCATTTTGAACCTCTGAAAAACTGGCAACCCTTTAAAAAAGAAGGCATAAAGACAGCGATTTGTCCATCTTTAATCGATGATACAGTGGGCCTTTATGCCAATCTGCGTTTTTAAGTAATTTTATAGTTTGGGATTGACTTATTTTTTTATTTATCCTTATTCATATCTAAAATTATTTATTAAATTTGCAACCTCTAAATTAACCTCTGGCGAAAATCGTGTATGTTGGTTTTGAATTGAGCACTTAAAAAATAGAAATGGAAAATTTAGTAAAATTTGTTCAGGAAGAATTTGTAAACAAAAATGAGTTTCCTGAATTTTCTGCCGGTGATACGATTACTGTCTATTACGAGATCACTGAAGGAAAAAAAACACGTACACAGTTCTTTAAAGGAGTTGTTATTCAAAAAAGCGGAACCGGCAGCGTCTAAAACTTTCACGATCAGAAAAATGTCAGGTAGAGTATGTGATTAGAACGAATCTTCCCATAAACCTGCCAGCCATTAAAAAAAGTTGAAATAAACAAAAGAGGTAAAAGTCCGAAGAGCAAGAATTTTCTATTACAGAGAACTCACCGGTAAAAAATCACAGATTAAAGAAAAAAGGGCCTGATAAGCGCTTTCAAAACATAAAAAAAGGCTATGATAATTTCATGGTCTTTTTTTATTAACAATTGTTAATAATTGGTGTTGAAAATTTGTTAGTATCAGAATTGTAGGTTTTCTCCAAAAGCATTTTCCTGTTGTATATTTGGTAAACAATCGCGAGAGATTTTAGTTTCTATTCCTGATTGTCAGTTTCGATTGACATTTGGGAACAAAAAAAGATCGGACGGTTGGATGGGGTGAAAAATCCTATCGGTTTTGGAAGTTTTTTTTATACTGAGTATTTAGCATGAATAGTTTAGTTAATAAGTAATTCCAAAGCCAAATGTTCTTCACAAAATTAAAAAATAACGCTGCTGTAAAAGGTAGGGATATTTTTTAAGACTAATGAAAGAGCAAAAGGAAATGGATTTAGGGTAAATCGGGCAACCAGCTCATTTATTCGGAATCGTTTCAGCAAACAGCCATAAGGAGAATTCGTTCTTTTTATGGCTTTTGTTTTGCCTCATATTCAGTAAGTTATAAACATTTGTTCACAAGTCTTGTTTATAAGTTGTTTGAAAATATAAGTATTGTTACCTCCGGTATATTTTTCTCAAAGACTATATTTGGTTCAGTTCTTTACAAGCAATTGAATTACCCCCTTGGTTATTGTTATGAAATCGATGACCCGGTAATAAGAGAACCAATTTTAGAAAGGTTTTTATGTTTTTCTTTCGAGATGTTTAGCGCATAAAAGGGATCTATAAAATAAATGAATCTTTCTAGAGCGCAATTGCTCAAAAAGTTAAAGTACCGCAAAAGTAAAATTTTGTAAGTTTTTTCCTTAAAGCCATGCCTGACGGTATGGCTTTATTGTTTGTTATTTGAGCCCTTATTTACTTTCAAAATGTATATAAAATAGCATTTATCTTGGAAAATATTTTAATAGTTACCTATATTTGTGTCCATTAATTAAAATATGAAATAATGAACAAAATAAAAGTTGCCAATCCTGTTGTTGAGCTCGATGGGGATGAAATGACCCGGATTATCTGGAAATTTATAAAAGAACAACTAATTCTTCCCTACCTGGACATTGATATTAAATATTATGACCTTGGTATTGAATACCGAGACGAAACAAATGACCAGGTAACCATTGATGCCGCCGAAGCGATCAAAAAATACCATGTGGGGATCAAATGTGCCACAATTACCCCCTGATGAGGCCCGTGTAAAAGAATTCGGATTAAAAAAAATGTGGAAATCACCCAATGGAACAATCAGGAATATTGTTGGGGGTACAATTTTAGGGAAACCATCATCATGAAAAATGTTCCAAGATATGTCCAGGGATGGACGAAGCCTATCTGCATCGGCAGGCATGCTTTTGGTGACCAGTACAAAGCAACCGATTTTGTAACCAAAGGAAAAGGCAAACTGACTATCACTTTTACACCTGAGAACGGGGAAGGTATCCAGTCTTTTGAGGTATATAATTTTCAGGAAGACGGGGTTGCGCTTGCGATGTACAATATCGACTCTTCTATTTATGGTTTTGCTCGCTCAAGCTTTAATCAGGCGCTGACCAAAGGATGGCCCCTTTATATGAGCACAAAAAATACCATACTCAAGGCTTACGACGGCAGGTTCAAGGATATTTTTGAAGAAGTCTATCAAAATGAATTCAAAGAAAAATTTGAAAAAGCCGGTATCACCTACGAGCACAGACTCATTGACGACATGGTTGCTTCAGTGATGAAATGGGAAGGTGGTTTTGTATGGGCTTGTAAAAATTATGACGGCGACGTGCAGTCTGATACGGTTGCCCAGGGTTTTGGTTCTCTTGGTTTGATGACCTCAGTATTGGTTACTCCTGATGGAAAAACTGTAGAAGCTGAAGCTGCCCACGGAACCGTAACCAGACACTACCGCCAGCACCAGCAAGGAAAAAAGACCTCCACCAATCCGATCGCTTCTATTTTTGCCTGGACCCGTGGTTTGGAGCACAGGGGCAAACTGGATAACAACCAGGCCCTGATCAATTTTTCCCAGACCCTCGAAAAAGTCTGTATTGATACCGTTGAAAGCGGCAAAATGACAAAAGACCTGGCTCTTTTGGTTTACGGAGATAAGCTAAGTCCTGAGAACTACCTGAATACGCCGGAATTTTTGGCGGCTCTCAAAGAAAATCTGGACAAAGCGCTGGCTTAAACAGCCTAAATCAGCAAAGCTCCAATATGCGTTAAACAGCTATTGGGGCTTTTTTTATGCGTTTTTATGAAATTTAACTACCTTAGACTTTTAATCCGCAAATTTTATGTCAGAAGAAAATCGTTTAAAATCGAAGCCGGTATTAAGGAAGGGCCTGAAATTTATGGCCTTATCGCTACCCCTGCTCTTTCTGTCGCCTGTGTTGATCACCATGGGTTTTAAACTGCTCAACAAGGGGGGCTCATTTCTGTTGCTCGCCCTTGGTGTATTGCTGGCAATATTTACGATCCTTTTGGTTACACAAGGTATAAGGCTGATCTTAAAATCGTTGTTTTCAAATGAAGTTTAAATCGTGGTTTGTTAAGAGCACTGAATGGGAACATTGGCCGAGTTTCATGTATTATGCCCCACTGCTACCCTATTTTCTCTATAAAACCTGGCAAGCGAAGAGCCTGACCTATTTTTCTGCTGCAAATCCGGGAATAAAAATGGCAGGGAACGGTACCGAGTCGAAATATGAGACCCTCATGCTCTTGCCTGAGCATTACCGCCCATTGAGTATCTATGTTCAGGCAGGGACTTCCGCAAACTCGGTGCTGGATCAGATCAGTCAAAGTGAAATAAACTTTCCCTTAATCCTTAAACCGGATGTTGGTTTCAGAGGATATATGGTAAAAAAGATCGACAACGAAAAACTTCTGAAAGCGTATATTAACAACTTTGACCATCCCCTGATTGTTCAGGAATTTGTTGATTATCCGAATGAAATGGGCGTTTTTTACCATAGGTTACCCAATCAGAAACACGGTAAAATCACTTCTTTAACCCTTAAAAAATATCCGACCATCACGGGTGATGGACGCAGCACCCTGGAACAGTTGATAGTGAATGACCAGCGTGCTTATCTTTACTTTGATCTGCTTAAAAATATCCACCATCAAAAACTGGATCACATTTATGGCAAAGACGAAGTAATCCCACTTTCCTTTATTGGGAACCATTCCAAGGGAACCCAATTTATCAATGGCAACCACCTTATCGATGAGGCACTCACCAGGGTATTTGATAAACTAAGCCATCAAACAAGCGGGTGGTATTATGGTAGAATGGATTTAAAGTACAACTCTTTTGCAGAATTGCAGGGCGGGAAAAAATTTTAAGGTACTCGAAATTAACGGCATTATTTCTGAACCTACACACATATACGACCCAAAGCATCCGGATGCCGGTTATTTTAAATGTATTGATACAATAAAAGCGCATTGGGAAATAATCGATAAAATCGCGCACATCAACAGAGCACAAACCTCTGTCACAATTCCTGGTGTAAAAGAATATCTGAAAAATTTGTATTGGCTAAGAAATTATTCCAGAAAATTAATAAGGGCCAACAACCTGAATTTAGACCTTTAATATTTTATCGTTTTGGGTGTGGTTGGGTTATAACCAAAATCTTCATCAGGTAAAGAAATTCCCAACTGATGTATGATATACCCGATACTTGCAAAATGATGTATGGCATGGCTATGCGCCTGAATCAGAACAGCAGCAAGTGTGTATTTTGCTTTCACCTTACCCTTGCCAAGGTCATCGCTCACTTCAATGTCAATATCCAGATTCTCAGAATCCAGCTCCTGCAGCTTGCCTATGATCAGCTCAAAATATCTCAGCCCCAACAGCCTTTCCTGCTCTATCACTTCATTTCGCCTGCGCTGAGTCAGGTCTATGCTTTTTGCAGGAAGTCCGTCAAAAATGCAGTCAAAAATATCCAATACATGGCGCATATGAATTCCTATACTGGAATAATAGGGTGCCACTCCGTTATCAGTGTACTGGTGTTGTTCTATATTCCACACTAACTTTTTTCCCCTTTCAAGATTTTGTATTATCGCTGAGATCAATGTCTGAATTTTTTGTTATGATGAAAGTATAAAATTATTTATTAAGTAAATCAATTAAAAGTAAAATTCCCAAAGTCAGAAATAAAAAACCAAGGATATAATTAATATTCTTAGCAATAAACCGCACCCTGCTCATCAATACCCCTGATAAAAGCACATATAACACAAAAATTGAGAATGCGCCGAGAAAGGCTCCAACTACAAAAAACACAATATGCCATTTCTCAAGCAAAAGTAAACCTTTTGTTTCCAGTACTGCACTGTATACAAGGTAATATGGTATTGCCAGCATGTTTAGAGAAGACATAAAAATACCGATCAACAAATAATTACCCCTTCTTATCTTGCTTTCCCGCGTGGTTTTTCGTCCAGCCTGCAAGAGAAAAAAGATACCCAGACCAAACAAAACTGACCACTCCTGCAATGGATAAGTTTTCTATGATCTCAGGATGTCTTGAAAAAAATCGGGCAAAATAAAGGGCTATAAAAGATTGAGGTACTACCATAAGTGCCGCACCCAATGCATACATCAAACCAGCCCTTTTATTTACAGAAATTGCGGTTTTCATGGCTGTCATATTCAGCATACCCGGAGGAAGTACCCCAACAAATGCCATCGCATAACCCAGCAATATATGTGTGAAATAATTCAAATTCTATTTTTTGATAAATTGTAACACTATTTTTCGGAAATCCTCTAAAATCCGAAACTTAAAAACAAGGTACAAATATAAAATACTTATTATTAATGTTTTAATAAATATGTTGATCACAGGTTTGTCTGTGATGTTCACCAAAGAAAAAACCAGAAATAAAACAGTAATGATGCCAAGTAGCACCCATGTTTTGCTTGTAAAAGGCTGCATCTCCATTTTTTTTTGGACATACATAATCCTCACATATACTAAAGACCAGGATAACGAGAAGTGTGGATAATGCTGCTCCGTTTATTCCCATCAGTTCGATCAAATACCTGTTGAGCAGGATGACGCTCACAGACATGGCGATGGAGTAATAAAAAAAACTCCTGTAATATTTGGAATTGCTCAAAATCGCAGCATTCGTGCCAAGGGCAAGTTTTATCAGCTCTGAAACCGAAACCAGTATAACCACTGTAATACCCGCATTGTACTCAGGTTTGTTGATCAGGGCATAGAGGTCAGTAATATTACAATTGATCAGTAAAAATAAGAGTCCGCCCGCTATCAGAAGTGAGGCAGAACTCTTCGTATACATCTTCGAAACTTCACCAAAATTGTTGCTTTGAATATCTCTGGCCGTGATCGGATTAATTATTTGTTGCATGGCCCTGGTTGGTATTCCCACCACCGAAGCGATATAAACTCCAACAGCATAATAAGCTACTTCTGCAATCTTTTCCATTTGCGGGATCATAAATTTATCGATCTCCAGCAAAATAGTACCGGCCGATCCGGCCAAAATCATATAAAAAGAAAAAGACAGCAGTTCTTTCATATTTGCCGGCAGTTTGAAAGCCCTGTTTTTCGGAAAATACAATGTAAAGGCATAAATCGCAATGATCAGAACCCTGATAAAATATACAATTACCACGGCATATACAAATTGTTCTTCATTTAGTACCTTGAAATAAACAAGAAAGAGCAGGATCATGATCGCAGCCCGGGCAAAGACTTCTTGTATAAAACTTCCAAAAACAGATTTCATTTGGACCCTACACCAGGCATTAAATACCTCGAAATAACCCATAAAAATTGCCAGTAAAAAGATCAGATAGGTATAATCCCTGATGATAGGATTTTCACGGGAGATCATCTCTGCTATTGTATTATAGGCGAAGGCACCGATAATACCCAGTGGAATAATTATGGTAAGCGGCAAAATCAGCGCAGTGATTAAAAAATTGTCTCTTCCGGTAGCATCCTGATAATAAAAATAATACTTCACAATGGTATTTTGCATGCCCAGCACCATCAGGGGCATTAAGATATTTGATGTAGATAATAAAAAAGTTACCAGACCATAGTAATCATCATCTAAAAAATGGGTGAATAAAAAGAGTACATTAATACCTCCTATAAAAAAACCTAAAAAGATTATTAACGTGTTCTTGTATGTCTGGTTTAAGATAATCCCCATAGCTCCTTACCGGTTTTCCAATATAAGTTTTTTGCTCAAATGGTTAAATCGCATGAATAAGAGTACGGCAGAGGCTGTTAGCCCGGCCAATAATCCTATCCATATCCCAACTGAACCAAAATTCAGCCATTTTCCCAAAATATAGGATACTAGGAAATCCGATGATCCAGTATGCTATAAAAGTAATATAGGTAGGTATCCTCACATCTTGCAGGCCGCGCAGGGCAGAAAGAACCACTACCTGTATGCCGTCGGATAACTGAAACAACCCGGCAATCAGCAGCAATGGGGCCGCTGCTTTTATTACAGCCATATCATCAATATAGATTACTGGCAAAAGGTCTTTAAAAATAAAGAACAAAATCGCAAAGACAAATTCAATAAGGAAAATTTGTAAAAAAACAGAAAAACTGATCCGCCTGAGGTTTACAAAGTCTTTTAGTCCTTTTTGATTGCCAACCCTTATTGTGGCTGTTACACCCAAGCCAACTGCAATCATAAAGGTCATGGATGCCAGATTAATTGCAATTTGGTTGGCTGCCTGATCGACCGTTCCCAATGTTCCGGCCAGCCAGATGGCGGCAGTAAAAATACCAATCTCAAAAAGCATTTGCATCGCTGTTGGAAATCCCAGGTTCAGGATCTTTGCTATAACTGCTTTGCGCACCTTCATTAGTCTGAGTTTATTGAAGTATGGTTTAAATTTTTCTCTTGTTTGAAGGATATAGATCATAAAGGCCAGCATGGCAAACCGTGAAAACAAGGTTCCCAGTGCCGCTCCTTCTACTTCCAGCCTCGGAAAAATCCAAAAGCCGTAAATTAGTATAAAATTCAGCACAACATTCACAACATTAGCAACAATGGTGGCATGCATTCCAAGTTTGGTCGCTGAGTGCCCATCGGCAAACTGCTTTAAAGCCTGAAAGAGCATCAGGGGAATCATGGAAAATGCAACAATATATAAGTAAGGCAGGGCCAAAGCAACCACTTCCGGAGGCTGGTCCATATAACGCATCAAAGGTGCGGCCAAAATGAGCATCAAAAACATGGCTATACCAAGCAAAAGGCAAAGGAAAAGTCCGTGCTGGAAATAGAGTTTGCCTAAAATTTCTTTCCCTTGCTGTCAGCTTCAGCAATTAAGGGAGTTATCGCAAAGGAAAAACCAATTCCAATAGCAAATGCCACGAAAACAAAGCTATTTCCCAGAGAAACTGCCGCCAAGGGAGCCGCGCCCAGCCTGCCCACCATAACATTGTCAGCAAAACCAACCAAAACGTGGCCTAACTGGCCTATCATAACCGGATAAGCCAAACGCAGATTATATTTAAACTCTGAAGTATATACTTGTAGTTTCAATAAGTTAGCCTTTAAATAATGCACTGGCATGAACTTTTAATCTTCTAAATTAATACTGTATACAACCAGAAAGAAATTTATAAGAAGCTTATGACGGTCACTGTTTCCCATGCAAATAAAACAATTAAATGTAAATAATTTAATATTATATTTTCTTATAATAATTATATTTGGCATTGTTTATGATAACCAGCTTATTATTATTTACCAATAAAATTATTTTTTATGTCACTAACCCGAAACATTCTTTTTTTATCGTGCTTGGTTTTTTTAAATCAGGTTTACTCACAGGACAGAACAACCATTGATGCCAAAAGTGCTGATATCAGCGACAACCTGGATCTCGAGGCTGTTGCTTCAGTATTCGGCGAATCCGATGATGTGGAAGACTTCGAGCGCCGCCTGAACGATCCCAAAATACAAATCAACAACCTGGATCTTAATAATGACGGCGAAGTTGATTACCTCCGCGTGGTGGAAACAGGAAGCGGAAATACGCATACCTTGTCTATTGAGTCCGTGTTAGGTAAAGATCAATATCAGGAAGTAGCAACGATCGATGTAGTAAAAGATAAGAGCAAAAAAACAGAAGTACAAGTTGTGGGTAATGTAAATATGTATGGTCCTAACTATTGTATTACTCCTTATTACCCTATAGTACCTGTCTTTTTTTCAATTCTTCTGGATGGCTACATACAGGCCTTATTATTCGCCATGGTACTGGGGGTATCATCCACCTTATTGGAATCCATGGAGACCTTATCCACCATATGCGTACCATAACAATGTGCATGTGCATGTCAACGTGAACAACCGTTATACCCATAATGATATTCGTATAAACAACAACAATATCAATATCAACAGCAATAACAATTCTTATTTTAATAACCATCCGGACAAGACCTTTAACAAAAGAAACCCCGGAATTGGCTAATAAAAATGAACTATCAAATAGAAGAAGGGAAACTGCAAAGAAATCAGGAATTAACAACAAAGCTGATTTGGACAGAGCGGTATCTGACAGACAAAAAGATTACAAAACTTCAGGACGCCCGGTTACTAAGCCTGAGAGCAGACCTTCAACAGGAAACCAATCTGTTTCAAGACCCACAACGAAGCCAAGCACAAGACCGAGTACGCTGCCTGAATCTAAGCCGGCTACAAGGCCAACAACACAGCCTTCAGCCAAGCCTGCTTCAAGACCGACAACACAGCCTTCGGCCAAACCGGCTTCCAGACCGACAACCCAGCAAGCGTCCAGACCAAGTTCAACTGCCTCCAGACCCGCTAGCCAACCAAGCAAACCAACTGCGTCCTACAACAGGCCGAGTACAGCGTCTTCAAGACCTGCGGCTAGGCCAAGCCAGACAAGGAGTGCACCACCAAGAAGTGGTAACCGAAGGTAGATAGATAATAAAAAAATGGGAGCTCGGCTCCCATTTTTTTTATGTTATATTTTCATCACGAGATTTTGGATTAGGAGGTAGATACCTTTATTTCACAGACCCGTTTCTGATAAAACTCAAAAGGATGAAACTGGCCAGAAAAAAAACGGCAATCAATAAAATAGACATCTTCATCGATTCGGTTATGGAAAGCACCAAACCAAAAATAAAGGTTCCCCAAACGATCGCAATTTTCTCTGTTACATCGAAAAAACTAAAATAGGTTGTGGTGTCTTTTGTTTCGGGTAACAATTTGGAGTAAGTTGATCTGGACAAGGTCTGTATTGCCCCTAGTACAAGGCCAATAGCCGCCCCAGGGCCAAAGAATTTATACATTACATTGGGGTCATTTTTATCGAGCAGGTAGGCTCCAATACAGGTTGCGCACCATATAATTATTGTTATTTTCAAAGCGTTGATATTTCCTATTTTATTTGGTAATTTTCCAAAAAAGTAAGCACCGGCAATGCCGACGATCTGAATCATGATGATGGTGAAAATAAGGCTGCTGGTCGGCAAATTGAGTTCTGATTTGCCATAAATGGCCGATAATAAAATGACTGTCTGTACCCCAATACTATACAAAAAGAAAGAAATCAGAAAATTTAAGAGCACCGGTAAATCGTACAATTCCTTCAGTACTTTCCTGAGCTCGAGGTATCCTTTAAAGATCAAATGCCTATTGTTTTCTTTTTTTTGATAGTGTCTGTCGGGCAAATATTTAAATGTGTACTGTGCAAATCCCATCCACCATATGCCCACGAGTATAAAAGAAATTCTCGCCGGGGCTGTTGAACTTGTAATGCCATACCATTCCGGTTTCAGAACCATGGAAAGGTTAAAAATGAGCAACAAAACCGATCCGATATAACCAAAGATAAATCCCTGGCACTTACTTCGTTCTGCTGGTCTTTGTAGGCAACTTCAGGCAAATAGGAATTATAAAAAACCAAACTCCCCCAAAAGCCAATGCTTCCGAGCATAAAGAACAATATTCCTATCCATAAGGTGTCTCAATCCTTCAAATAAGGAAAGGAACATGACCGAAATGCCGCCCAGATAGCAGAATGATTTCAAGTAGGTCTTTTTATTGCCAACGTAATCTGCCATGCCAGACAATAACGGTGAAATTCCGGCAACAATCAAAAAGGACAAGGACAAGGCATAGGTGTACAAGTGCGTTATTGTCAATCTGCATGCCAAGAAAATGAACAAGCCCGCTTTCCGTGTAAGTTACACTCTGGTAATCAATGGGAAAGACCGCTGTGCTAATGACGAGGGAATATACTGAGTTTGCCCAATCATAAAAGGCCCAGGCATTGGTTAGTTTTTTTTTCTCCTTTATCCAGCTTCAAAGGCTAAAGATTTAAAGGGCAATGTAATGATTTTTTTGTTTTTTAAAATACATTTACAAAAGTTAATAAAATCCTTCAACAAATACCAGCCATTGATAAAATGAAACCAGTGAACAAGTCCAAACTGACCAACAATGTTTTTGAAATTCCAAACACCGCTAATCTTTTCCAGCCGAGTTCTTGCAACTTGTCTCAAATAACCTGGCCCAGCCGGTTCTTGGCCCATATATTCGAATCACCTCCAAAATTTAAGGTTCCTGGAAAGAGAAATAACCTTTCGCAATAGCGCACAAAAAGGAAGTCATTTCGATGCCTTCCATACAAAAGAAATCACGTGTATAGGTTATGGTTACTCGAAATCGAAAGTACTGCTTTTGCATGGCTGGTCAGGAAGAGGCAGCCAGCTTTACCATTTGGCAGATAAAATCCTGGAAAACCGCATGATGGTCATCAGTGTTGATGCCCCTGCCCATGGTTTGTCTACGGGCAAAAAGACCAATATGCTCGAGTATATCCAGGTTATTGAAGAAATCGATAAAAAGTACGGTCCCTTTGATTTTGCTATCGGTCATTCCTGGGGCGGGATGGCACTAATCAATTCCATAGGCATAAAACTCAAATTGAAGAAAGCCGTAATTATAGGGGCAGACAATAAAGTATCTGAGGTAATATCAGCATTTGTGAAAAAATTTCAGGTAAACCAATCTGTGGTGCCCGTGATCATAGCCCATTACTGCAAGCTACTGAAGGTTCAAATGGATCAGTTCGATGCTGAAAGAGCAGCTGCCCGAATTGATATTCCCGTGCTTGTGGTTCAGTGACAGCAAAGATATTTTTGTTCCCGTGAGCAGTGCTCTTGCCATAAGGCAAAAGTTAAAAAACGGATCCCTGCTGATTACAAATGGTTTGGGGCATCATAAGATCTTTAAGGATCCGGAAGTAATTCAAAAAATCATTACTTTTATACAATGAAAAACATTGCAGGATTTTTTTTGATATTTTTTTTAATCTCAATACAAGCGATTGTAGCCCAAAACAAAATGACACCAAACAACAAAAAAGTAAAAAAAACGGAAGAAGAATGGAAAAAAGTTCTTACGCCGCAACAGTACTATATTTTGAGAGAGAAAGGTACAGACCGGCCAGGTGATTATGGTTATACCGGTCATTTTGAAAAAGGAACCTACCATTGCAGCGCCTGTGATGCGCAACTTTTTGCTTCTGATACAAAATTTGAATCGCATTGCGGCTGGCCTAGTTTTGATGATGCACTGGAAGGGGCGGTGACTTATAAAGTTGACAGAACGATGGGCATGTTAAGAACTGAAATCCTATGTTCTTCGTGCGACGGGCACCTGGGCCATATTTTTGATGACGGCCCTCGTGATACTACAGGAAAAAGGTATTGTGTGAACAGCACCTCACTTACCTTTAAAAAGAGCAAATAAATCGCTGACGGTTATTTTCCTTATACAAAAAACTTGCCGGATGGTGCAAATCAGCTTCTTCATAATTGTTATCTTTGCAGCCTAAAATAATTTATTGGCATGTTTAATAATTTAAGTGACAAACTCGATAAAGCCCTTCATGTACTAAAGGGACATGGAAGCATTACAGAGATCAATGTGGCGGAAACGCTTAAAGAAGTAAGACGGGCATTGCTTGATGCCGACGTAAATTATAAAATTGCTAAGGATTTTACCAGTACCGTAAAGGAGAAAGCCTTGGGCCAGAACGTGTTGACTACCCTAAATCCGGGGCAGTTAATGGTGAAGATCGTCAAGGATGAATTAACGCTGCTCATGGGTGGCGAGGCTGTGGGGATTAACCTGTCCGGAAATCCGTCTGTCATTTTAATGTCCGGTTTGCAGGGATCTGGTAAAACAACTTTCTCCGGTAAGCTCGCCCTTTACCTAAAAAACAAAAGAACAAAGCAACCCTTGCTTGTTGCCTGCGACGTCTACCGTCCGGCGGCTATTAACCAGTTAAAGATTGTCGGAGAACAGGTAGGTGTTGAGGTCTATACAGAAGAAGGAAACAAGAACCCTGTTGAAATTGCTAAAAATGCGATTCAATACGCGAAAAGCCATGGGAAAAATGTAGTGATCATTGATACAGCAGGGCGTCTGGCTGTGGATGAAGATATGATGAAAGAGATTTCCAACATCCACAGGGCCGTGCAGCCTCAGGAAACGCTCTTTGTTGTAGACTCCATGACCGGTCAGGATGCTGTAAATACGGCCAAGGCCTTCAATGATATTTTAAATTTTGACGGTGTCATTCTTACAAAACTTGATGGTGATACCAGGGGTGGTGCCGCGCTTTCCATAAAATCTGTAGTTAACAAACCCATTAAGTTTATTGGTACAGGCGAGAAAATGGAAGCCATCGACATCTTTTATCCCGAAAGGATGGCAGACAGGATCCTGGGCATGGGAGATGTAATCTCTCTGGTAGAAAGAGCGCAGGAACAATATGACGAGGAAGAAGCCAGAAAGATTCAGAAGAAGATTGCCAAAAATGAATTTGGTCTCGATGATTTCCTGAAACAAATTCAGCAGATCAAGAAAATGGGCAATATGAAAGACCTGGTTGGAATGATACCTGGCGCAGGCAAAATGATGAAAGATGTGGATATTGATGATGACGCCTTTAAAGGTATAGAATCGATCATTTTCTCTATGACACCAAAAGAAAGAAGCAACCCCGCCATTATTGACGGTTCCAGAAAAAAAGAATCGCCAAAGGTGCTGGCACAGAGGTGCAGGAAGTGAACCAGTTGTTAAAGCAGTTTACCCAAATGAGCAAAATGATGAAAATGATGCAGGGAGGCGGCGCTAAGAAAATGATGGAAATGTTAAAGGGGATGAAATAAGTCATAAATAATTTATATTATGGTATTACTTGATGGCAACAAAACCTCGGAAGAAATAAAAATTGAGATTGAAGCAGCAGTAAAACGCAGAAAGAGAATAATAAAAAACACCCCACCTGGCTGCCGTTCTGGTAGGTACTGATGGAGCCAGCATGACTTATGTGGGAAGTAAGGTAAAAGCCTGTGCAGGGTGGGATTTAATTCCACTCTGATGAGACTTGCCGGAAAATACAAGCGAGGAACAGCTTTTGCATGAAATTGCTGAACTGAATAATGATCATGATATCGACGGTTTCATCGTGCAACTGCCTTTGCCCGGGCATATTGATGAGCACAAGGTATTGATGGCCGTAGATCCAAATAAGGATGTAGACGGATTTCACCCCGTAAACGTTGGGAAGATGTGTTTGGAATTGCCTACTTTTTTGCCGGCCACTCCGTTTGGAATACTCGAGCTTTTAGAAAGATACAGGATTGAAACCTCGGGCAGGAACGTAGTAGTCATAGGCAGAAGCAATATTGTAGGTAGGCCCATGAGTATTTTACTCAGCCAGAAAAGAAAGGTGGGAGACGCAACGGTAACTATTACACACAGCAGAACCAAAGATTTGAAATCCATAACAAAAAACGCTGATATTATTGTGGCAGCACTCGGTATTCCTGAATTTTTAACCGGTGACATGGTAAAAGAGGGAGTGGCTATAATCGATGTAGGAATTACCAGAATCAAGGATGAATCTAAAAAAAGTGGCTTCAGGCTGGTGGGTGATGTGCATTTTGATTCTGTTAAAGAAAAATCAGCATTTATTACACCCGTTCCCGGCGGTGTTGGGCCTATGACCATTGCCATGCTGCTCAAAAACACCCTGCTCGCCTGCGAAAGAAAGGATTGAATTATTTTCTGTACTGATCCAGAAGGTCGGTAACAACTTTCTCTTTCATGAGCATTGGGTAAAGATCCTCCAGTATGACATGTTCTTCGAAGTTCAAAATTAGTGCTTCTGTGAGATAGGACATGCTCTTGTTTAGTTTATTCAGCAGAAAGTAGGTTCCTGCCAGTCTGTAAAGAATTCCCGCATCATTATTAAAGAGGAGTTGTGCTTCTTTGAGTACCTGCAGTGTTTCCTGAGGATCTTTTGAAATAATCAGCACATCCGCAAGGGCAAGATGCACTTCTACACTGTCTGATTGAAGGCTCAGGCTTTTTTGAAACGATCCGGCAGCGGCTTCAAGTTGGTTCAGTTTTACATAGATCTCACCCAATTTATTCCAGTAATCAGGTATATCCTCATCAATACCAATTGCCTTTTTTATATTGTGCAGGGCTTTTTCAAGTTTGTTCTGCGACAGGTAAATGTCTGTCAGTGCCAACCAACCCTTATCGAGCAAGGGGTCTTCATTAACAGTTTTTGTATAGTATTCAAGGGCGGCACTTAGTTTTCCCAGTTTTTCATAACACTTGCCTATGCGCAAATAGGCAAACGGAGTTGGGGTATCCAGTTCCATCGTTACCTGGTAATAGGAAATCGCCTCCTCAAAGCGGTTCAGTTCTTCCAGTGTTTTGGCTTTTTCGAGATGGGCACCAATAAAGGTCTCATCTACTAAAATGGCATATTCAAAAGCTTCCAGTGCCATCAAATACTCCTCCAGAATATAATACTGCCTGCCCAATTGATGCCAGGCAACTTCGCTATAAGGATCTTTGTCTATATACGATTTCAAATAGGTTATCGCTTCGGCATGCTGTTCAGCCATATCATAGCAATAGATCACATTATATAAAGACGAATAATTGTCGTATTCAACATCAAGGCATTTTGCGAAATTCTCCCTGGCCGTATCGAACTCATCAAGAAAAAGATATTCCATACCAATAAGTGAATAGATCTCACTTTCGTCTTCTGTATAATCCAGTGCTATCTGCAGATAAACGATGGCTTTTTTATGCAAACCCTTTTTAGAATAAATGGTGGCCTTCTGGATATACACCTCCTCATTGGTAGCATCAATTTCCTGCAATTCATTCAAAAGCTTTTCGGCATTTTCAAACTTTTCCTCTAAAATGAGCAACTCTACATGTACCAGCTTGATATCAACAGACATTGGATGCTGTTTCAAACCCAACTGAATTGCCTTGTTGGCCAAAGAAAATTTTCCGTTGTCTATATAGTGCAAGATGATTTCCTCAAACTCACTGGCGTCAAAGAAATAAACGCTGTTTGTTTTAAGCATGAGTTCGAATTTCGATAAGGGTATATCGTCAAAATCGTCTGAAAATTGTTGCATAAATTAACAATTTCTTTAAAACGAAAATACAAATACAAATTCCGGGTTTTATCAGATGCTTTCTTTTTTCTTAACAATTTAATTAACATTATTCATTTTTTACTAAAATAGAATAAGTCAGCTCGCAATCTCATTTTAAAAAAATACTGGAAATAAGGGTGATCGGTCAAATTATAGTTTTGTGTTTCTATAAAAATAACAGCATTACTTTTAATCATTGATTAGGTTTTCCGGTGAGCAAGTAAAATAACCTGAAGGTGGATATCTTAATGTGCTTTAACTCTTTTATAGAACAAACCCTTAATTTTTTTAAATCCTTCAATCAATAAAACGGTAAGCAAACCTATCACAAGTCCAACAATTAATTCTGCAACTACCAAAGGCATGGCATGAAAAAAGTCGTGTATTTTGGGAACATTGTGCACAAACATTCCCCCGCCTACCAGCAACATGGCAATGGTTCCAACAACTGCAAGCAGCTGAATCAATTTGGGCAGTGCCCAAACCAGGCTTTTTGCCGTTGAAACGAATAATGATTTTACAAACTTACTTTTGCCTCTGGCCATCCTGACCAATTTGAATCCGGTATCATCCATACGCACCATGAGCGCAACAAGTCCATAAACACCAATAGTTGCAACAATGGCAACCAGGGAAACAACAACGATTTGTTTCATCAGCGGTTCGCCCTGAACTGTTCCTAAGGCAATCATTATGATTTCAAGAGACAGAATAAAGTCTGTGATGATTGTAGACTTAATTTTAGCCTTTTCTATCAACAGCAACGCTTCCTCAGACTTAAACTCCACAGGTCCGGCTTCTTTATGCTTCCTATGAAATAAAGAATGAATGATTTTTTCAGCACCTTCAAAGCATAAATAAACGCCCCCAATCAGCAAAATAGGCACAATAAACCGCGGTGCAAAAGCCGTAAGCAAAAAGGCGAAAGGCAAGATGATCAGTTTATTCAAAAAGGATCCTTTTGTGACGGCCCAAAGAACAGGCAATTCCCTTGAGGCCCTGAAGCTCGAAGCTTTTTCGGCGCCAACTGCCAGATCATCACCCA
Organism: Flavobacteriaceae bacterium; assembly: GCA_034523115.1. Taxonomy (GTDB): domain Bacteria; phylum Bacteroidota; class Bacteroidia; order Flavobacteriales; family Flavobacteriaceae; genus Namhaeicola. The sequence continues at coordinate 53,085 of JAXHKS010000019.1, read as the reverse complement.
AAACACCGGCTGTTTTCTTTGTAGCCAGCTTTGTCATTGTGGCAACGTCATCCATCAGAACGGAAATATCATCTAAAATTGCAAAAAAACCTGTCATCGATGGTCTATTTTAAGGTTGCCCGAATTAAAATAGCAAAATTATTGAATTTATCAGGATGAACACCTCATCAGGCTGAATTAATTAAACTGATGCAAAAGTTTTATTAAAAAATCATTTTTTAATAATTTTTTCTGTGTCCCATGATTTCGAACTAAAAAAATGTAAATTTGTCTACACCTATCGACTGTTTTTGAGATGACAAAAAAAACACTACTTAATGAGAAAGAGATAGAAATTATCCTTCACCGTTTGGCCTGTCAACTTATCGAAAACCACCACGACTTCAAAGAGACCATACTAATCGGTTTACAGCCCAGAGGTATTTTCCTGTGCAACAGGTTAGTAAGTATTTTGGAAAAAGAATACAAAATAAAAAAGATTCTTCATGGCAAGCTGGACATCACATTTTACAGGGATGATTTCAGAAGGAGAACACCTATTGAGGCCAACCGCACTGAAATAGATTTTTTGGTAGAAGATAAAAAAATAGTTTTTGTAGACGATGTTTTGTATTCCGGCAGAAGTACCAGGGCTGCCCTAACGGCAATTCAGGCCTTTGGCAGACCGAAAAAAATTGAATTGCTCGTTTTGATCGACAGACGGTTTAGCAGGCACCTGCCCATACAACCTGATTACCGGGGCCGACAGGTGGACGTAATAAATTTTGAGCAGGTAAAAGTGGACTGGAAAGAAAATGGCCAGACTGATGCGGTGTATATTGAAGAGAAGTTACAAACCTGATTTCGTTAATTATAGTATAAAAAAGGCAGATAAGAAACTAAAATGAATAACCTTAGCGTCAGTAACCTGTTAGGAATTAAGTATATAAATAAAAATGATATCGACCTTATTTTTAAAACGGCAGATCATTTTAAATCTGTAATCAACCGGCCGATTAAAAAGGTTCCTTCGTTAAGAGATATCACCATTGCCAACATGTTTTTTGAGAACAGCACAAGAACGAGGCTATCCTTTGAACTTGCTGAAAAGAGGCTTTCTGCCGATGTGATCAATTTTTCTTCTGCACAGTCAAGTGTAAAAAAAGGGGAAACACTTATAGATACTGCAAACAACATACTTTCCATGAAAGTAGATATGATTGTGATGCGCCATCCCAATGAAGGAGCGGCTTATTTTCTATCAAAACACGTCAAAGCAGCAATCATTAATGCCGGTGACGGAGCCCATGAGCATCCCACCCAAGCCTTGCTCGACTCCTACTCTATCCGTGAAAGACTGGGAAGCGTGGAGGGTAAAAAAATAGTGATTATTGGCGATATATTGCATTCCAGGGTGGCACTTTCAAATATCTACGCCCTTAAGCTGCAAGGTGCTGAAGTGAAATTATGCGGTCCAACCACACTGATTCCCAAATATATCACAAGCATGGGGGTCACCTATGAAAAATCCCTGATGAAAGCACTGGAGTGGTGCGATGTAGCCAATGTGCTCAGGGTACAGCACGAAAGAATGGACATCAAATACTTCCCTTCTGTCCGTGAGTATGTACAGCTTTATGGAATTAACAAAAACATCCTGGACTCTCTTTCTAAAGACATAGTGATTATGCACCCCGGACCAATCAACCGTGGCGTAGAACTGACCAGCGATGCAGCAGATTCAAAACAATCCATTATACTGAACCAGGTAGAAAATGGTGTGGCAATCAGAATGGCCGTCATCTATTTACTTGCAGAGCAGATCAAACACGAATAGTAAAATTGCAGGCTTATGCATATTGTTAAGAAAGGTTACTTTACCTATTGTAAAACCGAAAAGTACTGATTTAAAAAAAAAATCAGATCTATACGAACAATTTAATAAAAATTACCCTAATTTTAAAAAAGACAATATCATCCTTGATTTTTCTGAAATTCCAGGCATAGATATTGAACAAATCTTATTATTTTCGTCGCTAATTAAAAAGCATAAAAAAGAAGGGCGGTCGTTTGTGGTGGTTTACAAGCTGCAGGAGAATGAAGAGTTAATGGAAACTATTTTTATAACACCTACCTTACGTGAAGCAGAAGATGTTGTTGAACTGGAAGAAATTGAAAGAGATCTGGGAATCTAAAGCGTATCTATGGTAAAAAAACTACTCGGTATTTTTATTTTTTTACTAAGCCTGTCAAATGTCGCATATGCGCAGAATGATGACGCGTCGGATAAAGAGATCCTCGAGGCATCAGTTAGCGGCATTCATGATATTGTGGCTTCTCCCAACCCATTTAGTGTGTCTACGCGTATTCGGTTTTATACGGAGGAAGATATAGAACTGGAATTTTTTGTAAAAGACCTGCTTGGGAATACCATGCATTCAGAAAAATTAAAAACGAGAAAAGGAGCCAATTCAATATCTTTCTATAGAAATGACCTGGCACCGGGTATTTATATTTATTCCCTTAAAACTAAAACAAAAATTATCTCGAAACGAATTGTTGTTAAATGAGTTTAAAACTCACTATTTTAGGTTGCCATTCGGCAACACCCAGGAGCTTTGCAAATCCTACTGCACAATATCTCGAAATTAACGACCGGGGGTTTTTTGATCGATTGCGGAGAGGGCACCCAAACCCAGCTCAGGAAATACAAAATCAAATTTTCTCAGATCAAACACATTTTTATTTCCCATTTACACGGCGACCACATCTATGGCCTCATCGGACTGATCTCCAGCTTCGGATTGCTGAGCAGGCAAAACAGATCTAGATATTTTTGCGCCAAAAGAACTGGAAGAGTTGATTCAACATGCAACTTTCCATAACAAAATCCTGGGTATCCTTCCCAATTATCTTTCACCCTTTAACAAGCAAAAATAGTGAACTGATCTTTGAAGATAAAAAAGTAGAAGTACATACGATTCCGCTAAAACACCGAATTTATACCAATGGTTTTCTGTTTAAAGAAAAGTCAAAAGACCGGAAATTAAATATGAAAACAATCAAAGAACATCCGCAAATCGAAATATGTGATTACCACAAAATCAAAAAAGGATTTGATTTTACAGGCTCCGAAGGTGAAATTATTCCTAACAGCAAACTGACTTTTGATCCGCCAAAAATTCTTGCAATACGCGTTTTGCAGTGATACCGCCTATTATAAAAAAATTATTCCGATCATCAGAGAAGTCGATCTGTTGTACCATGAATCGACTTTTTTAGAAGACAACAAAGCACTGGCAAAACTCACGAGGCATTCCACTGCACTGGAAGCGGCGACCATCGCAAAGGAAGCCGGGGTAAAAAAACTCATTCTTGGCCATTATTCCAGCCGGTATAAAAATGAAGCGTTATTCTTAAAAGAAGCCATCCAGGTATTTGGTTCTGTGGAACTGGCAGCACAAGGGAAGGTCTTTGCAATTAATAATCAAACATAGCACTTTGCTCCTACCCGTGTACCAGGGCAAGTTTTCCCTGTTCCTTCATATAGGCTGCTTCGTAATCCAGAAAATCTGACCATTTTTTATCTACCAGTTCCCTGTTTTGGTATTGCCTGGCAAAACCCAGAAAAGTTGTGTAGTGACCTGCTTCAGAAGCCAAAAGTGTTTTGAAAAAGGACGCCAGTTCAGAGTCTTTCAGGTTCTCTGAAAGCACCTTAAACCTTTCACAGCTTCTGGCCTCAATCACAGCAGAAATAAGCAAACGGTTCACCAGACTTTCTGTGCGGTCTTTTGTTTTTGGAAAAAACCGGATGAGATGGCGGGCATAGGCACTGTTTTGGTCCATTCCTAAAACCATACCCCTGCTGATCATTATTTCATGCACCATTTTAAAATGCTCCATTTCTTCAATAGCTATGTCGGTCATTTCTTTCACCAATGCTGTTTCTTCCGAATAGTTGATAATCAGTGAAACGGCTGAAGCCGAGGCCTTTTGCTCCGCGAAAGCGTGGTCTGTTAGCAGTTGCTGCAGGTTTTCTTCTGCAATTTGCGCCCAGGAGGCTGGTGTTTCATGTTTTAATCCGAGCATGGCTAATAAATTTCAGCAAAGTTCCGAAAATTCAGGCGTCGTAAAAAATATTGAGGCAATTAATATGCACTCAAACCCTTCAAAAAGACAAATAATAAATTTTTATATGACACACTGACATAAAATAAACCAAATTATGACAATATTGAATAATTTTAGGCTTGGCACAAAGATTGACCTTATGGCAGCATAATACAAATTTGAACCAAAATAAAAATATATAATTATGAGTAAAATAATTGGAATCGATTTAGGAACAACCAACTCATGTGTTTCTGTAATGGAAGGTAATGAACCGGTAGTAATTCCTAATGCCGAAGGAAAAAGAACTACGCCCTCTATCGTAGCTTTTATAGAAGGTGGTGAACGCAAAGTTGGTGACCCTGCAAAACGTCAGGCAGTAACCAATCCAATAAACACCGTCTATTCTATTAAAAGGTTTATGGGTAACAAATATTCTGAATGTAAAAAAGAAGCAGAACGCGTTCCCTATAAAGTTGTTAAGGGAGACAATGATACCCCAAGGGTGGATATTGATGGCAGGCTATATACCCCGCAGGAAATATCAGCCATGATCCTTCAGAAAATGAAAAAAACTGCCGAGGATTATCTGGGCCATGAAGTAAAAGAAGCGGTAATTACCGTTCCTGCTTATTTTAATGACTCCCAAAGACAAGCCACCAAAGAAGCCGGAGAAATTGCCGGCCTGAAAGTGAGCAGGATTATCAACGAGCCTACCGCAGCTGCCCTGGCCTATGGCCTTGACAAAACAGGCCACGACAAGAAAATTGCCGTGTATGACCTGGGTGGAGGTACCTTTGATATTTCTATCCTCGAGATTGGTGACGGCGTTTTTGAAGTGTTGTCAACCGAACGGTGATACCCACCTGGGAGGTGATGACTTTGACCAGACCATCATTGACTGGCTGGCAGAGGAGTTCAACAAAGAAGAAGGCATCGACCTTAGAAAAGACCCTATGGCGCTGCAAAGACTGAAGGAAGCTGCAGAAAAAGCAAAAATTGAATTGTCATCTACCACACAAACAGAGATCAATTTGCCTTATGTAACTGCTACCGCAAGCGGACCAAAACACCTGGTTAAAACATTGACCAGATCACAATTTGAAAAATTATCAGATTCGCTGATGAAAAGGTCTATGGCACCGGTAAGTGCTGCTTTGAAAGATGCAGGACTGAGTACTTCAGATATTGATGAAGTCATTCTGGTAGGTGGTTCTACCCGCATGCCAAAAGTTCAGGAAGAAGTAGAAAAATTCTTCGGTAAAAAACCTTCCAAAGGAGTGAATCCTGATGAGGTTGTGGCAATCGGAGCTGCTATTCAGGGTGGTGTATTGACAGGAGATGTGAAAGACGTGCTGTTGTTAGACGTAACACCATTATCACTTGGTATTGAAACCATGGGTAATGTATTTACAAAACTTATTGAGTCCAACACAACCATCCCTACTAAAAAATCACAGGTGTTCTCTACTGCTGCAGACAGCCAGCCATCGGTTGAGATCCATGTGTTACAGGGAGAAAGAGCCATGGCGGCAGACAATAAGACGATCGGAAGATTCCATCTTGACGGAATACCACCGGCACCAAGGGGCGTACCACAAATCGAGGTGACTTTTGATATCGATGCAAACGGAATCATAAATGTTTCTGCCAAAGACAAAGGCACCGGCAAAGAGCACAACATAAGAATTGAAGCCTCTTCAGGACTTTCTGAAGCCGATATCAAAAAGATGAAAGCCGATGCAGAAGCCAATGCGGAATCAGATAAAAAAGCGCGGGAAATCGCTGAAAAGATCAATGCCGCGGATTCTATGATCTTCCAGACAGAGAGCCAGTTGGAAGAATTCGGAGACAAATCGTCTGCGGATAAAAAGCAACCGATAGAAACTGCTTTGGCCGAATTGAAAAAAGCGCATGAATCAAAAGACATAGCCCAAATTGATCAGGCTATGGAAAAGATCAATGCAGCCTGGAAAGTGGCTTCGGAAGAAATGTACAAAACACAACAGGAACCGGCTGGTGAACCGGCAGGTGCTCAACAGGAAGCCCATGCCAATGCAGGATCAGGAAGTGATGATGTACAGGACGTAGATTTTGAGGAAGTAAAATAAATTTACCTCCAAAAGGAGCCTCTATATATTTCAAACCCGTCAGGAAATTTCCTGACGGGTTTTTTATGGCCGGAATTAAACTTAAGTCCGAACAAACGAACAAATTATGTTGGCAGTCATATAAAAAACAAAATATAATGTATCTTTTAGGATGGTTATTAGTCTACTTAATGAACCATAAAATTTAAATATTATGAATAATTGTAAATGTACTAATTGCGATTGTACTAAATGTAATTGCGGAAATTGTTTAGAAAATAATTGTACCTGTTCCAAATGCGAATGTGATAAATGCACTTGTTGTTAAATTTAATAAAGGTTAGTTTATAAACTAACCTTTATTTATTTTTGAATATGGAAACTCAAAAAATATGGAACACTTTCAATGATGAATTATATTTCTTCATTCTCAAAAAAGTAAAGAATAAAGACGTTACAAACGATATTTTCCAAAATACATTCTTAAAAATTCATGAAAATTTATCCAGGCTCAACAATGAAGAAAAAGCAAGGGCGTGGATTTTTCAAATTGCCCGTAACGAAATATTTAACCACTTTAAAAAAGAATCTCTTTATGTGGAATATTTGTACACAAATAAAGAAATTCCTTTACAAAAGTATGAACATATATGTTGCTTTGATAAATTCATAAATGATTTGCCCCAGATTTACAAACAAGTAATTGAACAGATTTATATTAAAGGAAAAAAACAAAAAGATGTCGCAAAAGAATTAGAAATTAGTCTTGAAAACGTAAAAGCAAGAATAAAAAGGGCAAAAGATATTTTAAAGAAAAAATTCAACGAATGTTGTAAATATGAGTTTGATAAAAATGGTATGCTAACTGGCGAATCGAATTGCTCAATTTGTAGAACAGAATAATAAGCCTGCCATCACTGTGTCCACAATGTAAAATATAGACCACCGCTGCTGCGATGGTCTCCTGACCACGCAGGTACGGGATCTCTAAAATAAAGGTCATTGCACCACTCATCTAACTTTCCCTAATTGCTGCAATGCTGCTGATTAATTGACAATCACTTAAAATCCAGTTTATTTGAACAAATCAAATTAGCTTCCTTCCCCGAGTACCCGAGCCCCCGCTACCGCGCGATTGTATCGCGTGGTCAATTAAATACTATTCCTTATTTTTAGGCGGAAGATTACTTTTACAGCAGGAAGTCGAAAAAGAATTGCTGGACGAGGTGATAATGGTTAATTAGGACACATTGCTGAAAACCACGCGATACAATCGCGCGGAAGTTGGGAAATCCTTAAAACCACGCGATGCAATCGCGCGGGAGCTGGGAAATCAGAAATAAGGTCGATTTTACCTTGCCATTACGTTTTGGTACTTCGCGATGAGCTGCAGACCTATCGTTTTCATAATAAATAATAATTGATTTTTTTACTATTATTTTAGAGCAAACCCCCTGTTAATATTTATTAAAACTATTTATTTTTATAATATTTATAAGCTTACCCCCTATTTTTTTAGGGTGTAGTTACATAGATATATTTTTTTTAATTGCTGTAGTGGAATTAGTGTGTAATTATTTAAGAAAATTATATTTTTTTTCGCAATATTGCAGAAAATATTGAGAATGACCAATACCGAAGCTATGAAACAACATACAAACGGGATATTAGATGCCTACAAACCGGAGACTGCACATTTTGATGAAATTTTTAATGAGCTCCAAAGAGGCAAAAGCGCATTACCGTAGCATCGTGGAAACGGTTTAATCAGTTCAGCCTTGCGGATTATGAGCGAATCAACAACGAAGTAAAAGCAGCCTTCTTTAATCAGGGCATTACCTTTGCCGTGTATTCTGACGATAAAAAACCTGACGAAAGGATCTTCCCTTTTGACTTGTTTCCCAGAATCATTCCCAACAAGGAATGGATGCATTTGGAAACGGGTGTAATCCAGCGCAATAAGGCCATCAATTTATTCCTGCACGACATCTACCACAAAAAACAAATCCTAAAAGACAAGGTGGTGCCTGCTGATCTGATTTTTTCATCAAAAAATTATTTGAAAGAAATGATCAATTTTACCCCGGAAGGCGGTATTTATACCCATGTTTCGGGAACAGACCTCATTAAACATGCAGATGGCAAGTATTATATACTGGAAGATAACCTTCGCTGTCCTTCGGGCGTAAGTTACGTGCTTTCTAACCGAATGGCCCTAAAAAAGTCACTGTTCGATCTGTTCGATAAATTAAAAACAAAAACCGTGTACCAATATCCTGAGCATTTGCTCGAGATCCTTAAAACAGTAAAACCGGGTAATACAGAGAACCCAACCGTGGTTGTGGTTACCCCCGGCATGTACAACTCTGCTTATTTTGAGCATTCATTCCTGGCCCAAAAAATGGGTATTCCGCTGGTGGAAGGAAGAGACCTTTTTGTAGAGAAGGACAAAGTATATATGAAGACCATTTACGGCCCCAAAAAAGTAGATGTGATCTACCGCCGCGTGGACGATGATTTTATAGACCCGCTATTGCTTTAGAAAAGATTCCATGCTGGGCATACCGGGAATTATGAATGCCTACCGTGCCGGCAATGTAACTATGGCCAATGCACCCGGTACCGGGGTAGCCGACGACAAGGCGGTGTACCATTATGTGCCGGATATTATAAAATATTACCTGAATGAAGAACCCATCCTCAACAATGTACATACCTATCGCTGCGAAAAGGAATCCGACATGAAATATGTGGTCGAAAACATCGATAAGCTGGTTGTAAAACCGGTGGATGAATCAGGGGTTATGGCATAACCATAGGAACCAACATCAGCAAGACAGGAAATTGAAGAGGTAAAAGTGAGGATCAAAGCCAACCCGCGTAAATACATTGCACAACCCATTATGAGCCTTTCTGTTCATGCCACCTTCATTGATGATACCAAAGCATTTGAACCGCGTCATATCGACCTGCGCACTTTCTGCCTGATGGGAAAAAATACAGAATACATCCTCAAAGGGGGCTTAACACGGGTGGCGCTGAGAAAAGGAAATCTGATCGTCAATTCATCACAGGGCGGAGGTTCCAAAGATACCTGGGTACTGGATTAAGGAATTTTATGGTCATAAAAAAAATCATACTATGTTATCAAGAGTAGCGAACAATTTATACTGGATGGGGCGGTATCTGGAAAGAGCCGAGCATTTGGGCAGGTATACAAACAAGATCTATTTTTCATCTTTGGATGCACCCATTTTACAAACATACGACAGAAAATTTTATCTGGATTCGATGTTGTATATGGCCGGTATTTTTGATATGGAAGACGCCACTGAAAAGAGGTTCTTTTTAGGGTAGGATCTGACACAGAAAACCCGAATTCAATCATCAGCAACATCACCTCTGCACGTGAAAATGCCAGAGCTGCCAGAAATGCAATCTCTACAGACCTGTGGGAGGCCATCAATAAATATTACCATCTGGTGACTACCTATCCGGTAGATACCTATCTCACCACCGGGCTCTATGATTACACGCAAATGATTCTGGACCAGAACTCGATAGTCAACAGCAAGATATACAGCACCCTGCTGCACGATGAAGAATGGGCGATCATCCTTATTGGCATGTATATTGAAAGGGCCATTCAAATCATCAGGATCATCAATGCAAAACTACACGATGTGTACAAAATTGAACGAACAGGGCATCCGGTAAACGAAATGAGTTATGAATGGACAACCCTGCTTCGCTGTGTGGAAGCTTTTGACATGAACAGAAAATTTTACCGCAATATTCCAGATTGCAAACAGGTACTCGAAGTTTTTGATGCTAAACCCACATTGCCGCAGGTCTATATGCTATTCTTTTAAACGGTAATGCGGAGATATGAAGATAAAATAAGTCGGAATGAAAGTCATGATTCAAACGCAATCAGCTTTAAAATTGGAAAACTTGTTGAACAATATAGGTATCTTTCTTTTGATGATTACAAAGACGATGTGTACAGCTTATTGAACAGCACGCAAAATAAGGTGGTGGAAATTGGTGACGAACTCGAAAAGAAATACTTTTCTTTCTGATGGAAGAATTCAGGTTAAACTATTTCATTGACAACCTGTATGATGCTCCCGTTAGGAAGGCGCATTTTCAGTTGCTGGTGATACCCGAATCTGATGACTTTCAGAAAGTTACCGAATTAAAAATTGAATGCTCTGAAAACCGGGAAGCCCATTTTTCTAAAAACATTTTTGGCTTTGACACCATCAGTTATTATATTGGAAATCCGTTTACTGAGTTTTGGTTCAGGTTGTCTGCGACACCCTATTCAGAAACACTGAAATTAACCCTTATACAGTAAGTCCCTTGCTGCCAAATGATGAGTTTGAGTACCTTCATTCACTTGATTTTCAGATAGAACATCACCTCTTTCTAATCCCAACAAGCCTTACGACTTTGCCAGTGACGGAAATTAATTCTTTCCCTGCCTACTCAAAGGATTGTCAATTGTTCGATTATTTGTCGAAATTAAATATCTTTATCTTTAAATTGCTGGAGTATTCGCCCGAGAGCACCGATGTGAATACACCAATTGAAGAAATTCTGAAAATCAGAAAGGGTGTTTGCCAGGATTATGCGCATCTTTTCATTTCGGTATGCAGGCTGAACAGGATTCCTGCCAGGTATGTAAGTGGTTATTTGAATCAGGGAGCAGGATATACAGGAGCCAGCCAGTTGCATGCCTGGGCTGAGGTCTATATCCCGGAGCTGGGTTGCGATTGGGTTTGATGCAACCAACTGCCTGCTTGCCGACCATCATTATATTAAAATTGCGCATGGCACCGATTACAGGGATTGCAGTCCGATCATCGGTGTACTCGAAACAACAGGCCTGCAAAAGAGCATTCATTCAGTAACAGTTAGCAATCAATAAGTATGACATTTTGTGTAGCAATAAAAAGTAAAGCGGGTGTAGTAGCCCTTTCAGATACGCGCATTAGCAGTGGTTTAGGGGTTTCTACCTCAAAAAAAATCCAGACCTTTCAAAACGGCAAGAGCTCATTTTTTATCATGTCCTCCGGACTGCGATCCATTCGTGACAAGGTATTGCATTTGTTTGAAAATGAGTTGCCTAACCAACCGGCGGATAAACTGTATAAAGTTGCCAATCTGCATTGAAAGCAGTAAAACAAGCCCGCAATGAAGATCTGGAAACCTTGCAGGAAAGCAAATTTATTTTTCGATGCGCATTTATTTCGGGCGGACAATGTTCCAAAGACAAACGCTCGTCAATCTTTTTAATTTTCCCGGAAGGCAACTGGGTTGAGGCTTCTGATGAATCACCTTATACGGTAATCGGTAATACCGGTTTTGGAAAATCCATCCTAAGACGCTTGCTACATGAGGAAATTACTTTTGACCTCGCCATCAAAGTAGCTTACCTATCGTTTGACGCTACCTTCAAAAATGCGAGTGATGTAGATTTTCCGCTCGATTTTGCCTTATACCGCAATGGAACATTTGAAATCCAGGAATTCAGAAAACAGGAAAATGAACTTAAAGACACAGCCACACGCTGGAATAAAATGTTGGTGGACGCCGCCAATGAACTACCTGATTTTCTACATATAGAGGAATAAGCTTATTTTTAGTTTTGTGTTTCCGCAGGTCAAAAGTATGCGGATATTCAGGATCGGGTTCAAAAATTTGTGGCACAATGACAACACGTTGGTTCGTTTCCTGTTCATTTTCAAGTATATAACGCCTCACTTCTGTACTCATTTCCTCTTTTGGCGTATAAACACCTGTGTAATGGTTTTCGTTGTAAAAACGAGATACGCGCCTGCCTTCAGCTTCAAAACTGTTCACAGGGAAGGTGTCATAGGCCCTGCCACCGGGGTGGAACACATGGTAGGTGCAGCCAGCCACAGATTTTCCTACCCAAAGATCAAATATATCGAAGACCAGCGGGGTATCAACACCCAGATTGGGATGCAGCGCAGAAGGCGGTTGCCAGGCACGGTATCTCACTGAGGCAACATACTCACCTTTGGTACCTGTATTCGCCATGGGAAGCCGCATGCCGTTGCAAAGCACGGCATATCGTTCTCCGGTAAGACCTGTTGCTTTTATCTCGATACGCTCTACCGAAGAATCAACAAAACGGGCTGTTCCGGAACTCGACATTTCTTCACCGAGTACATTCCAGGGTTCTATGGCCGTGCGCAAGCTGAGTTCAACATCTTTAAACTGTACCCTGCCAATATGCGGAAATCTGAATTCAAAAAAGGGTTCCAGCCAGTTGATATCAAAAGGATACCCGGCTTCATTTAACTGACTCACCACATCTTTCAAATCTTCGCGCACAAAATGGTGGGTCATAAACTTATCATGCAATTCTGTTCCCCAACGGATGAGTTTGCCGTTATAGGGTTTTTCCCAGAACCAGGCCACCAGCGTGCGTATCAGGAGTATCTGCACCAGGCACATCTGTTTATTGGGTGGCATATCGAAGCCGCGCAATTCCAGAATACCGAGCCTACCAGTTGATGTGTCGGGAGAATACAATTTATCTATACAAAATTCCGCACGGTGTGTATTTCCAGTCAAATCGATAAGCAGGTTTCTGAACAAGCGGTCCACCAAATAGAAAGGAACATCACCTGCACCAGGATCAGGGATTTGTGAAAAAGCGATCTCCAGTTCATAGAGCATTTCCTGTCTGCCTTCATCAACCCTTGGCGACTGGCTGGTAGGGCCCGATAAACGCAGTAGAAAACAGATAAGAAAGTCCGGGGTGGTGCTGCCAGAAGGCCAACATACTGCGCAGCAGGTCCGGTCTCCGCAACAAAGGCGAATCGGCAGGACTAACCCCACCCAAAGTGATGTGGTTGCCTCCTCCGGTTCCGGTATGTTTGCCATCCACCATAAACTTTTCAGAGCCCAAACGACTTTCTATGGCCGATTCAAAGAGGATATTGTAGTTGTTCACCAGTTCCTTCCATGACCGGGCAGGATGGATATTTACTTCAATAACTCCCGGATCAGGAGTAACCATCAGTTTTTCTATTCGTTTGTCTTTTGGCGGTGCATAGCCTTCAATCACTACAGGAATCTTCAGTTCTTCTGCTGTCAGCTCGATGGCGGCAAGCAGATCGAGGTAATGTTCAATCAATTCAGCGGGAGGTAAGAACAAATGTATTTTTCCATCCCTTATTTCCGAAACCAAAGCTGTTTTTATAGTAAAGGTGTCATATTCCGGCTTAAAGTTGTCCTTCTCCTCTTCTTTCTCCTGAAACGGCAGGTGGCTCACTTTTTTCTTCTTATCCTCTGTCTCTTCTTTAACCTTGTATTCTTTGGGAAACAACATGTCCTCCGGAATTGTATAATCAGGAATAGCATTAGACCTCAATGTTACCAGCTCATGAAAATCGGCCAGTGCTTCGGTTTCATCAAACAAGCTGCGCACGACCGGCTTGGGGCGCTTAGATTCGGGAATGAAGGGCAGTGATTCGAGTGGCAGGCGGTAACCCATTTGTGAATTGCCGGGAATCAGCATCATTTTGCCACCCCTGAATTCCCATGCACAGCTGATCCATCCGTTTTTTTGGTAAGCCCATTGCATGGGCAGCACAAAACCTGCAGGGTCTTCGAGTCCGCGGTCCAATTGCTCCATCAGTGTTTTCCGTTCGAGCGAATCTTTTAAATTGATATGGTGGGGATCTATATTAACCGGAAGTTTTCTTTCCGTCCAGAGATAATAAAAGGCATCTTCATATCCCGGAACGATATTTTTTTCGGATACACCTAATTTTTTGCTCAGATGTTCCAGAAAGCGGCTTGCGTCTTTAAAGGTATATGTATAATTTTTACTGAAATCGGCCAAAAGGTCCTTTTGTTTCCAGACAGGCTTCCCATCTTTTCGCCAATACAGGGCCATTTGCCAGCGTGGTGTAGGTTCTCCCGGGTACCATTTTCCTTGCCCGTAATGAAATAAACCGCCCTTCCCGAATCGTTCGCTCAATTTATGAATGAGTACATTCGATAATTTTTGTTTATCAACACCATCTGCTGCCGTATTCCATTGATCCGATTCCATATCGTCAATCGACACAAAGGTAGGTTCCCCTCCCATGGTAAGCCGCACATCACCTGCCTCCAGTTTTTGGTCTACCCGATCACCCAAAGCCATGATCTCAGCCCATTGTTGCTCACTGTAAGGCTTTGTCACACGGGGATCTTCATGAATACGGATGACTTCATTGCTATGAAAAAATTCAACTTCACACTTGTCCAGTACGCCGGAAATGGGAGCCGCACTTGCCGGTGCAGGTGTGCAGCACAGGGGAATATGTCCCTCTCCAGCCAGCAATCCGGAAGTGGGATCGAGGCCAATCCATCCGGCACCGGGCACATATACTTCGCACCAGGCGTGCAGGTCTGTAAAGTCTTTTTCTGTTCCTGAAGGGCCATCTACAGCCTTCTGGTCGGCTTTGAGCTGGATGAGGTAACCGGATACGAAACGTGCTGCCAGTCCGAGATGGCGCATGGTTTGCACCAGCAGCCAGGCTGAATCCCGGCAGGAGCCAAATTTGTTTTGCAGGGATTCTTCGCAGGAGAATACACCGGGTTCCATACGTACGGTATATTCTAGCTCATTGAAGAGTTCGCGGTTTACAGAGACCAGAAAATCGACGATGCTACTGCCTTTAAATCGTTCAACTTTTTTGAGCCATTTCATCAAAAGCGGACCTTCCTCAACGATCTCGAGGTAGGGTGTTAGCTCTTTGATATCCTGGCTTTCATATTGAAAAGGGAATTTTTCAGCATATTCTTCCACAAAGAAATCGAAAGGGTTGATTACGGTCATTTCTGCCACGACCTCTACCTCTACCTTGAATTCCTTGACTTTTTCCTGCATGACCACACGCGCCAGGTAATTACCAAAAGAATCCTGCTGCCAGTTGATAAAATGTTCTTTTGGTTCAATGTTCAGCGAATAGGAATGGATCTTTGTCCGGCTATGCGGAGCCGGCTTTAGACGAATTACGTGCGGGCCCATATTGATCAGGCGGTCGTATTTGTAGTATGTATTGTGCTTAATCGCTACAAGAATTGCCATATACCGGTTTTAAATGTCAAGTTAGAAAAATTGAATCTTTGGGCAACAAACAAATGGTTGTTCACAAAAATATGGTTTAGTTTGAATACTTGGTTATATGCCTGGAACTTTTAAAGGCTGAATTTACAAAACTTTTCAGGCAATCATTTCTAAGAAAAGGCCTGTTGTAGCTTTTCAAGGTAAAATGCGGAGTGATTTAGCTACGCTGAATCTTCGATTTCCTCGTATGCACTCGGAAATTGATATCCCCTGTGCTTTTGCTCTTAAGTAACTACCCAACAACTATTTGTACCAGGCTTTGCCTTGCTTTTCCTCTTTCTGTTCCTCTTTGCCCTTCTTTTATTTATTAAGGAATTGGATTGAATTTATCCTTTCCTCAATTTATTATCCCTATTTTTCTGGCTTGCCCATTGCTTTTGGTCCCTTTTTGCCTTTATTTATGTAAACATCCCAACCAATTTTTACTCCTCTGACTGCAAAAGCAGCCATTTTAAATATTTACTGCCTATTTTTCTTTTTGGAATACGACTGCTTAATATTTTGCCACCTGATATTTTATTATTCGGAGCTAATTTAACCATGAGTGAAATTTTTATTTGCCACTTGCGCATATCTACCACTTCACTAATTATTTCAATAGCATTACTTTCTGTTATCCCAAATATTTCTGACAAATCGTTCCTGTTAGCTTCATATTTTCTTTGGCATTGAAGTTCAAATTATTTTTATTGCTTTTAGCTTTTGGCTTCCTTTTCAAAGTATCCACACCAGACTTTTCTCGTAAATGTCTTTCAATATTGGCGTCACATTCTTTAATCTTTTCATGATAAAAGTTAAATATCAATAACTTTGTTCTAACTCAAAAATGTCTCCTCCTTCCAAACGCCATTTAGCGATTTGATTATTGGATCCTTTTTTCTGGCTTAATTCTACCCTGACAATAAAGATATAATTCTTCCGGGTTTCGCTCGCCTCTTATAATGGCTTTAATAATCTCCTGCCCTGATTTGCCTGTAATATCAGCTATAACATGTTGTAACTTTATGTTCATTTGCTCGAGCGCCTTTGCATCATTTGATATGGGTGGCGCATTTGATTAATTTTTTCGATCCCTGTCTCTATTTTCTTGTATCGGTTGAACTGGCATATAAACCGCGCTGTGCATTGCCTTATCCAATCGCATCCTTACATCTGTTTTTTTCCCTCGCACATTTTTGACGTGCTTAGCTGTCTAATACCACATCAAATCCAGCTTCTTCTAAACCAGAATCAGCTAACCCAGTATACCGGTGGCCTCCCTCGCTACTGTATCTCCTTCATTCTTTTAACCGATCTGCAATTGCATGTAAATCTTCGTAAAACTCCCGAGGGCCCTCTTGGGATATCAGCACTATCAGGATTGACCGCAACGTAATGTTCTTTACTTGATATATCTATTCCTTCTGCATTTGGATAAATAATCGGAAATGCTTTTGACTTTTTTCCTTCATTTTTTTAAGTTTTAAAGGTTAATTAAAAGCAGTATTCAGGCTCTTTGGATTAATAAAATAGGCTCTTAAACGGGGTTGCAATAAGCACCACCAAAACGGATTGTCATTCAAAAAGCACTACCAAACTTGACCAGGGGCTCTCAAGGCACCATGACGAAAACCGGCTTTTTTAAACACTGCTTTCATCACACAAGTTACTTCACGGATTGAGAGTTCAGCTGTCTATAAACTTGACCAAAAAGTCGGCGAACCTGCCTGCCGGCAGGCAGGGAAGTCGAAGCTGATTTTCTTTTTTCTATGGCTTTAACCATAAAATTTTTATCCGCCCCGCCTGCAGGCGCTTCGCTCTCTGGCTGCTCCTTCACCCTGCCGATAGCTATCGGCGTCGCTAAAACTTTCTGGAAGTCAGGACAAAAAATAAAATAGGCCGGTTCTAGATTCGGGGTCATGGTTCTTCCCCTCCTCAAGTCCTTTCTCAATAATAAAAGCTGTTCTGAATAACCGTATAACTGTATAACCACCATAACTGTGTCACCCTTCAATATTTCACTAGTCACTATCCTCTCTTTCTCTCCTTCTCTCCTTCTCTCCTTCGCGCTTTCGTAAACCTCCTGTTTCTTGTCGCTTGTCTCCTGTGTCAATTCTAATCACTATTCACAATTTCACTCATCATTCAACACTCAACATTCATAACTTTTCAAACTTTTTACTTTTAATTTTTTACTTTTAACTTGCCGTAATGCAGGCAATCATTTCCGAAACGGCCTGTTGTAGCTTTTCCATGTAAAATAATGCAGTTGTTTTCTGATTCTGTATTTTCTGGCCAGATTAAGGGGCTTCCTTTTAAGGTAACTCTTGTCTTTGTGAAGAAATTCGATCACAGCCGAAATAAGCCTTTCACTGGACCTGCCATCAAAATACGGATGCAACTGAAGTATGTATTTTTCTATACTATTCATGATCTCTTCCGGACAATGAAGGGCCTTTTCAAAAGACGCATCTATCTGGCTGGCCTCTTCAATTTGTATCAGGTAGTCCTTTTTCTGGCTATGCCGAAAAGTAACAACCGGTTTTCGCTGCAACAGAAATTCCTGAATGGCTGAAGTGGTATCTGCAAACATAAAATCTGCCTGCTTAAAAAGAGGGATAAGGTCCGTGGTATCAAAAAAAGTAAAGTGCTTGTTGTTGAGCGATTTCCATTTCGCCACAATGGCTTCAGGCATTTTTGGGTGAAGCACCATAAAAATTCTAAACTTCCCGGTCTCCGATATTTTCCTTATTGCCTGAAAAACTTCTTCGTTGTATGCCAGGCTCAACCGCGGTGTAAAAGTAGAGGCTATCATTATGGTTGGTACTTTACGATTGCTTTTCTTGTTAATGGGAAAAAGTGGATCTACCTTAGGCCAACCGGTTTCGATCACTTCAAAATGCCTGTGTTTCTTTTGTAAGTCTTTAAATTCTGAAGTTGTTGATGGACCCTGGGTACAATACAGATCAAAAAAACCCCGGATTCTAAAATGACCTATTTCCCCTTTTCTTTTTTCGGCATGAAAACCGTGAAAGATCTGCACCTTTAAAGCATTGATAAAATCAGGCACATCATTGGCAGCCGCCAACACAATATCAGGCCGGTAAGCCAGCACATCCCTGATATCATTTAAAACATCAAGCTCCTCTTGAATTAATTTTCTTTTGGCTGTTTCCAGTTCACTGAACCATTTAATTTCGTAACCTCTTTTCTTGATTTCATATTCCAGAGGCCTGCCAATAGGTATGGCATAGGCATAAGAGATATAAATTAAAAATTTGTACATACAGAAATTCTTCGCTTAAGTGTTTCTAAAAACAATAACCGGTGTTTACGACAAAAACATTGAAAAAACCGTTTTGCCTGAACTGCTCCTATTCATTTTTCAAGGGGGCTTATTTGATTCAAATTAATAAAATAACGTCAGATAAAGACCAATTAAAACGAATAAATGAAACCAGAGATATAAAAATACCGTTAAAAAAGTTTTGCAATACCCAATCCAAAAGTATAACTGTTATAGGCATCTATATTGAAATCGAAGGCGGCAGCCCCAAACAATTCCCAGTTATTTTTTAAATGAAAAGGAACATCTACCCCAACCCTGATTACAGCAAAATTTTCATTTTTCGAAAACTCCATTCCTCCTCCGGCCAGAAGCACCAAATGTTCCAATGGCTGATACATCAAAACAACTGCTGAGGATACAGGTATGCCTCTTTCAATGGTTGCCACTGATTCTTCCTCCTCACTTTTTGCAGTCAGAATTGGTTCAGCATTCGGGTCTTCTACTTCAAACTCTTCAACAATAATATCATTGTGCAAGCCAATGCCCCATTTCTCATTGAACATGTAATTGAAATTCAGAAGAAAAGAAGGAAGCGAAAGCCATTCCTTATCCCCCTCTGTATTGATAGCAGTCCTGATGTGTGTATGACCAATAGCCCCGGCTATGGAAAAGCCATTCGTCTTATGTGCTTCATGTTCCTCCTGAAGTTCTGCATGGGCATTGCCTTCATGGACAGTTTCTGTTGTTTTGTGTTGATCCTCCTGTGCATAGGCTGCGAGATTAAAAATTATTAGAAGACAGGAAACGAAAAAGTTGGTAATTCTGTTCATGAATAATTTAGTTAAAGGTTAGTTGAAAAGTTATTTTATAATATTGGTTTGTCGGGTAAAATTAAAAAAAAAAGAATTGAAATTACAACCTATCACCCAATCTTTTGGATTGCCCAAACGCAATCGTTGACATTCAAAAAAAGTTCAAAAAACAGACCATGATGACCTCACAATATTTCTCAAATCATTCGAAATTTGAAAGGAATATTTAATTATTTAATATTATTTTTGCGAATGCAACACAAGGTACTTATTTTAGATTTCGGTTCTCAGTACACCCAGCTCATTGCAAGAAGGGTAAGGGAACTGAATATTTTCTGCGAAATTTTTCCGTTCAATCATATCCCTGAAGATATCGCTGATTTTAAGGCGGTTATTTTATCCGGGAGTCCTTTTTCAGTGCATCAGAAAGAGGCACCCCATCCGGATTTGCAAAAAATAAAGGGAAAAATTCCCCTGTTGGGTGTTTGTTACGGGGCCCAATACCTGGCGCAAAACTTCGGTGGCAAAGTAGAACCCTCCAAAGTAAGAGAATATGGCAGGGCACACCTTACCTATATTCAGAAAAATGAAGCCTTGTTTAAGTCCATAGCAGAAGGCTCTCAGGTTTGGATGAGCCATGGCGATACCATTACCTCTATTCCTGATCATTATGAAAGAATTGCAGGAACAGAAGATGTGGCACTTGCGGCATACAAAATAAAGAACGAAACTACCTATGCCATCCAATTTCATCCCGAAGTGTACCATACAACCGATGGTATGCAGTTGTTACAGAATTTTTTGGTAGATATTGCCAAAGTGGATCAGGACTGGACACCGGATTCCTTTGTGGAATCAACTGTAGCTGAGTTAAAGGAAAAACTGCAAAATGACAAAGTAGTGCTTGGTCTGTCCGGAGGTGTAGATTCTACCGTTGCAGCGGTTTTACTCGATAAGGCCATCGGCGATAACCTGTACTGTATATTTGTGAACAATGGTCTCCTGCGAAAAAATGAATTTGAAAATGTGCTTGACCAGTACAAGCACATGGGCCTGAATGTGAAAGGGAGTAAGATGCAAACGACAGGTTTATGAATAAATTAAAAAATATCTCTGATCCGGAAGAAAAAGAAAGAATATCAGGAAATACCTTTATTGAAGTCTTCGATGATGAGGCACACAGGATACAGGGGGTGAGCTGGTTAGGCCAGGGCACGATCTATCCTGATGTAATTGAATCCATCTCCGTAAAAGGACCCTCTGCAACGATCAAATCTCACCATAATGTGGGCGGCCTGCCTGATTTCATGAAACTTAAAATTGTAGAGCCTCTGAGGATGCTTTTTAAGGACGAGGTAAGAAGGGTAGGAAGAACCATGGGCATTGATGAGGAGCTGCTTGGCAGACACCCTTTTCCGGGACCAGGTTTGGGAATCAGGATTCTGGGTGATATTAGCCCTGAAAAAGTGCGAATTTTGCAGGAAGTGGATGATATATTTATCAAAGGATTAAAAAACTGGGATTTGTACAAGGATGTTTGGCAGGCAGGCGCCATCTTATTGCCGGTCAATTCGGTTGGTGTTATGGGTGATGAAAGAACCTATGAAAAAGTGGTTGCCCTGAGGGCAGTATCTTCTACCGATGGGATGACTGCTGATTGGGTTGACCTGCCCTATAAATTTTTACAGGAAACATCCAACAAAATCATCAACCAGGTAAAAGGAGTTTAACAGGGTGGTTTACGATATCAGTTCCAAACCTCCCGCAACCATTGAATGGGAATAAGTTGCGTTTCACTACTCTAAATTCTAACTGATTTACTTATATTTATCATTCTAATTATCAAATTGCTCAATTGGTAAAAATGCAGTTTATGAAAATAATTAAACTATTTATACTTCTTTTTGTTTTAGGTACCCAGCTTTTGCTGTCACAACAAAAAAAATATACGACCTATACCGTTAAAAAAGGAGAAACCATTGAAAACATAAGTGCTTCTTTGGGTGTAAGTTCAGAAGTGCTAAAAAAACTTAATCCCGATATCGCGAAAGGAGTTCAACCCGGTCTGGTTCTGGTCATTCCAAACAAATCGTACAGCAAAAGCCAGGATATCACCAATTTCGATACCAGCATGGCAGAGGGAAAGGATATTATTGTAGATGGTTTTATTTACCACGAAGTATTGCCCAAGGAGACCATGTATGCACTGAGCACTAAATATAAAATCCCTTCCAGCACCATAAAAAACAACAATCCGTTTTTGTTTGAAACTGGTCTGCAGGTCGGTCAAACCATTAAAATTCCATTAGTCCCAACAGAAAACAAGGTAAATACTGATCAAACCAAACCTTATGTAGTAAAAGCCAAGGATACCAAATTCAGCATCGCCAAAAATAACCAGATTACAATTGGTGAGTTAGAAGCGATCAATCCCGGGATAAAAGAAGAATTAAAAATAAATGACCTCATTTATATTCCAAAGGGGAAAGCAGCTGTTTCAGATAATGGTAATTATGAAGTACATACAGTGCTAAAAGGAGAAACCCTGTACAGTTTGAGCAAAACCTTCGGAATATCGCAGGAGGAATTACTGCTGGCAAATCCGGAATTAAAAGAAGGTGTAAGAGAAGGGATGTTGGTGAAGATACCGAAAAATGAAGTTTCAACAGCGTACGTGCCGGTCAATAAAAATTCCTTCAGGGATAGGGTACCTTCAAATACAAAACTCAGGGCGGCCATGCTCCTGCCTTTTCAAAGCAAGGCGGCAGAGCTTAATTTTGAAAATAACAAATTGCTTAATGCCACTACTGATTTTTATCTGGAGACGCTCATCGCACTAGACTCTTTACAAAAACAGGGCATGGATATAGAAATGGTAGTTTATGATACAGAAAAGAGTCCGGAAATTTGCAAGGGTATCATTACAAGAAATGATTTTAATAAATTTGATGCTGTCATCGGCCCCATGTATTACAATGAAATGGAAGTAGTTGCTTCCCTTTTGGAAAATTCGAAACCGCTTGTGATTTCTCCCTTGTCAGAAAAAGATCACTCAGCAATTCCCAATAACCATCTGGTTCAGGCAACTGCAACTCTCAATCGCTTAGATTCGGAATTGCTGCATTTTTTAAGTACCCATCACAACAATGAAAATTTGGTCATTGTTTCTGATGATGCTTCTGTAAACCAGTTAAATGCAGTTATGAATGAACTCAAAAAAAAGGTACCCGAGCAGCAAATCAAAACCATTAAACCCGGTAAAGGATTTGTAAGTGCTTCTCTGTTAAGGACAAGCCTGTCCGCTGAACAGGAGAACTGGGTTATCCTGGCAGGTAAGTCAGAAATACTTATCTCAGACCTTATTCATAATTTAGGGGTACTGCCGGATAAATACAAAATTACCCTGTTTGCATTTGACAAAGGAAAGAATTCGATAGAAATAGACAACCACAGTTTGGAGCGCATCCGATTTCATTTTCCTTCTTTGGCATTCGAAAATTATGATGATCCAAAGGCAAAACAATTTATGAACACCTACAAACTAAAATTTGGCGGTGTGCCTTCCTCCTATGCGTTTAAAGGCTTTGATGTCACCTATGACATCCTGATGCGCCTTGCAGATTCTGAAGAGATAAGCACACAGGGAACCTCAGAAAGGTTGTGGAACAAATTTAACTATGTGCAGAACAGCAGCGGTAATGTTACAAATCAGGCTGTTTATATGTTGCATTATGAAGGTCTGGAATTAAAATCAGCCAACTAAAAAAACACCAGCCTATATTTGTATTGTAAGGCCAATTTTTATAAGATAACATAAAAAAACCTGTTCCGAAAGAACAGGTTTTTTTATACAATTTAATTGAAATTATACCAGCATGGTAACCGGATTTTCAATATAGGCCTTCAAGGTTTGAAGGAATAGTGCTCCAGTAGCGCCATCGACTGTTCTGTGATCACAGGCAAGGGTTAATTTCATGGTATTTCCTGCCACTATATTTCCATTTTTAACAACCGGTTTTTCCAGGATTGCTCCAACAGATAAAATCGCTGAATTCGGTTGGTTGATGATAGAAGTAAATTCAGAAATTCCGAACATCCCAAGATTAGAAATAGTGAATGTACTGCCTTCCATTTCATTTGGAGCCAGTTTTTTATTTCTGGCCTTTCCTGCATATTCTTTAACCTGATCACCAATTTGTGTGAGGGATTGCTCGTCGGCAAACCTGAGCACGGGCACTAAAAGTCCGTCCTCAACAGCAACAGCAACACCGATATGCACATGGTGGTTGATTCTCATCCTGTCATCAAACCACTGAGAATTTACACGAGGATGTTTCTTTAAAGCAAGCGCAGTCGCTTTAATAATTATATCGTTAAATGAGATTTTTGTGTCAGGCAAGGAATTGTATTGATTTCTGAAAGAGATCGCATTATCCATGTCAAATTCCATATTCAGGTAATAATGAGGAGCCGTGAATTTTGACTCAGCCAGTCTGCGCGCAATGACCTTACGCATTTGTGAATTTGGTATTTCTTCAAAACGCTCCTGCCCTTTCGGTACAAAAGGTTTGCCTTTTATAACTGATGAACCTGCTACGTAATTTTCAATATCCCTCTTTATGATCCTACCGCCCTCTCCTGTTCCGGACACGGTTTGCAGGTCGATATTTCTTTCAGCGGCCAGTTTTCTGGCCAGGGGCGAGGCGACAATTTTTCCACCTGCAGGTGCTTCTGTAATTACTGGTGCATATTCAGGTATTTTGTTTTCTGCTGTTGTCTGTAATTTTTGTGGTGCCTGTTCAGGTGTCTTTACTTCACTGACAGCTTTTGTTTCTCCTTTGGTGCCAAAAGATTCTACCAGGGCTTTTATATCTGTTCCCGGGTTACCAATCACAGCCAAAATACTGTCTACTTTGGCCGAACCGCCTTCCTGCACACCCACGTATAATAAAGTCCCCTGATGGAAAGATTCAAATTCCATGGTCGCCTTATCCGATTCTATTTCTGCCAGTATCTCTCCTTCTTTTACTGTATCACCCACTTTTTTCAGCCATTTTGCAACAGTGCCTTCTGACATGGTATCGCTCAATCTTGGCATGGTAATTACCTGTACATCTTTTGGCACTGATACGTCTACCCGGGCTGGAACCTCTTTTGCCTGTGCTTCAACTGCAGAAGCTGCAGGCTTCACTTCTTCTTGTTTACCTCCCTTATGGGCATCAAGCAGTGACTGAATATTTTCGCCTTCGGCTCCAATAATGGCAATCACAGAATCAACAGGCGCGGTTTGACCTTCTTTAATTCCGATAAACAATAATTTTCCATTATGGAAAGACTCAAATTCCATAGTAGCCTTATCTGTTTCTATTTCAGCTAATATGTCGCCTTCCTTCACTGAATCTCCAACTTTTTTTAACCATTTTGACACGACTCCTTCTGTCATGGTGTCACTTAGGCGTGGCATCGTTATAATTTCGGCCATAATTGTTTTATCTTTTTATTTGTAAGCTTTTAGCGAATTGAATTATATCTTTCAATGAAATTGATCTTATAACCTATGCTTTAAGAACGGATAATTCTTTTGTTCATAAACCATATCGTACATCTGCTGTACTTCCGGATAAGGAGATTCTTCCGCAAATTTTTCACATTCGTTTACCAAATCCCTCACTTCATCATTGATTGCCTGAATTTGCTTTTCGGTAAGGTATTTATTTTCCTTGATGACATCCAGTACCTGGGTAATCGGGTCTATTTTCATGTACTCGGCCACCTCGTCTTTTGTGCGGTATTTCTGAGCATCACTCATGGAATGTCCTCGGTAACGGTAGGTTTTCATTTCCAGAAAGTAGGGTCCGTTTCCGGCCCTTGCATGCGTAATGGCTTTATCCATAGCTTCCGCAACTTTTATTGGATTCATTCCATCAACCGGTTCGCTTGGCATTTCATAAGCCAGTCCCAATTTCCAGATATCCGGGTGGTTGGCGGTTCTATCTACCGATGTACCCATGGCGTAACCATTGTTTTCCACAATAAATACCACGGGCAGTTTCCAGGACATGGCCATGTTAAAGGTTTCGTGCAAGGAACCCTGACGGGCTGCCCCATCACCAAAATAAGTCAGCGTTACGCCATCCCTTCCAAAATATTTATCCGCAAAGGCAAGACCGGCCCCAAGGGGAATTTGTCCGCCTACAATACCGTGCCCTCCGTAAAATCTGTGCTCCTTTGAAAAAATGTGCATGGAACCACCCATACCAAAAGATGTACCTGTGACTTTTCCGTAAAGCTCTGCCATAACCCTTTTCGGGTCAACACCCATACCTATGGGTTGTACATGGTTTCTGTAAGCAGTGATCATCTTATCTTTGCTAAGGTCCATGGCGTGTAAGGCACCTGCCAGAACAGCTTCCTGCCCATTATATAAATGTAAAAATCCCCTTACTTTCTGCTGAATATAAACGGCTGCCAATTTATCCTCGAATTTCCTCCAGAAAAGCATGTCTCTATACCAGTTGATATAAGTCTCTTTAGTTATTTTCTTCATCAGATCTATATATTTAAATCGAATTGCAAAAATACAATTTTTAGAATAAATGGAAATAGAAAAAAGATATTAATATTGGTTTACAGCCTTATTCAAACTTAAATCGGTCATTCAGGGAGGGCTCTGTGGCAGTAATTTTAAAATATTCTCATGCTTTATATTCATAAACTGAAAAATATGCAATTATCAGATAATATCAATGAGATATTTATTCCATTTGTTGCAGAAAAGTTCCTATACTTTAATAAATATTTGGCACAAATCAATTGGTTATATCTTATGGTTTCATAAAAAAAGCGGGGATTACCCGCCTTTTAATTTGATTCTATTTATTTGTTTTGTATAAGTCTTTTGTCTGTCCGGATCACAGGGAATACCCATAATCAGCCCTTCTGAGTCAATACTTCGTTGTGCGTGTAATCATCAAGACATACAAATTATACTTCCATATAATCTTCAATAGGATTGCAGGTACATATCAAATTCCTGTCACCCTGGGCTTCGTTAACCCGCCTTACGGTTGGCCAGTATTTATTCTGGGCAACAAAAGGCAAAGGATAAGCGGCCTCTTTTCGGGTATAGCTATAAGGCCAGGTATCTGAAGTGATCATCTGCAGGGTATGCGGTGCATTTTTCAATACAGAATCACCTCCGTCATAGGCATCAATCTCTTTTTTTATCTGTATCAAGGCATCAACAAACCTGTCGAGTTCCTGTTTGTTCTCACTTTCTGTAGGTTCTATCATCAGCGTACCAGCCACAGGAAAAGACACTGTGGGGGCATGAAATCCGAAGTCCATGAGCCTTTTGGCGATGTCTGTAACTTCAATTCCCTTGTCTTTAAACTCCCTGAAATCAACTATCATCTCATGGGCAGCAAAACCGTATTCTCCGGTATAGAGTATCTTATAATATTTTTCGAGTCTGGATTTCAGGTAATTGGCATTAAAAATAGCCATCATTGTAGCTTTCTGCAAACCGTCTCTACCCAGAAGCTTGATATAGGCATATGAAATCAGATCTACCATTGCAGAGCCGAAAGGAGCGGAAGAGATGGCAGTAATCGCATTTTTTCCACCGGTCTTTACTACCGGATTACTGGGCAAAAACTCCGCCAGATGCGCTGCCACGCAAATCGGACCTACGCCGGGCCCTCCCCCGCCATGAGGAATTGCAAAAGTCTTGTGTAAATTTAAATGGCATACATCTGCACCGATCAATGCCGGATTTGTAAGGCCCACCTGCGCATTCATATTGGCGCCATCCATATAGACTTGTCCGCCATTCTCATGAATGATTCTTGTGATCTCGCGAATAGCTGATTCAAAAACGCCATGAGTAGATGGATAAGTAACCATCAGCGCGGATAAATTATCCTTATGCAGGATCGCCTTTTCCCTAAGATCATCGAGATCAATATTGCCGTTTTCGGTGGTTTTGGTCACTACAACTTCCATTCCTGCCATAACTGCCGAAGCAGGATTTGTACCATGGGCAGAAGCCGGAATCAGACAAATATGGCGATGCCCATGCCCCCTAGCCTCGTGATAGGCCCTGATCACCATGAGTCCGGCATATTCACCCTGTGCGCCACTGTTAGGCTGAAGTGATGTTGCTACAAATCCAGTGATAATATTCAATTGCTTTTCCAATTCGCTAAGCATTTCCCGGTAACCTTCTGCCTGTTCTACCGGCACAAAGGGATGAATGGAATTCCAGTTGGGCATGCTAAGAGGTAACATTTCAGTTGCCGCATTCAGTTTCATGGTACAGGAACCCAGAGAAATCATAGAGTCTGTAAGAGAAATATCTTTATGTTCCAGTTTTTTAATAAAACGCATCATCCCCGTTTCTGAATGGTGGTTATGAAAGACTTCATTCTCCAGAAATTGGCTTGTTCGAATCAGGTTTTTTGGAATCGTAACTTCATCGGGAGAATCTGTTACGGTAAAGCCATATCTGTTCTCGGCCTGGGCCAGGATAGCGATAATCTCGTTTATATCCTGAAGGTTGGTCGTTTCATTAATGGAAATGCTCAGTTTATACTTGGAGATATAATAAAAATTTACCCCTTTGGCCTCCGCAATTTCTTTGACCTTTGCCGTATTGCTCACCGTAATTTTAAGGGTGTCAAAAAAGATCGTGTTGTGCTGTTCCAATCCCAATTTGGAAAGGGACTCATTCAGCACATTGGTAAGCGAATGGATTTTTTTTGCAATGTATTTTATTCCTTCCGGACCGTGATACACCGCATACATACCTGCCATAACAGCCAATAAAACCTGGGCAGTACAAATATTCGAGGTTGCTTTTTCACGTTTAATATGTTGCTCTCTTGTCTGAAGCGCCATCCTCAGTGCCCTGTTCCCGTCAGCATCTATTGTTACCCCAATAATCCTGCCGGGGATTGATCTTTTAAACTCATCAATAGTAGCGAAAAAGCCTGCATGAGGCCCTCCGAAACCAAGGGGTATTCCAAATCTCTGGCTTGTGCCAACTGCAATATCAGCCCCCATTTCACCCGGCGATTTCAGCAGGGCAAGACTCAGCAGGTCAGCAGCAATTACTACCTTAATGCCGAGGGCGTGTACTTTCGCAATAAACCCGGTGTAATCACAAATACCTCCGGATTTTCCCGGATATTGTACCATGGCACCAAAGAAAGAACCGTTAAAAGCCATGTCTTCATGATCGCCAAGCACAAGCTGTATACCCAGTGGATTTGCCCTTGTTTTTAAAACATCAATGGTTTGTGGCAATACTTCATCTGACACAAAATACTTCAATGCATTTTCCTTCTTCTGCTCCCTCGACCTGTTGTTAAACAGCATGATCATCGCTTCACCTGCCGATGTTCCTTCATCCAGAAGTGAAGAATTTGCTATGGGCAAGCCGGTTAGGTCCGAAATAACTGTTTGATAATTCAGCAAAGCCTCTAACCTGCCCTGAGAGATCTCTGCCTGATAAGGTGTATAAGATGTATACCAGCTTGGGTTTTCGAATATATTTCTTTGAATAACCGCAGGAAGTGATGTTGCGTGATAGCCAAGGCCTATGTAAGATTTAAAGATCTTGTTTTTGTTACCGAGTTCTCTGATATAAGAAGAAAAATCATTTTCGCTTATTGCTTCCGGTAAATTCAAAGGCTCGCCTAACCTGATGTCTTTAGGAATTGTTTTGTCGATCAGTTCTGAAACAGAATTGACTCCAATTGATTTTAACATTTCTTTGGTCTGGGCCTCATTCGGACCAATATGGCGGATTACAAAGGAATTAGTTTGCATAGGGTGTTTAAATTTATACTACAAATTTAAGAAATAGTTACGGTAAAACTGGTTGTTGATTTATAAATTTAACAATTACAGGCACTTGTTTTATGAATCTTTTAAATTTCATGGGGTTTCATGCCTTAAATGATAAAAAAATGATTCAAATAATTGGTTTTAAGTCAATTATTGTATTAGGAAATATGATAAATCTTGTATCTTTACCCAACATATCATATATGTTCTAATTTATCCGGATTGCCCGAAATTTATATGGAATCAGCACGTGAAATCTGCTGACGGGCTTTTCATAATTAACAATTAAAAATGTTTAAAAAATTTCAAATGAAAAAATTAATCTTGTTTATTATTACTGCTGTCATGCTTGCGCCTGCATCAGTAAAAGCCGATGAAGGCATGTGGTTTTTAATGTTTATTGAACGATTGAACCACCGCGACATGCAAAAAATGGGGCTGCAATTGACGGCCGAAGAAATCTACAGCATCAACAACCACAGTTTAAAGGACGCAATCGTTCAATTTGGCGGCGGTTGTACTGCATCAATTATCTCAAAAGATGGCTTGGTTTTGACGAATCACCATTGCGGATATAATGTGATTGCAGGTTTGTCTACAGCAGAAAAAAATATTTTAAAAGATGGCTTTTGGGCCGGAAACCACGCAGAGGAATTGAAACCGGCCAATTTATCAGTACGATTTTTTGTGCGCATGGATGATTGCACCAAACGAATATTGGATAAAGTAAATCCATCTATGTCTGAAGCTGACAGAGAAAAAGCGATCAATCAGGAGATAGCTGCCATCCAGAAAGAAAATGACGGAGGTGGAAAATATACTGTTTCTGTGCGCCCCTTCTTTCAGGGAAATGAGTACTACTATTTCGTTTACCAGGATTATAAAGATGTGCGTCTTGTGGGAACACCTCCGGAAAGTTTGGGAAAATTTGGCGGAGATACCGATAACTGGGAATGGCCAAGACACACGGCAGATTTCTCTATGTTCAGGGTATATGCAGATGCCAATGGCGAACCTGCAGATTATTTCCCCAATAATGTTCCGTTAAAACCCAAACATTATTTGCCTGTGAATATTGGTGGATTAAAAGAGAATGACTTTGCGATGATCCTTGGATATCCCGGCAGGACCAACCGCTGGATGCCCTCGGCCGGTATTGAACAAAATGTTAAATATTCTTATCCGGCCTGGGTAGAAGGAGCCAAAACAGGTATGGACAATATGAAAAAATACATGGATCAGAGTGAGGAATTAAACCTGAAGTATGCCTCCAAATATGCCGGTACCGCAAATTACTGGAAAAACCGACAGGGCATGATCGATGCGCTGACCAAGTTCGAAACAGCAAAGTCCAAGGCCGCACAGGAAACCAAATTTGATGCGTGGGCCAACAAACCGGAGAACAAAGCAAAATATGGCAATGTGATGACAAATATCAATAAGTATTATGCCATGACCAATGAAAAATCACGCCATGACAACTATTTTAATGCAATTATTCAGAACATCTTCTTTGGGCGGTATTTCTACGACGCTGGGCAGACAGCTGGATATCTATGCAAAGGCCGATGCAACTACGCGTGCAGAAATGGCTCCGAAAATTACAGAAATGGCATCCAAGTCTTTGAAAGGCATGTACCTGCCTGCAGAAAAGGATATCCTTGCGGCACAATTGAATAAGTATGCCACAAAATCTGCTCCTTACCCTGTCGCTCCGATGGTCAAAAAAATTGGTGATGAAAACAACAACAATTTCACAAGCTATGTGAATCAGGTAGTTGATACAAGCATCTTGACTTCTGAAGAAAGAATACAGGCATTTTTGGCATCACCAAATGAAGCGGCACTTAACAATGACCCACTTTATGCCCTGTCTAAGGACATGAATACCCAATTCTTAGCAAAATCAGAAGAGCTTGTCAAAGCGCAGAATGATTATGAGGCTTCTTTCCGTTTGATGGTAGAAGGGTTAAGAGAATCCGGAATTGCAAAAATCAAATATCCTGATGCCAACTCGACCCTGCGTCTTACCTATGGCAAAGTGAGATCACTGCCGGCTGACAAACGCAACGATGCCAAGATTAATAATTATACTACTATGGATGGTCAGGTTAAAAAATACAAAAAAGGCGATTCCGAATTTGATCTTCCGGAAAGGGTGCTTACTATGAATGCAAAGAAAGAATACGGACGGTATGGTGATAAAGATGGCTCTCTGCATGTAAATTTCTTAACCGATAATGATATCACAGG
Organism: Flavobacteriaceae bacterium; assembly: GCA_034523115.1. Lineage (GTDB taxonomy): Bacteria > Bacteroidota > Bacteroidia > Flavobacteriales > Flavobacteriaceae > Namhaeicola. The sequence goes on along the minus strand of JAXHKS010000019.1, from coordinate 21,564 downwards.
TGGAAATTCCGGTTCGCCGGTCTTGAACGGTAAAGGAGAATTAATAGGTCTGGCCTTTGACGGGAACATTGAAGCGATGGCCGGTGATGTAATTTTTGACGATAAGCTGCAGAGAACAATCAACGTTGATATCCGTTATGTTTTGTGGGTTATTGAAAATTTCTCCGGTGCAAAAAACATTGTTGACGAAATGACAATAATGAAATAATAAATCTTTTTTGTAAAATTGGAATAGATCAAACAATCCGGCATGAATTATCAGGCCGGATTTTTATTTGTAAATTTATCTGTGATTTGAATTAAAGCCACCAATAATTTTATTCATGCACATGTCAAAGCTTAAACAACTATTTGACTTTTATATTCAGGCCAACTTTCATGTAGCCTTGTCTGCTTTTTGCCTGACAAGAATCACCCAGATTGAATTTGGATCAGCTGGTCTGTATACCGGCATATTTGTTTTTACAAGCACTTTTGCAGCCTATAACCTTATTCGGTTTTGGAAAAGGAATAAGCTACCTGTAAGTGATGCAGACTGGCTAAAATCTCATAAGGGCTCATTATTGCTGCTCAATATTCTGGCTGGATTTTCAATTTTCTATTTTGGTGCTTCTTTGCGGAATGAATCTTTGGTTTTATTGATACCCCTTTTCTTCGCCACACTTTTTTACAGCATGCCATATCAATTTGGAAGGAAAAGCCTGCAACTAAGAAATATTCCCGGGATGAAGATCTTTCTTATCGCTGTGGTATGGTCGTCTGTAACGGTTCTGGTGCCTTTGGCAGAAATACAGTCAGACATGCAGGGCGATCAATGGATCAGCTTTGCACAAAGATTTTTATTCATTTTTGCGCTTGCCATTCCCTTTGATATAAGGGATATGAATTTAGATCAACGGACTTTGCAGACTATTCCGCAGCGTCTGGGTATAAGAAATTCAAAAATCCTGGGGATAGTGCTTCTGGTCTTCTTTTTTATTCTTGATTTTTTTAAGGACGGACAGATTATTTTCGCTACCCTTCCCCTATTCCTGACAACCCTTATTTCGATGATCTTTCTGCTGTATTCAAACGGCCAAAAAGGAAAGTATTACACCACATTTTGGGTAGAATCCATCCCGGTGTTCTGGTTCATCATGATCAGGCTGATCCTTATTTGAGTTTGTTCTCAAGAATCATGAGGTCTATATCCTTTTCCTGCCAGAGCTTGGTGATCTGTTCGGGAACAGGTGTGAAAACATAGGTAAATGAACTCAGCACAATATCTTCATCACCGTCGCCATCAATATCACTGGCATCCATCAGAAACCACCTTCCGTTCGCCGAATCCTTAAATAGTGAAGGCTGAAATTCAAACTGAGCACTGTTCTTGTTTTCCAGATATACGAAAGAATATTCGGGATATTTCTCATAATCCGGAAAAGTAGAAATGACTGCAAAATCGACATCTCCATCCTGATCAAAATCCCTGGCCACTAACCTCGTTGCCCCGTTAAGCCTGTAAAAGTATTTTTCTTCAAACTGATTTTTCCCGTCGTTTATATGGACACGCAAACCGTGATACGGTTTTGAAATATAAGTTTTATCTGCATTGTCACCATTCACGGTTACAATATCAAGATCCCCGTCACCGTCATAATCAATCAGTTCAAACCAGCTTGTTCCGTAAATCGGACTGAAACGCAGCACTTTTTCGGGAATAAATTTCAGATCCTTCTCCTGATATAATATGGTAATGGATTCATCTCCCTGAGAAGTCAAGGCAACCAGATCCATCTTACCATCAGCATTCATGTCTTGCGAAACTACCCGTATGGTGCCAGGTTGGTTCAAAAGAATGCTTTTTGTGTATTCTGACTGACTATTTAGGCTGAACAATGATAGTTCTCCGGTTAAATTACCAAATTCACTGACGACCAATTCTGTCTTACCATCCTGGTTAAGGTCCATAGTAAGGGTATTCACCGGGCGGTGTAATCCCTAGGCACTGCCTGAGAGAGTTTATCTTTTACGGTGAAAATTTTACCTGAAGAAAATTCAGAAGGATCGAGTTTTCCAATGGTGGTTATAAAGTTCGTATCACCCACCATAGAAAAATCAACTATGGCAGTACCATAATTTCCTGACATACCTGCCTTGTCATTAAGAAAATTATAAGTCCATAGGTTTCCGTTCAGGTCGCCATACCACAAATCACTTCCTTTGAAACCCAAATAAGTAATGAAGGCTCCCGGCCCACCCTCCAAGGAAACGGGCCTGGGCTCAAACTGCCGGAGTGTCGCGCTAATTTCATTTTGCAAGACGTTTGGAAGTGAATCCGGAGCGAGAGCAATTATATATTCTTTAAGCAAGCGCCAGTCTTCTCTCGACATTTGAGGCTTAAACGGATAAATTCCTGAAGCGACTATTATTTCCGTTTTCCTCATAAGACAAGCCATTAAATGGATTATAAAGTGAATCTTTCATTCCCATTCTGGCTCCCATATCCGGTAAAACACTGTTCTTCCAGAGTTCTTTTGTCAACACATCAACTGAAGGAAGGACATGACAGGTGGCACAATGCTGCTGGTATAGCGCCACCTGCCTTTTTTCATTAGAATTCTTGCATGAAGTGAATAAAAAAATGGATAGAAAAAATATTCCTATCCATTTTAAGTTATGATTTGTCTGTTGTAGTTTGTCCATAAAAGAATAGCAGCTAATTGCTATCCGCAAAATACAAATAATTGAACTATTTTAAACGAATAAACCCTCAATCTTTTTTCTTTCCTCTGCAGCAAGTTCAGCATCAATAAGGATTCTTCCGCTATGCTCATCGGTAATGATTTTTTTTCTGGTGGCAATTTCTGCTTGTCTTTGTGGAGGAATAGTGAAAGAACGAGCCTCCTGAAGCCCCTCTTTCAATAGAAACAATAGCCAGCCCATTCCTTACATTGGCGCGAATTTTTTTATACGCTTTTAACAAACGCTCATCAATTATATCACTGAATTCCTGTGACTTAGCAGCCAGGATAGCTTCTTCCTTTCTGAGTTTCGGCCATGATCCCATCCAATTCTGATTTCTTATGACCCAAGTGGCTTTCCTTATCCTCTAATTTCTCTTTGGCAGCAGGAATTATTTCCATTTTCTGCTCAATTTTTAATTTAGCCTCTTTAATTTTCTTTTCGGCCAGCTGCACTTCCAGTTCCTGGAATTCAATCTCTTTGGTTAAAGAATCGTATTCCCTGTTATTTCGCACATTCTTTTGCTGTTCCTCGTATTTTTTTATCATGGCCATGGCATCTTCAATGGCTGTCTTTTTATTCGCAATCGATGTTTCCAGGTTCTCAATATCTATATTTAAGTTGTCCAACCTGGTTCTTAAACCTTCAATTTCGTCCTCCAGATCTTTTACTTCCAAAGGTAACTCGCCGCGCATGCTCGCGATTTCATCAATTCTTGAATCAATAAGTTGAAGATCGTATAAAGCCCTTAATTTCGCTTCAACATTCACATCTTTATTTGTCATTGCTATAAATAGTTGATTGGATTTGTATTAATTTTTGATAAAATGATTGCAAAATTAGTGATTTTTTTTGATAGTAACTCTACCAATAGATTTTTTGTAAATTGTTCGCTTTCATAATGCCCGATATCCGCAAGCACAAGTTTCCCTTCCGCTCTAAAGAAGTCATGGTATTTCATATCCGCAGTCAAATAAACATCCGCCTCTTCTTTGATGGCATTTGAAATACCGAAGCTGCCTGAGCCGCCAAGAACGGCTACTTTTTTTAAATAATCTTTGTGTGGTGCAGAATGCCGGATAACTTTTGCTCCGAAGCAATCCTTTACAAACTGTAAAAAAACAGAGGGAGCCATTTCGGGTTTCCAATTCGCCAATGGCACCCAAGCCCAGTTCATGATGGGTATTGTCCAGACTCACGATTTCATAAGCCACCTCCTCATAGGGATGGTTGGCCCATAAGGTTTTCAGTATCTCCGACTCCAAATGTCTTTCGAAAATAACACTAAGGCAGATTTCATTTTCTTTGTGCAGTTCTCCTTTTTTACCCAGAAATGGGTTCGCTTTTTCGTTGGCTCTGTAGGTGCCAACACCCTCAAAATTAAAGCTGCACTGGTCGTAATTTCCAATATTTCCTGCTCCGGCATCAAAAAGTGAACTTCTTAGCTTTTCGGCATGGGACATTGGGACATAGGCAGTCATTTTCTTCAACGCTCCTTTTTTAGGAATTAAAATTCTGGTATTCTTTAATCCAAGTACCGCTGCCATTTTCATGGAAACCCCAACAGAAGAATTATCAAGTGCTGTATGTATGGCATAGATTTGAATATCATTTTTTACCGCGCTTTGAACCACCCGCTCTACATAGGTACTTCCTGTTAGTTTTTTAAGTCCTGTAAAAATAATGGGATGGAAACTAAGTATAAAATTACAATGCAGCCTGACTGCCTCTTCGACCGTTGCTTCCAGGGTATCCAAAATCACCAGCACACCTGTAACTTCTTTATTGGAATCACCAACCAGCAAACCAACATTGTCAAAATCCTCTGCATAGTCAATGGGTACAATTTCTTCTATTATTTTAATGAGTTCCTTTGTGGTCATAAGAATTTTATTTCAAGGTTGTAAAAAACAACCGGAATACTTTTTCCTTTATTGCTTTGGCTATATGTACATGGGTGGCCCATTGGAAATTTTCGCATTCTCCACTTGAATTCAGCATTGCAGATTCACCCACCTTCATGGCCTTAGACGACACCAATCAGTCATCTGAATATTGTTTGAGAACACGTAAATATATAAAATACCTTCGAAATAATCAGCATTTGAAGGCTGCCTGGCCGGGAAAAATTTTGATATATTATCCGAACAGGATTTTGGCACGATCCCAGTAAGCATCCATTTCGCTCAGCGACATTTGGGTAAGTTGTTTGCCGTCTTTGGCAGCTTCGGTTTCCAGATATTGAAACCTTTTGATGAATTTCTGATTGGTCCTTTCCAGGGCACTTTCCGGATCAACATCGATAAATCTGGCATAATTAATCAGAGAAAAAAGTACATCACCAAACTCACTTTCAATTTTTGTAAGGTTTTGCCCTTTTACTTCTTGGTGAAGTTCCTGTATCTCTTCTTCCACTTTTTCAAAGACTTGTTCCGATCGGTCCCAGTCAAATCCGGCCGAAGAGGCCTTGCCTTGAATCCTGCTGGCTTTTACCAGTGCAGGCAGCGAATTTGGAACTCCTTCTAAAATCGAGTTTTTGCCTTCCTTTAGTTTGAGCTTTTCCCAGTTTTTGGCAACTTCTTCTTCGGTTTCGGCAACCACATCACCAAAAACATGCGGATGGCGGGAGACCAGTTTTTCATTAATTCCCTTCAGCACATCGGCTATATCAAAATGAAGCCCTTCTGAAGCAATTTTGGCATAGAAAACAATATGCAAAATCAGATCACCCAATTCCTTTCTTATTTCCTGGTGGTCATTTCGCAAGATGGCATCACCCAGTTCGTAAGTTTCTTCAATGGTGAGGTGGCGCAGGGATTGCAGGGTCTGTTTTTTATCCCACGGACATTTGGCACGGATCTCATCCATGATATCCAGCAATTGCTCAAATGCTTTTATTTGTTCCGTCCGTGAGGCCATTATCTGAATCTTATTCTTTCTTTGACTTCTTTTCTTTCTTTGCTGCCTTACCTTCTTTTACCGCTGCATTTACTTCTTCTTTAACCTCTTCTTTAACTTCCGTAGCTTCTTCTACTTTCAGGCTGTTAAAATCAAACCCGGCATCCACCAGTAAATTATACCACAACAATACTTTTTTTATGTTGGAAGGATATACCCTTTCTTCGTCAAAATTTGGCAAAACCGATTCAAAATAACTCAGCAATTCTTTTTTATCTGATTTTGGATCTATTGCCTTACCTCCCTTTTCCTTTTCGAACATATTCAGAAATACCTGTTTTAATGCTACCTCCTCATCATGCGTATAAATGGCAATATCGCTGATTGCACTTATGTTCTGCAAGCTGGCAACCGGCACCCTTTTTTTATCCTGAAGTGACTCTACGATCAGGCTGTTCTTACCTTGTGAAATAATTAAATACAATCCGGGTTTTCCGGTAATAGCGACTATTTTTTCAATTTTCATATCAATCATTAATTATTTTTTTACTTTAGTTTTGGAAACTTCATTTTATAATCCACATCCACCAGTCCTTTTGAAATATTTTCCAGTTTCTTTTTTAGCAGCCTTCTCTTTAGTGCTGAAAGTCTGTCAGTGAAAAGAATACCTTCTATATGGTCGTACTCATGCTGAATGATTCTTGCAGCCAGACCTGCGACAGTTTCTTTTTGAGCCTGGAAATTCTCATCGAGGTATTCTATAAGCACCGTGTCTTTTCTGGTTACATCCTCATTGATATTAGGAATGCTCAGACATCCTTCATTAAAAGCCCATTCATTGCCCTGTTCTTCTATGATTTGCGGATTAATAAAAACTTTTTTATAGGTTTTTAAAAATTCCCTCTCCGCTTCTTCCAGCTCGTCACTTTCAGAAAAGGGTGAGCCATCCACTATAAACAGCCGGATTGCCTTTCCTATCTGGGGTGCAGCCAGACCCACTCCGTTTGCATGGTACATAGTTTCATGCATATTGACGATAAGTTCCTTTAAAGCAGGAAAGTCTGCCTTAATGGATTCGCCCTTTTTTCTCAGTACAGGATCACCATAAGCAAAAATTGGTAGTATCATCTGTTTAATTGGTTCTTCTAATTTTTTTGCAAAAATACAATTTTAGTTCACTCGCCGAAACTTAATCGAAAGTTTCCATAAATGGGTAATCATATAATTTAAAGTCTTTATTGTAGATATGGTTCACTATGTCGGTGAGGTCTTTGTTCCAGTGAATGTTCTTGTCGACCTGCCTTGTACTGTTTGCCCTGATATCCATATCCAAAAGCAATTTTTCGGATAAAAACCGCATGTCTGCCGGATCCTCCATTTTTAGTATCCGCTTTGGCCTGAGGCCTGTGAAAATTTTGTACTGTGGGTGCAGGTGGCGGTTTTTCATATAGGTCAGAGGCAATAATCTGATGAACTGTTTGAAGGTCATGTCTCTGATCACCTGTATCTTCATTTCATCAGAAGCTTTGGAAAACCCCCAGGGGCTCAAAAATATATTTTTTGACTGCTCAGCCAATTTCTTTTCAGGCTAAGGTCTTTCCCAAGTTTATCACGGTAAAAGGATTCAAGCCGGTCGTAAGGGTTTCTTACAATGAAATACTTGACTTGCTTACTCAAAAGAGGCCTGATCCAAAGTACTTTTTTGAGATTGGCCTGCCTTTTCATGGTTGTGTACATCACCTTGAAATTCAGACTAAGAAAATAATGCTCCTTTGTATTTAAAAAATGTGGCATAATATCAAAATTCTTCTTCTTTCTATAGTATAATCTTTGTTCCAGCGCTAATTTATTATTATGAATAAACTTTCAGGTTTTAAATCTGGTCCGACGTACTTTTCCAGTATTCAGCCATGTGACAAGATCAAAATACAGAAAGGTAAGGTTGAACATTTTTTTCCCGTTCGGGGTTTCAAATTTTTTGCTTTTTGGTCTTTCAAAAACCACAATATGTTCTTCATTACTAGTATTTTCAAGGGCGAATGCTGCAAAAGAAATTTTATTTTTATAAGGCAGGGTATGGAATTCCTGCAGTATTTCTTTGTTGGCTCTTTCCCTGTCGGCGATCATAAAGAAATAATTGTCCTTATTTTTATTCTCAAGCATTCTGCCGGTTCTCCGCTCCCATTTTTCCCTGGCTTCGTCTTCGCTTGCATAATGTTGAAAATGAATTTCAATATCGTCCAGCACACCTACCGGAAATGTTTTTGGGCGATCCTTGTATTTTGACTCGGCTGTAAATTTTAATTCCTGAGCCATATAATGATCAAAATTTTTCAAAAGTTTACTATAACAGGGTCCGTAAATAAACAAACCTACAAAAGGTGTGTTGTAAGGCAACTGATACCATTGGTATAATGACCCTCCCCAGCAGTTGTTCGTAACAATTACAAAATCCTTATTGGTGAGTGCAGCCCTGTCTTTCTCTGCAAAAATTTTAAAATGCTTGCGCACTTTTCTTCTGGCATAAACTTCAATCTCTCTTAATATCATATCTGTTTAAATAGGTCTGCAAGATAATCGTGGCACTCATCTGATCTATCAATCCCTTGTTCTGCCGGTATTTCTTTTTGAAGCCTGCAGAAACCATAGTCTGTACCGCCATTTTGGAAGTAAATCTTTCATCTGCCCTTTCAATAGGTATCTCAGGAAATTTTTCAGCCAATTCCTTAATAAAAACTTTTATATGCACTTCACTTTCAGAAGGCTGGTTGTTCATTTGTTTGGGTTCTCCAACCACAAACAAACTCACTTTTTCCTTTTTGAGAAAATCCGAAAGAAAAGTAAAAATTTCCCCGGTCTCTACCGTTGTAAGTCCCGATGCGATCAATTGCAGCTCATCTGTTGCGGCAATACCAACACGTTTTGTGCCAAAATCAAAAGCGAGGATGCGCCCCATGGTATTTTTTTTCAAATTTACTTAATTTTCCTGATCAAAAGTCAGTTGAACCGATAGGGCATCTTCAATGTATTTTTATATTTTTGCACAGTGCCTCCATCAAAGGGCTTTTAAATTAAAAAAATGCAAAGTTTACAACAAATCATAGAAACCGCCTGGGAAAACAGGGCCCTGTTAAAGGAAGAAAAAACGCAACAAGCCATCAGGAAAGTCATTGATCTGCTGGACAGTGGCACCATTCGGGTGGCCGAACAGAAAAATGAAAAATGGCAGGTGAACGAATGGATAAAAAAAGGGGTTGTGCTCTATTTTCCTATCCAGAAGATGGAAGTAATGGAAGCCGGAATCTTCGAATACCACGACAAGATTCCCCTGAAACATGGATATGCAGAAAAAGGCATCCGGGTGGTGCCCAATGCCGTTGCCCGACATGGATCCTATATTTCAAAAGGGGTTATTTTAATGCCCAGCTATGTGAATATTGGAGCTTATGTAGATGAAGGAACCATGGTGGATACCTGGGCTACAGTGGCAAGTTGTGCCCAGATTGGCAAGGATGTGCACCTGAGCGGGGGTGTTGGTATTGGCGGGGTGCTGGAACCCTTGCAAGCGGCTCCGGTGATCATTGAAGATGGCGCATTTATTGGTTCACGCTGTATTGTTGTGGAAGGTGTGAGGGTGGAAAAAGAAGCCGTTCTGGGAGCCAATGTTGTTCTGACAGCCTCAACCAAAATCATTGACGTTACCGGTGACAAACCGATTGAAATGAAAGGGCTGGTTCCTGCCAGATCGGTAGTAATCCCCGGTACCTATGCAAAAAAATTCAATGCCGGAGAGTACCAGGTGCCCTGTGCGCTGATTATCGGAACGACGAAAACCTTCAACCGACCTGAAAACATCCCTCAACGATGCGCTCAGGGAATACGATGTATCCATTTGATAGACAGTCAATATTTATATTCAGACTGAAATTTTATCCCTTTGTTGAAAAAAAATATGTTATCTGCGCTGGTCATCACCTTTAATGAGGCGGACAACCTACCCGACCTTTTGGAGGGTCTTGCTTTTGCAGATGAAATTATTGTGGTGGATTCTTTTAGCACAGACAGCACCGCGGAAATAATAAAAAAATATCCGAAAGCCACCTTCGTCAGCAGGCACTTTCATAATTTTTCAGACCAGAGAAATTATGCCCTAAGCCTGGCAAAAAACAATTGGATCCTGTTTACGGATGCTGATGAAAGAATTCCCAAAAGCCTGAAGGAAGAAATTGAAAATGAATTACAGCATCCCGGAGATACAGTTGCTTTTGCGATAAGAAGGCAGTTCTATTTTGAAGACAAGCCACTCCGATTCAGCGGCTACCAGTCAAACAAAGCCATCCGCCTGTTCCATAAAGAATTTGGATTGTACGACAAGAATAAGCTGGTTCATGAAGTACCCATCGTCACCGGAAAAATAAAACTTCTCAAAAATAAACTGGATCATTATTCTTATAAGGACAAGGTATCCTACCAAAAAAAAATCGACTCTTATGCCCAACTTCGGGCACAGGAATTATTCCTTCAGGGCCTTCATCCCAATGCATTTCATTTCTATTTAAAACCAGCCTACAGGTTTTTCAGACACTTTTTTATCAGGCTGGGCTTTCTGGACGGAAAAAACGGATATACCATGGCCTGCCTGGAAGCCGTGGGTGTAAAAAAAAGGTATCAATACCTCAAAGCACTTTACAGATCCGAATAAGCCCTTATTTTCTCAGGTATTTCTTTTTGAAATCTTTTTTGCGTTCGTGCCTGTTTTGAAATTCGAGTGTGTAGTGCCACATCCGTTCAAAAACCTTTGCAGGATCAAGCTTGCTCAATTTTGCATATTCGTCACTCATAATGGCAACCATTTCTTTTTTGGGGCTCAGCCGGTCAAAGTTCTTCATGCGTTCCTCAAAATTCATGTGTTTGAATTCCATTCTGTTCAGGTCTACCAGATAAAAGGAATAGCTTCCTTTATTATTGACGATTAGCGTATTCCCCGGTGAATGGTCTTTAAAATACACTTTTTTTTCCTGCATTTCATAAGTAAAGCGGGTGAATTGCCTAAGGATATTCTCATGATCCGGATAATCAGGCTCCAGAACCAGGGTTCGGTAGGTAAGATCATGCAAAAGTTGTTCACTGAAGTAATAACTGTCTTTTAAAGAAAACAGACCCGAATTCTCAAAATAAGCCAGCGGTTTTGGAGTACCTATTCCTTTGGACAAAAGCAGGTTTGCGTATTCGTAAGACCTTCTGGCCTTGGATTTCCGAAGCCATCTGTACACCAGCTGGTTGATAAAATGAGGAACTTTAAATGATTTTACATTGACCTGCAAGGCACCAAGGTCTATGGCCTTGACTGTATTTCTTTTGCCCCTGCCAATCTTTTCGCCCAGCGCATCAAAATCTTCGATTACCTGAAAAAATTGTTTTTCAAACGCGGTGTACGGATCTGCAATGACAGCTTTAAAATGCATGGAATACAGTTTTTAATTTTGCTAAGGATAAATATCAATCTATATTCATAAAAAGCATCACAAAAATAGGATAAATATTTATTTTTACTCCTTTGTAGCAATTCTAAGTTGCCGGTAACAATCTTCAAATAAAAATTCTGTCATGGTAAGCATACATAGCGAAGTCGAAAAAGCGCTTGCAATCATAAAAAAAGGGGGTACGCTGATCTACCCAACGGATACCGTTTGGGGATTGGGTTGTGATGCCACCAATCAGGAGGCTGTAAAAAAGATCTACAACATAAAACAAAGGGAAGAGAGCAAAAGCACTGATCATCCTTGTGTCGTCCTTTGCTATGTTAAAAAATATATTCCTGTCCTTCCGGAACAGCTGATGACTGTTTTAAGCGAGATGGATAGACCAACAACCGTTATTTACAAAAATCCGATGGGGCTGGCTGATAATGTGGTGGCTCAGGATCAGACTGTGGGGATCCGTTTAATAAGCGAACCCTTTTGTTCTGCACTGATTGAGGCTTTTGGAAAACCAATCGTTTCTACCTCCGCCAACGTAAGCGGTGAACAAAGTCCGGCCTGTTTTGCAGATATCCCGGTTTCTCTGTTGAATAAAGCCGATTATGTAGTAAATTTGCACCGCGATAAAAAAGAACATCGCGCTTCCGCCATCATACGATGGAACGAAAAAGGAGATCTGGAATATCTCAGAAAATAATATGCAAGACCAGCCCGATAAAAATGCCTTACGAAATCCCATATTTGAGATCATAGCAAATTCTGCCAGAAATCTGGGGATGGACTGCTATGTCATCGGTGGTTATGTCAGGGATTTTTTGCTCAACAAAAAGAAATCAAAGGATATAGATATTGTGTGCCTTGGCGACGGCATTGCACTGGCCGAAGAGGTTGCCAAAAACCTGAGCGGAAATCCCCAGGTACAGTTTTTTAAGAATTACGGAACAGCCATGATGCACTATAAAACAGTGCAGCTGGAATTTGTGGGTGCCAGAAAAGAGTCCTATACGCCGGAAAGCAGAAATCCTGAGGTTGCCCCCGGTACCCTTGAAGAGGACCAGAAAAGGCGTGATTTTACCATCAACAGCCTGGCTATCAGTTTAAATACCAAAGATTATGGTGAAATTCTCGATCCGTTTAACGGACTTCAGGACCTGGCAGACGGTATTATAAGAACCCCGCTGAACCCGGATATTACCTATTCTGATGACCCGCTGCGCATGCTGAGGGCGATTCGGTTTTCATCGCAGTTACATTTTACCATTGAAAAGGAGTCACTGGATTCTATCACGAGAAATGCAGAACGCATTGCCATCATATCCAATGAACGCATCGTTGATGAACTCAACAAGATTCTTATGACAGAGAAACCCTCTGCCGGATTTTTGCTTTTGTTCCAAACGGGGCTGCTGCAATATATCTTGCCTGAGCTAACTGCCCTGGTAGGTGTAGACCAGGTTAAAGGCCAGAAGCACAAAGATAATTTTTACCATACCCTTCAGGTTGTGGATAACATTTCCAAAATGACTGATAACCTTTGGCTGCGATGGGCTGCCTTGCTGCACGACATTGGAAAGGCCCCTACCAAGAAATTCGATAAGACCCTGGGTTGGACTTTTCATGGCCATGAGCTGGCAGGTTCAAAAATGGTAAAACATATTTTTAAGAGGCTGCACATGCCCCTGAATGAAAAGATGAAATACGTGGAAAAAATTGTGCTGCTTAGTTCGCGCCCAATTATTTTAGCTGAAGAAGTAACCGACTCGGCGGTGAGGCGGCTGGTCTTTGACGCCGGAGACCTGATTGAGGACCTGATGACCCATTGCGAGGCTGATATCACCACACAAAACAAGAGCAGAGAACTGAAGTTCAAAAACAATTTTTCTCTTGTCAGAAAAAAGATAAAAGAGGTAGAAGAACGCGATCATATCAGAAATTTTCAACCCCCGGTTTCAGGAGAAGACATCATGGCCCATTTTAACCTGAGTCCCTGCCGGGAAATTGGCATCATCAAAGAAGCCATTAAAGAAGCGATACTGGAAGGCGAAATAGAAAATAACTACGCGGAAGCCCATGCTTTTATGCTAAAAAAAGCCGAACAGATCGGTTTGCCGGTGCCGAAATAATTTACTTGATCAGGTTTCTGGAAATCACCAGTTTTTGAATTTCTGTTGTACCTTCACCTATGGTACACAATTTGGCATCGCGATAGAATTTTTCCACAGGAAAATCTTTGGTATACCCATAGCCACCATGTATCTGAACCGCCTCATTGGCAACTCTAACACAAACCTCAGAAGCGTACATTTTTGCCATAGCACCTATGGTAGTGATATTCGCTCCCTGCATTTTTAAGGCTGCCGCTTTGTGCAGTAACAATTCAGAAGCCTGAATCTCGGTGGCCATATCGGCAAGTTTAAAGGCTATGGCCTGAAACTGAGAAATGGGTTTTCCAAACTGTTCTCGTTCTTTCGCGTATTTTAAGGAAGCCTCATAAGACCCCCTGGCTATCCCCAGAGATAAGGCGCCAATGGATATTCTTCCTCCGTCTAAAATCTTCATGGCCTGGATAAAGCCGTCTCCTTCATTGCCCAGCAGCATATCCTTATGAATGCGGCAGTCCTGAAAGATGAGTTCAGCCGTTTCAGAAGCGCGCATACCCAGTTTGTTCTGTTTTTTACCTGTTGAAAAACCGGGGGTACCCTTTTCGATCACGAATGCACTTGTGCCTCTTGAATCTCCTTTCTTGCCGGTACGAACTATCACCACAGCAATATGTCCGCTGATGGCATGGGTTATAAAATTTTTTGTGCCGTTTATAACATAGTAATCACCATCTTTTACTGCCGTGGTACTCATGGCGCCGGCATCACTGCCCGTGTTGTGCTCAGTAAGACCCCAGGCTCCTATCCATTCGCCGGTTGCCAGTTTCGGCAACCATTTGCTTTTCTGTTCTTCATTACCAAATTCCAATATATGATTGGTTGCCAAAGAGTTATGGGCTGCAACGGACAAACCGATGGAACTGTCCATCATAGAGATCTCCTCTATTATGGTGATGTATTCATGGTATCCCATTTCTGCACCTCCATACTTATGAGGCACCAAAACTCCCATGAAACCCATTTCTCCCAACTTATGAAAAAGATCTATTGGAAAGATCTGTTCTTCATCCCATTCCATTACATGGGGCAGGATGTGTTTTTTTCCAAAATCTCTGATAGAACGTGCTACGATTCTCTGTGTTTCTGAAGATTCAAAATTCATTTAAGGCTTTTATTTAGGCAGCTAAAACGCGGTGATTTAGCTCTATTTTATTCAGTTGACAAATATACTGCTATTCTGTCAAACATATCCAAGGGAAAAGAGTCTATTTTTTTTAATTCTTCCAAAGAATCTATCCTAGGGTTGGATTTTTTATAATTAAAAATTCTTTTGGTAAGCGCGTAATCAATATAGGGTAAAGCCAGAATTTCCTTAAAAGCCGCTTCATTCACATTTAATTTTGCGATCTCAGGTTTCGCCTTTACTTCGTATTGCCGAAGTATTTTGTCTGCAGTTTCCGGCGGCAAAAAATACACCTCTCGTACCTGATCGTCAAAGGTAAAACCCCTGAGCGAAGTTCTGTAGGCCAGGATTCTTGCAGCCAGCTTTTCCCCTATCCCGTTAATCGCTATAAGCTCCTCTGCATTTACCTGGTTGATATCTTTTTTTTCTCCTTCGTAATTTCGTTCCTTAGATTTTTTATCAACAAAATTTTTCCCTGTTCCTTTAAATTCAGCAAATTTAAAATACGGTGAAATTGCGGCAAGCAAGCTGTCGCTTATTTTGGTTACCTGCTGAAACTCTTTGGCAGAATTAACATATTTTCCTTCCTCTCTGAAGGCCAGAAGCCGGTCTGTTTCTTCTGCACCCAGCCCCAGAATGTAGGCCCTGTAATCTGTGAGAAAATTGGGATTAAAGGGATAAATTTTATAAGTGCCCCCAATGGTATCTGTTTTATCAAGAGAATCCAGCTGCTGCTTGCAAGGCAAGAAATTCCTTGTCGTTTTCAGTTGTCGTTTTAGGGTCAGAAAAATCGATAAAAAAATAAACTGCTTGCAGGACAAGGATGATCAGGGCCAAAAAAAAGATCCCATTGCGCTGTTTTTTATTAAAGCGAAAATGGGACCTGAATGTTTGCATGATTCTATTATTTTTTACTTGCCTTTATTGCCGCCAAATATCTGGTAAGTTCTTCTCTGACTTTTGGAAATAAGAAAAACAAGCCAATTAAGTTTGGTACGGCCATGGCAAAGATCATGGCATCTGAAAAATCTGTTACAGCACCCAAACTGGCAGCTGATCCTATCACCACAAACAAACAAAATAAAATTTTATAGGCGTAATTAGAAACTTTAGACCTGCCAAAAAGGTACATCCAGCTTTGTAAACCGTAATATGACCAGGAGATCATGGTTGAGAAAGCAAACAAAACCACACGCAACGGTGAGCATGTAAGGAAACCAGGGCATTACAGTGGCAAAGGCTTTGGAGGTTGCCAATACCCCATCAGGACTTTTAACACCATAGGTCATGATGCTGCCTCCGGTATCTGCATTTGTTACGATAATTACCAGGGCGGTTAAGGTACAAACAACAACAGTATCTATAAAGGGTTCTAAAAGCGAAACCAATCCTTCAGAAGCGGGAAATTTTGTCTTTCACGGCAGAGTGCGCTATTGCTGCAGAACCCACGCCGGCTTCATTGGAAAATGCGTAGCCCTTTGGAAGCCGATAATCAACACACCCACCATGCCACCTGCAATTCCCTGCGGATTAAAAGCTCCATCTATGATCTGACTAAAAGCGGCTCCGAGGCCTTTGAAATGGTAGAAAATAATCACCAGCGAAGCGAGGAAATAGATTCCCACCATAAAAGGAACAATTTTTTCTGTAATGGTACCGATTCTTTTTATACCCCCTATAATTACCAGGGCGACAAGCAATGCCATAAAAAATCCGAAAACCAAACCTGCATTGGTAGAGTTATTTCCTATCATGGTATTGAACTGCTGTGCTGCCTGGTTTGCCTGAAACATATTGCCACCGCCAAAAGAGCCTCCAATGCACATTAAGGCAAAAACAGCGGCCAGAATTTTGCCTAATCTTACCTTTACCCAGTTCAGCCAGACCCTTTTTTAAATAATACATGGGCCCTCCATACACAGTGCCATCTTCTCCCAGATCGCGGTATTTTACACCAAGGGTACATTCAACAAATTTAGATGACATCCCCAACAAACCTGCCAGGATCATCCAAAAGGTGGCACCCGGACCTCCCAAAGAAATGGCAATTGCCACTCCGGCAATATTTCCCAATCCCACGGTACCGGATAATGCCGCAGTCAAAGCCTGAAAATGGGAAACTTCACCATGATGTCCCTCAATTCTGATCGTATCCGGAATATCCCCATTCGGAAAGGGTATTTCATCTTTCATGGGCAATGCAGTTACGTGGTCTATCTTGTCATACCTTCCTTCAACAATGTTCAGGGCAGTTTTAAACAGACGAATATTGGCGAACTTGAATAAAAGGGTGAACAGGAGTCCGGCAAAAAGCAAAAGAATAATCACCATAGGCATGCTCACCTCTTCAGTAAACTTGATCGGATAAAATACCAGCGTACCACCAGGCATCCGCAATCAGGCTTAAATGCTTCATTGATGCGTTCATCCCAACCTTTATCCTGTGCAAAAGTTATGAATAGGTAATGATGCTTAAAAGAAAAGTCAGATATTTTTGTTTCATATTTATAAGGTCTTAGGGCATAATTGCCCTGCAATATCTAAAAAAAATAACTCCGTGCAAATATTAACACCTAAAATAAAAAATGGGTGGCTCTTAGATGTATCCTGGTAGTTTTATGATTTACAAAACAAAAAGAAAACATTTTATACCTTACTTTTACAAATAAATTTTATCCTCAGCTTTAAAGACAATCATTGCCATTAAGAAATGATCTGAAAATGAAAAAACAGTCGTGTTGGGTGCATCGTTAAAGGAGGACACTTATGCCTACCTGGCCATGCACCGGCTTGCTGCCAAACAGATTGAGACCATAGGAATTGGCCTTAGGGAAGGGAATGTAGCCGGATTCCCTGTTTTCACAGGCACGCCGGCCATTGAAGATGTGCACACCTTAAGCTTGTATATAAATGCAAAAAGACAGCCCCCCCTTACCGATTATATTTTATCCCTGAATCCCAAAAGGGTGATTTTTAATCCGGGTACAGAAAACAAAGTTTTGTTTTCTTTGCTGCAAAAAAACGGAATAGAAGCAATGAATGCCTGCACGCTTGTGATGCTCGCAACCAACCAGTATTGACAAAAATGACGGCGATTTTGTTACCTTTGTACACATAAACTATGAGGCCGATACCTGTAAATAACGAACCCATCATCGCTTTGGCAACCCCTTCGGGTGTGGGTGCCATTGCTGTAATAAGAATTTCGGGAAATGACTCTATCAATAAGGTCAAGACCTTCTTTGTCCCCAAAAACAAAAAGAAAGCGCTGAGCCTACAGCCTTCCCATACCATACACCTTGGCCACATTGCTGACGGAGCAAGGTTGATTGATGAGGTGTTGGTATCTGTTTTTAAAAACCCGCATTCTTATACCGGCGAAGACGTGGTAGAAATTGCCTGTCATGGCTCGGTGTACATTCAGCAAGAGATTATTCAGCTATTCTTAAAAAACGGTATACGGCTGGCAAATCCAGGTGAATTTACCCTGCGTGCCTTTTTAAACGGCAAGCTCGATTTGAGTCAGGCTGAGGCTGTGGCCGATCTGATCGCTTCAGATTCGGAGGCTTCGCACCGCATCGCCATGAATCAGATGCGGGGAGGTTTCTCGAATGAAATTGCCGATCTCCGGCAGCAGTTGATGAATTTTGCCGCGCTTATTGAGCTGGAACTGGATTTTTCTGAAGAGGATGTAGAATTCGCAGACAGGGCTGAATTCAGAAAATTAATCCACAACATTGGTGCGGTTCTTAAAAGGTTGATCGAGTCTTTTGCGCTGGGCAATGTGATCAGAAACGGAATTCCCGTGGCCATTGTGGGAGAACCCAATGTAGGCAAATCTACGCTGCTGAACACCCTGCTCAACGAAGAAAAAGCCATTGTATCGCATATTGCCGGCACCACCCGCGATGCCATAGAAGACGACCTTGTGATTGGGGGGATCACTTTTAGGTTTATTGATACCGCCGGCATTCGCGACACGCAGGATGTGATAGAAACGGTGGGAATTAAAAAGACCTATGAAAAAATACAACAGGCACAGCTGGTTATTTACCTGGTAGATGGCAGCAGTTTGAATGCAGTTCCCTCAGGTAAATTTTTAACTGAGATTGAGAAAATTGAGCAGCAATACCCAGAGAAGAAAATACTTATCATTCTCAACAAAATGGACCTGTTGCCGGCAGAAAAGATTGCAGAAGCATTAAAGTCTTTTCATGCACAGAAGCACCCGGTGATCGCCATTTCTGCCAAAAATAAAACGGGCCTGCACCTCCTCACCGAGCATTTACAGGGCTTGTTAAATACCGGAGCCCTGAGCAACAACCAGACCATTGTGAGCAATGTGCGCCATTTTGAAGCGCTGCACCATGCCTTGAAAGCCGCACTTGAAGTGGAAAAAAGGGCTGGATAAAAACATCTCATCTGACCTGATTGCCATTGATATCAGGCAGGCCTTGTACCATTTGGGTGAGATTACCGGACAGATCAGCAGCGATGATTTATTGGGGCATATCTTTGCCAATTTTTGTATCGGAAAGTAAGCACAAAAAACAAACCCCCTTCGCGTACAATTTCCCTTACGGTTTTCTATGGAGATTTTTGTTTTTGGCCTTGTTCTGGTTGTAGGAATTAGCGCAGGCTAAAATGCAGGCGCCTGAGCATGCGCTTAAAGCTATAGTCCGGACGAAACAATATTCTCCGTTTGGTAACCATACTCAAATTAACAGCCACAGATTTTTTTTAAAAGTATCTTGCGGTATTTGATACAGTAGTTATCGTTTGAATCATACTGAGCAAATATGCAATAGCTAAGGACAAACAATTTAATCGATCATGATCGGTTAGTAAAAGAGCTAGATCTTTTACCGATACGATTGATTCAGTAAAACCTGCGCAGCAACTGCGTTCTTCGACTTTATAAAACAAAGAAAAAATCAGTAGGAAATAAGCTGTTTTAAGTTTTAAAAATGGCTCCTTTTTCATGGTGAAATTACGATGGAAATCAGACTGTTTTTGGTTACTTAGAATGTATAGAAATTCATTTTGCTCCCGCTGCTTTTTAAATTTTATATGTATCTTCGATACACATCAATTTAAAATCAGAACGCCAGAACGCGCCTGCCTGCCGGACAAAGAGGATCGCATGTCCGTTATGGGCAACCTGAAAGACGAACGACATAATAAAAATGACACTTGACATTACAAAATCGGGACAGATAATTGAGACAATGGAAAATTACATTTCCAAAGTTAGATCTGAACCTGAATAAGGAATCAATTGCACCTGAATTATGAAATCAATGACCAATCAGTAATCTTAAATGAAATCCGTCCTGCTTGGAACAATCCAAAAGAAAAATATCGACCTTTGGCTATGCGAAAGCAACGTATGTTAAAAATAAAAATGTTTGGAAATATTTTGGAAACGTGCAGACAATAAATGGTATCCTACAAACCCAAAATTACTGTAAAAGAACTTAATACTTTTAAACTTGTTGACGAAGATGAATATGTTGTTAAATAATTTTTAGCAAATGAGAATTTTAGAAAAATTCGACAGGTAAGGAATAATATGAATAGCACGAGAACTAAAAAATATAAAATAGAAATTGCGGAGCAACTTGACTGCGGTTTTTATGCGTTCATTCACAAGACAACAGAACAAATACTTTTCGTTCCAGACGATAACTACTTCCTAGACATACACCGTGGGACGAAGAACTTGAAGAATTAGAGAACAATTTTTTAGATTATTATGAAATTGACAAATGGACTTCAAGCGAATCGTTTGAAATAATGAGTGAGTTTGCCGACCAGTTGACAGACAGTAATCTGCAAAGCCGACTTGTTCGACGCTTTAAGAAAAATAAACCGTTCAGAGAATTTAAGTTTGTATCGGTATAATTCGGCGACTTTAGAAGACAATGGTTTCACTTCAACACTGGCAACAAGACTTTGTAGCAAGACAGTTAAATCGACTAAAACCAACCAATGAAAAGAATGGCAGCACCATAACAGATGTAGCCGTTGCACAACGCTCGATATTTTAAAATATTTTTTTTAGATCACAAAAAGTGACCTCGTCTAAGCTATTTTATGCGAGGTTTATTTTTTTAGTTAATGTTTAAACGCTAAAATTAGGATGGCTTAAAAATGAGTTCTTGAAGCCGTAAAAAAGCGTTTTTAAGATAGCAAAGAATTTCCCTTGTTTTAGGGAAATATCCTGGGCTATCCCGATAGCTATCGGGATTGATTTTTTCACTACAAAGCGCAAGAATTTCTTCAAGTTGTAGGTCAAACTTGCCATCAGTACGTGTTTGTTGGCGTTTTTGATGCCTCTTGTATTGACTCGCTTCATGTTGGTAAAATTTACCAAGGTTCCAATGACGGGTTCGACGGTTTTGCTTCGCACTCGTGACATTTTCTTGGCATATATTTCATTCTGAGTGAGTTTTTGATGCATACGGTCATAGTGTTCCTTATGGATGCTGGTGTCTATCTTTTTGAACTTCGTTGTTTTTCCGCAGCATTGCGCTCTGAGTGGACAATTCTTGCAATCGCTTTCGCTACTTCTGTAGGTGTTTTTTTTGTAGCCTTTACTATCGGTTTTTTCGCCCTTGAAAATTAGCTTGGCTTGATTTCCTGCTTCCTTGGTGCATTGGTAATAGTTTTCTTCTTTGTTAAATGTAAATCCTTCTCGAACAGGTATGTATTGTCCGAAATTTGGGATGTATGCATCAATCTTTTTTTCGTGTAAATACGCCAATGCTTCACCACTACTGTAACCCGTATCGGCCAAGAGTTCTTTGAGTTCAATGTCATTTACTTTGAGGTTTTCATCGGTTAATTCAACAATCTGTTTCAAACATTGACTATCTCGTTTGTCTGCATAATCTGAACATGCGCCTGTGATTACGTGGTGGGCATCATCCACGGCTATTTGTCCAAAATAGTTTAACTGTCTTGCTTTGCCTGGTTTTACACTTATTTTGGCATCTGGATCTGTGGGTGAATAATGGGTGTGATTAGATAAGAATCTAGGGCGGATTAAATTTCCTTGTTCATCTATTTGTTTACTGTTGGTATTGGAAGGTTGGTTTTTGTACGCTTGCTCTTTCCACTTATGGTGGCGTTCTACCAGGTTCTTGAGACAGATAAAACTTAAAGTTGAAGCCAT
>JAXHKS010000018.1:0-18706 GCA_034523115.1 Flavobacteriaceae bacterium | reverse complement strand
TTACGTATTGCTGACAGGGAAGGTCTCCTTTACGGATTTTTAAGGAAGTAAGCTTAACACTTGTTCCCGAAGCAAAGGTTGGTGACTATGTCATGGTGCATGTAGGAGCAGCCATAAGCACGATTGATGAAGAAGAAGCCCAAAAAACTTTTGACCTATTAAAACAACTGGGTGAATTACAGGATGAATCTTAAGAGGAATAATCATAAACCAAGCATCTTGCCTTATTTCGAACTTCTCAATAGTGAAAACACCTTTCCTTTGCCTATTTTGCTGATTGCGATGGCCTGCTGGCAGTTGGTGGAGAGCTTTCGTGGAACAACTTTTAAAGGCTTATAAAAGCGGTATTTACTTTTTGGAACCATCCCTTGAAACATATAAAATGGTGGTCACCTGACCCTAGTAAAATTGTGATAGATATTCCAAATTTTGACTTTTTA
Organism: Flavobacteriaceae bacterium; assembly: GCA_034523115.1. Lineage (GTDB taxonomy): Bacteria > Bacteroidota > Bacteroidia > Flavobacteriales > Flavobacteriaceae > Namhaeicola. The sequence continues at coordinate 18,266 of JAXHKS010000018.1, read as the reverse complement.
GGGGATCAATTATTATATCAAAATTTTAAGACCACCTTTAACAGGGATTTTACAGGAGTAGTGAACAATTGTAAAGAAATATATAACAAAAAAGAGGCTATGGATAACCGGTGGCTTACAGAAAGACTGGATCGGATATTCCATGAACTGCATGAGCAAGGTTATGCCCACTCAGTGGAGGTTTGGCAGGAGAATAATATCGTAGCTGGCCTTATCGGAATTGCCCTGGGTAAAATGTTCTTTGTCGAATGCCTGTATTCAACTGTTAAAAATGCTGATATTTTCGCCTTGGAATCCTAATTTTGGAGTTGAATAACAGAGAGTTTATCCTGGCAGACATGCAAAAAGCAAGCTTATTTACAGAGGAATTTCCCTTTGATGAAATCAGCAGATTGAGCTATCTGGATATTTGTAAAACGAATGCAGAGCAATTCGCTGACCAGAAAACAATTTTTTAAAACAGAAATACGGATGAATAAGTCGTTTGAAGACACATGCAAAAGCGCAGAAATCCTGCAGCAAAATGAAAATTACAAAGCCGCATCCGATCTCTTTCTGGGAAGAACTGCCACTTTCAGAAAAACCAGGAGAAAAATTTATGTTTACACCAGTTTGGCAAGGCTGTTTCAAAAAATAAGGAACCCGAACAAGCTATCGAATATTATGAGAAGGCCCTGCCCTGTTTTGATGGATTGCAAGAACAGGTTTATTCTGAAGAAAAAGCGGTAATTCACAATAACCTGGCAGCTCTTTTTTATGAAAAGGACCTTACATCCTCTATTGGTCACTACCAAAAAGCACTGGGTATTTTTAACGAATTACGCAATTTAAACAATGGTCAATATACGGCCCAATCGACAAATTTCGCTCTTGCCTACGCCCTGTAAAGAATCAGAGCAGTCCGGGAGCAAAAAAACATTTCAGGGAAGCCTTGAAGGCCTTTCAAACCATTAACGGTTCACAGTTTGAGCCCATCATGGCCAGTTGCTATTTTGAGCTTGGCAATCTGTATACCGAGGAATTTAATCTTCCTGATGCACAAACAAATTATTCAAAAGCTGAACTGCTCTTTTCAAAATTTTCTGATTCAGAACCAGCGGCCTATTTGCCCTATTATACCTCTGTACTGAACAATTTGGGTGTTACCTATAAATTTTTAGGAGAATATAAAAAATCTGCAAACTATTATGAAAAAGCGCTGGACAATTATTTAAAACTGACTGAAAAATTCAATAGCTCCTTCAGACCCTATGCGGCCGCTGCACAAAATAGTTTAAGTATCCTTTACGGAGAAATGAAAGCTTTTGACAAAGCCATTGACCTTGCCAACGATGCGCTGAACAGCTATTCAGAATTGTACCAGGAATTTCCTGATGAGTTCCTACCATATCTCGCAACCTCACTTCACAACCTGGGGGTATTCCACTTAGAAAATGGCGATCTGGAAAAGGCTGAGCAGTTCATTTAATCTTTGTCCATTCGAAAAGATCGCTGCGGAACAACCGGATTCCTTTAATGCCGATGTCTGTGCAACAATTTTGAATCTTATTGAAATTTATTATTCTAAGCTTGAAAATACGTTAGACCATGCATTTACTAAAAAAAGTATTGGCCTTTTGAAGGAACTGGACGGACTTTTACCCACGCTGAATGAGGAATTGCCTGTGGTAAAAAGCATGATCAGTGACCATCAGTATTATACCGATTTTTTTAACCATGTAAAAAATGAAGATCTGGCCTTTAACAGAGCCATAAGAAACAATGAATTAATCACTGAGAAAATCTATGATACGAAAGCGCCTGAACAAAAAACGGCATTGCAACAGGAGATTGTCTCTGCTCTTGAAGCGATAAACGAACAATATCCGGAATCAGACAAAATAAAAAATGAACTGGCATATGCGTATAAATGATCTTGCCTGGCTTTTGCTGAGATCCAAAAAATTTAGAAGTGCCATGGAAACTATATTAAACGCAGAGAAGCTTGAGTAACCCATACCTTCTTTGCAATGCAAATTGGCCCACAGCCACCTGCTGCAAAATCAATTTAATGAGGCTAAAGAACTATACCAGGCTTTGTCTTTTGAAAAGAACAAAGATCATGAATCTTACAAAAACATTATTCTCGAAGACTTTGAAAAACTAAAGATGGATGGGATTGTGCATCCTGATATGCCGAAGATCGCAGAACTTATTAAAGAGTATTGAGCTTGCCCGCCGGGGTGGGTATTGAGTATTGAGTATTGAGTATTGAGTATTGAGTATTGGGCTTACTGGAGCGGGTGTTTGAAGTTGTTTATTGCTTAATAACGTGAGTTCAATATAATTTAAGAAGTAAAACTAGTATAAAAAAGCAAAAGTTGGCTAATTTAAAACGTTGATTTTTAAACAAATACTTAACTTTTGTTGGTGCTTTCACAATATAAAATTTCACAAATATATTTTTCTATTGATGATTTTTGTAAAGAACTCGAACTTAACTGGTAAAAATCAGCTTCTTTCGAACTGGGCAAAAGCGTGTTATTTCGGTTAAACCGAAATAACAAAATAAAATAAGAAATAGGTTTTAAATGACCCTTTCCTATTTTTAATAACCTTAGTTTGATTTTTAAGCGAGCTCCATATTCGTTTTCGAATATGAGGTCACTTTTTCTAATCGTACAGGAGAATCAAAGAACGCAACGCTACCGCCCACCAAATCCTGAAGACAAATATTTTTGAGATGCGGATCGATCATCATTGCAGCATTGGCGTGAAAGCCTACACCTCGCTCGGGATCTCCTTTAATAACTTCATTATCAATGACCACATCTTCAGAGCCATACGCCCAATGGCCAAAACCTAATGAATAGCCCATCACACCTGGGCGCATTCCTTCGGTGACTTTAACTTGGCCAATCATATGTTTCTTACCGAAATTGGGCAATTCCCATACTCCTTCAGGGTTCGAATCAGAAGTGATTCTAACCTTATCTAGATTTTTCAAACCCTGTCTCTTAGCGTCAATTGAATTAATCAACACATAATTTGTTGGAGAAAGTTCTTTTAAAATTTTGTTACCAGGAGTTCTACTTTTGGTATGAAAAATCTCTTTATGTGTTATCATATGCAGGGTGCCATCTTCTGATTTTAAAAGATTACCAATACTGTCCATTAAAGGTAAATATTTAGGAGATCCAACAAGTGGTTCCCCTGTTATGGAATTTTTAGAAACGGCTACTTTTTCGACGTACATATTTACCATTTTACCGTATTTATTGGCTACTTGTTCACCTATGTAAGCATCTTCATAGTTTTGGAAACGACCACCACGGTTCATGAGATATACGGCTTTTCGCCAGTATGTATCTCCAACAGCTTTTTTCCATTTTTCATAATCGAAAACCGATTTAGGCAAATGTCTGCGTGCTTCTTTAAAGACTCTTATTTCTTCATCTGTTGCATCAGGGACGGCCGCATTGCCATCCGCTTTTTCACCATAACCTATATTGGCTATCATTCTGAGATAGAAATCTTCAGGTCGTTTAAAGTCCATTCCTTCCTCAAAACCATTAGGCCCAAAGTTTTTAAGTTCCATTTTTTCGGCAACAGCCATCATAAATGATTCTAAAGAAATAGGCATTTCTTCGCCATACACTTTTACGGTATCGGTATAAGGCTTCATTGCGGGTTGTCTTATGGTTTGCACCTTCCAGATATTGTTGGGATGCGAGCCATGAAACTCCCATCTTTCATAAAAAGTTAAGTCGGGTATGATGTAATCGGCAAACATGGATGATTCACCAATAGTAATATCCGATGCTATAAACAATGGCAATTTTTCTACATCAGCCAACACATTAATTTGCGTTTGTCCAGCAGGCAAAGCATATCCTGGTGTTCCCATATACAGGAGCAGCGCTTTGATATTATATGGATAACCGTCACCAATGGAAGGTAAGATTTCCTGATAAACATCAGTAGCGTGCGGAAACCATGGCCGTTTTGCAGGATAACCATTAAACAAAGTAGATTTTTCATAATCCATTGGTCGCAATATGTTCAATCCAAACGTTTTTTTCTTTCCAGGATTTAAAGAGTTAGCAAAATCATATGGTCCCTTTGCTTTTCCACCTGTAACATCATAGGTACTGTATTTTACATAACCACCTTTCGAATCAAAGTTACCTATCAGAAGGTTTAAAATATTTCCGGCAAAACAATTGTAAAAACCGTTGGTGTGCTGTGAAACACCGCGATGCATATCGAAGACGGCTTTTTTACCATGCGATGTAAACTCATCAGACAGTTCAATAATATCCTTTTCAGTGGTGCCTGCTATATCTGCCCATTCACCGATAGTATGCAACATGGCCTCTTCTTTAACCAGTTGGAGTGCAGATTTCACCTCTATACCTTTGATAGTAGTCGATACAAAAAGATCTCCATTTACAGTATTCTTGGCATCTTCATTATCAAATGCGACAGGTTTACCATTTTGCAATACAATAAATGGATCCATTGCAATGGTTATGTCCTGCTCGTTTTCGGTGACTTTTTTGTTAATTGTTGGTAACCCAATGTCAGAACCTCTTAAGAATTTTCCGGGTTTACCATTTGTTATTTTTATTAACCAACTGGCATTGGTCAATGTGGGCTCCCCGTTTTCCTTAGAAGCCGCTTTATTCGCACCACCAAGATATTTCTTATCGAATTTTTCGTTTTCTATAATCCATCTTATCATCCCAAAAGCCAAAGCTGCTTCGGTTCCGGGTTTGTTGGGAATCCATTTCCAGGCGTGGGCACAAGTTTTGGAATAGCGAGGGTCTACCACCGCATATTTAAGGCGGCCACTGGCAAGACCATTCATTATATTAGGAACTCGTAATAAAGGATAATTCGCCTCAAATGGAGAAGAGCCTACAAAAATGATGAATTCTGCTTTGTGCTGGTCGGCTTGCCAGAAAAATTTGTCACCACCTGTCCAGTCTGTTTTCTTTTTCTTTTCGTCATAGGTATATTGACGTGACATTGCCTTCCCGGTAAAATAAAGCGAGCCTTGGCAAACCGTGGTATGCCCATGAAAATTATTCGAACCCAAACCACTTTGTACAAAACGTTTAAAAAATTCGGACCTGCCGGATTTTAAACGACCATGCATCCATGAAAACTGATTATTTTTGGGACCAAATTCAGGGTAGTTGGGATCTATTAAATGATGAAGGTGATCTGCAAACTGTATTTTAAAATCACTTACTTTTTCCGTTTTTTCATCTTCGGTTTTAGAGCTCCAAATATCGTCTATGGCGTCAGACATTGCAGAAGCTACTTTTTTATCGGTGAGAGACATAATGTCTTTAAGCCCTTCTACTTGGCGATTTTCTTCACCACTTACTTTGGAAAATAATTTCCCTCCATTAACAATTTCAGTTATTGCTTGATCAAACTCAATTGTTTCCCACTTTCTAGAACCACGAGGACCAACACGTTTAAGAACTTTTTTTATTCTGAATGGATCATTCACGGTCATTAATGCTGCTTGTCCTTTGGGGCAAATAGCACCGTCAACTTCGGCAGAATCGTCTAGAGATGTATTAAAGGGTAAATGTGGCATTCTACCCCAAGGCGAATAGGGATTACCATCAATTTTTACCATTGCACCATTTTGCACTTTTACTTTAGTTGGGCAACCGGTATTACACCCTAAACAAACACTATAGATGAAGTTTTCTTTATCATTATGCATATATTCAAAAACTTCACCTGAGGCTGAATTTTCTGTACTGATGTCTTCATCACCTTGTATGATATGGGGTGCGGCTATAAAGGCAGAAAGTCCTAAACCTACTTTTCCTAAAAATGACCTACGATCTTTAGAAGCACTAGGTTGGTTTTCTTTTTTATGATTTTTATTATTTTGAGTCATTTTAATTCTTATTAGAAGTTGTAGTAACATTATTAAGCGGCAAGAATTTCACGGCAAGTAGCAAGAGCCATAAAAATAAAGCTATCCCGCCAAGGATAAGAAAATATTCCATTAAACTGGGAGCATATCCTAAGGAAAACCGCCAGTGGGTGTTTGCCTCTGAAATGCCTAAAATAGTTTCATTAGCCTGCGAAGGCATCACAATATTTAAGCGCAGACAAAAGAGCCCCAAAGCTACAGCAAAACCAGCCCATTTATATACCCTAATTGGGTTTTTAAGACTTGGTTTAAGAACTGCATATAAGGGAAAAATGAGGCCAACCAACATTTGAAATATCCAGAAGGTATACCAATATTCTCCAAAGAGCATTTGGCTCCACGGATAAATCTCAACCGCTACTCCTGAATAAAACTTGGTAGACATTTCAATAAACAACATTATATAGGTTACTACCATGGCAGTAACAGATACTTTGAGTACTTTTTTAAGCAATCTTGTTTTCAATTCTGGGGTAAGTTTGATTATATATCCAGAAAAGTAAGTGATAATTCCAGCTCCGGATGCAATCCCTGAAATGATTAATAAAATTGGAAAAAGACCACCAAACCAAGCAGGTCGCGCTTTTGCAACAGCAAAAATCCCTCCTTCACCGATCAATACCAAAAGCGTAACGATGACACCAATTACACCTAAGGTTTTAAGAAATTTTTCCCTGTTTTCTTTCCGGTCGATGTAGTTGAATCGCTCTCCAAAATATTTTAAAAACGGAAAATCCATCGATACCGCTATTTGCAATACTAAACCTACAGCAAACAAGCCATAGAGAATACCCATCCAAGCCATTGGCGATTCCGGATTAAAAGAAAGGAAGATGTTCATCATCCTGAGTGGGTGACCCAAATCCAAAATAATAAAAAACCCAGCCAACACAACCCCCAACAAAGAAATAACTAAACTGAGGTGCCTAATGGGTTTAAAAACTTCAATCTTAAACACATAAGATAGGGAAGATACCAAGTATGCACCAATAGAAAAACTGATGGCAAAAAGATAAGCTGCTACCCAAATTCCCCAAGGAATATGCTGCGTTGAGTTTAATATTATATGCCCTTTCGTAAGGGTTTGATATGTTGCAATAACCCCTACAACTGTCATTGCAATCAATATGATAAGTAAAATTTTCGAAGGTTTATAGGAACTGTAATGTACTTTTTCTTGATACATCTCGCTAAATTTTTAAGTTAGATAATACACTCTGGGTGCGTTGCCGGTTTCTTCTTTTAGTCGCATATAGCTTCTGGTAGCTAATAGGTTTTGAAGATTTACTCCGTGAACCATACACTCGGCATCGGGGTCTGCAAGGTTGCCAAAATAAATGGCATGTCCCATACAGGTTGTTGCGCAAGCAGGTCCAGTACCATTATAAATTCTGTGCATGCAGAAGGTACATTTACGAACGTTGCCTTCTGGAGAAGCATGGTTTTTACGTTCTCTGTGTTGACCATATTCTGGACTTGGCTGTCCTTCCCAAGGATAAACACCTTCTTCGCCATAATTATGACCAAAATCAAAGGATCTTGCTCCATAAGGACAGGCGGCAATACAATATTTACAACCAATGCAAACATCATAATCAACCACAGTGATACCATCTTCCCGTTGATAGGTGGCCGAAACAGGGCATACAGTGGTACAAGAGGGAAACTCACACTGCATACAAGGTCTTGGCGTAAAAGTTTTTTTGTTGTGAGGAAAAACGCCGGTTTCTTCTTCTATTACCACGTTATAAGCCACTCCTGGTGGCGTATGATTCTCAACCTTACAAGCTACTGTGCAGGCTTTACAGCCAACACATTTTTTAAGGTCGATGATCATTCCCCATTTTACGTTCTTTTTACCTCCTTCAAGTGTTCTGGAAGTACAACCTGTTAAAAGTGCACCCGTCATCGTAGCCATACCAACAGTGGTGATTTGCTTTAAAAAATCCCTACGATCACTTCCCCAATTCTTTATTTCTTCCCGGACTTCATTATCTGGTATATTGCCGGTTTTTTCATCCACCATTTCAGGGATTTCAATCTTTTTATAGATGTTGCTGATAATGGGTTCAATCAATGTTTTTTGTTCAGGATCAAGTTTGATCGCTTGTTCAGCGTCTTCTATAGCGCCCGTATAATCCATTAGTGTTACTTTGGCAACGGCTCTGTCTGCATAGTACTGCGCAATATTAGGATTGCATTCAATTGCCAGGCTCCAGTCCTCTAACTCGCCTTTTATATCGCCTATATGCGCCTTAGACCAGCCGCGTTTGTGATACAATTCAGCGTTTTTAGAATCCAGTTCAATGGCTGCTGAGTAATGTTCAATAGCCGAATAGAAATCCTGACTGCTTTGGTAAGAATCGGCGGTATCTACTAGCAATTTAAATTCAAAAAGATCGTAAGTAGTATCTTCCTTTGCATTCTTATTTTCTTCCATTTTTTAGGATTTTAAAAGTTGTAATAAACCGTCGTTCAAGGTAAAACATCTATCTCAATACCCAGGACAACTAATTTTTTCTTACAATTGCATTGATGTGAATATAAAGAAAAAACTTATATCATATTTGAATATGATTTAGAATTGAAAATATACTGTTGTACGCAATACCACATCCGGATCTCGTTCTGGCACGTTAACACTCTTTCTATCATAGGTGTTTATATACAAGTTGGGCGTGATGTTTACCTTTTCATTTACTATAATTTGTAAACCGGTAATAAAAAGATTTTCGTCGTAATTCTGTTCAAAAACAGGATATTGATACTGGGCATTATAGTTTGTATCCGGATTCAGGTAATCCCAGCGTGCAAATAACCAAACTATTTTTGTGCAATTTTGCAGCAGCAAAAGTTGACCCTAAAAAAGGTTTTGTTTGAACTACTTGGCTCTCCGTTCCTATTTTTACCGTTTGATCAAAGCTATTTGGAGAAATTTCAACACCAAATCTAAAGTTTGGTAATTCATACGAACCAAATGTACGAAACAGTATCCTCTCTTGTTCGGTATTCAATCGCTTATAATCCATCATAAGCTCTACATTCAATTTTTTATCAAAAAATCGCTTATGCACTGAGAGATAATATTCTAAATACTTATTGGCAATCGGTTTATTACCAGAACCATTACCAATCATGGCTGTAAATCCGCTATTTCCATTTTTATCAAAATTTCCTTCCAGCGAAGCTCCCTGATCCGACGAATTACCAAACCCTCTTAAATCCAAAGCTTCTTTTTCAACTGAACGATAACCCCAAACTTTTTCCGGAAAAGCAAATAACGGTGTAGGTATTAGACCCATTCTTAATTTAGAATTAGGAATAAATTTCGAATACGTCGTTGTATTGAAGATAACCCAATTTAATAACAACGCCAAAATTACCCTGCGGCAAAGTAGTACTAGGAGGTTCCTTCCAATAAAAATCGAGTTGACCATCGCGGAGAGATATTAAAATCATACCCAAAATAAACCCTTCTCAGCTTGGCCCCTAAAGATTCAGTCGGTTCTTTGGCATATTCACTCCTACCAAATGCCAGAGTATCTCCAGCTGCTTTATAAAAAACATCGCCAAACATTAAGCCCCAAATTTTTCCTGAAGGTTTAAAAGCTTGCTCTTGTTCTTGAGCGTTTCCATTAAAATTTATAAAAACAAAAATTAAAAGAATGATGAAAGGTAATTTAAGGTAATGATTGTTTTTGTTAGATTTCATCTCATTTTGAATAATAGGTTTATAATTTTAATGTGAAAGTAATTATAAATTTATTGCTGAAATATGACTTTTATCATTTTTAAATAATTTTATCTAACTGATTATCAATGTTTTAACTTTTATTTTTTATTTTACTAAACAGAATTAATTTTTACGCGTACCATTGCTACTTATTATAGTTACTAATGTTACATAAAGTGATGGTTTTTGAGATTTTGATAGCCATTTCTGTTTCAAAAGCCAGAAAAAATGATGAGAATTTTACCCATAAAACAACAACCTGATTGACGAACCGGATGTTTAATAAGGTGTAGGAATTTTCAAACGATGAAATGAAATCAGGTTCGCAATAAATAAATAAAAAACCAACTGGAACGAAAATATGGATTTAGTATTGAGTATTGGGTATTGAGTACTCGATGCCTAAATAACGTTGACACAGTGAACTGATTATATAGATATGTGGTTAACCCAGGCCAAAAAAAGCAAAACTTTAACTAAACCGATAGCCATTTAAATTCAAAACTTTTGTCAGGTATTACAGAGCGTTCAGCAATGCGGATTAACCTGTCTGGTAATTTCATAATATAATCACGTGTCTTTTCAGCAGAATCATTCAAAGAGCCCATATTCGCAATATCCCATTCTTTGATCAGATAGTTTAAGATCTCAATATAATCCTGGGTTGTGTACACATTAACCCTTTGGGCTGCCTCTGAGAAATGCGAAAATAAAGACCCAATGCTGCCTCCTGTTTCTCTTAAAAAATGTGCAGGCATCACAATTTTCTTCTTCATCATGTCTCCAAAAGCAAGCATCATTTCATTGACATCCAACTCAAATATCCTTCTCACAAATTCAATATAGGCAGTTGCATGTCTGAGTTCATCGCTGGCAATAACTCCACACATCTTTGCGAGCAAATGGTTGCCTGACTTTTTCGACATCGTAGCCACCCTTCTGTGCGAAATGTTGGTCGCCATTTCCTGGAAACTCGTATAAACAAAATTCCGGTAAGGATCACCACCGGTTTGTATATCAAAACCGTCCTTGATAAGGTATTGGGTGGTCACCTCCATTTCACGCATGTTCACCCTGCCGGATAAATACAAATACTTATTCAGCACATCTCCATGTCTGTTCTCTTCGGCGGTCCATGCCCTAACCCATTTTGTCCAGCCACTGTGGTTGTACTGGTCGAGTCCTTCCAGTCCCATCAACCATGATTCATAGGTGGGTAATGCTTCCTCTGTAATGGTATCACCTATCAACACCGCAAAAAGGTCATAATTCATCTCCCTGCATTGCCCTTGTATCTCGCGTAATTCTTCTAAAAAATTCGCACTTTTTGTATCCGGTAAAAAATCAGAGGGCTGCCAATTCTCTTCAATCTGCTTCAGGTATTTCTGCAAAAATCCGTCCATTGATTTTTCCAAAACCTGCATTACCTCAATTCTTGTTTTTGTTAAATTCATGCTGTTTAATATATGTTAATTACTTTGCTCTTACCGACAAGAAGGTTATTTTCAAAAATACAAGAAAAACAAACATGCCCCGCATTTTCAAGAGTTTGTAAAAAATAAAAAAGGGGAGTTAAAAAACTCCCCCTATTTCTTTAATATAAATCACTTTTATTTCTTCAAAGTTTTCATATAATTGATAACAAACCAAGCATCCTCTTCACTCATTTTCTTTCTCAAAGTTCGGCATATCTTTTCTTCCTATATAGCTCTTGTAAAATATAGCTCCTTCTGATTGTGCCCAGAATTCGGCACTTGAAAAATCTCCCAGATCTCCTTCTACTTCCTTTGCTTTGGTACCGTCACCCAAACCTTTTTTACCGTGGCATGAAGCACAATGCTTTGAATAAAAGTACTTTTCCTTCGGCCACATTCTCAGCACTTGATGTGGTTGGGTTCTTCATTGATTGGTATTTAGCCGGCACAACCCATTTCTCCTGTACCACCTTAAAGGAAAATAAACCAATGCTTAAAAGCATTGCAAACACAATTAACACAATTGATTTCATAGTTTTTTAATAATTATTTAATAGTTAACATTTTTACTTTTTACCTACCTACTTAGGGCAAGCCTGCCTGCCGATAGGCAGGTTTTTTACTTTTTACAAAGAAAAGTAATGCAAATATAATGATTTCCTTTAAAGAATTTAATTATTTCTCATCTGTTACAAGGTCTTTGGATTCCCTTTTGATTTTAAACAAATTAATTACAGTGTAAACATAATTGGCCCATACACCCACCAGCAAAATAGTTAAAACCACATACATCCAAATTGGAGCAGCTTCAGACCATAGGGTATTAGTCCTTATTATCTTGATCCGCCAATAATATTGTTCCCCATTTCATGGTTTTCTTTTGCTTTACATTGCCAAAAACCTCATTATCTTCAACCATAACATACACATCAACATTTCCTTCAGGATCACCCGGAACCTGTTCTTTTAATTCAAACTCGTATTCCCCGGCGCTCAGTGCACCTTCTTCTACTTTCATATTAACCAGCATGCTGCCAATATAAAAAGCAATATCTACCTCATCTACAGGTGTTTTTGTACCCGTACTATCCATGGTATACCCCTTGGCTGTTACCATTTTAACTGAATCAACTTCAGTTAAACTCAGTTCTAAAATCAGATCTCTGAAGGTAACTTCGGCTTCCTCTGCATCCATGTTGTCTGTCCCCTCAAAACGGGCAACCAATACAATATTTCCCTCACCATCTTTTAAATATTTTTTATCTGCGGGAACTACCAATTTTGCGACCCCGGCTTTTGAGGTTTTTGTGGTTCCAAGAAGTACCTCGGTATCACCTAAAATATTATAAAATTTAATTTCTGCATTATAAACAGGCAATATATCTTTTCTGTCCTTTTTATTCTTTCCCTCATAAGTCGCTACGAGCAAACGGGAGTTGTCTTCCTGTTTGGTCACAACAAAATCCAGAGATACCCTGTAGTCTTCAGGAGTAGTAACTTTTGGTTTTTCATCTTTCACCTCAGCTTCTTCGGTTTTTTCAACTGGTGCAAGCTCCTCACGGGTGGCAGCCAAGGTATCCTCCTGGGCTATTGCATTGTTGCAGAATAAAAACGCTATCACAAATGAAATAGAAAATAAATATTTTAATAGGTCTCGTTTCATGGTTACAAATTTTTTTATTTTTTTCCTCTGTTTTTATTTTTCATTTTGTTCTCCATTTCTTCTCTTTCATTGTCAATAATTCCGGACATTGGAATGACCGGAACAAATTTGATGATGATTGTAAAGAACAACAGGAATGCTGCTATGCCGGCAAAGGTGAGTGCCCATTCTACCCAGGTAGCTGAATAATCGAGAACTTCCGGCCTGGTGTCCTGAATTGGCAAATAGGGTGTTTCCAAAGTTGGAACAACTATAAGGTACCTGTTTAACCACAAGCCTAAAACAGCCACAACCGCTGCAAAACTGATCCATTTTACTGTTCTGAGTTTTTTGAATGACAAGATGATAATGGGCACAATCACTCCGATATAATTTGCAAAAATAAACTCCAGAAAATATCTGTTGAACAATGTGTTTAAAAGGGTTACATCAGGTTCCTTATGGCTGAACCACCTTGAAAAGTACTCACTGAAAGTAAAGTAACCAAACAGCAAAGACATAACAAGAAGCACAAATCCTGCCACCTGAAAATGGGTCTTTCTGATGTATTTCTCCAGATGGAAGTATTTTCTGATCATGTACATGGCTATGATAATAACTCCAACACCAGAATACAAACCTGCAATGATAAAATACGGTGCAAAAATTGAGCTGTTCCATCCGGGTTGGACGGTCAAACTGAAGATCCATGCGAGAACCGAGTAGGCTACAATGGCCATGGCAATAATCATGGCAGACATGATTCTGATCATTTTGTGAAGTCTGGTTCGCTGTGATTCTGTATCCTGATAACCGATTGCCAAAAATTTATACATTTTTTTCTTCCATGCCGGTGTGTCCTCAGTGGCATTGTCGCGCATTATTGCAAAATCCGGAATAAAGGTCATGTATAAGTACAAAAAACAGCCAACAAGATCCGTCATGATGGCGATGATATCCCAGGTGATCGGGGATTGAATTCTCTGGATAAAGGAACAGGTAATGAAGCCTGTCCAGGCGGCCGATACAGATAAAATGAAGATTGGGCCAATAACCAGCGAAAGAACGGTGACTATTTCAATAATTCGCGAAACAGAATTTTTCCAGGGCGTATGAAAAAATCGAAGTACACCTGAAATAAATGCTCCTGAATAACTTACCCCAACAAAAAAATAAAGTTGATGATAAATATCCCCCCATACTACATTGTCCCTCATTCCTGTGACCACATGTCCTTTTGAAACCTGAACAAAAAAAGCATACAATCCTACTAAAATGATAGCTACCAATACACCCATCCATATCTTTGAAGGAAGCGTGTTTTTCTCAATCATTGGTGAAAATTCATTAACCAACTCTTCTTTTCTTTTTTCAATATTCATAATAAGAAATCTTTAAGTTAAATGGTACCGTCTTCTTTTAGTTTTTGTACATAAGGCACATGTTTATAGCGCTCAATAATGTCTTCTTCCACCTCAAATCCACGTACAAGCGGGAATTGTCTGTTTACTGGTGGCAAATAATATCACATTGGGCTTCGTTCCCACATGCTCTAAGTGTCTGTAACCACCCCTGTCATTAATCAGCGTAGAGAATCGGACAGTTTCTTCTCCATTGGTTACCATATCTTCATTTTTATCGCCAAAATAAATCACGCCCATCGGACAGGATTTTAGGCGCAATTGGGAAATTCCCCTGACGAAGCAAGTCCGGACAAAAATCACATTCCATGACGGTTCCTTCAGCAGCAGGAACACTTGTTTCCGGAGAATAAGAAATGCCCTTGTTATCAAACTTATCCTTATGACCCCAATTGAAAGATCTTGCAGAATAAGGGCAGCTTGTTGATACAGAACTTACACCCAGTACAACGGTCATTGTCGATTAAAACAATACCGTCATCTCTTTTAAAAAGAAAGGTTGCCCCGGTTGGACAAACAGTAACACAGGGTGGCTCGATCACAATGAAAGCAAGGTTTTGGAAACCAATACGGTGAAGATTCATCATTATTCTCAATTAGTTGCACTTTCATAAATTCCTCATTGTAATCCAGCTGATGTGCCTACTGGCAGCTTTCAACACATTTTCTTGCGTTTTTACATTTGGCCAGATCAATCACCATTACGAATTTTCGGGTAGGAATTCCCTTTCTGGACTCCTCCGGGAGAAATATGCGCTTCAGGATATTTATTGATGTTATCCGCGTCCACCTCCACAATTTTCCCATCGGGGTTCAAGAACCTCATCTTAATTCCTGATGAAACTTTTTCTTCTTGTTTGGTAAGACCAGACATCAGTGCAGCACTTGCCACTGCTGTAACCCCGGTAAACAATCCGAGCTTGAGAAATTTTCTTCTGTCTGTATTTTTATTTTGCTCTTTGTCGTCTTTCATAATTGTTTAATTATAAGGTTACTGTAAGATGAATATGAAAAATAATTAAAACCATGACAAAAATCATTTTAGAATCTTTTTATATAATTGAATATCAGTACTTTATAGATTTTTTACTCGAATAAGCACAAATTTAAACATGGAAACCGGTACTTTTGTTACTTAAGGTTGATGCTTTTTCTTTAAGTAAATAATCCTAAATGAGATTGGGCTAATTCAATCTAATAGGGTATAAATCAAAGTCCGATCTTCATTTTATGAAATATGTACTTTCTCCACGTGTGCTTAATTTTGAAAACATTTAGAAACCCAATAATTGGGCACAATAAGACCAGGATGTAGGTCAGCCCATTTTTTAAATATTTTTAATTCTTTTTGAGAATTTTCAACACAATCAAAATTGAACAAAAAAAAACAGATCAAAGTTCCCCCAAACTCTGATCTGCACTCTTAAAGCTTAAAATTAAATAAACTAAAAATTATAAATTCTTGTAATATTAAATCCTAACAAAACATCTCCTCCAAAGAAGTCATTCTGATTCCACATATAATTTTCCTGTGGTACTATGCCCCACTAATTGCTCACAAAGATCTGAAAGGCATGCGCGGAAGTCGCAAATTCAACACCTAAACTTAATCACGGGTTCGGGATTACTGTCAACATTGCTCAATAGGCTGGCGGTAATCCAACAAGATCAAGTTTGCGGACTACTCTACACTTCGCCCCTACAGCCACAGCAAACATATCATTCTGATACTCCGCCTCTACGAGGTTAAAATGTGAAATGCTCGGAGCGACCTGCATAGAGAAATTCGGACTTAATCTGCGTGAAATAATGATCATATTGAAGTAAGAAAAACTGATCCTGGTCGTAATTAAAATTGGTGTTTTCCTGATCCCTTCCATCATAGGCAAAATTGCCATAATAGGTTAGGTTTATTGGCATCTTGCCTGAACGTGTTTGTCTTAAAAGCGCATACTTGGCATTAAAATCGATACAACCTATGGTTTTTTGTAGTACCTGCACCCGAGGTTTAATCTGTCAGTAAACGCATAGGTAGCTTCGATTTAATATTGGCAGCTCCCCATATTCCGGCCAGGTCATTGTTACCATCTATAACCCCGAACCTGTGGTATAGTTGTGCTTCCAGTGTTTTCTTCTGATACCGCCCACATCGGTAGGGTTATCTACAATAAAAGAACTTTCAAAAGCGGGCCGTTCCAGTTTATTGCGGTCTTCCTCGGTTACAGCTTCCTTTGTTTCTTCATCTGTTTTTACATCCTCCTGTGCTGTTGCAAAAAAAGGAAAAATCAGGAGAATAAGAAACAATGATATATATTTTTTCATGATATAATGTTTAAAGGTTAATTGTTTTTTGCTCCCTGATGGATCCAGGCCTTCACTAAGTTGATCTCGTTATCAGACCATATGCCGGCGGGAGGCATCAGCTGCTCACCATTGGTTTGGTCCAAAGAATTCATCAGAGAGCTCTCACCGGATTCAAATGGTAGAACATAGGCAGGTACAAGTTCATCCCATGAATTCTCGTCTCTAAGATCCGGTGGGAATTGCTGCATTATGGCAAGAAACACAGGATTGATTCCAAAGTGGCATGATATCATTTCTCATAAGATACATCATCAGGTGGCGGAAGTACTTCTTCTTCAATTAAAGTATCGTAATAACAATATTGAAACAGAAGGATCAAACCGCTATACAGAACTATTTTCAATAGTTTTTTCATTTTTACTTAGTTTTAATTACTTATTCGGTTAACTATACAAGGTATTCACTGTTAAGAAATACTAATCATTTAAATATTGGTGAAACTTCTTCCGAAGGGTTTAAAAAAGTTCGAAGCTTTTCATACTCCTGAACTTTTTCTCCTCCAAAATATTATTGAAGTTGTTCAATAGAATTCTTCAGCAGTGCTTTTGTATAGCCAGGGTTATGTGCACCTTTACTCTGATCTTCCATTAGCGTTTGATAATTCCAAACTGCCTGAGCAACACTGGCAGGATAAGTACCCCAAAACTGGAGATCCTGAAGCACTCAAGGCACCCAAATCAGTCAGTTTTTGTTTCAGCGTAGCCATATCAGCAGTAAATCCTTAGGCTTTGGTAGGCACACCACTTGTATGGCATTGCTTACATGATTCTTCATAGATTATAAACGTGTGCAGACCATGTACTCCATCTGAAGATTCAGCCATATGGCAGGCTGTACAGGAAGAGCCAGTTCTGTGAGCGGCACTGCCTACAGCCGGATAAAGCTTCTGTACAGCGCTATATTGGCGCCTCATAATTCCCTCTAACATAGGTGACTGAGGCCCGTGGTGTGGTCCAAAACGTGTACTTGTGATAGTATAATCTCCAGTTGGTCCAGGAATTGCATAACTATTTCGTGGTTGGTGGCAGGTAATACAATTATTGCTTGAACCCTCAAAATCAATCATGGTTGCGTTATCGATTACCAGTGTGACAGGATCAATGTTTCTGAGGGCGTAATCATAGCCATCATTTACAAAATCAAAACTCGTGTGCTGGCTGTGGCAGGTTGTGCAGCTTAAGGAAGTGGGGTTGTATAGCCATCTACCGTCAACAGCTCCTGTTTCGATATACTCAATATATCCTTGAGAGGCATGACACATGGGCACAACTAACGCCACCCGGACCTTCTACTCCTCTAGATAAGTTGTACCGGTAGCATGTGTTGATAGTGCAAAAGTTTTTTCAATGGTCTCTTTCAGCGCCACATTGTGACATTCAATACATGCAGTAATTCGGTCTACTCCATCAGTACCGTCAGTACCATTTGTACCATCTGCACCGGAGGGCCTGGAATTGGTTCTGTTTCACAGGAAATAAACATCAAACTGATCGTAAATAGTACCAAGAAACTAATTAATTTTTGTGTTTTCATCTATTTTGGATAATAGGTTTATAATTCTACTGTTAAAGTACTTATAAAATTATGCCTGAAATATGACTTAAGTCAGTTTTCAAAATTTTTATTATCCTGAAAATCAATAGATTAATTTTTTTCTTATTTTGTTTTACTGTACATATTAAATTTT
>JAXHKS010000017.1:0-17506 GCA_034523115.1 Flavobacteriaceae bacterium | reverse complement strand
AACGTTCCGTTCCCCCCCCCCCCCCCCCCCCCCCCCCCCGTACGGTGAGAAATAAAAAGCCGAAATGGAAGCCATGGCGAAGTTGGTAAAAGAACAAAAGATACGGTATGTAGGAGTAAGTAATTTTTCGGCCGCCACAAATGAAATCTGCCTGGGAAGCGCTGCAAAAGCATGGCATTCAACTGGTTTCCAATCAGGTGAGGTACAACCTGCTCGACCGTAAAATTGAATCCAACGGAATAATGCAAACTGCCAAAGAACTTGGAATTACCATCATCGCATACTCTCCGCTGGCACAGGGACTGGTTACCGGTAAGTTCCACGATAACCCGGACTTATTGAAAAATATCGGTATGCGCAAATATTCTTCTTTTTTCAAACCGGCAGGCATGAAAAAGAGCAGGCCATTGGTAGAAACTGTCAGGGAACTGGCCATCAAATATGGTGTTACTCCATCGCAGGTCGCGCTTAACTGGCTGATTAGTTTTCATGGCGAAACGGTGGTGGCCATTCCCGGCGCTACGAAAGAATCTCATGCAAAAGAGAATGCCGGGGCAATGACTTTTTCTCTTTCTGCTGAAGATCTATCCTTGCTTGATAAAAAGAGTGCACTTTTCAGATAATCTTTGAAAAAATAAGATCACTTTTCATAAAAATAATGCCATGAATGAAATCAAAATCGGCAGCACTATCCCTGCTTTTACCCTGCCCGATCAGAACGGAAATATGTTTAATACCGGTTCGCTGATCGGTAAAAAAAACATGGTAATTTATTTTTATCCCAAAGACGATAGTCCCGGCTGTACAGCCCAGGCCTGTTCGTTCCGCGATCAGTTCGAAGTATTTACGGAAGCTGATGCAGTTATAATTGGCATCAGCGGACAATCGGTTAAAAGCCACAAAGAATTCGCCGAAAAACACAGGCTTAGTTTTACCCTGTTGAGTGATGAAGGGAATAAAATCCGGAAGCTATTCGGCGTGCCCACCAATTTGTTCGGATTGCTTCCGGGTCGTGTAACCTATGTTGCCGATAAAACGGGTAAAGTTATTTATACTTTCAATTCGCAAATTCAGGCCACAAAGCATGTGGATGAAGCGTTGAGGATACTTAAAGAATCTAAATAGTCCAAGCCTTCAAATTTAACCGAAAATAAATTGTAACTTAGCAAGGTACAAAATCTTAAACTTAAACAAATGGATGTAGAAATTTTATCCAGGATACAGTTTGCATTTACCATTGCATTTCATTACATATATCCACCCCTCAGCATAGGGCTAGGCGTTGCATTGGTAGTTTTTGAAGGGATGTACCTTCGCACCAGAGACAAACACTACGAGCAATTAACCAAATTCTGGATAAAGATTTTTGCCCTGATATTTGGTATTGGTGTCGCAACAGGTATTGTTATGGAATTTGAGTTCGGCACCAACTGGGCAGCCTACTCAAGGTATGTAGGTGATATATTCGGCAGCGCCCTGGCTGCTGAAGGGGTTTTTGCATTCGCCCTTGAATCTACTTTTCTGGGAGTGTTACTGTTTGGCTGGAACAAGGTAAGTCCAAAAGTTCATTTCTTTTCAACCATCATGGTAACCCTCGGCTCCATGTTTTCGGCTATTTGGATTGTAGTCGCCAACTCATGGCAACAAACACCTGCAGGATTTAAAATTGTAGGAGAAGGAATGACTGCCAGGGCTGAAATTACCGATTTCTGGGCCATGGTTTTCAATCCTTCATCAGTTGACAGAATTGTACATGTATGGATAGGCGCTTTTCTGGCAGGAACTTTCCTTGTGTTGAGCGTGCATGCCTATTATATTTTAAAGAACAGGTACGTTGAGCAATCAAAAAAGGCATTTGGTATAATCCTGGTGATTGCCGCGATTTCTGCACTTGCACAATTGGTTACCGGGCATGGCTCGGCCAATGGCGTAGCAGTAAACCAACCAGCCAAACTTGCTGCCTTTGAAGGGCACTACGATAGTTTAGCCGTGGCTGATATGTACCTGTTGGGCTGGGTGGATGACGCCGAACAAAAAGTCACCGGTGTAAAAATCCCTGGTGGCCTGTCTTTTCTTCTATACCAGGATTTTAAAACGCCTGTTACCGGCCTCAATGCTTTTGATAAAAACGACCGGCCCGGTATGGTAAACTTTGTTTTCCAAACTTATCATATCATGATTGTTATTGGTATGGGGCTTATTGGATTAACCCTGTTTTCTCTCTTTTTGTGGTGGAAAGGTAAATTATTTAATCAGCGCTGGCTGATGATTGTCTTTAGCTTTTCAGTGGTGCTGCCGCAAATAGCCAATCAGGTAGGCTGGTATTCGGCCGAAGTTGGCCGTCAACCCTGGGTAGTTTACGGGCTGTTACGAACTTCAGATGCGCTTTCTGAAAACGTGAAAGCTGAGCAGGTTTTGTTCTCATTGATTTTATTTACCCTTGTGTATTTGATTTTATTCGGCCTGTTTATTTATCTGTTGAATAAAAAAATACAAACCGGATTGGAATCTCACGGATCAGTTAAAGATTATGTCCCAACTAATTTAACTTCAAAATAATGGATACATTTTTAAATATAGAACTGGGAACCTGGATGTTTCTTGTCATCGGGGCTGTTTTCAGCGGATATGCAATCCTTGATGGTTTCGATCTGGGAGCCGGCACCGTTCATCTTTTTCTGCGTAAAGAAGAAAGCCGGCGGATTGCGCTGAATGCAATTGGTCCGGTCTGGGATGGAAACGAAGTATGGCTGGTCATCGGCGGTGGAACACTCTTTGCCGGTTTTCCGAAAGTATATGCAACCTTGCTTTCAGCTTTTTATACCCCATTTATCTTATTCCTGCTTTTGCTTATTATGCGGGCCATTGCTATTGAATTCCGAAGCAAAGAAACCATGCGCTGGTGGCGAAATCTCTGGGATATCACCTATTCTGTTTCGAGCACGCTGATAGGCTTAACACTTGGCGTGGTGCTTGGTAATATTGTTCGTGGAATAGCCATTGATGAAAATATGCTTTACAAAGGTGGTTTGCTGGATATTTTCAATCCTTATGCCTTGCTCACGGGTCTGACTGTAGTTGCGCTCTTCGCGCTGCATGGCTCGGTTTACCTCATTATGAAAACGCAGGGAAAACTGGCCGAAAGACTTGATTATATTTCCAAAATTGCGGGCATGGTCTTCACTATCTTTTATGTGTTGTTATCAATTGCCACCCTGATGTATGTTCCCCATGCGGCGGAAGAATTCAAAGCAATGCCTGTCTTGTTTGCTATTCCTGTTATTACCTTTTTATTGCTTCTGAATGAAAGAAGATTGATTGTTAATAAAAAATATTGGATGGCTTTTATGACTTCGGCTCTTTTAACTTCATTATTACTGATAACCATTGCAATAGGCATATATCCCAATCTTTTACTTTCAAGCATCGACAGCGCGTATTCATTGACAATTGCCAATAGTGCTGCTTCTCAGAAATCGTTGGGCATAATTCTCACTTTTGTCTTAATCGGGGCTCCTATGGTTTTGATTTATACGATTTTCTTATTCAGGACATTCAGGGGGAAAGTCGTTCTGGACGAAATGAGTTACTAAGCCAACAGCTTTTAACTGATATACATTAACTTTGTTAAGAAAGTGAAGTCCAGAACTCACTATAAAATAACGGGGCGATACCGAAAAGCCAATGAGATGGAGAAGTTCGACTCTTACAGCGGTTTTAGAATTGTGGAACTCGATTCTTGTGGGATTAATGATCCATTCTATTTTCTATCTCTTCAGGAGCCTGCTTTATTAATGTTTTTAGCTTTCTGACCAGTTAAGGGTAAAGACAGTTTATGGTCGTTCCGGCTTTATTTTATATTTTCTAAATTCATATATTTTTCTAAATTGATGCACCTTATGAATTTTTAGTCTTATACCTTGAAAAAGTTGAATTGACCAGATTATACTAATGGAATATACAGCTGCAAGCTATTCGGTTACCCCATAAGCTATCGCAAACTGATCTTTGCTACCTATCGGAATACACGTAAGTACCAAAACCTTGCTCAAAATGGCAAGGTGGCTGTTTGGTTGAAAGTATGATATTAATTGTATCAGGACAATCGGTTAAAAGCCACAACTTCCAAAAAAGTTTCCCTGCTGAGTATGAAGACAAATCCGAATATTCGCTACCTGCCAATTTATTCTTCTACCCGGGCGTGTAACCTATGTTGCCGATAAATGGGTAAGTTATTTATACCTTCAATTCACAACTTCAATCAAAGCTACTTTAGATACTTAGATATACCATTGATCAGGCTTCCACTAATTTTTTATCCCAATTACGCATTCAAAAAAGATCATTTTCATACCCCATACCATTTACGTCTTTGCTTTCCAGTGCTTTATCATGACGGTACTTCTTATTAAGTCTCCGACCAAATACTGACCATAAATACTCTTTGATATCAATGGGAATAACTCCTGGTTTGACCAGCTGTAATCTATGTGAAGATACTCCTACTCCATTTTTCCATCACATATAAAATCCTAATCCCGACCATGCTAATCCCTATTTGAAACTTTATATCAATTTCTCCTCAAAATATCTATTACTTGAAATCCTATTTATCTGGTATCTTATATTATAAATTATTTAATAATAATTTAATTATATTTGATATTGTTTAATAAAAATAAACATTACCCATTTTTATATTAATCAACATATTAAAAACTTAAAAATTAAAAATACCTGTCACTGTAATACTATAATTTATTCAGCCGGTAAGTTTCCACAACTCACCGACGCCCATCATTGTTATTGGTTGCATCCCTTTTAACCTTCGCCTTCGACACTCGTTTATTGTCTGCAACAGAGTTTACGATTGCTATAAAGATCAGAACACTCAATCCTAAATCCATTTTCCAAATTATACCTTACAAAGAACCTATATTTTGACAATAATCCATGTATATCCACAATCCTTTTATATTATTTTATATGCAAAACCCCATTTATCTTTTTTAAATATTTTGCCCATTCCCCCATCCCTTATCTACGCTTTTGATTTTAACCCTTTCTTCATGATTTGAATTCTTAAACTACTTCGATGTTATATCTTCAAAGTGTTTCATTGAATTTTTGCTGATATGATTTATCCTTATCTTAACCTTAGTCATACCGATTGCCTCGATTTTAATCCAAAATAACAGTAATGCCAGCTTTATTGTATTTGCTACGTATAAGGATTTTCCTCCCCAAACAACTTAATCCCCTATGCTGTTATAAATCCATTCATAACTTCTTACTCCTACCATTACACAACGGAATAGTTTATTAGAAAACAAATCATTGAATAAAAGGTTACTGCATTTTCTTTCGATGATATTCCGGAATGCAATATTACAATGCTTACTTAAGCTTTACAATTTTAATAATCGCAAGCGGTAACGTTCAAATATACCTCCACCGCTTGCAAGATCATGGGAGAGGGGTTAATTACAATGCAGATAATGTCCCTCGCATGCAACCTGATAAATAGATTTTACGATTTGGATGCCCATTGATTGGTAACCATTGGTAACTTTTAACAGCATTTAGTGCTATATCGTTATAAAATCAATTTTATACATGGACAACCCAACTAAATTATTTTATTCTCCCAGATAATTTTCTATATTAAAACTGATAACTTATGTGCTTTGCAAAATCTTGAAGACCAATGATTATCCACTGAATCTTCTCTCCCGCTACAGGTGATCCACAACTCAGCCGATCAGCACAGCAGTGGTTGATGTGTGGTTGATAATATTATTATTAACAACTTCGCCTTCAGGAATCTCCATTGTTATCACCGGCAGAAATTTACGGTTGCCATAAGGATTAGAACAGCACAATCCTAAACCCGATCTGGTCGACTACACTTTAGAGATGTACTTACATTTGTAGCAAATATTGTTACCCAGTGGTTACAATCCTGCAACTCCTTTGATATTGCATTTACCCATGGAAAATGCACATGACATACAAACCGATTATTGGTACACCATGGTTCAACCGATGCCCCACAGTTGATGTTTAAAACAGCGTTGGCAGGAATATTGTAATAATTTAATGTATGCTGACTTTGAGGATATCTTGAACTTGGCGTATTGGATTATTACTGGAATTCGTGATGAGACAAACAGTAACCGTTCTTGTATGATCACCGCTTGCAACTTTAGGTTTAATGGTGAGTATTTCAGTAGTAGATCAGGATTTCTAATCCACCAACAACACCAGCTTTTTTTATGCAAGGCGTGACTGGTATCTTCCGGCATCACCAATCACGGTTCAGTTATTCACAATTCGCCGATCACAGCAAGTGGTTGATGTGTGTTATAATACTTTATTATTAACAACTTCGCCTTCAAAATTTCCATTTGTTGATGCACCGGCAAAAATTTACGGTTGCCATAAAGGATAAAAATCCTGACCATCTGTCAAAACTACCTTTAGCAATGGTAACTTACATTCTGGTAGCAATATTGTTAGCCATGCATCCTGCAACTCCATTTGTATTGCATTTACCCGATGGAAGGACAACATGTATTGACACCATGTTCAACCGATGCCCCAACAGTGATGTTTACGAAACAGCTTGCGCAGGATATTGTAGATAATTTAATTATCTGATTTTCAATATCTTGACTTGGCGTATTGGATTATGTCTGATTCGTGATAACAAACAGTAACCGTTGCTTCGTATGATGCACCGCTTGCAACTTTAGGTCTTGATGGTGCAGCTATTTCAGTAGTAGCATCAGGATTTCTTAATCCAGCCAACAACAGCAACGGACCAGCTTTTGGTTTGTATGTAGCGCTGGCAACAGGCGGTGACCTGGTTATGCTTCCGGTACATCAGCAAACAGCACGCGTTCAGGTGATCCACAATTCAGCCGACGCAGCAGCATCAGTTGTTGATGTATGGTTGGACAATACCTTATTATTAGACAACTTCGCCTTCAGGACAGCATCTCCATTTGTTGATGCACCGGCAGGAACAGAGTTTACGGTTGCCATAAAAGATCAGAACAGCACAAGTCCTGAAAATCCGATCTGGTCGCAAAACTACACTTTAGCAGATGGTGAAACTTACATTCTGGTAGCAGAAGGTATTGTTAGCCCAAGTGGTTACAATCCTGCAACTCCATTTGATATTGCAGTTTACCCGATGGGAAGAGAAAATGCTAACATGACAGACAAGACCGATGTATTGGTACACCATGGTTCAACCGATGCCCCAACCGTTGATGTTTACGAAACAGGCGTTGGCGCAGGAATGATTGTAGATAATTTAATGTATGCTGACTTTGCAGGATATCTTGAACTTGGCGTATTGGATTATGTACTGGAGATTCGTGATGAGACAGGAACAGTAACCGTTGCTTCGTATGATGCACCGCTTGCAACTTTAGGTCTTGATGGTGCAGCTATTTCAGTAGTAGCATCAGGATTTTGAATCCAGCCAACAACAGCAACGGACCAGCTTTTTTTTATGTAGCCTGGACAGGCGGACCTGGTTATGCTTCCGGTACATCAGCAAATGCACGCTTCAGTTATTCACAATTCAGCCGACGCAGCACACAGTGTTGATTTTTTGGACAATACTTTATTATTAGACAACTTCGCTTCAGACAGCATCTCCGTTTGTTGATGCACCGGCAGGAACAGAGTTTACGATTGCTATAAAAGATCAGAACAGCACAAGTCCTGAAAATCCGATCTGGTCGCAAAACTACACCTTAGCAGATGGTGAAACCTACATTCTGGTAGCAGAAGGAATTGTAAGCCCAAGTGGTTACAATCCTGCCACACCTTTTGATATTGCAGTATATCCAATGGGACGTGAAACTGCAAACATGACAGACAAGACAGACGTATTGGTACACCATGGTTCAACCGATGCCCCGGTGGTGGATGTTGTTGAGGTTGGTGTTGGCGCAGGAACCATTGTTGACAATCTTGCATATAGTGACTTTGCAGGTTATCTGGAACTTCCCACCGCAAACTATAGATTAGCCATAAAAGATGAAACGGGTTCAGTAACAGTTGTGACTTACGACGCTCCACTTTTAACATTGGGTTTGGGTGGTGCTGCTCTTACAGTTGTTGCCTCCGGTTTTCTTGATCCATTAGTCAATAGTAATGGTGCTAATTTTGGACTTTGGGTTGCTTTAGCTTCAGGCGGAAATCTGGTTGAATTGCCAATATTTCTAAATGTTAATGAAAACCTGATTTCTCAAGAATCAGTTCGGGCTTATCCTAATCCAGCTAATACTCAGGTCATTGAATATAGCCTTATTGAAAATGCGGATTTGACGATCGAGCTTTATGATATACTCGGACAGAAAGTTTATGAAAGTCAGCAATTCGGAACTTCTGGAACATTAAACAAATATTCCATTGATGTGACCGGTATGAACGAAGGAATCTATTTCCTGAGTCTTAATGCAGGTGCTTCAAGAATAACGAAAAAGATACAGGTGGTTAATTAATTTGTTTGATTTTAGCTCAATCTTTTGAAGAATCCCCTTTTTTGCAGGGGATTTCTTTTTTTCAATTCAATGAAAATAAGGAACTTTGATGGGTCAATCATTAAAACAAATGAATCATGATGTATATAATCCGATGAGAAAGATTTAATGCTGCTCACAGGCTTCTGACTTCACACCTTAATATTATAAAATATCTCAATTAAAATTAGCAAATTACATTTATGAAAGCTTAAATTTGTCGGAACAAGAAAAACAAAATCTAAATATTGTAAGAAATGATTTTTATGGTGAATGGAACTATAAAATATTGTCCAATTTTAAACTTTATTTATTCATTCCTTACACTTTCATAAACTAAGCCTCTTTCGGCTTACCTCAATATTCCTACCTTTTGGATAACATTTGCTATGGCGCTGAATGTGGCGTATTTCTTTCTGAACAGGAGTTGATGGTAAACAAATCATTACATTTGCTCATCATTTCAGTTTGTTTAATACAAATTCAAATCGGCTGAATGGCTTTACGCGAATATTCATGACATTTTCATCAGAAAGTAAGACCAGAACTCACTATAAAATAACGGGGCATACCAAAACCAATGAGTAGGAAAATCAAAAAAAATAATAAACCATGATAACCAATTTCGCTTTGATTGCTCAACTGATTGTTGCTGTTTCCATCGTAATTGTATGGGTATTCCGATTCGACAATATCGTGAAAGAATTTAAACAATATGGCCTGAGCGATTTAACCCGCACTATGGTAGGCTCAGCTAAAATAGCATTGGCAACATTGCTGGTTGCAGGCATCTGGTATCCATCGCTGGTTCTTATTCCGGCACTTTTGATGGCCTTCCTGATGCTTAGCGCACAGTATTTTCACTTCAAAGTGAAAAACCCATGGCAAAAACGAATGCCATCGTTGTTTCTGCTGCTGCTTTGTCTTTTTATTGCTGCGGTTTCTCTAAATTTAATTTCGTAATGCGGTTGCTTGATATACTTATCCTGATTTCAAGTATATCCTTTTTAATATACGGAATCAGCTGGTTTACATCGCCGCATATGAAAAGTGAATTCAAGCGCTTTGGGCTGGAGAAATTCGGACTACTTACTGTGGTTTTGGAGATTGCCGGAGCACTCGGATTACTTGTGGGATTATTCATCAATTTCATTTTGCTGATCTCTTCAGGAGGCCTGGCTTTATTAATGTTTTTAGGCTTTCTGACCAGGTTAAGGGTAAAAGACAGTTTATGGGTTTCGTTGCCGGCTTTGTTTTATCTGGTGCTAAATTCATATATCTTTTTTGAATCAATGAAAATTTTTCTGGATTAAAGATTCTGATTTGCTCCTTTACCAGAATAACGTCAACTTAATAACAAATCAATGAACAACTTAATAATTATTGCGCACCCCGATAAACAAAGTTTTTGTCATAACGGGATTTTCAAAACTGTTTATAACACATTAATTGACCATAAAGAAAATGTAGATATCATAGACTTATATGAAGAAAAATTTAATGTGTTCGGTGATGAGCAAAAAGTTAACCTATACAGAGATCTGATTATAAAATCAAATCGAATCTACATAATTTCACCCGTTTGGTGGTTCAGATGTACGCCTTTGCTTGAATCATTTTTTGATCAGGTATTAAGTCCCGGATTTGCCTATAAGTTCATTCCTATTACAAAAACTCTGGCTATGCCAAAACCGTTTTTAACAGACAAAAAGGTAAGAACCTATCTGACACACGGCGCACCTGCGCTACCTGTGCTTACGCTATATGTTAACTCTGTAAAACTCAGACTGGTAATGGGTGTTTATTCTTTTGTTTTCGGCTGGTTTAGAACCAGGACAAGGCAATTTTGGTCCGTACCGTTTGTCTCGGATGCAAAAAGAAAGAAATATTTGCTGAAGGTTGTAAAAGACGTTAAAAAAGACATTGGGAGAAAGAAGTAATATCCGCATTGAGGTTTTATCACAATCTATTGTATCTAATAAAAACCGCCATGAACCTGACACTTACATCCGCTGAAATTGACAGAATTATTGAAATGGCGTGGGAGGACCGTACGCCCTTTGAAGCCATTAATAGTCAATTTGGCTTTACTGAAGCTGACGTAATCACTTTAATGCGCAAAGAGTTAAAACGCAGCAGTTTTAATTTATGGAGAAAGAGAGTAAACAGTGGCATCAGCCAGAAGCATGCTGGAAAAAGAAACCCGGAAATCAATCGCTTTAAATGCAGCCGTCAACGAAATATTTCGATGAACAAAATAAGCAAGCGATAAATGGAACTTCAATTTGCAACCGACTATACAACGATTCTCGAAAAAATTGATCAGATTGATCCGTTGAAGTATGGAAAAACCAGGAATTATGTGGATGGAGCAGTCACGTATTTATCGCCTTACATTTCGAGAGGTGTTATCAGCACCAGGCAAGTGCTGGAGCGTGTTTTAGCAAAAGGATATAAAATTCCGGAGATAGAATCCTTTGTAAAAGAGCTTTGCTGGCGTGATTATTTTCAGCGGGTAGGCCAGGTAAAAAATTTGAATCAAGAAATAAAACAAGCTCAGCTGCCGGTATCAAATCATGAAATTCCAGTTGCAGTTTTAGAAGGCAAAACCGGAATTAAGGGAATTGATGAGGCAATTCAGCAACTTTACCGCAACGGTTATATGCACAATCATTGCCGGATGTACACGGCTTCTTTGGTTTGCAACATTGGCAAATCGCACTGGCTGCAACCTGCACAATGGATGTATTATCATTTGCTGGATGGCGACTGGGCAAGCAATGCCTGCAGCTGGCAATGGGTGGCAGGTGCAAACAGCAGCAAAAAATATTATGCCAATCAGGAAAACATCAACAAGTACACCAAAACAAATCAGGTAAATACCTATCTGGATAAATCCTACGAAGCACTTGAAACCATAGAAACACCCGCAGAATTAGCGGCTACCCAAAAGTTTACGCCTGAAACTGAATTGCCGCTTGCATCAGAAATTCAAGTAGATTCGCAAATTCCCACCTTCATCTATAACTATTACAACCTCGATCCGCTGTGGCATGCGAAAGAAAAAGGCAACCGGATTCTGTTGATTGAGCCTGATTTTTTTACCAATATCCGGTAAGTAAAGCGTGTATCAATTTCATGCTGGCATTAAGTAAAAATATTCCCGGCATACAGGTTTTTGTAGGTTCGTTTCAATCGCTTGTAACCGGTACCATGTAATAGAGAATATTTATTTCAAGGAACATCCTCTTAATATTGGCTATAAGGGAACCGAAGAACCCAGAGATTGGATTGCAGAGAAAGTTACCGGTTATTATCCTTCGTTTTTTGCTTACTGGAAAAAAGTGGAGAAACAGTTTTACAAATCAGTTGTAGATATGCGTATTAATAAATCGGAAATAGAGCAATTGGATCAACGCTACCGCACAGCGTTTATCAATTCATTGGCCGGCTTTCGTCAGGCTGTATTGATTGGCACCAGGTCAGTGGACGGAAAGACCAATCTGGCTATTTTTAATTCGCTGATTCATTTAGGTGCCAATCCGGCTTTGTTTGGGCTAATGAGCAGGCCCGACAGTGTGCAACGGGACACATTGCAAAATATATTGGAGACAAAAGAATACTCCTTAAATTTTATACAGGCTGCGCACTATAAAAAAGCTCATCAGACTTCTGCACGCTATGAAAAAGGTATTTCTGAGTTTGAAAAGGTAGGTTTTACACCTGTTTATCATTCCGGTTTCGGCGCTCCTTTTGTGGAAGAGGCTGTGGTAAAAATTGCCATGAAGTTTGAAGAAAGTATTCCGATCACCATAAATGGAACGATACTAATAATTGGAAGTATAATGCAGGTCGATATCGAAGGTGGAATGGTAGGCGAGGATGGATTTGTAAATTTATCAGCATCAGAAGTATTAATCAGTCAGGGACTTGATGCTTATTTCAGCTCCACCGAAATAGGCCGTTTGCCTTATGCAAAGCCATAGAAACCTTGTGTAAAGCTATAAAATCAAATATTCGATCAATCAGGCTTCCTGCGATAATATTTGAAAAAAATACAACAAAAAACATCACACGGTAATAACAGAAAATTAAAAACCTTAAAACAATCCACCTTGTATCAGGTTAAAAAGCAAAATTTGCCTTCCAAGATTTGCCCGGTGTGCAAACGCCCTTTTACCTGGCGCAAGAAATGGGAAAAGGTTTGGGATGATGTGAAATATTGCAGCAATAAATGCAAAAGAATTCAAAAAATATGAATATATTAACTTTATTAGATCAACCTTAAACAAAGTAATATGTACTTTTGTTACTAAAGATCTTAAACAAAAATTAAAGTAATGGAAACACTAGGAAATGCAACATTTGAAAATTATGTAGGGCTTGACCAGGGTTTGTCTGAAATGGCTTATCAAATGGTAGCTCATACACTAGCACTGGGATATGCAGTCATGCTGGCCAGTCTCCTCTATTTTATTCTTACGATAAAAACAGTGGCTCCCCGGTTCAGGACCTCTTCAGTTTTATCGGTGGTGGTTATGGTATCTGCATTTTTGCTGCTACTTAAGCAAGCCGATAACTGGACCAATGCTTTTGCTTTCGATATAGAAAAGGGAAAATATTTTCTTGTAGCAGGAGCAGATCTTTTTAACAATGGCTACCGTTATCTAAACTGGCTGATTGATGTCCCCATGCTTTTATTCCAGATTCTTTTCGTGGTTACCCTAACGAAAAGCAATTTCACCAGCATCAGGAACCAATTCTGGTTTTCCGGAACGGCTATGATCCTAACGGGATACATAGGACAATTCTATGAGGTTACCAGTATCCCTAAGTTCTTTATCTGGGGTGCCATATCCACTGTATTCTTCATTCACGTTCTGTACCTCATGTATAAGGTTATTAAAGAGGGGAAGGAAGGTGCTCCTGAGAAAGCAAGGAAGGCCCTAAGTACCATCTGGGTCTTGTTTTTGGTAACCTGGATGCTTTACCCGGGTGCTTATCTGATGCCTCATCTTCTGGGAATAGAAGGAGGTTTATTCAATGAAATCGGAGTAGTTGGTCGTCAGATAACCTATACTATTGCGGATATTGGCTCGAAAGTGATCTATGGCATCTTGCTCACTGTAGCTGCTCAACATTTCAGTAAAGCAGAAGGTTATGATTTTAACAGCATAGACAAATAATTGCTTTTAGATTGCGCAAAGAACTACTGAGTAAAGAGGTCTTAAGAAAGATTTTTTTGAATTCAGTATTCTTTGCGCAATTTGATCTTTGAAATATTCTAAATCTTATTGAGAAGATACCTTTTTTTTTCTGCAATGACTGTAAGTTTGTCAATGAACAAATCTGTCATATTACTATAAAAAAAAAAATAAAAAAAAATCTAGACTCAATTAGCCTGATCTTCCCCCATCAGTTATTTGAGAAAAACCCCTGTATTGATAAGCAAAGAACAATTTACCTTGTTGAAGAATATTTATTTTTCAGACAATATAAACTCTCATAAACAAAAAATAGCTTTTCACAGAGCTAGCTATGAAGTTTTATGAAAACCATTTGCATGACAGAGGCCATGATGTAGTATACATAGATTCTTTGAGCGACCTGAGCGATATCAGAAATCTAATACCCTATTTGGCAAAGCAAGGAGTTAAGGAACTTTATTTTTGCGAGTAAGTGATGCCTGGCTGGAACAGCGAATAAGAAACAGCTGCAAAACGTTAAATATAAAAATCCATGAATTTGAATCACCCCTTTTCTTAAATTCCAAAAAAAATATACAAACTTATTTTAACTCAAAGAAGCGGTTGAATCAAACCGATTTTTACAAGCACCAGCGAAAAAGCAGGAAATTTATTACTCGACGATCATCAAAAACCCATTGGCGGGAAATGGACTTACGACGATGAAAACCGTTTGAAATATCCCAAAGGAAAAACACCTCCAAAAGTTGATTTTCCAAAACCCAATGAATTTTATGCAGAGGCCATCAGTTACACCGAAAAGCATTTTCCGGATAATTACGGCAGGCTGAACAGCAACTTTATTTATCCTGTAACGCATGCCGAAAGCAAAACTTGGTTGGAGGATTTTCTCAAAACACGGTTTTCAGAATTCGGGGCGTATGAAGATGCCATCGTTTCTGAGGAAATTATTCTACATCACAGTGTTTTAACGCCCATGCTGAATGTTGGCTTATTAACGCCTCAGTTTATTATAGAGGAAACCCTGAAGTATGCTGGCACACATGAAATTCCATTAAATTCTTTAGAAGGTTTCATCAGGCAGATCGTAGGCTGGAGGGAGTTTATCAGGGCTGTATATGAATTGAAAGGCACAAGAACGAACCCGGAATTACTGGGGTTTTACACGAAAAATTCCGGCTTCCTTCTGGAATGGCACCACAGGAATAGAGCCGTTTGACAGCACCATTAAAAAAGTTTTGGAAACAGGTTATTGTCATCATATTGAACGATTAATGGTATTGGGCAACTTTATGCTCTTGTGCGAATTTGATCCCGATGAAGTGTACCGCTGGTTTATGGAACTGTTTATTGATGCCTATGATTGGGTGATGGTTCCCAATGTTTATGGCATGAGTCAATTTGCCGATGGAGGTTTGATGGCCACCAAACCCTACATCAGCGGAAGCAATTACCTGATGAAAATGAGTGATTACAAAAAAGGAGACTGGCAGGCTGTATGGGATGGTCTATTCTGGCGGTTTATGCATACCCACCGGGATTTCTTTTTACAAAATCCAAGGTTAGGAATGCTGGTAAAGAGTTTTGATAAAATGGATAGCGAAAAAAGGAAGGTTCATTTAAATAATGCAGAACAGTATCTTATTTCACTTTAAAATCGCGTAAAATTGTATTTGTATTAGGTTTTACAATTACATAATTTTGTATTTAACGAACTGCCACAAGATAACAACTATAATCCGGCCAAGGCATTATATTCAGAAGAGATGACAAGACAACTATGAAATATCCGACGGGACTAATTATCAGGAAAACTATTCATCTG
Source organism: Flavobacteriaceae bacterium (assembly GCA_034523115.1). Taxonomy (GTDB): domain Bacteria; phylum Bacteroidota; class Bacteroidia; order Flavobacteriales; family Flavobacteriaceae; genus Namhaeicola. The sequence continues at coordinate 1,934 of JAXHKS010000017.1, read as the reverse complement.
TCTATTGGTATGATGATATTGATGCTAAGCTTTGTAACAGGAAAAGCATGTTTTATTGTACTTGATTTTAGCCGGTACACTTTTCTCGTTTTTAACTTTCAATTATAAAAAATTTCATATTCTTCATAAAACTACAGATGCAAGTCTGGGCACTCTTTACTATCCTATCGGAATATTATCATCCTATCTGATTCTTTATAACCTTCCTTTGTATTTTTTTCAGTCATCTGTGATGGTGCTGGCCGTTTCAGATACACTGGCTAATTTTGCAGGGCAGATACAAAAGGGTAATAATTGGATAAGGACATTCCATGACAGAAAGAGTATTTACGGAATTATTGCTTACTCCCTTTCTGCCTCTTTGATTCTCTATTTTTTATTGCCCGATTTATTGAGTTTAAATATCCCCTATATCCTCTTTGCTGTATTATGGGCAGTCATTCTAGAAACTTCATCAATGCGGGGTTCTGATAATATGAGCATACCGGCCGGGCTTGCTTTGTTTTTCTCCCTTACCTCGTATTATGAGGTTAATTACCTTTACTTGTCCGCAATTCTTCTTGCTTTGGCGCCGGGGTGCTTCTTGTTGTTTAAATTCAATATTCTTACCCGCAGGGGAAGTTTTGTTGCCTTTTTACTGGGTTTTTATCTTGCAGGCATTCTGGAGTCTGGTATTGGTTGACACCCGTTTTGCTCTTTTTTCTTAGCTCTGCAGCTTTTACAAAATTGCACCATGCAATAAAAGGAGCTGGAAATAAATCCACAGCCCGCAATGCCTGGCAGGTTATTGCAAATATAGTTTGGGCAGCAATCAGCTCTGCCTTATTCTTATTTACGAGGAATGAAATATTTATACTATTATTTATTGCTTTCGTGGCTGCTGTGACTGCTGATACCTGGGCAAGTGAAATTGGTCCTTTGCTTAATAAAAGATGCTTTTCTCTGGCAAAAATGCGCATGGTCCCGGCTGGTACCAATGGCGGTATTTCTTTTTTTGGCAGTCTGGCCGCATTATCAGGTGCAACTATTGTCTCTTCCTTATCGTATTACATCTTTTTTGGCGCCTGGCAACGGGATATTATAGCAATTCTTAGCGTTTCTGCTTTCATCGCCTGCTTTGCGGATTCCCTGCTTGGAGCTTTTGTCAGAAGATAAAATGCTTAAGCTGAATTATTTTAAGGAGCGGCAAACTTTAGAATCCATTACTCCTAATGATCTTGTAAACATGCTTGGCTCTCTTACAGTTTTTGTTTTTTACATTTTACTGTCATGGATTTTTTTATAGGCATTAATCGGGTTCAGCAATTACAAAAGAATATATATCAAGAAACCAACGATTAGTAAAAAAGGAAAATGCCACATGGGTAAGCACTGTAAGTTTAGCCCCTTGCTTTATTAGTTCGGGATTGTTGTGGTTTTTATATATAATGCCTGCCGCTTTAGGAAAAATAAGAATGTAGGAGATAAGTGCAAAAAGGAAAAGCCATGAATTACCTGGAAAAAAGATGAACAATAAAATTACGTTTGCTATTATTCCTGTTTGCACAAGAATATAAAGTACAGATGTAAACCTGGTACCCATACGTGATGCTACTCCATGTTTACCTCCTGCCCGATCTGCGTCAAGATCAATCATCTGGCCTGCCAGTAATACTGATGAAGTACTGAGCCCTGTAACTGGCATCAACAGCCAAACCAAAGGATGCAATCCCAGGTTTTGACTCAACTACGGCTATCAGTATAGCCATGGGACCAAAAGCGAACCATACGGATACTTCGCCCCAACCCCTGTAAGCCAGCTTAAAAGGTGGTGCAGTGTAGTATTTGCTGAAAAAGGCTGACAGCAAATACAGTCCCCACAGATATGGCCAGAGCATCTTATCAATAAGAGGCGTAAGTGCAATTGTTCCGGCAAGTGCCATAATAGCAATACG
>JAXHKS010000016.1:0-16372 GCA_034523115.1 Flavobacteriaceae bacterium | reverse complement strand
TGGCGCATGAGCCGTCCACGACTGCGTGCTCCATGGCAATTTGAGTTTCGGTCACTCCAACGGCTGGCTGGAAGAGAAATCCGATCTGCTTCAAACACTTAAAACTGAAAAAGTAATCTACCTGGTCATAGATCCTGTTGGAGCTGTTTTAATAAAATACGAAGCAAAAGACCTCATCACCTCAAGAAGAAATATTGATGTTACTGGTCTGTTTGAGGGAACAGAGTTTAATTTAAAACTTAATGTGCTTGAGGTCTGGATAAAAAAAGCAGGAAAATGGCAACTCCTGGCCAGGCAAAGTGTGAAACGAAAGGAATGACTTCAGATAATTTATTTTTTCTTTTTTGGATTATTTGAAGCAATTATTAAGAAAAAGTAATATTTTTTACAAATGTTATTTTAAATATAAAATCTAATGAAACAGTCAGTGATCAAATTTTTTATCTTATTGGTTTTTAATGGTTTGTTCTTTCTGAGTCTCCCTCTTTTAGGACAGAATAAGGTAGCCAAAGCCAAACCTGTTTTCGAAAACGGGGAAGCCCAAATAGTAGATGCATTTAGTGATCAGTCAAAATGGATAAAGCATGACCTTTGGGTTGAAACCGAGTTTGATACTGATGGAGATGGCAGGTTAGACCGAATGCATGTAGATGTTACCCGACCAGCCCAAACGGAGACCGAAGGATTAAAACTACCGGTAGTCTATGAGTCCAGCCCTTATTTTGCCGGAGTCGCACCGGATTTACCCGGTTCCTTCTGGAACGTAAGACATGAACTGGGAGTAGCCGCCGAACCCAGGGTACATCCTGATGTTGTGCGCACGGGGAACAGGCCCGTGATTTCAAATTCACAAATAGATACCTGGTTGCCCAGGGGCTATATTGTTGTTCACTCGTCCTCCCCTGGAACGGGTTTGTCACAGGGTGCGCCAACAGTGGGCGGCGATAACGAATCCCTTGCTCCCAAGGCTGTGATCGAGTGGTTATCTGGCAAGAAAAACGGCTACACCACACCCGATGGTACTGAACATGTTGAAGCATACTGGTCAACCGGTAAAGTGGGCATGACAGGCACTTCCTATAACGGTACAATTCCGCTTGCAGCCGCTACAACCGGGGTTGAAGGATTGAAGGCCATCATTCCTGTCTCTCCAAACACTTCTTATTATCATTATTACAGGTCCAATGGCCTGGTTAGAAGTCCGGGAGGGTATTTGGGAGAGGACATCGATGTGCTGTATGACTTCATTCATAGCGGAGACGAATCAAAAAGGGCTTACAATAACAAAACCGTAAGGGATGGCGAAATGGCCGCCGGTATGGACAGAATCACCGGAGATTACAATGATTTCTGGGCAGGAAGGGATTATCTGAATGATATGGAACCTATGAAGGCAGCGTTGCTGATGTCTCATGGCTTTAATGACTGGAACGTCATGCCGGAACACAGTTACAGAATTTATAAAGCAGCCAGAGATAAAGGATTGCCTGCGCAGATTTATTACCATCAAAATGGTCATGGCGGCCCCCCACCCGTAAGCATGATGAATCTTTGGTTTACACACTATTTACACGGCGTGGAAAATGGGGTAGAAAAATTGCCTAAAGCCTATATTGTAAGAGAACAGGCAGATAAATCTCAACCAACGGCGTACCCTGATTATCCAAATCCCGAAGCAAAGATGGTAAAGCTTCATCTTTCGCCCGGCGCTCCCAAAAGCGGAAAATTAGACCTGAAACAAACCTCCACAGGAGGTACTGAAAAACTGACTGATAATTTTAATTTCTCGGGTGCCAGTCTTGCCCAGGCAGAAAATTCACCCAACAGGCTGATCTATGTAACGCCTGTACTTAAAGAAGACCTGCATATTTCTGGGGCTTGCAAGGATTACGATCCGTTTGGCGAGCAGCAAACCCGCAGTCAACCTTTCTGTCTGGCTTGTGGCACTTCCCTGGAGTTATGAACCCAAACCTAAGAATTACAGACGACATCATCACCAGATCCTGGGCCGACCCTCAGAACTACTGAATCCCTGAGACAAAGCAAACCACTGGTGCCCGGCGAGTTTTATACTTTGAGTTTTGACCTGCAACCCGATGACCAGGTGATTCCGAAAGGACAGCAAATAGGACTGATGATCTTTTCGAGCGACAGGGAGTTTACCCTTTGGCCAGATCCGGGCACAGAACTTACTGTTGATCTGAACGGCACATTTCTGAGTTTGCCTGTTGTTGGAGGTGAAGCCGGATTTCGCAAAGCAATAGACTAGAAAGAGAGACTCGGACCATATTGTATGAACACCATTCAGACTATTTTAAATGAGTGTGAATATTCGGGAACCGGCAACCCGATTGGCTCTTAAATAAATTAACTCAATAAAATTACAATATGAAAGAGCCAAAAGAAACATTGAAAAGAACCATTGGCCTCTGGGGTTTATCTGCCAATATCATCAATTCGGTGTTAGGTGCCGGCATATTTGTAATTCCTGCCATTGTTGCAGCAGGTCTTGGTTCTGCACAGAATTTTTGCCTATCTGTTCTGTGGTTTGCTCGTGGCTTTGGTCATGCTTTGTTTTGCCGAAGTGGGCAGTAAAATTACCCATCCGGGAGGTGCTTATGCCTATATTGAAGAATCCTTTGGAAAAGCAGCCGGCTTTATAACAGCGGTATTATTTGTTATCGCTGCCAACGCGGGTGATGCAGCTGTTGCCAATGCCCTGGTTGATATACTTGGTTCCTTTTTTCCATTATTTCAGAATGACATTGTAAAAATCCTGTTTTTTTTCGTGCTCTTTTCCGGATTGGCATTTATTAATATCAAAGGAGTTAAAGAAGGAATACGGTTTGTTATGACAATTACTTTAATGAAAATAATCCCTTTATTGGCAATTGTTTTCATTGGCTTTAAAGACATTGATATTATGAACCTCTATTGGGAAAAAATACCTTCCATAATAGAATTGGGGGAAATTTCCCTTGTTCTTTTCTTTGCTTTTCAGGGAGCAGAAGCAGGCCTGTCAATTAGTGGTGAAGTTAAAAATCCACAAAAAACAGTCCCTCGCGCCATATTTATTAGTGTTTTAGGGGTTTTAACTCTATATATACTTCTTCAGACTGTTTCCCAGGGAATATTGGGCAGTTCTTTAGCTACCTTTAAAGAAAACCCTTTGGGTGAAGTTGCAAAATATATTTTTGGACCTGTCGGCCTTACTTTAATTACCATAGGTGCTGGGGTTTCCATGTTAGGATTGTTGAGCAGCGATATTTTTTAGTTTGCCCAGAGTACTTTTTTAGCGCTGCACAAGACAAAGTAATACCCATTGACAAACTCGCGTCTGTGCACAAAAAATTTCTCACGCCCCATATCGCCATTATTGTTTATGCCGCCATTGGATTCATATTTGCCAGTTCAGGGGGCTTCAGACAATTGGCCATACTCTCCAGTTCGGCTACATTAACCATCTACCTCGGTGTTGCACTTTCTGTTATCAAATTGAGAAGGGACAAATCTTTTTCAGGGGCTGAAACTTTCAAAATTCCCGGAGGATATACAGTTCCGGTTCTATCGGTTTTTATTATTCTTTATTTTCTTTCCAATTTGGCCAAAAAGGAAATGATCACAGCCGGAATAACTATCGGGATTTTATTACTTGTTTATTTTTATTATAAATTTATTCGGCACCAAACAACAGAAAACGAGCTAAGTATCCCCCTAGAATAATAAACAAAACGTCGGAAGTGAAGAACAAGTAGACTGTAGGTAAATTAAAACACATTGATCATTGCATATTTTACCAGCAGAAAAATCGCAAAAATAGAAATTCAAGCCAGGGTGAAGATAAAGATAAATTAATTTCAATTTTTTAATAAACCAGATGAAACGATTATTCATTTTAGTGTCCCTGCCTCTGCAGCTTTGGTCCCAAAATTTTACCAAAGAGGAGATTTCCCGCTGGGAACAACAGGCAAAACAAGTCACCATTATCAGGGACAACTGGGGTATTCCGCATGTATATGGCAAAACGGATGCCGATGCCGTTTTTGGTTTGCTCTTTGCGCAGTGTGAAGATGATTTCAAAAGGGTTGAGATGAATTATATTGAAAAACTGGGCAGAATGGCAGAAGTTACGGGGCCTGAAAATATTTATAAGGACCTGTTAATCCGCATGATCATCGATGCAGGAGAGGCAGAAAAAGACTATCAAAATGCACCGGACTGGTTAAAGAAATTATGTAATGCCTTTGCGGACGGTATCAATTATTACTTGTACACGCATTCTGAAAATAAACCTGCCTTGTTGGGCCGGTTTGAACCCTGGTACCCTTTTTTATGGACAGATGGCAGTATCGGTGCGATCAATACTGCAGACATCACTGCAAATGAACTGAAAAGTTTTTATTCAGCAGAACCTTCTTTTTCATACGTAGCACCGGAAAAAGAAGAAATTCTTACCGGTTCGAACGGATTTGCTTTCTCTCCCAAGATCACTGAGTCCGGTAATGCGATTTTGTATATAAATCCGCATGTCACTTTTTATTTCAGGCCCGAGGTGCATATGGTAAGTGAAGAAGGCCTGAATGCCTATGGAGCAGTTACCTGGGGGCAGTTCTTTATTTACCAGGGCTTCAACGAACATTGCGGCTGGATGCATACCAGCAGTGCAGTGGATGCCGCTGATACCTATATTGAAAAAGTCAGGCAAAAAGATAGCCTTTGGACCTATGAATACAACGGGTTGGAAAAGCCTGTGCAATCAAAACATATTTCAATTTTGTCAAAAAATAATGGCGGGACTGATACAACACGAATCAAGGCCCTGTTCACAGATCACGGGCCCATTATGGCCAAAAGAAACGGGCAATGGCTGAGTTTAAAGGCCGACAACCGCCTCATGAATGGCCTTGTTCAGTGCTGGCAAAGAACCAAAGCCACAGGGATTGAGGACTTTAAAAAGACGCTGGACCTGAAAGGGAACATTTCCAACAACACCGTTTATGCCGATGCCTCAGGAAATATCGCTTACTGGCACGGCAACCGCATTCCGGAGAGAAATCCCTCCTATGACTGGACAAAACCGCTGGACGGCAGTACCTCAGCCACAGAATGGGAGGGTTATCACGATATCAGCGAAACTGTTTTCAGTATTAACCCGTCCAATGGCTGGTTACAGAACTGCAACTCAACACCCTTTACCGCGGCAGGTGATCAAAGTCCGAAAAAGGAGAATTATCCCGCTTATATGGCACCAGACGAAGAAAACTTCAGGGGGATCAATGCGGTGAGGGTACTCAGCGAAGAAAAAGGAATTACACTTGATAAAGCCATCGCAGCCGGTTATGACCCGCGGCTGGCTGCCTTTGAAGTACTGATTCCTGCCATGGTAAAGGCTTTTGAGCAGGTTCAAAAAAAGGATTCCCTCTACACTTTGCTTGAGGCGCCTGTGGCTCTGTTAAAGCAATGGGATTATAAAACCGGCGAAGGGTCTGTTGCCACTACCCTGGCCGTGGAATGGGGACAAAGATTGCTGCCGGCCATTAGAAACACCAAAACTGCTGCCGGTGAAAGGACTGATTTTGTAAGCCAGACCAATTACTTTGCCGCCCAAGCTTCCCGGGATGAGCTGCTCTATCCACTTCTTAAAACAATCTGGGATTTACAAAAAAGGTTTGGGGACTGGCAAATTCCCTGGGGTGAGGTAAACCGCTATTCAGAGAATTTCATCAGCCATCAGCGACACATTTGATGACAGCAAACCTAGTATTCCCATAGCATACGCTTCATCCACCTGGGGCATGCTTCCTGCCTATATCAGCCGCACTTTTCCAAATACAAAAAAAAGATATGGGGAGCATGGCAACAGTTTTGTATGTGCCGTTGAATTTGGTGAAAAAGTAAAAGCAAAATCCCTGCTCGCGGGCGGACAGAGCGGTGATGAAAATTCAAAACATTTTTTTGACCAGGCCCAGATGTACAGAAAAGGTGCGTTTAAAGAAGTTCTCTTTTACAAGGAAGATGTACTGAAAAATGCAGAAAAGACCTATCATCCCGGAGAACGTTAAATCAGAAAACTATGGAAGAAATTAAAAACGCATCCCCGGAACAAGCAACAGAAAAGCAGGTTCAAACCCAGGAAAAAATTATTCTTGGCGCTGCATCAAAAAGAAAATGGACATCCTATTTCAAGGAGTTTTTTATGTTGTTTTTGGCAATTTCGTTAGGGTTTTTTGTCGAAAATCAACGGGAAGCCTATATCGAAAATAAAAGTGCCTTAGTCCTTGCGCAATCCATGCTGGAAGATCTGAAACAAGACAGAAAAGCCTTAACTGAAGGAATCCGGTTTATGGAGGAGAAAGACCAAAACATGAGTAAATTCCTTGACATTATACATACACCCCTGGCGAATTGGGATAGGGTTGAATTTTATAAAAGCATGACGATGGTTTTTTCAACTTTCCCTTTTTCACCTACCGACGGTACATATTCCCAAATGAAATCCTCGGGCACCCTGCGGTATTTCGATCAAGGCTTGGTCAATAAAATGAATGCCTATGACAATCAATTGAAGAAAACAGTATTCCGTGATGAACTTGTAGAAAAGGGAGAGTGGGAATTGGTACCGGTTGCAGCTGCGCTGATGAATTTTGAGGTAACAGGAGAGATTACGGTTCAATAAGCCCATTACCAAAGAAATGTATATCAAGAGATCAAAGACCAAGATACCTTAGACTTATTTATCAACAAGGTGGTGACCGTCCGCACCATGACAGGGCGCTCACTTCAAGAGTATAAAGCGCAATTGATACTGGCTGAAAATTTGATCAAAGAAATAGAAGACAAATACCGCTTCTAGCAAAAAGAAATCTGTGAAACAAAATACTTATGCTAAAATTCTTCAGAAAAATCAGACAAAACCTTCTCAATGAAGGTAAAACATCAAAATACCTTAAATACGCCATTGGTGAAATATTCTGTGGTGGTTGGGAATATAAAAATCTGTCCCGTTAGGGACAACCTATTGGTAGCATAATATCACAAAAACCCAGCGTGCCTTCAGACCGTGCCTGTCAGGTAGGCAGGTACGCCATATAATTATAAAAAAATGGCCAATACATATACACAAATACACAAACCTTTGCCTAAGGACAGGCAAAGTCTTGATCAAAAAATAATGGAAATAATATAAATTTTAAATAATGAATAAAAATTGTTACAGAATTTAATCGGCATGCCAGACCATATTCATATCCTGTTGGGATGCGATCCAGCACAGCGATTTGATTTAGATAAACAGAAAGAAGATAAAAATATTGGTTATAAACAATTACTAAAGAAATAAAACGAAATAGGGATATAATATATTAAATTTGGGATTTTTTTATTTTGTTGTTGAATTATTATATGATTTTTTGGATTTTTATATTTTTGGGATTTTATGCTAGTGTTTAAAGATTTAATTTTTCGTTATAAAAAATTATATAGCATTATAAATAAAATTTAATTGAAAAAAAATAAAATTATTATATGTTTAAAAAATTTGATATGTATTGATTTGGTTAGAATTTAAAATTTTAATTGGAAAAGATAAAAAAGCGTATTATAAAAATATGGCTTTGTTCATATCTAGGAATAGAGAAAAAAGCATTTATCATTTAATTTAATGAATTTAATTTTAGCAATAAGTGTAAAACAAAATTAAATAAACAATTAATTTATCCTTGGAGCAAGGCCTGCCTGCCGGACAGGCAGGTAAAACAACCAATTACCTCAAATACGCCGTTGGCGAAATCATCCTTGTGGTGATTGGGATATTAATTGCACTTCAAGTAAATAATTGGAATGAAAACACGGCTTGAGCAAAAAAAGATAAAAAAATATGCAAAATCGCTCATTGAGGATTTGAAAAGTGATATCGCCATGTTAGAGGTAAGCCATTTTCAAGCTGACAAAAAATACAAAGCCATTGATAGTTTAAGAGCTTACTTTAGTCAAACTTCCATTTCTGAATTATCCAATACCAATTTATTCATTCTGAGTCATGATATTATGTATAGGCCATACTTTTGGAATCGTTCTACATTAAATGAACTTAAAAATTCAGGAGGTCTCAGTTATATTTCTAATGATAGTTTGTTAAAAAAACTAGTAGCTTACGAAAGTTTTTCTCAACACCTGGATGAAGACTTTCAATTTGACAAATCCAACTCTGAAAAAGGAGACGGTATAGTAACCTTATTGTTTTATCTAACTCTCCCTATTTTAGTGAATTGGTAAAAATGGACAGCGATAATCCATTCAAAGATATATTTAAAACAGAAAACTTATAGAATTCTCTCAAAAACAAATGATCTTAAACTTATAAGTTTTGATAAAGCGCTCCTTCAAAGATTTATAAATACAAATATCATTATTCAGGATAATTACCGCATACGTGCATATAGTGAAATGTCCCGAATTATTGAGGATGCCAAGGAGCTTATCGAACTCTTAAAAAATGAATACCAGCTTTAATCATGCTTAAAATCTTTCGTCACATCCGCCAAAAACTTATCGAAGAGAACAAGATAGGTAGCTACCTCAAATACGCCATTGGCGAAATTACCCTCGTGGTCATTGGGATTTTAATTGCCTTGCAGATTAATAATTGGAATGAAAACAGAAAATCAGCAATCATTGAAAAAAATATATTGGTAGAAATCTCTAATGGTTTGAAAAAAGACTTAATAGATATTAATCACAATCGGCAAGGCCATCTTTATGGAATCAGTTCAATTGATTATTGGAATAAAATTATCAATAACCAACAAGTAAATACAGATTCTGTTCAAATTAAATACCATAGATTATTAAGAACCTAGCCACAATTCAAAACACCTCAAGCTATGAGTCATTAAAGTCCAGAGGTTAGTGGTAAGAAACGATTATTACGGTTAAAAATTATCTCATATATGAAGAAGATTATAAACCATATTAAAACAGAAGAAGAATATCAAAATCAATTTTTAAAATTATTTTAAAGATATCAATCCTTAATTTCATCAAATTTTATTTTTGATGCCAAGGCACCTTTAAATACAATTACATGTATTGTTAAAGAAGAAAAAAATCAATTCTAGTTACTTAATAAAAATAAGAACTAAGAAATTTACTATAACCTTATGATATTTTAGAGTTAAAAATAAAAAAATTACTCAATTATCATACCGAAATTAAATAGATTCTAAAAATGATAAAACTCTTCCGTAACATCCGTAAAAACTCCTGCAAGAAGGCCTCTCCGGCCAGGCAGGAAAACCGCGAACTACTTGAAATACGCGATTGGCGAGATTACTCTTAGTAGTGATTGGGATTTTAATTGCTTTAAATATTAACAATTGGAATACAGGTAAAAGTGATCGTAAGATTGAAAAGGAATACATTTCTTCATTAATAGAAGATTTGGCAACGGACACTTTAAATCTTTCCATTCTTATTAAAATTTATGAGAAAAAAATCATTAGAATAGATACAGTGCTTTCCATGTTCCCTAAAATTACTGAAGGTTACAATGACACCCTCCACAGAAATCTTCCTGAAGTGATTAGTTATGTAGACTTTATTTATACAGACAGAACCATCCAACAGTTAAAGAATACAGGTGCCATGCGTCTAATTTCAAATAAAGAAGTGGCGAACGAAATCATTGAATATGATCTCGCAGTGAGAAAACTCCTCGAATCATATTATCCAGACTTATTATTTTACTATGAAGAATCCAATAAATCCTGGTTTGAAATAATGGATGTGTCTGGATTTGAAAATGACAGGAAAACGAAATCTGCGGATAAAATCAAAAAAGAAAATAAAAACTACTTACTAAAGGCTGATTCTCCGAGTCTGGGAAAGTTCAATAATATCATACGGAATTTTCAAAATGATCTTCGAATAATTAAAAACTATGATATAGAATTATTGAAAAAATCAACACAACTTTTACAATTACTAAAAAATGAATATCAATTATAAAAATCAATTTTGAAATATGCCCAAACTCTTCCGAAAAATCCGTCAAAATCTGCTTAATGAAGGTCTGTCTATCGGAGAGGCAGGCAAAACATCAAGGTATTTCAAATACGCCATTGGTGAAATATGTGCTCTCGTGGTGATTGGGATTTTAATTGCCTTGCAGATTAATAATTGGAATGAAACCAGAAAAATAAAGAGATCGGAACAAGAAATTTTACAAAATCTGAAAAACGAGTTGCTGGTTAACAAAGACAAGTTAGAAAAAATATATGCCAATCAGCTCGAAGTCTTTAAATCTAGTGATAGCTTGTTAAAATTATTCAATACGGATGTTTCTAATATTTCCATAATTAAATTAGATTCTCTATTTGCCAATTTTGAAGTTGCTTTAACTTTTGAGGCGAGTGACGGCTACATCAAATCTTTATTAGCTTCGGGTAAGGTAGATTATATTCAAAATTCTAATTTAAAAGCTTTTGTAGGTTTGTTTGATGGCCAGGTCATTGACGCTACAGAAGAAAATTATGCTGTGAGGCGATTATTTGAGGAGCGCCTATGGCCTGTAATTGATGGCAAAATAAATAGTTCTAACAGAGTGCGCACCCTTACTAACTATGCAAAAATCCCAAAAGGCAGTTACACCTCAGATTACATTTGGTTTTTCAGCAACCGTGAAATTGAAGATATTGTAAGTAACATCACAGTGTGGAGAATAGATTTGATGACTGATGAACAAACCTTCTTGAATAACATAAAGCACACAATAGCAACTATTGATAAAGAACTGCAGCAATGATAAAACTTTTCCGAAAAATCCGCCAAAAACTTATTGAAGATAACAAGATAGGTAGTTACCTCAAATACGCCATTGGTGAAATAATCCTCGTGGTCATTGGGATTTTAATAGCACTGCAAATAAATAATTGGAATGAAAATAGAAAAGATAGAAAACAAATGCGCACCAATATTCAGTCGATAAAAGAGGACATTGAAAACGACTTATCAGATTTTCGCATTACTACGTACGCTTCTGAACCAACAAATTGAAGCGGGAATCCATATCATTCCAATAATGGGAATCTGAAAATCAACACATAACCGATTCGCTTAAATTCATCTTAGATTTCAATAGAATGAACTCTACTCCAACTATTGTTAAAACCAATAATACCTGGGATTTTCTCAGTTCTTCTGGTATCATATCCGAATTTCCAGATTCAAAATTAAAAAAAATGCTTCAGGATTATGAGGTCGATTACAATCAACTTATAGAAGGACTGAATGTTTCAACAAAACCAAGCCGATTAGAACTCGTAAAATTAAAATATGAGCTTTTTAGCGATAATGAACATCGAAAGTTTTCCCAACCAAGACGCCTATTCCTCCAAATAGCGCATCTTACGCTGCAATTTTAAATGATAAACGGGTGTTACCTCTATGCAAATATATTGGGAGCAACGCAACTTACATGGAAACTCGTATTCAAATTCTGATAGAAAAGGCTACTGAAATTCTCAATTATATAAATAATCGCTATAACTGATTTTATGATTAAACTCTTCAGAAACCTGCCTCGCCGGCCAAGCAGCTAGGCTATATAATGTACCTAAGGCACAATTAAAAACATCAATATTGAAAATATCTACCAAGATATAGTCCCTAACGGGACAATTAAAAAAAAAAATTATTATGATTAAATTCTTTAAAAAATTAACAAAATATGCTGATTGAAAAGTAAATTCAGTAAATATCTTCTTTATGCAATTGGCGAAATTGTGCTTGTGGTCATTGGGATTTTGATTGCGTTGCAGATTAATAATTGGAATGAGCGGAGAAAAGCAGCAATAGTTGAAGCAGTATTTTTTGAAAACATATTATTAGACCTTCAAAAAGACGAAGAAAAACTCAATTATTATGAAAAGTTTCATGCCAAAAAAATCGAATATTTGGACACTTTGCTAACCTATGTGCGAAACTCCAATATGGTTATGGGAATTGATAAATTTGGAATGTATGTAGAGCCACTGTTTTATGGAGTAGATCCAACAAACAACAATACTACTTTTGAATCTGCAAAGGCTTCCGGTATCTTTAATAAGTTTTAAAAGCAGTGAAATTATTAAAGATTTATCAAAATATTACGCAGACTTTACATTGATAGAAACTTCCTTCAGTTCTATACTTAGATTAATTGAAAATCAATTTGAACCAATGATGTACGAATTACCCGAAAGCTACATGAATAAAAACACAGGTAATTTGGTTATTAATGAAAATAGTGTACATGAATTTTATGACAAGATAGCTTCAATTAAGGACTATCGGAATATTTCCGTTGATTACGAACTTATTTTAAGAAATCCAAAAATGGAAAATTACATTATCGGAGATATGGGAAGAACGTTTAATGCATTGGGTAACATTACGGTAAGAAAACAATTATTAACCGAACTTAAAGGCAGAATTCAGGGCAATGACTAAAGTCTTCCACAACAGTTTTGGAATACAGAAATGCTGAACAACTTTAAAACATTGAACACTTTGGCTTTGGAAATCATCAGTCAAAGCCAATAAAAAAGACATTAATTATGAAAAGAATCCTCTCCACCCTCAAAAAAAAATGGCCTGAATACATCCTGGAAATCTTTTGTGATCACCATCGGTATTCTTGGAGCTTTGATGCTCAACAATTGGAACGAAACACAAAAGGCGAACCGATTTGAAAAGGAAATTCTGTTTCTGATAGACCAAAACCTTCAACGGGATTACGATTTACTGTCTGAAGAACTTTTCAAAGCCAAACAGGGCAACGCCCAGACTGATAAATTATTGGAGCAAGTGGCCTTAAAAAATTACGGCGACAGCCTGAACCATTGGATGGGGAAGATCATTTCCTTTGAACGGTTTAAATCGCAATCCAGTGCTTTTGAGGTTCTAAAAGCAAGAGGCATAGAATCCATTTCTGACAAAAACCTTCAATTGGCACTTATCTCCTACTACGACGTGGATCTTTTCGAGGTTTACCAGAGTTTGGACGATGTGGAATATTCTTTCAACTCCGATTGGATCCCGGTCATCAAAGCAAACTTTTCCAATTTCACCTGGTTGACGTACCACGAGCCATTAGATTCAAAAGCTTTTTTTGAAAATCCGTCCAACATCGTATTATTTAAATTGTTCAAGGACAACCGGGAAGGTTCTGTGCGAAATATAGAAAGTGCGCTTCAAAACATCAATGCCATAAGAACTCAAATAAAAATGCAGCTATAATGATTAAACTCTTCCGCAAGTATCCGGCAAAAAACTCCTGGAAAAAGGCAAAACCGCCAATTATTAAATACGCCATTGGCGAAATTATTCTTGTGGTTAAAAATTGTCCCGTTAGGGACAACCTTTGGGTAGCATAATATAATCAATAAATCTAGCGTGCCTTTGGGTACGCCATATAAATATACAACAATGCCGAACACCTATACACAAATACATATTCAAACCGTTTTTGCAGTACAGGACAGACAAAGTTTGATTAAAAAAGAATGGAGAGATGAATTGTATAAATACATAACAGCCATTATTCAAAATAACGGACATAAAATGTTACAGATTAATGGCATGCCCGACCATATCCATATCCTGTTGGGAATGCGCCCTACACAAGCGCTTTCAGATTTGATGAAACAGGTAAAGCAAGATTCGTCAAAATGGATCAATAACAAAGGGTTTTGTCAACGGAAAATTTTCATGGCAAGCAGGATTTGGTGCTTTTTCTTATTCAAATTAGAAGTGCCTAATATCATCAATTACATCAAAAACCAAGAAGAACACCACAAAACAAAAAACATTTCAAGATGAATATTTGCAGTTATTGAAAGAATTTGACATAACATTCGATGAACGCTTTGTTTTAAAAACTCTAATTTAAGATATAATGTACCTAAAGGCACAATTAAAAACATCGCAAATTCAATTTGCTACCAATATAAAGTCCCTAACGGGACAATTAAAAATGAAATTATTATGATTAAATTCTTTAGAAAAATTAGACAAAAATATGCTGATTGAAAATAAATTCAGAAAATATTTTTCTTTATGCAATTGGCGAAATTATCTTGTGGTTAAAAATTGTCCCGTTAGGGACAACCTTTGGGTAGCAGAATAAGAATCAATAAATCTAGCGTGCCTTTGGGTAGCGCCATATAATATACAACAATGCCGAACACCTATACACAAATACATATTCAAACTAAACCGTCTTGGCAGTACAGGACAGTAGGCAAGCCTTATCAAAAAAGAATGGAAAGATGAATTTGTATAAATACATAACAACCATTATTCAAAATAACGGACATAGAAATGTTACAGATTAATGGCAATGCCAGACCATATTCACATCCTATTTGGTATGCGACCGACACAGTCAAATTTGTCTGATGTAATGAAGCAGGTAAAGCAGATTCGTCAAAATGGATCAATAACAAAGGGTTTTGTCAACGGAAAATTTTCATGCAAGCAGGATTTGGTGCTTTTTCTCATTTAAATCAGAAGTGCCTAATATCATCAATTACATCAAAAACCAAGAAGAACACCACAAAACAAAAACATTTCAAGATGAATACTTTGCAGTTATTGAAAGAATTTAACATAACATTCGATGAACGCTTTGTTTTAAAAAAATGTAATTTAAAGATATATATGTACTGAAGGCACAATTAAAAACATCGCAAATTGAGTTTGCTGATCATATACAAAGTCCTATACGGGACAATTAAAAATGAAATGATTATGATCAATTCTTTAGAAAAATTAGACAAAATATGCTCATCGAAGGAAATCCAGAAAATATCTTTCTTTACGCCATTGGCGAAATTATCCTTGTGGTGATTGGGATTTTGATTGCTTTGCAAATCAATAATTGGAACAATAATCGCCTCGAAAAACTTGAAGAAATTAAAATTTTAATTAGTGTCAAAAATGATTTAAAAAATACCATCAGCGATTCTAGAGTTTTTAAACCAAGTTAGAGACAGGGTTTCTATTTGCTTCAAAAGCTATTTTCGAAATGAGTGCATCTAAAGAATTAAATTATAAAAAATTAGACAGTTTAATTGGTGAAACGTTTTTTAGACCTACTTTTAATAATACGCTTGGATCTATTGAGTTGTTATTTTCTTCTGGTAGAATCAACATGATTAAAAATGATTCCATAAGAGAATTTTTGATTGCTTGGCCAGGATATATTGATGATATGACTGAAGAAGAAGTATATGCAGCGACACTATTTCAAGACATATATTATCCACTGATTTCTAAATACATAATGGTTCCAGATGTGCTTAATCAAATTAATTCAGTCTCCTTCTTTGGAGCTAAATTTGTGAATAATAATTTACCAGATATTTCATTTGAGAGCGATTATAATAGTTTGCTAAAAGACAGGTCTTTTTTAACCATATAAGCATGAGAGCAGCACATATGGAGATTACGATAAAAGAGAAGTGAAGATCTAATTCTACAGGCACAAAAGCAATTGAATGGATTGAAAACGATATTAATAACCAAAAAGATTCCCGCTTTCGGGAAATAAATATGATAAAATTCTTCCGCACCATCCGCCAAAAACTTCTGGAAGAAAGCCGCTGCTGCTCATAGTAGGAAAAAGTTGCCAACTCATATGAAAGAAGACGCGATTGCGTAAGATTTGGAATTGCAGATTTGATCGCATCGGACATGATAATTGGAATGAGATCCGAAAAATTAAACGAGAAGAATTTATCCAACTGGTTGAAGACTTAAATGTGCCTTTAAAATGAAGAATTTAGAAATTGATAGTAGAGAGAGTAAATTAACAAAAATCAAGATGATTATAGCAGCTTGAAACAAAAGAGCTTTTTTAAAAAACATACCGGTCTTAGCGCACAATTGGAAGCCTTTTGGAAACTTTTCCGGGACAACAACCCAAATAATCGAATCCTCAAAGAGCTAGAAGCTTACATAAAATTTCCGGGTATGTATCCATTAATTTCCAGCAAATTAATTAAAGAATCGATTTATGGTACTAGAAAAAAGCATTAGTTCAGTTGTCATTTATAATAAGAGACCTTGTTTCTGTTCACCAATTAAGGATTGATGAAATTGCTGTCAATGATTTGAGTTTCGAACGTATTGTAGGTTCTACTGAATTGGTTACGATTTATCAGAATTAATTAGAACAAGCTATGTCGAGTTATTGGAGAAAAAAGTTCGAAACTTACTGGCAATGAAGTTGTCTTGATATTGAGTTTCGTTCTTGATTCCCGCAGAGCACTTCTTTAGATATTTAGTCTCACACAATAACAAATACAATACTAAACTGAACCAAAAAAAAAGT
>JAXHKS010000015.1:0-151901 GCA_034523115.1 Flavobacteriaceae bacterium | reverse complement strand
CTGTAAGGATTATCCAATATGATACTCTGAAGTTAATTTTTTTAAATATTATTCTCATTTTGGAATAATTGGAGATTATCATGTATTTTTTGGTGACTTTTATCTATAATTTCGTATCTACGCAATTTTCAAATCAAATAATTCTATTCTAGCAAAAGTGATTGGAATTGGAATAGCTTTAGCGATGGTTATTTTCATTTTGGAAGGAAGAGAATGTCTCTCAATTTGATATTAACTTTTTTTTCTTTTGGTTATTTGCCGGTTTCGTTCAGCGATTTCAACTTTAAGAAAAAGTACAGATGACGGAATGAATAAAAAAATATTTAGCTTTTTAATGGAAATTGCAGTTTTATTGACTTGTTATAATCACCGTGAAAAACACTTAGCATGCTTCCAAATTCATTTTATTTTAAAGCAACGCTTTCCAAACAGTTATAGCATATATATGTTTTCTGGTCGATGATAGATAGGGGATAATACAGCTGACAATGTTTCAGAAAAATATTTTCCGCAAGTCCAAATTATACATGGCACCGGTCAGCTTTTCTGGGCAGGCGGAATGCGAGTTTGGCCTGGGAAACTGCCAGTAAATCACAGAGCTTTCAATGCCTTTCTATTTAATTAATGATGACGTTACATTAGAATTACTAATGTTTTTTAACCTCCTTTCTGAGACTAATGAATTTGCTTTAAAAAATAAAGGTAAAACCCAGAATTTATGCCAGTTCAACAATAGATCAGTGAAACTCAACAAATTACTTATGGCGGTGAAAAAATTGCTGTCAATCATATTTATGTCAAAAGAATTATAATTATCTCCCGGTCAAATACCTCAGAGAATACGATCTTACGAATGCCAATATTTTATAGATCTAATGAAGATATGTGTAGAGGAAATTGGAATTTTCAATAAAAAATTATTTACACATGGCATAGCCGATTACGATTATCCCTACGCGCTAAAAAGAACAGTATTCCGGTAATGATTACCGCAGGCATAGGTGGGAGTCAGGTAAATAACCAGTGGCAAACAGTTAGATGCCACAAAAACTACAAAACTGAGTGAAAGAATCAATTACCTTAAAAGCCCGAAAGGACTTGCTTATAAAGAATACCTTTTTTTTATTAAAGAGACATTTTATTTCAACTTACCTTATGCTTTTATCATGTTATGGGTTAAAACATTTTTCCCGCTTGTATATGACCGCGCAAAAGGTAGCTGACCCATTTAATATATAATACTATTTTCACTTATATGAAATTCAAAAAGAATGCTTGTTTTTCATCCCTGCTTTGGCACCATATCGCCTGGACTTCTTTAACTCATTTTACATGGGTTTATTTTATTCAATTGTAAAAATATATTTTAAATACCTTAATGATTACAACCAGAATTTCGATGTTGATATTCTTAAAACGCAGGCAAAATTTGATTTTGATTATATTTCAAATGGCTTTATTTTATTTTGGCAGGGATGTCACTCTTGGCACTATCAAGAAAATAATAAGATTTAACCCAGATCTTATTATTCAGTACATTGAATATTCATCATTCTCTATAAGGGCGTTTCTGTATAAAATAATAAAGGGAAAAAAGGTCAAGTGGTTTATCACCAACTGATGATTCAGTAGAAATTTTTAACTCGCCTCCCGTTACTACAGAAAGCTTGCCATGCAATAGCTTACTTGCCAAAAGTTGATGGGCTGATAACCATTAGCGAAGGTTCAAAAAATTGGCATCAGGAAAAAAGAAACATTTTTTACGCAATAACATATATGTTTTGCCAATTGTTTCAATGTGATAAAGTTTTTAGAAGCAGAACTTTGAAAAGTCTATTCCGATTTCAAAAAAAGAGAATATTATTCAGACATCCCAATTACACAATCGAGAAAGTCAGTTTATTTCGTGAAACATATCAGCCATAGAAAAAAATGTCAATAAATTAATCGATATTTTTTTGACCCTACCAGATGATAATCTCATATTGTTAATGGTCGGTGATGGGCCATTAGAGAGAATCTATTTCAAATAAAATCTCTTTGAGCGAAGAACCAAAGAATTATATGTAACAGGAAAACATGATGGCCTGAATTTAATTGCCTGGTATAATGTTGCTTCATTTTTTTGTTCTCCTAAGCCAACATGAGCCCTTCGGTGCGGTTGTCAATTGAGGCCTTATTATCAGGATTCAAAGTGATTTGTTCCAGCCATGCAGGAGCATCCTGTTTGATTGAAGAAAACCGGAATGGTCACATATGTAAATCTAAACAACGATGACCAAATTCAGAAACTCAATTTTAAAATTGGTTAATGGAATACCGGCGTTTGATGATGGCGCATTAAAAATAAAAATCATTTAATAAATATTACATATGAAGAAAAAATAGAAGGAGATGGAACAATTTTTTAATCAATAACTTGTAATACGAATAAGAAATAATTAATTAACCGTGAATACTATCATCTATCTCTATTTTTTATATTATCTATAATTTATGTCGTTGATTAAACAATTCTTTGTTAATTTTCAAAATTTATTTACTACCTATTTTACAACAGGCCAGTTACAAGAACTGTTGATGCTAAAATAAATATTGCATCCTCATTTGCAATTAAATTAAATTAGCGTAGCCATAAATTTAGACATTAATACCAATGACCATTTACTATGTTAATCCAACAGAATATGGGATTTGGCTAACTTTTAAGTTCAATAATCGCGTGGTTTAGTTTTTTTGATATCAGATTTCTGGAAATGGCCTGCGCAACCGCTTTACCCAATCAAAATCGACTGGTAATATTGCAAAAGCAAAAATTTATATAAGTACAACTTATGCAATGCTTATTCTTTATTTTTTTCAGCAGTTTCGGATTATTTTTCTAGTCGCTAATTATTTTCTAAACTGGAGCAGCTTATTAAATACACCTTTTTCTGAAATGAGTTATGAACTTTCGAAATTGGCTATAATAGTCTTTAGCTTTTTTTGTTTGCAAATGATATTGAAGACCATTAACACTATAATTATTGCAGACCGTAAACCGGCCAAAGCAGCATTTATTGATATGCTAAGTCAGTTACTTTCTTTGTTAATTATATTTATTCTGACTAAAACGACCCATGGTTCATTAATTTATTTGGGCTTAGTTTAGGTTTTTCACAGGTACTCATTCTGATATCTACTCATTGTTTTTTTATTCAAGAGATTACAAAGAGTATATTCCATCACTACAATATGTGAGATTTTACTCCTTTGCAAAAGATCTTATGAAATTGGGCTATTAAATTTTTCTCATCCAGATTGCATTTATTGTTATTTTCCAAACAAACGAGATATAATTATTGCGCCAAGTGGCCCGGCCACAAAATGTAACAGTTTTTAGTTTTGGCTTATAAATATATAGGACTAGTTCCTTATGATCTTTTCAGTGATAGTAAGCCCATTTTGGTCTTCATATACAGAGACGCGTACACAAAAAAAGATTATTTATGGATGAGGTCTTCCTTGAAAAATCTTAGGCTTATTACTTATTTATTTATGGCTTCAATTGCAATTTTAGTGCTCCATTTCAACATATGTTGTATACAATTTTGGCTTGGTGATCTCGTAAAAATACCATTTATAGTATCTGCTTTTGTAGGTATTTATGTAGCACTGATGATTACTGTATCCCTAAATACACAGATATTAAATGGTATAGGCGAAAACTAAATTTACAACTAATAACCTATTTATTGGCATCATTCTTTTCATATACCATTGGCTCTATATTTGGGTAATAGAATGGTATCATTGGCATTGTTCTATCTGCATGCTTATTCTATTTGATAATATCGCTAATTTCGATAAGGCAAGTTAATCTGATTTTATCAGGTAAAGTAGTTTAAGGAATATGGAATAAATAACCCCTCCGGACCTCCTGATGAATTTCGATTTTGAGAATAATATCATATCTGCAATTCGTGCTACTGAAATGTATTATTATTTATCATCTGTTTAACTACAATATGCAACCCATAGAGAATAGCAAAACAATGAAATACAATTTTTATTACCATCAGAATGAATAATTTAAAAACAGACCATTTTCCGGAAAGATTTTTTATTGATCAGATATAGAATTTCATTGGTAAATATGTCTATCACACTAGAAACTATATCAGCCGCTATTGAAACGAATCGATTCGGTTATATTTGTGTTACCAATGCAAGGACTGTATATCTCCAATCAGGATTCAAACTATTGCCAGATTTTCAAAATAATTCTTTACTAACAGTACCAGACGGAATGCCGGTAGTTTGGATCGCGCATAAATCTAGCGCCATTAATGAAGTCAATAAAGTTTCCGGAAAAAGATTTAATGGATTCCATTTTTTTCTGTTTCCAATCAATTAGCTTACTTCCATTATTTCTATGGTTGTTCACCAAATACCATTAATTTACTCCAAACCAATCTCAATGAATTATATCCGGCATAACGTATTAAAAAAGCATTCTCACCACCATTTCAATCCATTGAAGATTTTGATATTGATGCCCTGGCAAAAGATATCAATTTGGTTCAGCCAACATTTTTCTTTGGTGTGGATTAGGTGCACCAAAACAAGAACAATTGATATCGTTATTGCAACCAAAACTTAAAGGAACTATTTGTATTGGTGTTGGACTCAGCCTTCGAATACTTAGCAAGCACGGTCAAAAAGACCCCGGTTTACATTTTCGAACATGGGCCTGGAATGGATTTTCAGACTTTTACAGCAGCCCAATCGAATAAAATTACCTTGTAGGTCTTAAGAGAAAATATTTCAGTATACTGATACCATTAACAAAATCTTTTCTTGTTAAACATAATGTTAATATCTCCGGCAAATGATTGCCAAATACTTCACTACACAAATTACTGTTTTTACTTGTATTTAATCTATTTTGATGGAACAAAATAAAAGTTGGAATACTCAACGGGCAAACTATTCAGGCAATTTCAGTTGCCCGACAATTAAAAAAATCCGGATATTTCGTTATCCTATTCTGTGAAAACCAATTATCTTATGGTTATTATACAAGGTTCGCAGATATGCGGATTCTTTCCCCTCGATAAAAAATAATACTGAAATACTTCATACTTTTTTATTGCAGTTTAAAGAATAATTCCGTTGATGTATTGATTCCTACAATGAGATGATGATTTATTTAAATATCTAAGTGTACATAAACAGCAACTCATTCAGTACACAATTTATAATGCCTGATTATAAAATATTTAAAATGGTTATGACAAAAAGCAATTAATGAAATTGTGTAAAACTAAACTGTTCCTCATCCGGAAACCTTTGATTTATCAGAAGCTGTTGATTGTAATGAAAATCGAAGGAATTAAATTTCCGGCCTTGATTAACGCAAATGAAACAACAGTAAGAGGATTTGCCATTGTAAATAATTTGATGGAAGTTCAAGCCAAATTACCCGGGATTATAAGGGATTATGGCCTATGTCACTTACAGGAATTAATTCCTGGAAGGCGGAAATCAATTTAAAGTACAATCATGGTTTTTAAGGGTAAAATCATTAATTCAACAGTAATAAAAAAAGACCGGTTTATCCGACAAAAGGAGGAAGCAGCTGCTATTGTGGAGAAACTCTGACCGAAGCTGATCTGGTGGCAATGTGTTATAATGTCCTGCAATTGATACAATGGGAAGGGTTCGCTGATTTTGACTTGATTGGAGATCCAGAACCAAACAAAGTAAAATCATGAAGAGTAAACCCTAGAGTTCCTGCTTGCATAAAGGCAGCATCTCTATATCGGGAGTAGATTTTCAAATTTGATCGTTCAAGCATCATTAAATCAAAAGCTTTCAATTTATGCCTATAACCCTGGCAAATTCTTACGGTACTTTGGAATGGATGTCCTTTGGATATTATCATCTCCCAAAAAGTTTACAAATCATTCAGGCTTGGATAAGCGGCTTTGGTTTAAAAAATCACTATTTTCAGGATGGCAGCTGGAATGATCCCTTTTCATTTATTATGGGTACTCTGGCTTCAATTTCAAAGCAATTCAATCCGCATTTTCGTGCAAAAAAAAATGCAATGAATTAAGTAGTGAATATCCTGACTTTTGACATAGAGGAGTGGTTTCATATTTTAGATAATGAGTCTACTAATAGAAAAGAATGGGCACCGTTTCAAGATATCGCTTAGATGCCAATATGGATAAAATATTTAATTTGTTAGCAAGAAATGATCAAAAGGCCACTTTTTTGTTTGGGGTGGGTAGCCAGAGAATTCCCGCACGTATTAAAAAAAATTGATGCACTGGGTTATGAAATACGCGACCGTCAATCTTCATACAACTTGCATTCGAGCAAAGCAAACCATTATTTAAAAAAGATTTAGAAAGATCCATTAAAAGTATTGAGGACATCATTGGTAAAAAAGTGATAACCTACCGTGCGCCGGGATTTTCAATTAAAAGTGAAAATACATGGGTATTTGAAGAATTGGCAAATCAAGGAATAAAATTGATTGTTCCATTTTTCCGTCAAAAAGGTCTAATAGCAGTTTTGAAAATTTTAGCCTGCCAAACCATAAATCATAGAGATTTTGAACAATTTCAGATTAAAGAGTTTCCAATAAATTTATATAAACTGCTCAACCAGGACATTATTTTTTTCAGGCGGAGGTTATTTTAGGATAATCCCATATATCAAATGATTAAGTGCATGATGAAAAAAAAGTAATTACATAATGACTTATTTTCATCCAGGAATTTGATCCGGAGCAACCAATTATTACTGAACTTTCATTTCTAAGAAAGTTTAAATCATATGTAGGTCTTGCCTCTGCATATCAAAAATTAGAAAAACTAATCACTGACTTCGAATTTTCTGGCGCTTTTGCAACAGCGAATTAGGTTACTGATTGGGAATCTGTACAAAAATAAATTATAGAATTACCTTTTTAATCAAACTTCTATGTTTATCACAATAACCAATAATTTACTGAGCTTTATATTTCCTTCAACTTTGTCATACATAAAAATCCAATATTGGAAAGAGTTTTTAGGGTATAACAAAAGAAAAACACCTTGAAAAAAATATAATTAGCTGCTCAAAATTTAAAACTATTTTGCCGCATATTTTGCCTGAATTTTCGAAATGAATAAAATTTTTAGAATTTTAAATTCTAGCTTATTCCCTGAGAATTTTTAATTGATGAATCCACCTATATTTTCTAGTAATTATGAAAGATAATACATTATTTGAAAACGATTTAAATATAAAAAATGAAGACCAGGATAACGAGATCCATGTAAGGGATTTTATTGATAAATATCTATCATTGGAAGTGGTTCCTTCTTAGCCTGATACTCTCTATTACCCTTGCTTACTTTTATTTGCGTTATACTGATGCGGTATGAAGTTTCAAGTGCAATTTTAATAAATGAAGATCAGAGTACAGGGTTAAATACAGAATTATCAGCTTTTCAGGACATTGGATTGATCAATGGCCCTAAAATTCCAATTATCAATGAAACAGGAATTCTAAAATCACGTTCGCTTCTGCGCACATTTATGAAGATCTGGGCCTTAATATCACATATTACCATGTAAGAGATTTTCAAGAAAACTAAAATTATATCGATTAATGCTCCTATCAAATTAAATGTTCTGAAAAACAATTCAACATTTATTTTGCTAATACTGCATTCATTGTAGTTCCTGAATCGCAAAATAATTTTGTTCTGAAAACAATGACAGAAAAATCCTTCAAGAAAATACAAGTTTGAGGAATTACTATTTAAGTTTTTAGCGTTTAATGTGCTTCCTAATGGATTGCAAAAGGATCAGATAGATAATGAAATTTTAATCAAAATTAGTCCCCATAATAAAATAGCAAAAAGCATGCATTAAGGGTTTTTTTCTGAAAATTGAGCCAGAAACAAAAAAATCCAGTATTCTGTTAATTACTTAAAGGATCCAGTAAAACAAAAAGCAATAGATATTTTAACTTCTTTAGTGTCAAAATACAATCAAAATGCTATAGATTATAAAGGCTTATCATTCAAAATACAGATAAATTTGTAAATGAAAGGATTTTTGATATATCACAAGAATTGTTAGATAAAAATTGATAGGCAAGTGGAAAATTACAAAGTAAAAAACCAATTAACAGATATAAGTAAAAAAGCCGGATTAGTCCTTGAGTCGAATTCGCGTGTGGATAAGGAAATTTTTGACTTGACGTCAAAATTGAAAATGATAAAGATACTACAGAATATCTCAAAAACAACAACAATGAGCTTATACCGGTAAATCTTGGAATTAATGACCAAGTAGTATTACTTCCTATATCGAAATGTACAATAAACTGTTAATGGAAAGGAACAGGATCATCAAAGGTTCAGGTAAATTAAATCCTGTTGATCGTCAATTGAACGATTGAAATTCAAGATAATGTTTTACAAGTCTTAACAATGTGCGGTCCTCCCTTACGCTTTTCATTGAATGAATTTCAAACACAGGCAAGCATTATTAACTCTAAAGATATGTTGCTCCAAAACGGGAAAGAGAATTTCAGGACATAAAGCGGTCCCAGCAAATTGTACGATCGCTTTTATTCTTTATTTGCTCCAAAAGCGAGAGGAAAATGCTATTTCCCTTGGAGTGCCTATCCCCAGCGCACAGATTATAGACTTAGCCTCAGAGCAATGAGCCTGTTTCACCTAAACGAATCGTCATATATATATTAGCTATACTCTTAGGTTTTTTAATTCCTTTTGTGACTATCGAATCATTTAAATGTTGGATAATAAGATACATACGATTGATGATATTATCAAAAATATTAATGCCCCTGTACTGGGGGATATCCCACTTTCAAAAAATAAACAACAGTTAGTCGTAGACGAAACCCAAAACCACAGTGTAGCAGAAGCTTTCGACTCCTAAGAACGAATCTGAGCTTCATGCTTCCAGCGAGGGATGGTTTGGCTCAACAATTACTATTACATCTACCATAGGTGGCTTAAAAGGAAATAACTGTTCACTTTAACTTATCGTCAGTTTTATCGTCAACGGATAATAAGGTATTGCTGATTGAAGCCGACCTAAGAAAACCCAAAATGAAAAAATACGCGAAAATGAATTCCAAAAAGGGATTAACCCATTACTGTATGACCCCACTTTAGAAGAATCAGAAATTATTGAAACAATTATTAAGACCAATATCGATAGTATTTGTGCGAAATTCCACCGAACCCATATAATTTTATTAATGAGCGAAAGGATAGATGGAACTTATTTCTTACGCCAGAAAGCATTATAACTACATTATTATAGACACACCCCCCATCAAAACTTGTATCAGACACCCTTATAATAAGCCATTTTGCAGATTTAATCATATACGTTGTAGAGCAAGATTTCTTCGATAGAGATTATTTAAAACTACCCGTGCATTGTTACGAAATGAACAAATGCAAAATTTTACTTTCTTCTAAATGGTACAAATGAAAAAAAGGTGGGATATGGCTATTCCTATGGATATAAATAATTACAATTAAAACTCATTAGCTTAAAAGCTACTCATACATGTAATTTATTTCTGCAATAAGCATATTTTTTTGATCTATCAAAAATAATTTGCATTCTTCCGCATATTGTTTCTTTCATTTTGAATGAAATCCGCCTCTATCTTCCTTCCTTGGCAAAAAGTCAAATTGGTTTGCCGCTAAGAATCATTATCTTCCATTCATTTTCATCTGAATACCCTTTCTTCCATAATTACAAGACATACAAAATTGTAATTTTAGCGTTTAATAAATACCCTCCTGTATTGAATTTAAAGCGAAGGCATCGCCTGAATTCATCTTTCGTTTTAGCAGACTATTATATATGTGTTTGAATTGTTGAAATAATCCATTAACTTAATTACCCATAATAAAAATTTTTTATCAGTATTGTGTTTCTTGATTACCATCAATTCCATAGCGAAAAGCTTTTATATTGCAAATAATGGAAATGATCTGAACAACAATCATAAAATTGCCGTGAAAACTTGATAAAGTAGATATCGAAGATGAAGAATTTTAAACCGGGAGATATATCCTTTATTTTAAGGGCGGTGATGAATTTTTCGGCATACTAAAGATAAATAAATTTGGAATTAGCCCTAATTTCGCGACGGCAAAGCCAGTAATGGCGGTAAATCAATAACAAAATGGAGTAACGGGTAATAATATTGATGGCAACAGTTTCAGATACTGTGTATCAGGTTACAAGGAATGACCTAATGTGTGCACGTTATCCGGCACATAGTGGCAAATATGAGTCAAAAGACAATTATATAACCATAAGTTCCAGAATTGATGATTCAAATTTCATCTCGGAAGATCTTAAGGTAAAAAATGGGTTTAGTGACAAAATAAAAGGTCATGTGGCTCATATAATGGCGATGGACTCAAATTGGATGGCAGAACTGTTACGGCTTTTAATAATGTAACAGGCCAGATTACAATTTCTCCTGGATATAAAGATATAGTGCCAGAGATTTATTCTTTATTAATTCTGCATATGATCTTTTGTCGGAACAGGATGGTGGTATTATGATGACAATAACAAAAAACTGTATTTATATAGCCAGACCCAACCTACAGAAATTTACATTACCACATTAAACAAAGAAGGAATAGCTCTTCAACAATCAATAATGTTGTTATAAAAAATCTTAAAATAAAAAATTATTTAAAGGAAGATGTTTTAATGATAGTGAAAATTTAACTGTTTCGGATAATGATATTTTAAATTGTTATGAATTCGGCATAAAAGAAAATAAAATCAGCACTGCGAGCAGTGTTGTAGTAAGAAATAACTTTATAACCGGATCTAATACAAGGGGTATATCTCTTTTTCCAGAGGTGCCTCAGCGCTTAATAATACAATTTATGAAATAGCATTATTTAAGAATATTGCTAAAAAATATATGATCAATCAATTGCTATCAAAAAGTTTGGGGCAGGGAACCCAGATAATCAATAATAATATAGAAGATATAGGCTATAATGGTATCTCCTTAATGGATCAATCGTTTCGTTGAAAATAATTATATTAAAAATTTAAGTTGCTTCCTTTCCATGATGGTACAGCATTAGATACTATACACTGGAATTCAAGTTTCGCAAAACCCGGTGCTAGGCTCAATTATCAAAGAAAACATTATAGAAGGTTAAGAATTCAAAAAAAAATATGTCTGGTATGCCAATGGAATTTATCTGGATGATAAAACACATGATATAATTGTCAGAAATAATTCTGTTTCAAGTACTCATATCAGGAATTTTTCTTCACAATACTAAGCGGCATTTTGTTTCTTTAATAATATTTAAACATCTTCTCATGGCATATTATTAAAGGAGGAATAATCTTGGAATTAAGGGCGAAATGAATGGAAATAGCTGGAAAACAATAATGTAATGCTTTTAAATTATGAACATTCGTTCTGCCATTTTAAAGTGAAATAGATACATTCAATTTTGCAAATTTTAAAGACAACAAATATTTTGGAATGTATCAATATGCGAATGTAGATTTAAGATTAATTCAAAAACAAGGAGATTTAATTTAAAGGATTGGCAAAACTTTTCCAAACAGGATATCGGATCAAAAGAAAATGAAAAAATATTTTATAAATATAGCACAACCCAAAATGGTGCAAATTTAGTATGGATAGTCATTTTGAATCTAATAAAGATGGCTGGAAAGCATTAATTAATGTAGGAAACTTGTCGTGGGTAAATGAGTAATGACAAACGGTTTATAAAATGTAAACCTCCGAATTATGAGGTAATAACAAGCCCATCATTTACAATAAAAGCAGGTAGATCCTATTTATTTAGAATTTGACAGCAATTCTGAATTAAGTGGTAACGGCTTCGTCGCATTATTTTCAACCAAATGGTTACATTACACCATATAGTTCGTTTGTGCTCTAGATTAGGAATGCAAATGGCATCATTATATAGTTAAGCTTGATCGGATATCTCAGATAACGTGGCTAAACTAAGATTAGAGAATCAATTCCACTACTGGAACAATAAGTTTAGATAATATAACTCTAAACGAATCAAATTTTTAAAGAAATCCCTAATCAATCTGTATTTCCTTATAATAATGAAACAAACTCAAAATCAATTGGATTACCAAAAGGTGTTTGGGAAAATTTGGAGGATTAAATATATACAAAATGTTTTTTTAGACCCTTTTACTTTGGATAATCTTTTTTTACTTGGATAAAGAAATTTGGATGTTAATGCAAATGCAGGTGAAACGATGTACCTATTTGTAAAGGTCGGCGAACAATTTTAAAAGCAACGGTGGTTCTCCTGGGGCGGGAAGGGGCGGGAGGCGGGGGGGGGTGGTGCTCCCTGGGCTTATACCTGGAACCGGAAAACAACGCAAGAGCATTCCGCAAAGCCGGAGAAAACAACAACCTATTCCGTAACGGTATCAAGATGGCACAAACTGCATCTTCTGATGAAGTGATCGTAACCGTTAATGAAGTAACTGCAAAATACTGGCCAGGATATTTCAATCAAAGAAGAGGAAACTACCTCTTTAACCACCACTGGAGAGAGACACTTTACCTTTGGAGTACGGGGGAAACCAGCGAAACCATTGCTGTGAGTCCTACCACAACAACCACTTACTCTGTAACTGTCACAAAAAATGGTTGTAAGGTTACGGATGAAGTAAAAGTAACCGTAAATGCCTGCGAACAGGCAGCAGTAAGATCACGGCAGGATGCCGAAAAAGATATCTCCATCTGTGCCAGGTACCAGCGCAACCCTAACAGCCTCAGGAGGATCAAGTTATAAATGGATTACGGGAGCCACTACCGAAAAAAGCATTACGGTAAGTCCTGTAGTTCAACTACAACCTATAGTGTCGCCGTATTCAGAAGGAATCAAGTTCAGATACAGATGAGGTAGTGGTTACAGTAAATGATTTACCAGTTGCAGATGCAGGAACGAATAAAACAATAGAAGCAGGACAAAGCGCTACCTTTAACCGCCACCGGAGGAGATACTTACCTATGGAGTTCAGGAGAGACCACTGCAGAGCATTACGGTAAATCCGGCAGCTACGACCACCTATGAAGTAACTGTGAGCAAAAATGGATGTAGCTCAAAAGATACAGTAACCGTAACAGTAAATACAGCTCCTATAGTTACACCCACTCCGACCACCGACCCCACAACACCGGCTCCCAACACCGCCGGTCACTGTAAGCGCCGATGCTGGTGTGGATCAGATGATCTGTTCATGGCACCAGCATAACGCTGACTGCCTCAGGAGGGTCAAGTTACAAATGGAGTACAGGAGCAACTACAAAAAGCATTACGGTAAGTCCTGCAGCAACTACCACCTATAGTGTCACCGTATCAGAAGGATCAGGTTCAGACACAGATGAGGTTATTGTTACAGTAAATGATTTACCTGTTGCAGATGCAGGATCCAATCAGACGATTGAATTGGGCCAGTCGGTAAAATTAACAGCCAGCGGAGGAGACAGTTATTTATGGAATACCGGAGAAACAAGCCAAAGCATTACGGTACAACCGACCCAGAGCGCAATATACAGTGTAACGGTTTCACAGAACGGATGCAATTCTACGGACAATGTACAGGTAAGCGTTACGATACCGCCACCGGCGAATGCCAATGCAGGAAATGACCTTACCATTTGCAAGGGAGAAAGCATCACATTAAAAGGAGATGGAGGGGCTACTTATACCTGGAGTACCGGAGCAAGTACACAGAATATTACTGTAAGTCCGACGAGAACCACCACCTATACCCTGACTGCCAACAGAGGAGGCACTACAAGCACAGATGAAGTGATCGTTACGGTGATCAACTGTGACCTCAATAACAGTGTGAATAACAGTGTATCAGGAACAACGAACGGCAATACTAACAACACATCGGAATCTGAGAGTGACGAACAGGTATTAAACAAGGCTGATTTTGAACTAACGGTTTATCCGAATCCGACCCAGGGTATAATCAATGTAAATACAAATACACCGATCTTCGATTTCAATTTTGGTTATCATGGATATCGGACAGTGGCGTAATTTACTCCGATGAGGAATCGATTACCGGAACAACGGTACAAATAAACGAGCTCAGACTTATCAAGATTGGCGAAGGGGGTATATGTTAATGCAGTTGTATGATACAGAAAACAGCTATGTAAAAAGGTCATGGTGAACTAGCCCAAATTCTATCTATCAGTACGCATTCACTAAACACTGTAAACCCGATGACAGCGTCACAACATAACTGTGATTAATAGCACACGGATGACACGGATACGACGGATAAAAGCGGATTAAAACTAAACTAAAGTGAGTTGTCTTGTTACACCAAACACTATCCATACACTATCCATACCGTATCTATGTCTTATACTTGGTACTCAACACCATCATTCCTGATTCCTGATTCAAGGTTTTCGGGTAATTCAAAATTAAATCCGTGTTAATCAGTTTAATCCGTGTCATCAGTGTTCTATTTTTCCATGGAAAAAGGACAAAGGATAAAGCTTGCCTCCCGGAGGCAGGGACAAAGGCAAAAGGTTAAAGTTAAAAATTCAACATTCAACATTCAACATGAGATTTCTCCCCCGACCCCGAGTAACTCGGGGTTCGGAATGACAAATGAAGAAATGCACTTCCTTCCCGACCCGAGTTACTGGGGGCGGTCGGGACCTATCCATTCGCTCTTTCTCTCCTTCTCTCCTTCGCTCTTTCACTTCAAAATCCGTTTAAACACACCCCTAACCCCTCTCAAGAGGGGAACCACAGATTCATTCACTATTTCACTCGTCACTATTCACTGAGAACCGCATAACCACCTGCCTCCGGCAGTAAGGACAAAGAAAAAAGGCAAAAGGATAAAGTATTCATCTCAATACTAAATACCCGCCACGGCCGGCAACCTCTATACGAATTTTCTCTCTTTCGTGCTTTCGTAAATCCTGTCTCCTGTTTCCTGTCTCTTATCTCCATTGTTTTTTCCTGTCTCCCTACTCTGTCCTGATTCAACTCTCTCACGTCTACAATCTCAATCTAAATATCTCTCTTTCAAGAAACACCTCCGCCATCATACACCGTGCACTGCCCCCGCCGGCAGTTTCAATGGTATGAAGATCGCTGTAAAGTATTTTTGAAGAGGCTTCTATGGTGGCGATCTGCTCTTTGGTCAGCGATAAATAGGCTGCTTTGCTCATTATTGTAAAGCGCTGCTCATCATTGCCAATCACTTGTAGCATATTGCCAGCAAACTGATTTACCTGCGCTTCTGTAATGGCTATTACTTGCTTGCCGTCTTCTCGTAAATGCTGCAAAACGTTTTTTCGTTCAGCTTTATCATCAATAGCATCCAAACAGATCACTGCAAATTTCTCTGCAAGCGCCATCATCACATTGGTATGGTAGATCAACTCCCTTTTACCTTCAACCGTTTGATAGGCATGAAAAATAACAGGTGTATATTCAAGATCCTCACAAAACTCAATAAACAGTTCCTCATCTGCTCTCGGCGACAAGGCGCAATACGCTTTCCTGTGCACCCTGTCCAGCAGCAAACTGCCGGTTCCTTCCAGAAAAATATCCTCCTTTTCTGCTTCCGTATAATCGATTACATTTTCTATAACAAATCCTTCCGCTTCCAGCTTATCCAGAACATCCTCCCTCCTCTCCAATCGCCTGTTCTCTGCGAACATCGGATACAAGGCCACCGTACCTTTTTCGTGAAAGGAGATCCAGTTATTCGGAAAGATAGAATCGGGTGTATCAGGAACCAGGGTATCTTCAACAACAACCACATGCACACCTGCTTCCCTCAGCTTCAGCACAAAAGCATCAAATTCCTGCACTGCCCTTTCCTGGACCTCTTTTTTCGATAAGGCCGACAATTGTTTTTGATAATAATTGTTTTCTGCCGTTTGCTCGTTCATCCGAAACGCCACCGGCCGGATCATTAAGATGTTATTTGTTATTTGTTGCATGATCAATCATGCTTAATTATTTCACGATATTAATTTTTAACTTTACTAAGCTATTCAACAGATACCTAGTTCACTTTATAGGTTGGATATAGAGCGTTCATTGTTATTGGCAGGATCAAAAGTTTAAAGAATGTTGACCAAGCTTCTAACTTCGGATTTGTCATTGTTCTTTTTCCCATTGTGGGAAAAAGAACCAATCCCGTGCTCGGGACTAGGCTGATTTTCTTTTTCTATGGTTTTTGCCATAAAATTTTTATCTGCCGCAGCCTAAGGACGCTTCGCTCTCTGGCTGCTCCTTCATCCTCCCGATAGCTATCGGGATCGCTAAAATTTTCTGCAAGCCAGAACGAAAAATAAAATATGCCAGTGATTAATCCTCGTAAATCATCCACAATTAACCTCTCCACATTAATCAATCGTTATTCTCTCTTTCTATAATTTAATCTTTCTTATAACAGTATCTAGCTCTGGCCTCAAAGAAAAAAGTGCTGAGATCAAAATCAAGGCATACTTGCCCGCCTTAGGCGGGGTAAGACGGAGAAGCTTCGATTGGCTATGAGAAGATCACTCCGCCGCACTTAGCCTTGATGAAGGGCGTAGTGCTTTTTTATTTGCAGCCTTGTCCCGAGTGCTCCTTTTATTAATAAATAATAAATTTTATTAATCAAAAACGGGGGCTATCAGTTCTGAAATATCTTTCCCATAGTTGCACTCTTTCTAACCAGTTACAAGACATAAATAATTCTCTATTAAGTATTATCAAATACATTAATATATGATTAAATTTAACCTTGTATTATCAGAACTGTATTTTCATATATTTTATTTAGGGATAAAAGTAACTTTCATATTATATTAGTATTATTATTAATTATTTCATTTTTTCTTCTCGATAATAAGGGTAAATTTTTATTAGTCGAGAGTAAGTTTTCAAATAATTTATTTTAATTTATTTTAATTTAAAATATATTTTAATTTTATTTTTAATTAGGGTTAGTTTAAGAGATATTTTTGAGAAAACCTTTATTCTTAATCTTATATATTTTTAATTACATCTCTGCGGATTTTTCCTAATAAACGGTGTTTTAATATAATGATTTT
Source organism: Flavobacteriaceae bacterium (assembly GCA_034523115.1). Classification (GTDB taxonomy): domain Bacteria; phylum Bacteroidota; class Bacteroidia; order Flavobacteriales; family Flavobacteriaceae; genus Namhaeicola. Next base: position 134,725 of record JAXHKS010000015.1, on the reverse strand, counting down.
TTTTTAATGGGATTGCTTCTTTTGTTTCAAGACAAAAGAAGAGAAACAAAATCCCGAAGTCACTGACTTCGGGCCATTCTTTAACCAACCCAGATTATTAATAGCCTATACCCTACCAGGTAGGCTTTTTTCTTTGAGGCCGGGGTTTAAATGCGCATTACTATTTGTTTAGCTGTCATTCCCGCGAATTTATCTGCCGAAGGCATGAAGCGGGAATCTGTTATCGCTTCACGAATTAATGTAAAAAATGGCATTGTATTTCTGGTAACTCCCTAATTAAATTCGATTTTACTATTTGATAATCAATTGTTAATCCGTAAAACACACCCCTACCTGTCTCGAGAAGGGAAGCCCAACCCCTCTCGAGAGGGCACTCGACACTATTCATCTTTCATGTCTTTATTTCTTTACTACTTCTTTATCAATTCTCGATTGCCTCTTGTCTTAATACTATTTACTTATTTCCAATACTATCCTTTATCCTTTGTCCTTGTCTTCATTAGTCGTTTTAGATGACACCGGATAAATCTTCTTTAGAGGGGAATTTTATTCACTTTTTCCGCTTGATCTATTTCCTATTCTTGGCTCCCTTTAACGGACTGATAGTTCGGGGAAACATTAATATATTACCTTCTCTCCTTCGCTCTTTCGGCAGCTCACATAACCTTATCCTTATAACCCGTATCAGCCCCTTACCAACGGCAACGTCGAACACCGCAGCAGTCCCTCCTGTTTCGCAATTTCCGCATAAGGAATGGATTCTACCCTAAAGCCATTCTGCAGCAACCAGGCCTTAGTCTGGTGAAATTCTGCTTCAATAACAACCAGATCCTCATCAATCGAAAAGACATTGGGAATTCATATCGTACATTCTCCTGTTTTGTGATCTCAAAAATATTTTCTTTTCCGAACAGATCCAGAAGAGAAACCGGTACTCTTCCTCTACCAAAAACCCGTTTTTATGGATGATGGCCTTACCCTTTCCCAAAGGCTGAAAACAACAGTCCAGGTGCAAGGCGTTTTCCTTTGCATGGGTATTGGATTTCCTGAGTTCAAATTTTATGACCTTCTTTTCAGGAAACAAATCCTGTAAAAATTGGATGGCAGCCTTGTTGGTTCGGGCTGTGATGAAGTCCTTGTAATCATTTCCCGTATAGGTTCCAACAAAGATATATTCATTCCAGGGCATCACGTCACCGCCTTCAATATGGAACTTCTGCAGGCGGTGTGATCACTTTTTTAGGGTCGATCTGTTCGATCATATAGTTAATGGAAACCAACTCCTCCTCCCTGTCAGGTAGGATGTTCGATTTAATAAACTTGTCCCCGATCACAAAACCGATATCGCGGGCAAAGATCTGGTTCACCCCTGGCATGGATTATGAAGACGGAATACTTTTACCCCATGCTTCTCCAATACCTTTCTGAAACCATCCATCTCATTCACCATATCCTTCTCTGCCGGATAAGTCCCCGCCAATACATGCTCACGCGACTTAGGATCGTAACAGTCTTCAGGTTTGGGCGTCGGACCGTTATCATCTGCAATTCCAAGGACCACCGCACGCAGCCTGCCGGTCTCATTACAAACATGTAATTTAAGCTTTATCCAAAGTATTGAGTTTGTCACAAATTTAAACGAAAAAAAAATCGCAAAACAGGATTGATTACGCTTTGCGATTTTGATAGCCTGTACATTTATTTTTATCTTTTCTCCATCAGGTACAAAATCCCGCAATGCATACCCTGTATACAATTGTCTTGGCCTGCCTATGGGCTCCTTGTTCAAACGCATTTCTTTCCATTGTGCAATCCAGCCGGGTAACCTGCCAACAGCAAACATAACGGTGAACATTTGCACAGGTATTCCAAGTGCACGGTAAATGATGCCGGAATAAAAATCAACATTGGGATATAATTTTTTCTCAATAAAATAAGGATCTTCCAATGCCACCTTTTCAAGATGTTTCGCAATCGCCAAAACCGGATCTTCAGTACCCAGATCGTCAAACAAATCGTCAGCCGCCTTTTTGATAATGCTGGCACGTGGGTCAAAATTCTTATAAACCCTATGCCCAAATCCCATCAAACGGAACGGATCATCTTTGTCCTTGGCTTTTGCAATGTATTTATCTACATTGCCTCCGTCTGCCTGAATGGCCTTGAGCATTTCAGAACGGCCTGATTGGCCCCTCCGTGAAGTCTTCCCCAAAGGGCACATACCCCGGCAGAAATGGATGCAAATAGTCCTGCTTCGGAAGAGCCCACGATCCTTACTGTTGAAGTAGAACAATTCTGCTCGTGATCTGCATGTAATATGAGTAGTTTATCTAATGCCTTTATTGCAACCGGATTTGAGATATACTGGTCTGTAGGTATTTTAAACATCATAGCCAATATATTCTCCACATATCCTAGAGAATTATCCGCATAATTAAGCGGCTTGCCTTCCGTTTGGCTCATTGCCCAGGCTGCCAGAACAGGAAATTTTCCGAGAATCTTTACGATCGCTTCATACAAGGCATTTGGATCCTGTATATTTACTGTTATCGGATTAAACGCAGTAAGCGCACAGGTCAAAGAAGAAAGAATTCCCATAGGATGGGCTCCTTTGGGATAGCGCTCCAATGATCTTTTTCATCTCCTCATTCAGCTAAGGATATTTTAATTGTATCTTTCAAATTTATTTGACTGCTCTTTGGTTGGCAGTTCACCAAAAATGATTAAATAAGCCACATCCAAAAAATTCGACTTCCCGGCCAATTCCTCAATGGAATACCCCCTGTGTCTGAGGATTCCCTTTTCTCCATCAAGGAATGTTATTTTGCTCTCGCAGGAACCCGTATTTTTAAAACCTGTATCAATGGTAATTACCCCGGAAGCACTGCGAAGATTTTCGATATCTATTGCTACTTCATTTTCCGTTCCTTTGAGTAGGGGAAGCTCATAGGTCTTCCCATGAATTTCTAATTTTGCTGTATCTGACATGTTTTATATAAATTTTATTTTTAAACCCCTAATCTACAAAATTTAAAGCAAAATCTCTATAAGGAATGTTGGAAACATGGCATAAAAAATCCCGCTAATTTTGCGGGATCTTTTAAAACTTATTTTTTTACTTTAAACGCCTTGAGTTGCGGATAATAAGCTACCTCATGAAGGTCTTCTTCAATCCTGAGCAATTGGTTGTATTTTGCCATGCCTGTCACTTCGTGAAGCCGAACCGGTTTTGATTTGTCCGCTATTCAGGGCAACGGCAAGGTCGGCAATGGTATTGTCTTCAGTTTCTCCTGAACGATGCGACATCACAGAGGTATATCCGGCATTGTGTGCCATATTCACCGCGGCGATCGTTTCGGTAAGGGTGCCGATCTGGTTTACCTTGATCAGAATTGAGTTGGCAATTCCTTTTGAAATTCCTTTTGCCAATATCTCGACATTGGTTACAAACACGGTCATCTCCTACCAATTGCACCTTGTCTCCGATTTTTTCAGTCAGGTATTTCCATCCGTCCCAGTCATTTTCATCCATTCCATCCTCAACAGAAATGATCGGATATTTGGCGACCAGTTCTGCCAGATAATCCACCTGCTCTTTGCTGTTTCTTATTTTTCCTGTGGCACCTTCGAATTTTGTATAATCGTATTTACCGTTTTCAAAGAATTCTGATGCAGCGCAATCAAGTGCCAACATTACTTCATCTCCGGGCTTGTAACCTGCCTTTTTAATGGCTGACAAAATGGTTTCAACAGCATCTTCAGTGCCATCAAAAGTGGGTGCAAAACCACCTTCATCACCTACTGAAGTATTTAAATTTCTGTCGTGCAGGATCTTTTTTAAGTTATGAAAAATCTCCGTTCCCATTTGAAGGGCATGCGAAAAGCTCTTTGCTTTTACCGGCATGATCATGAACTCCTGAAATGCGATAGGAGCATCAGAATGAGAACCACCGTTTACGATATTCATCATAGGCACAGGCAACGTATTGGCACTCACCCCTCCAATATACCTGTACAAAGGCATTCCCAATTCATTGGCTGCTGCTTTTGCCACAGCCAGAGAGACTCCCAGAATGGCATTGGCCCCTAATTTTGACTTGTTATGTGTTCCGTCAAGCTCTATCATCAGTTTATCGATTCCGTTCTGTTCAAAAACTGAAATGCCGATTATTTTCTCGGCAATGATCTCGTTTACATTTTCAACTGCTTTTAATACTCCCTTGCCCATAAAATCCTTTCCTCCGTCGCGCAATTCAACGGCTTCATGTTCCCCGGTGGAAGCACCTGACGGTACAGCAGCCCGCCCCATTACACCACTTTCTGTGGTAACATCTACCTCTACAGTTGGATTCCCTCTGGAATCAAAAATTTGCCTTGCATGGATATCAACAATTATGCTCATGTTTTAATTATTTATTTTTATTAGTATGTAAATTTAGTGAACTCTGCACTCTTTTAATAGTATTTTACAGAATTTATGCGCAAACGATTTCGACTTAAATCCTGTACTCATGGCATTTTACTCACACCCTGGCCAGCTGCATATTTTCGATGAACTGGTCAAATAAATAGGATGAATCATGTGGCCCCGGACTGGCTTCCGGATGGTACTGCACAGAAAAACAATTTTTATTTTTCATGCGCATTCCTGCCAAAGTACCATCATTGAGATGTTCGTGCGTGATCTCAAAAATGTCTCCTGCCAAAACGGCTTCCTTGTCAACAACAAAGCCGTGATTTTGTGAGGTGATCTCTCCTTTACCGGTAAGCAGGTTCTTTACAGGATGGTTGATACCTCTGTGTCCGTTGTGCATTTTGTAGGTGGGCACACCATTGGCCAGTGCAATGATCTGATGACCAAGACAGATACCAAATAAAGGCAGGTCATTGTCTAAGATTGCCTTGGCTACTTTTTGCGCATTGACCAAAGGCATCGGGTCACCCGGACCATTGGAAATAAAATACCCGTCAGGCTTAAAACTTTTCATATCTTCAAATGTGGCATCGTAAGGAAAAACTTTCACGTAGCAGTCCCTTTTCACAAAATTGCGGAGTATGTTCCTTTTGATTCCAAGGTCAAGTGCTGCAATCCGGTAAGCGGCATTTTCGTCGCCAACCGTATAGGCTTCCTTAACAGAAACGCTCGAAGCGAGCTCCAGACCTTCCATTGAAGGGATTTTGTTCAGTTGCTCCTGCAGGTACTTCACATCGGTGTTGGTTGAAATCACAGCATTCATCGCTCCCTTACTTCTGATGTGCCTCTCTCAGCGCCGCGGTATCAACATCAGAAATAGCAAAAAAATTCTGCTTTTGAAAATATTCCTCCAGACTGCCTTCTGCAGAGGGTCTTGAATAATTATACGGAAAAATTTCTGCAAATCAACCCGGTGATCTTTATGGAAGCAGATTCGTCTTCTACCTGGTTCAGTACCGTAATTGCCGATGTATGCATTGGTGGTCACCATCATCTGGCCATAATAGGAAAGATCCGTAAAAATTTCTTGATATCCCAGTTGTACCCGTATTAAAACAGATTTCACCTACAGCAGTCCCTTCTTTACCTACGGCCTTACCTTCGAAAATTGTTCCATCTTCCAAAAGAAGTACCGCCTTACTTTTTTGTTTTATATTCCATTACTTATCCGATTTATTTTAAAGTGTATTGAAATAATTGCATGCGCGTACCATATCAGATTCATCTGCTTTTGTATAATAGCTTATTGTGCCTCTATATACTTTTCCATCACTGACGTCTCGCTACCAAATAGGTCTGTAAAATTTTTATTGTTCAAATATGTCAACGTTTTCTTGGTATGCCATTTTGAACTGCAGAATAGCTTGTAACTACCTTGTACCTGTAGCGATTTTTGCTGCATATACTCTGGGCTATAATCGCTCCTCTCCCCTAATTTCAACGTCGTAACTCTTAATTGGGTCCAAACTTTTTACCCTCAGAGAGATATCTCACCAAATTTCCCTGTCTATTGTTGGGTTTACGTAGCCTATTATTCTCACCTTTACAGAATCAATTTTTTGAATTATCATAAATAAAAATTGAATCTTGCCTTTTTGAGTTGGACTTAAATTATCTTTTGTAGCGATGTCAAAATTGATGTTGTCCACTGAAATTACAGCGCCCTTATTAATCAATTAGTCCCTGGTTCTGCCAATTAGGAAAGAGAAAACGATTACCCTCAATTTCTATCCCTTCTTCGGAAAAAGTTTTTATAGAATACTTGGGATTAACAGAAAAGGAATTATTCACTTGTGTAATTGTTCTTACTGTATTTGGTTCTTGCGCGGATACATGCCCAAAGCAAAAGATAACTATAATAAAAAGGATATTTTTCATGATATAAAGAATTAAAAAAAAGGATAAACCTGAACCGCCTATCCTTTTATAATTTAACACACAAGTGACATCATGCTTATGCTTCAGTCTTTTGGTTCTTTGTCTTCTGTTTTTGTTTTCCAGGTTGGCTTTTGGCGCATCAGCTACTGCATCTTCTGAAGTCGATTTTTTACCCTTTCTTCTGGTAGCTTTTTCTCTTAACAGCTCCCTTGGCATTGTAGATGCTCATCTGCTAATCAACAGCTTCAACCATTGCCATATCTGCATTATCACCCAATCTGTTTCCAAGTTTAATGATGCGCACATAACCTCCGGGTCTGTCTCCCACTTTAACGGCTACATTCCTGAACAACTCAGATACAGCGTCTTTGCTTTTAAGATTTCTAAAAACAATCCTTCTGTTGTGTGTTGAATCTTCTTTGGATTTGGTTACCAGTGGTTCTACAAACTGACGTAAGGCCTTTGCCTTTGCAACAGTAGTATTGATTCTTTTATGCTCAATTAAGGAACAGGCCATGTTGGAAAGCATAGACTTTCTGTGTGCTGTTTTTCTACTTAAGTGATTTATTTTCTTTCCGTGTCTCATTGTAAGCTCAAACTTCTTGTGGCTATTTCTTTTGTCAAGAAAATAACTATTTACTTTATCCAATTTGTATTTTGTTAAATCCATTCCGAAAGTCAAACCCTTCACCATCACCAGCTCATCCAACTCTGTAAGCGATTTCTTTCCGAAATTTCTGAATTTCATCAGATCGCTTTTGTTGTAGCACAAACCAGTTCTCTCAAGGTATCAACTTCTGCAGCCTTTAAACAATTTAAAGCCCTTACAGACAGGTCGAGGTCGATTAATCTGGTTTTTAGCAACTGACGCATGTGCAATGATTCCTCATCATAGGTTTCTGTTTGTGCAATATCATTGGCCTCAGAGGTTCTCCTCTCATATCAAACGACGTAGAATGATGGATCAGAATTTTCGCAGCTTCGGTCAGGGCATCCTGCGGACTGATAGAACCGTCCGTTTTGATGTCAAAAACCAGTTTTTCGTAATCTGTTTTCTGCTCAACGCGGAAATTCTCTACAGCGTACTTAACATTTTTTATAGGAGTATAGATAGAGTCAATTGGAATAAGTTCCTATTGGAGCAGAAGCTTTTTTATTTTCTTCAGCCAATACAAAACCCCTTCCTTTTTCAATGCTGATTTCCATATCCAATTTCACTGACTTCTCCATATTACAGATTACCAACTCAGGGTTGAGAATCTGAAATCCGGAGATGAAGTTTTGAAAATCACCTGCCAACAGTTGCTCTTTACCTTTGATAGAGATCGTAATGGCTTCATTGTCTATATCCTCTATTTGTTGTTTAAATCTGACTTGTTTCAAATTTAAAATGATCTCGGTAACGTCTTCAACGATACCGGCAATGGTTGAGAATTCATGATCAACGCCTTCTATACGAATAGAATTGATTGCATAACCTTCAAGAGAAGATCAACGAACACGTTGAGAAAGCGTTACCAACTGTTAAACCCGTAGCCAGGTTCTAGCGGTTAGAATTCGAATTTGCCATGCAGTGGCATTGGATTCGATCATTAATACTTTGTCTGGTTTTTGAAAATTTAAAATTGCCATAAGTTTGGATCTATCTTTAATTATTTAGAGTACAACTCCACAATAAATTGTTCATTAATATTCTCAGGAATCTGAACTCTTTCAGGGACTTTAATAAATCTGCCTTCCATAGTTTCTGAATTCCAGTTCAGCCATTCATAAACACTTTTATTCAATGATAGTGAACGTACAATCGCATCAAGCGACTTCGACTTTTCTCTAACACCTACAATATCTCCTTCTTTTAAAAGATAAGACGGTATGTTTATAATTTCTCCGTTGACGGTGATGTGACGGTGTGAAACCAATTGGCGGGCGCCACTGCGTGAAGGAGAAACACCCATTCTGTAAACCACATTGTCTAAACGCGATTCACATAACTGCAGCAATACCTCACCGGTAATACCTTTGGTTCTTGAAGCTTTTTCGAACAGGTTCCTGAACTGACGCTCAAGGATTCCATAAGTGTATTTCGCTTTTTGCTTTTCATTTAATTGGATAGCATATTCAGATCTCTTCCCCCTTCTTCGGTTCATACCGTGTTGGCCGGGAGGATAATTTCTTCTTTCTAATGCTTTGTCCTCACCAAAAATCGGTAAACCGAATTTTCTGGCGATCTTTGATTTTGGTCCTGTATATCTTGCCATCTTTTAAATTTTAAGGGATTATGAATTAAGGCATTCCTTCGATAATCTAAATCCTTGATTTATATAAAATTATTTAATTAAACTCGTCTTCTTTTTGGTGGTCTGCAACCATTGTGCGGCATAGGAGTAATATCTATGATCTCCGTAACCTCAATGCCACTGTTATTGATCGTTCTGATCGCAGATTCCCTGCCATTTCCCGGTCCTTTAACAAACACCTTTACTTTCCTTAAACCGGCTTCATGAGCAACTTTAGAGCAATCCTCTGCTGCAGTTTGTGCTGCGTAAGGGGTGTTCTTTTTTGAACCTCTAAATCCTTGTTTACCTGCACTTGACCACGAAATAACATCCCCATTCTTGTTGGTAAGGGAAATAATGATGTTATTGAAGGTAGCGCTGATATGCGCCTCACCAAATGCATCAACAATTACTTTTCGCTTTTTTTGAACTTTCTTTGCCATGTCTCTAAAGATTAATTTAGTTGCTTTCTTTTTTATTTGCTACAATTTTCTTTCTTGCCTTTACGCGTTCTGGAATTGTTCTTGGTCTTCTGACCTCTCAATGGAAGTTCTGATCTGTGTCGAACATCCTCTGTAACAACCGATGTCCATCAAACGTTTGATGTTTGTCTGAACTTCTGATCTGAGTTCTCCCTCGATTTTGACCTTACTTACCTGCTCCCGCACATTAGCGATCTCACTGTCTGTCCAATCCTGAACTTTTTTGTTTTCGTCAACCTGGGCATTTGCTAAAAGTTCTTTAGCCTTACTTCTTCCGATACCAAAGATGTAGGTCAATGCGATTATACCTCTCTTGTTCCTTGGAATATCAATACCTGCTATTCTTGCCATAACTTATCCTTGTCTTTGTTTAAATCTAGGATTACTTTTGTTGATTACATATAATCTGCCTTTTCTACGTACAATTTTGCACTCGGCACTTCTTTTTTTGATGGATGTTCTAACTTTCATGAGTTCTACTCTTATTGTTTATTTCGGCAATTTTATATTACTAAATGTATCTAAACAGCCGCGTCTTTATTAATATCTATACGTTATTCTTGCCTTACTCAAATCATACGGACTCATTTCCAGCTTTACCTTATCTCCCGGTAAAATTTTAATGTAATGCATGCGCATTTTTCCGGATATATGTGCGGTCACGATATGTTCATTCTCAAGTTCAACGCGAAACATTGCATTGGACAAAGCTTCTATAATCGTGCCATCTTGCTGTATTGCTGTTTGTTTAGCCATAAACTATACTGTTGATTTTCTTTTAGCTCCGGATTTCATCAAGCCGTCGTAATGTCTATTCAACAAATAGGCATTAATTTGTTGTAAAGTATCTATGGCAACACCTACCATAATCAACAGGGAGGTTCCTCCATAAAACAGAGCCCATCCCGGTTGCACACCAAATTTGGTAACAATTGCAGGCAGCACTGCCAATAAGGCCAGAAATATAGACCCCGGTAATGTGATTCTCGATAAAATACCATCAAGATATTCTCCTGTATCTTTACCCGGACGTATGCCTGGTACAAACCCGCCACCTTTCTTAAGGTCATCCGCCATCTTATTGGTAGGAATTGTAATCGCTGTATAAAAATAACTGAATATAATGATCAGTATGGCAAAGACAACATTGTACCAAAAACCGAACATATCTGTAAAGGCAATTCCTATTGACTTTAAAGTCGAATTCTCTGAACTTGCCAATAAACCGGGAACAAACATCAGTGCCTGTGCAAAAATAATTGGCATTACCCCGGCAGAATTAAGCTTAAGCGGAATATATTGTCTCGCACCGGCCACATCTTTTACATTACCGGCAACTGTTCGCCTGGCGTATTGCACCTGTATTTTTCGAACCGCAGTGACCAAAAGGACACTGGCTAAAATAACCAGTAACCAGAAAATAATCTCGATCAGTATCATCAGCAATCCACCATTGGATTGGGTAATACGTGAAGTAGCCTCTTGCATGAATACCGCCGGTAACCGCGCTATGATTCCTATCATGATCAGCAGGGAAATACCATTGCCGATTCCTTTATCAGTAATCTTTTCACCCAGCCACATTGCAAAAACCGTACCGGTTGTTAACAACAGGATGGAAGAGAAATAGAATAAGGGACCCCTTCCAAGCAAAAATGCACTTTCAGGAATTCCCAAACTTGGCAGACTCACCAGATAAGCAGGAGCCTGAATAATAAGAATTCCTATGGTTAACCAACGTGTGATCTGATTGATCTTCTTTCTGCCACTTTCTCCTTCCTTCTGTAATTTTTGAAGATATGGAATGGCTATACCCATCAATTGAACAACAATGGAGGCAGAAATATAGGGCATGATACCCAGCGCCATAACCGATGCATTGGCAAATGCACCACCGGTAAAGGCATTAAGTAAACCTAATAAGCCACCTGAAGTTTTATCAGTGATAGCCGTCAATTGTGTTGGGTCAATACCCGGCAAAGGTAAATGAGCGGCCAAACGATAAACTACCATTAAACTAAGTGTAACGATAATTTTATTCTTTAGCTCTTCTATTTTCCAAATATCCTGTAGGGTACTAAAAAATTTCTTCATTTAAACCTATTTAATTTTAAAGGGTTTCTGCCTTACCACCAGCCTTTTCAATTGCTGCCTTGGCAGTAGCTGTAAATTTATGCACTGTGATATCTAATTTTGCATTCAATTCACCGCGACCTAAAATCTTTACCAGATCGTTTTTATAAACAACCCCATTCTCAATCAAAACAGCCATGGTAACAGTATCCTTTATTCTACCGTCTTCAACCAGTTGCTGCAGTTGATCCAGATTTATGCCTTTATATTCTTTGCGATTAATATTATTAAACCCGAATTTAGGCACGCGTCTTTGCAAAGGCATTTGTCCGCCTTCAAAACCTATCTTTTTAGAATAGCCTGAACGTGATTTTGCTCCTTTATGGCCTCTGGTAGCAGTACCTCCTTTACCGGATCCCTGCCCCCTGCCAATTCTTTTCTTGCTTGATTTTGCAGAACCTTTTGAAGGTTGTAAGTTATTTAGTTCCATAAACAATATCTTATTTTATTTCCTCTACAGAAACTAGGTGATTAACTGTTTTTACCATTCCAAGAATTGCAGGTGTAGCTTCATGCTCAACACTGTGGTTCATTCTTTTTAAGCCCAAAGCCTCCAATGTTAATTTTTGGTTTTTTGGTCTTCTGATTTTGCTTCGAACCTGGGTTACTTTTATTTTTTTCATCACAAACAAATTATCCGTTAAATACCTTCTCTATGCTTATTCCTCTTTGCTTTGCAATGGTTTTTGCGTCACGCAGACTCAAAAGTGCATCAAAAGTAGCCTTCACAACGTTATGCGGATTGGAAGATCCCTGTGATTTAGAAAGTACATCATGTACCCCAACAGAATCAAGTACCGCACGTACCGCACCACCGGCAATTACTCCGGTACCGTGTGAAGCAGGCTTTAAAAATACCTTTGCTCCTCCATATTTACCTTTTTGCTCATGCGGCAAGGTTTGGTTTAAAATAGGAACCCTCACCAGGTTCTTTTTGGCATCTTCAATTGCTTTGGCAATAGAAGTAGCTACATCCTGTGATTTTCCCAGACCATAACCTACAACGCCATTTCCGTTACCAACCACAACAATGGCAGAGAAACCGAATGTCCTACCTCCCTTTGTTACTTTGGTAACTCTTTGAACTCCAACCAAATGATCTTTCAATTCCAAACCACTTGGTTTTACTCTTTCAATATTTTTATAACTCTTGTCCATGACGTCTTTTTAAAATTTTAAACCACCTTCTCTTGCACCATCTGCAAAAGATTTCACCCTTCCGTGAAACAAATATCCGTTTCTATCGAATGAGCAGCTATCTATACCTGCTTTTAAGGCTTTTTCCGCAAGCACTTTTCCAACAGCATTTGCTACTTCAATTTTAGTGCCTTTGGTCACACCTTTTTCTCTTGAAGAAGCTGCAATGAGGGTTACGCCCTGGGTGTCATCAATTAACTGAGCAGAAATTTCATTATTACTTCTGAATACAGACAACCTTGGTTTTACCGTGGTTCCAGAGATCACTTTTCTGATCCTCTGTTTGATTCGAGTTCTTCTTTCTAATTTTGTTAGTGCCATAATGATACTTTCTTATGCTTTTTTACCTGCTTTTCTTCTTAATAATTCTCCTACAAACTTAATACCTTTTCCTTTGTATGGTTCAGGCTTGCGGAAAGAACGGATCTTAGCCGCTACATGTCCAAGCAATTGCTTGTCATGTGATGACAGTTTAATTACAGGATTCTTACCTTTTTCTGACACGGTCTCAACTTTAACTTCAGGAGCAATATCAAAAATAATATTGTGTGAAAATCCTAAAGCGAGGTCTACCCTTTGCCCTTGATTTGATGCTCTGTAACCTACACCAACCAATTCCAAATCTTTTGTCCATCCTTTTGATACACCAACGATCATGTTATTGATCAAAGCCCTGTACAAACCATGACTTGCCTTGTGAGCAACAGTATCTGATGGCCGTACAAGCGTGATGGTATTATCCTCCATGGTGATTCCTATCTCCTTAAATTCCTGAGTTAATTCGCCCAGCTTGCCCTTTACAGTAACGACATTGTCATTGATGGCAACGTTTACACCTTGTGGTACTACTATGGGGTTTTTTCCAATTCTTGACATCTTACTAATTTTATTAATAAACGTAACACAATACTTCACCACCCACATTTTCCTGACGCGCTTGTTTGTTCGTCATAACTCCTTTCGAAGTGGAAATAATGGCAATCCCTAAACCGTTCAATACCCTTGGCATATCTTCTGCGCCTGCGTATTGACGAAGACCAGGTGTACTTACCCTCTGTAATTTCTTTATTACTGATTCTTTAGTAAGTTTGTCGTATTTGAGTGCAATGATTATTTTGTCCTGCACTTTGTTTTCTTCGAACTTATAGCTCAGAATATAACCCTGATCAAATAAGATCTTGGTCATCTCTTTTTTTAAGTTGGAAGCCGGAATTTCAACCACCCTGTGACTTGCGTTAGCCGCATTTCTGATTCGGGTTAAAAAATCTGCAATAGGATCTGTATACATAAATTAAATTTGCGGTTCTGGTTTTTAATCCCGGGTTGCCGGTCTTAAACTTCAAACCAATTAAACATCTTTTTAAATTTTACCAGGAGGCTTTTTTAACGCCCGGTATTAATCCTTCATTGGCCATGTCACGAAAAGTAACGCGTGATATACCAAATTGTCTCATATATCCTTTAGGTCTGCCCGTCAGCTTACATCTGTTGTGCATGCGAATAGGAGAAGCATTTTTTGGTAATTTCTGCAGCAATTCATATTCCCCGGCCTCTTTCAAAGCTTTTCTCTTTGCTGAATATTTCGCTACTGCCTTTGCCCTTTTAACTTCACGGGCTTTCATTGATTCTTTAGCCATCTCTTAATTCTTTTTAAATGGTAAACCTAATTCGTGTAATAATGATTTTGCTTCTTTATCTGTTTTCGCTGAAGTGACAAAGGAGATATCCATACCGCTGATGCGGTAGATTTTATCAATATTGATCTCAGGAAAAATAATCTGCTCGGTAACACCCAGGGTATAATTACCCCTTCCGTCAAAGCCGGTGGATTTTACTCCTTTGAAATCCCGAACGCGAGGCAGGGCAGCGGTAACCAGTCTGTCCATAAACTCAAACATTCTGTCGGCACGCAGGGTGACCATCACACCGATAGGCATTCCTTTTCTAAGCTTAAAAGATGCAACGTCCTTTTTAGACAGGGTAGTTACAGCCTTCTGACCTGTAATGGCGGCCAATTCATTGGCGGCGTGCTCGATGATTTTCTTATCGGCAATACCTGCTCCAACGCCACGGCTGATCACAATCTTCTGCAACTTAGGAACCTGCATGATATTGTCGTAGCCAAATTCCTCTTTTAAAGCAAGTTTGATCCTGCTTTCGTATTCCTTCTTAAGTCTTGGTGTATATTCCATAACTAAATAACTTGATTCGTTTTTTTAGAAAACCTAACCTTTTTATCTCCTTCTGTTCTAAATCCTACCCTGGTGGTGGTACCTTTCTCCACGATCATCAGGTTAGAAATATGAAGGGAGGCCTCTTTTTTAATAATGCCGCCCTGAGGATTCTTTGCACTTGGTTTGGTATGTTTTGAGATCATATTCACTCCTTCAACAATTGCACGGTTTTTATCTACAATAACCTGTACAATTTTACCCTGCTCTCCTTTATGATCACCGGCAATTACTTGAACAGTATCTCCGGTTTTTAATTTTAGCTTTGTCATAATTCTTATAATTAAAGCACTTCCGGTGCCAATGATACAATTTTCATGAACTGCTTTTCACGTAATTCTCTGGCAACAGGGCCAAAAACACGGGTGCCTCTCATTTCCTTTGCGGCCGCATCCATTAATACGCAGGCATTGTCGTCAAAACGAATATAAGATCCGTCTTTACGCCTTACTTCCTTCTTTGTGCGCACAACAACGGCTTTGGCTACCTGGCCCTTTTTTGCTGTTCCGTTGGGAGTGGCTTCTTTAATAGATACCACAATCATATCACCAACCGATGCGTACCGTTTTTTGGTTCCACCTAGGACACGTATTACCAATACTTCCTTTGCTCCGGTGTTGTCAGCTACTTTTAATCTTGATTCCTGTTGTAACATTATTTCGCTCTTTCTAAAATTTCAACTAATCTCCAGCACTTGGTTTTACTCAAAGGCCTGGTTTCACTGATCTTAACAGTATCTCCAACGTTGCAGTCATTTTTTTCATCGTGTACATAATACTTTTTTGTACTTAACACGAATTTTCCGTAAAGAGGGTGTTTAACGCGTCTAACTTCAGAAACCACTACAGTTTTCTGCATTTTAGTGCTTGATACCACACCTACTCTTTCTTTTCTAAGATTTCTTTTGTTCCATCTTTAAATTGAAATACAATTATTGTAATTCTCTTTTAGTTAATTCTGTTGCCAACCTTGCACAGGTTTTTCTTAAATTTCTCAATTGTATTGGATTTTCTAAGGGTGAAATCGCATGTGCAAGTTTCAGATCAGTGTAGTTCTTTTGGAACATTCCCAATTTTTCTTTTAAATCCTCTACAGATAATTCTACAATTTCTGATTGTTTCATGGTTTTTATTTTTTACAGGCCCAGCCGGATTAAATTAGGCGTCCTGATAATCACGTGCAACAATAAACTTTGTTTTAACCGGTAACTTCTGAGCTGCCAAACGCAGTGCCTCTTTTGCTACATCCATCGGTACGCCGCCAACTTCGAACATAATTCTTCCGGGCTTAACAATAGCAACAAAATACTCTGGTGCTCCTTTTCCTTTACCCATACGAACCTCCAACGGTTTTTTGGTGATCGGCTTATCCGGAAATATTTTGATCCACAAATTACCCTGACGTTTCATAAAACGAGTTGCAGCAACACGCGCTGCTTCAATTTGTCGTGAGGTAAGGAAACTTTGCTCTAAAGATTTAATTCCAAAAACTCCGTCTGAAAGCTGGTGTCCTCTTTGAGCAAGGCCACTAAAACTTCCTTTTCCTTTTTGTACTTTACGATATTTGACTCTCTTTGGCTGTAACATTTTTTATCTATTAAAAAATTATTTTTTGCGCGGTTTACTTCTCATTTCAGTTGGTTTGCCTGCTTTTTTGGCCATGCCAACCAAAGGAGACAACTCTCTTTTTCCGTAAACCTCACCTTTCATAATCCAAACCTTAATACCTAATTTACCATAGGTAGTATTGGCTTCTTCAAGTGCATAATCAATATCTGCCCTAAAAGTAGAAAGCGGTATTCTGCCTTCTTTAAAAGATTCAGAACGAGCCATTTCAGCTCCGTTCAACCTTCCTGAGATCATTATTTTAATACCTTCCGCATTCATGCGCATGGTAGTTGCAATGGCCATTTTGATCGCTCTCTTGTAAGAGATCCTGCTCTCAATCTGTCTTGCCACACTCGCAGCAACCAGTAGGGCATCTAATTCAGGTCTTTTAATTTCAAAAATATTGATCTGTATCTCTTTTCCGGTGATTTTTTTAAGTTCCTCTTTCAACTTGTCTACCTCCTGACCACCTTTTCCGATAATGATTCCCGGACGGGCAGTAGTGATAGTAACGGTTACAAGTTTAAGGGTTCTCTCGATGATCACACGGGAAACACTTGCCTTATTTAATCTAGCACGCACATATTTTCTGATCTTGTAATCTTCTGCGATTTTATCGCCGTAATCATTTCCACCATACCAGTTTGATTCCCATCCTCTGATGATTCCTAAACGAAGTCCTATTGGATTAGCTTTTTGTCCCATGCTATTGCTTAATTGCTTATATTATTAGTTCCTAACACCAACGTTACGTGATTTGAACGTTTTCTGATTCTATGTGCCCTACCCTGTGGTGCTGTTCTCAATCTTTTCAGAACTGATGCGCTGTCAACATAGATTTCCTTTACAAATAATCCAGCCTCTTCAATGTTTGCATCTTCATTCTTTGATTGCCACACTGCAATGGCAGAGAGCATTAATTTTTCTAAATTAATAGAAGAGTGCTTTGCATTGAACTTTAAAATAGCCAGTGCCTTTTCAACTTCCACTCCTCTCACCAGGTCAGCAACCAAACGCATCTTTCGCGGTGAAGAAGGGCAACCTTTAAGTTTTGCTACGTAAGTTCCCTTGCGTGCTTCCTTTAATTGTTGTGCTCTATTGTTTTTACGAACTCCCATAAAACCTATTATTTTTTTCCTTTATTTTTTGAACCACCATGTCCCCTGAACGTACGTGTCGGTGAAAATTCTCCGAGCTTATGTCCAACCATATTCTCGGTAATATACACAGGTACAAATTGACGTCCGTTATGAACACCGATTGTCTGTCCAACAAAATCCGGAGTAATCATTGAGGCTCTTGACCAGGTTTTAATCACTGATTTATTGCCTGCTTCTATATTTTTCTGGACTTTTCTGTCTAACTTAAAATGAACAAAAGGTCCTTTTTTTAATGATCGTGCCATATATCAATCCTTATTTTTTTCTACGCACTACAATGTGCTTATTACTCGCTTTTGTTTTAGACCTCGTCTTGAATCCTTTTGCAGGAATACCTTTTCTTGATCTCGGGTGTCCACCGGATGCCCTACCTTCACCACCACCCATCGGGTGATCTACAGGGTTCATTACTACAGGACGTGTTCTCGGTCTTCTTCCCAACCAACGATTTCTACCTGCTTTACCGGAAACAGTCAATTGGTAATCTGAATTGGAAACCACACCAATGGTAGCCTTACAAGACAACAAAACCAATCTGACCTCACCCGAAGGCAATTTAACGGTTGCATATTTTCCTTCTCTGGCCATTAACTGAGCAAAAGATCCGGCGCTTCTCGCCATCACTGCTCCCTGACCTGGATGTAACTCAATCAGTGATATTACAGTTCCCAAGAGGAATATCACTCAAAAACAGGGTATTACCTACTTCCGGAGCAACTTTTTCTCCTGAAACGATGGTCTGCCCGATTTTTAATCCATTCTGAGCAACCACATAACGCTTTTCTCCATCAGCATAAAACAACAGTGCGATATAGGCCGAGCGATTCGGGTCATACTCTATGGTTTTTACCGTTGCAGGGACACCATCCTTATTTCTTTTAAAATCAATGATACGGTATCTCTGTTTGTGACCACCACCCACATAACGCATGGTCATTTTACCATCATTATTTCTACCACCTGATTTTGATCTTCCGGCCAGCAAACTTTTTTCTGGTTTGCCAGTGGTTACCTCAACAAAATCTGTAACAACTCTGAATCGTTGTCCCGGGGTTATCGGATTTAATTTTCTTAATGCCATCTCGTTTTCTTAGATATTGCTGTAAAAATCAATATTTTGACCCTCTGCCAATTGAACAAAGGCCTTTTTATAAGCTCCCTTAACGCCGATTACCAATCCCTTTTTGGTGTTCTTGGCACTGCGTACAGCAGGGTTTACAACAGTTCTTACTTTATTAACAGATACTCCGTAAGCACTTTCTATCGCTTGCTTGATCTCTATTTTGTTCGCTGACTTTTCTACAACAAATGTATAGCAGTTCCTCAATTCACTAAGATCTGTAGCCTTTTCCGTAATAATAGGTTTTACTAAAATATCTCATAACTATTATTTGCTAAAATTCGTTTCAATTTCTTCTATACATTCTTCTGAAAGAACCACTTTATTCGCGTACAAAATTTCGTAAGTTGCTAATTTTGAGCCATTTACAATATTAACCCCTTTCAAATTTCGCGATGACAAATATACATTTTTATTTGACTCGTCCAATACAAAAAGAGATTTTTTATTTTCAATACCCAGTGTCTTTAGTATCTTAATAAACTCTTTTGTTTTAGGTGCTTCAAAATCAAACCTTTCCATAACGACCAGGTTATCCTGTTTTGCTTTCAGAGACAATGCAGACTGGCGAGCCAATCTTTTCAACCCTTTGTTCAATTTAAAAGAATAACTTCTGGGTGTTGGTCCGAAAACGCGTCCGCCACCTCTGAAAAGTGGTGACTTCACACTACCGGCCCTCGCTGTTCCTGTACCCTTCTGTTTCTTAACTTTTCTGGTACTTCCGGCGATTTCAGCCCTTTCCTTTGATTTATGTGTTCCTTGCCTTTTGTTAGCCAGGTATTGCTTAACATCTAAATAAATAGCGTGTTTATTTGGCTCTATTCCAAAAATAGCATCTGAAAGCTCAACGCTTCTTCCAGTATTTTTCCCGTTGATATCTATTACAGCAACCTTCATTATTTCTCAATAATTAAATATGAATTTTTATGGCCAGGAACAGCACCTTTTACTACCAAAAGGTTTTTGTCTTTAACCACTTTTAAAACTCTCAGGTTTTGAACTTTCACTGTATCTCCTCCCATTCTTCCAGCCATTCTCACACCCTTGAATACCCTTGAAGGATATGATGATGCACCAACTGATCCCGGTGCCCTCAAACGGTTGTGCTGTCCGTGTGTGGCTTGTCCGACTCCGGCAAAACCGTGTCGTTTTACCACACCATTAAATCCTTTTCCTTTAGAAGTGCCACTGATGTCGACAAATTCTCCTTCCTGGAATAGATCTACTGTGATCTCATCACCTAATTTATACTCCTCTGTAAAATACTTGAATTCGACAACTTGTTTCTTAGCACTTGTGCCAGCTTTTTTAAAGTGACCTATAGTCGCTTTGTTGGCATGCCTTTCTGCTTTGTCATCGAAACCAAGTTGAATGGCCTCATACCCGTCAACCTCTTTGGTTCTGACTTGGGTAACAACACATGGACCTACCTGTAAAACGGTGCATGGGATATTTTTCCCATTCTCGTCATAAATACTGGTCATTCCAATTTTTTTTCCAATTAACCCAGACATAATTTAATTTATAATTATTATACAATCTATTTAAAAACAAACAGGGTCAAAAATACTTCAACCCTGATGTATTTTTTCCGTTTTTCCCTTGTCAAAAGCTCGGGACATGTTGTTGAAAAATCTCTTTTTCAAATTCAATCTTCCTTTACTGGAAAATACTTATACTTTGATCTCTACTTCCACACCGCTTGGCAACTCCAGCTTCATCAAGGCATCAATGGTTTTAGAAGAAGAACTGTAGATATCTAGAATTCTTTTGTGAGAATTCAATTCAAACTGCTCCCTTGCCTTTTTGTTTACGTGCGGAGAACGCAAAACAGTAAAAATCTTTTTGTGTGTTGGCAAAGGAATAGGTCCATTGATAACAGCACCCGTGCTCTTTACAGATTTTACGATCTTATCGGCAGACTTATCTACCAGATTGTGGTCGTATGATTTTAATTTTATTCTGATTTTCTGACTCATCACTTAATGTATTACTAGGTTACCCATTCGCTTTTTTAATTACTTCTGCCGAAATATTCGCCGGTGTTTCTGCATAATGCGAGAATTCCATCGTTGAAGTTGCCCTTCCTGAAGATAAGGTCCTCAGGGTGGTTACATATCCAAACATTTCTGATAAAGGAACCAATGCTTTGATGACCTTTGCTCCTGCTCTGTCATCCATTGAATTCACATGACCCCTTCTTCTGTTAAGGTCACCAACAATATCTCCCATATTTTCTTCAGGAGTTACTGCCTCAAGTTTCATGATCGGCTCTAAAATAACAGCACCTGCCGCTTTGGCAGCTGATTTGTAGCCTATCTTCGCTGCAAGTTCAAATGACAGGGAATCTGAATCCACCGGGTGGAATGATCCGTCAATTACCCTTACCTTCATGGTATCCATTTCATATCCGGCCAAGGGACCGTTCTTCATTGCTTCCCTAAAACCTTTTTCAATTGCAGGTACGTATTCCCTTGGGATATTACCCCCTTTTATCTCATTTACAAACTGAAGTCCGGGGCCTTTGAAATCGGCATCAGCCGGTCCCATTTCAAACACAACATCTCCAAATTTACCACGACCACCGGATTGCTTCTTGTAAACTTCCCTGTGATTGGCACTTTTAGTCAATGCTTCCTTGTATTCAACCTGTGGTTGTCCCTGGTTGACTTCAACCTTAAACTCGCGCTTTAACCGATCAACAAGTATTTCCAAATGCAGTTCACCCATACCTGAAATTATGGTTTGACCTGAAGCCTGATCTGTCCTGACAACAAACGTCGGATCTTCTTCAGCAAGTTTTGCCAAAGACATACCCAATTTATCAACATCTGCCTTGGTTTTAGGCTCAACTGCGATACCAATAACAGGCTCCGGAAAACTCATGGATTCCAGAACGATTGGTTTATTGAGATCACAAAGGGTGTCTCCTGTTTTAATATCTTTAAATCCTACGGCAGCACCTATATCACCCGCTTCGATTTTGTCAATCGGCTGTTGTTTATTGGCGTGCATCTGATAGATTCTGCGAAATTCTTTCCTTATTGCCGGAACGTGTGTTCAACACATACGAACCTGAATCAAGAAAACCTGAATAGACCCTGAAGAAAGCCAACCTTCCCACAAACGGATCGGTAGCAATTTTAAAGGCCAGACTTGAGAATGGTTCAGTAACACTTGGCTGACGTCTTTCTTCTTTCTCTGTATCTGGATTTACTCCAACAATAGCTTCAATATCAAGTGGCGAAGGTAAAAAACGCATCACCCCGTCAAGCATTGCCTGAACACCTTTATTTTTAAAAGCCGAGCCGCAGAACATTGGAATGATAGACATATCAATGGTAGCTTTTCTTAAAGCTGCAATGATTTCATCTTCTGTAATTGAATCTTCATCTTCAAAAAATTTCTCTAACAGGGTCTCATCATAGCCGGCAACAGCTTCAACCAATTCTGCCCGCTTCTTAAAAACCTCTTCTTTTAAATCGGCCGGAATTTCAATCACTTCAAAGGTCATCCCTTTATCTTCTTCATCCCAGATAATTGCTTTATTGGAAATCAGATCAACTACCCCTTTAAAATCAATTTCATCACCAATCGGCACCTGAAGTGCAACCGGATTTCCACCCAGCATTTCTTTTACCTGAGTACAAACATTATAAAAATCTGCACCCTGACGGTCCATTTTGTTTACAAAACCAATTCTTGGAACCCTGTATTTATCTGCCTGTCTCCAAACGGTTTCAGACTGAGGCTCAACCCCGTCTACAGCACTGAACAAAGCCACCATACCATCCAGTACACGAAGGGAACGTTCTACCTCAACGGTAAAATCCACGTGACCCGGTGTGTCGATAATATTTACAGCATAACTGTCGTTGTTGTATTTCCATTTACAATGTGTTGCAGCTGAAGTAATGGTAATACCTCTTTCCTGCTCCTGCTCCATCCAGTCCATGGTAGCAGCACCATCGTGTACCTCACCGATTTTATGCGAAACACCGGTATAATATAGTATTCGCTCAGTGACAGTAGTTTTACCTGCGTCAATATGCGCTGCAATACCAATATTTCTTGTATATTTTAAATCTCTGGCCATTCTTGTCTAATCATTAAAATCTAAAATGAGAGAATGCTTTGTTGGCTTCTGCCATCTTATGCACGTCCATTCTTTTTTTCACTGCAGCACCTTCTTCTTTTACAGCGGCTAATATTTCACCTGCCAATCTTTGTGACATTGATTTCTCATTGCGTCTTTTGGCATACAGAATCATCCATTTGATTGCCATGGAGATTTTTCTGTCCGGTCTGATAGGCATTGGAATCTGAAAGGTAGCCCCTCCAATTCTGCTGCTTCTGACCTCCACGTGAGGCATAATGTTTGATAAGGCATCTTTCCAGAGATCCAGGGCATTTTTCTCTTCGTCCTGCTTTCTTTTCTCTACAATTTCCAAAGCGTCATAAAATACTTTATAGGCTACAGATTTTTTTCCGTCAACCATCAAATTATTCACAAAACGAGTTGCCAATTGATCTCCGTATTTAGGATCCGGTAAAAGGGCCCTTTTTTTAGATATTTTTTTTCTCATTGTTCTCTACATTAAAGTAATTACCTTATTTTTTCGGACGTTTTGTACCGTATTTTGATCTACGCTGATTTCGTCCGCTTACACCTGCAGTATCTAACGCACCGCGCACGATGTGGTATTTTACTCCGGGTAAATCTTTTACTCTTCCGCCTCTAACCAATACTATCGAGTGCTCTTGTAAATTATGTCCTTCACCTGGTATGTATGCGTTCACCTCATTCCCGTTGGTCAACCTAACCCTCGCTACTTTTCTCATAGCAGAATTTGGTTTCTTTGGGGTAGTAGTATAAACACGCGTACAAACACCACGACGCTGTGGACAAGAATTCAAAGCAGCCGATTTACTCTTCTTGGTTATTTTAGCCCTTCCTTTACGTACTAATTGTTGAATAGTTGGCATTCTATTTTTCTTGTTTTTTTAATATTTTTAAACCTCTTTTTTTAAGAGTGTGCAAATGTATAACATTTTTCTATTTATTCAAACTTTAAACCATTGATTTTTTCACAATATATTTCAACAAACCCAATGACAGGTGTGAAAATGAAATCCTTGTAAGCCAATAATTTATGATTTATTGGCGTTTTTTTTGCAAAAAACACCTGATTAATTTTCATTGCCTGCTACTGCACAAAAAATCTTTCCCAAGCCAAAAAATCAAATTGGTTTTCATTAAAAAATCATTGATATTTACACCCTTATCCCGTCTGAATTTGCAAATTACACCATATATATATATACTCTTATTATTTTTATTGGCAAATCCGACCTTTGGCCAGCGTTTATTTTTGGACATAAAGGTTGGACCTGATGGAAATAAAGCGAATACAGCAATACCGGAATACAAAATAATCCATGAAAATGAAACAGGTGTCTATAGTGAGATAGAAAAAATCAACATAAAACTGCAGAAAATGGGTTATTTACAAAACAAACTGGATACCCTGATCATAGCAGATACCTTATACACAGCTTTTTTTATTCCGGGAACCGAATTGAAAAAATAAACCTGCGATATCCTAATTCACTTGCCGAACTGTTCAGGAACAACGGGCAGTGGAACACAGACGGAGATTCGATCACCCTTCCCTTCCAAGGGCTGGAGGATTTTATGCAGTGGGTAACCAACTACTATGCAGAGCGCAGCCAGCCATTTGCAGAAGTCTATTTGGAAGCGATCGAAATTTTGGGTACTGAGCTCAATGCAAATCTGGCTGTGAGTGAAAAATTCACACGTACCATTGACGAGATCATCATCAGCGGCTACCCGGATTTTCCTAACGGTTTTAGAAAACATGCATTAGGCATCTATGTTGGAGATCCCTTCAGCAAAAAGAATGTGGACAGGTCTTCTGCTGCTGTACGAAATATCCCCTTTGTAAGCGAAACAAAACCACCCGAAGTTCTTTTCACGAATAGACTCCACCAGCATTTATTATTTCTTTGAGAAAGAAAAGATCGAGTTCCTTTGATGGACTGATCGGTTTCAGCAATGACAGCGAAAATGACGGGCTCATTTTCAACGGCTATCTCAACCTGTCTCTGGAAAATATTTTTAACCGCGGAGAAAGTATTGCCTTAAAATGGCAGAACAATGGCAATGACAGAAAAGAAATCGATCTCAGGGCCCGATTGCCATTTGTTTTTCAGTCAGGTTTCAGTCCTGAGTTCCGTTTTAATCTCTACCAGCAGGATTCCACCTTTAACAATCTCAATGCCGGGGTGGATTTGGTTTATAAGTTGCGAATGCATTCAGACATAGCAGGCTTGTTCCAGTATACCCAATCCAATGACCTGCTAAACGAATCAGGTGACAGCTCTGTAACTTCTTTTGAAACCCTCGCACTGGGACTTGCTTTCATGAGCGCTGAACAGGAAGGTACGCTGCCTGACTGGTACAATTACGAGATCAATACAAAAGTATTTTGGGGCAGCAGAACCACAGAAATTGATACGGATAAACAATACCGGATAGAACTTTTGGCTAACAAAATCTGGAAATTCAACCAAAAAAATGTCTTGTTCTCGCAGGTGCAGGGAAAATTCCTTTATTCCGATACCTATTTTTATAATGAATTGTTCCGTATTGGTGGAAACAAAACACTGCGGGGTTTTAACGAAGAAAGCCTGCTGACCAATCTCTATGGAATCTTAAATATAGAATACAGATACAAAACCTCCCCTTCCTCATTTTTTCACAGCATCACAGACATTGGCTACCTGGAAAATGACATTCTGAATAAAAACACCTCCACCCTGAGTTTGGGCTTTGGCTATTCCTTCCTGACCAAAATTGGAAGAATCCATCTTGCCTATGCCCTGGGCAAAACAGACCAAATCGATTTTGATTTTAACAATTCCAACCTGCATTTGAACATCACGAATTATTTTTGAACTATTAGTATTTAGTATTGAGTATCGAGTATTAGTATTTAGTATTGAAAGAGAAGATACAGGAGACAATAAAGAGATGAAGGGAGAGAAGGAGAATAACGATGGTGTTTTTTTATTTCGCCCCGGCCTATCGCCTGCCTTAAAGGAGCCAAAAAAGGCAGTATGATATAAAAAGTAGTGAATGAATACACGGTTCCCCTACTCAGAGGGGTTAGGGGTGTGTTATAAACGGGTTACCTTAACATCTTTCATTAATGAGGGATTGATTTAGCAAAACCGCATGAAATAGTTCATTGTAAGCATGCCGAAAAGCTCCCCTCCTTTTTAGGAGGGGGGGTACGGAGTACCAGGGTGGTTAAAGTCCTTATAATCAACTTATTATAAACCACAAGATCTGCCTCTTCCAAGTCTGCCCGACGTGAGTACGGGGAAGGAAGTGCTTTTTCTTTCGCTGATGTCATTCCCACGGAATGTATGAAATCCGTTGCCAATTTGCGAATTATTGTAAAAATGGTATAGTATTAGGGGTATCTCTCCCATTACACTCTTTACTGTATAGCTTAAGTATGGATAGTGTATGGATAGTGTATGGATAGTGTATGGATAGTGTATGGAATTTTTATTCTATTTGACTTCTTTCTCAAATGTCGAATTTACCTTATCCTTGCCTCCGGCAAATTATACCCCGCGAGGCATCGCGGGGCTACAAATAAAAACCCATCGTAGTCGTTTTAATCTTTTTTCTTGTTTCTTTTCTCTTTTTTCTTTTTTCCATCCTCTCTCCGTGTTTCCTATATCTATTATACTTTATCCTTGGCCAGATCCGTTAAAATTATACCCCGCGAGGCATCGCGGGGCTACAATACCATTTTCTTTTTCCTTTTGCCTTTATCCTTTATACTTCTTTAGTGTTAAATTATTGAAATCAGCGCAACCTATTTATAAAATAAACATCTATATTGTTTATAAGTCCAAACTCATTTAACAAACGTTTAAGTTAATTTTTTATTTTTTTTTGTTAAAAAATTAGATTCCTTAACTTTTTTTTATGAATTTTGGTTCTTATTAATTTCATATTAATTCAAAAAAATACAGAATGAAAACAAAGTTTAATGGAATCTTAACGCTATTACTGGCGTTTATGGTGCAAATGACCTTTGCACAGGAGAGAACAATTACCGGTACGGTATCTGATGATTCAGGACCGCTACCCGGAGTAAGCGTTCTTGTCGATGGTACGACAAGGGGTACTGAGACAAATTTTGACGGACAATACACCATTTCTGCCAATCAGGGCGCCGTGCTCAGATTCAGCTTTTTGGGTATGACCAGTGCAACCAGAACGGTTGGCACTGAAAATGTGATCAACGTAACTATGACCAGTGGTGAAAACACCTTGGATGAGGTGGTTGTAACTGCTTTGGGTATCGAAAGAGAAAAGAAAATCTCTGGGTTATGCCACACAGGAAGTGAGCGGTGAAAAAATAAACACTGCAAAAGACCCGAACTTCGTAAATGGTCTGTCTGGTAAAGTAGCCGGACTTGACGTGAAGAGTTCAGGTACTATGGGTGGTTCTGCAAACGTGATTATCCGTGGTTATTCTTCTTTAACAGGAAATAACCAGGCATTGTTTGTTATCGACGGGTGTACCTGTTGATAACAGCAATACCAACAGTGGTAATCAAAGAACCGGTAGAGGTGGATACGACTTACGGTAACGGTGCCACAGACATTAACCCTGACGACATCGAATCCTTGAACGTTCTGAAAGGTGGTGCTGCAACGGCATTGTACGGATCCAGAGCTGCCAACGGTGTTATTGTAATCACAACCAAAAAAGGACAAGATAGAGGAAGTAAAGGTATCGGAGTAACTGTAAGTTCTTCAGTAACTTTTAATAAATTTAACAAAGAAACTATGGCTGAATACAGAAAGAATATGGTGCCGGTTATGGTCCATATTATGAAGATGATTCAGGCTATTTCTTTTGAGAGATGTAAACGGAGATGGTATTGATGATCTTACCACACCTTCTACTGAAGATGCATCTTATGGTGCTGCATTCGATCCTAACTTATTGATTTATCAATGGGATTCATGGTTTCCACAATTAGATACTTACCAGCAAGCAAGTCCATGGGTGGGTGCTAAAAATGACCCAACTTCTTTCTTCGAAATCGGACATACGTTTTTCAATACAGTTACAGTGGATGGTGCAACTGAAAAAGGATATTTTCAAGTTAGGCTACTCCAACATGAACCAGGAAGGTATTTTGCCAAATTCAGAGATTATCAGAGATAACGTTGACTTTGGAGCTTCTTATGCATTGACTGAAAAACTTACCGCATCCATTCAGGCTTCTTATATCAAAACCAAAGGTAAAGGTCGTTACGGAACAGGATATAGCTCTCAGAACCCAATGCAGGCAATGAGACAATGGTGGCAGACCAACGTAGATGTCCAGGAACAAAAAGCTGCTTATTTCCAGACACGTGAAAACATCACCTGGAATACCAGCGATGCGCAACTTGACCTTTCACCTATCTATTCTGATAACCCCTATTGGACACGTTTTGAAAATTTTAACACTGACGGCAGAGATCGAATCATAGGAAATGTCGCATTGGATTACAAAATCACCGATTGGGTAAGTCTTTACACAAGAGCTTCTATTGACAACTACAATGAACTTCAGGAAGAAGAATCAATATTAATAGTTTGACGTTTCAGGTTATCAGCGTTTTAACAGAAGCTATAACGAGAATAACTACGACATCATTTTAATTTCAACAAAGATCTTAAGATAATTTAAACCTCTGTCTACCTTGGTTACAACGTGAGAAGAACTACAGTAAATTCTATCTTGCTGCTACCAATGGAGGTTTAAACCTACCGGTTTGTATTCTTGGAAAATTCAGCGAATCCTATTCTCGCGCCAACAGAAAATGTGTCTAAAGTGGGTGTTGATGGTATTTTTGCCACGGCATCTTTAGGCTTTGCAAACACCTTATATTTGGAAGGATCTGTTAGACAGGATAAATTCTCAACATTGCCAAGAGATAACGACACCGCATTGTATTGGGGTGCTTCAGGATCATTTGTGTTCTCAAGTCTATTTGGAAACAACAATGTAATGTCCTTAGGTAAATTAAGAGCTGGTTACGCTGTAACCGGTAACGGTGCTCTCTTACAGTGTGAGCAACACCTATACTTTGGGTACTCCAATTAACAACCTACTGCAGACCTTCCCGGACAAAACAACAACCCAAATTTAAACGAGAATCTAAGAGTTTGAAATCGGTTTGGAAATGGCATTTAAGAAAGATTGATTTATGTACTTATTATGATAAAACATCATTTTTGATACTCCTCTGACAATTTCTACTGCAACTGGTTTTACCAGCCAGGTATTGAACGCTGGAGAAATGACTAACAAAGGTTATGAGGTTTCTGGTTGGGTATCTCCTATTAAAACAAATAATTTCGAATGGAGAATTGATGTCAACTGGGCCCAGAATGAAAATGAAGTTACCAAGTTACCATCCGACCTGCAAAACATTTTATTAGGTTCTGTTCAGGGTGGTATTACAATCAATGCACGTTTGGGGCAACCTTACGGAACCATTGAAGGTACCAATTTCGTATATACAGACGGACAAAAAACTGTGAACTCAACTACTACAGTTGGATCAAGAATAGGCAAATACCTGATTTCTCCAACAACCGAGGTATGGGTAGCTTCCAACAGACTGGAAAGGTGGTGTTAACAATACATTTACCTATAAGAGCGTAAGATTCAGCTTCTTGGTTGATATGCAAAAAAGGAGGGAAGTATTCTCTTTAGACCAGTGGTACGGACAAGCAACAGGTATCTATCCTGAAACTGTAGGTCTGAACGATCTAGGAAATCCTGTTCGTAACTCTGTTGCAAATGGTGGAGGTATAATCTTACCGGGTGTTAAACAGGATGGTACACCTAACGACCTGAGGGCTTCAATGGATACTTATCTAAATGCACTTGGTTATGCCCGTAATCCTAATGCCGCACACGTGTACGATGCAGGATTTATTAAGTTGAGAGAAGTTTCTTTGGGCTATACCCTTCCACAGGAATGGTTTGGCGGAGACAGAGGTGTTATTGAAGGATTGACCCTAACTGCTATAGGCAGAAACTTATGGATCATTGACAAAGATGTTCCTTATGCAGATCCTAAGCAGGGTTGAGCTCAGGAAACATTCAGGGAAATCAATCCGGTGTGTATCCTTCTACAAAGGACTATGGATTTAGTGTAAAAATTCGATTTTAAAACAGAAATAAAATGAAAAAATTAATTTTAATAGGCCTGTTGATTGTAAGTACGATCTCGTGCGAAGATTTTGAAGGCTGGAATATTGACAACAAACACCCCGGTGAAGTGAGCGGTGACTATCTGGTTACCTTTGCCCAACTTCAAATGGCCAGAAGGGTATGGGACATGAATGTTAACGTTGGGCTTTTTAGTATGTGGGGCTTAATATGGGACAGAAACTACGTATACAGACGAAGCGAATTACGATGTGGTAACCCGAAATCAAGGTGGTGGCTACTGGAATGCCAATATACAAATTATTGGCTAATTTAGCCGATGCCAAACGTATTATTGGTGAAAACGCGATTTTGACTGATGAGCAAAAAGCAAATCAGACCGCTATTATTACCCTGATGGAAGCATATACCTGGCAGTCTTTGGTGGATGTTTATGGTTATATTCCATATACTGAGGCCATTCAGGGCGCAGCTAATCTGGTTCCTGTTTATGACAAGGATTCTGACGTGTACAATGACCTGTTTACTAAAATTGCTGCAGCAGTAAACACACTTAAAGGGGGTGGAACTTCATTTTTGACTGGTGCTGATTTGATCTATGGTGGCGACGTGGCCAAATGGGCAAAATTTGGAAATTCACTTAAATTAAGAATGGCTGTAAGAATCTCTGACGTTGACAATGCCAAAGCTACCACAATGGCTGCTGAAGCAATTGCGAGCGGAATTATTATGTCCCATGTGATAGCGGTATCTTCCCATTTTGTTACTATCCACCGAATACCAATCCAATGTGGGGAGATTTTATCCAATCAGGCCGTTTATTTTTGTAGCGAATACATTTGTTGATGTGATTGCTCCGTTAAACGATCCAAGAGCTGCGGTATTTATGCAGGATAATATTGTACCTTATACAGGTGGCCCTTATGGTGCCAATAACAATTATACTTCATATACCCATATAGGTATCTGAGACCCTTGGGGCGTATGTGCTTGTGAATGCATTTTGAACAGAGGAATGGTCTTTCTGGTATGCTGAACCTAAAGAGCAATACAGCCTATTATTTGGACAGGAGGTGGTAATTAAAACCCACTAAAAGTCTTGGTCCAAACGGATCTGTCTCGAGGTTGGATTGGAGTGGAGAACGCACGACCACCCCAATAGTCACAGGGCACGACGTATATACCAAGGAACTAAGATCAACGGCACAATTTTAAGCTGCCTCTTTGCAATGGGAGGTGATTTTTACTTCAATTTTGGATAAAGGTTTGGAAATAATTTTTATCAAAGTAATTAAATAATATTCTTGAAAAGCCATCACGCCAAAACGTGATGGCTTTTTATTTTTCATATGATCCATGCCATCCAGGTAAGGAAAAAAAAGTTTCAAAGCCGTCTAGTTTAAGTGCTTGTTGAGAAACATTGCCTGGGCTAATAAAAGGACATATAATCTTCAATTGGTACTAAAGACCGAATATATATCTATCCATTTTCTTATCCCTCGTAATTTTTACCTAGGACTCAAATAATTTTTTGCCTTTTAGCTTTTCCTAGTCTCCGTTAAATTATAGCCCGAAATATATCGTGGGGATACAAATAAAAATCCATCGTGGTCATTTAGTCTCTTGTATCTTGTTTTGTCTCTGTTTTTGTCATTCTCAATATCTCAATTCTCAATACTATTTTCCAATCCTTTGGCCTTTATCCTTATTTCCTTCTTCAGTGTTAAAATATTGAAATTAACGCAACCTTTTTATCTAAATCACATCCCTTCTTAAAGGAGCGAAATCATTTAACAAACATTTAGGTTAAATTTCTGATTATTTGTGTTAAAAAATTAGATTTTTTAACTTTTATTTATGATTTTTGTTTCTTATTAATTTCATATTAATTCAAAAAAATACAGAATGAAAACAAAGTTTAATGGAATCTTAACGCTATTATTGGCGTTTATGGTGCAAATGACCTTTGCACAGGAGAGAACAATTTCCGGAACGGTGTCTGATGAGACTGGTCCTCTACCAGGAGTTAGTGTTCTTATTGATGGCACAACAAAAGGTACCGAAACTAATTTTGATGGTCAGTATACCCTTACTGCCAAGCCGGGCGATGTGCTCAGGTTTAGCTTTTTAGGCATGACAACAGTCACAAGAACTGTCGGAGCTGAAGGCGTAATCAATGTTTCACTTGTCAGTGATGCAAACACTTTAGATGAGGTAGTGGTTACTTCCTTTGGTGTTTCAAGACAAAAGAAAACGTTGACTTACCAAGCACAAAGCGTAGATGAAGGCGAGCTGGTAAAAGTCACGCCAACTACGGCCGCACAAGGTCTTACCGGAAAAGTTGCCGGTCTGCAGATTAACGTCCAGGACAATGGTGTTAATCCGAGTACACAGGTAATTTTGAGAGGTTTCAGATCCATTAGCCAGTCGAATAGCGCATTGGTAGTAATTGACGGTTCTATTGCAACCCAGGCTGCATTTGACGATTTAAACCCCTTGGATATTGAAAGTATCAACGTTTTAAAAGGGGCTAATGCAGGTGTGGTTTACGGTTCTGCCGGTAGTAATGGCGCCTTGATTGTGACTACTAAAAAAGGTAAAAATCAAGAGAAATTTTCAGTTGGATTTAACTCTACCAGCACTTTTGAAAGTGTAGCCTATATGCCCGAATTTCAAACAGAATATGGAACAGGTTGGCAAGGTGCTTATGACCCAGTAGAAAATACGAACTGGGGTCCTAGATTTGATGGTCAAGTTCGCCAGATAGGCCCTACTTTCCCCGATGATTATGGATTGGCAACTCAATTGGTTCCCTATGCGCCTGTAAAAGATAATCTAAGAGACTTTTATAATATTGGAACCACTTACCAAAATACACTATATTTTCAGGGTGGTGGTGAGAATAATTCATTTTATATGTCACTTGGAGACCAAAGAACAGATGGTATAGTTCCTGACGATACCTATACCCGAAATACATTCAGGGTAAATGCATCTCAAAAATTAGGCAATTTAACTTTGGCTGTAAATTCAAGTTTCCTTAGAGATAAAAGCAGTGTTGTTGGCGGAAGCATTGGTGATCAGGACAGACCTTTGTATTGGTTTATCCTAAATACAGCAGCAAATATACCGTTAACTGATTACAAAGATTGGGAAGACCCAAAAGGCTATGGTTATGCAGATAACTATTTTAACGCCTATTACCAAAACCCTTATTGGGCAATTGGCACAAACAGAACCAATAATGAAACAAATCGATTGATTGGAAACGTCTTGCAGCCTGGGATATAAAAGACTGGATTAATTTTACAACCAGACTGGGTGTCAATACAAGCTTTGGAAATGGGAAAGACTACAGATATGCGCAAGATTATAATACTGATTTACAACCAGCCCATTCGCCTGTTCAATCATTTGTTACCGATAGTGAATTTCAAACCTTATCCTATCAAACAGACGCTATTTTAACTTTGAAGCCGGAGTTTGACAGTGATTTCAGTGTACTTGCAATTTTAGGAGCTGTTAATAATACGGATGAATTTAGAGAAAGCAGTATTAGAGCAAATAATTTAAGTATCCCTGGATTTTTTGATGTATCGAACGGAACGGGAACGCCAATAATTAACGTAAATGAATCTAAACGAAGAATTTACGGTTTTTATGGTGATTTCACATTTGGATTCAAAGAATATTTGTACCTAAACCTTGCCGGTCGATATGACAGCACATCAACCTTACCGGCAGATGACAATTCATATTTTTATCCGTCAGTTGGTTTATCGTATATTTTAAGTGAATCAATTCCTTCGATTAGAGATTCGGGAACCTATATCAAACTTACAGCCAGTAATTCTACTGTCTATAATGACCTTGCTCCCTACCAAATTAATGAGTCGTTCAGCCAGGCAGGAGGTTTCCCATACGGCACTGTAAATGGATTTTTTCAGTCTCCGTCTGCAATTGATTCCGGTATTAAAAAAGAAAAAATTAATACTTCAGAAATTGGCGCAAATTTTGGCTTCTTTAAAAACCGAGTTACCTTTGATGCGGCATATTATATTACAAAATCGACTGATTTGATTACAAATACAACACCTTCTGTTTCTGCCGGTGCCACTTCATATTTAACCAATATTGGTGAAATAGAAGGAACAGGTATCGAATTGGGATTGGGGCAAAATAATTGAATCTGAAGATTGGTATTGGGATGTGAATGTAAATTATACCTCGAACGAGGCCGTCGTTAAGGAAATAACCGAAGGTGTCAATGAAATCACCGTTACAAGCAATGGATCAGTGGGTATCTTCGCTGTAGTTGGAGAAGCATTTCCTCAGGTAAAAGCAACTTCCTATGTTAGAGATCCACAGGGAAGGGTGGTTATTAATCCTGCCAATGGTAATCCTGTTCAAGGGCCAATAAAAAATTTGGGTAAAACAACACCTGACTATATTGTTGGTTTAACTTCTACTTTCCGATGGAAAGCACTGAGTTTATCTACCACTTTCGATTATAGAACAGGTCACGTGTACTATGAGCAAGGGTCAGATGCTATGGAGTTTACAGGTAGGTCAATCGAGTCAGTATCATCTAACAGACAAGATTTTGTAGTGCCTAATTCTGTTATTGAAACCAGCCCCGGAGTATTCGTAGAAAACACAAATATTCCTGTAACGGGAGGCCGTCAGGATTACTGGACAAATACCTATAATAATATCAAGGAAAACTATATTAAAGATGCAACAGCTTTCAAAATGAGGGAAATTGCCTTTATGTATGAATTACCGAGGACCCTGCTACAGAATCGTCCAATATCCAGTCTTAGATTTGGTTTGGTTGGAAGAAATCTTATAACCGTGTTACCTAGTGAAAACAGATTTTCGGATCCTGAGTTTAATAATACGAATAGCAACGCTGTTGGAATTGGAGGCTATTTCCAATCACCTCCAACGAGATCTATAGGATTTAATATTAACATTGAATTTTAAAAATTTTATATAATGAAAAATATTATATTAACACTTAAAATATTCGCAGTTGTTTTACTGCTAACATCGTGCAGCGATAGTTTTTTGGATGTAAATGAAGATCCGAATAATCCAATTTCGGTTACTCCAGACTTAATGCTGCCGGTAGCCCAGGGCTATTCTGCATTTGCTCAGGAACGTGACAGGGGTCAGAATACAATCGGAAACCTCTTCATGTATAACTGGAGTCAAAGTGATGGATTTTCATGGTATGAAGATGAGTTTACTTATGACGTTACTCCTTCTTTTTATCAGCAAATATTTAATTATGCGTATACAAACGTTTTAAAACAGTATACTGCTATGGAAAATTTAGAAGGAGGAGAATATAGCTATTATCAGGCCATAGCCAAAATTATGAAAGCATATCAATTTCAAATTTTAGTTGATACCTATGGAGATATTCCTTACTCGGAAGCTTTACAAAGAGGGGGTAATCCTACTCCAAAATATGACAAAGCAGAAGATATTTATGCTGATTTAATTGTTCAGTTAGATGCTGCAATTGATCTAATTAAAACTGCACCTTCACTGGATGTTGCTGTTTTACAACCTGGTGCCGGAGACGACATGATGTTTGATGGAAATATGACTACCTGGATAAAATTTGCGAATACCGTTAAATTAAGAGTTTTAGTGCGTCAATCTGATTTGGCAGCTAAAACCGATTATATTAAAACGGAACTCAGCAAAATTACGGCTGAAGGATCTGGTTTTATGACTACTAACGCTACGGTTAATCTTGGATATGTTGACGAACAAGATAGACAGAACCCGAAATGGGCAGGTTACGGAAAACAACCGGCAGGAGGAAATAATACCTTGACAAATGATGCCACATGTGCCACAGATTTTATACTAAGCTACTTGCAAAATAGTGGAGATGGCTTGAGATTAGACCGTATTTATGAAAAACCAGCCAGCGGCCACTTAGGTGTTAAACAAGGAGAGCTTAATTATGATATCCCTGTAGTAGACCAGTGGGTGCCAGCCAAGGTTTCAAACATTGGACCTGGAATTCTTAAATCTTTTGCTCAGGATGCTGTGTTGTTAACTGCCTCAGAAGCCTATTTTAATCAGGCAGAAGCTGTTTTTAAAGGTTTAATGCCAGGTGATGCTAAAGTGTTATATGAAAAAGGTATAGAGGCCTCATTTGTTTACCTTGGCTTGACTGCCACAAACGCTTCAGATTATTACAGCCGTAATGCAAATCTGGTAGGCTGGGATGCTTCCGCAAATAAAATTCAGGCAATAATAACACAAAAATGGATTGCTTTGAACGGTATTGATGCGATTCAATCCTGGTTTGATTATACAAGAACCGGTTATCCAGCCAATCTGCCAATATCTGCTACAGCATCTTCAAGTGAGAGGCCAGTAAGATTGGCATATCCGGCAAGTGAGATCACTTCTAATAGTGGCAATTTGCCTGCGCAACCAAATGCTTTCACATCAAAAATATTTTGGGCTAATTAATCATAAACATGAAAACAATGAAAACAATAAAATATTTACTACTTTTTTAATTAGTATTTCTACATTCACTTCCTGCTTAGTGGAAGATAATGAACGTACTGAAGATTATGACAATGGTCCCAATTTAATTGGTTTTACGTCTGCTTCAACAAATGTGGCCGGTGTTGCCAATGGAGACGAATATATGTTCAATTTAAATATGGCAGGTGTAGGACCAACCATTACAGAGTCAACCGAAGATGTAACTGTAAAAGTTTCTGTTGACCCGGCTTCTACCGCCATTAGAGGTACGCACTTTGACCTTAGTGCTGAGCAAGTTACCTTATTGGCTTCAAATAATTACATAAACACGTTCCCTTTAACCATGTTAACCGAAGGGATTCAGGCACCTCTTGATGTTGACCCTTATGTAATATTAAATATTACTGAGGTAGATTCGAATGGAAATTTTGTAAACAATGGCCGTACGGGCTCAATTAAAGTTAACCTGCTTTATCTTTGTTTTCAAATTTGGCTGGTAATTATGCTGTTACAATGCGCTATGTAAGAGCTGCCAGTGGCATTGATCAAATACTTACTTATGATGATACCGTTACCAAACTGGCGACGGGCAATACAGAACCGGTAGGAGTAGGTCATTGGACCAGCTGCTGATCTTGGTGGTACTTCTGGATATAGTTTTACAGATGTTTGTAATGTAATAACAATTCCATACCAGAATCTTGTTGATCTGTATTCAAATGAAGTGGAAGGAGTTCCAGGTAAAAGTTCTGTGAACCCGGATACCGGAGTAATCACTTTTGAATACACTATTACCGGAGGTAACTTAAGACAGTATTTTGTAACTTATACTCCTAAAATAAAATAACTTTTAAAAATAATAAAATGAAAAAATATTTAAAATTTAAACTGTTGTTTATTTTATCAGTAGTTATGTTAGCTATTTCCTGTGAGGAGAGCTCACAGGATGTGGAGCCGATAATAAGTACTGATAGTTATCCTTTGGCTACATTTAGTTCTGATCCATTAGATATAAACGAGGCAGGAAGTCCTGAACTAATCATTACTGTCAGATTTGATAAAATGATAAACAGGCCTGTTACTTTTACTGCTGTTCAGGTGGGTGGTACTGCGGAAGTTCATGAAGACTATGATGTTTCGGAAGCTATCGTAGAGGCCTATACAAATCAGGCCCAATTTGTGGTTCAAATATATGAAGACGCAACTATTGAAGATATCGAAACTTTGGTATTACAAATAGAGACACCGGCTTTATCAAACAGATACCTGATAAATCCTGATAGTGAGCTACCGGAGTATACCATTAAAATCAATAATTATGTGTCAAAATCCTTGGACATGACTTTTGACTGGGACAAATTGATCAATTTTGCAGGTGACGATTATCATACCCATGGAAATATTGATTTTGATTTTTATATATCGACTTCTCCTTTCGCACTGGATGATCCTTTTGCCAATATTCTTGCAGTATATGATGCCGCGACAGGTAATGCGCCGGAAGAATTGTCTATATCACTTGATGATTATGAAGATGGTGAATATTATATATTCGCTGACAATTACAGCAATGGTTTTGCCGGATTAGACACAAATACCCCGGTTCCTGTTAATACAACATTTGTGCAAGGAGGTCTATTTAGTCAGACCTTAACACAGGATCCAAGCCAGGTATTAAATTCTGACACGCCGGGCGGAGCAGAAGGTGGTAACTTTCAGGGCTATATAGCAAAAATAACTATTGCCAATGGTGGATTTGTGATTGATGGAACAGTACCAGCCGGTAAAATGGCAGGAAGTAAGAATGCCGCAGGGAATTTGTCAAAAACACAAAAACCAGACGTTTCTTCAAGAAAATAAGGCATCATATTATTAAACTATTTAAAAAGCCATCACGCCAAATCGTGATGGCTTTTTTATTTCTTTAATATCCCTACCTTTGTGGCATGGAAAACGAAGGTTCAAAAATATTTGGCATCAGGGCAGTTATCAGAGGCAATCAATGCCGGAACAACGGTAAGCAAAGTCTATCTGCAAAAAGACCTCAGCGGCTCGCTTTTTTCAGAGTTAAATGCGCTGATCAAACAACATAAAATCGCCACCAGTTTTGTACCAATAGAAAAATTGAACCACCTGTCAAAAAACGGCAACCATCAGGGGGTTGCGGCCCAGATCTCAGCCATAGGCTTTGCCGACCTGGACACCTTAATTACCAGTACATTAGAAAAGATCCCTGCCCCACTCTTTTTGCTTTTGGATCAGATCTCAGACGTGCGTAACTTTGGTGCCATCATCAGAACAGCAGAATGCGCCGGTGTGCATGGTATCGTAATACAGAACCAGGGCAATGCACCTATTGGTCCTGATACAGTAAAAACTTCGGCAGGTGCTGCGTTTATGATACCGATTTGCAAGGTAGACCATATCAAAGATGCTGTATTTCACATGCAGGCAGCCGGCATACAACTTGGTGCGGCCACGGAAAAATCAGAGCAACTCATATATGATCTGGACCTGACATTGCCCACCGCCCTTATTATGGGCTCTGAAGACAGGGGTATCAACCCTTCTATCTTAAAAATGGTTAACCATAAGGCAAAACTGCCTATTTTAGGAAGTATAGAATCCCTTAATGTCTCTGTTGCCTGTGGTGTTGCACTCTATGAAGTAGTCAGACAGCGGTTGATAAAAGCCTGATTTCCTGCTATTCTTGCTTGTTTTTTTCAGGATCAGGAATTAATTCAGATACATCTTTAAGTGGCAGCACCGCTTCATCGTCTTCAAATCCATCTTCCTCCCAGTCGTATTGCATTCTTTGCGGTCCGGATTCTTTAAAAATATAGGCCAAAAGGATTCCGGTAACAAAACCGGATAAATGTCCCTCCCAGGAAATTTTCTCTTCTACGGGCAAGATATACCAGACCATACTTCCGTAAAGAAATATCACCACCAACGAAACAGCAATCAGCCGGTAGTATTTCCTGAAAATGCCACTGAAAAAAATAAAACTGAACAACATATAAATAATGCCGCTGGCACCAATATGATAGGAACTCCTGCCTATTGCCCAGGTAAGCAAGCCTAAAACCAGGGTGCCGGTGATAAAGATCTTCAAAGCTATATTTCTGTAGAAATACCAGAGGCTCAGCATCAGCAAAAACAAGGGTATGGAATTATGATACAGATGGGCAACATCACTATGTATGAAAGGTCCGAAGAGTATACCCCGAAGACCAGTTAGTTTTCTTGGCAAAATACCAAATTCATTAAAGTTGACACCAAATTTTAATTCAAACCAATATACAATCCATAAAAGCAATACAAAATACAAAGGTATGGCCAGTACGAGGGGGGTAAATTTAAACTGGTTATGGTCATTCATGGTAAAAATCCTTTTGCTTCAGGTAATACAAATATTCATCTTTATTTTAAAAATATACTATGAAATACCCATGTTCTTGCGCAATCAAGCACAATTGTAATAAAATTTACAACAGGGGTTTTCCATGATACC
This sequence comes from Flavobacteriaceae bacterium, assembly GCA_034523115.1. GTDB lineage: Bacteria > Bacteroidota > Bacteroidia > Flavobacteriales > Flavobacteriaceae > Namhaeicola. Next base: position 94,845 of record JAXHKS010000015.1, on the reverse strand, counting down.
TTATAAAATCAATTTTGTTATGATGAAAATATCTAATTTTACAACATGAACATACCATTAGCAGAAAGGATCAGGCCAAAAACCCTGGAAGAATTCATCGGACAGCAGCACCTTGTGGGACCAAGAGGTGTGCTTAGCCGGCAGATTCAAACCGGTATGTTGCCATCAATGATCTTTTGGGGTCCGCCGGGAATCGGGAAAACCACCCTGGCAAATATTATTGCCAAAGCATCCAACCGCACCTTTTACCAGTTAAGTGCCATCAATGCAGGTGTCAGGGAAGTAAGGGATATCATAGAATCTGCCAAGCGCGATGAAGGATTTTTTTCAACAAAAAATCCCATCCTTTTTATTGATGAGATCCACCGGTTCTCCAAATCTCAGCAGGATTCCCTGCTTGGGGCGGTTGAAAAGGGTATTGTAACCCTTATAGGCGCTACCACAGAAAATCCGAGTTTTGAGGTGATCCCTGCCCTTTTATCAAGGTGCCAGGTATATATTCTGAATGCCTTCGATAAAAATGACCAGGTTATGCTGCTGCACAGGGCCATAAAAACAGATGAAACGATCAGAAAAAAATATATCACTTGCTGAAACGGATGCCCTCCTGCAGATTGCCGGAGGTGATGCCGGAAACTATTGAATATTCTTGAGTTGCTTGTAAGTGATGAAGAAGAAAATATTGTCATTACCAATGATTCTGTAATCCAAAAAGTGCAGAAAAATATAGTGCGTTATGATAAAACCGGGGAACAGCATTACGATATCATTTCAGCTTTTATAAAATCCATGCGCGGCAGCGATCCGAATGGAGCTGTGTACTGGCTGGCCAGAATGATAGAAGGTGGTGAAGACCTGAAGTTTATTGCGAGGAGAATGCTTATTTTGGCGGCAGAAGATATTGGAAATGCGAATCCTACCGCGTTAATTCTGGCCAACAATACCTTTCAGGCCGTAGCCAATATCGGTTATCCTGAATCAGGAATTGTGTTAAGTCAGTGTGCCATTTATCTCGCCAATTCTCCGAAAAGCAATGCTTCCTATACAGCCATTAGTGATGCTCAGGAATTGGTTAAAAGAACAGGCGACCTGCCTGTACCCTGCATCTACGAAATGCCCCAACCAAATTGATGAAGGATCTTAATTACGGCAAAGATTATGCGTATGCACATTTGTACACTGATAATTTCATCGATCAGGAATTTCTGCCGGACGAGATTAAAAATACCAGACTTTATGATCCGGGGCAAAACCCGAGAGAAAATGGTTTCAGGGAACTCTTAAAACAAAGATGGAAGGATAAGTATGGTTATTAATCAGTTTTCCTTTGCAAATACCAAGGTTTTAATCTCACCGTTTTTATCCTGAACATCTACCACCAGACTTCCTTTTTCATCAAAATATCCGGTGGTTTCATCCTGTTTGCCTTCTCTGTTTTTCCAGCTTACCCTGAATACATTGGGTAAAGAAGTTTTGCGCAAATTGCCGAGTATTTCGCCTTTTTTAAATTCGGGCAACTTACTGTCGCTGATATAGGCCTGGAAACCATCTCCGGAAGGAATCAGTAAGAAAGTGAGGTCACTATTTTTATACGCATGTGCACGATCATCGTTTTTCACCGGACTTGGTTGTTTGCTTTCCGCAGCTACAGGTATTGCCACAGGAACGGATTGAGTAACAGGAACGACGGCCTGCACTGCAGCACTTTGCGGAACAGGCAAGGGCGGTTTCGCTCTTCCTCAGATGCAGTCAAAGCCAAGGGAACAGTTGCAGCAACAGGAACGATGGCTTGCACTGCAGCAGCCTCCGGAATGGCAACTTTAACTGGTTCATTGGTTTGAACGACAGCAGCGACAAGTGCCTTATCCGTTATAATTGGATTCAATGATGGGTTATAGCTGTAATTCATATTTTCAATAGAAGTGAATGCATCCCGGAGCGCGGCCTGATATGATTTCTGAAAATCCTTTTCTTTACTGGTTCCTATTTTGGAGGTGTAAACCACTTTTTTCTGGCAATTTTCGAGCTCCAAATATACTTTCGAGGTAAACAGATTCGAGTTATCAACCATTTGCACTGTTAGCGCCTTACATGGATTCTGTTGAAGGACTTCAGGATATGCTTCACCATCAATAAAAGTCTGAAACCCTTTTTTCTTAAATAAAAAGGCCGTGAGCGTATTCAGTTTGTATTTGTTCTCATCCTTCAATACCTTATAGTTTTTTGGTACAATGATGTACTGATAAGCATCCAGCTCGCTCTGCGAAAAACTATTCATACTATAAATAAATAGCAGAACAAATGTCAGAAGTATTTTTTTCATTGGTTTATTCATTAAAAGTAATTATTATCTCGCAATAGATCAAGGTATTATAATATTCAATCCCACCTGCACAGACTGGTAGTTGCTGTCCTTTGGGCTAAAGATACCGATTAAATTATCGGCTGCAATAAACAAATTAAAATAACTCACCTGCGTGGACAGGCCAAAGCCAATATTCGTGTAGGAGAAATTATCTGCAGTATAGGTCATTTTCATTGATAAATAGGGATTAAAAGATTTTGCATAAAATGCAGTTGCGCCCCATTGCACTGAAGCCGGAAGGAATTCTGTATAGGTCTGAATACCAAATTCATCGTAAATTTCATACATATCTGTATTCGCCATTGACCTCACATTACGAAAAACTGAGTGCCCGGTAGTTCGATAGTGCTTATTATTATTGCGGTACTTTAAACCTGTGTACAACTTCGGATTTCTTCCTGTATTATATTCCGTCCTCAGGGTCTCTATCGGGATAAGCTCATCCTGGTCAAAGTCTTCAAAAATATTATCCCAATAATCTTCTTCCGGAGGAACAGGATCCCAATATGCTTCGTCATCCAATGCAAAATTCTCCTGACTAAAAGTATAGGTGACATTATTTTTGCTGTATTTCATATAATCGAGGTCGAGCAAACTTGCCGTAAAAGTTATATGCTCATCAAAATGATGTGTTAAACCGAGGTCTATTCCCACACCAAAATTGCCACTCATAAAAAACAATCCGGAAAGGGCTTCATTCCAGTCATCAAGGATTGAAGGATAGTCACCCAGCGTCAATCCACTGCCGGGATATAGATCAGGCAGATTGAACCCTGAGGAGCGCAGGAAAATTTGCATGTCTTCAAAGTTGTGTGTGTATTGGCCAATTCTGTCCAGAGAATATTGGCCTTTTTGATCCTGAATATTATAGTTCAATGAACCGGAAAGCAATTTTAATCTCCCTCCTATTTGCCAGCGGTCATTAATATTTTTAGATATTCCCACATGAAAAACACCTGTGAGCTCACCTACGGAATTTATTTCACTAAAATCGGTTCTTTTATTAATATCCGGACTACCATCATTATTTTTATCATCCCCAAAGAAAAAGAGGTCGAGCGAACTTTTGGGATATTTTCCAAAGGCTTTGGCATCCGCATACATGCCAAAACTCAGATAATTATCGGGATTTTTCAATCGGAACCCCACATTTATAAACTCGACTTGTGCATTGGCAATAAAAAAATCCGAATTGCTCAATTTCAGGTCGTACAAATTTTTAAGATCACTTTCCCCATCAGTTCCATTGCTGAGATTATTATAAGTGACATCAGAATCTGTAACCCCAAACTGAAAATATACATTGGAAAGCAAAGGAACCCCAAAGTGCTTGTCCATTTTTGGAACTGCTCCGGGATTTAACATCAGGGTCTGAGGCAAGCCATCAAATCCGTACAAGATCTGATTATTCTGCGCCATTAATGACGTTGTCAATAAAAAGAAGCAGATATTCAAAATCCGTTTCGGGTACATAGGGGAGTCTTAGCAATTTATTTGAAAAATAAAATTAGCAATTTTTTTCCAATCACTGAAATTAATCTGGTTAAAGATAGCGTTTCAGCTCGATCAGATTTTCAATTGAGAGGCTGTTTTCGGTTTGATACTCACCGTTGATCTACAATGTATAGCCTGCATACCTACCGCCCTGGCACCCATGATATCGGCTTCAAGGTTATCGCCAATCATGATGCTCTGCTCCGGTAAGGCTTTCACTTTTTCCATGGCAAAGGTAAAAATCTCCGGACTTGGTTTTTTAAAACCTACCCGCTCACTGGTGAACACATTTTTAAAATAGGGCATTAATTTGGCATTTTGAATTTTCCGGTGCTGCACTTCATCAAAGCCATTGGTGATCACATGCATATCATATTTATTTTTAAGGTAATCCAGAATGGTATACGCATTATCAAAAACATGGTTATAATTTGCCAGGTTCTCAATGTACTCATGTGCAAGCAAATGAATGGTCTCATCGCTGACCAGAAATTCCATTAGGTCAAAGCTCTCTTTCAGGCGCTGATACCGGAGGTCTTCTTTAGAGACTTTTTCTTCACGGTACAGTTTCCAATATTTTTCATTGATGGGTTGGTATACCTCATCAAACAACAATTTGTTGATCTTTATTTCATATTTTTCAAATATAAATGAAAATGCCAGCCTCGAATTTTTTTCAAAATCCCACAGGGTATGGTCCAGATCAAAAAAAACATGCTTTATCTCCATTCCTTGCAATTTGTTCAAAAAGTAATTTAATTTAGCTCATAAAAGTAGCGTATCCATCTTGAACAAAAAAAAACTGAACATATTATTCGTAAATAGTTGGTATCCCTCACGTGTTTTTCCTCAGAACGGCGATTTTATTCAGCGGCATGCCGAAGCAGTCGCACTGAAACATCGGATTACTTCACTACATGTAGTTACAGATCCTGCTGTATCGAAAACTGAGATCTCAGACCGAACGATCAATGAAGTCAGAACCCTGATTGCCTATGTTAAACCAACAAAGCCGGGACTGCTGAAATTAATTCAGTTTACCCGAACATACTTTTCTCTGCTAAAAAAAGTGGGCCCATTTGACCTTGTTCAGGTCAACCGGATCTACCCGGCCGGTTTGATCGGACTGTTCATCAAATACAAATACGCAAAACCCCTGTTGCTCACTGAACATTTTACCGGATACCTTCCGGAAAGGGCAGTCGGTTTGGACTGGCTTGAAAAAAAAATTACAGCCTTTATCTGCGCCAAAGCAGATCACATAGCTACAGTTTCAGATAACCTGAACAGAAGCATGCAGCAACTCGGATTTAAAAATAGGTTTTCGGTTGTCCCCAACGTTGTGGATACCGACCTCTTTCAGGCAAAAAACAAAAAATCTGAGGTTTTCAATATATTGCATATTTCCAGTATGCTCGATAAGCACAAAAATGTGAGTGGTATTTTGCGCGTTATCAAAAGGCTGGAAATGGAAAAGGTAAGATTCCGGTTTGTGATGATCGGAGAAGGATCATCTCAATATTTACCGCTTATCAAAGAACTCGGCATACGCAAAGAAAACGTGTTTCTCAAAGAACAAATCCCCCATCAGGAAATTGCGTTACACATGCAGGCTGCTGACCTGTTTGTTCTTTTCAGCAATTACGAAAATTTACCCTGTGTGATTCTGGAAGCTTTTTCTGCAGGTGTTCCGGTAATTTCAACAGATATTGGCGGAATTTCTGCATTTTTTCCGGAGGATTTTGGCAAACTTATTCCTGTAAAAGATGAAGAGGCGCTATTTTATGCCATCCGTAATCAAATGAAAAAACCTGCACCAGACAAAGTCAAAATGCACGGATATGCTGGTTGAAAATTTTAGCAGGGAGGCCATTGCAAGTCAGTTTGCTGCTATCTACAAGAATTTAATCAGGGAACATGTCAGTTGAGCTCAAGGTATTTTTTAAAGGATTTGTGCAGCGCAGCGGACCGGGTATTTTGGTTTCGACTGTTCTGGCGCGCGGACTCACTTTTTTTGCTTCCTGGCTGGCTTTAAAATTGTTGCCTGGAGATACACTCGGACTCATTTTATTTGCGGTGAGTATACTGGCTTTTTTTATACCTTTTGCCGGATTCGGAGCCTCACAGGGCTTGCTGAGATATGGTGCCCTTCGGGGAGGATGTAAAAGAAAAAGACCTTTTTTTTATAAAGCTGGCAAAAAAAGGACTTGTCTATTCCTTTATGATTATGGCGTTCATAGCGGTTTTTGCCGGATTTTTCACGCAGTCACTGGCAGGGGCTAAGTACTACCTGCTCATCCTTTCGTCGCTGATGATCCCACAATACCTTCTGGAATTACTCAAAGCTTATTTTCGCATCTTGCCCAGCAATAAAAAATATGCCCTGACCGAATTTACAAATGCCCTGTTATCGGTAATTTTAGTATTTGCAGGATGTTTTTTCCTGAAAGAAACAGGTTATGTGCTCGCGCTATTGCTAAGTCCCATGCTTACCTTTCTGATTTTCTTTCCTAAAAACCTGTATAAAATTATCGGTGACCGTACTGAACCAGAGCCTGGACGTTCCTTTTGGAAATACAGCATCTTTGCAGGGCTATCAAATACAGCCTCGCAGCTGCTGATCGCGATGGATATTCTGCTTATCGGAATACTGCTTCAGGATCCCTTATCGGTTACACATTACAAATACCTTTCTTTGCTGCCCTTCAGCCTGGCCATCTTGCCTAATATACTGCTGACAACTGATTTTGTAAGGCTCACACAAGCTATAGGAGATACAGAATTTATTAAAAACTATATCAGAAATTACCTGGTGGTTTTTGCGGTGATCACAATTTTGATCTGGATGGTTTGCCTGTTCTTTACGGACGAATTGCTGCTGTTTTTTGGAAATGATTTTCCTGATTTTAAAAAGGAATTTTTCCTTTTACTCGCAGGGATCAGCGCTGTCCTGCTCTTGCGGGGCTTGTTTGGAAACCTGCTTTCCGCCGCAGGCCATTCTCATCTCAATTTTTTGGATCTCAATGATTGCCATCGCACTGAATCTATTTTTAAACATACTGCTCATTCCTCCTTACGGGATTTATGGTGCAGCGCTTACTACAGCCATCACCATGTGGGTCACTTCTCTTTTGTCGGTTTTTCTTTTTTATCATTACTACCGAAAAAAGGGACAGGGCTCTTTTTAAAATGAAAATAAGTCTCCTTTTCCGCGCCGAAACTCCTGAAAAAAGAAGCAATATTTTGAACCATAGACCCTTCAAAATCAAGCGTGCACTCTGTTCCGGCATGCCCTTCTATCCAAGCATCCAGTAAAAATGAGATAGCCTGTTTTTCGCGGCCTTCCTCACTTACAGCCGAAAATAGATACACAGCCCGGCCCGGCCGAACAGCAAAAAGTGCTCCTCCCAGCAATTGTTCATTATCATAGACCAGTATCTGCCGGGCCATTTTATTTGCCAGAAGCTGTGTAAAAAGTTCCTTTAACCGCTTGAGGTCTTTTGGATTTCTGGCCTTTATGTCATGGTAAAACCGTTGGTGAAGTTCTATGAGCAAATCAATTGAAAAAGACTCTTTGCAGGCGAGCCCCTGATTTTTTGCACTACCAACAGCACTTAGCCTGCCTTTGGTGTAATGACGTTTTAAGTCGTCATAGGGCTGGTTCAATGCCAGGACATAATTGACCCGCTTTTTCCGGTTTACCGGATAAAAATCATTGTGGGCATTGAAAAAAACTTCAGCTAATAGGAACTTTTCAGGAATGGCTTTCAGAAAAGTACTTACAATTTCTGCTGACAGTTCTTTCCTGTAAAATATGCCCAACTGTTGTATCCAGCAGGGTAAATAGATATAGTGAATACCCATTTTTTTTCTCCATGGCAAAGGCATTACCATGTTATAATCCTCCAATACCAGGCAGTCCCAGTGATCACATACGGCATCCAGATACCAGCTGAAAGCATAGACCAACCCGTTATCCGCATTATTAATACAGGCATTGTATTTGGCTTCGTCAATTTCAGACCGGGTTATGTAGGTGCATCTGTGTTTCAAAATATCTGAAAATGAATTAGTTATTCCCGATTTTCATCAGAAATTCCTCGAATTTCTTATCCCAGTTGTACCACCTTCCGGTACCGCTCAGGGATTCGTTATGAAAAATAGTAATGAAGGTTCCATCCACCTTTTTAACCTCCTCAACCAGTTTTTCAATAGTCTCAAAGGATTTTTTAGTGGTCATGTTGAGGTAGTCTTTTAGGGTCCCGTCCATTACGGCAAAAGGAAACAATTTTAACGGAGTCTGTATCTCGAAATCCAGATCATAAAAATAAAATGGCGTACATGTGCCCGCCCTGAAACCGTAATGTTTAGCAAATCCCATGGTATAGTCCTCGGTAATACCCACATCAAGCAGGTACTGATAAGTTTCGGGCAGGTCAACCCTCAGAAAATGTTGTCGTGACCGGATCACCTGAAAATTTAAGATACCCTCAAGTAACTTTTTTTCATATTTTAATCGCTCCTCATCCTTCATTGTGTAATACGATGGGTGCATGCCTATGCCAACATAATCGGCCATTTCTTTGATCAGACTCTTAAACTTACCATTGTTTACCGAGATGTTCTTATTAAAATTATTATACTCCCCCAACAAAAAGAAAAAGATCAGTTCTACCTCATATTTTTTATGAAGTTTCACAATGTTCTCATACACGTCATAAGGATCCTTTTTAAAGTTAAAAACAATAAGAAACCGTTCGAAGACTTTATGGAATTGTAATTCAACGAGATCCTTTACTATTCCGCCCACATGTCGCATAAAACCCTTGTATTTGTATTGATATGCGAGATCGACATCAATGGTCGACAGGTATTTAAATGTGCGTTTTTCAAATTGTTGATCCGGATAATTCTTTTTGAAGAGTTCCCTAAGTTTATATGCCCAAATATCAACTACAGGTTTTTGGATAAATTTTTTCCTGTATGCAAAACTCTCTAAGGCTGCAAAACGCTCATGTTCATCCCTCACATGGGGCATGTATTCTTCATAACGGCTTAGTAAAAAAAAGCTGGCCGCAAAAAGATCAAAAGGAAACATGGAAGGCGTGCCGGTCTGAAAAAAAATGGGCTCCTCTTCCCAATAGGCTATGGTGGGTTCTATATGATCGATTCCATGGGAGAATAAAAGGTCTGTACTTCTGATAAAGATCTCATCACCAATAGCCTGTTTTGAAGTACGACATTTTCATTCCTTCATGCGACATAAACTCTATCTTGTGTGTTGTAAACTCAACCGGCATAAGCAATATTCTGGTAAATATCTGCTTAAAAATATAGGTTAAACGGGGTGTAATTTTATGTGTGTATACCAATACCATGATTCAATATTTTCGTTCAAAGGTTTTTATATTTCATTTCATCATATATAAAAAGGCCATTATTTCATCATGACAAAATTAATTTTTTAAGGCATGATGGAACACCCATATTGGAAATTTTATTCCTATCCTGTTTGTGTTCACAAAAACATGGGTGTTTCATAATTTTCCTTCATCAGCAAAACTGTAAAAACTGCTTTCGGTGATGATCAGATGGTCCAGGATACGTATGTCAAGAATTGTTCCGGCATCCTTTATTTTTTTTGTGAGCTGTAGGTCTGAATCACTAGGTTTAAGGGCGCCGGAAGGGTGGTTATGGCACAGAATGACCGCTGTTGACATTAATTCCAGTCCTTTTTTAAAAATGATTCTTGTATCTACAAGGGTACCTGTTATGCCTCCTGTACTGATTTTTTCTCTTGCCAGCACATTGTTGGCATTGTTCAGGTAAAGAATCCAGAATTCTTCATGTGGCAACTCGCCGAGTATGGGTTGCATGATTTCGAAGACATCCTTGCTCCCGGTTATTTTTGGGCTGCTCAGCGCTTCTTCAAGCCGACGTCTCCTTCCAAGTTCCAAAGCTGTTATTATGGTCAAGGCCTTTGCCGGTCCGATTCCCTTATATTTTGTAAGTTCATTTAAACCCAATCTGCCAAGCTTCTGCAGGTTGTTCTCTGCTCCTGCCAGTATTTTTTGGGATAGTGATACGGCATTGTCTTCGGTATTCCCTGATCCAATTAAGATTGCGAGTAATTCTGCATCTGAAAGGGCATTTTTACCTTTTATCATAAGTTTCTCCCTTGGTTTATCATCATCTTTCCACTCTTTTATACCCAAAGGCTTATTCCCGTTTCCCATTTTTTTTTACCCTAAAGATATAAAAGAAAATATTATACATTTGTATAGAGTTATATATCAAGCTCTCAATCTTATGAAGATTATAATCGCCGGTGCCGGCGAAGTCGGTTACCACTTATCCAAATTACTTTCTTACGAATCTCATGAAATTACCTTGATAGACCAGGATAAAGAACGTTTGATTTATGCCGATACCAGATTGGATATTAAAACGATTCAACAAAACGCCACATCGATTGATTGTCTTAAGAATGCCGGTATAGCCGAAGCTGATTTGCTGATTGCTGTAACCTCTTCAGAAACTACCAATATAGCCATTTGTGTAATTGCCAAGCAACTGGGTGCCAAGAAAACAATCGCCCGTATCTCAAATGTAGAGCTGATAGAAAATAAAGATGAAATCAATTTTAAAGGCTTGGGAATAGACGAATTAATTTCTACCGAAGAACTTGCTGCAGAGGAAATTAAAATTCTAATTGATAAAACTTCCTTTCAGGATACCCACAACTTTGAAAATGGGGCCTTAACCATGATTGGCATGAAGATTTCTAAAACAGCCCCAATCGTGGGACTGTCAGTTAAGGAATCTGCCTCAAAATTTACGAGTTTCAACTTTATTCCGGTTGCAATCAAACATAAAGATTCTCAGGAAACCATCATTCCAAGAGGCGATACCGTTTTTGGATCTGAGGACATCATCTATTTCATAACAACAGCGGAAGGGGTAGAACAGATTCAAAATATTTCAGGATTCGTTTCTGAAAGTATTAAGGATGTAATGATACTGGGAGGTGGACGCATAGGCACGCAATCGGCGATGGATCTTACTCAAATGGGTTTCAATGTAAAACTGATAGAAAGAGACAAGAATAAAGCCATTGCCCTTGGGGAAAAATTGGTTGACACCTTGGTTGTATATGGTGATGGCAGGGATTTGGAACTTTTAAAAGAAGAGAATGTAGACGAAATGGACGCCTTTGTTGCAGTTACAGGAAGGTCTGAAAACCAATATCATGGCCTGTCTGGTTGCAAAATCAAAAGGTGTTAAAAGAACCATTGCACTTGTAGAAAACATCGATTTTTTCAAACTGTCAAAAGACATCGGGATTGATACGCTAATCAATAAAAAAGTCCTTGCTGCAAACTCAATTTTTAGGTATATCAGAAAAGGAGAGGTGCTGGAAATGACCATTTTGAATAATGTAGATGCAGAAATCCTTGAATTTAATGTTCATGAAAATTCAAAAATCACCAAAAAGATTATCAGAGAACATCATTTTCCCAGAGAAGCGATTATTGGCGGGGTCGTAAGAAATCAAAAAGGAATCATTCCCTGGGAGATTTTCTTGTGCAGCCAAACGATAAGGTTATCGTGTGTTGTTTACCGACTGCAGTTCATAAGGTAGAAAAATACTTTAATTAATAGCCTTGGCATATTTTAGAACTATACGAAATCTTAACATAAAAATCCTATTCCAGATGATGGGTGTTTTACTCGTCTTTAATGGTATCTTTATGTTTATTTCGGCATTAACCAGTTTTTTTTATAATGAAAGTGCTTATAAATCGATTTTGTTTTCAGGAATCCTTTGTATTGTTGTTGGTGGCATTTCACAGTTCGCTACCAAAGGATTTGAGAAAGAAATAAAAAAACGGGAAGGATACCTTGTGGTTGCTTTGGGCTGGATTGTTATTGCGTTTTCAGGTGCCCTGCCCTACTATATTTCCGGTGAAATCCCTAATTTTACAGATGCCTTTTTTGAGACTATGTCCGGTTATACAACAACCGGCGCAAGCATACTTAATGATATTGAAAGTTTACCCAAGGGAATTTTACTATGGCGAAGTTTAACCCATTGGATTGGTGGCGATGGGAATCATCGTAATGACCATTGCAATCCTACCGCTTTTGGGAATTGGAGGCATGCAGATGTTTGCTGCAGAAGCTCCTGGACCTTCAACGGATAAACTTCATCCCAGAATAACCGATACTGCCAAAAGACTATGGGTGATTTATTTTGTGCTCACACTGGCACAGGTCCTTTTGTTAAATGTGGCTGGCATGAATCTGTTTGATTCTGTTAATCATGCCATGGCCACTTTGTCAACCGGAGGTTTCTCAACAAAAAATGCGAGTGTGGCGTTTTGGAATGGTCAACCTCTTATACAGTACATCATCATATTTTTTATGTTCATTGCCGGAACAAATTTTGTACTTAGCTACTATATAGCCAAAGGAAAATTCAAAAAAGCCGCTCAGGATGAAGAATTTAAGACCTATTTGATTGGTATACTCACGCTTACCCTGGTCACAACTTTTTTTATTTACTTTTTTGCGGATGTGTCTCAAAGCCCCACTGAAACACAGCTAATCGCACACCCCATGGTTTATGGGGAGTTCGAAAGTTCCTTCAGACATGCCTTGTTTCAGGTTTTATCTGTGATCACAACTACAGGATTTGTTACTGCCGATTATACAATCTGGACACCTTTTCTAACCTCGATGTTCTTTGTCATGATGTTCGCTGGTGCCTGCGCCGGGTCTACGGCTGGTGGTGTAAAAGTTGTCAGACATATTATCATGATCAAAAATGGTTTTTTGGAATTTAAAAGAACAATCCATCCAAATGCGATTATTCCTGTTAGGTATAACCAAAAACCTGTATCCCGCGGAATAGTTTTCAACATCATGGCATTTTTCATATTGTACTTGCTTGTTTTTGTGTTTGGCACACTTGTTTTCACTTTAATGGATATCGATTTAGTTACCTCCCTTGGAACAGCAGCTTCTTCTTTGGGAAATATTGGTCCGGCCCTTGGTAAACTCGGTCCTGTATACAATTACAGCATCTTGCCAGATGCGGGAAAATGGTGGTCAGCATTTTTAATGCTACTCGGCAGGTTGGAACTTTTTACTGTTTTGATCTTATTCACCCCTTCATTCTGGAGAAACAACTAGGCGTTATGTTGTGCAAGTTGCCATAATTTCCATACTTTTATTCAAGTTTTAATATCATATTACCTGTCACCGGCGCACATCGCCTAACCAATTATTGTCAATGAAAGCAATCTCCCTTATAAACCAAAAAATAAGATCCGGATAGTTACGGCAGCTTCCGCTTATTCGACGGGCATGATGCCGCGATCAATGTAATGCGCAGGATTATTCAGGCCACCGGAGTGGAAGTGATTCATTTGGGTCATGACAGGAGTGTTGAAGAAGTCGTAAATACGGCTATTCAGGAAGATGCCAATGCCATAGCCATGACTTCCTATCAGGGTGGTCACAATGAATATTTTAAATTTATGTTTGACCTGCTTAAAGAAAAGGGTGCTTCGCATATTAAAATATTCGGAGGTGGCGGGGGCGTTATTTTACCCCATGAAATAAAAGACCTGATGGACTACGGAATTTGCAGGTTGTATTCTCCTGACGATGGCAGGCACATGGGCTTACAGGGAATGATCAATGATATGGTGGAAAGGGCTGATTTTGCCCTCCCCGATGTTGCCCCTGAAACAAATCTTACTGCCGCACTATCCTCAAACAACTGGAATACCATTGCACGGTTGATCACTATGGCTGAAAACAAGTCAGATACTTTTTCAAAACTCCTTCGAACACAGGAGGGTCATAAAAAAATGCCGGTGCTGGGCATTACAGGCACGGGTGGTGCCGGAAAATCTTCATTGGTTGATGAACTTGTGAGAAGGTTTTTGAGTGATTTCCCCGAAAAAACACTGGCTATTGTATCTGTAGATCCTACCAAAAGAAAAACCGGCGGTGCTCTGCTGGCGCGACCGCATCAGAATGAATGCCATTCACAACAACCGCATTTACATGCGTTCCCTGGCTACGCGCCAATCACATTTATCCCTTTCTAAACACGTAAAAGAAGCCATACAGGTATTGCAGACCGCAAATTTTGACCTGATCCTCCTCGAATCGAGCGGAATTGGTCAGTCGGATACAGAGATTTTGGATTATGCAGATGTAGCGCTGTATGTGATGACTCCGGAATACGGGGCAGCAACCCAGCTCGAAAAAATCGATATGATCGATTATGCAGATGTGATTGCACTTAACAAATTTGATAAACGGGGGGCTCAGGATGCCCTGAGGGATGTTAAAAAACAATACCAGAGAAACCATAATTTATGGGACAAAGATCCGGAGTCAATGCCTGTTTTTGGAACAATTGCCTCACAGTTCAACGATCCGGGTACGCATAATCTGTATGCAGAGGTCATGAAAAGCATTCTAATAAAAACAGGACTTGATTTTCACAGCCAGTTTCTGATCTCTGAAAAAATGAGCGAGAAGCAATATATTATTCCGCCTCACAGAACCCGCTATTTATCCGAAATCTCTGAAATCAACCAACTGTACGACCGCGAAAGCACAATTCAAAGTCAGATGCACAAAAGCTTTATGGCATCTGTAAAACCATTGAAACGCTTACAAATCAGCCAATAGTCCTGAATCTTAACGGGATTTCAGCTGATTTCGTCGCAGGTTTGAAAGGAAAGGATCATGACCTTGCGCTCCTCCTGCTCGAAAAGTTTACTAATTTGAAGAAAGAGCTGCACCCTAAGAACTGGGAGGCTATCTTCGGGTTTATCTCAAAAAAGGAAGCCTATGAGAAAGACATCTTTTCATACCAGGTACGCGATAAAAAAATCGATGTAAAAACGTTTACAGAATCGCTTTCACATTCAAAAATCCCAAAAATCGCCGTGCCAAAATATCAGGCTTGGGGTGAGATTCTGCTATGGATCGCACAGGAAAATTTCCCGGGAGAATTTCCTTATACCTCAGGTATTTATCCGTTTAAAAGAACAGAAGAAGATCCTACCCGGATGTTTGCCGGTGAAGGGGGACCGGAAAGAACGAACAGGCGGTTCCATTATGTGAGCAGGGATTCTAAAGCCAAGCGGCTGTCAACCGCTTTTGACAGCGTAACCCTGTATGGAAATGACCCTGACAGAAGGCCCGATATTTATGGAAAAATAGGAAATGCAGGAGTTTCTATCTGTTGCCTGGACGATATGAAAAAATTGTATTCCGGTTTTGATCTGTGTGACCCGCTGACTTCTCGTTTCCATGACCATCAACGGTCCGGCTCCCATGCTGCTGGGTTTTTTCCTGAATACAGCCATTGATCAGGCCTGTGAAAAATATATCATGGAAAAGGGCCTGGAAGCCGAGATTCATGGAAAAATAACCCAGTTTTACATAGATAAAGGGATGCAGGCGCCTAACTATCAGGGGGAACTTCCTCAAGGCAATAACGGTCTTGGACTCATGCTGCTGGGAATTACCGGGGACCAGGTGTTGCCTGGGGATGTGTATCAATCAAATAAAAAAAACAACCGTTTCCAAAGTAAGAGGCACCGTACAGGCAGATATTCTCAAAGAAGACCAGGCCCAGAATACCTGTATTTTTTCAACTGAATTTGCCCTAAAACTTATGGGTGATGTGCAGCCCTATTTTATAGAAAATCAGATCAGAAATTTCTATTCGGTATCCATCTCGGGTTATCATATTGCAGAAGCAGGAGCCAATCCGATCTCACAGCTGGCTTTTACCTTATCCAACGGTTTTACTTATGTGGAATACTATTTGAGCCGCGGCATGGACATCAATAAATTCGGCCCGAATCTGTCCTTCTTCTTTTCCAATGGGCTTGATCCTGAATATGCTGTTATAGGCAGGGTCGCCAGAAAAATTTGGGCGAAGGCCATGAAATTGAAATACGGTGCAGACGAAAGGGCACAAATGCTGAAATACCATATTCAGACTTCGGGAAGAAGCCTCCACGCCCAGGAAATTGATTTCAACGATATCAGAACCACCCTTCAGGCTTTGTACGCCATCTATGACAATTGTAATTCATTGCACACCAACGCCTATGATGAGGCCATTACAACACCCACAGAAGAATCTGTAAGAAGGGCTATGGCCATACAACTGATCATTAACAACGAATTAGGCCTGGCTAAAAATGAAAATACCTTGCAGGGCTCTTTTATTATTGAAGAACTGACTGATCTTGTTGAACAGGCCGTTTATGCGGAATTTGACCGGATCACGGAAAGAGGGGGCGTACTGGGCGCCATGGAAACCATGTACCAGCGGTCTAAAATTCAGGAGGAAAGCCTGTATTATGAAGAATTAAAGCATACCGGAGCATTTCCGATCATAGGTGTTAATACTTTTTTAAACAGCAAGGGTTCTCCCACTATTTTGCCTCAGGAAGTGATCAGGGCAACAGAAGAGGAAAAAGAAAACCAGATCAGCGTGGTGGAGAGATTAAAATCTGCACAAAGAATTCATGCCATGGGTGAACTGAAAATGTTGCAGCAAAAAGCCGTTCTGAATGAGAATGTTTTTGAACAATTGATGGAAACATCAAAGATTTGTTCTCTCGGCCAAATAACCCATGCCCTGTTTGAAGTGGGTAGGCCAATACAGGAGAAACATGTAAAATCAGGATAATTGATATTTTTACTTTAACAAACTATGCGCATAATCTATGGATAAAATCAATTCTTTTCTTAACACTGCCTTAGAAAAAATTGTGTTTTTCGTTCCCAAATTAGTTCTTGCCGGCATCGTGATCTGGATAGGCCTCAAGATTGTAAAAAAAATGACTGAGGTCACAAGAGCTGTTTTGGAACGTACTGAATTTTCTCCTACAATCGCTCCGTTTTTAATTTCGGTGCTGAATGTATTGCTAAAAATTACCCTGCTCTTCATAGTTGCATCGATTATCGGAGCTGACCTCACAGGATTTATTGCCATACTGGCTGCAGCTGGTTTTGCTATTGGTATGGCCCTTCAGGGAAGCCTGGGAAATTTTGCCTCGGGCATTCTCGGTATTATCCTTTAAGCCTTACAAGGTGAACGACTGGATAAAAATAGAAGATAATTTTGGCAGGGTAGATGAGATCGGTATTCAACACAAAAATGATCACAAAAGATCACAATATGTCATTATCCCCAATTCAAAGGTAACAGAGTCCATCCTCACTAACTATTCAGAAATTGGTACGCGCAGGGTTGCCGTAAATATTCCAATTCCCTATGATGAAAGTTTTCCGAGGGTAAAAAAATTGATCCTGTAGATGCCATCATTGAACTGCCCAGTGTATTGAAAGACCCGGCACCCATAGTTGAAAATAGAAGGTTTTGACTCGCACAGCGTGATGCTTGCGGTGAAACCCTATGCCCTGCCTGACCTATACTGGGAAGCTGTGATGGAGACAAATGAAACCATAAAAAAGGTTTTTCATGAGAATAACATCAAGTTTGCCTATGACGGAGGGGTCGAGTTGGGTGTAATAGGTGAATAACAAAAAATCAAATTCCAGCGATGAGCCCAAAACAAACAGACACAGATATCATGGGGATCGCCATGATGGACTACCATCTTGGCAGGCATAAAGAAGATATCACCAGCTATTCTTCTATAGCCGGAGAGGATAAATTGCCGCTCAAACACCTGTTCAGGTCCTTCGAAGAAATGCCGAAACTGGAACAGCTTGCCTTGCAAAGAACAAAAGGAAAGACACTGGATGTGGGTTGTGGTTCAGGCATTCACTCCTTGTATCTGCAACAGCAAAATATAGATGCCGAAGCGATCGATATTTCAAAAGGTGCAGTGGAAATATGCAAACTAAGGGGTAGTTAAAAAGGCAAGATGCATCAGCCTTTACAAGCTTAAAGATAAAAAATACGATACCATTCTCCTTCTGATGAACGGCATTGGTCTTTGTGGAAAATTATCAAAACTAAAGGGCTTGCTTGAACATATGAAAGGTCTGCTGAATGAAAATGGCATTATCCTCACCGATTCATCTGACCTGAGTTATATGCTCGAGGACAGGTCCTACTATCTGGAAAAAAGCGAATTGTATTACGGGGAAGTGACCTTTCAGTTATTTTATAAAGACTATGGTAGCAAACCCTTCGATTGGGTTTATATGGATTTTGAAACCCTGAAAGAGCATGCAGAACAGGTTGGCTTGCAATGTACCCTTGTGAAAAAAGGCAGGCATTATGATTATCTGGCTGAGCTTAAAGAAAAGAAACCGAAATAACCCAGTTGCAAATTTTCATGACCTATGTGGAAGATTAGTCCGTTGCTTGTTCAAGACCAAATGCAAATGCCGGGTTATTTTGGTTTTATACCATTAACACCATGATTCTGTGATTTCCAGGAATTTATCTGCCTTTAGGGTTGAAGTGAATCTGTTGTAAGGCCGTGGAGTTTAAATTTCCATTCATTCGCGTTTCTTTATTGTTTTTCCAACTTGTAACCTAGTCATTCGTTTAGACAATGCGATACAGAAGGCCGCTATCAAAAGCAAAAAGGCCATTACATACCAGGTCGTTTCAAAACCAAAGGCATTGGTGAGTTGCATGCCAATATTGGGCCCTGCAATATTTGCTACAGAAAAAGACATGCTGTACAGGGCCATATAGGAACCCTTGTTCCCGCGCTGTGCCCTGTTGAGCGCATGGGTATTTGAAAATGGAAAACCGAGGATCTCGCCCAGGGTCATCAGCATAATCCCAAGTAAGGGTATCCCTATCCAAAATGGGAAATTGAGCACAATAAAACTGGCAAAAATCAACAGAA
The DNA here is from genome assembly GCA_034523115.1 of Flavobacteriaceae bacterium. GTDB lineage: Bacteria > Bacteroidota > Bacteroidia > Flavobacteriales > Flavobacteriaceae > Namhaeicola. The sequence goes on along the minus strand of JAXHKS010000015.1, from coordinate 76,104 downwards.
TCCCTGCAATTACAATATTTAATTTTCATCCATTTTGAGCTTGTCCAGATAATGTACTACCGGCATCTCGATTAAAAAAATTACAAATCCATTCATGGCCAGCAGGTAACCTATTTCCTTTTCTGTCAAATGGTATTTTTCATTGTAAAAAATAGGAAGGGTTGAGAAGTATTGCATAAAACAAAAACCAATCAGGAACATGGCAATCCAGAATACCAGATAAGGTTTGTCTTTATAGGGAGACATTTTTTTCTCAGCAACAATGTCTTTTTCAAGATGTGTATTCTTTGGCTTTAACAAATAAAGCAGCAAAGCACCCGCAATAATACAGGTTATACCATCGACCCAGAACAGACCTTTATAACTCGAGAGCCGGCTATGATAAGTCCGCCCAAAGCGGGTCCAAAAGAAAATCCCAGATTTATGGCCAGACGAATAAGTGTAACTGCCCTCGTTCTGTTTTCCTCTTTGCTATGCGCGCCAAGAGAAACCCATAGCGCCGGCTTAAAGGCATCAGCCACCAGCGAAAGTGCAAAAAAACCTATACAGACGGAAAGAAAACTCTCAAAAAATTGTATTACCAGAAAAACGATACCACTGAGAAACAAACTGGCATACATAACCCGGTAATAACCTGTCTTATCTGCTAAAATACCTCCCAAGGTACACCCCCAGCAGGGAACCCACTCCGAAACAACTCATGATCCAGCCCACCTGTGAAAGCGAAAAATGCAGGTCCTTGACCAAATAAAGAGAGAGAAAAGGTATCACCATTGCACCTGCTCTGTTGACAAAGGTGATAAGGGCAAGGAACCAAACTTCCGGGGAAAATCCGGCATAGGGTGCTATAAGTCTGTTTAACATTTGCTAAAGATAGAAAACAATATACATGCAAAGGGTCTGTACAAATTAATTTTTTATCCTTTGATTCCTGCAATAATATTTATCTTTGATCAAATGCTTCCCATGAAAAAAATAATTTTCGTATTTCTGCTAATCGCAATAGGTGCCAACTGCACAAAGCCACCGCGTAAAGGATGTGCAGGATTTTCAAAAGAAATTGAACAGCGAGTTTAAAGATGAAAAAGAAAGTCCATTAACCGAAGAAGACAGGAACTCATTTACCTCCTTGGATTTTTTTCCCATTGACACCTCTTTTATTGTAATCGCAAAAATTGAACTGGTTAAAGATCCTGTATCATTTAAAATGAAAACTACCACCGACAGGCTTCCGGTTTACCGAACCTATGCCAAAGCAAGTTTTGAACTGAAAGGAAAAAATATGTGCTGAACCTGTATCAAAATGAAAATTTGATGGCTGAAGGCGATATGCAGGATTATCTTTTTTTACCGTTTACTGACAAGACCAATGGAAGCAGCTCCTATGGCGGAGGCAGGTTCATCGATTTGAAAATTCCAAAGGAAGAATTGATCACTATCGATTTTAACAGGGCTTACAACCCCTATTGCGCCTATAATCATAAGTGCTCCTGTCCCATCCCTCGAGTGAAAACCATCTGGATCTCTTAGTAGTAGCAGGTGTAAAAAATTACAAAAAGAAGTAATTAAGGTTGTTAGAACCGCAAAAAACTATTGGAGACCATGCTTTGGATCAAAATCCTTCATAAAGAACAGCCTTTAATTCTATGTCTTTAAAATCTCTCCAGTTCCATTTCCTTCGACGGTCCTTTGTTCAAAAAACATCCCGGATTCCTCATGATCGTTTTTGTTTCCGTGCTTTGTGGGGTCGGGGGCCGGGGCGCTGCGCGCGGGAGGTGTTGACCGCCTTGGGACCATGCTTTGGATCAAAAGCCTTCATAAGGAACAGCCTTTAATTCTATGTCTTTAAAATCTCTCCAGTTCCATTTGCCTTCGACGGTGCCTTTGTTCAACAAAACGATGCCCGGATTGCCTCTAATGATCGTTTTTAGTGTTGTCTCATCACAAAAAAGCAGGTCAAAATCCCATTGGTATTTTTCTTTCATGATGGCAAAATCCTCTGGTGAGGAAGCAGAAAATGCGTAAACGTGATAACCGTTCAGCATGGCTTTATCGGTGAACTTTTTTACTCTTTTCAGCCCTTTTTCACTCGATTTTCTCATGTCGTACATAACCACAAGTATGAGCTTTTCCTCCTGCAGCAATTGATCCTTGATATCTTCTCCGTTCAACTCCATGGTAAAATCATGAATAGGCGGCGTATACCCTTCGGTTACAACTTTTGTTTTTCTGTCTATAAAATTTGCTCCCTCAATGGTCCAGGGTTTTTCTTCTGTACTGTACTCCTTTTCAACGCCATTTACCTCGTAGATCCAGGTATCCTCATAGACCCATTTTGGAGCATCTTCAGGAGTACTCATGCCTTCCTGAATATTTTTACCTTTCGCATAGGGCATAAAATCAATTAAAGGCAAGTGCCTTAATACATTCCTGATCATGCCTGAAAAAATCAGAAGCAACACGATGGATAAGCCGCCAACAAAAGTAGGTGCGAGCGGAGGATTGATATAATCAGTATAAAAGATCAAAAAAATTACCATCGCCATCAAAACAACATTTTTGTAAAAAGTTGCCCATGGGCTTAAATGAATGGCATCTCCAAAGCAGCCACAATCTGTTACTTTATCATAATAAGCTGAATACCAGGTTAAAAACAGAAAGAACAGGGTTAGTAAAAACAAGCTCCATACCGTAAATTTTGGAAATACACCAAGCAGAAGCATCACACCAAGCATGGTCTCGGTAAGAATGAGGACAATAGCCAAAGGCAATGCATAGGGAACTAAAAATTCCAGGTTCAATACAGAGGGAGCAAAGTAATCCTGAAATTTATAGGCCGAACCAATTGGGTCGACAAGCTTTACAAATCCTGAGAAAATAAAGGTCACTGATACGAGTATCCTGACAATTTGTGTAAGTTTAAACATGCATTTTTCTTAAAATTAAATTTAATCAGCTTCGTTTTCTGAGATTAATATCAGGGCAAAAACTGCATAATTGATCATGTCCTGGTAATTGGCTCCAATCCCTTCAGAAACGAGCGTTTTGCCTGCATTGTCTTCTATTTGTTTGATTCGCAGTAATTTCTGCAGAATCAGGTCAGTTAAAGAGCTGAGCCTCATCTCACGCCAGGCTTCTCCATAATCATGGTTCTTATCTTCCATTAACTTTTTTGTTAGGGCCACATGCTTGTCGTAAAACTTTACCGCTTCCTTCATATCCATATCCGGCTTATCAGAAACACCCTTTTCCAATTGAATGAGTGCCATAATACTATAATTGACAATCCCTACAAACTCAGGTCTTTCGTCTTCTTCAACCTTCCTGGTACCTGATTCCTGAAGCTGTCTGATCCTTTGCGCCTTAATAAAGATCTGATCAGTTAATGACGGCAATCGCAAGATTCTCCAGGCACTCCCATAATCTTTCATTTTATGCACAAAAAGATCACGACAAGCCTGTATGACCAAATCATATTGTTCTGATGTTTTTTGCATAATTTGAATTTTGGTTGCTGTTGGCAATTTTATCAGGGAACGAATTTATAAAAATCTGGCAAATTAAATAGGTTATTGCTTATTTTTACTCTTTGAACTGTAAATATAAATAATGAAACAGACCTGTGAATAGGATTCCAAAAAGGAGTATCATACTACCGAGCGTTATTTCGGCTGCGGGTTTGTCTATTAGAATACCTTTGAAAAAAAATTACTATAAAATGAAAGACAGGAGGATGATTATGGGCTTTCCCTGCCGGCGGTACAGGCGGGCCTGCGACATATAAAGTAGAAATAAATATATTTAAATGAAACGAATTGCAGTTTTTTGCGGGTCAAGTAGCGGGCATAATGAAATTTACAGAAAAACTGCGGTTTTACTCGGCACATATTTGGTTATGCATAATATAGGGCTGGTTTACGGAGGAGGAAAGGTTGGACTCATGGGGGTGCTGGCTGATACCATTATGGAACAACAAGGAGAAGGTAATCGGTGTAATCCCCAATTTACTGCGGCATGAAGAAGTGGCCCACAAAAAGATTACACAAATGATTGTAACCAGGAAAATGTCGAAAAGAAAAGTAAAAATCAGCAAGCTGGTAGGCGGCTACATTGCCTTGCCCGGAGGTTTCGGCACGCTGGACGAATTATTTGAAGCCCTCACCCTTGGACAATTGGCTATTGAAAAAAAACCTGTTGGTATCCTGAATATTAACGGATTTTTCAACCCCATGCTCACCCAGCTTGAGCTGATGGTGCGTGAAGGATTTCTACATCCTGAAAATAAGGCCATGCTGCTTGTCAGTGAATCGGTTGACGACTTATTTATAAAAATGGAGGGCTACAGGCCATCAGGTCACAGTAAAATAGTCGAAGCCGGAAGACAAACCAAAACCAATGCGCATGTTAACGATAAACTGTAAAGGCAAATTAATTGACCTGAGTATTCCCAGAGTGATGGGTATCATTAACCTTACGCCAGATTCTTTTTTTGACGGTGGAAAATACAGCGATGAAAAAAAAATACTTACACAGGCGGAAAAAATGATTATTGAAGGTGCTACATTCATTGATCTGGGCGGATATTCTTCCAGACCAGGAGCCGACCATATTAGTGAAAAAGAGGAAGAGACCAGGGTTTTGCCTGCTCTGGAATCCATTTTAAAGCACTTTCCGGAAACACTTATTTCTGTTGATACATTCAGAAGCGGACTGGCAGCAAAGGCCATAGGACTGGGCGCCTGCATGATCAATGATATTTCTGCCGGAAATCTTGATACAAATATGTTCAATACCATTGCCGCGCTGCAGGTACCTTATGTGGCTATGCATATGCCCGGAACACCTGAAACCATGCAAAAAATGACCCAATATGAGGATCTGATAACCGATCTTGTCTATTTTTTTTCAAAAAAAATCAGTGATTTAAGGGAATTGCACATCAATGACCTAATTATTGATGTAGGTTTCGGATTTGGCAAATCTCAGGAACAGAATTATACCCTTCTGAGAAAGCTGGAAGTTTTTCAAATACTTGGAGTTCCCATTTTAACAGGCATCTCGAGGAAATCTATGGTATACAAGATAATCAAAACCAGTCCGGAACAAGCCCTGAATGGCACAACAGCTGCCAATACTATAGCCCTTGCTTAAAGGCAGTAATATACTGCGCGTGCATGACGTAAAAGAAGCGGTTGAGACAATTCAAATAACACAGGCTTATGTATAGAAGTTTATTTTTTTTCTTTGTGCTGCTGCTTTCCTGTACCGAGGAAAAAGTAACTTTACCGGTAATTCCAAATAAGGGCATTACGGGGGTTTACAATACCTCAAATATCTGGTTCTTTTTTAAGATCAACGATGGAGATACCGTCGCTTCTGTGAACAGCCGGAACAAAATAGCAAATACCCATCTGATCTTCCATATCGATAAAAAGCTGCAGCTGAAACACATCCTTCCTGATTTGATTGCAATCCAGAATAAGCTTAAGGAAAAATCCATTCATACTAAAGAAGGAATGAAAAACTATTTCAGCTATGCAGATCCGGCACATAAAACCTATGCACCTGGTTGATTTCACAGATACCCAGTATTTTATGGAAAATATTGCCTCATTGTCTGATTCCGCAGGAAACAACACGCTCGATATTTGCGATGAGCGTTTTGTATTAAAAAACAGCACCTATCCCCTGCCGGAACTTGAAGTTGAACTGAAGGAGCTGGTTGCTGATTCTGCGAATACCGTACCGCTTGCCCTTAGGTTTTGTGAAAACCTGACCTATGATCAATACCTGCATACGAAATCACTGTTGCAAGTACTCAAGGTTTCTGTGGACAACACCGAAATTATCTACTCAAAAAAATAATGATAATGATTACATTTACAAAAACTATATAATTTTGGAACTGTTTGATTTTTTGGATCTTGGTTTTTTTGACATACTTGATATAGTACTTGTAGCTGTATTGCTTTTTTATCTCTACAAAGTGATGCGGGGCACTGCGGCTTTCAATATTTTCCTGGGCATCGCTTTTATTTACCTCATCTGGAAGATTACGCAAATGCTGCAAATGAGTTTGCTGAGCGATATACTCGGCAATTTTTTAGGTGGTGGAATGATTGCCTTGCTCATCGTATTTCAACAGGAAATCCGAAAATTCCTGTTGATGATCGGGTCTAACCAATTTCGCGACAAAAAAAAGTTTTTTGAAAAAATTTAATTTCTTAAAGCCCGATTCCCTGCAGCTGAATAATGAAATAAATGAGATCGTGTCTTTTTGTGAAGATATGTCCAGAATCAAAACAGGGGTTTTAATTGTGATTAGCAGAAGCAATAACCTTGATTTTGTCAAACTGACCGGGGATGCCCAGCAAATCAGGGTCAACAAACCCATTTTAAAGAGTATTTTTTATAAGAACAGTCCGCTTCACGACGGCGCTGTTGTTGTGGAAAATGATTATATCACTGCAACAAGGGTCATTCTGCCCATAGACAATTCCATTGAAATTCCATCTCACTTCGGATTAAGACACCGCGCGGCTCTTGGCATTACAACGAGAACGGACGCCCTCGCCCTTATCGTATCAGAAGAGTCTGGTCAGGTCTCTTATGTGAACAATGGGGTATTTGTATTGTTTGAAGATACAGAAGACCTCGCCGAGATCATCAAGGAAGATCTTATCTACTAATATTTGCCAATCCTTGTTTAACTGGCCTTTTTCTGAAGAAACTGAATGTTGTAAAGATTGCTGTAATAACCTTCTTTGGCCAGTAATTCGCTATGTGTTCCCTGTTCAACAATCCTGCCCTTATCCATCACCACGATTTTATCCGCATTCTTGATCGTTGCCAAACGGTGGGCTATAATGATGGAAGTACGATTTTTGGTAATTTTTTCTGTAGCTTCCTGAATCAGAAACTCGGATTTCGCATCGATGGAGGAAGTTGCTTCATCAAGGATCAAAATACTCGGGTTGCTCACAGAGGCCCTCAAAAATGCAATCAGTTGCCTTTGTCCTGAAGAAAGCATGATGCCCCGCTCTTTCACATTATAATCATACCCGCCCGGTAAGGTCATTATAAAATCATGGATGCCAATCTCCTTCGCCACCCTGATCACATCTTCTCTGGAAATATTCGGATCTTTTAGGGTGATATTGTTAAAGACTGTGTCTGAAAATAGAAACACCGACTGTAAAACCACTGCTATATGTTCCCTAAGCTCATGAAGTTTGTAGTCGTTAATAGGTATGTCATCGATCTCTATGGATCCGTTTTCAACGGGATAAAACCTGTTTAAAAGATTGATAATAGTAGATTTTCCTGCTCCGGTAGCTCCAACAAATGCTACTGTTTCTCCTGGCCTGACTTCCAGATCAATGCCCTTCAAAACCTCCTCCCCGGGCAAATAGCTGAAATGGAGGTCCTTGATGGTAATTTTTCCATCAATATGAGGCTTAACAACTGTTCCTGAATCCGGCTCTTGTTCATTACTTTCCAAAACGTCAAAGACCCGGTCAGCAGAAACCATACCCATTTGTAAGGCGGTGAATTTATCTGCGATTTGGCGTAATGGTCGGAACAACATGTTGATCATCATAATAAAACTGATGATTTCACCAACCTTAATTGAACTGGTTGTAGCTGCCTGCATCCCTCCATACCATACGATTAAACCGGTTGCTATAAAAGGCAAAACTTCTGCTATAGGAAAGAAAACGGAGTTATACCAGACAGTTCGTATCCAGGCCTTCTTGTGTTTATCATTGATTTCCTTAAAGTTTTCATATTCAATTTTTTCTCTTGTAAAGAGTTGTATAATCGACATGCCGGTAATCCTTTCCTGCACAAAAGTATTTAAATTGGCCACTTCCGTTCTCACATCCTGAAAAGCAAATTTCATTGCTTTCTGAAAGACCTTGGTCGCATAAATAAGTATGGGCAGCACACCAAAGACAATCAGCGCGAGATGCCAGTTCACCCAGAGCATTACACCCGCAATTACTGCCATTTTCAGGAGATCACTAATGATCGTAAACAATCCCTGGCTGAATATACTTTCAATGGTTTCTATATCCGAAACCACACGGGTAACCAATTTTCCAACAGGTTGCTTATTGAAGAACTTCATTTTAAACTTCAATAAATGACTGAATAACCGGATGCGCATATCCTTGACCACATGTTGTCCCAGCCAGTTGGCGTAATAAATGAACATCAATTGCAAGATGACTTCAGCGAGTAAAACTGCAAGCATAAGAACGGCATTCCAAAGCAACAATTTTGCGTCTTTACCGGCGATGTGGGTATCAACGATCTCCTTGATCAGCAATGGGGTAATTGCAGAAAAAACTGCAAGTAAAATAACGGTAACTACAGAAATTACGAACTGCAGTTTATATTTCTTTGCATACTGCATTATTTTCGCAAAAACCTGATAGTCAAATACTTTACCGGTTATTTTTTCTTTTTTTTCTTCCATTACTCAGTAATTATCTGTAATTTGTATGGATACGTGATTTTCGTTAAAAACAAACCATGTGCTTTCACTGAGGCACCTGCATTTTCTCTTGACTGACTTTCAATTATTCTTTTTAGGTCACCTGCAGCTCTTTTGTTCATGCCTATCTCCAATAGGGTGCCAACCATAGCCCTGACCATATTCCTGAGAAACCGGTCGGCGGTGACCGTAAAGACCAGCATTTCATCTTTCTGTTTCCAGTATGCTTCACTGATTGCACAATCAAATGTTTTTACATCAGTTCCAGTCCGGGAAAAGCATTTAAAATTGTGGTGCTTTAAAAGTTCAGTGGCTGCCTCATTCATCAAAGATACATCGATTTTTTGATACGGTATTTGCAGGGTAGTTTTGGTTGTAAAGGGATTTTTTTTCAACGAAATCCGGTATTCGTATGTTCGGGAAAGGGCATCGAATCTCGTGTGGGCCAGGTCTTGCACCTCAAAAAGGCCATGAACAGCAATATCCTTAGGCAAATAGGCATTGAGTCTGTATAGCAAATTCCTTCCTTTAAAACGCATGTGCAATCAAAATGTGCGAAGTACTGTTCTGCATGCACTCCTGTATCTGTTCGGCCACAGCCCATCAATACTATTTCTTCTGAAAGCAAATCACGCAAGGCATTTTCTATGACCTCCTGCACCGAACGGGCATTGGGTTGTTTTTGCCATCCGTGATAGGCAGTGCCATTATATGATAATTCAATAAAGTACCTCAAAAAATGTAAATTTGCTGAGTCACAAAGATAAACTTAATTCTAAAAATTTAATGGCCAAAAAAATTTTGCTGCTTTCTGATACGCACGGGTATATTGATGAAAAAATTTTGGCTTACTGCAAGCTTGCCGATGAAGTATGGCATGCTGGCGATATAGGGAGTTTGAATGTCACAGATGAAATTAGCAAATGGAAACCGATAAGGGCGGTTTACGGAAATATTGATGATCAGGAGATAAGAAAGGTTTGGAAACTGGATGAAATTTTCACTGTAGAGAAAGTAAAAATTTGGATTACACATATAGGTGGTTATCCAAAGAAATACAATCCCCGTGTAAAAGAGGCTCTGGCTGAAATAAAACCCGGCCTATTTATTTGCGGGCATTCGCATATTCTTAAAGTGCAATACGATGCGCAGTACAAAATGCTGCATATGAATCCCGGCGCTGCTGGAATGCAGGGATTTCATCAAATCAGAACCATGCTGCGATTTGAGATTGAGGGTGAAAACATAAAAAATCTGGAAATAATCGAGATGAAAAAATCGCTATAAATCGAAGGTTTCGTCTTCCTTGGTATAAATAGGAACTGCTATATAAATGCTGGTACCTTCACCTTTTTTAGTATTGATATTAAAAACACCGCGCATATATTTTATTCTCGATTCAATATGACTGAGTCCGAGCCCATTCTTTTCCTTTGCCTTTTTAAGATCAAATCCTTCTCCGTCATCAATGATCTGAATCACCAACTGGTCACCGGATCTTTCCGCCAATGTGATCGAAGCATTTTTGGCTTTGCTGTGCTTTAAAATATTGTTAACCAGCTCCTCAATAATATTATAGATCTTGATCTCGAATTTCTGGTTGTACCTTTTGATTCCCTTGTCATAACTGGCAAATTCCAGTTTTGAATTGGTGTACTTCTGACATAGGTCCTGTACAGCCATTGCCAGACCAAATTTCATAAGCACCGATGAAATGAGCTGGTGCGACAAATCCCTGATCTTAATGGAGGCCTCATCAATAATACTCTGTGCCTTGGTAATTTCAGGAGGTATTTCGTTTTTAAATTTAGGGAGCACAGCCTGCAGATGCAAATTGGCTGATGAAAGCAAGGCACTTACACTGTCGTGCAGGATCGCTGCAATATTTCTTCTCTCCTTTTCCTTCGCATCAATGGTCGCGTTGATCACCCGAAGCTGACTCTCGTTTTCAATCAATTCCAACCTGTTTCTCTGTTTCAGTTTGTAGTTTTTGTAGAAAATTACTCCTAAAATTATGGATGCCAGGGTTTAAAAAGAAAGACTGTAAAACAATATCCTTGCACGTAAAGCCTTATTCTTTTGAATTTCCGTCTGATGCTCCTGCACCTCAACATTGTACTTTGCTTCTACTTCTGCCAGGCTTTCGGACAGGCTCTCTTTATTAATGACTTCATACAAATTATAACTTTTTCGGAGGTTATCATAAGCCAAACTGTAATTTTTAAGAGAGTCATAGGAAATAGACGAGGTTCTCATAAATTGTTCTTTTTATGACTTTTGTTGCAAATGTAGAATCCCATTTTAATGACAAAATGGCTTCCTTATAATTTTTTATTGCTTCGGGGTAATTTCTTTCAAAATGGTAAAGATTACCCGAGATTGGCAGTAAGGTATGCTATTCCTAAAGTGTCTCCTACTTTTTCTTTATTGCGAGTGCCTCCCTTGCATAGCCCTTGGCCAGGTCGTAATTATCTTCCACCTGAGCGATCACCCCCATATTGTTATAAGCATTTGAGATGCGCTGTTCATTTTCTTTATTCACTGGAAACCGAGTCGCTTCCCTGAAAAAGATCTTGGCGCTATCCAATTTGTCATTGGTATAATAAAAAGTCCCTAACCGCACAAGGCACTTTGAGCGTATTTAGAGTATCTCTATTTTTTTAGCTAAGTTGTAGTGCCTGTCTGTTGTATAAGATGGCCTTATCAAAATTCTGAGATTCGGCAAAAACTTTGGAGAGAAAATTAATATATTCAATGTAGAGCTCCTGATAATTCTGTATTTTTAATTTCTCTACATTCTTTAGGGCTGTTTCCAGTGCTTTTTGTTTGTTTCCGCTTTCATAAAGGATCTGGACATAGGTATAATCTATATTCAGTTTGTCGGGATCAGAATCAGAAAAAGTAAAGGTGTTCTCGAGGTTTTTGATGAGTGTTAAAGCCTCATCGTATTTTTTATTGACCAGCAATGAGTCTGCTGTCTTTAGTTTTTTTGAATATACGCGTCCCTGTTGGAAGTTTCCTGACTGAAACCTGGATTAAATGCAAATAAAAAAAGACAAAATAGAATTGTCTTTAGAGTTAGAAAACAAAGAGTTGAACAGTAGTTTTTGCCCATGAAAAGTATTCAAATGACTTCATTCTTTAAGGCAAATATAGCCAATCCAACACTATTTTTAACTTTTAATTTTTGCATAAGATTTTTCCGGTGTGTCTCAACAAGTGCTTTCGCTGATATGCAATTCATCTGCAATTTCGCGGGTACTGTATTGTTGCGCTACATATTTTAATATCTCTCTTTCCCTTTTGGTGAGAGACGTGATTAGCACCCCGTCCTGACTGCCCTTCTCTTTAATAGGGCGGTTCAGCAGGGTCTGCATCATTTTTTCTTTTATATCGTCTGTAAAATACTGTTCGTCATTCGCCACCTTTTTTACTGCATTTACTATATGCTGGCCGGCAGATTTTTTAGGAACGAACCCCTGGGCACCCATCTGAAGCACTTCTTTGACAAGTTTTATATCGTCATAACTCGAAAGCACAATGATCTTCGGTTTTTGGTCTTTGGTCTCCAGAACCTTTAAAACACTGATCCCATCCAATTCATGGCATATTGATATCGAGAATTAACACATCGGCGTGGTTTTTGGTAAACCGGTCAACTACCTCAAGTCCGTTCAGGGAATAACCAATTACTTCAAGATTTTTTTCTGTGGAGAGCACTGCAATGATCCCGTCTATCAAGATCTGGTGGTCATCGGCTATGTGAATCGTAATATGAGTATCCATGAGGGGCGTTAATAAAAGTATAAAAAAATCCGATTTGTGTTCCCCCCGGATTTTGATATTATAACGCTAACTTAAAAAATATTGTATTAGTCCCAAATCATCACCCCAGCAGGTTTTTTATCAGGTACCAAAGCGACTACTGATAATCCTTCCATGGCAGCAACATCGTAATTGCTCTCATAAATGTTGTTAAATACGGTAACTACCTTACCATTTACCGGTTGCAGGTCAAGAGTAACTGTTTTTGCTTCATTGGCATTGCCATTTTCAAACAAAAAGATTTCGTTAGAATCTCCGATCAATGCTTTTTGAAACGATCACGTTCTTGTCTACATCAAAAGTAACTGTCACAGCACCATTGTTATTTTCAATAACCGCAGGTGTTTTCAGCAATGTTCCATCGATATCATCCAACACTGTAGATTTGATACCACTGTAATTACCTGTAAAGGAAGCCAATACCAGGCCTAGGGCAAATGCAATTGTTAAAGTAATTTTTTTCATAAGTAAATAATTTAAAGTTGAATGTAAAAATTGGTTTCCGCCAAATTAATGACATTCCAAATGTAATCGCTATTAACATGGATGTCAATAGGGAAAACATGGATATTTAAAACTACCCAGAAACCATGATTTTTCTACCTAAAAACCATGATATTCACGGTTCAAAGGTAGAAAAAAAATAATCAAACATTCAAAATTTAAATTACTATTTACTTTATTTTACTTACAATCAGCTATTTATAAATTATTATTGCAAATTGATTGCGAATTTTTATTTATATTCAATTTTATTTACTATTTTCGCTTTATAGTTTTAATAGTTCATATGTTTATAGTATAGTATAGAGAGCGGTTATTTGTAATTACGAAGTTTTTTTCACTTCTCTCTATCTCCCTTATTCCTTTCTCCCCCCAAAATAACCTTCCCCCAAAGAAGGTTATTTTTTTTTGGACGGATTTTAATAGTAAGGAGAGAAGCTATTTGTAATCTTAGCTAATCGATTTGAAACTATGTTCACTTCTCTCCTTTCTCCCCTGTATTTTTACCTGAGCGGATTTATATTTTTTAATGGAATTGAATGCAATTTTTCCCGTAGTAATCAAAATTAAAATAGTAAGGAGAGAAGCTATTTGTATAATAGCTAATCTTTCGAAACTATGTTCGCTTCTCTCCTATCTCCCCTGTATTTTTCTTCAACTGATTATTGAAGTGAATCATGAAAATTATACAAAATAATCTTCAAAAGAGAAACTTTGATTCAAAATGTCTTTGTGTGGAATTTTATAGCAATTTTTTTCCTTTGTAATCTGAACGTATTTTAAAGTAAGGAGAGTGGATTATAAAATCTTACAGGATTATTAATCTCTCCTCTCCTTTCTCCCCCCTTTTTTTATTCTTCCAAAGAAGAATGATATTGTAATGAACGTTTTACTTTTAATTACATGACAAATATATGTCGGAAGAATGGTCTGTGCAATAGAGGAAAAATGGATTTTTAAAAATACCTGAAAACCTTTAGATCAAATCCCGGCAAAAAAAAAGGCTGTCTCAATACCATAAATTGAGGCGGTTTTTTATTTGATTGCAGATTTGTTGTTGATTTTATGATTTTTAGATTTGGAAAAAATTGCCTTTAAGCTGCAATTTTCTTTCTTAGGTTGTGTGCTAAGGCCATTAAACCGAACTCTAATTCTGTTTTTTCGATTCCTTTTAAAGAAAATCGTCTAAAATTATGGTTGTGTTTGAGTTGAGCAAATACAGGTTCTACATCGGCAGTGCGTTGTTTTCTTTTTTGTATTCCTGTTTGGCTTTGAAGTAATTCTCTAATTTTTTGTTTGTGTCGCTCCAGGTTGTGGTTTCTTTCTATACTTCGATTCCCCTTTCCCTTAAAACATCGTCCTCTTATTGGGCAACCTTCACAATTTTTGGCTTGGTAATGTGATAGATGTTGTACATATCCGGCTTCGGTAACCTTTATACTTTGATGAGTTTTGCGCATTCTTTGTCCCATTGGACATACATAGTAATCTTCTTGTTGGTTGTAATGAAGATTTTCTTTGCTAAATGGTTTGTGCTTGTTTTGATAATTCTTGTCTTGTTCTTTATCAAAAGTGTTGTATTTCACATATGGAGTTAAACCTTGTTGCTCCAGATAGTCGTAGTTTTCTTCACTTCCATAACCTGCATCAGCAGTGATGTCTTCTAGTTCTTGAAAAACTTCTTCTCCATAGGTTTGCTCAAAATTTTCTAAATGTGGTTTTAAGGTTTTGGTGTCCGTTGGGTTTTGGTGTAAAGTGTAATTGACTATGATTTGATTCTCGGTTGATATTTGTGCGTTGTATCCTGGTTTAAGCTGACCGTTGAGCATATGATCTTCTTTCATACGCATAAAGGTAGCGTCAGTATCAGTTTTACTGTAGGAGTTTCGTGTCCCTAAAATAGCTTCTTGTTCTTCATATTTTTGAAGATTTTTTTCAAAGCTTTGTTTGATATAACGAAGTTTTGCTTTGGATTTTGATGAAGCTTTTTCGTTACCCGATAGTTTAGCATCTATTTGCTCAACAGTTTTTTGGATAACTTCTTTACTGATTTCCTTGAACTCTGGCGGTTCTGGATTTGGATCGTCATCACCGGAGATGCTCTGTGCATAATTCCACAACGCTTCCAATTGGGTAAGCATCTTGGCTTTGTTTGTCTTGATGCTATTGCCCCAAACAAAGGTGTATCTACCTGCTTGTGCTTCTATCTTTGTGCCATCGGTATAAATTTGTTTCAACGAAATAAATCCTTCAGAGGCTAACATCAATACTACTTGTTTGAAAATCTCTTTAAAACTATCTTTTAATTTATCACTTCTAAATCGATTAATGGTATTGTGGTCCACAACAGTCATTCCGGTTAACCACATAAAATTGATATTTTCTCTAATGGCTAATTCAATTTTTCTTGAAGAATATGTGTTAGTCATATAAGCATACAACATTACTTTTAGCAACATTTTTGGGTGATATGCCGGATTACCTTCTTTGCTGTATGCTCTTAGCAACGGCTGAATATTTATTGACTCAACTACTTGGTCAACTACTCGAACCGGATGTTTCTGGGAAATAAAATCGTCAAAAGAATATGGTAAAAGCGTGGTTTGACGTTGGTTATAATGTTTGAAATTCATATATAAATAGCTGTATATCAGATATAAATATATAAAAAACCAGTGTTTTATGCAACTAAAATTCATAAAAAAAACCGCCTATGAGCCGCACACACACTATAACTAAGATTTTAAGAATTACCGCAATCGATCTGCAGATTTTACAAGTTTTTCATCCTTCAGAATCGCTTTGGTGCCCAAAGATAAAAGCACCACAACAACCAAAGGTAAGAATGCACCAATACCCTTCTCAGAAACCGAAGTTTCTCCAGATAATGTTAGCAGCTGATAAACAATAAGTCCCAATAAAAAAAAGTTTAATATTATATTAAATCGGTTGATCGCGATTTGTGTATTTCTATTCTTAAACAAAACCAGTGAGACCAGTGAGAGAGGCCGCTGAAGTCATAAACAGCCAGGCAATCGATTTTGAGATAGAGACTATCAGCAATGAATGCCTGCTTAATTCCTGTCATTTCTCCATTATATATATAGAAAGGAAAAACGAAAACCAGCAAGCCGGATACGATCGCAGCCAAAATGAGATACAAGGACTGAACTCTCTGGATCATTCAATTTGTTTTGAACGGCAAAAATACGCTAATCTTTTTTAGAATAAAATACCTGATTTAAAATTTATTTTGTAATATTGCGACATCAAATCGAAAAATATTGTAATTTTCTTCAACTTACAAGTTTTCTTTTTCAAAAAAATTCAAAATATTCTAATTTTCCCCTACGGAAGTTTATTGCACAGATTATTACCTAACAACTACACATATGAGGTTTGAAATCGAAGAGCTCAAAGACAAAAAGCTTTTAGAGTTACAAGAAATTGCACAAGCGCTTGAAATCCAAAAATTCAAGCAACTAAAAAAAACAGAATTAATTGACCAGATTCTCGGAATTCAGGCAGCGAATCAGCAACAAAATAAGTCACCTGAAGAAAATCAGGTAAAGCAAAAAAGAGCGCGAATCTCAAAGCCAAATGGCAACCAAAAATCACTCTTTTCTGAACCAAAGCCTTTTTTTAGAGAAAAAATGCCCAGGCTGGATATTCCGAAATTAGAGGAGATTGAGCCTGAAATGGATGAACCGGTATATGAAAGTGAGCAGGTCCTTCCTTTGGTTCATGAAACAGAAACTGCTCCTTTCATTCCTCAGGAGTCCATTCAGGAGAATGGTGAAAAAAGAATCACAGAAAGAATACAGGAGGTTCCATTACCCAGACATCAGGAATCAAAAGAACAAAGACATCCGGAAAAGAAAGAGCATAAACATCCACATCCTGCCAACCAAAACAACGAGCAAAAACAAAAAAATCCCAATGTAGATTTCAAGAATCGCAACAAATACCGCGATCCTGATTTTGAATTTGATGGGATCATAGAAAGTGAAGGTGTGCTGGAGATCATGCCTGATGGTTACGGTTTCCTTAGATCCTCTGATTATAATTATTTATCCTCACCGGATGATATCTATGTCTCTCAGTCGCAAATTAAGTTATTCGGCTTAAAAACAGGAGATACTGTCCGCGGAAACGTAAGGCCTCCCAAAGAAGGTGAAAAATATTTTCCGCTGATCAGGGTCTTTTTGATTAATGGTCTGAACCCGAGCATTGTTAGGGACAGGGTTTCCTTTGAGCACCTTACCCCTTTATTTCCAACTGAAAAATTCAATATTGCTGAAAAGCAAAGTTCCATTTCTACAAGAATTATTGACCTGTTTTCACCTATAGGAAAAGGCCAAAGAGGTATGATTGTAGCACAACCCAAAACGGGTAAGACCATCCTGTTAAAGGATATCGCCAACGCAATTGCAGCAAATCATCCTGAAGTTTACCAGATCATCCTGCTGATTGACGAACGTCCTGAGGAGGTTACCGATATGCAGCGAAGTGTTAGAGGAGAAGTTATAGCCTCTACCTTTGATGAATCTGCCGACAAACATGTAAAAGTTGCTAATATCGTATTGGATAAGGCCAAGCGCCTGGTTGAATGTGGTCATGATGTGGTTATATTGCTCGATTCCATCACCAGGCTGGCCAGGGCATACAATACAGTAGCCCCTGCCTCAGGCAAGATCCTGTCAGGTGGTATTGATGCCAATGCCCTGCACAAGCCAAAACGTTTTTTTGGTGCTGCGAGAAACATAGAGAACGGAGGTTCCCTGACCATCATTGCCACCGCACTTACTGAAACCGGCTCCAAGATGGATGAGGTGATTTTTGAAGAATTTAAAGGTACAGGAAATATGGAATTGCAACTGGATAGAAATATTTCCAACAGACGCATATTCCCGGCCATTGATCTCGTTAAATCAAGTACAAGAAGGGATGATCTCCTGCTGGACGAAAATACCATCCAGCGCATGTGGATCTTCAGGAAATTTTTGGCCGATATGAACCCCATAGAGGCAATGGAATTTGTCAGTGAAAAAATAAAATATACTAAAAACAATGAAGAATTCTTAATGTCTATGAACCGCTAGAAACGCTTCTTTGATTAACCCATTGAAAGTCAGCTGTAATAAAGCTGACTTTTTTTGTTTAAAAATATTTGCTTAGTGATACATATATTTCGTATCTTTGCCATCCAAATCGCGGGATAGAGCAGTAGGTAGCTCGTTGGGCTCATAACCCAAAGGTCACAGGTTCGAGTCCTGTTCCCGCTACTTCAAAACCTCAGTATTTTTTAAATGCTGAGGTTTTTTTATTCAGCCTCCGTCAATTATTTTTCTCATAAAACGCATCTAAGGAAAAGCGATAAATCAAAAAAGAAATTCTGAGATCTTGCTTAAAAGTTTCGCTTAAGATTCTATGGGAAGCCAATCCTTCCTATATTTGAAAAAAAATGGGCTGATCTATAGAATTATCATCGCATAAAATGCAGAATTATAATATGAGAAGTCATTCAAAAAGTCTGTTTAAAATAATGTCGCCTTGGAAAAAAATGAATTATATCCTGTCTTTTTAAAAGTTAACACCCTGGAGACGCTGATCGTGGGTGCTGGCAATGTGGGTCTTGAAAAACTGGGTTTCCTTCTAAAATCCAGTCCCAATGCCAGGGTAACCGTTGTTGCCAAAAACTTTCACCCGGAACTGGCCGCATTGGCGCTTCAGCATAAAGTAAATACAATCAAAGCCTCTTATGACCCTGTTTTTTTGGAAGCGAAACATTTGGTAATTGCATGTACGGATGATCCGGATCTTAATATTCAGGTTTATATGGATTGCAGGATCAGGAATATCCTGGTAAATGTAGCAGACAAACCAACTTACTGCGATTTTTATATGGGCGGTATCGTCACCAGGGGAAACTTAAAATTAGCCATATCTACCAATGGAAAATCACCGACAACAGCAAAACGCCTGAGGCAATTCTTTGAAGAGGTCATTCCGGAAGATATAAATGAACTGTTGGAGAATCTCAATGTTTTCAGAAACACAATTAAAGGTGATTTTGAGGAAAAAGTAAATACGTTAAATGACCTGACCAAAGGTTTGATCTCTAAAAAAAAATAATTTATTGATCAACAATGACTTAAATCAATTGGAGGTTCAATGTATTCTTTAAATACTGCTTTTTATTCAATAAAAAATTGTGTAAATTAGCTGTATGCTATCAAAGAAAACCAAATACGGTCTGAAGGCCCTTGCATATATTGCCAGGCAAAAAGATCCCAGAATCGTGCAGATCGCAACCATCGCGAAAAATGAAAATATTCCGCACAAATTCCTGGAAAGTACTTTATGAGTCTTCGCAAAGCGGGTTTTTTGGGTTCAAAAAAAGGCAAAGACGGGGGCTATTACCTGCTGAAAAATCCGGAAGATATTCCAATGACGGATGTAATCCGCGTACTTGAAGGCCCTATTGCCATGCTGCCCTGTGTGAGTCTGAATTTTTATGAACGATGTGACGACTGTCCGGATGAAAATAAATGCTGCGTGCATAAATTGATGATACAAGTAAGGGATAGCACCCTTGAAGTATTGAAAAACAACACTTTGGCAGATCTTGTCTAGCACGACTTTCCTATCCTGAATTCAGGTATATTCTTATTTTTGAATATTTCCTTATATTTTTATAAATATAATTGCAATTGTAAAAATTAAATATTTACATTTGCGCATTTCCTATTATATCGATAGACATTATATTTTTGATAAAATTTAGTGAAGGATAAGATCCTAAAATACAAAAGGCCGCATGATAAAATTTAATGCATTTGAACTGAGTGAAATCAACGACAAGTTAAGAGATAAATCTCCGGAAGAGATCGTCACCTGGACGCTGGATTTGAGTGAAAACAGGTTAGTAACCACAAATTTTGGGGTGTATTCAGCCGTGCTGCTAAATACTTTTCACCATCTGGATAGTAACATAAAAGTGATTTGGTGCGATACAGGATACAACTCACCCGAAACCTACAGGCATGCCATTTACTTAAGAGATGTGCTCGAATTAAATGTTCATCAGTATGCACCACTTCAAACTTCGGCCTATACGGATGTAGCTCTTGGTGTTCCGGATGTCGATGACCCAAACCATGCCCAATTTACTGAAATCGTAAAACTGGAACCCTTCAGACGGGCATTAAAAGAGCACCAAGCCTGATATCTGGTTCACAAACATCAGGGTACGGCAAAACAGAATACAGAAATTCGAAAGATATACTAAGCTACAGCAAAGATGGCATTTTAAAGGTGAGCCCTTTTTATTGCTGGGATGATTTTCAGCTTGACCAATACCTCATTGAAAATAGGTTACCAAAAAATGATTCGTACTTCGATCCGACGAAAGCCGTGAAGCACAGGGAATGTGGCATACACTTGCAATAAGCATTTGCCGAATGCGTATCGCGGTTTTTAAAAATAACATTAAACATAATCACCCCACTTGACAATACTATAGATCGATATAATACATATTCTTTTTAATCAGGTCCTGATGAATTCGTTCTCCCCCTCGTATTTAATGATTCATCAGGACATTTTTTATAAAATATTTTAACTATGAAAAGTTTTAGAACAGAAATCGAAAATCCGTTGGTTGAAAAGGATATCCTTGAGTTGGCTAGGAAAATAGAACCTCTTCAAAACAGGTAAGATCAATGAAGAACGATTCAGAAGTGTTCGCCTTGCCCGCGGAGTTTACGGACAAAGGCAGGCCGGAGTTCAGATGATCAGGATAAAATTGCCTTATGGAAAAGTTACGGCCCAGCAACTGCGCAGAATAGCAGATGTCTCTGATGAATACTCAACAGGTCTGTTGCATATTAACAACACGACAGGACATTCAGATCCATTATGTCAGTCTGGACAGAACCCCTGAACTATGGGCGGAACTGGAAAAAGACGGTGTAACCCTTCGGGAAGCATGCGGGAATACCGTAAGAAATGTTACGGCTTCAGAAACTGCGGGGATAGATCCGGAGGAACCTTTTGATGTTTCTCCCTATGCCCATGCTGTATTTCAGTATTTTCTCAGAAATCCGGTTTGTCAGGAACTGGGCAGAAAATTCAAAATATCTTTTTCTGCGACAGAAAAAGATACCGCACTGAGTTTTTTACACGATCTGGGCTTTATTCCCAAGATGCGTCAGGAAAAAGGCGTCCAAATAAAAGGCTTTAAGGTCATGCTGGCCGGTGGATTAGGGGCCCAGCCGCGACATGCAGATGTGGCTCATGAATTCCTTCCGGCAGACGAGATCATTCCTTTTATTGAGGGAGTGCTTCGGGTTTTTGACCGGGAAGGCGAGCGCGCAAAAAGAGCCCGTGCCCGAATAAAATTCCTTTTGGATGACCTGGGTCTGGAGAACTTTCTTCAACTGGTCAAAGAGGAACAGACAGCCCTGGCGCACAAGTCGTATCCAATTGATACCAGCGCTTTTGAACATCCTATCAAAATTCCGGAAACAAAAGTAAAAGAAGGTCATTATTTCTGATCCTGCTGCCTATGAGCTGTGGAAGAAAACCAATGTAACAGAACAAAAGCAAAAAGGACTTTATGCTGTGGGGATCAAGGTTTCCCTGGGAAATTTTGATTCTTCAAAGGCGCGCGCACTCGCCGACCTGGTACTAAATTATGCCGGAAATGAGCTGCGTCTTACGCTGCGCCAGGATATTCAATTGAGGCATATAAAAGAAGACACTGTTGCCCTACTTCTATCAGGAATTAATGGCACATTGGATTTGCCGAACCTGGTTATAACAGCACCCAGGATATAACGGCCTGCCCGGGTACAGACACCTGTAACTTAGGTATTGCCAGCAGCACCGGTATCGCAAAAGAGCTGGAAAAGGTGCTTAAAGCGGAATATCCGCAATACGCCAGCAACAAGGCGCTTACCATCAAGATCAGCGGCTGTATGAATGCCTGCGGGCAGCACAGCATGGCCCAGATCGGATTTCAGGGCATGTCAATTAAATCAGGCAAGCTGGTGGCTCCAGCCCTTCAGGTATTGCTGGGTGGTGGTGTTTTAGGGAATGGGAAAGGCAGATTTGCCGACAAGGTCGTTAAAATACCGAGTAAAAGAGGGCCCGATGCACTTCGAATCCTGCTGAATGATTTTGAAAAAAATGCAGAAAAAAATGAACACTTTCTGGATTATTACGACCGGAAAACAGAGAAATACTTTTACCAAATGTTAAAGCACCTGACAGATGTGAGTGATCTAAAAGAAGAATGATTTTATTGATTGGGGATATGATAAGTCCTATGTAACCGCCATTGGTGTTGGCGAATGTGCGGGCGTGGTTATAGATTTGGTAGCAACTTTGTTATTTGAAAGCGAGGAAAAAATACAAAATGCAGAAATTGCAGTGCAGTCTGGTAAATGGGCAGACAGCATTTACCATGCCTATGCGTCAATGATCAACACGGCCAAAGCCGTTCTGATCGATGCTGAAATCAAGACGAACACCCAAACCGGTATTGTCAGTGATTTTGATAAGGAATTTGTCGATAAAGGAACCATTCCCTTGGCCACATCATTTTCTGCTCTGGTCAATCAGATAAAAGATAGCGAGCCTACGGCGGAATTTGCAGAAAAATATCTGGCTGATGCCCGTTCCTTTTATCAGACTATTTACGAGTTGCGGTCAAAAGAGCTAACCTATGATCTCTGAAAAACAGCCGAAATTAACACTAGTGGGTGCAGGTCCCGGAGATCCCGACCTGATTACCCTTAAGGGCATAAAGGCTTTGCGCACTGCGGATGTCGTTTTCTATGACGCTCTGGTCAGTACAGAATTGCTCGGATTATGCCCCAGGGGCTCTCAAAGTTTTTGTGGGCAAGCGCAAGGGCCTTCACCGCTATTCTCAGGACGAAATCAATGCGCTGATCGTTCAATATGCCATAAATCATGGTCACGTGGTTAGGCTAAAAGGTGGTGATCCGTTTATCTTTGGCAGAGGCGCTGAAGAAATGGACTATGCCGAAAAATTTAATATTCCGGTTGAAGTTATTTCAGGAATTTCCTCTTCGATAGCAGTTCCGGCTCATGCAGGTATCTCACTTACCAAAAGATTTGTATCAGAAAGTTTTTGGGTAATTACCGGCACAACATCGGATGGCCAGCTAAGCGAAGATATAGCCCTGGCGGCAAGATCAACCGCTACTGTTGTGATTTTGATGGGAATGAGCAAAATAAAAGAGATTATAAATCTGTTCAAAGAGAACCAAAAAGAAAGCCTTCCTGCAGCGGTCATTGAAAACGGAACAACTGCTTATGAAAGGGTGGTTGCAGGAACTGTGGGTTCAATATCGGGATTGGTGGAAAAGAAAAAAATATCTTCACCGGCAATTATTGTAATTGGTGAGGTGGTAAGAGAGAGCCATAAACTGCGTTCCTGTTTTATGAATCTGGAACCTACCGCACAAACGGTCATTTCAGCGTTTGACACCAAAAGTAACAGGGTCGCCTGGATCTAAGTCCGGAAGTCTGGAGAAAGTTCCTGCCTTGGAATTTACTAAGCATACATTCGAAGAATTGTGGCACTAAATCCTTATCAACATAGGTCGATAATTTAAGTTCCTGGCCTCAGTTTCCTGATCTTTACAGGCCTGTTCGGATATCGGTTACAATCATAGATTGTAGGATATTCCTACCTTTGCCGGAAACATATATTTGCATAAAAAAAATATGAAAAAGTACTTGTTAATTCTAATTGTCTTCGCTTTCGCATTTTATTCCTGCAATGATGCTTCCGTCTCTGAAGATCCGATGCTGAAATCCTTTGAAAACAAGAAAATTACAGAAGCAGACTGTGCATCCATTCAGGATGGCATTCTGAACTTATAAAATGGGCATTATTTAGTAGGTAACCCTTCACTGGTTTTGATATTTATGGATATAATTACCAAAGCCATCAATTTAAAGGTTCCTATGCCAATCTCTACCTTGGGGAGGCCGGATTCCCGCCGTATGAAGGTGATTCTGTAGCCTATCTAATTGATAATCCGGAAGTGCTGGATAATAATTATATAATGATGCATTATTGGCCGTACAGGGATGCGCAGGTGCAGATGAACTGGAATGATGCCAGGTGGTCAAATAAAGATTGTGATGGCGATATAGAATTTGACAGACATTACGGATTTGATAATTACCAGGGTTCAGGTGCCTGGGAAACTTTCCAGACCAAAGGTATTTATAAAGATGCTGATGGAAATGACTGCCGTTACAATATACAGTATAAATATATTGCTCCGCCAAGTGATGCTGAGCTTATCAATGGCATTTGGTATACGGCTGAGGGAGAAGAAATCGGGAAAGCATTTTATTATTTGGTAGAAATACAAAAAATAGCAAATGATCCTTGCGGTGGATTTAAAGGACTGCAGTATAAAAGTCCGTTGGGGCCTGGTAAAGGAAAATGGAACTATAAATAAAAAAGGCGATCTGTCTGACCGCCTTTTTTATTGGAAACATTTTGAATAGTGTATACTTTTTAGGTTATTTACATTTTATAAGTTAAATTCATTCCAAAACTTAAAAATGGATTACGGTTTCCTATCAATTCTTCCGCCGGTAGTGGCCATTATTTTGGCACTTAGGACAAAGCAGGTATATATTGCATTACTCTTCGGTATTTGGTTCGCCTGGCTGATCATGAATGACTGGAACTTTTTAAATGGCACACTCGCGACGATTGAAGGTTTGGTAAATGTATTTAAGTCTCCCGGGAATACGCGAACTATTATGTTCAGTGCGCTTGTTGGGGCATTGCTGCTTTTTATACAATACTCCAGAGGTGTTGAAGGATTTGTGCATATCATAAACCGTCTTATTGAAAAAATTGAAGAGAAAAAGCAAGGAAAAAGCAGGATTGTTGTTCAATTACTTGCTGTGCTTACCGGCCTGATGCTGTTTGTTGAAACCAGTATCTGCGCACTTACCGTGGGTACCTTATACCGTCCGATTTTTGACAGATTGCGGATTTCACGTGAAAAACTGGCGTATATAGCTGATTCCAGTTCAGCACCCTCTGCCATTTTAATTCCTTTTAATGCCTGGGGTGCTTTTATTATGGGTCTGTTGATAACACAGGGCATAGATAATGCCTTCTCAACCATGATGTCGGCAATTATTTATAATTTTTATCCTATCCTGACTATCCTTCTTCTTATCACAGTAATTATCTACGGAACGGAATTTTGGCCCAATGATCAAGGCAGAAAAGGACCCTGAGACCGGAATGTTGCTCAATGAAAATAGCACCCCAATGGTATCTGAAGCCATCACCTCTGTAAAACCAAAAGAAGGTGTACAAGCAAGAGCCTTAACATGGTCATTCCCCTTGGAACAATGGTTTTAATGATGCCCATCAACCTCGCTTTTACCGGATGGGGAGCGGTCACAGAGGCCAATGGCTTTTTTGATCATTTTATTACGGCGATCGGTAAAGGTTCAGGGTCTTCTTCAGTGTTATATGCTGTCTTAACCGCAATTTTTGTTGCCATGGTATTATACAGATCACAGGGTATCATGAAAATGAAAGAAATGGTAGACCTGATCCTGAAGGGAATCAGCGAACTTATGCCATTGGCCTTATTAATGATGCTGGCTTTTGGAATAAGTGAAGCCTGTAACCAGTTGGGAACGGGTCAGTTTGTTGCCGATTGGTCAAAAGATTTTCTTTCACCGGAACTCTTACCTGCTATCCTTTTTACAATAAGCGCATTTATCGCATTTTCTACCGGAACATCATGGGGTACCTTTGCCATTATGATGCCAATTGCTATCCCAATGGCGGCCACTCATGATGCAAATCTGATCCTTTGTATAGCGGCTACGCTCGGCGGCGGAGTTTTTGGAGATCATTGCTCCCCTATTTCAGACACAACAATTATTTCCTCGATGGCAGCTGCAACGGACCATATCGATCACGTAAGGACACAGTTACCCTATGCACTTTTTGCCGGGATAATCACAGTCTTTTTGTACCTTATCATGGGATTTGCGATTCATTAATTTAAACTAACTTTGCCTGAAAGAATCTTTTATGGGTCATAAGGCAGGCTTTGTAAATATTATTGGTAATCCCAACGTTGGTAAATCGACCCTAATGAACCGGTTGGTGGGTGAAAAAGCTTTCTATAATCACCTCCAAGGCACAGACCACCAGACACCGCATTCTGGGAATAGTGAATGACGAAAACTACCAGATTGTGTTTTCTGACACTCCGGGAATCATACAACCTGCCTACGAACTACAAAATTCCATGATGGATTTCGTAAGAACTGCGTTCGAAGATGCAGACATCCTTTTGTACATTATCGAAAGCGGGGAAAGCGATCTAGAGAGGACCCTGTTTTTTTTGCAAAGATCGAGCACAGCAAAATTCCTGTTATCCTTTTGATCAATAAAATTGACCAGTCGACGCAGGAAAAAGTTGTAGAACAAATGGATCTTTGGCAAAACGAAATTACCCAAGGCCATCATTTATCCTATCTCAGCCTTGAACAATTTTAACCTTCAGGTTGTTTTGGAAAATATGATTAGAACTTCTTCCGGATTCTCCGGCCTATATTCCAAAAGATCAGGTAACCGATAAATCGGAACGCTTTTTTGTAAATGAATCGATCCGGGAAAAAATATTGATGAATTTCAAAAAGGAGATTGCCTATGCCGTGGAAATCGAAACTGAATCTTTTGAAGAAGAAGACAATATCATCAGGATACGGTCGGTTATCATGGTAGAACGCGATACTCAGAAAGGCATTCTAATATTGGTCATAAAGGATTGGCTCTCAAGCGCATTGGCTCTGAAGCACGCTGAGACCTGGAAAAATTCTTGCGAAAAAAGATCTTTCTCGAGCTTTATGTCAAAGTCAACAAAGATTGGCGCAGCAATGAACGTCAGTTAAAACGATTCGGGTATAAAGAATAAACTATTTTACCAGTCCCTTCAGGTCTTCAAAATTCATTCCGCCATAATCGCCTGAGCTCATCAGCAATAAAGCAGTGTTCTTCAGGTCTTTGTTAAAAAGGAATGCCCTGAATTCTCCCGGATCGGTAAAAATGATAAGATCCTCTCTTTTAAAGGCCTGGGCTATTTGCTCTTTTGTGACCTCTTCCAGTTTTTTGATCTGAACTGCATGGGGCGAATAGAAAACCACTGCTTCATCAGCACTGTCGAGGGTATGTATGTAATGATGCAAAAAAGTAGCATTTAAACTGCTGTAGGTATGAAGCTCAAGGCAAGCCAGGGTCTTTTTCTCAGGGTAACGTTCCTTTACCGCATCTGTGGTTGCCTTCACCTTGGAGGGGCTATGTGCAAAATCCTTAAAAATTACGGTACTGTCATTTTCTGCTAATAATTCCAGCCTTTTGCTGGCTCCCTTAAAAGAAGAGATTGCCTCATAAAATTCATTCTCACCAACTCCCATGCTCTGGCAGATCATTTTTGCCCCGGCAAGATTCTGCAGGTTATGTTTTCCAAATACTTCCAAGGTTATTTCTCCTTCATCAGTATTCAACTGAACCTTGCCGTTTTCATGCCTGTAATCAGGTGTGGTGTAGGGATATTTTTTGATGGGATGTTTTGTCTCTTCTACAAGCTTTTTGATCTCGGCATCTTCCTCATTGTAGATTAGCATTCCTCCCGGGACTATGGTCTCAATAAAAATTCTGAACTGATCCACGTAATTATCAAAAGTCTGAAAAACATTGATGTGGTCCCAGGCGATCCCGCTCAAAAGCGCAATATTTGCCTGATAAAGATGAAACTTCGGCCTCCGGTCAATAGGAGAAGAAAGGTATTCATCGCCCTCTAAAACGATGAATTCATTTTCTTTTGTGAGGTAAACCATTCTTGAAAAACCTTCCAGCTGGGCGCCAACCATATAATCCACATCGGGATCGGTGGTATTTCATTACGTGAAGGATCATGGAAGTAATGGTGGTTTTTCCGTGTGAACCCCCAATGACAACCCTGGTTTTTTCTTTGGAATGTTCATACAGGAATTCCGGATAGGAATAGATCTTCAGTCCTAATTCCTGGGCACGCAAAAGCTCCGGATTATCTGCTTTGGCATGCATGCCAAGAATTACGGCATCAATATCCGGACTGATATTTTCCGCAAACCATCCAAATTGTTCCGGCAAGAGTCCGTTTTCCTTTAGTCTTGATTTTGATGGCTCAAAGATAACATCGTCGCTTCCCGTTACTATATCACCTTTATCGGCAAGGGTGAGCGCCAATTATGCATTGCACTGCCTTCCTATCGATATAAAATGTACTCTCATGTATTGCCGTTTTAAGCCGTAAAGTAAACCAATACTTTCTCAATGTCAAAATGAGAACCCAAAAAAAATCAGTTCAATTTAAACTGCAGGTCAAAAGCCTCGAGTTCGTCCAACAACTGGTTTTGAAATAGCCACTTTTGTGGATTGGCTGACCATATTGACCTTGACATTTTTTTCAGCATCATGCACCCTGAAAAAACAACTTTTTATCACCTGCATATTTTTTAGTAAGCAGCTTCAGCTGGTCTATTTTTTGTTCTTCCAGGGCATTGATATCGACCTGAACAGTAATCCTTTGGGCCATATTCTGCATCACATCCTGCAAGAGGTTCATGGTGATAAACTGGGGCCTAATCTCACCTTGCCGTCCATGATCTGGCCATTTTTAATTTTATGAATAAAAATGCATTGCGGCACTAAAAAATGCCTGTATTTTGGGTACTCCTCGTTAAAGATCCTGAACTCAAAGCTTTCTGTAAAATCTTCCAAGATGAAAGTAGCCCAGCCCTTGCCATTTTTTGCTACCCGGTGCTGCACTTCGCTTACAACTCCGGCCAAGGTAAGATCTGATCCTTCCAACTGATTTATTTGCTGTAGTTTATCCAGGCTTGAGTTACAGAAAAGACTTATTTCTGTTTTAAAATTATCCAGCGGATGTCCGGAAATATACATGCCGATCACCTCCTTTTCCTTCGATAATTTTTTCATGATGGTCCATGGGTGCGCTTCCGGAATATTTGGCTCTTCAAACTGCACATTGGAAGTTTCTCCAAACAGGGAAACCTGGGCAGAATTTTTGTTCTCCTGAAATTTATTGCCGAAGCGCAGGGCTTTTTCAATAATTGATAATCCCTTTTCGTCGACCTCAAAATACTGGGCACGGTGAACAGCTTCAAAGGAATCAAAGCCTCCTGCCAGTATCAGACTGTCAAATGATTTCTTATTTGCGGCACGGAGATCTACCCTTTTTGCCAGGTCAAAAATTGACTTGTAAGGACCATTTTTCTTTCTTTCAGTTATTATCGCCTCAACTGCCGAGGCTCCCACACCTTTTATGGCTCCCATACCAAAGCGGATTGCCCCTTCTTTATTCACTGCAAACTTATAGTACGATTCATTCACATCAGGGCCCAGAACCTGTATACCGGCTCTTTTACATTCTTCCATAAAAAAGGTCACCTGTTTAATATCGTTCATATTGTTGCTCAATACGGCAGCCATATATTCCGCCGGATAATGGGCCTTCAGATAAGCGGTCTGGTAAGCGATATAGGCATAACAGGTAGAATGCGACTTATTAAAGGCATAGGCTGCAAATGCCTCCCAGTCTTTCCAGATTTTCTCAAGATACTTCCTCTGAATGCTTATTATTTTTACCTCCCTTGAGGAATTTTGGTTTCAATTCTTCAAGCAAGGAAAATATCTTTTTGCCCATGGCCTTCCGCAATTTGTCTGCCTCCCCTTTTGTGAAGCCGGCAAGTTTCTGAGAAAGCAACATCACCTGCTCCTGATAAACGGTAATTCCATAGGTCTCCTTCAGGTATTCTTCCATTTCAGGCGCGTCATACTTAATTTCTTCCCTGCCCCGTTTCCTGTCTATAAACTGGGGGATGTATTCCATCGGACCGGGTCTGTACAAAGCATTCATTGCGATGAGGTCAGCAAATTCAGTAGGTTTAAGCGCTTTTAAGTGCTTTTGCATACCCGGTGATTCATATTGAAAGATACCAATAGTTTCTCCGCGTTGAAATAGCCCATAAGTCTTCTCATCATCCAGCGGAAATTCATCGGGATCCAGTTGCAGGCCATGCAGGGCCTTAATTATTTTAACAGTGTCTTTAATCAGTGTTAAGGTCTTAAGGCCCAGAAAATCCATTTTTAGCAAGCCCGCATCTTCAACAACACTGTTATCGTATTGGGTAATGTACATATCCGTATCCCTTGAGGTCAGCACAGGAATAAGGTTTGTAATGTCTTCCGGTGTGATGATGACCCCACAGGCATGCGTGCCTGTATTGCGGAGGGAACCTTCCAGGGTAATTGCCTGTTTGATCGTTTTTGATTCGAGTCCGTTCGCTGACAACAGACTTTTTAACTGGTTTATATTTTCGATTTCTTCCTTGCGGAGGGCCTGTAACTTTGCCTTGCTCTTTCATCTTCGTCAAAAATATCCTTCAGTTTGATATTGGGGATGAGTTTTGCGATGCGGTCAGCATCTGAGAGTGGCAGGTCTAGTACCCTGGCCGTATCCCTGATAGAGGATTTTGCTGCCATGGTCCCATAAGTGATGATTTGAGCTACCTGGTTCGATCCGTATTTTTTGATCACATAGTCAATTACACTTTGTCTGCCTTCATCATCAAAATCGATGTCAATATCGGGCAATGATACCCTGTCCGGATTTAAAAAACGTTCAAAAAGCAGGTCGTATTTAATGGGATCAATATTGGTTATTGCCAGACAATACGCTACTGCGGAACCCGCTGCCGAACCGCGGCCCGGACCAACAGAAACACCCATATTTCTGGCCTCGCGTATAAAGTCCTCCACGATTAAAAAGTATCCCGGATAACCGGTCTTTTCAATGACCTGCAATTCAAAATCAAGCCTTTCCCGGATGGTCTCCGTCAATTCAGGATACCTTTTCTTCGCTCCTTCCTTCGTCAGATATCGCAAATAAGCATTTTCACCTCGCTTTCCGCCATCAGCAAGATCTTCTTCTACATGAAATTCAGCTGGGATCTGAAATTTTGGCAGCAGTACATTTCTTGAGAGCTGGTAGTGTTCTATTTTATCGGCTATTTCCTGGGTATTCATGATGGCTTCAGGTAAATCCTTGAACAAGTCCTTCATTTCTTCCTGGCTTTTAAAATAGTACTCATGGTTAGGCAAACCATAGCGAAAACCGCGGCCACGACCGATTGGCGTATGTACTTTTTCCTCTTTCACACAGAGCAAAACATCATGAGATTCGGCCTCTTCCTCATGGATATAGAAATTATCATTGGCTGCAACAACCTTTACGCCGTGCTTTTTTGAAAATTTAAGCAATACCTCGTTGACATGCTTTTCATTATCCTGATGGTGTCTGTTCATCTCAAGATAAAAATCTTCTCCAAATTGCTCCTTCCACCAAACAAGGGCTTCTTCAGCCTGGTTTTCCCCCACATTCAGGATCTTGCTTGCGATCTCACCGTACATGCTGCCGCTCAGTACAATAATGTCTTTTTTGTATTTTTCAACGATCTTTCTGTCGATTCTGGGCACATAATAAAACCCGTCTATATATGCAATAGAGGTCATTTTTGCCAGGTTGTGGTATCCGTTCTTGTTCTTCGCCAGAAAAACAATCTGGTAACCATTGTCTTTGTGACTCCTGTCTTTGTGATTTTCACAAACAAAAAGTTCGCAACCGATTATTGGTTTCAGGGGAACGGCTGCTTTTGCATTATGCTGCTGAACCTCCTTTGCAAAAAGGAAGGCTCCCATCATGTTGCCCAGGTCAGTTAATGCCACAGCAGACATATTATTTCTCACTGCCGCAGCTACCAGATCTGCGATACTGGCCGTTGATTGCAGTACAGAAAACTGTGAGTGGTTGTGCAGGTGTACAAAATGCGCCGCCATCAAGGATATCTGCAACCGCTGTTTCCTTTTTTATACCCGGGGATTCACCCTGATCTTTTTTAACTTTACTGCTTTCCTCTTTTAGGTTGAGGTGCTTAAAACCATATAGTTTAATTGGTTTGGGGTTGTCTAAAGCAAACTGAGCCATCTCGCCTCACCACACTGCAAATCTTCTTTCGAAAAACTACCCAGCCGCACCAGCTCTAGAAAACAACGGGTACTCACTTCTACATCTGCAGTGGCATTATGCGCTTCTTTAAATTTTTCATCAAAAAGTTTTTGGTGCAGTTCAGAAAGGGTTGGCAATTTGAATTTACCACCTTTTCCTCCCGGAATTAAGCAAAGCGAAGCGGTCTTTTCCGTACAGGTATCCAATACCGCAAGCTCACGCAAATTTGTAGCGGTTTCGGCGCGGAAGAATTCACAGGAAAGGACATTTAT
The DNA here is from genome assembly GCA_034523115.1 of Flavobacteriaceae bacterium. Lineage (GTDB taxonomy): Bacteria > Bacteroidota > Bacteroidia > Flavobacteriales > Flavobacteriaceae > Namhaeicola. The sequence goes on along the minus strand of JAXHKS010000015.1, from coordinate 43,840 downwards.
ATCAAATCCAACATTGTGTCCTACCACAAATTTTGCTCTCTTTAATACTTCATTAAAAAAGGGTCAGAACCTCGCGTACATCTGCGCCCTTTTGTATTGCCAGTTCAGTGGAAATGCCATGTACCTTCTCTGCATCAAAGGGTATATTGAACCCATCGGGCTTAATCAGAAATCCGTTGTTCTCCAGCAACTTTCCTGAAAAGTCATGCAATTGCCACGCGATCTGGACAACTCTGGGCCAGTTATCCGTATCGGTAAAAGGAGCGTTATAATTCTTCGGCAAACCTGTGGTTTCCGTGTCAAATATCAAGTACATGCAGGAATCTTTTAATGGATTACTTTTTGCTAAATTTAATTAAAATCGGGTCTCCGGACCAAAATAACTTTGGCATTTTTATCAACAAAGTTAAGCCACGGTCAAGTATAGCGGGACAGTTGTTTGATTTATACACAGTTACAGGTAAGCATAAAAGTAGTTATAAAAAAACTCAAAGACTAACAATTGTCATAAACCATCTTTTTAATTAACCGTAACTTTGATCTCATAAGTTTAAGGCAGTTGATATGAATATGAAAGAGCCTGATATACATAGTTTAACAACAAAATACCACAGCATAAGGCATACGGGGACCATTTCAAATATCTCCGGAAATACCATCACAGTTTCTCTGAGCGACAATATAAATTGTTCGGGCTGCAGCTCAAAGTCAGCCTGCGGGATGGCTGAAACAGCATCAAAACAGATTGTACTGCCAAACCAGGAAAATTCCTTTAACATAAATGAGACTGTAGAACTTGTTTTAGAAAAAAATATGGGTTTGAAAGCGGTAATATGGGCATATATTTTCCCTTTCATTTTAATGCTGACCAGCCTTTTCGTTTCTCTTGCTTTTTTTTCAGAACCTGTTTCCGGGCTTATTGCTTTGCTTGTACTTATCCCCTACTATACAATGCTCTATTTTTCAAAAAATATTTTCCAGCGGGTTTTTAAACTCTCGGTAATTAAAAATAAATCAGCATGACAGAATCTATAATATACAGTGTTTTATTGTTGGCTGTGTTGGGCGGCCTGGCGGCATTAATGTTATATGCCGTTTCGAAAAAGTTCTATGTGTATGAAAATCCTCTGATAGCCGAAGTAGAAGCCCTTCTGCCTGCAGCGAACTGCGCAGGTTGCGGTTCCCCCGGCTGTAAATCCTTTGCGGATAAACTGGTGAATACCGAAGATATTTCAGCCCTTTTCTGCCCTGTTGGAGGAAATGAGGTCATGAAGTCAATTGCCGAAAAATTAGGCAAAATTGTCGCTGAAAAAGAACCTACTGTGGCTGTATTGCGTTGCCAGGGAAGCTGCGATGTAAGGCCAAAGACCTCGCTGTTCCAGGGACCTAAATCCTGTGCTATTTCTGCCCTGATTTACAGCGGGGAAACCGATTGCCAATACGGCTGTTTGGGCGATGGCGATTGCGTTACCGCCTGTAAATTTGATGCCATGTATATGGATGAAAGTACAGAACTGCCGGTAGTCATTACTGATAAATGCACCTCATGCGGTGCCTGTGTAACTGCTTGTCCGAGAAATATCATAGAAATGAGGCCCCGAAACAAAAGAGATCTGAAGATTTATGTGGGCTGTTTGAATGAAGACAAGGGAGGCATTGCTAAAAAATCATGTGAATTGGCTTGTATAGGTTGCTCAAAATGTATTGATGTGTGTACGAAAGGAGCGATCACAATTGAAAATAACCTGGCTTATATAGATGGTGCCCTCTGCACCCTCTGCAGAAAATGCGTGGAAGTTTGTCCGACACATTCCATTGTTGAGACCAATTTTCCGCCAAGGAAGGAAAAAAAGCCAGAGATAAAAGAAACTGCACAAGAAACATCAAAAACTAAGGCAGATGCTTAAAACTTTCAGAAAGGGAGGTATTCATCCCCCAGATAACAAAATAACAGCCAGGTCAGCCATAAAAAAATTGCCTGTGCCGAATGTGGTTTATGTACCTATCGCCCAACACATAGGTATTCCTTCTGAAATTATCGTAGAAACAAAAGAAAAAGTGTATGTGGGTCAGGTGATAGCCAGATCGGGAGGATTCGTTTCTGCCAACATCCACAGTCCAGTGGCTGGTACTGTCACGAAGCTGGATAAAATTGTGGACAGCAGCGGTTATAAAAAACAGTGCATCGTTATAAGAACCGATGCCAAGGATCCTGCAAATGCTGAAGTATTTGATTTTCCTTTAAATAAGAACATCACTTTAGGCCCTAAAGAAATCATTGCCCGCATTCAGGATTACGGTATTGTTGGTTTGGGCGGAGCCACATTTCCCTCTCATGTTAAGCTGGCTGGCAGGCCGGACACCAAAATGGACTACCTGATCGTGAATGGCGTAGAATGCGAACCCTATCTCACTGCAGACGCACCGGTTAATGCTCGAAAAAACAGAAGAAATTATCGTGGGCATTAAAATAGTTATGCTGGCTTTAGGAATAAATAAGGCAATTGTTGGAATTGAGAACAACAAGAAGGATGCCATCGCACTTTTTAAAAAGTTTACAGAAAATGAGCCGGACATACAAGTTGCTGCGCTTCGGTTAAATATCCGCAGGGCAGTGAAAAACAGCTTATCAGTGCGCTGTTAAAAAGGGAGGTTCCCAAGAATGGTCTTCCGCCTGATGTGGGTGTGGTTGTTAATAATGTAGGTACCCTGTTTGCGATATACGAAGCGGTTCAATACGACAAGCCCTTAACAGAGCGTGTGGTAACCGTTACCGGAAAAAAGATTAAAGATCCTTCCAACTTCTGGGTAAAGATTGGGACGCCCATCTCTGATCTTATCAATGAGGTTGGAGGCATGCCGGAAGGCCAATACAAACTGATCAACGGCGGACCTATGATGGGGAAGGCACTCAAGAATGCAGATGTGCCCGTAACAAAAGGAACTTCAGGGATTTTGGTGATCTCAGAAGAAGAAGCACTCCGAAAGGAAGTACAGAACTGTATCCGTTGTGGTGAATGTGTAAATGTATGTCCTATGGGACTGGAACCTCATTTACTGATGAACCTGTCTGAAAAAGCTTTATTTGAAAGAGCGCTGTCAGAAGACGTACTAACTTGCATCGAATGTGGATCCTGCAGTTATGTCTGCCCTTCAAACCGCCCTTTACTGGATTATATCCGGTTTGGAAAACTCAGTGCAAAAAAATTGGAAACAAGTAAAAATTAGAAATGCACATGGAAACCATTGTTGTATCCGCTTCACCCCATAGTCCATTCAGACCGAACTTCGAGAAAGCTTATGTACGATGTGGTTTTCGCGCTGGTACCGGCTTTTTTAGTGTCTTTGTATCTATTCGGAATTAGTGCCTTCATCGCAACCGCTGTGGCCGTAAGCTCTTGTCTGTTCTTTGAATTTGCCATACAGAAATACCTTTTAAAAACTCCAACCACGATGAATGACGGTTCTGCGCTGCTTACCGGCATCCTGTTAGCCTTTAACCTTCCATCCAATCTACCCATTTGGATGATCATTGTTGGTAGCCTTGTGGCTATCGGCATTGCAAAACTTTCCTTCGGCGGACTTGGATTTAATATTTTCAACCCTGCCCTGGTGGCCAGGGTTTTTGTTGGTCTCCTTTCCGGTGCAAATGACCAGCTGGCCCTTGCCGGTAGCCAATAGTTTTAAAATTGCTGATGCTGTTACTGGGGCAACTCCCCTCGGTATTGTAAAGGAAGGTCTGCAATACGGAGAAACGATGACTGCACTTAGCACAAAGATACCCACTTCAACAGAACTCTTCTTAGGTGTTTCAGGAGGTTCAATCGGAGAAATGTCTGGCTTGGCGCTTTTAATTGGAGGTATTTATCTGATTGTCAGAAGGGTAATTTCATGGCATATTCCGGTAACCATGCTGCTTACTATGGGAGCCATGACTGGAATATTCTGGCTAACAGACCCGCAGCAATATGCAGACCCATTGTTTCATCTGTTGGCAGGAGGAGCTATTCTTGGAGCTTTTTATATGGCAACTGACCTGGTCACTAGCCCGATTACCCGAAAAGGTATGGTGATCTTTCGCTATTGGTATTGGTGTGATCACGGTGGTGATCCGTTTGTTTGGGGCCTATCCAGAAGGAGTTTCATTTGCCATTTTAATAATGAACGCTTTTGTGCCTTTGATCAACAAATTTTTTAAGCCGAGGAGGTTCGGTGAGAAAATTAAATTCAAAATGGTGTAGTTATGGGAAATTCTGATTCGAATTTTAAAGCAATGGTCGGTTCTCTGCTGGTTATCACCATAATCTCAGGTTTGTTGCTGGGAGCTATAAATAACCTTACACTCGAGCCTAAAGCGAAGGCCAAAATGGCCCAGAAAATCAACGCTTTAAAACAGGTTTTACCCGACTTCGACAATAATCCGGTAGATGAAGTCAAGGAGGTATCATCAGTCAGCAGCAAGGACAGTATAGAAATCTTTCCTGCCTTAAAAAATGGAGCTGCAGTTGGCGCTGCCGTTATCGGGTCTTCCGACAAGGGCTTTAGCGGACTAATTAGAATAATGGTTGGTTTCAATACAGATGGCACAATCAATAACATTGCAGTCCTTGAACAAAAGGAAACTCCGGGACTAGGCACGAAAATGAAGGACGAAAAGTTTTTGCAGCAATTCAGAACCAAAAACCCTTCTGAATTTAAGCTAAAAGTCACAAAAGATGGGGGTGAAGTAGATGCGCTTACCGGTGAAACCATTACAACAAGGGCATTTTGCGAGGCAACCCAAAGAGCCTTGGGATGAATTCGAAACGATAAATAGACAATGAGACACTAAAAAATTAGGTGATATGTCAAAAACTTTAAGTCTAAAAGAAAATTTCTTCAAAGGAATTTTAAAAGAGAAAATCCGGTCTTTGTAATGCTGCTGGGTATGTGCCCTACCCTGGGTGTCACCTCCTCTGCCACGAACGGATTTGGTATGGGTGTTGCCACGCTTTTTGTTTTGTTGATGTCAAATATTGCAGTTTCACTGGTAAAAACCCGGATCCCGGACAAAGTCAGAATTCCTGCCTTTATCATTATCATCGCTTCCTTTGTAACCATAGTAGAAATGCTCCTGGAAGCGTATGTACCCTTTTTGTACGAACAATTGGGCATTTTTATTCCGCTCATTGTTGTGAACTGCATCATATTGGGCAGGGCCGAGGCCTTTGCCTCAAAAAATAACCTTAGGGATTCGGTCCTTGACGCCCTTGGAATGGGTCTGGGCTTTGTGCTGGCGCTGACCTTATTGGGTGCAACAAGAGAAATATTAGGCAACGGAAGCATCTTTGATTTCAAATTTGTTCCTGAAAATGCGAATACTTTTATCCTTTTTGTTCTGCCTCCCGGGGCCTTTATTGTGCTCGCATATCTGTCAGCCTTATTCAATAAATTCATGATCAAATCCAAATAAAGATGGAATACGTACTAATATTTATTGCCGCTGTTTTTGTAAACAATATAGTCCTTTCTCAATTTCTTGGAATTTGTCCTTTTCTCGGCGTGTCCAATAAGGTTTCTACTTCTGTAGGCATGTCGGGCGCGGTGCTATTTGTGATCACCCTTGCAACACTTACTACCTATTTATTGCACCAGTATGTTCTTGTTCCCGCCGGACTTGAATACCTGAGGACCATTGCATTTTATTTTGGTCATTGCCGCGTTGGTGCAAATGATTGAGATCATCATGAAAAAGGTAAGTCCACCATTATACCATGCATTGGGAATTTTTCTCCCATTGATCACTACCAACTGCGCTGTGCTGGGGGTTGCCATACTGGCTTTGGGTCTGGAAAACGGCAGTTTGTTAAAAGCGGTATTTTTTGGCATAGCAAATTCATTGGGCTTTGGCCTGGCATTGATCCTGTTTGCAAGTATCAGAGAGCATCTGGAACTTGCGGATATCCCGAAAGGACTAAAAGGCGTGCCTATAAATTTACTCGTTGCAGGCTTATTGTCTCTGGCTTTTCTCGGTTTTACGGGCTTGGTATAAAATATACCGCCCAGGGCTATGTTTTTTAAAAATATCTGGTTATATTTGCACCCTTAAATTTATAACCAAGGTCGTGTACCTTTAAAATTAAAAAAGATGCCAGTAAAAATTAGATTACAAAGACACGGTAAGAAAGGAAAACCATTCTTTTGGGTTGTAGCTGCCGATTCACGTTCAAAAAGAGATGGTAGAATGCTTGAAAAAATCGGTACTTATAACCCGGTTTCAAATCCTGCCACTATAGAATTAGATGTTGATGCAGCTAGTAAAATGGTTGCAAAATGGTGCACAACCAACAGATACCGTTCGGGCAATTTTATCGATAAAGGAGCCTTATTGAAAAACCACTTATTAATTGGAGTCAATAAAGGGGCATTAACTCCCGAGCAGGCCGAAGTTAAATTCAATGCCTGGGTAACTGAAAAAGAAAACAAGATAGAAAGCAAAAAATCCGGTTTGGTAAAAGCCAAAGAAGATGCTGCCAAGAAAGCTTTAGAGGCTGAAAAAGAGGTGAATGCCAAGAGAAAAGCTGCAGTTGAAGATGCTGAAAATGAAAGAATTAAAGCTGAAGCTGACGCAAAAGCTGCTGAAGCCGCAGCGAAAGCTCCAAAAGTAGAAGAAGCCGCTCCGCTAACCATAGACGATGTGGTAGAGCAGGCGAAAAATGAGAATAATTAAATTATTCTTTTATACTATAGAAACCTGGCCATGGCCGGGTTTTTTTTTATCTTTAACCTGCTGATTTTCGAATAATATGCAAAAGAAAGATTGTTTTTATCTGGGCAAAGTCATCAAAAAATTCAGTTTCAAAGGAGAGCTGGTCATAAAACTCGATACCGATGAGCCTGAACTCTACCATGACCTGGAATTCGTTTATATTGAAAAAGGAAATAAACTGATCCCTTTTTTTATTCGGGAACTGCAGTTTTCCAAAAGCCGATATCATGCGGGTTCAGTTTGAAGATGTTTATACAGAAGCTGATGCGGATGCCCTTGTTAAATGTCCGGTGTATTTACCGCTGAAATTCCTGCCCAAACTTAGCGGTGATCAGTTTTATTACCATGAGATCACTGGCTACGAAATTGAAGATACAAGATTTGGCAAGGTAGGCTCCATCATCAGAATCGATGATTCCACGGCCCAGCCCCTGTTTGTGGTGGACCACCAGGGAAGGGAAATTCTGATACCCATGGTAAGTGTATTTATCCTTGAAATAGATAAAGACAACAAAAAAGTAAGTGTTGAAACCCCGCCGGGATTGATTGAAATGAACCTGGAATAAGCGCAATTATGTCTGCAGAACCTTTCAGATTTAAGAAATTCATAGTAAAGCAGGACAAAAGTGCGATGAAGATCGGAACAGACGGAGTTCTTTTGGGCGCCTGGGCATCTTTGGCTGATGAGCCTGAAAGCATACTCGATATAGGCACGGGAACCGGCCTTATAGCGCTTATGCTGGCACAGCGGTGCGAGGCTGAACAAATTGACGCCATAGAGCTGGAACCCGAAGCCTTTGAACAGGCCGTTGATAATTTTGAGAACTCTCCCTGGGGTGACAGGCTTTATTGTTACCACACTTCACTGCAGGAATTTACCAAAGAAATCGATGTTACCTATGACCTCATTGTCTCAAACCCGCCTTACTTTTTACCCAATCCCCAGGCAGATCAAAAAAGATCAATCGCCAGGCATCACAGTCATCTGAGCCATGAAGAGCTTATCCGCTGTTCAGCTAAGCTGCTTTCAAAAAACGGTTCATGCGCATTTATCCTTCCTCATCCTGAGGAGCAACAGATCCTAAGGTATGGAAAACAATACAATCTCTTTCCTGCAAGGATTACCAGGGTGAAAGGTCACGCGGAATCACCTGTCAAACGGAGCCTTATCGGGCTGAAATTTGGTGAGCAGGTTTGTATTGAAGATGAATTAATCCTTGAAACAGAACGCAATACCTACACGCCTGCCTTCAGGGAAATGGTCAGGGATTTTTATTTGAAATTATAAATCAGGCACCTCTGTTAAACTGATTATAGCCCAGATAAGGAACTTCCTTTTCGTGAAAATGTATGCCGAAATTTTCCAGTTCCTTTAAAATCGGTGCATAGACTTCTTTTTTTATCGGCAACTGCACTCCCGGGGGTTCTGGATCTCTCCATTCAGTATCTTAATGGTAGCCAGGGCAACCGGCAATCCCACTGTTTTTGCCATCGCTGTATAGGTCTGGTCATCGCCAATCACAACCAGATTGGAATCTATTTGCTTTTCTGCTCCGTTCAGCTCATAGCCAAATTTATGGTACATCACGATCATATCTTTATCATCAGGCTCAAGCGTCCATTTTTCAGTAAGGATCTTTTGAAGGATCTGCGCCGGAGTGGCATTTTTTAAACCGACCTTTTTATTTGGATTAAAAAGATCCAGTTCCAGTATCTTGTACCAAATGCTATCATCCTGCTCTATATTCATATAATGTCTTAACTTGAGCTCCACAGAGTCAAAAGGACTGTAAGCCAGAAAAGAATTGGTAAAATCACGGTAAGACATATTCTCAGAACCTTCCATCACATAGCTGTCATCAGTCATGCCCAGCTGCACAAAAATATTCCAGGCCCTACTGAAACCGACCTTCCTGATGGTACCACGATAGAGTGTCAAAATATCATCCAGACCATAAATTTCACGGTATTTCAAAGAATCCCTGTTGGCATAGGCTTCAAACCTTCCGTAACCTTCTATTTCCAAAAACTCCGTTCTTCTGAACAATTTGTTATAGGGTATATACTTGTATTTTCCTTCCTGAATAAATTTTGCAACGCCCCCCTGGCCTGCCACAACAACATTTCTTGGGTTCCAGGTAAACTTATAATGCCAGAGATTGGAATCGCTAACCGGAGCGATCAAGCCACCGCAAAACGATTCGAACATGACCATCTTTCCTCCCTGCGACTTGATCCGGTCAATCACCTGCATGGCGCTCATATGATCGAGTCCGGGATCAAGCCCGATCTCATTCATAAATACCAAACCCTTTTTCTTTACCTCTGGATCCATTTTTTTAAGGTCATCAGAAATATAGGAAGCCGTAATCAGATTTTTTCCGTATTCAATACAATCCCTGGCCACCATGGTATGCAAAGAAGCCGGCAACATGGATATAACAATATCTGATTTGCTGATCAGCTGCTTGTCGCTGCCCATCCTGAAATATGTCCAACTGCACAATTTTGCTTTTCGGATGGTCTTTTACCAATGCTTTGGCATTTTCCGTTGAGACATCAGCAATGATCAATTCCAGTGATTCCGTAGTGGATTTTTCCAATATATAACTTACCAAAGAAGAGGAAGATTTTCCCGCACCAAAAATTAAGACAGCTCCGCATATAAGTATGTTTTTAATATCATTACGAAATTACGAATTGCAAGCCGATAAGTCTTGTCTTTTTATAATTTTTTCACATGATATTTGATATTTTTTCGAATTCTTCAATTTACTAAATTTTGTACCTTTAAAACCAAATTAGATATTTATGAAAAAAAATTTGGTAATCGCCTCTGTTCTTGGTTCTCTTGCGGTCATCCTCGGTGCTTTTGGTGCCCATGCCCTCAAAGAAAAGCTAAGTCCCGACTCCCTGCTGAGTTATGAAACAGGTGTCCGGTATTTGATGTATCATGTGATCGTAGTGCTTTTCATCAATACGTATATTGGATTTAGCGAGAAAACCAAAAATACTTTGAGCAGCATTTTTATTGCTGGCATGCTGCTGTTTTCGGGATCAATATTTTTAATCACAACAGGGCTGGTTCCTGCAAAAATCATTTGGTTTATCACACCTGTGGGCGGTCTGCTTTTAATTGTATCCTGGTTGTGGATGGCGAATGAATTCCGGAAATCGAAAAACAATGCTATATGATTTATAAACCGCTTTGGTAAAGGTCCGGTTCATCAGTTACCCGGTTTCGGAGAACAGCAAAATTATGTCAGATAGCGCTTTATTTTAAGATATAGTATAACAAAATTTTAAAAGTAAATTAATTTGTTAGTTGTTGTATTTCAGTATCTTAACCAATTCAAACGTTTAAGTGAATAGTTCATATTCATGACTAATATCATTATTTTCAGACCGAATTATTGCGTAAATTTGTATCATTAAAACAGAAAAATAAAACCATACTAATACTATTCACATGAAAAATATCAAGATTATTCAGGAATTGCATGATTTAGGAATTACCGGCTACCACGAGGTAGTTTACAACCCATCTTATCAGGAATTGTATGTTGCAGAAGTATCCATACACAGAAAAGGATATGAAAAAGGAGCAGATACAGATACAGGTGCTGTAGCTGTAAAGACAGGTGTTTTTACTGGCCGTTCACCTAAAGACCGCTATATCGTTAAAGATGATACTTCCAAAGATACAATTCACTGGGACGGCGTTGTGAATAAACCAACGACTACTGAAATATATGATGATTCTGAAAGTCAAGGTATTAAAGCAGCTTTCATCTTCCAAAAAATTATATGTAGTAGATGCTTTTTGCGGAACAAATGTTGACACACGTTTAAAAGTTCGTTTTGTAATGGAAGTGGCATGGCAGGCACATTTTGTGACCAATATGTTTATCAGACCTTCCCACTACGAATTACAACATTTTGGAAAACCTGACTTTATCATCATGAACGGTTCTAAAACCACCAATCCTGACTGGAAAGAGCAAGGGTTAAATTCTGAAAATTTTGTAGTATTCAATCTTACAGAAAGAATTCAGGTCATTGGCGGTACCTGGTATGGCGGAGAAATGAAGAAAGGAATGTTCGCCATGATGAACTATTATCTGCCTCTTCGGGGAATTGCCTCAATGCACTGTTCAGCCAACGTGGGTGAAGACGGTGATGTTGCAATTTTCTTTGGATTGTCAGGAACGGGAAAAACGACTTTATCTGCAGATCCCAAACGTTATTTGATTGGAGACGATGAGCATGGATGGGATGAAAAGGGCGTGTTCAACTATGAAGGAGGATGCTATGCCAAAGTAATCGACCTGAGCGAAGATAATGAACCTGATATCTGGAGGGCCATTAAGAGAGGTGCGCTCCTGGAAAATGTGGTAGTGAATGAATATGGAGAAGTAGATTACTACGACCATTCTATCACAGAAAATTCAAGGGTTTCTTACCCTATTCACCATATCGATAAAATTGTACTTCCATCAAAGGCCGGACATGCAAACAAGATTATCTATTTATCCGCCGATGCTTTTGGTGTGTTGCCTCCGGTTTCCATTTTAGATGAAGCTCAGGCTCAATACCATTTCCTGTGTGGATTTACTTCTAAACTTGCAGGAACTGAAAGAGGAATAACAGAACCGGAACCATCTTTCTCGCCCGCTTTTGGAGAAGCTTTCTTAACCCTGCACCCAACCATGTATTCAAAAACCCTGGTTGCAAAAATGAAGGAGCACAATGCCAAAGCCTATCTGGTAAATACAGGCTGGAATGGAACAGGAAAAAGAATTTCCCTAAAAGACACTCGTGCAATCATTGATGCTATTTTAGAAGGCACAATCGAAAAAGCACAAACGGTTCATATTCCTCATCTTAACTTAAATGCTCCTGTCTCTTTACCTAATGTAAGTGATATTCTGGATCCAAGAACAACCTACAAAGATGTAAGCGATTGGGAAGTAAAAGCGAAAAAACTTGCTTCTCTGTATATCAAAAACTTTGAGCAATATACCAACACGCCAGAAGGAAAGGCTTTGGTTTCTGCCGGACCCCAACTGGACAAATAAAGTTCATTCATACTTTTTTTTGAGCACCGGTTCATTTATTGGACCGGTGTTTTTTATGTAATTGCTCAGCCCTCCATCATGATTCAAATTAGATCATTATATTAAGTTTGGTCGTCTGAGCAATTTGAATTCGAAATGCTGTATTTAGAGAAAATTCAATCAATATTCTCCATTTATTATAAAGAATTTATCTAAATAACTTAATTTAGCCCTTTGAATTCTGATAAGTTTTAGCGCGAGCCATATGGATAAATTTTCCTTTTTAAATGCCATTCATACAGAAGCTATTGCTGATCTGTACCAACAATATCTTAAGAATCCCGATTCAGTAGAACCTGGATGGAGGAGTTTTTTTCAGGGCTATGACCTGGCAAATACAGATTACAAGCTTCTTGAAGGAGAAAATGACCACGGCCTTGTGCCTGAAAACGTTTTCAAAGAATTCAAAGTAATTGAACTTATTAACGGGTACAGAACACGAGGACATCTTTTTACGAAAAACTAATCCGGTAAGGGCCAGACGCACCTGTATACGCCTACCCTTGCCATTGAAAATTTTGGTCTTGGCCAGGAAGATCTGAGCACGGTATTTAATGCCGGCAGTATTTTGGGACTTAAACCCTGCACCCTGCAGGAGATCATTAATCATTTGAACACTATTTATTGCGATTCCATTGGAGTGGAATACATGTACATCCGCAATCCTGATGAGATCCAATGGTGGCAGGTGCGGCTAAATGAAAATGACAACCATCCAAACTACACTCCGGAAACCAAAAAGTATATCTTATCCAAATTAAACCAGGCGGTTACTTTTGAACAGTTCCTGCAAACAAAATATGTCGGTCAGAAACGGTTCTCGCTTGAGGGAGGGGAAACATTAATTCCGGCGCTTGGTGCGATCATCAGGATTGCTTCCACGCAATACAATGTAGATGAATTTGTTTTGGGCATGGCGCAGATAGGCCGTCTGAATACGCTGGTCAATATTTTTAGAAAACCGATCCGTGAGTTGTTCAACGAATTTGAAGGCAAAGATTACGATGAGGATGATTTTGACGGAGATGTGAAATACCATTTGGGTGCAACCCTTACAAAAACACTTGAAAAACAACAAGCAGATCACCATGAACCTGGTGCCCAATCCTTCCCACCTTGAAACTGTTGGTGCGGTGGCGGAAGGAATCACAAGAGCTAAGATCGACCTGGTATACAACGGCAATTCCGACAAGATCATTCCCATTATCGTACATGGAGATGCCGCCGTGGCCGGACAGGGCATTGTGTATGAGATTATACAGATGAGCAAATTGAAAGGTTACTCTACCGGAGGTACTGTGCACATTGTAGTAAATAACCAGATCGGATTTACCACCAATTATCTCGATGCCAGATCGAGTACCTACTGTACCGATGTGGCCAAAGTAATTCTTTCACCGGTATTGCATGTCAATGCAGATGATGTAGAGGCAGTTACCCATGCTGTTCTGATCGCACTGGATTTCAGAATGAAATTCAAGCGCGATATTTTTATCGACCTTCTCGGATACAGAAAATATGGCCATAATGAAGGTGATGAACCTCAGATTTACACAACCCAACTTGTATAAGGCCATTGCCAAACAACCCAATCCGCGCGATATCTACGCAAAAAAATTAATGGATGAGGGAGTAATTGATCAGGCATATCTTTCCAAACTGGAAAATGATTTCAAATCCTTGCTGGAAGAAGAATTTCTGAAATCGAAAGAAGACAGTGCGGCAAGGATCCGTCCTTTTATGGAGAATATCTGGAGCGGATTTATGCAACAGGATCTGGAAGGCATGCTGCTGGATGTGGGAACAAAATACCCCAAGAAAAATCTGCTGCATATAGCCAAAGTGGTTTCTACCGTTCCTGAAAATGTAAAATTTTTAAACAAAGCCGAAAAGATCCTTCAGGACAGGGCTAAAATGGCTTTTGAAACAGACCGCCTGGACTGGAGCATGGCAGAGATCTTTGCTTTTGGCAGTTTGATGGAGGAGGGATTTGATGTGCGCTTTTCCGGCCAGGATGTGGAAAGAGGCACTTTCTCGCACAGACACGCCATTCTGAGGGATGAAATAACAGACCAGTAATTTTAACCTGCTAAATACAAATCCGAAGAACAAGGGCGAAATGTTCATCATACAATTCATCACTTTCTGAATATGGCGTTCTGGGTTTTGATTACGGCTATGCAATGGCAGCACCCAACACACTTACCCTCTGGGAAGCGCAGTTCGGCGATTTCAGTAATGGCGCCCAAATCATTTTTGACCAGTATCTTTCAGCCGGCGAAGACAAATGGAAACAGCAGAACGGGCTTGTGGTTTTATTGCCTCACGGATATGAAGGCCAGGGTTCTGAACATTCCTCAGCAAGAATTGAGCGCTATTTGCAGCTCTGCGGCATAGATAATATGACTGTTGCAAATTGCACGCACTCCTGCGAATTTTTTCCATTTATTGCGCCGGCAAATGAAACGTAATTTCAGAAAACCCCTAATCGTTTTCACTCCAAAAAGTTTATTGCGCCATCCGCTTGCAACATACTCCAATGGAAGATTTTTCCAATGGAGAATTTCATGAAGTGATCGATGACAAATCAGCAGATCCAAAAAATATAAAGCGCCTTGTTTTCTGTACAGGTAAGTTTTATTTCGATTTGTTGGTTGAAAAAGAAAAATTGCAAAGAAATGATATTGCACTGATCCGTTTGGAACAGTTGTTCCCCCTTCATGAGGAAAAAATCGTGCAGATCGTGCAGAAGTACGCAAACGCAGTTGACTATGTATGGGCACAGGAAGAACCCAGAAATATGGGCTCATGGAGTTATCTGTTACAGCGGTTTGAGATCAGAGATCCAAAAGGAAACAGGATACAACTTAAAGTGCGGTCAGGCAATTACTATTCCGTGCCTGCCCCGGGGTCATCAACCAGATTTAAAAGAAGGCATGCGAAAATTATAGAAAGTGTCTTTGACAACCAGTAAAAACAGCATCATAAAAATATAAAATATGGTATTAGAAATGAAAGTTCCCTCGCCGGGGGAATCGATAACCGAAGTAGAAATAGCCAGCTGGCTGGTAAAAGATGGTGACTATGTAACTAAAGATCAGCCTATTGCAGAAGTTGATTCCGATAAGGCTACCCTTGAATTGCCTGCTGAAGAAAGCGGGATTATTACCCTAAAAGCAAAAGAAGGCGATGCAGTAGCAGTGGGTGCTGTAGTTTGTCTGATTGATATGGGTGCAACCAAACCTGAGGGTATAAAAGAAGTAGAGAAAACAAAAGAAGCCAGAGAGGTAGTTCAGGAAAAACCTGCAGAACCTAAAAAAGAAGCAGCAAGCTATGCTACAGGAACGACCTCACCGGCTGCTAAAAAAATACTGGCTGAAAAAAACATAGAACCATTAGAAATAAAAGGTACGGGTAAAGACGGAAGAATCACCAAGGAAGATGCAGTAAATGCAGTGCCTTCAATGGGAGCTGCACTGAACGAAGGTGACAGAAAAAGTGGAAGGGAAAAACTCTCGCTTCTGCGTAGAAAAGTAGCACAAAGACTTGTAGCCGTCAAAAATGAGACCGCCATGCTGACTACCTTCAATGAGGTAGATATGCAAGCTATTTTTGATCTTCGAAATACCTATAAAGAGGCCTTTAAAGCAAAACATGATGTGAGTCTGGGCTTTATGAGTTTCTTTACACTCGCTGTGGTAAGGGCATTAAAACTGTTTCCTGATGTGAACTCCATGATCGATGGCGATTTTAAGATCTTCTTACGATTTTGCAGATATTTCCATCGCAGTATCCGGCCCAAAGGGATTGATGGTACCTGTGATCCGCAATGCAGAAAAACTTACTTATAAAGGAGTTGAAAATGAAGTAAAAAGGCTTGCTCTAAGAGCCAAGAGACGGAGAAATAAGTATTGAAGAAATGACCGGGGTTACGTTACCATAACCAACGGCGGTGTTTTTGGATCGATGCTTTCTACACCAATTATCAACCCGCCCCAAAGTGCCATTCTGGGCATGCACAATATCGTTGAGCGACCGGTTGCTATCAATGGGCAAGTAGTGATCAGACCAATTATGTATGTCGCATTGTCTTATGACCACCGCATCATTGATGGCCGGGAATCTGTAGGTTTTCTTGTAGCGGTTAAGGAAGCCCTTGAGAAACCGGTGGAGATCCTAATGAATAATGATCCTAAAAAGGCTCTTGAATTATAAATAAGGATAAAAGATCAGTAGCTCCGCGATGCTTCGGGGATGTCAAACGGATCTATCCTAAGAAAAAAGTCGGAACGGAGAGATGGATACACGATACAGAACAAAGACGGACAAAAAAGGATTCAGGGGGCGCGATGATGCGGGGACGGAGACAGGACTAGAAGAAAAGTAAGGAAGCGGATAGAGAGAAGAAAAAGAAAGAAAAAAGATAAAAGGACTCGATGGGTTTTTATTGGGGGGGTGATCCTCGGGGCTAAAGGAACCAAAAAAGGCTATGTGATAGGGAGAGGGGGGGGGGACGGAGTTCCAACCCCGGGCCCGGAAAGAGAGATAAGATAAGGAGGAACGATGCCAAAGAGGAGGGGTAAGCGCCGAAGTGGGGCGAGGGGATCGAGCCCCCCCGCCTGGCGGGGTAAAGATCATGATATTGAATGATTTTGTGGGGAGAGGGAAAGGAAAAAAAAGAAGCAGAGTGAAAAGGGGAAAATCGGAAGGAAGGAAAAAGGGAAAAGAACGAAGGAGGAGAAATGTAACCCCGCGATGCTTCGCGAGGTAATTCGATATGATAGCCTCTCCATGTTTGTTGATAATCAAACAATTAAAAATCTTCAAGACATCCCTACACATATTCTTCAAAATATAATTCAAACTTTCATTAAATTTAAGGGTCTAACAAAGTGAGTCAATAAACTTTAACTAAGTTTTTTTGATGCAATGCAAATCTTTGAACCTTGAACGACGAATCTGATGCTACTCAGGAAATATATTAATTCACCCAGATCGAATTAAGATCAATCAATATATTGTTTAATTTTATCTGACCGTTTTCCATTTGAATTTGTAAAACCCTTTTTGACTGGTATAGTTAAAATGACGGTTTTTTTATAATTTTTAAACCAAGGCTTAATTACTATGTCAAAATATTCGAAAACCAAATCTCGGCTAAACCTTCCCAAACAGCGATTCGTTTTCACTGCTATTGGCATATTCCTGATGATACTTGTGCTACTAAACCCCCTTTTTGATGTAGCTAATCCCGCTTCTCATGTAGGTGGTCTACTCGTTTGGGCTGCCCTTCTTGAATTTTTTCACGGTTTCAGACGCGCTGAGAGCTACTCAAGACAAACGGCCTGGTTCAGCGGAACCATAACCCTGCTGATCGGAACACTGCTAATCAATGCAGCGCTATTTCAGGAAAAAGCACTCATTCAGTTTATCCTCTTTTCTTTTTTGATCGATGCGGCCCGGTATTTTTATTACTACCTAAAACATAAGCAAAAAGGAATAAGCTCCTTAAACTACCTCATATCAGGTATTGGAAATCTTATCGCCATCCTGCTCATACTATATATACAGAGGCCAAAGTCTGGATTGGGGTAATTTCCTTGTGCGGAGCATTGCGAATATTTGGTACAATTTATAATCTTTTCACTGCCAAAACAGGTGACATCGGACAGGTGGCAGAAGATGTCATTGAAAGCATGGGAATAGAGGGCGACGAGAAACTCGAAGCGCTGGCAGAAAAACTTGAAAAGGAATCGAATGAAAGAGCTCCCATTGATGCTCGCTGGATCATTACCTTCCTATTTATATTATTTTTTATTCACCTGGGGCGCATGGGGCTTGGACCGGTCAACTTTTGGAATCCTTTCTCCCCCTCGTAGCTGTGATCGGAGATATGTTCATCGCCCTGGTGGTTGCCTTTGGCATCATTGCACCCTTCCGCACGGTCTTCAGACAGTTTACCGGACTTTTTATAAACAGCCTCTGGAAATGGGTACAAAAAGTACCTGAAACCGAAAGACGTTTTTTTAGCCTGCGGACTCTTGCCAATGCCTGGATAACACGGCAACTCAGGCTATCGATAAGCATCCGAAAATCAGGTTACTCCCTGATTTCTGCAATCCGTAACGGACTGAAGATCGGCCTTCCTTTTTCTGCTTTGCTGGCCGCCATAATGCCCGTACTGGGAATGAGCTGGTATTTTGATACCGAAAATTGGGCTTCCGGAATCTGGGACGGCTATGCCGGAAACAGAACCGAGGTTTGGCGCGAAGCCATTATTACCGCCAGTGGCGAAAAAATTGGACCAGCTGCTTTCAGGCTTCAGCCCGAAGGCGTTTCAGATTCAGGCGATTTCTCTTTTGTAGTTATTGGAGATACCGGTGAAGGCGATGCATCGCAACAAGTACTTAAAGATCAGATCCTTGCAGTTTCAAATAAACCTGACATTAACTTTGTGGTGATCTCTTCTGATATTGTGTATCCATCCGGAGCTATGAGGGATTACGAACGCAAATTTTTCCTGCCTTTCAAGGGCATTACCAAACCTATGTACGCCATACCGGGAAATCATGACTGGTATGACGCTCTTGATGGTTTTACAGCTACTTTTTTCACTCCTGAAGCAGCGGGCCGGGCATTAGAAGCAAGAACGGAAAGTGACAATAAAATTACGAGCACTACGCCTGATGTGATTGATAGAATAATCCATCAGGCCTCTTACCTCAGGGCCCAGTACAAGCTTCCGGTTGGATACCAAAACGCACCTTTTTTTCAAGTTTCAAATGACCATTTCGTTTTGCTGGCAATAGATACAGGGGTAAGAAGGCGCGTGGATTCGATGCAGCTGGCATGGATCAGATCAGTACTGGAAGCTTCAAAGGGAAAATTTGTAATGGCCTTGCTTGGTCATCCGTTTTTTGCCATCGGAGAATACCAGGGAGATATGAATCCTGATTTTAGGGCCCTTCACGATTTGCTGCGCGAATACAAAGTGCAGATGGTTATGGCAGGAGACACGCATGATCTGGAATACTACAAGGAACCGCCTCAAGGCAATGATGGACATACCATGCACCATTTTGTTAATGGCGGAGGAGGCGCCTACCTTAGCATTGGTGCCGCTATGGCAGATCCGGAAACAAGGCCAACAGCCGATTGGGCCAACTACCCTTCCCGCGGACCTTTGGTTCAAAAGATCGATTCGATTACTCCAAAATGGAAATACCCGGCATGGGTATGGGTAAAAAAATATAATGGCTACCCCTTTTCTGCGGAATGGCTCTCTGCTGCTTTTGATTACAACCAGGCGCCGTATTTTCAGAGTTTTATGGAGATAAAAGTCGAAAAGTCACAAAACAGGATCCGACTGATACCCTATGGAATCCATGGGCAGTTGCGTTGGAGTGATTTTGAATCCGGGGGAAAGGTCAAACCGTCAGGAACAACTAGCCAGGATTTGGCTGAATGGGTTCTTCCAATGAATTTGAATGGTCATTGATCAACGTGTTACGAAATTCAGGGATTAGGACACCCTGAACCGGAAGGAATTACAAAAATCCATAATGGGGGATTTATGAATAGCAATACTTTTCATTTGCTCCTCAATCATTACAGAATAATGAGTAATTTTATATGACTGTGTATAAATCAGATTTTTCTAATTGGAAAACAGTTTGGTTGTATGCAACTTTGCTGATAGATGTCTGAAGAAACTGAATCAACCAGGAAAACAGTGGCAACCAGACAATAATTGACCTAATCATTAATTGCCAACGATATGAAACACACATGTTCTGGCGAAGGCCAACACGACGGTGCTGAAATTTTCAACATGGGTGTTCCAACAAACGTTATAAAATCAATTTAGTTATGATAAAAAGCATGTTCTTACTTTTTGGCCTCTTTTTAATGATTGAAAAGTGTGATCCCATTTATTTTAATAAGCCACAGCCCGATGCGGTTAAAAATCTAAAGCAGTTTCCAAAAGCCTATCGCGGAACCTTTATGGATCAGGATTCCACTTATTTGGTAATTGATAAAACAACTTTAATCAGTAGGCACAAGCTTGAATGGAAGTTGACCAGAAGTGCTCTGGATACGAGCACAACGTATCTGCTCGACAAGAATTTTCTGATCAATAAACTTACGAATGAGAAAAGTCCGGTTCAATTCAGACATGATACCATTTTTGTTTTTCAGCAAAATACAGATACGCTTTTTGTTTTTTCTGACGGTCAGGTTGCGCGCAGCCATCAGGGCAACCTGATATTAAATCACAGGCAGGAAGACAATTTATGGGAAGTAGAAATTTTCAGCCTAAAGGAAAATACCTTGACACACATGGCCTTTTTTAATACCAAAGATATTTTTACTGAGCTCGCTGCTCTTACAGACAGCGAAGTAGTCAAGGACTCAAGCCAAACAGATACCCTAAAATTGATTCTGAAACCCTCTAAAAAAGAGTTTAAAAAAATGCTGGCTTATAGAGATTCATTACTCGTGGGTGAGTATATAAAAATTAACCCTGTCAAATGAGGCTTTTTATTTCCTGATAAACCAGGTATATGCTCAGATAGCTATTAATGATCTCTTGCATTATTTAAATGATTAACAACGCAATAAAAAAATAAATATGAAAGTAAAAGATTTGGCAAAAATGATCGATCATTCCATTCTTCATCCAACTATGACCGATGCAGACCTGAAACGCGAATGTGAAGTGGCTAAAAAATATGATGTAGCATCAGTTTGTGTAAAACCATATGCTGTAAATCAGGCATGTGCATTATTAAAAGGAACAGATGTTTTGGTTGGCTGTGTGATCGGGTTTCCGGCAGGAAATTCATCAATTGAAGTAAAGGTATTTGAAACCGAAACTGCTTGCAAAGACGGAGCCGTAGAAATTGATATGGTGATAAACATCGGAAAAGCCTTGCAGGGCGACTGGGATTATATTGAAAAAGAAATTGGTGCTGTTACCAGAGCCAGTCATAAAAATGGTGCTGTTGTTAAAGTTATTTTCGAAACTGACTATATAACCAAGGAGGCTGATATAGTAAGGCTATGCGAAATTTGTACTAAAGTGAGCGCCGATTATGTAAAAACTTCATCCGGATTTGGCTTTGTAAAACAAGCAAATGGTGATTATAACTACCAGGGGGCAACCATTGCCAACCTGAAATTGATGAAAAAAAGCATAGGCCCAAAGGTGAAAGTAAAAGCAGCAGGCGGGGTAAGAACCCTGGACCAGCTCATTGCCGTAAAAGAAGCCGGATGCACCCGCAGCGGGGCTACTGCAACAATAGCCATGCTGGAAGAAGCAAAACTGAGATTTGGGAACTGACAGGGGAAACGACTGTGTCTACTATAGATTACTCTGAAAAATAAGGATGATTTGAGCACATATATTTCATTATTACGAGGAATTAACGTGAGCGGACAGAAGCTTATCAAAATGGACGATTTGCGCAAGTGTTTTGAAAATCTGGGATTTCAAGACGTTAGAACCCATGTTCAGACCGGCAATGTCGTTTTTGAAAGTGAAGAAACAGACATCGTAAAAATAGAAGAAAATATTACACGAAGAATAGAACATGAGTTCGGATTTATAGTGCCTGTCATTGCAATGACACCTGAAAAACTGAAACATATCATAGAATATAATCCATTTTTAAAAGATACCGAAAAGGATCAAAATTACTTTCACATAACCTTCCTGTCTTCAATTCCTGAAAACTATGACCCCAGGTTGTTCACTGATAAAAAACTTGCCGGAGAAGAAATAGTTTTTAATGGTAATGCTGCATATCTATATTGTCCGAATGGATATGGAAGAACAAAGCTGACAAACAATTTTTTGGAAACCAAACTCAAGGTTGGCGCAACAACAAGAAACTGGAAAACGACGAATATACTTTTAAAAATGGCGGAAAAGACAATCTGAGCAACGAATTGAAAATAAATCGTATTAAAACATATAATGATGATCATAACACCTCTTCAAAATTGAATAGCATCATTGATCAAATACAGAAAACTCTTAACGAAAACGCTGATGAAAAAATCAAGATAGTTAGTCAGAGGTTCTTCAAAGAACCGGTAAAATGCTATGGTATTAAGGCTGCAACTGTTCATCAAATCAGTATAGATTACTTTAAACTGATCAATACTAAACCCAAAAAGGAGGTATTCGACCACTGCGAAACCCTTTGGCAATCAGGTGTACTTGAAGAATCTCTTATTGCCTGCAACTGGTCGTATTTTATTCGCAAGAAATATGAACCGGATGACTTTTTGATCTTTGAAAGATGGATCAGCACTTATGTAAATAACTGGGCCTCCTGTGATACGCTATGCAACCATTCTGTGGGAACATTCATTGAGATGTACCCTGCATACTTAAATAACTTAAAGAACTTCGCCACATCGGAGAACCGGTGGCTGCGCCGTGCCGCTGCGGTGTCGCTAATCATACCGGCAAAAAAAGGCAAGTTTCTGACCGACATTCTCGATATCGCCGATATCCTGCTCTTAGATAAAGATGACCTTGTGCAAAAAGGATATGGCTGGATGCTGAAAGCCGCAAGTAAAACACATCAACAAGTAATTTTTGACTATGTGATACAAAACAAAGCAGCGATGCCCCGCACAGCACTGCGGTATGCGATTGAAAAAATGCCGGCAGCACTTAAACAGCTGGCTATGGAGAGATAGAACAGGCAACTACCAAAAACCACATACATTGTAAAAAGTGAAGTGAAAAATTGTATTTTTGACCTTTTTATAATATTGAAGAATAACCTGATTAAGATAAATACAACATAATTTTTATTCAGGTACGAAGTCCAAAAATGCAAATGAAAGAGAACATTAATAATTGTATACAAATTGACATTAAAAAAGTCAAACATGATCAGATAAGCTCTTTAGAATGCTGTAAAGACAACTCATTTACTTATTTGTACTATTTGTTGAATGATGATGATTGTTTATTTGAGCTCAATGGGAATCAATTTGAAATTAACATTGTAATAGATAATAGCTACTTCGAAAAATACAAAGATTCAATCATTATACCTCCCGGAACACAGGAATTATGTTGTAATATCCAAAGCAAGCTATTGGAAATAATCAACTGCACACTGCCAAATCAACAACGGTACGTATTTATTGAAAGTATCATTCTAAGCCTTTTGGTATATTCATTAAAAAATGAAAATGAGAAAAAAAATAGCATTTGTGAAGGATGTATTTTTCTGAATAAACCTTTGGAAAAACAAAAAATTCAAAGGGCAAAAGAATTTATACTCAACAACCTGAACCAGCAATTGACAATTCCTGTTATAGCGAGAATATCTATAGGAACTAAGCCAGTGTTACCTTAAAAAAGGTTTTAAGGAAATATATGGAAAAACGATTTATGAATTTGTAATTGAGAACCGAATGGTAAAAGCCAATCATTTATTAAAAAATACCGACAAAAAACTTTTTGAAATATCAGAAATCGTAGGCTACGCCTCTACCAGCAGCTTTAGTAAAGCCTATAGCAATTACTTCGGAGTGAATCCCAGTTTGGCAGGAAAGTAAAATTTCCCGTTTTCTAAAATCAATTTACCGATTAGACAAAATTACCTTTGGTATAAAATATACTTTTACACTTATTTAAAACCAATCTAAATAAGCTAAATTATGAAGTATATAGTATTATCCACAATTATATTATTAAGTCTTACTATTCATGCACAGGAAAAAGAAAAAGAAAAAGACAGCACATCTAACAACATTTTAAACGAAGTTACATTAACTGCCGTAAAATACAAAAAGGATAGCAGTACCACAGTATCAAAGCTGCCTCTAAAAGACATAGAGAATCCGCAAGTTTTACAATGCAATACCAAAAGTTGTTTTAAAAGAACAGGTTGTCACTAACCTGAATGATGCCCTCAAGAATGCTACAGGCATCACTCGTTTATGGGAAAGCACAGGGCGAGGCGGAGACGGTGCCGAATATTATTCAATGCGTGGATTTGCAGTACAGCCTACCATGGTTAATGGTATGCCAAGTATCAACAACGGGGGACTGGACCCTTCGAACGTAGAAACAATTGAAGTGATCAAAGGCCCTTCGGGAACTTTGTATGGAGGTAATCTCATATCCTATGGAGGACTTATAAATATTGTCACGAAAGTACCTTACGACAGTTTTGGCGGAGAAATAGGATATATTACAGGAAGTTATGGCTTAAACAGATTTACTGCAGATGTGAATACTCCTGTAAGTAAAAACCTGTTTGTCAGAATTAATACGGCACTGCATTCCGAGAATTCCTTCCAAGATGCGGGCTTTAATAAATCTTTCTTTTTAGCGCCTTCAATAAAATTTATTGCCAATGACAAATTGACTTTTTTGATCAATTCTGAGTACAAATCTTCTGAAAGTGCGAACGCACCTATGGTTTTTTTGAGCAGGTATGCTCCCATATCATTTGATAATATAGACCTGTTTGAAAAAAATTATGAAAATTCTTTTACAAGCAATAACCTTACAATCAAAAATCCAAGTTTTGGTATGCAGTCCCAAATGCTTTACAAAATCAATAACAACTGGACTTCCCAGACTATACTTTCACGTAGCAACACCAAAACCAATGGTTATTACCATTATTTATGGGATTCATCCAATGGCGATGAATTTACAAGGTTCATCTCCAAAAGAAATGGCGAAACAAATGCTACCGACATCCAGCAAAATTTTATAGGAGATTTCAAAATTGGAAAGATCAGAAACAGAATGGTTATTGGTGTAGATTATCTGAATAAGCAAATCCAAAATAACAGCACAGGCTGGAGCGCTCACGGAGTTGTTTCTTTGGTAAACTCAACTGACTCAGGCATTCTTACCACCCAGGCGGTAGACAATACATTGCTCAATTCAACAGAGGGAGTCTCAACCGCAGAAACTAAAATATTGAGTGCCTATCTGTCTGATGTTATTAACATTATACCAAGTCTTTCGGCCATGTTAAGCCTTAGGATTGATAATTTTAGCGGCAGACCGAATTATTGGACAACAGAAGATATTAAAAGCCAAACCTCTGTTTCTCCTAAATTGGGTCTGGTTTATCAACCCATTCAGGACAAGCTTTCGATTTTTGCCAATTATATGAACGGCTTTGTTAATCTTGATCCGGTAGAGGTTTCTGACATAGACGGAAATAATCCTACTATTAAAATATTTGATCCAGAAGAAGCAAATCAGTTTGAATTTGGAGCCAAAGCAAATCTGTTTAAAGATTATCTTGCCATTACGGCAAGTTATTACGATATAAAAGTTTCCAACAAAGTAATGGCCGACCCTAACAACCAAAATAATTCTATTCAAGGTGGTGAAGTAACAAGCAATGGTTTAGAAGTAAGTCTGGTGGGTAATGTTGCCAAGGGTCTTAATGTAATCGCCGGTTTTAGCCACAACAAAAGTGAAGTGACAAAAGATGCCGAAGATGGAGGTTACCTGGGTTTCAGACCTGAAGAAGCCGGGCCGGGAGACCCTTTTTAATTTTTGGGCAAATTATAAGGTTCAATCTGGGAGCTTGAAAAATTTCGGTATTGGATTTGGAGCAAACTATGCCAGCGAGCACAAAACATTAAACAGAGACATAACGGGTACTTTTGTATTGCCCAGTTATACCGTTCTGAATTCTGTTATTTCTTACGCTGGTCAAAACTTTAATATAAACCTTAAACTGGACAACCTGCTGAATCAGAAATATTACTCAGGGTGGTCAACCGTAACACCCCAACAATTGAGAAGTGTCTCATTAGGCCTGGCTTATGCATTCTAAAAACATGATCTCAAAAAAAACCATCAGAAAAATACATCTCTGGCTCGGGATTAACCTCCGGGCTGGTGGTGTTCATAATCGCAATTACAGGATGTCTTTATGCCTTTCAGGACGAAATACAAGACCTTACGCAATCATACAGGTTTGTTGAACCTCAAAGCAAAGCGTATTTATTACCTGTTGAATTGAGTGGGATTGCTAAAAAAGAACTGCCTGATAAACAATTGCATGCCATAAAATACAATGAGCCGAATAGAGCTGCTGAGGCAATATTTTACCATTACGAACCGACCTATTATTATATCGCCTATATCAACCCCTACGATGGATCTGTATTACATATAAAAAATATGGAATCAGGTTTTTTTAGCTGGGTACTGGATGGCCATTTTTATCTTTGGCTGCCGGAGGAAATCGGTCAGACCACAGTGTCTGTTTTTACCCTTATCTTTCTGTTTATGGTCATTAGCGGTATTATACTATGGTATCCTAAAAACAAAAATGCACTGCAACAAAGAACACGGTTTATTTGGAAGCGATCCACCCAATGGAAACGCAAAAACTTTGACTTGCATGCACTATTTGGTTTTTATACGTCATTTATCGCTATTATATTTATAGTTACCGGTTTGGTTTGGGGATTTTCCTGGTGGGCATTCGGTTATTATACGCTAATGGGAGGTGAAAAATCGTTGGTGTATGAAGATCCATATTCTTCAAAAACCGGTATTTTACATCTCCAAAATCCCTTAGATATTATTTATTTAAAAGTTAAATCAGAAACTCCAAACGCTAAATCCATAGAAATTCACCCACCTGAGACCGATTCTACCAGCATTGCGGTAAATACCAATACCAAAACGGGTACTTACTGGAAAATAGATTACAGGTACTTTGATCAATATACTCTTAAAGAACAAGAGGTAAATCATATCTACAACAGGTATGAACATGCAACCATTGCTGATAAAATAATGCGGATGAATTATGATATCCACACCGGTGCAATTTTTGGCTTTGCCGGTAAAATATTTATGTTTTTGGTTAGCCTAATGATCGCGTCATTACCCATAACCGGGACACTCCTTTGGTGGAATAGAAATAAAAAGAACTAAAATCCTGTGAATTAAACCTATATTGAAAACCTACTTACGACATCCTCATTGCCTTCGTTTAAAAGTGCAAACAAGTGATTTGTTGCCAAAATTTCAAAAAAAGAAATGTTATTACTCTAATTCAGTATTGTTATGGTTTTGGTCCTAAAAATTACCGGCTTTTGGAAAATACTCATGTATATCATTTAGATGGTGAAAACATCAGATTGATCTAATAAAAAGATATATTTGAATTTGTGGTAGATTCCTATGCAATTATGTCACTGGGGGAACTGCGGTATGCGATTGAAAAAATGCCGGTAGAATTGAAAAATAGGGCTATGCAAAAGATGAATTTTGAAGTACCAAATAAAATATCAGGAAACATTCTAACAAAATAACACATGACCAACAGAAATTATTTTTTATCCGAGATTACGCGTTCCTACCAAAAGCAATCCACTGCGAATATTGATGAGTGCTTGTCTGGGTGGCGTGGCTTGCGGTTATGATGGTTCAACCAATGGGGTTTATCCTTCTGCAATAAAATTATTGGGCTATGATACAGTAAAAATTGTAAAATTCTGTCCGGAGGAATATTCCTTCGGTTCGCCCAGGGAAATGTGCGATATTCATGGAGGCACGGGTATGGATGTACTAAACGGCAAAGCCAAAGTGCTGTCAGATTCCGGCAAAGACTGGACAGAAGGTATGATCACAGCCTCAGAAAAGATGCTCGAACATGCTTTAAATGAGCAAATAGAAGTCGCTGTGATGATGGATATCAGTTCTGCTTGTGGAAGCCAGGTAATCTATGAGGGCAACAGGATTTGGGGAAAATAAGGTGTATCAGATCGGTGCAGGCGTATGTGCGGCGCAATTGATGAGAAATGGTTTTGTAGTTATAAGCCAGCGGGATTTTGCTTCTCTGGAAATCCTTTATTCAAAAATTGATCCGGAGCATGTAATTTCAGTCGAAGCCAAAGACCACCATGAAACGGATTGGTATAAAGAATATTTTAAAGTTTGAAATAGGGAGACAGGAGACAGGAAAGCCTGCTTAACGCAGGCAAGGATAAAGCTTGCCTGCCGGAGGCAGGGATAAAGGATAAAGGATAAAGTAAAAAGGCAAAAATAAAAATGTAAAAGTAGCCCCAGCGATGCCTCGCGGAGTATATTTATACAGATCTAACCGAGGATAAAGGATCGAGGATAGTATTCGGTGCTTCCTCTTCCTCCTTCCTGGTTCTTGTCTCCTGTCTGAAGACGCAAGACATTTGTCTCAATACTCATATCTACTATCAATACTATATAATTTTCATACTTTTGCGCCTGATCAAAAAGGCTGTAGCCGAAAATTCAAAACTAACCGAGTAATCACACAATATAACAAATGACTTTTCTTCAGGCAATTATAATAGCCATTATCGAGGGCATGACAGAATTTCTTCCCATCTCCTCCACCGGTCACATGATACTGGCTTCAACCATAATGAATATTCATGAAGATGAATTTGTTAAAACTTTTGAGTATCTCTATACAACTGGGTGCTATTCTGGCCATAGTTTTGCTTTACAGAAAGACCTTTTTTATGGGAATACCCATCTATTTAAAATTGGCAACTGCATTTTTGCCAACAGCGATCATCGGATTTTCTGGCCTATGATTTTATTAAAACCCATTTGTTCAACTCAACGGTTGTTGCAGTTTCAGCTGATCGTTGGGGGATTATTCTCATTTTAATTGATAAAAAAGTAGTCGCACAGAAAAGCCAGACGCATAGCGCTGGAAGACATCTCATACAAAAACGCTTTTTCTATCGGGCTTATCCAGTGCTTTTCCATGATACCCGGGGTATCAAGGGCGGCTGCAACGATCATTGGCGGGGTTTTCAACGGACTCGATAAAAAACAGGCCACCGAGTTTTCATTCCTTCTTGCCGTTCCAACCATGTTCGCCGCAACCGGCTATGACCTCTTAAAAACAAGTACCGGATTTACAAAACACGAGGCAATCTTATTGGCTGTTGGGCTGGTCATCGCATTTATTACAGCCTGGATAGCCGTGAAGGTATTTTTAAAAATTGTTGAGAATTACGGTTTTAAGCATTTCGGTTATTACAGGATTGCAATTGGAATCCTTTTTCTGATTTTTATGACCTAGGCAAATCAAGCCTTTATCAGAAAATAGTGTATGTCCTTCCTTTTTAAATCTTTGATGGTCGGTAAGTGATTGACCTCTTAAAAAAGCACAGTCTTGTTGCCTTTTTACTATTTTTTCTACTTTCGTATGGCATCGGAAAACCCTTCAATAACAGCATTTTTATCATTACACATAATCAATCGCATAACACCTGAAATAGTACCAATCAAAATCTGCAAAATTCAAAATCTTATGAAAAACCACTTATTTATTTTGACCTTAATTGTGCTCAGTACTGATCTGCCTGCAAATCGGGCCGGAATGCCGTTACCGAACAAAAACAACCTGAAATACCAACCGGTGATAACAGCCAAACCTCATTAGACTGGGATGGCATTTACAGAGGGGTGATGCCTTGTGCCGACTGTGAAGGCATTAAAACAGAGCTCATTTTGCACAAAGACCTTACCTTCGAGATTGGACGCAAATATGTAGGTAAGGGCGATGAAATTTTTAAAAGCAAGGGCACATTCACATGGAATAAAGCCGGAAGCATTGTTACCCTAAATACAGAAAATGAAGATGCAAAACACAACCAGTATCAGGTAGGTGAAAACAGACTGATCAAGTTAGATGCCGAGGGTAAAAAAATTGATGGCAAACTTGCAGAAATGTATGTATTGACAAAAAATGAATTCGATCAAAAAATCACTGATAAATACTGGAAACTGGTTGAGCTGCGTGGTCAAAAAAATAGTCACTCCGGAAACCGGAGCCAAAGAGGCTCATTTTGTTTTGAGCTTCTGAAGGCAGCCAGAATTCATGGAAACGGAGGCTGTAATGTTTTTAATGGCACCTATGAACTCACGGAAGGAAACAGAATTCAGTTTTCAAAAATGGCATCAACCATGATGGCCTGTCCAAACGACACTACGGAAACTGAATTTATGAAAATATTTGAAATGGCTGATAATTATTCCATTCAGGGAGAAACATTGTCCTTGAACAAAGCCAGAATGGCGCCGCTGGCAAAATTTGAAGTGGTTTATTTAAAATAATATTGAAAGTACCGAAACCTTAAAGAGCAAAGCAGTTAGATGCGCTGATAAAGGGTATTATCCAACCAGTACAAAATAAGAACTGCTTGACAGGTCATTTTGAATGCGGATCATTTTTGGTTCATTATCGCAGATAGTCTGGTCTATTGCAATGATATAGGTTGAATGGTCTGTTAGATAAGAAGGATTCATTTTTAGATTTTTGAGCAACATAAAAACTACCTTACACTATGGACAAAGCAGAACAAACCATGTTAGACAACCTGCACAAGAATACAGGAAAAACACTCGAACAATGGGTAGCCATCGTTAAAAAAGAGAATTTTGAAAAGCACGGACAAATAATTAGTTTTCTAAAAGAATCACACGGATTTACCCATGGTTTTGCAAATCTGGTGGCTCATAAATCCAAGGGATCCGATGCGGGATCTGCTGAGAATACCGATGACCTGATCTCAAAACAATACCAGGGAAAAGAACATTTCAAAGCTTTTTATGACAAGCTGATGCAGGAAATTAAAGGATTTGGAACGATGATGTGGAAATAGCACCTAAAATCGCTTATGTGGCTTTAAGAAGAAAAAAGCAATTTGCTATTTTGCAACCTGCCACCAAAACTCGTTTTGAGATTGGTATTAACTTAAAAGGGCATGAAGCCAAAGGAAAACTGGAAGCCATTACAGCTGCCAACGCCATGTGTTCTCACAAAATCAACCTAACTGATATAAAAGATATTGATGCTGAAGTGATCAGCTGGATAAAAACAGCCTATGAGCATGCAGGATGATATTAAAATTTAATTTATAGTCTGAGACAAACCTGATCTTGCCATCAGAATGCCATGCGAATATCCTTAAAGGCCATATCCATACTCCTACTCTTCTTTCAGAGCCTTGTTACTATGGCACCAAATGATCTGTTTGAAGTACAGCAAGTAAATGTTGGAGATGGATTGCCACACAGAAGTTCGTATGCGATTGCTCAGGACCTTTCCGGATTTATCTGGATAAGCACACCGGGAGGCATAAACCGTTATGATGGATATCAGGTGAAAACGTATGATTTTCAGGCCCTGAATATTGACGAAAACGCATTTACTGATTTGGCCATCGACAAAAATAACAGGCTTTGGTATTGTGAACGCAAATTGCTTCGTCAGAAAATAAAAAGTGGCATCCTTGATATTGATAAAGATAGTCTGTATTCCATTAATCAATTTAGCAATGGTCTCCTTAAAGATTCGGACATCATTTATATCGGTCAGTCAAAAAATTTAAAAAATGTAATTCTGCTGGCCACCAAACAAGGTGCCGTTTACACTTACAATGGTGCCTTTGAAAAAGTATTTGATTTCGAAGAGTCATTTATTAGTTCTGTTATTTGTGACTATACAAACGACGGGAAGTTGTTAATCCTTTCCGGAAATAAACTCAATATTATAAAAAATGGGAAGCGAATAAATGAACCCTATTATTTAAAAGACGGAGAAGGAACATTTTTGAGAATCATCTCTACGGGACCCCAGATCATTCTGGAAACCTACAGTGCAAATTACGGGAAAAAGTACTGGCAAATTTATGAGAATAAACTAATCCCCTATTCCTTCAGTACCGAGCCCACCGCCAAAAATTGCCTTCTCTATGTAGGCGAAAATTATGTCTATTACGGTAAAAATGACCATATCATCATTCAAGACAGGCATGGAACAAAACTGTTCGATTATGCAAATACTGAAAATATGAATGCCTCAACAGATATTAACGAGGTATTTTTGGACAGACAACACATTTTATGGGCTACCTCACCTAATGGCGTTTATAAAATCATAAGAAAGAAGAATTTCTTTGAAACCCTTGAGGCTGGAAACAGTATCAGAGGTATTTACAGTGACGATCAAACTTTATTTGTTGGGGGATATGCCCAAAATTTAATGATTGATATTAAAAACAAATCCATTTCAAAATTCCCTGAAGATAAAGATGCCTTTTCTTCCTTTCAACGCGATAAAAAAGGCAATTTATGGATAGGTACCACCTTCAACGGAATATATAAATACAATCCGGAAAACCACGAATGGAGTACTTACAAGTTAGAAAACAGTGAAAACCTTTATCTTACCTATCAAAACCCCACTACCGAAAAAATATGGATCGGTTCCGGAAACGGACTTTTTTATATCGATCATACCAGCAATACCATTAAACCATTCCATTTGCCTGTTGGTGGCTCGTATAAATCAAATACAGAAATAAGACAATTTTATCAAAACCGGAAAGGACTCTGGGTCGTGACAAACGCAGGCCTTTTTTTGATGGATGCGAATACAGAAAAGATCAGTAAACACTACACTGTAAAAGACGGCTTTCCTGAGGACAACCTCAATTATCTTTACGAAGATCGCTCAGGCATCTATTGGCTTGCCTCAAAACTTCGGAGGTTTGATCAGCTGGGATCCCGACCAGAATTCCTTCCAACAATTTACCCAAAAAGAGGGATTGTCAAACAACACGCTCTATGCCGTTTATGAAGACGACTACAATACCTTATGGCTGCCGAGCAATTACGGCCTGATGCGTTTTGATAAAATTTCCCATTCCGTGCAGGTTTTCCTGCCTGAAAACGGAATTGCTCATGAAGAATTCAACACTTTCGCCCATCACAAAGCAGCCGACGGTACCCTGTATTTTGGAGGCATCAATGGCATAACCGCCTTTCAGTCCAAAAGACATTGGTCTGAATAAACGGTCAAAATTATCCGGTTTATCTCACCACGGCTTCAGGTACTCGATAGAAAATCAAATAGTTTTGTCGACAAAACCAATGAAACTGAACACTTCAAATTCTGTGCACCTCAACTACAATGACAGGATGCTTGAGATTGATGTGACCCTGCTTGATTTTCAATACAAAGGCAATCACCAGTTTGCATATAAAATAGAAGGCCTTCACAACGATTGGCTGTATACCAACAAAAATAAGATCTCTCTCATTGGCCTTCCATCCGGCAATCACCTGATCAAAATAAAAGGGAAAGGAAGTTCCGGGGACTGGACCAACGAGGTGCTCGAAATTCCGATTTTTGTTGATGCTCCATTTTATCTAAAATGGCAATTTATCTTGTCTGCAATTGCCATAATCACTGCTCTGTCGGTTTTAGGAATCAGGTGGCGCATACAATCTTTGAAATCGGAAAGAACCCGGTTGGAAAAAGAGGTAGAAAACAGAACAAGAGAAATTGAAGAAGATAAACAAATCATCGCAAGCCAGGCAGAAGCACTTCAACAACTGGACATAGCAAAAACCAATTTCTTTTCAAACATAACCCACGAATTCCGCACGCCGCTTACCCTGATTATCGGGCCATTGGAACAACTTATTATTTCCCAACCTCCACCAACCATTTTTAAAAGACGCATACAGGGCGTTTTAAAAAATGCAAAACACATTCTGGTGCTTATAAACCAATTGCTGGATATTTCCAAGATTGAAAGCGGACAAATGAAAGTTGAAATTGTGAAAGGAGATCTTATCGAATATACTCGGGAACTGATCAACAGGTTTCAAATCCTGAGTAAAAACAAAAAGCAAAAACTCTATTTTCTGGCCGATAAAAAAAGCTGGTTTATCAATTTTGATAATAGGAAGTGGGATAAAATTATGTATAACCTGCTATCGAATGCCATTAAATTTACACCAGGAGGGAAAAGAAATTCAGGTGAGCCTCTCAGAAATTAACCACAATAATGAACCGCATCTGAAGTTAAGCGTCAAAGATGCAGGGATTGGCATACCTGATGAACAGCGCAAGCATATTTTCGACCGTTTTTATCAGGTAGATAATTCTGCTACCCGGTCTCAACAGGGAACAGGAATAGGACTGTCTCTTGTAAAAGAGCTGGTGCATCTCCAAAATGGAAGCATTGAAGTATTTAGTGAAGTGGGCAAAGGCACGATACCTTTGAAATTTTGCTCCCCATACCCAATCAAGAGGAAACTGAACCCCTTATCAGGCAGTTTTTGGTAAAAGATCCAATCCTTTTGAGAACGATGAAGTAATCTCTGAAGAAGTACAAAGCCGCAAAATTGTTGACGATGACAAACTGGAAGTGCTGATTGTAGAGGACAATGAGGAAATGAGAGAATACATTCGTCATTGTCTTTCTGATGCGAACTATAAAATTACTGAAGCATCAAATGGTGAGGAAGGACTTGAAAAAGCCATGGCACTAATTCCTGATCTGATCATTTCAGATCTGATGATGCCCAAAAAAGATGGTTTTGAGTTAACCGAAGCACTCCGAAAAAATACGAGCACCTCACATATCCCCCTCATCCTGCTGACGGCAAAAGCTTCTCTCGAAAGCAAGATCAAAGGATTAAAAAGAGGCGCTGATCTTTATTTGACAAAACCCTTTAGTCCCGAAGAATTGTCAGTTCAGGTAGAAAAATTAATCGGAATCAGGACCATCCTTCAGCAGCGCTATCAAAATAATGCACAAACAGAGAACAATGAGACCTATCAACAAGAAGATGAATTTATTGTAAAACTCAAATCCTTTATTCTAAAGAATATCAATGACACTGACTTAAACGGCGATAAAATAGGCGGCCATTTTGCTTTGAGCAGGGTACATTTATACCGCAAACTCAAAGCATTGACCAACCTTTCCATAAGCGAATTTGTGAAAAATCTTCGACTCGAAAAAGCCAGAGAGCTACTTAAAGAAAATAAATACAATGTCTCCGAGGTAGCTGACATGACCGGATTTACTTCCGTAAGTCTCTTTTCAAGATCCTTTAAACAGGCATTTGGCCAATCTCCCACCAAAATGTAACCCACAGTCAATGATTGGTAACAACAGTGAAAAAAAATTCCCTCTTTTTGCTGAAGTTTACAACATCTGATTTGAAATAATGGAAGAAAAAGAAATTCGGGTGAAACTGAAATCCATCCTGCTGAACAATTTTGAGGTGAACCCCCTTCTTTTTGACTGGGATGTTCCGTTAGAGGACTTGCAACAAAAATTCAGCTTGCTAGGTTATTTGGTATTTTTCGAACAACTGATCAATGAGCACTTTGAAGGCAGATTTCATATCTTGGAAAACATCAATGCCGCCATTCATACACCCAATGATGTATGCAGGCTTATTCAGGAAGAATTAATTACCAATCTTTAGAAATTTTATATAACCATTTAATCCATTTAAAAATTACAAACCCCCAAAAAGAAAAAATTATGATTAAACAATTGAAACAAAGTTATCTGCTAGTAGGAATCCTGTTCCTTTGTAGTATAGCCATGATGGCACAGCAAAAAAAACCCAATATC
Organism: Flavobacteriaceae bacterium; assembly: GCA_034523115.1. Classification (GTDB taxonomy): domain Bacteria; phylum Bacteroidota; class Bacteroidia; order Flavobacteriales; family Flavobacteriaceae; genus Namhaeicola. Next base: position 8,509 of record JAXHKS010000015.1, on the reverse strand, counting down.
CTTATTATTTGGGGTGATGATGTGGGTATGTGGAATATAAGTGCCTACCATAGAGGCATGATGGGTGGCACCACACCAAATATTGATAAAATTGCCAATAATGGAATCACATTTATGGACCATTATGCGCAAGCTTCCTGCACTGCGGGTAGAGCTGCTTTTTTATTGGGACAATATCCAATGCGCACCGGGATGAGTTCTGTTGGATTACCCGGGGCACCTGAAGGTATTCAGAAATCAGACCCAACGATCGCTGAATTATTAAAACCTTTGGGTTACAGAACCGGTCAATTTGGAAAAAATCACTTGGGTGACAGGGATGAATTTTTACCTACCAATCATGGCTTCGATGAATTTTATGGCGTATTATATCATTTAAACGCCGGGGAATATGTAGAACAATCAGAATACCCTAAAGACCCTGCGGAAATGAAAAAAGTCATGGCCTGGGTAAACAAAGAGGAATTGTTCATTCATGGGCAGGAAAAAAAGAGGTGGAGGATTTAGGTAAATTTGGACAGGAAGTACAGCGTGATCTGGACCAAAATGTGCTTAAAGAATCTAAGCGATTTATCAGAGAAGCTGTTGCAAAAAAAGAACCATTTTTTGTTTGGCACAATACCACAAGGATGCATTATAAAACCAATCTATCTAAAAAATATGATGGTGCAACCGGATATGGCGTTTATGCTGATGGTATGAAAGAAATGGATGACATTGTAGGTGAGTTAACAGGTTTACTCGAAGAATTGGGTGTGGCTGATAACACCATTATTATGTTTGCAACAGATAATGGTGCAGCATCCAACTCATGGCCCGATGGTGGAAACCAGCCATTTAGAGGAGAAAAAGGAGCCGGAGGCTGGGAAGGCGGATTCAAAGTGCCTTGTGTGGTACAATGGAAAAACCATATTCCGGCAGGATATACTACCGGTGAATTTATGACCATGGAAGACTGGATGCCAACCTTATTGTCGTGGGTAGGTGGCGGAGATGTAAAAGCTGAACTCCTGAAGGGTAAAAAAATAGGAACAATGAATTACAAAGTTCATTTGGATGGTTACGATCAAAGTGATATGATTTTAAACAAAGGAAAAACCAAGCGTGAAGAATTCTTTTATTTTACAGAAAGTAAGTTTCATGCTGTTCGCTATAAAGACTGGAAAGTTGTATTCATCGATCAGGAAAAATGGTTTAGATCACCACAAACATCTTTATCATCACCCTATGTGATCAACCTAAAACAAGACCCATTTGAGCGAATGACAGAATCAAGAGGATATGATGAATGGGCTGAAAACAGGAGTTGGGTTTTTGGACCTGCCGGAGCGATGGTTGGAAAATTTGTGCAATCATTTAAAGATTTTCCACCAAGTCAGGCGAGTATGTCTCTTGAAGTTGGAAATCTTGCTGAGATGATAAAACCTGCAGACAATTAATACAGAGTATAAATAAAGATTATTAAGAACCGTATCATCCTTTAAGTTCTGTAAGTGTTTAGGATAACTTGCAAGATGATACGGTTTTACCCCAATGTATGATTGGCTTTATAAAAAATTTATCTAAAAAATATTTTGTTTAAGAAAAAACACGAACCACTAACAGCAAACAATAAATAATAAATATGAAAAAAAAATCACAGTTAATCCATTTTTCAGGTATGGCATTTATCATGCTTATATCCTGCAATCAGGAACCTGCAAAAACAGTTGAATCTGATACGACAACAGATACAATAACTACAACACCAACTACATCCGCAGTAGTGGAAGCACATACAAAAAGTGGCCAGCACACGCCAGCCGATTTTAATGTTTCTGATTTTGCATATAAAGTATCTGAAACGGATTTTAACATAAACAGAAGTTTGGCAAAAGCACCAATTAATGAATGGGCGCACCAGGAAGATGTGAGTTATGTAAAAACACAGCAGGTAATAAGGGAAAATCAAGACGTGATTTATTCCAGTGCTGTGGTGGACGTTTCTCAAGGAGCTACCATCTCCCTTCCGAAAGGAAAAACATACCAGGTTATTCAGATAATAGATATGCAAAATTATACCGTAAAAACCGTTTATCCTGGGGAAAGTATTACCCTTACGCCTGACAACCTTACTTATGGAAACTATGTCTATCTGAACATGCGTACCCGAAAAAAATCATTGGATCAGGCAGGCTTAGATGATGCGCACAAAAGACAACGGGCAGCAATCATTCAGGCTAAATCTTCTATACCTTATACAAGTCCGGATATTGTAATTCCGTTGGAAAAGATGGAGGAAATCAGGACCGTATTGATTGATGATATGAAAAAAGGGCTTTTAAAAAACACATCTAATATCATGGGTACGCCCACCAATACAGATCCGCAGGGACATTTATATGCAACTGCCTATGGATGGGGAGGTTTGCCGATAGAAGATGCAGGTTATTTGGATTTGGTTAATAATACAAAGGTGGAAAATGGCAAATGTCTTCCTTCTAAAATTACCTTTAAGCCAGCAGATCTCAATTTTGAAAAAGGTGGATTTTGGTCAATCACAACTTATAATGAAGAAGGATGGTTGGCAGAAGACAAGGCTGCCATCTCCAATAGCACGGCAGTTCCTAATGCTGACGGCACCTATACGATTCACTTTAATAATCCGAATGAAAAAAATAATGTCAATACTTCGACTCCCTTTTCAGCTTTGCTCAGGTCTTATGTTCCAAAAAGTAAAGCTTCGATAATTGATTTTTTAACCGTAAATAATGGCAAATTGATTATTGAATAATTTTTAAACTAAAATCGTCTAAAAAGCCAACCCATTGGCAAAAAATTTGAGTAATCAATAAATAAAAATCATGAAAAAAACAATTTTAAGTTTGGTGATCATCTCCCTGCTGTTTGCAACAGCTTGTAAAAAAAATGCAGTTGAATTGGAAAATAATGTTGCAGAGGAAGTTGTAAAAATAGAAAATTCATCAGTCTCTTTTGATGTGAACAACCCCGAAGAATGGCCGGTGAAATTTGCGGATTATGGTTTTACGCCTGAAACTTATGCCCAAGCCGAATCGTATTCCTTTATGGAGGATTTTATTGGAAGAAGCGGTGTAAATAACTTTTTCCATTTCAAAACTCTATCCAAAATGGAAGACCATTGGGTAGTTTCGCCAAATAATGATGTATTATACTCATTAGCCATCGTGGATGCAACAGATGATTTTACTTTAATTGTTCCGGAAGTTAAAGGTGAGCGGGTGATGTCAGTTCAAATAATTGATGCCAATCACTTTACACCAAAGCATTTTTATGGTGCAGGTGAATATAAATTTCCAAAAGGAACATTTGATACTCCCCAAATTGCTGTGGGTATCAGGGTAGAAGTAAATGGTACAGACCCTAAGGATATAGCCTATGTAGCAAATGAAGTTCAGCCAAAAATGAAGATTATTGCCAAATCTTCGAAGAATCATATTCCATCTATTGATAAAGATAATATGGTAAAACTTCGCAAAGCTTTAGTCCCTTATTATGAAAAATTGCCAAATTCTTTTGGAGGAATGACTAAGAATGCTTCTGAAGTTAAAGATGAATGGTTCCGACAACTTTGTACAGCTGGCGCCTGGGGTTTGTCTGAAAATGAGCATGCCATGTATGCCATTTATGCACCCGGCTTAAAGGCGGATAAATGTTACACGGCAACTTATCAAGTGCCACCACAAGATGGATTTTGGTCAATTACTATGTACGATGCTGATAAATATTTGGTAAGTAACGACAGAAATATCATCAACAAATACAACGTAAAAATGAATCCGGACGGCAAAACATTCACCGTGTATTTTGGAAGTAAAGAGCAATGTGGCGATGTGCCAAACAGACTTGATATTGTAGATGGTTGGAATTTTTTGATGAGAGCTTACAAAGCAGATGTAGAGGCATTTAAAAATTATAAAATGCCGGAGGTTGTAGAATATACAAAATAACCTGCCACCAACAACACATTTGCAAACCGATGTTGGCAGGCTTATTCAGGTAGAATTAATACCCAATCATTAAATTTTATATAACCATTTAATCCATTTAAAAATTACAAACCCCCTAAAACAAAAAATTATGATTAAACAAATGAAACAAAGATTTATTGCTCTTAGGAGCACTGTTGATTTGCAGTGCAGCTGTGATGTCACAGCAAAAAAAACCCAACATCCTGATTATCTGGGGTGATGATATCGGCCAATTCAATGTTGGTGCCTACAACATGGGCATGATGGGCTACAAAACACCCAACATAGACCGCATCGGTAAAGAAGGTGCCATATTTACAGATTGGTACGGACAACAGAGTTGTACTGCCGGAAGGGCAGCCTTTATTACCGGCCAGTCTCCTATAAGAACAGGGCTTACCAAAGTAGGTTTGCCTGGTGCACCTGAAGGAATGACCAAAGAAGATCCAACCATTGCAACCTTATTGAAAGCCCAGGGTTATATGACCGGACAGTTTGGTAAAAATCACCTTGGAGACCGGGATGAAATGATGCCAACCAAACATGGTTTTGATGAGTTTTATGGGGAAACCTTTATCACCTGAATGCCGAAGAAGAGCCTGAGAATGCAGATTATCCGAAAAATCCCGAATTTAAGAAAAAGTTCGGTCCAAGGGGCGTGATGCACAGTTTCTCTGACGGAAGAATTACAGATACAGGGCCATTGACCAAAAAAAGAATGGAAACCATCGACGAAGAAGTAAACGTCAAAGCAATGGATTTTATGGAGCGTGCTAAAAAAGCCGACAAGCCTTTCTTTTTTATGGTGGAACAGCACAAAAATGCACATATTTACACACCTTGCAGAAGGAGTGGATGGCAAAACCGGATTGGGTATTTATGCTGATGGCATGGTGGAACATGAACAGACAGATTGGCGTACTGCTAGCAAAATTAAAAGAACTGGGTCTTGATGAAAATACAATTATTATGTATTCTTCAGACAATGGGGCAGAAACCTTTACCTGGCCAGATGGCGGGACCACCATGTTTAAAGGAGAGAAAAACACCCAGTGGGGAAGGCGGTTACCGTGTTCCAACGCTTATCAAATGGCCGGGAACCATTAAACCGGGCACAATTATAAATGATATAGGCGCTCACGAAGACATGTTGCCCACACTTGGTTGCAGCCGCAGGCGATAAAAATGCTGACTGCAGACCTGCTAAAAGGCCGTTCTATGGGTGGTAAATCTTTCAAGGTTCATTTGGATGGTTATGACCTGGGCCCTGCACTGAGAGGTGAAGCCGCATGGCCACGAAAAGATTTTATCTACTGGACAGACGATGGAAGTGTTGCTGCATTACGTTATGAGAACTGGAAGATCACTTTCCTCGAGCAGGAAGCAGAAGGACTAAAAGTTTGGCAGGAACCGTTTACTGAATTAAGAGCGCCAAAAATTACCAACCTGCGTATGGATCCGTTTGAGCGTGCAGAGGAAGAATATGCCATGGGCTATCAGCGTTGGTATATGGAACACATGTTCGTTATTGCACCTGCCGGGGCTTATGTAGGCAAATGGTTACAGAGCTTTAAGGATTATCCGCCCCGCCAAAAACCGGGTAAGTTTTAACCTAGACCGTGTTATGGAAGAAGTAATGCAACCTGTAAAAAATTAGTAAATATAAATCAATTTCAATCAACCAAATTCCTTTTGAGCACCAATGGCATTCATTTAGCCATTGGTGTTTCAATTTTAAGCAGAAGGTCTCTGTGATGATTTATTAATGGCATCTTAATCATAATACTGCTTATCCTTCTTAAAAATCAGCTATCTTTTGCATGAATCCAAATTTCTCCTGGAGATACTGCTGCGATAATTACAAAAAAATGTTTAATTTTGGCAACTCTAAAGCCGCAATAGCTCAGTTGGTAGAGCAACGCATTCGTAATGCGTAGGTCGTGGGTTCGAGGCCCATTCGCGGCTCAGGCTGACGAACCGGAAAGAAGGAACAGATGCAGGGCGGTTTTAGTTATAAAAAGTTCATTATTTGCGCGAGTGCTGAAATTGGTAGACAGGCTAGACTCAGGATCTAGTGCCTTTGGTGGTGTGGGGGTTCGAGTCCCCCTTCGCGTACAGTCCCCATGCAGGTTTTCTTGTATGGGGATTTTTTTTGTAGTTTTGGTAGTATGGATTAACGCACACTAAAATGCATGCGCTTGAGCATGCGCTTAAAGCTGTACCCCGGACGAAACAATATTCTGTGACCGCATAAAAACAATAAAAATACCGCTGAAAATGACCTGTTTATCGGCACAAAAAAATGACTCCTCTTTACTGTAAAATTGGAAAGTAGAAAGGGACTGTTTTTGGTTATCTGCCGGATAACGTATTGAAATTGATTTTGTTTCCCTTGTCTTTTAGTTTTATAAGTAACTTCGATACACGTTAATTAAAATACGGGAGTTAAATCGTCTGAATAGCGAAAAAGATTAGCTTATCTACAAGGCAAGTACAGCAAGTCCGATATAGACAATACTAAATTAAAAACTGTACGAGATTTAAAAGAAACATAGATGTCGGAAAAAGACAATATCCGACGCGACAGGTTCTCATCTAACTAGATCATTATCTATTTCAATAAAATTATGCACTCCCTCTGGGATTTGAAAAGAAAATAGGGGGGAAGAGAATAAAAAAACACAGGTCAACAATACCCTAAAATTAATTGCTAAGGCAAGGGAACATATGCAAAAATCCTTAACAGATTTTCCATGCAGGTTTTATTTACTTAATTTAGAATTAACCCACGCAACTTATCATGCGCGTAACATTTGAAGTAATTTGGTCGCCTTACCGAGATTTGGTATATTTGATTAAAATATCGTCAACTATGGAAAATACACGTGGGTATCAAATCGGGAAATCATTTCGAAGAAATTATCAAATGACGAAGTCCAAATCTGGCAGATACAGTTCTGTTAGCGAGGTCATTCGTTCTGCTTTGCGACTTTTAGAAAGAGAAGAAAAAAAGAAGAGAGAACTTTTTAAAACGCTTGGGGAGAGGAAGGGCCGACGCCGGGAGAGGGCAGTGCTGTTGGAGAACGAAGTGGATTTGTGGAAAAGGTTTCGACCCAAAACAAAATCTGACTGAATTACATCGGCAACACTTATGAGTAAAAGCAGAACATCACCCATCGAATCAGCAAACAAGCTATTGATGATTTAAATGAAACATGCTTGGGTATATACCTTTCACCGCAAAATGGTCTAAAGCACAGAGCCGACAGATATTACAACTTAATAATCGGAGAGATTGTGAATTTATAGCAGATAACTATTTGATTGGCCCCAAAATCCACAGAACAAACCCGAAAAAACAGTGTCGAGTGACACAAAGTCAAATCGCCATCTCATTTTTTACAGAAAAGTCGAAAATGAAATTGTTGAAATCGTTAAAATTTTAAATTAGAGAATCGGATACCAAAATCAACTGCAACCAAAAAATGTACGGAGGGGGAGGAGAGGAGGGAGGGGGAAAGAGGAGGGGGATCTTTTTATTGAGAAGTTTGGACAACGATGTTATAATTAATTGATTGCCCGCCTGGTCGGCAGACATATTCTCGCCTACTTTTGAAAACTGCTTCACCAGTTCGCTGCGCCCGTGTCTCGCTGATTTTCAGTTTGGTGTATATTTTGCAAAGTTAAAGTGCGAACCCACGTAACTACCCATAGCCTGCATGTTGTATGCTATGTTCAAATCAAAATGAAAAAAATGAAACTAAAAGATATATTGACAATCAGAATAAGTTTAATCATGATTGGGTACTCATCATTAATGAATTTGAACGGACAAAATTTAGAAAAACATAAATGGGAAAATAGAATATTAATCGTTAAAACATCGGATATAAAATCAAAAAAATATCAAGAACAACTCAAAGAATTTGGAAATAAATTTGAAGAACTGATTGATCGAAAAATTATATTGTATAAAATAACTGGAGATGATTTTGTGTTGATCGATTATAAAAATAGTGAGTTAAATGATTCTGGAAAAATATCGGGAAAACTAACCGAAGATATTTTGAATGAGAAAGAAAATTTTGAAGTAATTTTAATAGGATTAGATGGAGGGATAAAACTCCAACAAACAGAAATATTGATGAAAGAAGATCTTTTTAAAATAATAGATAAAATGCCAATGAGAAGAGATGAATTAATTGGAAATGAGATTAAAGATTAAAAATTGAAAATGAAAAAAAAGCACAGCATTCAAGGGAAAATACACTATTTTAATTATTTTCATTGGTTACTAAAAATTGGATATTTTTGGATTATCAGAACATTACAAGAAATAAAAAATAGGTTAAGTAGTCATAAAAACAGATTATTTAATGACTATCCGATAAAATCAATGGCGATTTTTGGTTCTTATTCACGTAAAGACAAAATGATTCAAGTGATTTAGATATTCTTGTAGAGTTTTCAGACCGGATTGGAATAAGATTTTATGGTAGCAAATAATTAGAGCAATCGTA
>JAXHKS010000014.1:0-132782 GCA_034523115.1 Flavobacteriaceae bacterium | reverse complement strand
AGAAGCATGGGGCGGATGATCCGGGCGGCGAAATGGTGGCGACTCATGGTGGTCTGCGGGCTCACGCTCGCGAGCGGGACCGCGCGCGCCCATCCTGGCGAGGAGGATGCCGATGCGGCTGGCGTTGCTGGATGGGCGAACGGCATCGCGAACGACGACGGCGTCGGAATCGGTCGCCTCCTGGCCCCGGATTTCCAGCACGAGAGCCGGTTCAGCGGACCCGCGGACTACGATCGCTATCTCGCGCTCGTCGCCGCCGGCGAAGCGCCGATGCAGGCGATCGACCTCCGGCACGCGCGCTATGCGGTGGACGGAGATCGGGCGAAGGTCGGCGAGATCCTGGGGGTCGTGATGCAGACGACCGCCGTCGCTGCCGAGATCTCGCTCGCCCGTTCGCGGGGCGAATGGCGGATCGAGCGGATCGCGGAGCAGGCGGAGCTCCCCGAGTTCGCCCGGCGCGAGGAGCCCGAGCATTCGGTCCTCGAGACGCCGTGGGGGTGCGTGTCGTCGACGCGGGAGATGGCCTGCCGATCGCGACCCGGATCCACGTCGAGGACGAGCGAGGTCGATACTGGGCGCCGGAGGGTCATTCGCGCGAGATCGCGACGGGCTGGCGCGAGTCGGTGGGGAAGGACGTCCGGGTCGCCGGACGGACCTGGGCCTACATCCCCGGCGAGACCGGGCTTCGGCTGCCCGCCGGACGCTATTCGATCGAGCTGATGCGCGGCTTCGAGTACGCACCCGTCAGGCGGAGCTTCGAGGTGCGCGCTGGCGAGCCCAACGTCCTTCGCATCGCCCTGGCGCGCTGGTCCGAGGTCCGGAAGCAGGGATGGTATTCGGGCGATACCCACGTCCACTTCGTCGACCCCGAGGCGGCGCGGCTCGAGCTCGAGGGCGAGGACCTCGACGTGATCAACATCCTCGCGTCGAAATGGGGCTTGCTGATCACCAACGTCGAGCATTTCACCGGCGCGCCCGCCGGCAGCTCGCCGCCGGGCCGCGCGATCTATGTCGGCGAGGAGACGCGCCACGGCTGGCTCGGCCATTCGATCCTGCTCGGCATCCGCCAGCTCGTCCATCCGCTGACCTGGGGCGGACCTTCCGAGGGGGTCCCGGGCGGATTCGATCATCCGCCGATGGCGACCCAGGCCGACGCGGCCCATGCCCAGGGTCGGGGACTCGTCGCGGCTGCGCATTTCCCCTGGCCGAAGGGCGAGCTCGCCGTCGACATCGCCCTCGGCAAGCTCGACGCGGTCGACGTCCTGACCTGGGGCTGAATGCGTTCTCGAAAAAGAACGTGATGCCCGCGCCGCCGGCGGCCGAGACCTGGTATCGCTTCCTGAACTGCGGCTTCGACCTGCCCGCCACGGCGGGCACCGACAAGATGTACAACACCCAGGTCGCCGGATCGGTCCGCGTCTTCGCGAAGCTGGGCGGCCCCTTGGGACTACGAAGCCTGGCTCGAGGCGATGCGGGCCGGGCGGACCTTCGTTTCGACCGCACCCTCTGCTCGAAGCTCGAAGGGCGAGGCGGGGCGGCGGTCGGCGACACGTCTCGAGGCTCGCAAGCGCGACCAACGCATCCGGGTGCGCGCGGCTGTCGCGCTCGCGGATCGTCCCGATCGAGCGCCTGGAGCTCGATACAGGGCGGGCGGGTCGTCGCGACGCAGTTCCCAATCCGAGATCAGTCAGATGGAGGTCGTCCTGTTCGATCGGGAGCTCCCGCCGAGTGGAGCCGCAGCGCCTGGATCGCGGCTCGGGCCTACCCTGCCGCGAATCTTCTGCCCTGATCAGGAATTCGCCCTCGGTGGGCCTCGAAGGGCATTCCCGGTGATGGCCCACGCCGAGTCCGATCTACTTGATCGTCGACGGTGCGTCCGCGGCGTTCGAGCGAGGATGCCCCGGCGTGCTGCTCGGCTGGGTACGCGAAGCGATCGATTGGGCCGCGAACCAGTCGGCCGATTCCAAGATCCCCGCGAGCGAGAAGCGATGATCGCGCTTTTCCAGAGCGCCGAGCAGGTCTATCTCTCACAGATCGACGAGGAGACGGCAACCGGCCCGAGCTTTGCTGGCACGCCGACGGTCGACTAGCCTCAGCGCATGTTGGCGTGGGCGGCGTTCGTCAACCTCTTCCTGTACGCGCTCGTCGCCAGTCAGCCCCTTTTCTATGCCGTCGCGTTGAGCCATGCCTCCCGCGTGCTGTCGGCCTGCGTACATCGAGCTGCGCAACGCGATCAACGCCGTGATGAAGCGTCGCGTGCCCGTGGTGTATCTGGGCACGTTGGTCAGCTGCATCGCTGTGCTGGGGGCGAGCTTCCTGGCGGGCGAGCGATGGATGGCGACGACGAGCGCCGTCGCGCTCGCCGCTCTCGTCGGCGATGCCGCGCTCATGCTGCGGGAGAACGTCCCGATCAACGGTGTCATCGAGACCTGGACGCCCACCCGATACCCGGCCGATTGGGAGTCCTACCGCACGCGCTGGATGGCGATCTTCGCCGTTCGACAGATCCTGCTGGGCGCCGGCTTCGTGAGCCTGCTGGCCGGCGTCGTGTTCCGCTAGCCGAGCTTGCGCTCTCGACCGCAGGCGTTCTCTCGGTCGGGCCGGACCCGCCTATCCGCTCGCCTTCTCCGCGTCGAAGCCGGTCGTCTCGTCGTCTATGGCAGCTCGACCGTCGCCTGCTCCCCGATCGGCGCGATGGAGGGCCTGTAGCGGCGCATGTCCTGCGGCGGATAGGTAGCGCGGCGGACGTAGTGCAGGCAGGCCCAGAGCAGGACCGCGTTCATCAGCGCGAGGGCATGGCGCAGGGCGTCTTCGCCCCCGAGCGCATCGCTGATCGCGCCGGCGATCGGCGGGCCGAGGCCGTAGCCGAGCAGATTCATCGAGAAGAGCATGATCGAGGCCGTGATCGCCCGCATGCGGGGGCGCGCGAGGGATTGCGCGACGACATGGCAGGCGCCGGTATAGAAATAGCTGCCGACGACGCTGATCGAGAGCGCGACGATCGCGAGGGGCGCCGACGAGACGAGATACGCCGTCAGCGAGAACGGAATCGACGCGAGCGCGCCGAGCGCGAGCCACCAGAGGTACCAGCGCGGGTCGCGCGCGCCGAAGCGGTCGCCGAGCCAGCCGCCGAGATAGGTCCCGAGGCCTCCGAAGAGCCCCGTCAGCAGGCCGATCACGATGCCGGCCTCGGTGCCCGAGAGGTCGTGGACGCGGGTCAGGAAGGTGAAGTTGAAGGTGACCTGGGCGCCGACGGCGAGGGTATGCAGCGTCGCGGCGACGAGGATCTGGCGCATGGCCGGCCGTCGCCCGAAGAAGCGCACGATCTCGCCGATCGGTTCGACCCCGGGATCGGCTTGCCCGTCGAAGCCGCCGCGCGGCGGCTCGCGCAGGACGAAGTACGTGAACAAAGCGAGCCCGAGGCCGGGCAGCCCGAAGACGAAGAAGACGGAGCGCCAGGCGAGATGGTCGGAGAGCGACCCGCCGACGACCGATCCGATCAGGATGCCGATCGGTACGCCCAGCTGATAGGTCGCCAGGGCGCGGCCGCGATGCGCCCGGGGAAAATGATCCGAGATCAGCGAATGCGAGGCCGGCGCACAGCCCGCCTCGCCGATGCCGACGCCGATCCGCGCGATGAAGAGCTCGACGAAGTTGCGCGCGAGCCCGCAGGCGGCCGTCATCGCGCTCCAGACGGCGAGGGCGACGGCGATCAGCCCGCTCCGGCTGCCGCGATCGGCAAAGCGCGCGAGCGGAAGACCGGCGAGCGAATAACAGACGGCGAAGGCGAAGCCGACGAGCAGCCCGGCCTGGGTGTCCGAGAGCAGCAGATCCTGCTGGACCTTCGGCAGCAGCACGTTCATGATCTGCCGATCGAGCTGGCTCATCACGTTGACGACGACCAGGATCGCGAGCGTGATCCGGGCGGTGCGGCGGCGAGGGCCTTCGAAGATCGTCGGATCGGCTCATGCCGGTTGGGTCGGCCCTTCGGTCTCTGACGGATGCGCGGGCTGCGTCGGGCGGCGGGGCCCGCAATGGAGCCCCTCGCGTCGACCGGAGGAGGCTCGGGCGAGAGAAGGAGCGCTGCCGCGGAAGCAGTACACTGGCCGCTCGCAGACGCGCGCGAGGCGGGGATGATCGATGGGAACGAACATCGCTGGAACGGATCGGTTACGTCGGGGTGGCGCCGGATCCCGTCGCCTGGCGCGCCTTCGCGACCGGCGTCTGCGGCTTCGTCCCCGCCGAGATCGTCCCCGGGCCGCGGCCCCAGGGCATCGCGCTCCCGACACCCGGAGCAGAAGGCCTCGCGGCGGACGGGACCTGTTACCTGAAGCTCGATCGACGCCAGTGGCGACTCGCCGTGCATCCCGGCGAGGCGCCGGGGCTCGCGTATCTCGGCTTCGAGCTGCGTACCGAACGCGACCTCGATCGGCAGGTCGAGCGGCTCGTCGACGAGAAGCTCGAGGTCCGCGAAGGGACGCAGGCCGAGCGCGACGCGCGCGGTGTCGACCGGCTGGCCGTCGTCCAGGATCCCTTCGGTCATCGCCTCGAGCTCTTCCAGGGGCCGATCATCGACGGGCCCTTCGTGTCGCCGACGGGCATCGCGTTCGAGACGGATGCGCTCGGGATGGGGCATGCCGTGCTCTTCGTCGCCGACATCGAGGCGGCGCTGCGTCTCGCGGCGTTGGATCGGCGCAGCGACTAATGGTCTTGGGCCGGGCGGGATCGGGGCTCCTTTTCCCGCGCGCCATCACAGCTGCTTAGATCGGCCCGCCTCCGGCTGATCTATCGAGGCGACGAGCCTCGACGGGGTCGGACGCGCCCTCGACCGCGCGCTGCAGGCGGGCGTGCCGATCAGCTCGGGACTCGGCCGCCATCGCAACGACGGGATTAGACGGGCCGTCGGGCTTCGACGTCGAGATCGGCTGGGGCGGCGTCCTCTGCGGCGACGATTGGAGCGAGCGGCAGTTCGCGGGCGGCGACGATGGGGCCATCACGGTCTGGTGGCGGACTCGCTGCAGCCGGGCGCTAGGCGCGCCCGGCGGCGCTGGCCGTTCGAGCGGCCGAAGGGATGGGATGGAGCTCGGGATCGCTGGCCGAGCGGCCGTCGTCGGCGCATCGACCGAGGGGCTCGGATCAGCGACGGCGCACGCGCTCGCGGAAGAAGGCGTCCGGGTCTGCCTCAGCGGCCGGGATGCGGGCCGAGTCGCGGCCGCCGCCGACAAGATCCGCGGAAGCGTCGCGGGCGCGCAGGTCGACGGGATCGCCGCCGACCTCGCCCGCGTCAGCGGCGCCCGCGCGCTGCGTCGAGGCGGCCCGCGCGCGGCCCTCGGCGGCATCGACATCCTCGTGGCCAACGTCGGCGGCTCGGCCGCCCGGTCCGGCGCAGTCGGTCGGATCTCGAGATCCTGCGCGCGTCGCTCGACCGCTGTCTGCTCGCGATGATCGAGCTGTGCTCCAGGGCTGCCTGCCCGGCATGCGGGCGCAGGCGCTGGGGCCGGATCCTCGCGATCACGTCGGGCGGGGTCCGCGCGCCGCTCGCCAACATGGTGCATTCGAATACGGCCCGCGCCGGTCTGACGGCCTATCTGAAGACGCTGGCCCGCGAAGTGATCGCCGATGGAATCACGGTCAACTCGGTCCTGCCGAGCAACCAGGTCACGCAGCGGCTCGAATCCCTCGTCGGCGACGGGATGGATCGCTACCTCGCGGCTCTGCCAGCGGGGCGAGGCGGGCGTCCGAGCGATTTCGGCCGGATCGCGGCGTTCCTCTGCTCGGAGCCCGCCAACTACTTGACCGGCGTCGCCCTCCCGGTCGACGGCGGCACGGATCCGGCGTGGCGCGGAGGAGTCGTGACGCGATCGCGCCGCTCGCGTCGCCGCGGTCGCCGACCGAGGGCTCAGTGCTTCGCGAGCTCGCTGCTCGATCGCCTGTCAGGCAGCGGCTCGGCGTCGGGCGCCGTATCCGGGGCGAAGCGGCCGACGACGCGTCCGCTGCGATCGACGAGGAACTTCTCGAAGTTCCAGAGCACCTCGGGCGCGCGCGTGGGCGTCATGCCATAGCCCTCGAGCTGCTTCTCCATCGCGTCGCGGTTCGCGGTCTTCGGCTGAGCGCTCGTCAGATGGCGATAGAGCGGATGTTTGTCGTCGCCCGTCACCTGGATCTTCGAGTACATCGGGAACTGGACGCCGAAATTCGTCGTGCAGAACTGCTGGATCTCGGCATTCGTGCCGGGCTCCTGGGCGCCGAAATCGTTGGCGGGGAATCCGACGACGGAGAATCCGCGGCCGTGCAGATGCTCGTGGAGCTTCTCGAGGCCCGCATACTGGGGCGTGAGGCCGCATTTCGAGGCGACGTTCACGACGAGCAGGACATTGCCCTTGTGCTCGCCGAGGTGGCGGGGGTACCGTCGATCTTCTGGACCGGGATGTCGTAGAGGGAATCACTCATGGCGGTTCTCCGGGGGTTGGGGGTCGAGGCGTTCCGGGGCGCGAGGCGCGCGAATCGATCGTCGACCGGTCGGCGGATCGGACCGCGCCGCGCGCATCGAGGTTGGATGCTACAGGCTCCGCGGCGCGAATTCGATCGGAACTGCATGATGACCGTGCAGGAATTCGCCGTAGGTTCGTTCGACGCCGGTGGCATCGACTTCGTATTCCGGCGCGAGGGCGAGGATCTCCTCGAGCAGGATCCGGCCTTCGAGCCGGCCGAGATGCTCGCCGATGCATTTGTGGGCGCCGTGGCCGAAGGAGAGGCTGCGCGGCGGGCGGCGGGTGATGTCGAACTCGTCCGCGCGGGGGAACTCCTCCTCGTCCCGATTGCCCGAGGCCCAGAGGAACATCACGCCCTGGCCGGGCTGGAGCTTCGCGCCCCGGATCAGGGCCGGCTCCTTCACGAAGCGCCCGAGCAGGTTCGTCGGCTGGTCGTAGCGGAGCGACTCGTCGTAGGCGAACGGGATGAGGCCGGGATCGGCGACGAGGCTGCGGCGCTGGTCGGGATGCCGGGCGAGCTGCAGGATGGTATTCGCGACCGAGAGCGGGACGACTTCGACACCTGTGACGAGCCAGGTATAGAGCGTCGCGACCATCGAGCCGATCGAGAGCGGTGCGCCTTCGGCGGGCGTCCGCAGCATGACCGAGAGATGATCGTCGCCCTCGCGATCCCCGGATTCCATCCGCGCGACCACGATCTCGGCGAGGCGCGTCACGATCGCGAGTCTCGCCGCCTCGTTGTCCGGAGTCGTCCCGATCTGCCCGGGCTGTCGGACGAAATAGCGCGCGACCTGCGTGCGCATTTCGAACGCCTCGTCGGCCGGCAGGCCGCTCAGCTCGGCGATGACCTCGGTCGCCACGGGGTCGGCGAGGTCGCGATAGACGTCGAAGCCGCCTCGTTCGGCGAGCGGGCGCAGGCGCGCGCGGGCCTTCGCGCGGATCGCGGGCTCGAGGGCGGCGACGGCATTCTTCGTGTAGCGCGGAACGAACATCCGCCGGTAGTCGCGCTGGCGGGGGAGGTCGAGCATCGAAAAGACCGGATCCGGCGGCGGCGGCGCCTTGAGCAGCACCATCTCGGGGGTGACGCCGCGCTCGGCCGTGAAGACGTCGTTCGTCGTACAAGCGCGGATGTCCTCGAACTTCGAGAGGAACCAGGCGTCGTACTTCGCGTGGTAGTACACCGGCGCTTCGCGCCGGAGCTGGGCGTAATGGGGCCAGGGATCGCGCATCACGGCATCCGAGAACGGGTCGTATTCGATCATGGTGCTCCCTCGCAGCCTCTCAGCCCTGGCCGAGCTCGATCATGTTGCCGTCGGGATCGGCGACCTGTGCGACGCGCCGTCCCGGCCGGAGCTCGAAGGGCGCGAGGGTCACCGCGCCTCCGAGCGCGCGAACCGCTTCGACGGCGGCATCGAGCTCGACGACCTCGATCGTCAGGTAGCGAATGCCCGTCCGACCGGAGAAGGGCGCGCCATCGGGCGGCTCGGGGCGCGTCGCGGGAACCATCACGCGCAGGATGCTCTGTCCGCAGGCGAGTCGATGGATCGTGCCGATCCCGGGCAGCGCGATCTCCGGCAGCCGCTCGAAGCCGGCGACGCCTTCGTAGAAGCGCAGCAGAGGCGCCGCGTCGGCAGAGACGAGGCCGACGTCGATCGCCGGCTTGGCCATGCTTGAACCCATCGGATCGTCCTCCTCGTTCGGCGCCGGACCGCGGGCTGGCAGGCGGCCGCGCCCGAACCTATAGATCATCGTGCGTAGATGCGGGCCTCAATGGCGCGAAAGCGCGTCCGATCCCGCCGATCGAACCAGAATCCGGGAAGGATGAACCCGATGAACCTCGCGCTCGACGAGTCCCAGCAGATCCTCGTCCAGACCTTTACCGACCTGCTCGCGCGCGAATGCCGATCGGGCGATGTGCGCGAATGCGAGGCGCTGGGCCGTCGCAGAAGCCTGGGCGCGCTATCGAGCTCGGCGCGACGGCGATGGGCATGCCCGAGACGTCCGGCGGGCTGGGGCTCGAACTGCTCGAGCTCGGTCTCATCGCGCCGGGCTGCTACGGGCGGCAGGCGCTCGCGCCGGTGCCTTCTCGGAGGTCGCCGCAGCGGCCGGATCGTCGCCGCGCTCGGAACGGAGGATGGGCTCGCCGCGCGGATCGCGGCGGGCGAGGTAGTGCTCTCGCTCGCGCCGAACCCGTTCAAGGCGCCGGCACGTCGGATTCGGCGGGGAGGCGATGCTGCGTACGGCGGTGGCCATCGTCGACGGCGTGCTCGCGCTCGAAGGCGAGGACCTCGTTCTCTACGAGACGGTCGCGGGCGAACGGCCGCCGCGTGTCGTCGAGGTCGGATCCGGGGCACACGCGTTCTGGAACCTGGGCGCCGCGGAAGGGCGAGCGCGACGGGTGCTCGCCCGGGGCGACGCGGCGGCCGCTGCCTTCGCGCTCGGACTCGCGGAGTGGAAGCTCCTCACGGCCTTCGCGCTCGTCGGCCTCGCGCGGGCGGCGCTCGAGCAGGGCGCGCGGTACGCGAAGGAACGCGTCCAGTTCGGTGTGCCGATCGGGAGCTTCCAGGCCGTCGCCCATCCGCTCGCCGACTGTGCGACGCGCGTCGACGGCGCCGAGCTCCTCTGCTGGGAGGCTGCCTGGGCGCGCGATGCAGAGCCCGATCGTTTCGCCAGCCTCGCTTCGATGGCCTTCGTCTGGGCAGGACAGACGGCACAGCGCACCGCGAGCGTCTCGCTGCATACCCACGGCGGCTACGGCTTCTCGCTCGAGTACGACATCCAGATGGCCTATCGACGTGCCTTCGCCTGGCCGCTCGCGGCGGGCGGAACGCAGCAGCGCGCGCTCGGGCGCAGCGGCGTCGATGCTCGGCTGCACGCGTGATGCCGAATCGATCGCTCGCGCCGCCGCGCTCTGGACGCGTTCCGAGCCGTCGGGCCTCGACTTCGCTCTGGCGCGGGCGAATCGCGTCCGGGACGAGATCCGCGCATTCCTGCACCGCGAGTTCAGCGCGGAAGACGCCGAGCGCGAGCGCCGCGAGGGCGGCGGCCACGACTGGCCGCTCTATCGAAAGCTCGCCGCCGACGGCTGGGTCTCGGCGGGCTGGCCGAAGGCGATCGGCGGCGGCGGCCGGGATCCGTACGAGATCCTCGCGCTCTACTGGGAGCTCTCGAAGGCGGGCTTTCCGTGGTTCGGCCTCATGAACAACGGCTTCATCGGCCATACGCTGACGGCCCTCGGCACCGAGGCGCAGAAGCGCGAGCTCGTTCCGCGCATCGCGCAGGGCGAGATCCTCGTCGCGCTCGGCTACAGCGAGCCGGGCGCCGGCTCCGACGTCGCCGCCGCGCGGACCCAGGCGCGCCGGGACGGCGAGGACTGGATCCTCGACGGCGAGAAGATGTGGACGACGACCGCCCACGAAGCGCAGTACGTCTTTACGCTGACCCGCACGACCAGCAGATCGCCATCGCCGGCTCACGATTCTCCTCGTCCGACCAGCGCCGGCGTCGACCAGGCCCGTCCACACGCTCGGCGGCGAGCGTACGAACTCCTTCTCCCTGCGCGGCGTTCGCGTCCCCGACGGCGCTCGGGTCGGCGAGGTCGACCAGGGCTGGGCCGTCGTGCGCTTCGCCCTCGGTCTCGAGCAGGCGATGGGCTATGCGGATCTGCAGGAGCGCTTCCTCGAGGAGGCGCTCGTCTGGGCGCAGACGGCGGGCGCGGACGGCGCGCGGCCCTTCGACGATCCGCGGGTCCGCGAGCAGCTCGCGCAATCGGCGATCCACGCCGAGGTCGCACGGCTGCTGCGTCATCGCTCGACCTGGCTCGCCGCCGAAGATCGCCCCCTCGGCGCCAAGGGCGCCATGACGAAGTCGTTCTCTGCCGCGACCTACCTCGAAGACACGCAGGCCTGGGTCGAGCTCGCCGGACCGCTCGCGCTGCTCGGCGCCGAAGCCGCGCAGGATCGCGGGCGGGATCTTCGAGGAGGTCTTCCGACGAGAACCCGGTCAACACGATCTACGGCGGCACCGTCGAGATCCTGCGCAGCCTCGTCGCCGAGATCGAGCTCGGCTTGCCGAAGAGCCGCTGAGCTCCGGCTGTTCCGAGTCGGCTCCGCGTCCGATCCGCCGCTGGCCGCGCGCGTCAGATCATCGAGGTGAGCTGAACCTCAAAAACGATTCGATGTCGATGCCGCCGTTCCGCTCCTGGGAAGACGTGGAGATCGGGGAGGCGCTGCCGCGCCTCGAGTTCCCGATCACGGTCAAGACGATGGTGCTCGCGGTCTGCGGGACGCGCGATCTCATGCCCTATCACCACGATCCGGCCTATTCGAAGTCGGTCGGCAACCGCGACATGTTCGTCAACACGATGTTCGATCAGGCGCTCTTCGGACGCTATGTCGGCGATTGGAGCGGCCCGGAGAGCGATTTCCGGGAGACGACGCTCCAGATGGTCGGCTCGCTCTGTCCGGGGGATCTCGCGATCCTCGAGGGGCGCGTGACGGAGAAGAAGGAGTCGGGGCAGGACCGGCTCGTGAAGATCGAGATGGGCGTCTCGAGCCCGGACCACGGGCTCGCTGCGACCTCGACGGCGACGATCGCGATGCCTTCGCGGACGGGGGGGCCGGTCCAGCCCGTGCTGAAGCTCGAGAAGCCGGTCGTCACGGCCCATCCCGAGATGCCGGACTTCGCGAAGGCATGGCTCGGGAAGCCGGGGCCGCGCTCGAACGCCGGCTATCCATCTCCAGAGGTCGAGCTGCCCTTGTACTGGTCCGACGTGGTCGAGGATGCCGAGATCCGCTCTATTTCAAGAACAGGCCGAGCGCCCGCGAATCCCGCCGTGGAGGCATCGTCGCGCCGCCGATGGGGCTGATCACCTGGTCGATGCAGCGCGCGGGGCATCAGGGCGTCGATCCCTCGGCGCCCGATGCGAACTGGCCGAGCCGGGGGCCCTGGCCGCCGACGCAGGGCGCGCCGCGCTCGATCCCGTGTCCGCCGGGCGTGCGCGAAACGATCGCGCAGGGTTCGACCCAGCAATACGGCAAGCTGCTGCGCCCGGGCGACCGGGCTACTTTCAACAAGCCGCCCGAGGTCGTCAACTGCTCACCGCTGAAGCAGACCCGGCTCGGCCCCGGCTATTTCCAGACGAATCTCGATACCTACTACAACCAGCAGGGCGAGATCGTCGGCTGGAATCTATTCGCGCTGCTGCGCTACGGGCTCGCGAAGGATTAGGCGCGATCGGCGGATCTGCGCGGACGTTCGGCGGAGCAGAGGGCTCAGAGCAGGCGCTGCCAGTAGCCGACGTCGAGCCAGCGGCCGAGTTTGAAGCCGACCTGCTCGAACTGGGCGACCTTCCGGAAGCCCAATCGCTCGTGGAGCGCGACGCTCGCGGCGTTCGGCAGCGTGATGCCGCCGATCGCCGCGTGAAGCCCCGCCTGCTTCAGCAGATCGAGGAGCGTGTCGTAGAGGCGCGTTCCGATGCCTTGCCCGACGCGATCCAGCGCCAGGTAGATGGAAGTCTCGACGCTGAAGCGATAGGCGGAGCGGTCGCGCCAGGGCGCGGCGTAGGCGTATCCGACGACGGCGTCGCCCTGGGCGGCGACGAGATACGGAAGCGTCGCTCCGCGAATCCGCTCGATGCGCGCCGCGATCTCGTCCGGGGTCGGCGCGACCTCCTCGAAGCTGATCACCGTCTCCCGGACGTAGGGCGCATAGATCGCCGCGATCGCGGCGGCGTCTTCCGGGGTCGCCGGCCGGATCACGTCCGCTGCCAGTTCGGGATCCGCAGCGTCACGCCGGTCTGCGGATGCTGGACCTCGTCGAAGATCGCGCGGACGCGGTCTCCGATCTTCGCGTCCTCGGGCGCGCAGCCGACGACGTTGCCGATCACGTTGCAGCCCGGCGCGCCGTCGACCGAGATGACGGCGATCGGGTAGGGGACCTTCGTCTTGAGCGCCGGATGGACCGGATGGTGGACCAGCACGACGCTCTCGACGCGGCCGGTCCCCGGCATGCTGCGGAACTCGAGGTCGCGCCCGCGGCAGGCATAACAGAGATCGTCCGGCGGATGCTGGGCATGGCCGCAGGTCTTGCAGAACTGGATCTGGATCGTGCCGGCCGTGAAGTAGGGCGTGTTTCCCGGGCCGAGGTTGGGGAGCAGGAAATCGTCGCCGAGGAGTCGGGGCATCGGTCTTCTCCGGAAGTGCGGGCCGCATGAGCGGCCGGCTCGAGTGGGGTTGGGCGGGCCCGCGGCCCGCAGCGGGGTTCGCTAGAGGGCCGCGCCGAACAGGATCGCGCTGCCCGGCGCATAGCCCGGTCCCGCGATCGCCAGCGAATGGTTCACTTCCTTCACCTGGCAGGTCGAGTCCCCACGCGACTGACGGACGGCCTCGATCGTCATCTCGAGGCCGTGGATGTAGGCCTCGGCGAGGTTTCCGCCGCTGGTGTTGAAGGGGAGCTTCGCATCCGGGCCCTCGAGGGCGCCGTTCGCGACGAAGGCATCGACCTCCTCGGGCTTGCAGTAGCCGAGCTCGCAGAGCGCCATCACGACCGGGCCCGTGAAGTTCTCGTAGAGCTGCAGCACGTCGACGTCGCGCGGCCGGATGCCGCCGCGGTTCCAGATCATCTCGCCGACGTTCTCGTAGTACATGCCGGGGAACCACTTCTTCTGGAACGCGTTGAGACCGATGTCCGGCCCGAGCCCCTGGGCGGCCGCGAGGATCGGCACGGCCTTCTGCTTCAGGTCGCGCGCGCGCTCGGGCGTCGTGACGACGAGCGCTGCGGCGCCGTCGTTCTCCTGGCAGCAGTCGAAGAGATGGAAGGGCTCGACGATCCAGCGCGAGGCGTGATAGGCCTCGCGTGAGAGCGGCTGGCCGTACCGGACGGCGCGCGGGTTGCGCTGGGCGTTCGCGTAGGAGGCGAGGGCGATCGCGGCGAGCGCCTCCTGCGAGACGCCGTGGTCGTGCATCCAGCGCTTCGTATGCAGCGCACATTCCTGGGCCGGCGTCATCTCGCCGTAGGGCAGGCCCCAGGAGAGGCCCTCGGGCGCGGCCCCGGACGCGAGCGTCGAGCCCGAGCCCAGGCGGTAGAACTGGCCCTGCGCCAGCGCGCGGAAGGCGACGACGTAGTTCGCATAACCGGCGCTGACCGCGGCATCGGCCTGCATCACGCACGAAGCCGAGTTGTTGCCGCCCCCGGCCCAGGGTGTCGACGACCAGCGCAGCTCCTTCATCCCGAGCGCGGCGGCGACGCGCAGGGGACTGTTGCGCGTGTCCATGTAGGAGATGAGGCCGTCGACCTCGCGGACGTCGAGGCCTGCGTCGGCGCAGGCGCGCTCGATCGCCTGGCAGGCGAGCTGGAACTCGGTGTCGGGCGACTGCCCGTGCTTGTAGTAGGTGGTCTCGCCGACACCGGCGACGACGGCTCTTCCTTGCATGGGATCAGGGCACTGATCGGGATGGCGTAGGGCCCCTCGCCGGGGCGGGGGACTGGCTCGACGTTAACGCGTCGGGTTCGGGGGTGCGATCCGCACGCGAGAGGTCGCCCGGCGACCGGACCAGTACCCGCACGGAGGGCAGGTCGAGCGCGCCGATCGCCGAGGGATCCTGGCCGGTCGATTTCGTCGGATGTGGGCGATCCAGGGAGATCGCGGCCGATCGGGGCAGTGACCGAAAGCTTTCCTCGCGGCCGCGGATCACCGCCACGGATCGACCATGACCTTGCACTGCGGGGCCCGCGCGATCAGCGCCTCGACCAGCCTCCGTCAGCGCCTGGAGCGGGGATGCGTCTGGGTGACGAGGCAGCACGGCTCGAGGAGTGTCCGGCGGCGAGCGTCGCGATCACCTCCTATCGTCGCTGCGGTCGTAGGTCATCGAGGAGCGCAGCTCCTTCAGCAGGGGCACGGCCGTCGTGATCGGCTCCGGATGGAGGCCGTAGCCCCATCGACGATCGTGTTCGGGCCGGACCTGCTGCATCGCCTGCATCACGGCGCCGGCGAACCCGCACATTCGAAGACGACGTCGGGCGATTCGCCCAGCGCATCTTAACGGAACTTCATATTCTGATAATCCAATGTGTCCTGGAACTAAATATAAGTTTGTATTCTCTGGAATTTGAACGATTATCTGAAGAAAGTGGAATCGGAGTCGCTTCGAAAGCTGCCGCAACTCCTGCTTTTAAATTGTCTTTTGGCCTTTGGATATAAAAGTCGTCAAAGTCTTCCCCTAACAAGTCCAGTCAAATTGCACTGAGGGTCTGCGTCAACAAGAATTACTTTTGCCATTTCTAGCAAGTTTCCAACCAAGATTGTAGCTTGTTGTAGTTTTACTAACACCGCTTTTATGGTTAAATCAGCGTATTTTTTTTGTCATGGTATTTTTGTTATTTCTTTTTTTTTTAATTAATGTTTTTTCCAATTTTGTTATTCGGTTGTCCATCTTAGCCTTGTTGCTGAACTTGTTTATAGGTCATTAAATATCATCCAACAGCCAACCAATTTGGGTATATAGGTCTTGATATTTGAATCAAAAAATACCCGTTTTTATTGGTATTGATTATGGATTAAGATTCACAATGGTATAATCTTATCAAATTTAACAAAACCACTAAATAATAGTATGATTTAAATCATATAAGACTTAACAAATAAGGGCGTAAATGAAAAATACCCTCGGCCAGGGTATACGTTTTAAATCGAGGATATCTATATACTCCTCAACCCACCTTTTGTAGTAATGGAATAAAATAGGTCACAAAAAAAGCGAGCGATATATTTGCTCGCTTTGCATGTGATCTGCACATGTTGATCTATTTGTGGAGCTAAGGGGGTTATTTTCAATGCACCCTTTGGTCCCAATGTGAAGATCAACATGTAAGAGTCATTTCTCTAAAGCTGCTGGGAATTACGCCGGATAAGAAGGTTTATTAGTAAGCCTGTTTTAAAGAGAAGCCATAGCTTTAATGGTTTATTATACAAGTTTTATAAAATCCATCAAATATTTAAGTGATTCTAACATTGTTAATGGGTTCAATTATAGAATTTTATATCAAATTCCTGAAATACTTGAAGTGTAATTTTAAAATCAATTATTTAGAAATCAGATTATTTATTTGGTGAAAAATATATTTAAAATAAAACAAGTTTGTTTCGTTTATTTCGTTTTTTTTGTTTCACCCAACCAATACAAATATTTTATGGAACTAATTAATGACATCAAAATCCCTTCGAAAGATGAGCGAATTGCCGCTAAGCACTCATACGATGCGTTAGCCGCAATAATGGATGAATTACAAACAAATAAGCCTGAGATTGAGATAGAAATCGAAGAAACTAAAGAAAAATTAAAGATTCCTTTAAGCGTTTTAAGGCTATTATCGAAAATATTAAAAGCTACAAGTGAGGGTAAGCCTATTTCAATTATCCCTATTGCTGCTGAAATGACAACACAGGCCGCTGCAGAATTTGTGGGATGCTCAAGGCCTCATTTGATTAATTACTTGAAGACGGGCATATTAGTTTTACAAAAATTGGAAGGCACAGAAGAGTTAAATTTGAAGATGTGGCTGAATACAAAAGACAAATGAAGCAAAGGCAAAAACAAGCTTTAATAGAAATGATTAAATCGGATGAAGAATTAGGGCTTTATGATTCATAGCGTAAAATTTACATGTGTATTAGATACGAATGTAATTTATCCCATTGAAACTCGCGATTTGATATTTTGGTTTGCTCACTTTGAGCTTTTCACCCCAAAATGGAGTAATCACATTTTTAGGGAATGGGAGGATGTAATGAGACGCAAGGGAATTGGGGAGGAAGAAATCTTGAAGAGATTAACTAATGCAAATATGGCATTCCCAGATGCATTGGTTCAAAACTATTCATCGCTAATTGAAAATTTAACCTTACCAGACATTAATGACCGCCATGTATTGGCAGCTGCAATAAAAACAAATGCCAATGTAATTGTAACCAGCAATTTAAAACATTTTCCTGAGGAATATTTATCAACTTAAACGGATTAAAAGTGCAAAATGCTGATGACTTTTTTAACGGATATTATTGATTTAAATCCCAGTAAAGCTGTTGAGGCATTTAGGGAACTTGTTAATTTCATTAGAACTAATCCAGATTTAGATGAATTTGCGGTTTCAGCGATTCTTAGAAAACATCAACTTAACAATCCAGCCAATTATCTAGCATAGTTTAATTTGACTTGGATTTTGTTTCCAAAGGTTGTTCAGTGTTAACACTGTATAAAAGCAAATAAAAAATGAGTCAAGTTTACAAAGGCTACTTAACTATTTGATTTTCAATGTGGAGCTAACGGGGTTATTTTCAATGCACCCTTTGGTCCCAATGTGAAGATCAACATGTAAAGCGCTGCTTTATCCCATTCTTTACTCACAAATAAAAAAGCGAGCTTTATATTTGCTCGCTTCGCATGGGATCTGCACATGTTGATCTGATTGCTGGAGCTAACGGCTTAGTTTCGAATGCACCGTTGGTCCCATCTTGAATGATCAACATGTCAAGCGCTGCTTTACCCCACGCTGAGCTCATAGAAGCCTAATTTTTAATATTTGCTCTCTGTGGCGGAGAAACCAATGTAAAACCTTTCTAATTAAAATACATAGTTGATATGATATCTGAGGAGCTCCCCCGCCCGAACGTGACCGCTTCAGTACGGGCGGGGTGACCAGCTCGACCTGCGAGTCAATTCATCAGCCAGCGAGCTATAGCCCCAAATTTTTTAATCTTTGCTTTATATCAGCGGAAAAACCAATGTAAAACCTTTACTAATTATAATACATATTTAAAATGATCTTTCAAGCACTCCCCGCCCGAACGTACCGTTCGGTACGGGCGGGTAGCCAGCTGACCTGCCCGAATGAATTCATTCAGGCGGGGCTATAGCCCCAAATTGTTGCGCAAATTACGACAATCCTTTTAAGATTAGCAAGGGC
Organism: Flavobacteriaceae bacterium; assembly: GCA_034523115.1. Classification (GTDB taxonomy): domain Bacteria; phylum Bacteroidota; class Bacteroidia; order Flavobacteriales; family Flavobacteriaceae; genus Namhaeicola. The sequence goes on along the minus strand of JAXHKS010000014.1, from coordinate 115,329 downwards.
ACAACGCTTTCAAAGTCGATTTTTTTTACCCGGTCATTTTCCCAAAGTTTGGAGAAAAAACCACGTTTTCTTCGCACTACGCATAACATATCAGGGTCTTCCTCATGAAGGTATTCCAGTACCCCCTGGTAAACGGTTTCATTCCTGGTACGATTATCTGTTTTTTGATCATTGGCTTAAGCGTTTCATCAAGTTCTGCATCCTCAGGCTTGAATTTGGGTGTTTCAACCAACAATAAATGAATTATGGAACTGTATCTGTTTTGAATAGTTGCCAACGGATCAAGGGTTGAAATCGATTTGAAGGAACCTGACCGCAAAGTCATCAGGATCTTATTAATGGGTTTAAAGCTAGCCGTTTTCGGGATGATCAGCACAGGAGTCGATATATCTTTGATCAAAGAGCCCGTGATCTTTCCTATAAAATATTCTTTGCCTGAATCATCAGTTTTTGCAGAAGAAATAATCAGGTCAATATCGTGCTCATTGATAATTAGTTCAAGACTGCTTTTAATATCGGTTCCTTTCATAGGGACGATCTGAATCTTAACAGCTGATGTATCCAATTGATCCAGATATTCTGTGAGCAATTCTTTTGTCTGCTTTAACAGCACATCATCAAGATTCACAAAAGAACCACTTATAATGGTACTCAAATACACATGTGCCAGATAAAGTGTTGCATCAAATATTTTTGCAAATTCAACGGCATAACGCAGGGTATTAAGCCCACTTTTTCGGTTGCCTATGGGAACAAGAATGTTTTTCATAATTGAAAATTAAAGATTAATAGCGGTAGTACTCCGGCTTAAACGGAGCTTTGAACTTCCACACCAATATAGTTGGCCTGTTCTTCTGTCAACTCATCCAGTTCCACACCTATTTTGCTCAAATGTAATCGGGCTACTTTTTCATCAAGGTGTTTTGGAAGCATATACACTTTGTTTTCATAGTGGTCGCCGTTTTTCCATAATTCAATCTGCGCAAGCACTTGGTTTGTAAAGGAATTACTCATTACAAAACTCGGGTGCCCGGTTGCGCAACCCAGGTTCACCAGCCTGCCTTCTGCAAGCAATAGGATATCTTTTCCATTGATATTGTACATATCTACCTGTGGTTTGATCTCTATCTTTGTATGACCATAATTTTTATTCAGCCAGGCTACATCAATTTCAATATCAAAATGACCGATATTGCAAACGATGGCTTTGTCTTTCATTGCTCTCGAAATGTCTTTGCTCATGATATATCAGTGTTTCCGGTAGCAGTAACAACAATGTCCGCTTCTTTTAACGGCATCATCCATTTTCTTCACTTCAAAACCATCCATGGCGGCCTGCAGGGCGCAGATTGGATCAATTTCAGTAACAATTACCCGTGCACCTGCACCTGTAAATGAAGCGGCTGATCCTTTGCCCACATCTCCATAACCGCCAACAACCGCAACTTTTCCGGCAATCATGACATCTGTAGCGCGGCGGATGGCATCTACCAGTGACTCTCCTTACAGCCGTATTTGTTATCGAATTTTGATTTGGTAACGGAGTCATTCACATTGATCGCAGGCATGGGCAACTTTCCTTTTGCATACTCGTTCGATACAAACGATGTACCCCGGTAGTGGTTTCTTCTGATATGCCTTTAATATCTTGAACCAGTTCAGGATATCTATCCAAAACCATATTGGTCAGGTCGCCACCATCATCCAGAATCATATTCAATGGTTTTCTGCTCCTCCAAAAACAATGTTTGTTCAATGCACCAGTCAGCTTCCTTTCATTGGTTGCCCTTTCCATGCAAACACCTGAATTCCTGTTGCGGCAATGGCCGCGGCTGCATGGTCCTGGGTGGAGAAAATATTACAGGAACTCCATTTTACTTCAGCACCCAGCTCAACCAGCGTTTCAATCAGCACAGCGGTTTGGATAGTCATATGCAAACAACCTGCAATCCTCGCGCCTTTTAAAGGGTTTTTCATTTTTATACTCCTTTCGCAAACTCATGAGTCCGGGCATTTCTGCTTCTGCAAGCGCTATTTCTCTTCTCCCCAGTCGGCAAGATGCAAATCTTTCACCTTAAATTTTGTGTAAACTGATGTATCTGTAGTCATAATAATTATATTTGTTTTCGAATTGCAAAATTACAAAATACCTTTGACATATTTATGCCGTTTTACAGATCGATATATCCAAATGAATATACTTCCATTCTTGTCTGGAAAATTGAAGAGCGCTTAGATGAACTGATGGAAGGCGTCCCGTTCGGGATGCCAGCATGGAGCGTATGCTGGATATGAAATCTGAAACTGCATAAAAAGGCATTTTTAAAGTCGCGGCAGCTGCTTAAGTCGGTGGGCTATTCCGATTTTGACCTCTATTACAGTGCTTTTGGAAAACCTTTTTTATCAGACGGCAACTATATCTCCATCACACATTCCCATAATTTTGCTGCCATTATCATAAGTCAGGAGGAGGTGGGTATAGATATTGAGAAAAACAGGCCGAAAATTGTTACCATTCAGGACAAATTTGTGAACACGGAAGTGGATTCCCTTTCGATGAGGATATCGTAAAACAACTGACCGTGGTTTGGGGCGCCAAAGAAGCCATGTACAAGATCTATCCCTTTTCAGGAATGAGTTTTAAACAACATATTGCAATCGATCCGTTCCTGTTTGCAGCCAGAAAGTCCTCCGGCAGGGTAATTTTTGGAGACTGGGTAAAACAATACGATATATTTTTTGATTTTCTTCATGAGGATTACACCTTGGTTTATGCCCTTCCAAAAAAAGCATGATGGCAGAGATATACCAAACTTTAATGGATGCAAAGGCAAGGGGAGAAAAATTGCTGGCAGTACTTCTTGATCCCGATAAACTGTCTCTGGCAATAGTGGCAGCAATGCAAGATACTTTTGATCAAAACGGGGTAGACCTCATATTGGTTGGCGGTAGCACAGTTCAGAAAGGGAGTACCCAAATCATCGTGCATGCGCTTAAAAAAATAACAACCATTCCCATTCTGATCTTTCCGGGGGAGATTTTACTCAGATTACAGAGGAAGCTGACGGCATCCTTTTTCCTCACACTGCTGTCGGGAAGAAATCCTGAATATTTGATTGAACAGCAGATCAAATCTGTTCCGTTTTTGATGGGCAGTTCCCTGGAAGTAATTCCGACGGGCTATATTTTGATCGATGGAGGCACCGAAACCGCAGTGCAAAGGGTGAAGTAAGACCTTACCACTTTCACAGGAGAAAGTGATGGATATTGTGCATACTGCCTGCGCGGGGATGTACCTTGGCAACAAACTGATCTACCTGGAGGCTGGAAGCGGAGCAAAAAAAATCGGTAGCACCTGACATTATCAAAGCGGTTAGGGAAAACATCCATATTCCTCTTATCGTAGGCGGAGGAATCCGCACCCAGGAGCAGGTGGATGAAGCTTTTCAGCATGGGGCCGACATGGTGGTTATAGGGACTGCCCTCGAGCAAAATCCGCAGGCTCTGGATAATTTTAAAATGAAAAAGAATGAAAGTATCCGTTGATATATCTATGTATCCGCTGCATGCGGATTACGAAAAACCCATAAAGGATTTTATAAGGAAACTCAGAAGTTCTCCTTTTGCCATTGAGGAGAATGGCTTAAGCACACAGATTTTTGGGATTTTCAGGCTATTATGGACTATCTGAACAAGCATATCCACCAGGCCTTACTCAATGAAAAGCACTGTGTTTTTGTTTTAAAGATCGTTACAGAAGATCGCAGCAACCATGTGGCAGATTATTGACTCTATTTTTCAGCAATATGCTTCTTATGACACCATAGACATTGTCCTGGAGTTGGTTGCGGTATTGTTTGGCTTCATGTCTGTCTGGTACTCCAAAGAAAACAAACTACTCGTTTTTCCAACTGGCATGATCAGCACGGGAATCTTTGTTTACCTTTTGTGGAAATGGGGATTGCTGGGTGATATGATGATCAACGGCTATTATTTTATCATGAGCCTGTACGGTTGGTTTATCTGGACCAGAAAAGTAGATTCATCGCATGTAACACCCATAAGCCGGACCACAAAAAATGAAAAAATCTGGTCTGTGATCATTTTTTTTGCCACTGTGATTTTTGTATACCTGGTCTATGTTTATTTTGAAAAATGGAATAGCTGGTCAGCTTATGTGGATACGATCACAACAGCGATCTTTTTTGTTGGTATGTGGCTGATGGCGAAAAGAAAAATAGAAAACTGGATCATATTGGATCATCGGGGATATTATTCCGTTCCCCTTTATTTTTACAAAGGACTGACCTTTACAAGTTTTCAGTATTTTGGCTTTACCTTTATTGCTATCTTTGGATATCTGGCATGGAAGAAAAACTTAAACAACAACCCGCAAACCTCATAAAGGTAGTACTGTTTGGTCCTGAATCAACCGGAAAATCAACCTTGTCAGAACTACTGGCCCGGCACTACAATACGGTGTGGGTGCCTGAATATGCCCGGGAATACCTGCAAAAGAAATGGAATAACCAGCGGAAGACCTGCGAGCAAAAGGATCTGATTCCTATTGCTTTCGGACAAATGGCTATGGAGAATGAACTCTCAAAAAAAGCAGATAAAATTTTGATCTGCGATACTGACCTGCTCGAAACAAAAGTGTATTCAGAGGAATATTACGGTGGATTTGTTGATCCTGACCTGAACAAGGCAGCTTCTGAAAGCCAATATGACCTTTACTTATTAAGTTATATTGACACTCCATGGGAAGCCGACGATCTCAGAGACCGGCCAACAGAGCGGGAAGAGATGTTTCAGGCTTTCGAAAGGGCATTAATTAATAACAATAGGCCCTACATTACTTTAAAAGGCAATGTGAAGAACCGATTGGCAAAAGCAGTACGGGCCATCGATGAGATCCTGGCATCCAAGCACAACCTCGATGCTTATTCTGATAAACTCATCGGATAAACCCTTTTTAGGAGAATTGCCTGGCAGAGATGTGATAAAGTTGTGAGCCCATACTACAACAGTATTTATTCTTTTATTATATTTCTGCTTATCCCCTGAATTTTATTGATAAGTCTGTTGAAAATTATCTAAAATTTAACAACCTGTCTGTCTTGCAATTTGTATTTTTATGGAATAAAATAAAGGGATTGCCCGTGAGAAAAAATTACCTTATTTTCTTCTTGTTCAGCTTTTTAACTGTTGCTGCTTTTTCTCAAGGCAATGAGATTGATCAGCACATCAGGCTGTATCCCAATCCGGCGAATAATTCATTTAATATTGAATACAGTAACGTTAATATTTTGAAGGTTGAGGTCTATTCCATTATTGGAATCAAAGAACTCGAGCTTACAGACAATTACCGAAACATTAATATATCCTGGCTGTCCAGAGGTATTTATATGGTGAAGATCTATACCGATAAAGGCCATCTCGTTAAAAAACTTGTGAAAAACTGACCATTTTTTTTCACTTTTTCTCAATCTAATCAAGGCAAATCAAATAACTTCTTGAGATTTTTTATGGATAAAAATGCCTTGTACCCGACTAAATGGTTAAGATCACAATGTTTCTTTTTACAAAGTAGTGGGTATAAATATTGTTTGAAAAGCCTAAAAACAAATTGAAAATATAATTTTTACCGTAAATTGCAGGATATATTTATCACTAAATAATTTTATACACAATGAAAAATATTTTGACCTTAGTGTTCGCAGCCATGCTTAGTAGCAGCCTGTTCGCACAAAACAATATTATTCCGGCACCTGTTGCCTACGAGGGTAGTACTGCTTCTTTTGTTTTGGACAAACCAGTCCATTTTGAAGTGCCTCAAAACGATCCTTTGATTATGTCAAGCACAAAACAAATGCAGAATTTTCTTACAAAACATAAAATTGCCTGGCAAGAAAATAAAGGCGGAAAGCCAATCAGGGTTACCTTAAATAAAACCGCAGATCAGAAGCTCGGCAAAGAGGGGTATGCCTTGGAGGTTAATCAAGGTAGCATCGATATTGTGGCCAACGAAGCAGCCGGTGTTTTTAATGCCTATCAGACACTGAAACAGCTGATTCCTCTTGGGCCTGTTAAAAGTGACGGGGCTCTAAAAATTCAAGGCTGTAAGATCACGGATTACCCAAGATTTGGGTGGCGGGGATTGATGCTGGATGTGAGCAGGCATTTTTTTAGTGTTGAAGATGTGAAGGCTTATATTGATAAGATGGCGGAATTCAAGTTTAACGTGTTTCACTGGCACTTAACAGATGATGAGGGCTGGAGGATAGAGATTAAATCCCTGCCAAAATTAACCGAAGTAGGTGCCTGGAGGGTAGAGCGGTATGGAAAGTTTGGTGATACAAGAGAGATGCCCAAACCAGGGGGAAAAAGCAACCTATGGCGGATTTTATACCCAGGAGCAAATTCGCGATGTGGTGAAATATGCCGCTGAAAGAAATATTACCATTGTTCCAGAAATCGATATTCCGGGACATAGCATGGCTGCTCTTGCTGCCTATCCTGAATTATCAACCAAAAAAGAACCAAAATTTGTAAATCCGGGGGCTAAATTCGCAGAATGGCACGGCGACGGAACATTTGAAATGCTGATAGAGAATACCCTGAATCCGGCAGATGAGAAAGTATATGAATTTGTAGATAAGGTATTTACTGAAGTGGCCGCACTTTTTCCTGCTGAATTTATTCATATGGGGGGTGATGAGTGTTATCACGGATACTGGGAAAGAGACCCTGATGTACAAGCTTTTATGAAAAAGAATGGGATCAAGAATAGCCATGAGTTACAGAGCTATTTTGTGAAAAGGGTAGAAAAAATAATCAGCAGCAAAGGAAAGAAGATGATAGGATGGGATGAAATTCTGGAAGGAGGACTTGCAGATGGCGCAGCGGTCATGAGCTGGAGAGGAATGAAAGGCGGTATTGAAGCTGCCAAGTTGGGACATCAGGTGGTCATGTCACCAACGACATACGCTTACATCGATTATTCACAGGGTGACCATTCAGTTGAAAATCGGATTTACAGTGATCTGTATCTTGAAACGGCCTATAGTTTTGAGCCCGTTCCGGAAGGTGTAGATGCTTCTTTGATCCTTGGCGGACAGGCAAATTTATGGACAGAAGATATTCCTACCTTGCCCTATGCTTTCTATATGACCTATCCGAGGGCTTTTGCTACATCAGAATCTGTGTGGAGTCAAAAACAAGCCAAGAATTTAGATGATTTTATCAGAAGAACAGAAGCACATTTCCAGCGATTTGAAATGGAAAACACCAATATCAGCAAGGCTGTTCTGGATCCGCAGGTGACCGTTTATAAAGAAGGAGATAAGTTGATGTGCAGTCTTAAAAATAGTGTTCCGGGAACTGAACTGTATTATACGGTTAACAGTACCCAACCTGCTATTTACGGAACAAAATATAGCGGTCCGTTTGAAATTCCCGAGGGAAATCTTTTCTTAAGAACGCAAACCTACAGGGAAGGCAAAGCCATTGGCAGACAATTGTCTATACCCCGTGCCGATCTCGAAAAAAGAGTGAAGCCGGTTAAATAGTCAAAACTTTAAAATCACATAAAGTATTATAGATCAACAGAATAGATATATTTTTGTTTAAAAGTTAAAATATAAGGTTTAATCATTTCACGAGCCAGAGGTTTGATGCATATCCAGAAGTAATGGACATAAAGGTTGGGTTTGGGAACAAGGGAACGTTTGTGAAAACCGGTACAGGGGTACTTGGAGCTATGAGCTATCTTAAGATATATGAGAGATATACACTGGGTTCAGCAATAAAACATGTAAAAAACCTTACAGAAAAATCTTTCAAAAATGCAAAAGTTGATAGGGGCTATCGGGGTAAAAACAAGATAATCGAAACAGTAATTATAGTGCCATCAACAACAAAAAAATCTTTAGGCTACTAAAGCTTAAAAAAGGTAAGTGAAACAAGCAAAAAGCGAGTTGCAATGGAACCTGTCATCGGACATATCAAAACAGATCACAGACTTTACCACAACTTTTACAAAGGAATAATGGGTGATTGCATAGATGTATTGCTCACAACTGCTCCATTCAACCGCAATCGAATGATGATTAAATGGAAAATATATTTTTGGCACTTTTTACAAACCATTCAAATTCTTGTCAAAAACTTACGTTATCCTAAAATCGTATCCAAAATCTGTATCAGAGGTTCGATATAATAAATTACATTTGTTTAAATATATGATAACATTTACATAACATAATCAATAATTTTATTACCTTTCTTCGCAGTCTTAATTCGTAAATCACACATGAAAACATTTCTAAATTACTCAATCCTAATCGCACTTTTTATTTCAATCAATGCATGTAAATCAGATGGCACAAACAAAGGAGAAGACAAACTGCAAGGAACTGTAAAAATAGATGGTTCCAGCACGGTTTATCCTATTACAGAAGCAGTTGCCGAAGAGTTTAAAAACGAGTTTCCTGATGTCCAGGTTACGATTGGTGTATCAGGTACAGGAGGTGGTTCCAAAAATTCGGTCGAGGAGAAACCGATATATCGAATGCTTCGAGAGCCATCAAAGACAAAGAAGCAGCAGACTGTGAAGCCAATAATATCAAATTTATTGGATTGCAAGTGGCTTATGACGGAATGGCAATCGTAGTTAATCCGGAAAACGATTGGGCAAAAGACATCAAAGTAGAAGAACTAAAAAAAATATGGGAACCAGCCGCACAGGGAAAAATACTCAGATGGAATCAAATACGCGCGGAATGGCCGGATAAAGAATTACATCTTTTTGGTGCCGGAACAGCTTCAGGTACTTATGATTATTTCACAGAAGCCATTATGGGGAAAAGTGGCGATAGCCGAGGAGACTATACCGCCAGTGAAGATGACAACGTTTTGGTTCAGGGCATCAGAAACGACCCTTTGGCATTAGGTTTCTTTGGATTGGCATATTACGAAGAAAACAGTTCGATACTCAAACTTGTACCTGTAGACAACGGAAACGGTCCCGTAATACCAAATATGGAAACAGTTATAAGCAATACCTATGCGCCGCTTTCCAGACCTATTTATATTTATGTTAATAATGTATCAACACACAGACCAGAGGTAGTAAAATTTGTAAATTTTTATTTGGAAACAACCAAGGAAATTACCAAAGAAGTGGGATATATTCCCATGCCGGATGATAAAATTACAGAGCAAAAAGCAATTTTCAATAAGTTTGTGGAAGAAAATACAACAAAATAAAGTCTGTTCATTTTTTTTAATTCTATTATAAGTGAGCGTATTTTTTTACGCTTGGTTTTATCATTTTCTAAAACTTAAATGGTTTGAAAAAATATTCCGAAAGAATAATAGAGTTGGGTTTGAAACTCAGTGCTTTAGTAACTATATTGACTACGGTTGCGATTATTTTTATTTTACTATACGAAGCCATTATTTTTTTTAAAGAGGTAAGTCTTTTTGATTTTCTTACCGATACACAATGGACACCTTTGTTCAATGATAAGCATTTCGGTATAATGCCGCTGTTGAGTGGTACTTTGCTCACTTCTTTTGTGGCCATAGCGGTAGCACTTCCAATTGGCTTGAGTATTGCCATTTTTTTCTAAACGAATACGCGCACAAAAATGTAAGAAAAACATTAAAACCTATGTTGGAATTGTTGGCAGCGGTGCCAACAGTTATTTACGGATTTTTCGCCTTGGTGTTGGTAACCCCTTTTTTGCAAACGTTTATACCAGGATTAGCCGGTTTTAACTCACTTTCAGCTGGTCTGGTAATGGGAATAATGATCATACCTTATATTTCATCCCTAAGTGAAGATGCCCTTTTTGCAGTTCCAAAAAGTTTGAGAGAAGGCGCTTATGCTATGGGTTCTTCGCGTTTTCAGACAGTTTTTAAGGTTACAATTCCCGCGGCAAGTTCGGGGATCATTGTATCTGTTATTTTAGCTATTTCACGCGCCATTGGCGAAACGATGATTGTAGCCATAGCCGCAGGACAACAGCCGCGACTCACTTTGAATCCATTGGTTCCTGTTGAAACTATTTCTGCTTATATTGTACAGGTGAGTTTAGGAGATGTACCGCATAACTCTTTGGAATACAGAACTATATTTGTGGCAGGAATCACTTTATTTTTCTTTACTTTTATCTTGAACAGCATTAGTTTTAGATTGCGGAAAAAATTTGTAGAAAAATATGACTAACAGCGCTAAAAATAAATTAATCGATAAATCCTTCTATTATTGGGGTATATTCAGTACATCCATAGGATTGATATTGTTGGCTATATTTATCGGATACATTATGTATATCGGTTTGGGCAGAATTAATGGAGATTTTTTTACTTCATTTCCTTCAAGATTTCCTGAAAAAGCGGGCATATTTACGGCGCTTTTAGGAAGTGTTTGGATATTGGTATTGACTTTGCTTTTTGCTTTCCCCATTGGAGTAGCAGCGGCTATCTATTTGGAAGAATATCAAACAAAAGGTAAATTTTCTACTTTATTAGAAATCAATATTTCTAATTTGGCAGGTATCCCTTCTATTATTTTACGGGCTTTTGGGATTGCAAGTATTTGCACGTTTTTTTGGTTTTGGCGGTAGTTTGGTTACAGGTGCTTTAACCCTGTCTTTGCTTGTGTTGCCCATCATAATAGTATCTACAAGAGAGGCTATTAAAGCGGTTCCGAGTTCTATAAAAGACGCATCTTATGCCATGGGTGCCACCAAATGGCAAACAATTTGGTACCAAGTGTTGCCGGCATCATTTGGAAGCATAATTACAGGTGTTATTTTAGCCATGTCGCGCGCGATAGGAGAAGCCGCACCGCTTATTGTTGTTGGGGCTTTGGCATATATTTCCTTCATACCGGCATCGCCAATGGATGAGTTCTCGGTGTTACCCATCCAAATTTTCCATTGGATATCGAGACCACAACAAGGATTTGTCGTGGTGGCGGCTGCGGCTATAATCATTCTGCTTGCGATCACTTTTTTATTAAATTTGATTGCTATTTACCTCAGAAATAAATTTCAAAACAAATACAATTAATTATATTTTCATTGTTTATGTCCGACGAAGTTATAGAGAGTTTCAAAGAGCCTAAAAATAAAATCAAAATAGATAAACTTAATGCATTCTACGGAGATTTTCATGCCTTGAAAGATATTAATTTAAAAATAAAAGCCAATACTGTTATGGCTTTTATTGGTCCTTCCGGTTGTGGAAAATCAACATTATTACGAACTTTAAACCGCATGAATGACTATATCGAAGGATTTAGAATAGATGGGAAAATAAGTATAGATTGTGAAAATGTATATGGAAAAAAGACTGAAATAGAATTGTTGAGAAAAAGAGTAGGAATGGTTTTTCAAAAACCCAATCCATTTCCTAAATCAATCTTTGAAAACGTGGCTTACGGACTCAAAATTCAAGGCATAAAGGATAAACATTTTTTGCAGGAACGGGTTGAAAAGTCACTGCAGCAAGTAGTATTGTGGGATGAAGTGAAAGACAGCCTCAAAAAAAATGCCTATGCACTTTCCGGAGGACAACAACAGCGCCTGTGTATAGCCCGAACGCTGGCGGTAGAACTCGTCGGTCATTTTGATGGACGAACCTACCTCAGCGCTTGATCCACTTTCTACATCTAAAATAGAAGACCTGATATATGAATTGAAAGAGAAATATACCATTGTCATAGTAACTCACAATATGCAGCAGGCAGCCCGAATAAGTGACCAAACAGCTTTTTTTTATTTGGGTGAAGTTGTAGAAGCCGATAAAACCACTAAGATTTTTACAAACCCTTCCAATAAAAGGACTGAAAATTACATCACCGGTCATTTCGGATAATAATTAATTGATAATAAATATCTTATGAATCATTTAACTTTTCAAATAGAGTACATCAAAACCTCATTGCTTGAAATGATAGAATTGGTAAAATCACAATTCGAAAAGTCCTCCGAGGCATTACTGAACCACGATTTAGAATTAGCGGAAGAAATCATCAGAAGAGAAGCCAGAGTCAATGCTTTGGAATTGAATTTATATAAGGAATGTGAGCAAAACATTGCACTTTATCAACCGGTGGCGTCTGAATTGAGATTGTTGATTTCGACCATAAAATCTGTTTCTGAATTGGAAAGAATTGGAGATCACGCAGTATTTGTAGCCAAATCATTAGTTGATTTTCAACATAAACCATTTTCAAAACAGTATATAGAATCCTTTTTTATTTGTTGAAATGCACGACGTGGTTATTAAAATGTTTAATAACTTAATCGGTTCGTTTGAAAATGAAGACACTGAAAAAGCACGAAAAGTTTTTAAACAAGACAGAGACATCAATAAATTGTTTAAAATGTCATTGACTCATTTTCACAATGCAATGAAAGAGGAAAATGCTATGCATGAAGAAATATTGTTGCTCTATGCCATTTGTGCTCGGATGGAACGTACCGGCGACTTGCTGACCAACCTAGCCGAAGAAATTGTTTTTTATCTTGAAGCAGAAGTACTCAAGCACAAAAAGTTAAAAACGAAAATAAAACCGAAAAAAGACTAATAATAGACAATTTAAACTTCAATGCATACTCCCCTTATTAAAGAAAGGCACTGTTTTTTTTTCATAACCAAATAACAAATAATTTTCTCCACAGAAAGAAGGCCTTATTGGGCATAGAAACTTTAAGTGATTGGATATTTTCGTTTTCAGTCTTATTGCTCGTCGCCTCTTTGTAAGTACCGCAAACTTTTAATGAGCTGAAGTTAACTGTATTTGGAGCATTTTCATTCTTTTTAACCGTGGGCCTCATTTTTTTTATAGAATAAACAGCTTATCTTTTTTGAAGCTATACACTGAATGATTTTTAAACAAGGGTACTGAATCTGTTGTTTTTTTCAGTCATTTTGTTTTCTCTGCAAACCTATGCCTGGAGTGGAATTCATTTGTTTCCAAAAGTAGCGGTACAACACATGGTTATTCGGATGGTTGAAAGTTTTCTCAAGCCCATCATACCCTTCTGATTTGTTTTACACAGATTTATGGTTAGACCAAACGTGTATTCAGAAAATTTTGAAAGACCCCTGTGCATTATTTCTTTAAGGAAGGATTTTCCAAAAAGAAGAAAAAAGCACAAGGGTCTTTTTTGTTTCAGAAAATGGGGTAGTTTATTTTACTGACAAATTTCATGGCTCAGGCAATGCAAGGTGCCCAAACCCCAGATCAGGTGAATGGCATTGATACCCGTCACTTCCCGGTCAGAAAAGATATCTTTGATGATGCCCAGGGCTTTGTAGTCATTTTTATCATTAAAGGTAGGCACCAGTACAAAGCCATTCCCAATAAGAAAATTGATATAACTGGCAGGCAGCCGCATGCCTTCAAAGTCGATCCTTCCTGGCATGGGCAATTCTATAACTTCGGGCCGCTTGCCGTTTTCCAGCCTTGAGGAAGCCAGAATCTCTAAATTTTCAGCCAGCTTTTTGTAGTTGGGATCTTTTTTGTCAGGTTCGACTGCTGCGATCACAGTTTCCGGATTTACAAACCGGCAAATGTCATCCACATGACCATGGGTATCATCTCCTGCAATGCCTTCATTCAGCCAGATCGTATTGGTGATACCCAAATTTTCCCTGAATACCTGTTCATAATCCTGTTGTGTAAAACCCGGATTGCGAACCTGAATGGAGGGATGCAGCAAACATTCCCTGGTGGTAATCAGGGTTCCTTTTCCGTTGACATCTATGGCACCGCCTTCAAGCACAACGGGTTTGTTCTGATAAACAACGGGGTGGATTGGCAGATTCAGATGAGACGCAACGGCGGAGGGGATCTTTTTGTCAAGCCGGTGATTTGGATATTTTGCCCAGCCATTGAAGGAAAACTGCAAGGCTTCCCTCGATCCGTCTTCTTTTCTTATGACAATGGGTCCCGAGTCGCGCATCCACGACCGGTTGGTTTTTAAGATGATATAATCGATGTTATTGAGGTTGGCATGGGCCATTTCCATCAGCTTCCTTACCTGTGAGCGATGTTTTTCAGAACTGACTATCAAAAGCACTTTTTCGTAATGGGCTACTTTTCTGATGTACTCAACAAATTCCCACTTTATGGCGCCGTATTTGCCCGGCCAGTCTTTGCCATCAAAAGGAAAGGAAAGCAAGACCGCCTCATGTCTTTCCCATTCGGCGGGCAATCTTTTTTTTTGGTACATCTTTTAATCAATAAAGCGTTTGGTAATGTCCTGATAAGCATCAATCCTTCTGTCGCGCAGAAATGGCCAGTTTTGCCGCACATCTTCCATAAGGGCCCTATCGACTTCAGCCAGCAAGATTTCTTCTTTATCCACAGAGGCCTGTGCGAGGATCTCCCCCTGAGGGCCTGCGATAAAAGAGGAACCCCAAAACTCAAGTCCGGCGAGCTCTTTTTCAGGTTGTTCAAAACCAACACGATTTACCGCAGCTACATAGATGCCATTTGCTACAGCGTGGCCCCGCTGGACTGTCTGCCAGGCGTCAAATTGTTTTTTCCCGTATATTTCCTTTTCACTCGGATGCCAACCGATGGCAGTAGGATAAAACAGCACTTCTGCACCTTGTAAGGCGGTCAGCCTTGCGCCTTCCGGATACCATTGGTCCCAGCAGATCAGCGTGCCAACCTTGGCAAATTTTGTCTGAAAGGCCTTGAACCCGATATCACCCGGGGTAAAATAGTATTTTTCATAAAACAAAGGGTCATCAGGAATATGCATTTTTCTGTATAATCCGGCTTCAGTGCCATCCGCATTAATGATATAAGCCGTATTGTGGTATAAGCCCATGGCGCGTTTTTCAAAAAACGGGACAATAATCACTGCATTTAACTCCCTGGCCACATGCAGAAAAGGCTTTAAATGATGTGCTGTAAAGTTCTTCCGCAAAAGAAAAATACTTTGTGTCTTCTTTCTGGCAAAAATAAAAAGAGCTGTAAAGTTCGGGCAAACAGATTACCTCAGCTCCCTGTTTTGCTGCTTCTCTTACCCAGAGCAAAGACTTTTCCAGATTTTTTTCAGGGCTGTCATTTAAGCTTATTTGCACCAGGCCGATTTTAAATTTTGATTTCATTATAAAGAGCTTGTTTGGTAGGGTAAATGTATTTTCTTGCGATATTGGTCAATATTGAATGATTTTTTAATTCTTAATCAACGATAAATGTAGGAAAATATGAATTCAAATTTTCATTTTTCGTTTCTAAAAAGAACTGTAGTAATTAAAAGATCTCTGGTTCAAAGCCATTTTTTTCTTTTAAAATAGATCACCATAGCCACAAACAATGAGTGCCATTACTGCCCACACCGCGTAATAGCCATACTTATAATGAAGTATGGGCATGTTGTCAAAATTCATTCCATAAACCCCAACAACAAAAGTCAGTGGTATAAAAATGGAAGACATGATCGTAAGGACTTTCATGATCTCATTCAGTTTATTGGATACGCTGTTCATGTACAATTCCAGCAAACCGATGACCATCTCGCGAAATACTTCAACGGTTTCAATAATCTGAATGGTATGGTCGTACAGGTCTCTGACATATATTTTGGTTTCCTTATTGATGATCGGTTCCTCTAATTTTTCCAAACGGTTGATCATTTCCCTCATAGGGTAAACGCAGCGCCTTAAACTAAGGGATTCCCTCCTCAATTCATAAACGGCATTCAGCGTTTCCTTATTCGGATTTTCAAGCAAGGCAAATTCCAGTTCCTCTATTTTTTCACTGAAATTCTCCAAAGTCAGGAAATATTGGTCAACAACTGTATCCAACAAGGCATACAATAAATAATCTGCGCTTTTTTTCGGATTATACCCTTGTCTTCCCTGATCCTGGTTCGAATACCATCAAACACATCTCCTTTTTTTTCCTGAAAAGTGAGCAGGATATTGTTTTTCAGTAAAAAGCTCAACTGCTCCCCATCTATGGTCTCATCTTTTGTATCAACATCAAACATTCTGAGAACAACATGACACATAATCCGGATATTCTTCAAGCTTGGTGCGTTGACCCACACTTAAAATATCCTCCATACTCAGTTTATGGATAGCCAGTTGGGTACAAAGTTTTTCCACCAGAACTTCATCGTGCAGTCCGTCAATATTAATCCATGTCACTCCTTCAAAAGCACTTATACATATGGAAGAACATCTGCAATGATCCTGGAGGTCTTTCTCTGCGTAGTTATTTTCATAGTATTGAATGACCGTAATTTCAGCAGACTCCATTTTTTGGGTTCCGGTAAATACCAGGGATCCAGGAGGCAGTCCTATTTTTGATTTTCGTCTGATTTTATTTTTTGGTTTTTTCTTCGCCATCCGGAGTGAGGTTTTTATCAAAATTAATTATTTTCTGTTGCTCTGAGGATTAATTCCGATGGGTTAATTGACTTTATTTGTTGTTTTTCTGTTGTCCTGGCGCATAGGGTTTGGCAGATTGGCTGCCTGTTGCCTTTTTAACCTGTCCCGGAGCTGAGGATGAATTTCCGGGGCTTTGCATAACATTGGCAGATTTACAATTTACAAACAGTAACAAAAGCAATGCAATAAACACGAAACGAAGCATTTTTAAAGCCATAATTGTTTTTTGTTGAAAAGTACAAAATAAAATGAATTTGAACTAGTTCATCATTTGGTCACCGTGAAGAATAAAGATTATTTTTTTTAGTGGCAAATCAAAAAATTTGACTTCAAGGTAGTTTTGAAAATCAAAAGGAGGTCTGCGCGCCTGATCGCATAGATCAGCTCATCGAGAAATTCACCATTTTTATAAATATTTTCTTTGATTCTTGCCTCAAGTGTAAAGCCGGCTTTTTCCAATACCCTTTGGGAGGCCGCGTTGGTGCCAAAGGGTCTGGCGTAAATTCTTGTTATGTCATAGGTATTAAATGCGAAGGGTATGATTTCCTGAATTGCCTTGGAAATAATTCCATTTCCCCAGTATTTTTCTCCCAGCCAGTACCCCAGTTCTGCATTTTTTTTCATGATATCAGCCTGCGGATGTATCCCGATACCGCCCACGGCTTTGCCATCAATTTCTATTGCAAATATGTGTACAGGATCATCTTTGGTGGCAAAAGCAATAAAATTCTCTGCATTCTCAACGGTATACGGAAAGGGAAAGGCATCCGACATAAATCGGGCTATTTCAAAATTGTTTGCATTTTCAACCAAACTCTCTATGTCTTCTGATTTCCAGGGCCTTAGCTTTAATTCCATGAATTAGTATTTAGTATTGAGCCTGCCCGCCGCGGCGGGTATTGAGAATTCAGACAGGAGACAGGAGACAAGAGACAAGAGACAGGAACATGGAGACAGGAAAACAAGAAAACAAAATAATGTTGAATTGGGAATTTTAAATTTTGAATTTTGAATATTGAATGATGAATTAGACATTTGGAGCTTTTGTATTTTGACAGTTCATTTTTAAAAGCTTCAATACCTGATGGGGAAGGATAAAAGCCTATATGATTTTTAAAGGCAGCGAAATGGACCAGATTTTCTTTGAAGAAGAAGTAGGCATCCCATAGCTGATCTTTTCTGTTGATTCAGGGGCAGCCATATGAATTGTTTTTCTCAACTCCTGCAGGAAATTTTGAATGTCTCCGGGAAAAGAAGCAATATAGCTGTCTATATCCTTAAATCTTTCTTTCTCCATAAATGTAGTTGGATAAAAAATTTTAAAATTGTATTACATCTTCGTATCGGTAATTATTGAATAACAAAATCCTTTATGTCTGTTTCACTTAGCCTGAAATACCCAAGTGCAAAATTGTCAAAATTACTCTGGGTTACTATATTTCCCCTTACAGTTGCCGGCGGTGTCTGAAATGGGAAGCCTCCTGTCTGAACCGGTCTGCGCTAATGAGGATATTCATATAATTGAAATAATTTTCTGAGATCCCAAATAAAGTAAAATTCAACCGGTCTCCCGCTTTCAGGTCTTCATTGGAATACAAGCCAAACATTTCGTTGTTTTCAAAGAATTGGTCTTTGAGCACACTGTATTCTGGATACACCCCATAAGGTGATTCAAATTTATTCAAATAGAAACTACTGGAATTGGGGATGTCATCATAAAAGAATTTTACTTCAATATCTTCTCCTGTAAAACCTCCGTCTGCGTTTTGTTCTATTCTGGTGATCACTGGTACCGGCAAAAGTGTCTCAATGGCTTTATAAGTTTGTCCTTCATAATTGACGGTCAGGGTATAGGTCTCGTTTAATTTGGAACAAAATCAGAACAAACATACACACCGGGATTATTTTGCTCAATGAAATTAAAAACGGCATTTGTACTGTTGGTAATTGTTATTGAAGCTCCTGAAACCATGGGTATTTCTTCTGAATAATACCCGGTGGTCGTTGACAAAATTATTTTCTGGCTATTGCCGGAAGTACCTTTTTGCCAGTCAATGGATGCTTCAATCACCAGCCTGGGAGGGGCTGTATCCAGATCAACATCAACCACATCTTCACAGCTGCTTAGAAAGGCAGCAATACTAAGGATTAAAAGATATTTTAAGAGGTTCATCAATTAAAATTTAAAATTATAGGACACGCTGGGTACAATTCCAAATATAGACAAGCGCAATGCCTCATTTAATCCGGTTGTTTCGTTTTGTCTGAAAGTAATTGAGGCTGCGTTCATTCTGTTGTAAACATTATAGATGCCAAAAACCCATTCTGATTGCCAGTTTCTGTCCCGATTTTTTCCTTGGGGTCAAGTGTGGCAGATAGGTCCAGATGGTGGTAAGCAGGCAAATTATCAGCATTTCTGGAGCCATAAATTGGCACTGATATGCCTTGGTATTCGTATTTTCCGTTAGGATAGGTCACCGGCTGGCCCGACTGCAGGGCAAAGTTTCCACTGAAATTCCACTTGTCATTCAGGCGGTAATTTCCGACCAGCGAAATATCGTGCAACTTATCAAAGCCGGAGCGGTACCAGTTTCCGTTGTTGATACCTGTTTCTTCAGGCGTTCTTCCAGGAACCTGCTGCTCTGATCTGGATAGGGTGTAGGCTACCCAGCCACTAAACTTGCCGACATTTTTTCTTAAAAGAACTTCAAGTCCATAGGCCCTTGCCTTACCATTCAAAACTACCTGCTCAATGGCATTATTGGCAATCAGGTCGGCCCCATCAATATAATCTACCCGGTTTTCAATTTTTTTGTAAAAGGTTTCAAGTTCAAGGGTATAATCATCATTTCTGAAATTTTGAAAATATCCAAGCGCAACCTGATCCAGGATTTGCGGCTGTAAGAAATCATCCGAAGGGGCCCAAACATCAAGAGGTGTTGGAGACTGTGTATTCGAGATCAGGTGCAGGTACTGACTCATCCGGTTGTAACTGGCCTTAACGGATTGGGTATTGTTAAAAGCAAAAGAAACTGCTAAGCGTGGTTCAAAATTGTCAAAATTTGCAATCACCTCATTGTCTCCGTAATATTTTGTCCCGATGGGCGTAGCCTTCTGATAAATCTGAAAAAGCGGATTGTATTTAACCGCATGGTTATTCTCATACACGTTCAGGGTCTGTTCCCCAAGGCGATAGAACATGCTGTAGCGCAGACCATAAGAAATTGACAGCTTTGGACTGAGTTCCTGCTCGGCATCGATATATATTGCCGGTTCGAAGGCGTATTTTTTGTCTAGCTGGTCCGGGTTGATCCCTGAACTTTCGCTGTTAGGCTCGATACGGCCGGGATTAAAATCGTAATAAATGGCGTTGACCCCATAGGTAAGCCGCATTTTATTGCTTACATAATGTTTAAAGTCATATTTAAAATTGTAGTTTTTTATGCCACTGTCCCAGTTGAATCCGACAAAATCCAGGGTTAACCCGTAGTAATAATCAGAATAAATAAAAGACATATTGGTGAAGAGTTTGTCTGATAACAAATGATTCCATCTCAAATTAAATACTGAATTGCCATAGGTATTTATAAAACTTTTGTTGATGCTAAAGACATCGCGGCCAAAATAACCGGACAAGTAAACGCTGTTATTATCGTTAAGTCTGTAACTCAATTTTGTGTTAAGGTCATAAAAGTAGGCAGAGTTCTCATTGTCTGTGGCTTTCAGGAATAAATGGGCATAAGATGCCCTTCCTGCAACCAGAAAAGATCCTTTGTCTTTCACTATAGGGCCCTCAGCCAGCAGGCGGCTGGAAATGATGCCTATCCCTCCATTCATATGAAAATTATTGCTATTCCCTTCTTTCTGATAAATATCCAGTACTGAAGACAGTCGGCCTCCGTAACGTGCCGGTATGCCTCCTTTATACAATTTAAGATCCTTGACGGCATCAGGGTTAAAGACAGAAAAAAGTCCGAATAAATGTGAGGAATTATAAATGGTTGCCTCATCGAGCAGGATGAGGTTCTGGTCAGCGCCACCACCCCTGACATTAAAACCGGATTGCCCCTCACCGGCGTTGGTAACGCCAGGCAAAGTGATCAGGGATTTAATAATGTCAACCTCTCCTAAAACAACAGGCATTGCTTTGATCTCGCGAATAGACAGCTTGTTGATGCTCATTTCAGGTCTTCTGATATCGATAGCGGCATTTTGCTCTGTCAATATAACCTCTTCCAGTTGCTGGCTCGATTCTATCAAGGCAAAATTCTTCCTAAGATTATGATCGAGCAGTATTTTTTCCTTTATGGTCTCAAAACCCAGATAACTGATCTCAACTGTATACTCACCAGAGGGCAGTGAAATAGAGAATAGAAGCCGTATTCATTGGTGGTGGCACCTGTCTGTAATTCAGGAATGACAACGTTGACCCCGATCAGCGTCTCATTGTTTTTCTGATCCGTAATCGTACCACTCAAAGTGAACTTTTTCTGGGCAAAGGCAGCAGTGAGTATGAAAAAGAATACAGCAGTTAAAAATTTTGAATGAGACCCCATCTTTTATAAAATTGATCTTGTTTTTAGTGCTATGTACTGCGGATATTTTATAACTGTAAACATGTTTATGGTTTTCATATGGATGAAGGGTATCACTTGTCAATCATTTTTCTATGGAACTGCGAACTTAAAAAGCGATCAGCAAACTAAAATTTGATGAAATACCAAATGCATGTGACTTTTTTTTGTTCTCAATCAAATTAAACATCATACTGTTTAAATTTTTTAAAGAGTAATAAATTGAGCAGAATAAGTGAAAATGCAAAAACGGAATCTTCAATGGGGATAGTGAGCATGCGAATGCCCAGATTTTCTTCATTGTTATACCATACTACTTCATTTTCTATACCTGTACCCGTAAGAATTCCATTCACAATAAAAAAAGGTATGAGCATTACAAGAAAAGTAATATAAAAAGAAGAAAGCAAAGCCGGATTGAAACGATAAGCCAGTAATAAGATAATGATAGCGAAAACCATATTGACCGCTGTGTAAGCCAGGTCATAATAAAAAACCAAAAGAAGTCCGAAAACAGCAAGAAGCAGGAAGGTGATTATTTTTGTGAGTGCCGGTGTTAAAGCGACGTTTTTTGTCAATACCATAATTGCTTCGTGGGTAAAAACGCAAGCATAAGGCACACATATAAAGAACAGCCATTCTTCAACAGGCAAATGTAAAATATAGGTCTGGGATAGATAATCCGGGTTAAACCCCCAGATTTTGTGCATGGTAAAATATATATCCCAGATAATAAAAGGGATCATGCTTAAAGCTATCGCAGAAAACAGGCTTTTCCAGTAATGATGCAACCTGATTTTTGGATGAAAGCTAACGAGCAAAGGCACCGAGATCGATAATATGTCTATCCAGAAATAAAGTGACATCATCCTTTAAATTCAGCCTGATAATACTTGAATGGAACCCAAAGCATGCCAAAACATTCGCCTTCTTCTTTGCCGAGGTGTTTGTGATGCATTTTATGGGCCCTTCTGATCGCTTTAAGGTAAGGGTTTTGTGTATTGCGCCAGATCTTGATTCTTTGATGGATAAAAAGGTCGTGGATCACAAAATATATAAATCCGTAAATACAAATTCCAATTCCGATTCCCAGGAAAATCTGTGAATCATAAAATTTCCAAATCAGAAAGGCGGCGATAGAAAGTATTGAGAAAAAGATAAAAAAAGTGTCGTTTCTTTCAAAAAAAGAATCGTGGTTTGTCCGCCTGTGGTGGTCCTCATGTAAGTTCCAGAAAAATCCGTGCATCAGGTATTTGTGCATACCCCAGGCCACGCCTTCCATAAGTATAGAAGTTATCACTATGGTAAATACAATGGTCATAACAAATGTTTTTTAAAAATCAGACTCTAACAAAGATACGTATTCGTGATTAAATTAATTCAAATTTCAAGGACTTGCATTAAAACTTTAATGTTTCCAGTGAACTGAGGTTATGGGCATGTTTATTCCCTTTTTTCAGATTAGATACAAACATAGATTTTATCTCCGGCGACAAATTTGCGGTACCAATATTTTTAATAAAAAAAGCAAGGTCCTCATCAATTTGTTTGTTGTAATTTAAAAAACCTGGTGCGTTCAACTGTATCATCAATCGCAGATAAACAGATTCCGTATCTTTTTTCTTTTTAAGGCTGGCATCGAGCATTTCAGTGCCCTGGTTAAAATATTTTATTTTAGAGAGGGGATTTAAAACATACTCCGGCATTCTGGCCTTACTGGCACCCTGATATGCTGAAATCAGAGCGTTTTCGGGGCTTACAGATAAGGCAATGACTTTTTTCAGCGAAGCCTCGGTTCCCTTATGAAACTCATCCCTTGCCATAATCAACGGGTCTTGTTGTGCATTTAATACTGCGTTAAAAGTAAGAACAAGGATTATAAAAACAGACCGCTGCATTTTTACTAAATCAGATTGAGTTTGTAATTGACATAGGAAGAAACCAGGAGTTTGATTTTTGTGGGATTGTTGATTCTGATTCGTTTTTCCTTGATTTCTTTGGCATTGGCCCTTTTTAATTTTTGAAGGAGCTTCTGGTAATAAATATAGGCTGTGTATACTCCAAACTTGGCTTCGGCAGGTAATTTTTGTATACCTGAATAAGCTTCCTTAAAATCATTTTCAATTTCTTCAATGATCAGGGCTTTATTTTCCTGATTTAATTCTGCTCCGTGCAAATGAGGAAAATAAATTCGGTGCAGGTCCTCGTTATCATGTTTCAGGTCCCTTAAAAAATTAACTTTTTGAAAAGCACTGCCAAGACGCATTGCCGGTGACTTCAGCGAATTGTACTGTTCCTGATCGCCATTCACAAAAACTTTCAGACACATCAAACCCACTACATCAGCCGAACCGTAAATGTATTGGTTGTAATCCTTCATGGTGTTATAGGTCAGCTGGTAAAGGTCAAGGTGCATGCTGTGCAAAAAAGCTTCAATCAGCTCCATATCGATCCTGTATTTGTGCACCGTATCCTGAAAGCAGTGCAAAATAGGGTTGAGGCTTATTCTTTTTTCCAGAGCTTCATACAGGTCCTTTTCAAAATTCTCCAACAGGGTTTTTTGGTCCTGATCAAGAAATGTATCGACAATTTCATCTGCGAAACGGACAAAACCATAGATCGCATGTATGGGATCCTGAATTTTAGGCGAGAGCATTTTCACGGCCATGGAGAAAGACGTACTGTACTTTGTGGTTACAATACGGCTGCACATATAGGCAACTTCATCAAATAACTGGTTCATTTTTTAAAGCGTTTTCCTTGATTATAATTTCTGATACGATTTTTCCTGAGATCAGCGATGGCGGCACGCCTGGTCCGGGTACAGTCAGCTGCCCTGTAAAAAACAGGTTTTTTACTTTTTTGCTTTTCAATTTCGGCCTCAAAAAGGCAGTTTGTAAAAGGGTATTTGCCATGCCATAAGCATTTCCTTTAAAAGAGTGGTAGTCTTCCTTAAAATCCTGCACACAGTAAGATCTTTTAAACACTATAAAATCCCTCACATTTTGCTTTGTCAGCGATTCCAGTCTGTTAAGGAATTATATTGAAATATTTTTCCCTGATTACCTCATTGTCAGTAAGGTCTGGCGCAAGTGGAATTAGGAAAATGGCAGCTTCCTGGCCTTCAGGAGCAACCGAATCGTCAGTCATGCTTGGGAAGCTTGCGTAAAACAACGGATTCGAGGGCCAGGATGGATTGTCGTAAATTTCTATGGCATGGTCATCAAAAGAAGCATCAAAGAACAAGGTGTGGTGCAGTACATTTTTCAATTTTTTAGAAATGCCAACGTAAAATAAAAGAGAGGAAGGGGCCATTACCTTTTTTTCCCAGTAGGAATCGCTGTAGGAGCGAAATTCTTCTGGCAGCAGGCTTTCCGAGTGTTTGTAATCTGCCCCTGAAATGAGCAGGTTTGTGCGAATGATCTCATTATTTACATAGATGCTTGAAACCTTGTTTTTTTCGTTCACGATGATGGCAGTAACTGCCGCATTGGTGTGAAACTGAACCCCAAGTTCTTTGGCAAGCGCAACCATACCATTGACAACAGAGATCATGCCACCTTTTGGAATACCAGGTTCCCAGACAGAAATCAGCATAATTCATAAAACTGTAAAAAAGCGGTGTATTGCCGGGTTTCGCTCCAAGAAAAAGTACCGGAAATTCCAGTATTTGCTGTAATCGGGGATCATTAAAATTTTTTCTTACATAATCCTGAATGGTGAAGTAAAATTGTTTCAGTTCAAAGACCGTATCCTTGGTAACCAGTTCCATGGGGCTGATACCAGGTTTATATACCAGGTCTTTGATAGCGATCTCATAATTTTTTCCGGCCTTATCCAGAAATTTTTGCAATTTCCTGGCTGAGCCTGGCTCAATTTTTTCAAAAATTGGCTTTGATCTTATCCAGCTCTGAAGCGATGTCAACAAAATTATCTTCTCCAAAATAAACCCTGTATCCCGGGGATAGGCGTTCAAGGGCGTAATAATCAGAGGGTTTTTTTCCGAAATCGGAAAAAAAACGTTCGAACACATCGGGCATCCAGTACCAGGTGGGTCCCATATCAAACGTAAAGCCCTGCTCACTGAAGGATCGCGCACGACCACCAAGATGTGTGTTCTTTTCATATACATTTACCTGATATCCTTCTTTGGCCATGTAGCATGCTGCTGCCAACGAAGAAAAACCGGAACCGATGATGGAAATATTTTTTTTCATATGTTTAACAAAGATACAATAAAGTTAGACAAAAAACAATGTTAAAATTAAAATAAAACTTCCACGGCTGATAATTGCGGAAAAAATAAGAAAAAAAAATGAATTGTAGGTAAGGTAACATATTTTATTTCAGGGTATTGAGGAAATTTTCTATATTTTTATGCACCAAGACATTAGGAAAAAGATTTAAAGGGATACCTACCTGTGCATTTTTCCCAAGAAGGTGAAGCTTTTCATTTGACGGGTTTAATAATCTTTTCTGAAAATTCCTGCAGATAATCAGGTAAAAATTCTGTTGCCGGTTCTACTGTGAAATACCCAATAAAAGTTACTCTATCAAAAATATCCTGCAGGTCTTTTAAATTTTCCATGGGTACACTTTGTCCAAGATAGATGGAATGATACCCTTTTACCAGCAATTCGTAATGGAGGTACATGAGTCCGAGCTCGTGAATTTCATTTATGGGCAGAAAGAGGGCGAAAGTCTGCTCATGCAGAATTGGCAACTGCTGGGCCTTTTCTGTTTGGATAAGCACTTTTTGCCTGATCAGGTTTGTGATAAAATGCTCATGCACTGGCGTAATGGTTTTTGTCAGCCAAAGCATCCCGATCTCCTCCAGGAAAGGAACAAATGTTTTGAGAAAAACATTCCTGAAACTACTTTTCTCAAGAAGCTGGTGGTATGTCTGATCAAACAGGGCCCGGTCAAAATTAAGCATTGATAATTTCAAATTATCCATTGCCTGTGCCGGTTGATCGCTGTTGATCTGAAGTTCCCTGGTGATTTTGTATAAGTCATTTTCGGGAAGTTCTGCAATTTTGGAAATTTTAAATCCGTTATCGAGCAGCAGCGCTACATTTAAAAGTTTTTGAAGGCTTTTCTGGTCATAGGAACGTATGTTGGTTTCTGAACGGATGGGTTCAAAAAGATGGTACCTTCTCTCCCAGATTCTTATGGTATGGGCTTTAATGCCGCTTAAATGTTCGAGGTCCCTGATGGAAAAAGTTGTTTTTATACTCACTTGACTGGATCAAAAATAAGCACAAAAATAAACAATTAAAGCTAAGATGCAACTATTGATTTATTAGGGTATTTGGGCAGGAACTTGTTTATATTCCTGCAAATAGGAAATAAATCCCTGGGGGCTATGCATTGGGACATGGTAAGCCGATGGCGATTTGCAGGGCAGGTAGTTCTGATTTCCTGAATACAGCAGGGGTATTTTGTGCTCTTCGATCAAACGGCAGAGAATTTCGTCACTTTTACTATTTCTTGGCGCTACAAACATGGTCATGAGCAGATCTGGGTCCAATAGTTCAACGGTCATTGCAATATCAGGCGAAGGTACATTCTGGCCGAGATAATAAACTCGCCAACCAAGATCTTTCGCTATAAAAGCACCGAGCAGAAGTCCAATCTCATGACTTTCATTTTCGAGTAGAAAGAAGACGATCTTAGGCGCATTCCGGGCCGGTTGCGGTAAGGTTTCCATGGCCGAAATGATCTTTTGGCGGATCAGGTTAGATGCAAAATGTTCCTGGGCGGGTAAAACCTTGTTGGTACCCCAGAGTACGCCCACCTGGGAAAGAAATGGATAAACCACATGTGTAACTGTATACAAAAGCCCCGACCTGAGCACCAGCCGGTTGAAGATCCGGCTGAAATCAGTTTCTTCCATTTCGAGCATGGCAAGAATGAGCGCCTTGATAATTTCTTCATTTTCTGTATCATCCTGACTAAGAATGTCACCTATTATTACATTAATTGATTCATCGCTCATCTTTGAAATGGATGAGATTCGGTAATTATTTTTTAAAAGAATGCTCACATTGATGAGTTTGCGCAATTGCGCATCAGAAAAATACCTGATGTTGGTTTCAGTACGCTCGGGAACAAGAAAATCATAGCGTCTTTCCCAAATCCTTAAGGTGTGTGCTTTAATTCCGGTTAATCTTTCTGCCTGGGCAATTGAATAGGTCATAATATTTGAGGTGCATTAGAATTGGTTTATATATATGGTGTAAATCTTTGAAAAAATATAGTTTAAAAATATTTGTTTAAAAAAATTAAAAAAAAGTTGTACAAATAAATTTTTATGTTTAGTTTTGTCCAACAAATATATAAAAAAGTTAAACATGAAAGCAATTATTAAAAATTTTAAATTTTCTCGCTTATTTTTAAGCACACTTGCATTGTCATTATTATTTGTAACAACAAGTTGTGATGACGACGACGATAAACCTTCTGACAATATTGTCGAGGTAGCTCAATCTAACAGTGAACTGAGTACTCTGGTAAGCGCAATAGTAGCCGCTGAACTAGATACTTACTTAGCTGGTCCCGGGCCCGTTTACCTGGTTTTTGCACCAACCAACGCTGCTTTTGCAAAACTGGATTCTCAAACCCTGAATAATATTATCGGTGATCCGGTCCTTTTAACTGCTTTAGTGCAATATCACGTGGTTAGTGGCAAGGTATATTCCAAAGACCTGAGTACAGGTTCAGTGAATACAGCTTTATCAGGACAGGCCTTAGATGTGGTTGTTTCAGGAGGAATGGTCACTATCAATGGCAGTGCCAAAGTTATCGAGGCAGACGTTAAAGCGTCTAACGGAGTTATACATATAATAGATGAAGTTTTATTGCCAGACGATTTTGTTGCACAAACGATAGTACAGATTGCTGCGTCTAACCCAAATTTTTCTACCCTGGTATCTATATTATCCTTACCGGAAATGTCTGACCTTCTGGCCGCGGCAAACAATCCAACACAGGATCTGACAGTTTTTGCCCCAACGAATGCAGCTTTCGATGCGGTTCTTGCTGCACTTGGAAAAACAAGTCTCAATGACCTTCCTACAGGTATTTTGAAAGAAATGGTTCAATACCATATATTAGGTCAGAGTGTATTGTCTACCCAATTGACCAACGGACAGGTACCCACATTGCTTCCTGGAGAAAGTGTCACAGTGAATGTGTCTGGTGGAGTAAAAATCGATAATGCCAATGTGATTGCCGCAGACGTGAAAGCAATTAACGGCGTAATTCATGCAGTTGACGCAGTTTTATTGCCTTCTTATGTTATAACTTCCTTGGGTAATATTGGAGAAGTCGTATTGTTCAACAAAGATTATACAATTTTGGCAGCTGCTTTGAGAAAAGCTGAGTTGTTGGATGCAATCTCAACTACCGACAATATTACCGTGTTTGCTCCGGACAATGCAGCCTTTGTGAAAGCAGGTATTACTTCTTTGGACGGACTTGATAAAGACGCATTATCACCTATTTTATTATACCATGTCCTGGGTGCCAAAGTATTGTCTTCACAATTGCCGGCTGGTGGTATCGCAACTACCCTAAGCAGTGACCAAAAGATTTATTTGGGTTACCTAACTAATGGAGTACTGATTAATGGCCTGACATCGATTTACAGCAGTGGATATGAGAAAGACAATGGTGTGATCCATACCATAGATAGAACCCTCGTACCACCCGCAATAGATATTGTTGATATTGCAGCAGCACTTGCTAATAACGGTGCAGCCTCTGAGTTTACCGTATTGGTGAGTATTCTGTCAAATCCCGCTTATGCAGATGTAACAGCCGCGATTAAGGCAGCAGACAATATCACTGTATTTGCTCCAACAGACGCAGCTTTTGCTGAGATTTCAGGTGTGATCCCAACTTTAACAGAGGCCCAGATCAAAAATATTTTATATTATCACGCAGTTGGCGCAAGAGTTTTCAGCTCACAATTGGTTAACAACCAGGTAGTGCCCATGTTGAATGGCCAGACAACCAAAGTAATCATCAATGCTGGTGCTGTATCGCTAGTAGATAAATCAGGTGGTGATAATGCCAATGTAATTCAAGTAAACGTTCACGGCAGCAATGGAGTAATCCATGTAATAGATAAGGTATTGCTGCCAGCACTTTAATGACCCTTTTTCATAATTATTAATATATTTCAGGATTTCAGACCGGCGCGTAAAGCGCCGGTCTTTTCCCCATAAAGACAAATAGAGTATAAAATGAAACTATTCAACAGTTACTTATTTAAAAATACTTTTTCAGAAAAACCTACAAGAGAAGAGGAAATCAAAGAAAAGGTGAAATTCCTGCTCAACCAATGGGTTTCATTGGCAGATGTTGATAAGGCAGAAAGCAGAAGAAAACTTGAAGAGGCCAAAACCTTGCTCAATACTTTAAAACAAATACAAAGCAGTTAAGATGGCGTTTTACCAGTTTGTACACGAACAGATGCTCAATGCTTCAGCAGAAGAGATGTGGGACTTTATATCATCCCCCAAAAACCTGAAAGAAATTACCCCAGAATATATGGGTTTCGAAATTACGACGCCTCATTTGTCTGAGAAGATGTATGCCGGCATGATCATCAGCTATAAGGTTAGTCCCGTATTGAATTTTAAAGTGGACTGGGTCACTGAGATCACCCATGTTAAAGAAATGGAATTTTTTGTCGATGAACAGAGAATAGGTCCATACAAACTTTGGCATCACCAGCACCATTTGATCCAAACGAAGGAAGGACTGTTGATGCGCGATATAGTAACTTACCAGCCTCCTTTTGGTTTTTTGGGAGCTCTGGCGAACAAATTGTTGATCAGCAAAAAACTGAAGGAAATTTTTACCTACAGAAAAGTTGTTCTGGAAAAGAAATTTGGGACCTACATTAGTTTAAAATAATCAGGGCAAAGAAGCAAATATTCTTTTCAGATATTTTTTTTAAGTCTTAACCTGCCAAAACCTTTTACTTAGCAACGGCAAATTCCAATTAGAGGGCTCACTCATATTTTATCATTTATTAAAAGGCATATTCTTTCTCTGCCTTTTTCTTCAATCTGAAATAATTAAGATCCATGTTTTTTTATAAATTGGGTTTTTTTTAATTGTTTTTTGCTCTTGATTTCCTTTCATTTTTTGGAGATTCCTATACCATTATATATATATCCGGACCGTGAACTTTGTTTTTGTTTTATGGGTTCAATCCTGCACACTTTTTGAGGCTTTTTGTAACATAAATTACGACTAATCTTAAAATTTGTATCAGTCTAGCGGTTTTGCCCCCCCCCCCCCGCCCCCCCCGCCCCCCCCCCCCCGCCCTCCCCCCCCCCCGGCCCCCCGCCCGCCCCCCCCGGCCCCCCTCCCGGTCCCTCCCCGCCCCCGCCCCCGGGGCCCCGTTCCGCCCCCCCCCCTTGTTTTTTTCTTCCCCTTTTTGCTCGCCGCTCCCCCCCGGGCCTTTCTTCCCCCTTGGGGCCCGTGCTTTTTTTTCCCCCTCTCCTCGCTTCCCTCTCTGCTCCCTTTGTCCCTTTCTTTCTTTTTTTTCTTGTCTTGCTTTCTCTTTTCCTTCCTTTCTTTCTTCGTTCTGGTTCGGCTTTTGTACTCTTGGGCCTTCTGTCTTTTTTCGGCTTTTTTGTACATATTGCTCTCTAAATCTCAAAAACTGTCGCTATAAGTAACAATAGTAACCGTAAAAATTTAATCTATTCAAAAAAAAATAATTAAAAAAAAATTAAAGCTATTGATTTTCAGACATAATAAAAATTTTAAAAAATGACATAAGTCATATTTCAGGCATAATTTTATAAGTACTTTAACAGTAGAATTATAAACCTATTATTCAAAATAAGATGAAAACACAAAAATTAATTGGTTTCTCTGATACTATTTACCATCAGTTTGATGTTTATTTCCTGTGAAACAGAACCAATTCCTGGCCCCCTCCGGGGTGCAGATGGTACAAATGGTACTGATGGTACTGATGGAGTAGACGGAACTACTGCATGTATTGAATGTCACAATGTTGCGCTGAAGGAGACCATTGAAAAAACTTTTGCACTATCTAGCACATGCTACCGGTACAACACTATCTGTTAGAGGACAAGGTCCGGGTGGCGTTAGTTGTTCCCAGTGTCATGCTTCTCAAGGATATATTCAGTATATTGAAACAGGAGCTGTTGACCAAGCCGGTTATACAACTGCACTTCCTTTGAGCTGTACAACCTGTCACAGCAATCACACGAGCTTTGATTTTGAAAATGACGGCTATGATTATGCCCTCAGAAACATTGATCCTGTAAAACTGGTAATCGATAAAATGCAACCATGATTGATTTTGAGGGATCAAGCAATAATCGTATTACCTGCCACCAACCACGAAATAGTTATGCAATTCCTGAACCGTACTGGGAGATTATACTATTTACAAGTTCACGTTTTGGGACCACACCACGGGCCTCAGTCTACTATGTTAGAGGGAATTATGGGGGCCAATATAGCCGGTGCAGTAGCTTATCCGGCTGTAGGCAGTGCCGCACACAGAACTGGCTCTTCCTGTACAGCCTGCCATATGGCTGAATCTTCAGATGGAGTACATGGTCTGCACACGTTTATAATCTATGAAGAATCATGTAAGCAATGCCATACAAGTGGTGTGCCTACGAAGCCTCAGGATTTAGCGCTGATATGGCTACGCTAAAACAAAAACTTACGGATTTGGGTGCGTTGAGTGCTCAGGATCTTCGAGTTTGGGTACTTATCCTGCCAGTGTTGCTCAGGCAGTTTGGAATTATCAAACGCTAAACGAAGACCAGAGTAATGGTGCACATAACCCTGGCTATACAAAAGCACTGCTAAAGAATTCTATTGAAGCACTTCAATAATATTTGGAGGAGAAAAAGTTCAGGAGTAATAAAAAGCTTCTGAAACTTTTTAAACCTTCGGAATAGTTTTACCAATATTTAACTGATTAGTATTTCTTAACAGTGAATACCTTGTATAGTTAACCGAATAAGTAATTAAAACTGAGTAAAAATGAAAAAACTATTTAAAATAGTTCTGTATAGCGGTTTGATCCTTCTGTTTCAATCTTGTTATTACGATACTGTAATTGAAGAAGAAGTAATTCCGCCACCTGATGATGTATCTTATAGAAATGATATTATGCCACTTTGGAATGAATCCTGTGTTTCTTGTCATAATTCAGCAATCCCACCGGATCTTAGAGATGAGAATTCATGGGATGAACTTGTACCTGCCTATGTTGTACCTTTTGAATCCGGTGAGAGTTCTCTGATGAATTCTTTGTACGGAACCAATGGTGAGCAGCTGATGCCTCCCGCCGGGATATGGTCTGATAACAAGATCAACTTAGTGAAGGCCTGGATCGATCAGGGAGCAAAAAACAATTAACCTTTAAACACGATATCATGAAAAAATATATATCATTGTTTCTTATTCTCCTGATTTTTCCTTTTTTTGCAACAGCACAGGAGGATGTAAAAACAGATGAAGAAACAAAGGAAGCTGTAACCGAGGAAGATCGCAATAAACTGGAACGGCCGGCTTTCGAAAGTTCTTTTATTGTAGACAACCCTACCGATGTGGTGTATCAGAAGAAAACACTGGAAGCACAAATGTACCACAGGTTCGGGGTGATAGATGGTAACAATGACCTGGCCGGTATTTGGGGCGCTGCCAACATTACAATTGGATGTTACCTACTCGTTTACCGACAGATTAACCTTGGGTGCAGGTACAACAAAAAACCATAGGTTGTACGATTTTTAATGCCAAGTATGCACTTTTAGACAAACACGTTCAGGCAAGATGCCAATTAACCTTACCTATTATGGTAATTTCGCCTATGATGGAAGGGATCAGGAAAACACCAATTTTAATTACGACCAGGATCGTTTTTCTTACTTCAATATGCTCATTATTTCACGCAGATTTAGTCCGAATTTCTCTATGCAGGTCGCTCCGAGCATTTCACATTTTAACCTCGTAGAGGCAGATATGGAAAATGATATGTTTGCTGTGGCTGTAGGGGCAAGGTATAAAATAAGTCCACAAACTTCGATCTTGTTGGATTACAGCCAGCAATTGAGCAATTTTGACAGTGATCCGGAACCCGGATTAAGTTTAGGTGTTGAATTTGCGACTTCCGCGCATGCCTTCCAGATCTTTGTGAGTAATTACTGGGGCATAGTACCACAGGAAAATTATATGTGGAATCAGAATGACTTCTTTGAAGGAGATGTTTAGACTAGTGACTTTAATATTACAAGAATTTATAATTTTTCAGTTTATTTAATTTTAAGGCTTTAAGAGTGCAGATCAGAGTTTGGGGGGACTTTGATTGTTTTTTTTTGTTTCAATTTTGATATGTGTTGAAAAAATCTCCAAAAAGAATTAAAATATTTAAAAAATTCGGTTACCTAGATCCCTCTTGGTCTTATATTGTGCCCAATTATTGGGTTTCTAAATGTTTTTCAAAATTAAGCACACGTTGAGAATTACATAATTCATAAAATGAGTAATCTGGGAACTTTGATTCATAACACTATTAGATTGAATTATTCCAATCTGAATTAGGGTTATTCTCTTAAAGAAAAAGCATCAACCTTAAGTAACAAAAGTAACGGTTTCAATGTTTAAAATTGTCCTTATCAAGAGTAAAAAATCCATAAAGTACTGATATTCAAATATATAAAAAGATTCTAAAATGATTTTTGTCATGCTTTTAATTATTTTTTCAGTTTAGATTTACAGTAACCTTATAATTAAACAATTATGAAAGACGACAAAGAGCAAAATAAAAATACAGACAGAAGAAAATTTACGTTAAGCCGGATTGTTTACCGGGATTACAGCCAGTAGCAGGTACTGCACTGATGTCTCGGTCTTACCAAACAAGAAGAAAAAGTGTCATCAGGAATTAAGATGAGGTTATTAACCCCCGATGGGAAAATTGTGGAGGTGGATGCTGATAACATCAATAAATATCCTGAAGCGCATATTACTCCGGAGGAGTCCAGAAAGGGAAATCCTAACCGAAAATTCGTAATGGTTATTGACCTGGCCAAATGTAAAAACGCAAGAAAATGTGTTGAAAGCTGCCAGAAGGCACATCAGCTGGATTACAACGAAGAATTTATGAAAGTGCAATTAATTCAGAATAATGATGAATCGTCACCATACTGGTTTCCAAAACCTTGCTTTCATTGTGATGAGCCACCCTGTGTTACTGTTTGTCCAACCGGGGCAACCTTTAAAGAGATGACGGTATTGTTTTAATTGACAATGACCGTTGTATTGGGTGTAAGTTCTGTATTACAAGCTGCCCCTATTCTGCAAGATCTTTCAATTGGGGTCATAAGGATAAGTTTGATAACAAGGGCATTCCTTATTCTCCGGAAACAAGTGTTCCGGCTGCTGAAGGAACCGTCATGAAATGTGATTTTTTGTCCGGACTTGCTGCGTACAGGGGGAACTTCCCCATTGCGCCAAATCTTGTCCGATGGGCGTGATTTATTTTGGTGATAAAAATGAAGATATGGTAACCAATGGAGAAGAAACTGTTCGATTCTCTACGCTGATCAATGACAGGGGTGGTTACAGACATTTAGAGCATTTGGGAACCAAGCCCAATGTATATTATTTGCCACCAGTAAACAGACAATTCCCGCTTGAACGCGGATTTGAGGTGGAAGAAGACATCATTGAGCGCTATAAAGATGTGCCTTATGTACAAAAACTAAAAGAAGACGGTACCATTTAACTTAAAGATTTCTATTATGAATATGAAAAAAGAAAAAAGAGTTGGTTAATGAATTTTCACCAATGATTGAGAACACGTGCTTCCTTCAAAGATATGGATGGGTGTATTGGTAGCTATCATTTTAGTAGGATTGTATGCTTTTTTTGTTCAGGTTTCAATGGACATGTGGTCACAGGAATGAGGGACAATGTAGTATGGGGTATATTTATCATCAACTTTATTTTTTTTGTTGGGGTAAGTTATTCAGGAGCTTTTATTTCAGGTGTACTTCATTTTTTTCATACGCCCTGGAAAAATTCAG
This sequence comes from Flavobacteriaceae bacterium, assembly GCA_034523115.1. Lineage (GTDB taxonomy): Bacteria > Bacteroidota > Bacteroidia > Flavobacteriales > Flavobacteriaceae > Namhaeicola. Next base: position 80,222 of record JAXHKS010000014.1, on the reverse strand, counting down.
TTTCGCGAATTATTGAAATAATCACCGTTCTTTCGCTGGTTATTGGCCCAATCTTCATTTTATTGTGTATCGGCCGCCTGGACAGGCTTCATTACCTGTTCCTTTATCCGAGAATTCAATCCCCGATCACCTGGGATATCATCGCCATCATGACGGATCTTGTTGGCTGTTTTTTGTACTTATACATGACCTTTATTCCGGATTTTGCAATAATGCGCGACAATGCCACTGAAGAAACACCGGCATGGAAGAAAAAAATGTATAAATTTTTGGCAATCGGTTATCAGGATACAGAATCACAGCGAACCAGACTTCACAAAATGATCAGAATCATGTCTGCCATGATTATTGCCATGGCCATTGTAGCCTATGGGTTCTCGCATGGATCTTCAGTTTGACCGTCCAACCCGGATGGAACAGCTCAATTTTTGCACCGTATTTTATCATTGCAGGTTTGTATTCTGGTGTTGGAGTTATTATCATAGCCATGTACATGATCAGAAAAATACTTCCATCTGGAGAAATCCATCAGAAGGACCCATTTTCAGGTGGCAGGATTTGTGCTTCTTGTTATGTCTTTGCTGTTTGGTTACTTTACTTTAGTGAGTACTTTTCAAGGTGGTTCAGCCATAAGGAACCTGAATGTAAACCTTTTAAACACATTGTTCAACAGATATTTTCTGGAGTTTATTTTGCAAATTATATCGGAGTGATTGTGCCCATTATCATCTTGTCATTCAAAAAACTCAGAACAGTAAAATGGATCAGTTTTGCAGCGGTTGTGGCTGTTTTAGGCTTGTGGTTAAACAGGTACCTTATAGTTGTTCCAACTTTGGAAACACCCTATTTGCCAATTCAGGACACCAGGCCGGAATTTATCCATTATTCAGCTACCTGGGTAGAATGGGCACTAAGCTTTGCCGGCATTGCAGCATTCCTGTTGTTCTTTACAATCATCATTAAATTTGTTCCTGTGATTCCGATGTCCGGAATTATTGACAATGAAAGAGAAGAAATGGAGAACAAAATGAAAAATGAAAACAGAGGAAAAAAATAAAAAAAACTTGTAACCATGAAACGAGACCTATTAAAATATTTATTTTCTATTTCATTTGTGATAGCGTTTTTATTCTGCAACAATGCAATAGCCCAGGAGGATACCTTGGCCTGCCACCCGTGAGGAGCTTGCACCAGTTGAAAAAACCGAAGAAGCTGGAGTGAAAGAGTGAAAAACCAAAAGTTACTACTCCTGAAGACTACAGGGTATCTCTGGATTTTGTTGTGACCAAACACAAAAGACAACTCCCGTTTGCTCGTAGCGACTTATGAGGGAAAGAATAAAAAGGACAGAAAAGGATATATTGCCTGTTTATAATGCAGAAATTAAATTTTATAATATTTTAGGTGATACCGAGGTACTTCTTGGAACCACAAAAACCTCAAAAGCCGGGGTCGCAAAATTGGTAGTTCCCGCAGATAAAAAATATTTAAAAGATGGTGAGGGAAATATTGTATTGGTTGCCCGTTTTGAGGGGACAGACAAAATGGATGCAGAGGAAGCCGAAGTCTCCTTCAGAGATTTGATTTTGAAGTAGACTTTAACTGAAATTGATTCAGTTAAAATGGTAACAGCCAGGGGGTATACATTGATAGTACAGGGGTAAAAACACCTGTGGATGAGGTGGATATTGCATTTTATATTGGCAGCATGCTGGTCAATATGAAAGTAGAAGAAGGTGCACTGAGCGCCGGGGAATACGAGTTTGAATTAAAAGAACAGGTTCCGGGTGATCCTGAAGGAAATGTTGATGTGTATGTGATGGTTGAAGATAATGAGGTTTTTTGGCAATGTAAAGCAAAAAGAAAACCATGAAATGGGGAACAATATTATCTGGCGGATCAAGATAATAAGGACAATACCCTATGGTCTGAAGCTGCTCCAATTTGGATGTATGTTTGGTTTTAACTATTTTGCTGGTGGGTGTATGGGCCAATTATGTTTACACTGTAATTAATTTGTTTAAAATCAAAAAGGGAGATGCCAAAGACCTTGTAACAGATGAGAAATAATTAAATTCTTTAAAGGAAATACCCTATATTTGCATTACTTTTCTTAGTAAAAAGTAAAAAACCTGCCTATCGGCAGACAGGCCTGCCTTAAAGTAGGTAGGTAAAAAGTAAAAATGTTAACTATTAAATAATTATTAAAAAACTATGAAATCAATTGTGTTAATGTATTGTGTTTGCAGATGCTTTTAAGCATTGGTTTATTTTCCTTTAAGGTGGTACAGGAGAAAATGGGTTGTGCCGGCTAAATACCAATCAATGAAGAACCCAACCACATCAAGTGCTGAAGAATGTGGCCGAAGGAAAAGCGCTTATATTGGAAAAAGCATTGCGCTTCATGCCACGGTAAAAAAGGTTTGGGTGACGGTACCAAAGCAAAGGAAGTTGAAGGAGATCTGGGAGATTCTTCAAGTGCCGAATTACTGGGCACAATCAGAAGGAGCTATATGTTACAAGAGCTATATATAGGAAGAAAAGATATGCCGAACTTTGAAGAAGAAAAATGAGTGAAGAAGATGAACTGGTTTGTTATCAATTATATGAAAACTTTGAAGAAATAAAAGTGATTTATATCAAAGAAATAGGGGGTTTTTTTAACTCCCTTTTTTATTTTTTACAAACTCTTGAAAATGCGGGGCATGTTTGTTTTTCTTTATTTTTTGAAAATAACCTTCTTGTCGGAAGAGCAAAGAATTAATATATTAAACAGTATGAATTTAACAAAAACAAGAATTGAGGTAATGCAGGTTTTGGAAAAATCAATGGACGGATTTTTGCAGAAAAACCTGAAGCAGATTGAAGAATTGTGGCAGCCCTCTGATTTTTTACCGAGATAAAAAGTGCAAATTTTTTAGAAGAATTACGCGAGATACAAGGGCAATGCAGGGAGATGAATTATGACCTTTTTGCGGTGTTGATAGGCGATACCATTACTGAGGGAAGCATTACCTACCTATGAATCATGGTTAATGGGACTTGAAGGACTTGACCAGTACAACCACAGTGGCTGGACAAAATGGGTTAGGGCATGGAACGCAGAAGAAAACAGACATGGGGATGTCTTGCTAGTATGGTGTATTTATCAGGCAGGGTGAACATGCGTGAAATGGAGGTGACGACCCAATACCTGATCAAAGACGGATTTGATATACAAACGGTGGCTATGACTTGCGGAATTTTGTTTATACGAGTTTTCAGGAAATGGCAACCAAATATTCCCACAGAAGGGTGGCTACGATGTCTAAAAAGTCAGGCAACCATTTGCTCGCAAAGATGTGTGGTTTCATTGCCAGCGATGAACTTAGGCATGCAACTGCCTATATTGAATTTGTGAGGAGAATATTTGAGTTGGATGTCAATGAAATGATGCTTGCTTTTGGAGACATGATGAAGAAGAAAGATGTGATGCCTGCACATTTTTTAAGAGAAACAGGAGGCAGCATTGGGTCTTTATTTTCACATTTCTCAGAGGCAGCCCAAAGGGTTAATGTGATACACAACCCAGGATTACATATTGTAGATCTTAAATTTTCCTTATCAAAGAATGGGATATTGCGAATATGGGTTCTTTGAATGATTCTGCTGAGAAGACACGTGATTATATCATGAAATTACCAGACAGGTTAATCCGCCATTGCTGAACGCTCTGTAATACCTAAAAACTTTTGAATTAAATGGTTATCAGTTTAGTTAAAGTTTTGCTTTTCTCCTAGGGCATGTTAACCGCATATATCTTTATAATCACGTTCACTGTGTCAACACGTTATTTGGGCATCGAGTGCTCAATACCCAATAATCAATACTAAATCCATATTTTCGAGTCCAGTTTTGGTTTTTTTTTTATTTATTTGCGTAAACCTGAATTTCCTTTCTTCATTTGAAAATTCACATACTAATTAATATATTCGGTTATTGTCAATCAGGTTTTGTTGTTTTATAGGTAAAATTCTCATGATTTTTTCTGGCTTTTGAAAACAGAAATGGCTATCAAAATCTCAAAAACCATTCACTTTATGTAACATCAGTAACTATAAAATAAGTTGCAATGTTGTACGCGTAAAAATTTAATTCGTTTGGAGTAAAATAAAAAATAAAAGTTAAAATATTGGATTATCAGTTATATAAAAATTATTTAAAAATGATAAAAGTCATATTTCAGCAATAAATTTATAATTACTTTCACATTAGAATCATAAATCTATTATTCAAATAAGATGAAATCTAACAAAAACAATCAATACCATAAATTACCTTACATCATTCTTGTAATTTTTGTTTTTATAAATTTTAATGGAAACGCACAAGAACAAGAACAAGCTTTTAAACCCTCAGGAAAAATTTGGGGCTACATGTTTGGCGATGTTTTTTACAAAGCAAGTGGCGATACTCTGGCATTTGGTAGGAGTGAATATGCTAAAGAACCGACAGAAACTGTAGGCGCCAAGCTGAGAAGGGTTTATTTTGGTATGATTTTAATATCTCTCCGCGATGGTCAACTCGATTTTTATTCGAAAGGAACACTCAGTACTACGTTGCCGCAGGGTAATTTCTGGCGTTGTTATTAAATTGGGTTATCTTCAATACAACGACGTATTCAAATTTATTCCTAATTCTAAATTAAGAATGGTCTAATACCTACACCGTTATTTGCTTTTCCGGAAAAAGTTTGGGGTTATTGTTCGGGTTGAAAAAGAAGCTTTGGATTTAAGAGGGTTTGGTAATTTGTTCGGATTAGGGAGCTTCGCTGGAAGGAAATTTTGATAAAAATGGAAATAGCGGATTTACAGCCATGATTGGTAATGGTTCTGGTAATAAACCGATTGCCAATAAGTATTTAGAATATTATCTCTCAGTGCATAAGCGATTTTTTGATAAAAAATTGAATGTAGAGCTTATGATGGATTATAAGCGATTGAATACCGAACAAGAGAGGATACTGTTTCGTACATTTTGGTTCGTATGAATTACCAAACTTTAGATTTGGTGTTGAAATTTTTCCAAATAGCTTTGATCAAACGGTAAAAATAGGAACGGAAAGCCAAGTAGTTCAAACAAAACCTTTTTTAGGGTCAACTTTTGCTGCTGCAAAATTGCACAAAATAGTTTGGTTATTTGCACGCTGGGATGACCTGAATCCGGATACAAACTATAATGCCCAGTATCAATATCCGTTTTTCGAACGAGAATTACGACGAAAATCTTTTTATTACCGGTTTACAAATTATAGTAAATGAAAAAGTAAACATTATGCTCGAACTTGTATAGAAACACCTATGATAGAAAGAAGTGTTAACAGTGCCGGAACGAGATCCGGATGTGAGTATTGCGTACAACAGTATATTTTCAATTCTAAATCATATTCAATTATGATATAAGTTTTTTCTTTATATTCACATCAATGCGATTGTAAGAAAAAATTAGTTGTCCTGGGTATTGACATAGATGTTTTACCTTGAACAACGATTTATTACAACTTTTAAAAATAGAAACCTACATTATGGATAATCAAACTCGAAAAAACACTGGAGAGAAGCCATAAGCAAATCTCCTAGTTTATACTCACTCCGACCAGTCGGCGGAATTCTCTAAAAACTTTACTTGGCTGTTGGTGCTTTGGGTGTTGCAAGTGTCATCATTAGGCTTCTTGTCATGTGTGCCTACCCGCAAACCTTCAGAAACTTGGTGACGGCAAGAAAAGAAGGTGGGGTATGGTCATGAGGACACCCGAAAATGTATCAATTGCAAGGCCTGCACCGTAGCTTGTAAAGCAGAGAATAACAATCGCGCCTCGGAGTAGCTTACACAGTAGTAATGGAGCAACCATCGCCAGAAACAGATAAACTCACCTTTTTTTCTAAGCCTTGTTTCCATTGCGAAAATCCACCATGTGTGCCGGTTTGTCCAACGGGTGCTACGTATAAAAGAACAGGAAGATGGCATCGTGATGATGGACTATGATGTTGGTATTGGTTTGTAGGTATTGTATCACCGCCTGTCCTTATGGTAGTAGATATGCAGACTTTGGTGACATATATGATGCCATGTACACGCTGCCAATAAATACGATTTACCATCGGTAGAATACAATGAATTTGCGTAACCTCTTGAAGGAAAAAGAATCAACTCATGGTGTTGTTCGCAAATGCAATTTTTGTATACATATGCAAAATGAAAAAGGTAAATATACTCAGACACACCTGCCTGTGTAAAATCTTGTGTTGGTCATGCGTTGAACTTTGGTGATGTTCAACTGATCCAGACAATAGATGTGAGTCAATTGCTTAGATGAAGCATCCTCACATCCGTTTGAAAGAAGAATTGGGTGCTGAACCAAACGTTTATTATATTCTTTAAAAATAAAAACTTGAAAGTCATGAACAATAAAACTCATAAAGATAGATTTCCGGGTTATTGGTTTACATTATGGGATTCGGTTGCTAGTTGGCATTCGTTTGATGAAAGGAGAAACGTATGTTGAGTACAACAATCCTAGTGCCTTGGGGTCTTTGGGTAGCTAAGTTTATCACTCTATTTCATCGGCTCTTCTGCCGGCTCATTTCCTCTTTCTCTACGATAGTGTATGTATTTCATGTGAAAAGATTTGCCTACGCATAGGCAAATTAGACATTGTTCACTGCTTTGGCCACATTAGCTTTGTGCTTTACTATCCATCTGGTTTGATTTAGGCAGACAATGGCGTTTTGCCAATATTTTTACAAGTGGTGCTTATACATCTATGATGTGGTGGATGGTTAACTTGATATACTATCTGTCAGATGACTAGTTATCGCCGTGGAATGTTGGTTGGTGTTTGAGAAGATATTATATCGTTTATCGAAATCTAAATCGTATATTTAGTTTCATTGCCAAATTTCTTACTTTTGGAACAACGGAATTAACAGAGGAACGGAAGGCAAAAGATTATAAAATTGGTAGAGCTTTTAGCCACTATAGGTGTGCCATTGGCATTTGCATTTTCACGGAAATGTAGGCGCACTGTTTTGGCACAGTCAGGTGCAAGAGAACATTGGAATTCAGCAATTTACCCTATTCATGTTCTTGGCTGGCGACATTTGCATTCGGTGGTGCTTTGCTTACTGCTATCTATACTTTTTACTGGAAGAGACAAAAATGAGCTTTATAAAGAAAATGTTGCTATACTTGGAAAAATAGTGCTGGCATTACTCTTGCCTTTGATATATTAATTGAATTGGAGCGAATATTCTGTTGACACTCATCAGTAGTATGTAGCGAAAAAGTATTAAAGATGATATTATTTGGAAAAATTACTGGTACAATTTCTGGATTTTTCATGTCTTAATTGGAGTTATTGTACCCATCACTATTACTTAACAAATTATGCATCTACCAGAAATATAGGTATTGGCTTGTCTTGATTTTATTCCGGTTTCTATTTATTATCTTTGCGTCTCAACATTGTGATTCCCGGTGATGGCCATTGAAGAACCTACCGGACTTGTTCAAACGCTTATGTTACAAGCTTACGCTTTCCATCTTGATTATTTTCCATCCTTGTTCGTAAAATGGGCTTATGGCGCTCTTTGTTTATACCCTTTTGCAATGGTATTATACTTTCGGATTATTTACCAACTTGAGAATCAGTGGAGAAAAAGATTTAACAAACTAAAAACTTATCAAAATGAGCTCAGATAAAAAAGATATACAAATTCAACAGACGCGAGTTTTTTGGTCAATAGGTAAAAGTAAGGGCTGTTGGCTCAGCGATAGTCTTGGGTTTTTCAAACAAATTTTTGCCCACTCGCCCAAACCTGAGCTGACGGCTAAGTATGGAGAAATGCGGGGGAATGGATTCCTTCTTGTTGCAGCATGTGCGGGGGCCAAAGTGGTATCATGGTGCATGTGATTGACGGAAAAGTTCGAAAAATAGAACCCAACCCGCACAACCCTAATAACTATTAGCTGTAGCCCAGATGATTTTTTTAAAAATGGAAAAAAACCTGGTGCTGGCTGCCATTTATGCGAAAGGAATGCTGGGAGTTATGGCGCTCTACGATGCCGACCGCATACAAAAACCGCTGAAAAGAACTAACCCGAAATAAGGTTGGGATCAAGATCCAGGTTGGGTAGAAATTACTTGGGACGAAGCCCTTAATGAAGTTGCTGGTGAGCTAAAAAATTTAAAAGACCAAAACAAAGCCCATCAATTGGCTTGGATTTCTGAAGACCATAGCTTTACACACATTCAGGCTGATTTTTGCGAATTATTTGGGTACGCCTAATTACTACATGCACTCTAATATGTGCGATATGGGCAGAAAAGCTGGTGGAAAATGGGTGATCGGAGATGAAAGACCGCTGAATGATCTTTACAAATCCAAATACATCATGTTTTGGGGATGGAATCCTTTGGAAGCCATCAAATGGATTTATTTGCCACGAATGATCAACGAGGCCATCCATGAAAATGGTGCCAAATTGGTAGTGGTTGACCCAGTGGTGAGTATTACAGCCATGAAAGCACACCGCCACTTAAAAATAAAACCAGGTACCGATGGAACATTGGCTTTGGCCATTGGTCATGTCATTATCAAAAATGACCTGCACGACAAAGAATTTATAGCAAAATGGGGTGCAGGTTTTGATTGTATGCTGATTATGTGAAAAGATAAAACCCAGGAATGGGCAAAGGAATTACACGGCGTATCAAAGCTTCTGTAATTGAAGAAGTAGCCACTCAACTGGCAACCAACAAACCCGCACTATTGAGTAGTGGAGCGGCAGCCACTACACCAATGAGACTTAATTCTAGTTCGTGCAGTATTCATACTAAATGGCCTGTTGGGTACTTATGATATCCCGGGTAGGTTTATGTTCACCAGTAAAAAAGGGAAACAAACACGACCATATTCACGCTCATAAGATTGAGCAAGCCATTATATGTGCCGAAAGATCTATATCCGTTTTACCACAAATTGCTTGGCAACTACGGACCGAATGTTCCAAAGACATAGCTAGCAGTTCTGGTCCGTATGATATCGACACCATGATGATTGTTTTCCAAAATCCGGCTTATGCTCAGTTCCTAATGGTATGCAACTCTTCCCCGAGGCTGCCAAGAAAATGCGAAAGATTTTTGTGGTGGATACGATGATGAGCGAAACAGCTCATTTTGCCGACATTGTCCTTCCGGTAAGTTCTGTTTATTTGGAACGCTACGATCTCAATACACATTGGGTACTTATGGCCGCACTTGGTCTTACGACAACCGGTAGTGAAACCTATTTTTGGACAACTCACCGAATACGAAACTGTTACCGAACTTGGCAGACGTATAGGCATCAAAGATGCAGATGGGAAAGATTTTCCGTATTGGAAAAGTACTCTTGGCGAAGTAATCGAAGATCAAAACAAAATGGTATGAAAGAGTTTCTCTCTAAGAATAGTTGCTCGTTGGTGCACCAAAAATTTCGTTAGAAGAACTCAAAAAACTGCCTGGTGCTGTTTGGGTGGGACCAAAAGACACCCCTATCTATCTTCAAACACGAAAATGAATTGGATTTGAAAGATCCAAAAATTCTGGCAAAGCCAGGAAGTTTAAGGCCTGGAAATAAAGGACGGAGTTGGTTTATGAAGTTAATCCCGATGAAGAAGGATTCTCAAAAAAGCTCGAAAAGCCATTGGGGTAATGGTATGATGGCAAAGCCCGTAAAAGGCTTCAATACCAAAACACGCAAATTTGAGTTTGCATCACTTTGGGCAGCGAATGTGAAGGACGCTTATGGCAATCCGTTGGATGTTGTACCGGAATATCACGAAATAGACCCTAAACCTACTGAATGAATATCCGTTAATGTGTATCAGCTGGAAAGAGGCAACGCACACCCATGCACGCACTCAAAACAACGCTTGGTTACTGGAAGTAAAACCCAACGGCCCAATTTACATTCATCCATCAGATGCCGAAAATTATAACGTAGCATATTGGTGACACCCTAAAGGTTATTTCCGCTTATGGAGAAAGTAAAGGAGCAGCATTCTATAACCAAACGTATCATAGCTGGTACTATTGGTGCTGTTTTCGGTTTTGGACATACCCATTTTTGGGTGCAGCCGCTGTTAAAGCGGGTGGTTTTGCGTAGATCAAGATGCTTTGATTAAACCTGGGTTTAACTGCGGAATTTCAGGACAACAATTAAACAAACACGTGCTTGTGAAGATTGAAAAGGTGTAATTCAAAAAAACTAATTAAAAAATGTTTCCTCGCAATAGCTATTGCGAGGAACATTAAATCAACTAAATATGAAAATAACAGAAACAGATATGATTTTAGAAATATTACCCGAACTATTCTTAAAACCACCTTCTGCTCAAGAAGCAATAGAAATCTTCCATCTTTTGGGCTTTGATAGTTTGTCAAATATAAACGATGTAGATCTGGAGATAAAAAAAAGATTTACCGCTTTTTCTGAGCTCCCCGGCGGTGAACACAAGTTACCCCCTTACGAATCATATTGGCATCGAAACAAAAAGAAGACCCGGGAATGCTTTCTTATCGTAATCTCGCGAACTACGGATGAAATAAAGGAAAATTATGATTATTTAGAAATTCAAACTATAAGTAACTTACACGAACCACCCGATCATATTGCTTTTGAGCTGTCGGTCTATTTATCACTTTTAAACGTTGTAGTAAAGCAACATACGAGTTGATTTAAAAAAAGACTTCATTGAAGGACATGTCATGCTTTTTGGATTCCAAATTATTGAAAAATTTGGCAGACAAACAAGGTATTTTTTACCCAATAGTAGCCAAATTTTTACTCCAAAACTTTTTTTAATTTAAAATGAGTTCGACCTAAAATTACCGAAAAATTTATCAATTGCTTTGTATCGATAAATTTTTTTAAGGGAAGGTTTTTTATTACAAGTTATTTGTGATTGGTGTTGCAAATAGCTTATTGAAATAATGTATCCGAGATTCGATTTCTTGGTATCGCCAGATTTTGACTCCCACTACAATTGGTCCATTCGAAAGAAGCAGATTTCCTTAAATAGGATCAAATTCCTCCAAAAATCATAAAAAGAACAAAAGACTTGTGTAATTTTATCTTGCGAAAGCATAAGCAAAACTTTATTATTTTTCTTGAAATTCAATACTTTATATAGACCAACTTTTGCTTTTTTTTCTAGTTTCTCCACTAAATTAGTTTGAACTCACTTTATTAAGCAATAAACAACTAAACACCCTTGGAAACTCAATACCCAATACCGACTGTGAGCTCAATACTCTTTAATAAGTTCGACGATCTTTGACATATCAGGATGCACAATCCCATCCAACTTTAGTTTTTCAAAGTCTTCGAGAATAATTTTTTTAGGATTCATGATCTTTGTTCTTTTCAAAAGACAAAGCCAGGTATAATTCCTTGGCCTCATTAAATTGGTTTTGAAGCAGATAGCTGTGGGCCAAATTGCATTGCAAAGAAGGTATGGTAACCGCCTCGAGCTTCTCTGCATTATTTATAGTTTCCATGGCACTTCTGAATTTTTTGGATCTCAGCAAAAGCCAGGCAAGTTCGTTATACGCATATGCCAGTTCATTTTTTATTTTGTCTATTTCGGATATTGTTCGTTTAACGCTTCAAGAGCATACACAATTTCCTGTTGCAATGCCGCCTTTTGTTCAGGCGCCGTCATATTATAGATTTTAGTGATTCATTGTTTCTTATGGCCCTGTTAAAGGCCAGATCTTCATTTTTTCACATGGTCAAAAAAATCGGTATAATACTGATGGTCACTGATCATGCTTTTTACCAGGTATCCCCATTCAGCGTGGGTAAAAGTCCTTGTCCAGTTCCTTCAATAGATTAATACTTTTTTTGTAAATGCATGGTCTAACGTATTTTCAAGCTTAGAATAATAAATTTCAATAAGATTCAAAATTGTTGCACAGACATCGGCATTAAAGGAATCCGGTTGTTCCGCAGCGATCTTTTTTCGAATGGACAAAGATTGATCAAAGAACTGCTCAGCCTTTTCCAGATCGCCATTTTCTAAGTGGAATACCCCCAGGTTGTGAAGTGAGGTTGCGAGATACGGCAGGAACTCATCAGGAAATTCCTTATATAATTCTGAATAGCTGTTCAGGGCATTGTTGGCAAGGTCAATGGCCTTGTCAAAAGCTTTCATTTCTCCGTAAAGGATACTTAAGCTATTTTGTGCTGCGGCCACATAGGGTCTGAAGGAGCTGTTGAATTTTTCTGCCAGAATTATATAATTCGCCAGCGCTTTTTCATAATAGTTTGCAGATTTTTTATATTCGCCCAAAGATTTATAGGTAACTCCCAGATTGTTCAGCACAGAGGTGTAATAGGGCAAATAGGCCGCTGGTTCTGAATCAGAAAATTTTGAAAAAAGTACCTCTGCTTTAAATAATTTGTTCGAGCATCAGGCAGATTAAATTCCTCGGTATACAGATTGCCCAGTCTAAAGTAACAGCTCGCCATGATGGGCTCAAACTGTTCACTGTTAAGGGTTTGAAAGGCCTTTAAGGCTTCCCTGAAATGTTTTTTTGCTTCCGCACTGTTCTGATTTTTTACAAGAGCGTAAGCAAGAGCGAAATTTGACTGCAATTTGGGCCGTATATTGACCCTTGTTTAAATTGCGTAATTCGTTAAAAATACCCAGTGCTTTTTGGTAGTGCCCAGAGAGGATGTAAGGTCCTTTTCATAAAAAAGAGCTGCCAGGTTATTGTGAATTACCGCTTTTTCTTCAGAATAAACCTGTTCTTGCAATCCATCAAAATAGGGCAGGGCCTTCTCGATAGTTTCGACAGCCCGTTCGGGTTCCTTATTTTTTTGAAACAGCCTTGCCAAACTGGTGTACACATAAATTTTTTCGAACTGGTTTTTCTGAAAGTGGCAGTGCTTCGAGAAAAAGATCGGATGCGGCTTTGTAATTTTCATTCTGCAGCAGGATTTCTGCGCTTTTACATGTGTCTTCAAACGACTTCTTCATCCGCATCCACGGTTTAAAAAATTGTTTTCTGGTCATTGAATTGCTCTGCATTCGTTTTACAAATATCCAGATAGCTCAATCTGCTGATTTCATCAAAAGGAAATGCCTCTGTAAATAAGCTTGCCTTTTGCATGTCTGCCAGGATAAACTCTCTGTTATTCAACTCCAGAATTAGGGATTCCAGGGCTAAAATATTAGCATTTTTAACAGTGGAATACAGACATTCGACAAAGAACATTTTACCCAAAGCAATTCGATAAGGCCGGCTACGATATTATTCTCCTGCCAAACCTCCACTGAGTGGGCATAACCTTGCTCATGCAGTTCATGGAAATATGCGATCGAGTCTTCTGTCAGCCACCGGTTATCCATAGCCTTCTTTTTTATATATTTCTTTACAATTGTTCACTACTCCTAAATCCTGTTAAAGGTGGTCTTAAAATTTTGACATGATAATTGATCCCCTAAAAATTCAAAGTTGGAAATATCTATCACAATTCTAGGGTCAGGTGACCACCATTTCACGTGTTTCAAAGGATGGTTCCAAAAAGAAATACCGCTTTCATAGCCCTCAGAGTTTCCGCGGAAAGCTCTCCGCCAACTGCCAGCAGGCCATCGCAATCAGCAAAATAGGCCGGAGGAAAGTTGTTTTCGCTATTGGAGAGTTCGAAATAAGGCAAGATGCTTGGTTTATGGATTATTCCTCTTCAGGGTCTAATTCGTGTAATTCACCCAATTGTTTTAATAAGTCAAAAGTTTTTTTGGCCTCTTCTTCATCAATCGTGCTTATGGCTGCACCAACATGCACCATGACATAATCACCAACCTTTGCTTCGGGAACAAGTGTTAAGCTTACTTCCTTAAAAATCCCGTCAAAGGAGACCTTTCCTGTCCTGAAAGTTTCGTCCAGGACAGCGGTAATTTCTATTAATTTTCCAGGGATAGACAGGCACATAGGTTAAAATTTAGTTCGTTCAATTTTTCTTTTGTTCAGATAACCAGGTATACCATTGGTTCATACCCTCACCTGTAGTGGCCGAGAGCTCAAAAAACCTGAGTTTCGGATTGATTTGCAATGCGTACTGTTTTAATTTTTCGATGTTGATATTCACATAAGGAAGCAGGTCAATCTTATTGATGATACAGATATCTGAGGAATGGAACATATCAGGATACTTGATGGGTTTGTCCTCACCCTCGGTGGTACTGATAATGACTACACGTTTGTCTTCTCCCAGATCAAACACTAAGGACAAACCAGATTTCCTACATTCTCAATAAACAGCAAAGCATTGTCTTTTATTTCCAGTTTTTTTAAGGCATTATAAACCATGTCACTCTCCAAATGACAACCTTTTCCTGTATTTATCTGTACCACAGGAATATTCAGGGCATTAATCCGGTTGGCATCATTCATGGTTTGCTGATCGCCTTCAATCACATAAAAGGAATGTTTACCTTTAAGATCCGTCAGTGTTCTTTCAAGCAGGGTAGTTTTTCCTGACCCCGGTGAACTTACCAGGTTGAGTACAAATATGTTTTTTGCATCAAAATAACCCCGGTTTCTGGCTGCCATTTTATCGTTGTGCTGAAGAATATCTTTTTCAATAGCAACAACTGATCTATGGTGGTCGTGATGGTCGTGATCATGGTGCTCGTGGCTGTGTGTATGACTATGGGATTCTTGGTGTTGACCGTGGTGATGGTCATGGTCATGATCATGGTCATGGTGGTGGTCATGGTTGATGGTCATGGTTGATGGTTATGGTTGTGGATCATGATGGTCATGATCACTGTGATGGTCATGGTCATGGTCATTGGTATTTAACTTCTCCCGGCTTTAAGATCACCGGACCCGTTTCATTGTTGCCACATCCGCAAGTTCCGCACATAAGAATATATTTTATAATAGAGTTAAGGTCTAAAATTAATCAGAAAATTTAATTTAACAGGTGATAAATGTTTCAGTTTGAACAAAAAGATCACCCAGGATTTTAAAAAATTGCTTTCAAAAAAAATAAAAGCACTTTCCAAATTGATTTTGCCAAAAGCGGTGAGGCCCATTTCTAAATCAAAGGAGTTGCCTGAAATTGCCAGCAAATAACAATCGGGTGATTTTTTATAAACTTTTTTGCAGAGGTCTAAAACAGTTCCCGGACTCAGTTCATGGGAAGTGAAACTATTTTCTGTCTGGGCTGGTAAAGCTTGAATATTAAAACCCTGTGGGTGAATATTCAGGTCAGCATCTACAAACAGAACTCTTTCAAAATGTGAGATTAGTTCGGCATCTTCAATCTGTAACTGGTACCTGTATTCAAGATCGGACCAGGTCGGGCATTTTTTGTTCTAGTTTTTCCAGAAATGCCCAACCGAGGCCGTCATCCTGACGGCCGGAATTTCCGATACCTATTATAAGTGTTCTTTTCATACATAGACCCTTCCCTGCATTTGATTCAATAAAGAAGGGCTGCCGGTTAGGTGCTGGAATTATTAACTTCTGATCATTTCGTCTATCAGAATACCTTTCGCATCGTACAGGCTAACTTCCATAGGCATCTGGCCCATGGCATGGGTTGCGCAGCTCAGGCAAGGGTCATAGGCCCTGATAGCCACTTCAACCTGATTGAGCATGCCCTCAGTAATTTCGGGCCTGCCATCCATCACGTTATTTGCCACCCAGCGGACAGCCTGGTTCATGGGTTCGTTGTTATGCGTTGTAGAAACAATGAGATTGCAATGTGTAATGCGATCTTTGTCATCTACTTCATAATCGTGGATTAGTGTACCTCTTGGGGCTTCAATGATCCCGATACCCCTGTTCCGTCTTTCGCCTTTTCTAAGGAGGTCATTGCTGAGCAGGTCGTGGTCATGTAATAAATTTCGCATCATTTCTGCACAATACAATACTTCAATAAGCCTTGCCCAATGGGTGTACATCGTCATGTTGTTGGTTTTACCGGCGGTTGCCGATTTAAATTCCAGCCGCTCCTTTTCGGCAAATGGGGTTTCGATTCCGTTGCAGATATTCATGCGTGCCAGAGGCCCAACCCTGTTCCATCCTTTTTCCCTGCCCAGATGTTTCAGGTAAGGGAATTTCAAATAGGACCAGCGTTCAACGCCTTCATAAAAATAATTGGCATAATCCTCATTGGGAATGTCATTTAGGGTGATATTGCCTTCAGAATCGGTGGCTCTTAAAAATCCGTCGTACAATTCCAGAAAGCCATTCTTTTTATTTACTAATCCGAGATGACCTGAAGGATAGGCAGCAAAAGAGTCCAAAAACACCTTGTTATTTTCGTGGTAGATTTTCATAAACTGAATCATCTCCAGAGACCATTCTATCATGGTATTGATGTTGGGTATTTCCTTGCCATCCATAAAATAACTGATCTCTTTGGCATTGATGTGTTTGTGGACGCCGCCCGGTGTAGCTGAAATACCGTGTATTTTTTTACCTGTGATCAGTTTTATGATTTCCTGACCGAATTTTCGCATCAGAATCCCTTTTTTGGCAAGTTCAGGATATTCCATTGCTACGCCAACCACGTTTCTTTTTAATGGGTCTGCATCATAACCAAAAAGCAGGTCAGGAGAAGCCAGATAGAAAAAGTGCAGGGCATGCGATTGGAATACCTGTCCGAAATGCAATAATTTTCTGATCTTTTGAGCCGGGATAGAAAGATCTTCGGGATTGAGTCCAACGATTTGGTCGATGGCCTTGGCTGCTGCCAGATGGTGGCTCACCGGGCATATTCCGCATAAGCGCTGAACCAGCACCGGGGCCTCCCAGTACGGGTGCCCCTGTATGAACCGTTCAAAGCCTCTGAATTCCACAATATGGAAAAAGGCGTCTTTTACTTTATTGTCATCGTCTAAATGAATGGTTACTTTGCCGTGGCCTTCCACTCGGGTAACAGGATCTATGACTAATTTTTGAGACATCGTTCTTAAATTTTCAATTAATTCGGATCTTTTTTACTTTATATTGTTTGCAGTATTCATCTGAAAAATCGTATTTATTTTTCAATCATATTTAAATTCATCATGGGTGATGGAAAATTCTTCGCCCAGTAAAATGCTTTTTACCACCTTCCAGATATGTTGCGCATTGGGAGGGCAACCAGGGATGTAATAGTCAATTTTCACAATCTCATTACAGGGATACACATTGTTTAATAATTTTGGAATATCCTCATGTCCGGGAATAATATTGGCGCCAAGTTCGCTTGTAGTGCTATTCAGATAGGATTCTTCCAGGCATTCCTGAAGCGGGATGAAATTGCGCATTGCCGGAATACCGCCCATGATGGCACATTCTCCAAAGCTTATGAGGATATCACATTTTTTCCTGAATTCCTTCAGCACATGTACATTTTCATTGTTGGAACAGCCTCCTTCGATCAGTCCGATATGACAGCGTTTGGAAAATGTTTTGATATCGGTTAGGGGCGACTTGTTAAACTCAACAATATCGAGCATATCAACCAATTCTGTATCGATATCAAGCATAGACATATGGCATCCAAAGCAGCCCGCAAGCGAGGTAGTGGCAACAATATATTTTTCATGCTCTTCCTTGAACAAAGGTTCTCCGTTAAATGTTCTTGATTTATGACTTCCCAAAAGGTCGTATTTTCTGTCGCCAAAAGGTTCTTCTTGGATCATTCCCTTTACTAGAATGGCACCTACCGGGCATAAGTTCATTGCCCTCATGGCTTCACTTTCACTCATTTTGGCTTCCTGTTCATAATCTATCTGAACATGGGTTTTTACACCGCGGTTGACAAATGAAAACACATCCTGGCCATCTTTGGTTTTAACCTGCTCCACACAGCGCTTGCACAATATGCAGCGGTTGGATTCCATAATCATTCTTTTTGGATTGAAATCCACCAGCTTATTGGTAAAGACATGTGAGAAACGTGTAACAGTGATACCCATATCATAACCCAGATTTTGCATATCGCATTTACCGCTCTTTTCACAAGAAGGGCAGAAGTGGTTCCCTTCTGCGTAAAGCATTTCAATGATGGCCTTGCGGTTGTCCAATAATTCCGGTGTGTTGACCTCAATCTGCATGCCATCAACAACCTTTGTTGTGCAGCCCGTTGTATACCTGCCATTCAGTGAAACGGTACATATACGGCATGTGCCTAACGGATGCAGGTCTCTGAAATAGCACAAAGTAGGGATGAAAACACCATTCTCCTTTGCAACATCCACCAGGTTTCTCCCTTCCAGGGTTTGGATGGCTTTTCCATCTATGGTAATATTGACTAACTTATTCATAATTGGTATTGATTTCGTTAATAATGCGGTCATATTCGGCCGTGGCAGTTTCTAAATTAAAGGATTTATTGAAATCAGAGTTTTCAGATAGAGCGCGGTCAAATACCTCAGGAAATTTTGCGATGGCCTGCAACAAGGCATTGTTTGACATCTGACCCAGACCACATCGGCTGCTGGTCTTTATGATATGGCTCCAGGAAATAATATCGTCAAGGTCCTTTTTCTCAGCATGGCCATGAATAATTTTGTTCAATTTTTTATTTAACAGAAAATTTCCGGTTCTGCAGGGTACACAAATGCCACAAGACTCAAAGACGAAGAAATCAGAATAGGATTTGAGGATATGAAGTAGGTTGCGTGTTTCATTGAAGATCATGACCGAACCACCACAGGTAATATCTTCACCGCTAATCGTTCTGTTGTGTTCGTTATCGGCTAAAAAATCGCGTGATTTTCTGGGTGCGGAACGCAAAGTTCTACTTTCGTTAGGCGTTATGGAAAGACAATCTCCGGATGGACCGCTGAATTGAATAATTTTTGGTTCTTCTACTCCGGTCAGTTTGAGAAAATCACTGAATTTCATTCCCCATTCAATTTCATAAATGCCATTATTGGGACAATCCCCTGAAACGCTCAGAACTTTTGTGCCGGGTGTTTTCGTCGTCCCTGTTTTAAGCCAGTTTTCGATTCCCATTTCAAAGATTCTGGGAACGGTACAAAGGGTCTCCACGTTATTAACTACTGTTGGTTTGCCATGAAAACCCTTTTGTACAGGGAAGAATTCCTTGGTTCCCGGTTCTCCCCGCTTTCCTTCCATGGAGCTGATCAAAGCAGTTTCTTCACCACACACATAGGCTCCCGCTCCCAAATGCACATAGATATCGAAATCAAAAGGAATTCTGGAGGGAATATTTTCTCCGAGGTATCCGTTTTCACGGTATGTTTTTAACAAGCTATCAATAGCGTCTTTCAGGTACATATACTCAGCCCGCAAATAAATAGCTCCCTTACTTGCTCCAACCGCGTATGCGGCAAAGATCATACCCTCGATCATCAGTTCCGGGTGCTCCTGCATAAGCACCCTGTCTTTAAAGGTGCCTGGCTCACCTTCATCCGCATTGCAGATAGAATATATTTTCTGGGGGGGTCAGACATGATTTTGCCTGCGAAGCTTGCCATTTTAATCCAGTGGGGAAAAAGGTCGCCCCGCGTCCGGCCAATTTTGATTGCTTGATGACTTCTATAATTTCCTCCGGATTATATTGCTGAA
Organism: Flavobacteriaceae bacterium; assembly: GCA_034523115.1. Taxonomy (GTDB): domain Bacteria; phylum Bacteroidota; class Bacteroidia; order Flavobacteriales; family Flavobacteriaceae; genus Namhaeicola. The sequence goes on along the minus strand of JAXHKS010000014.1, from coordinate 60,595 downwards.
GGTAAGCAAGTGATGAAAAAAGTGTGTATGGTTTAAAAAAAACGGTTCTTTCAGGTGATGGGGTATATCTGATGTTGCTCAGAGGTACATCACAAATTTCAGATGGGTTCTTGCCGGACTTTAACAAGGTAATTATTTCGAATACCTTTTTGGTTAAGATTCGCTGAAAGGTTTTAAAGTTAATTAAGCAGGGAGGGCTCCTGATCGCTGAGGCCAATACAGGGAGTTTAAAAAGCCCGAACATCCTGTCAGGGGTTACTTTTCCGAGCGTAACGCCAATGGCTTCCTCAAATGCACTTTTTATTTCAGACCTGCCGGCAAATTCCGAAATGATCGAATTATTGAGATAGATCGTATATTTTCCAACGTCTTTGAAATGAAAAAAATGATAAAAACTTATGATTCCTTCTGCAGTTCTACTTTTGACATATCAAAAACCTGGCAAACTTTGTGATATCTTCTGGTTCAATACATCTTTTTTTTCGCTGAATATCCCATAGAACAGGCATAAGCGGCTACAATCATCGCTTGTGTGTAATGACTGCAGTAAGCAACCATACTTGATACTCGCTACCTAAAGACACGTCGTTTTAAAAACCCATATAAGCAATGATTAATGTCATACTTTCAATTGACTATAATTTATATATTACTGCATTTAGTAGGTTGAAATAATTATTAAATAAATAATAAAAATACTTTTTTAATTATATTTATATAAAATATTAACATATAATCCGGAAAGAAAGCCAGGGATATATTATTTCAAACTACAAATATTTTTTTCGGAATTAGCGAAGTCCTGAACCAATGGGGTCAAAGGGAAAAATATCAAGCAGATCAGAGTATGACGGATAATTCATATTTCTGAAAAAAAAGACTGAATTTTTTTTAAAAACGGCAATTAATATTTTAACATAAAACAGATGGCATTCATCTCTTTTCAAGTAAAAAATTTAACATTTTAGAAACTATAACGTTTTCCGGTTTGAGATTAATCAAAAGCCTTCATTTTTAAAGGGATTTTCTTCCGAAAGCCCTGTAAAATCTATGATTTTTATCATGTCTATTGTTGGAAAATCTCAGTAAATTTGATATAAATTCAGACTTTTAAATATTGATATTCTAAACAAAATGATCCGTCATTCATAAAAATAGTATCAAATTATTAAACGGGGCTGCATTACTTTAAAATTTTCCTATTGGCATAATTTCTAACTTATGAAATTTACTCCTGAAAAATATGCGATACCAGACCATTCCAATGAAGCCATTCATTGATTCTAAGGAAATTTGGGACCTGATAGGAAGCACGGTTCCTACTGTCGATGCAGTTGAAAGGGTGATTGCAAAATCACTGTCCAAGCAAAGGCTGAGCATGCAAGAGGTCGCACTTCTGGTAAACACAACAGATCCAGCCCTGATTCAAAAAATAAAAGAAGGGGCCAGAACACTAAAACAAATTGTATACGGAAACCGTATAGTCCTTTTTGCACCCCTGTACATAGGGAATAAATGTCAGAATAATTGTTCTTATTGCGGTTTTCGGGTGACCAACAAAGATGCTGAGCGCAAAACACTGAATGACCAGGAACTCATCAATGAGATTCAGGCACTTGAAGACAGCGGGCAGAAACGATTGGTTTTGGTATTTGGAGAACATAAGGACTATAGTCCGGAATTCATAGCACATGCAGTTAAAGTTGCATACAGCGTAAAAAGAGACAAGGGAGAAATTCGCAGGGTAAACATCAATGCTGCACCAATGGAGATAGAAGGCTTCAAAGTAGTAAAAGAAGCCGGCATAGGTACCTATCAGATTTTTCAGGAAACATACCACCCTGAAGCCTATAAAATGTACCATTTGGGAGGTAAGAAGGCCAGCTTTGAAAATCGTTTGATCTCGCTGGACAAGGCACAGGAGGCCGGTTTGGACGATGTAGGGATTGGTGTTTTGTTCGGACTACTGACTGGAGGTACGAAGTACTTGCCCTGGTGCGACATACAAGCCATCTTGAAGCCTGTTATAATGTTGGACCGCATACCATATCATTCCCCAGAATCAAAGACGCTGCCGGTTTGGAAGTGGGCTCAAAATATTTTGTATCGGATGAGGATTTTGCAAAACTGGTCGCTATCCTCAGATTGGCCGTGCCCTATACAGGCATGATCCTTACCGCCAGAGAACCTCAGGAATTGCGCGATGAAATTATTCAGTATGGGGTTTCACAAATAGATGGCGGCACTAAAATTGAGATTGGCGCGTATTCAAGAACACTCAACGAAGATCAGAATCTCAACAGGGGTCAGTTCAAAATCAATGACGAACGTTCACTCAGCGAAATAATTAATGAGCTTCTAGATAAGGATATGATACCTTCCTTTTGTACGGCCTGCTACAGGCTTGGCAGAACAGGTGAACATTTTATGGAGTTCTCAGTACCGGGTTTTATTAAAAAATATTGTACCCCAAATGCTACCCTTACCCTGGCGGAATACATTACTGATTACGCAGATGAACTTACCGCCGAAAAAGGATGGAAGGTCATACAGAAAACCATAGATGGGATAGAAAATAAGAAGTTGAAAATTTCCTTGAAAAAAGGCTCGAGAGGGTAAAAGCCGGAGAGCGGGATTTAAATTATTGATCTGAAATCCTGTCAGGCATTTATCGGAAATATAAAACTTTTCGAATTTAGAAAAGAAAAATGAGCAAAGGCAAAGACATCAAACCGCATATTGGTATTTTCGGAAGAAGGAACACCGGGAAAAGTTCATTTATCAATGCACTCACCGGATTGGACGTCGCCATTGTATCAGACATCGCCGGCACCACCACCGACCCGGTAAAAAAATCTATTGAAATTTTTGGCATAGGACCTGCCATATTGATTGATACAGCCGGTATAGATGATACCGGTGAACTGGGAGTAAAAAGAGTTGAAAAAACCATACAGACCCTCCCGCAGCTCGACGCAGCCATCCTTTTAATTTCCAACAATACTTTCGGATCGTTTGAACAAATGCTCATCAGGGAATTTAATAAGTTTGAAATTGAGTATATTATTGTACACAACAAAGAAGATCTGGAAAACCTGACAGAAGAGACCTTAATGGCGATCGGGCAACATACAGGAGCAGCCGTTGAGACCTGCAGCGTAAAGACCTCAATGCATATAGCTGAAGTCATCGAACAACTGAAAGCGACCATACCTCCTACATCCTATCAGAAAACCACCCTTTTGGGAAGTATTATTAAAAAGGATGCTGTCGTGATGCTCATAACCCCGGTTGATTCTGAGGCGCCGGACGGAAGGATGATCCTGCCGCAGGCGATGGCAATCAGGGATGTACTGGATAATAATGCGGTTAATATCGTATTAAAAGAAACTGAGCTTGTTCCTTTTCTAAACAAAACCGGCCTGAGGCCAGACCTGGTGATTACGGATAGCCAGGCATTTGAATATGTAAACAAAATCATCCCAAGAGATATACCACTCACCGGATTTAGTGTGGTCTATGCGCATATGCGGGGTCCCTTTGAGGAATATATCAGAGGAGCGAAAAAACTCTCTGATCTGAATGACGGTGACAGAATTCTGATCCTCGAATCCTGTGTGCACCAGGTGAGTTGTGAAGATATTGGAAGGTTTAAAATCCCGGCCTGGATTAGAAAATACAGTGGCAGAGACCTGGAATTTGATGTTGCAGCAGGACTATCTGAAATACAGAAACCTATAACGGATTACCAGCTTGTTATTCAGTGCGGCGCGTGCATGATTACGCGAAAGCAGCTGATCAGCCGGCTAAAACCGGCACTTGATGCCGGTATACCGGTTACCAATTACGGGTCTGTGTATAGCCTATATGCATGGCATGCTTGACAGAGCTGTGGAACCTTTTATGAAAAAAATGCAAATACCTGAATCTATTTGAACGGTGAATGGTTTTAACAATATATTGAATAAGAAGTTTTTAGAAAAGCAGGATCTTATTGCCATGCTCGAAGCAGAAGGGGCTGATAAGCAGCTTTTGTTCGAACGATCACGGGAAATAACAGACCAGTATATCGGTAAAAAAGTTCATTTGAGGGGTTTAATAGAGTATTCCAATGTGTGCATTAAAGATTGTTATTATTGCGGAATAAGAAAATCAAACAAAGACCAGCACCGGTATACCCTTTCCAATGAAGAAGTGATCCGGTGTGCCCAATTTGCTCTGGAGCACCAATACGGCAGCCTTGTGATTCAGGCCGGCGAAAGATGCGATGCAGCATTCACCTCACGCATTACAGAATTGCTGAAAGAAATCAAAAGGATTAGCCAAGGTAAATTGGGAATCACCCTGTCTCTCGGAGAACAAAGTGAAGAAATTTACGATGAATGGTTTAATGCTGGCGGGCACAGATATTTGTTGAGAATAGAATCTTCGAACAGAGAACTTTACAAGAGAATTCACCCCCACAATGACTTGCACAGCTTTGATAATCGGCTGAAGGCCTTGCACAATATAAGAAAGGCAGGATTTCAGTTAGGAACTGGTGTAATGATCGGCCTACCCTTACAAACCATTGGAGATCTGGCGGATGACCTCCTTTTTTTAAGGGAAATGGATGTGGATATGGTAGGTATGGGTCCTTATGTGGAACACAGGGCTACCCCATTGTACGCAGAAGAGGGATTGCTTTATAGCAGGCAGCAACGTCTGGACCTGGCCTTTAAAATGATTGCAGCCCTAAGAATAATGATGAAAAATATAAACATTGCAGCTGCAACGGCCCTTCAGGCCATAGACCCTGTGGGAAGGGAGAAGGCCATCAGGTACGGGGCCAATATCCTCATGCCTAATATTGGCCCGGGCGACTACAGAAATAGTTATAAATTATATGAAGACAAACCTTGCCTCGATGAGAGTCCGGCGGAATGTACCCGGTGTCTCGATATCAGGGTAGGCATGACCGGAAGCAGCATAGAATATAATGAATGGGGAGATTCAAAGCACTTTGCCATGAAGCGTTAAGAAGTTTTATGTTGGGATAGAATTTTTTGATAAAATGGTTCCGAAGTGAGATTTTAAATAAGTAAACAAATAAGTTATGGCAGTAATTAAATCAGTTGAAGATTTGAAAAAACTAAAATCTTCCATAGAAGAAGCCAACCAGAAGCTGGTTGCGGAAAATGGCAATAAAAAGCTGGTGGAAATCAAAGTAGCGATGGCAACCTGTGGTATCGCATCTGGGGCGAAAAGTGTCATGGAATTTTTAATTGAAGAACTTCCCAAAAGAAATATTGTGGCCAGAGTCAAAAAAACAGGCTGTATGGGTTACTGCTACGCGGAACCTACGATAGAAATTACGATGCCTGATGAAGAGCCCATGATGTTTGGTTATGTAGACCTAAAAAAGGCAGATGAGATCATAGAAAAATTTATCAAGAAAGGCGAACTGGTGGATGGGGTAATTCCGATTAATTACGTATTGGCCACTTAATCAATGGGCTATAATTATAAAATTTAAAAACTCAAAATATTTCGAAAAATGAGTCCTAAGTATAAAAAGAGTTTGCTGGTATGCAACGGGAGTTCATGTCAGGCAGCATCAAATATTAATTTGGTTGATTTCATCAATGGAAAATTAAAGGAATACAACCTTGATCAGGAGATCAACGCAGTGCATTCTGTTTGCTTTAATAAATGTACGCTGGGTCCCAATCTCATCGTTTACCCTGATAATGTTGAGTATTCAACAGTTTCAAAAGAAGATGTTGATGACATCATCATCCAGCATTTGTTGAACAATAAGATCGTTGAGCGCCTGGTTTACAATGAAGTATATGAAATCAGTGGCACCGAAAAGAAACAGTACCGCATTGCCCTGCGAAATTGCGGTTTCATCAATCCCGAAGAAATTGAGGATTATATCGAAAAAGACGGGTATGCGGCATTAGCGAAGTGCTTAACAGAATTTACCCCGGCCGAGGTTGTTCAACAGATTGTCAAAAGTGGTTTGCGAGGGCGCGGTGGAGGAGGATTCCCAACCGGTCTGAAATGGGACATAACCAGTAAGAGCATCGCTGACCAAAAGTATGTGGTATGTAACGCCGATGAGGGCGATCCGGGGGCTTTCATGGACCGTTCTGTACTTGAAGGTGATCCGCACTCTGTAATTGAGGCAATGGCTATTTGTGGGTATTCCATTGGCGCCAACAAAGGAATTGTTTATATAAGAGCGGAATATCCTCTGGCAATCAAACGCCTGAAAATTGCCTTGGACCAGGCAAAAGCCTACGGACTGTTAGGCGAGAAAATATTCGGGACAGATTTTAATTTCAGCATAGATATAAAATATGGGGCCGGAGCTTTTGTTTGCGGAGAAGAAACAGCCCTTATACACTCCATGGAAGGACTTCGCGGGGAGCCAACACTTAAGCCTCCATTCCCAAGTGTTTCCGGTTATCTAAACAAACCTACCAATGTAAACAACGTCGAAACTTTTGCCAACATACCGGCCATTATCAACAAAGGTTCAGATTGGTTTGCCAGCATAGGTACTGAAAAATCAAAGGGAACCAAGGTTTTCGCTCTGGCAGGAAAAATCAATAATGTCGGTCTAATAGAAGTTCCTATGGGAACTACGCTAAGGGAGGTTATTTATGATATCGGTGGCGGAATAAGAGATGGCAAAAAGTTTAAAGCCGTACAGACAGGAGGTCCGTCTGGAGGATGTTTGACTGAAAAACATCTGGACCTACCCATTGATTTTGACACGCTTTCCGCCGCTGGGTCAATGATGGGATCCGGAGGAATGATCGTGATGGACGAAGATGACTGTATGGTTTCCATGGCGAGGTTCTATCTGGAATTTACCGTTGAGGAATCCTGTGGAAAATGCGCCCCCTGCCGAATTGGGAACAAACGTTTGCATGAAATGCTTACAAAATTGTGTGATGATAAAGGTGTCCCTGAAGACCTCGACCTGTTGAGAAATCTGAGCGTGGTGGTGAAAGATACTTCTCTTTGCGGCCTGGGACAGACTTCGCCGAACCCGATACTTTCCACCATGGAAAATTTCTATGAAGAATATCTGGCCCACGCAGTGGATCATAAATGTCCCAGCGGTCAGTGCAAATCATTCCTAAGGTATTATATCAGTGAAGAAAATTGTATTGGATGTGTAGTTTGTGCCAGAAATTGTCCGGTAAATGCCATTTCCGGGGAGAAGAAAAAAGTACATGTCATCAACCAGGATACCTGCATTAAATGTGGGGTCTGCATGGAGAAATGCAAGTTTGATGCCATTAACTTAAATTAATAATCAAAAAGGGATCGTATTATGGATACAATAAGCATAAAAATAGACAACAAGAATTTTCAGGTACCGAAAGGTTCCACCATATTGGATGCTGCAAAAAGTGTAGGGATCAATATCCCAACCTTGTGCTATATGCATCTGCATGACCTAAACACTACACACAAACCAACCGGCTGCCGGATTTGTGTGGTAGAAGTAGTTGGCCGAAAAAATTTAGTTCCTGCCTGCGCTACGGAATGCTTGCCCGGGATGGAAATTAAAAACCAAACCATAAGGGTACTCAATAGCAGAAAAACGGTTTTGCAATTGATTTTGAGTGACCACCCAACTGATTGTTTGATTTGTGCAAAAAATGGAGATTGTGATTTGCAAAGTATGGCTCAAAAAATGGGTATCAGGCATTTGTATTACGAGGGAGAACAATCCCGCTATATCAAGGACAGATCACCGGCCATCAGGCGGGATATGGATAAGTGTATAGGTTGCAGAAGGTGTGTTACCATGTGTAATGATGTTCAGACCGTTGGGGCCCTGTCTGCAATCAACAGGGGTTTTATGTCGGTGATTGCGCCTGCTTATCAAATGAACCTTGAAGATAGCGTATGTACTTATTGCGGGCAATGCGTGGCTGTTTGCCCAACAGCTGCCCTTACTGAAATTGACCATACAGTAAAGGTGATCAGGTTGCTTGCTGACCCTACCAAAACAGTTGATAGTGCAAACGGCACCGGCTGTGAGGGCAGCACTGGGCGAAGAATTTGGGTACACTCCAGGTACTTTGGTAACCGGTAAAATGACTGCTGCCTTAAAAGACCTGGGTTTCAATTATGTGTTTGATACAGATTTTGCCGCCGATTTGACCATTATGGAAGAGGGAGCAGAATTGCTGGACAGATTGACACGGCATCTGAATGGAGATACAACCGTTAAATTGCCATTATTGACTTCCTGTTGTCCCGGTTGGGTGAATTTCTTTGAACACCATTTCCCGGATATGAAAGACATTCCATCTACTGCCCGGTCACCGCAACAGATGTTCGGAGCTATTGCCAAAACTTATTTGGCTGATAAGCTCGGCGTCAAGCGGGAAGACCTGATCGTAGTGTCAATTATGCCTTGTCTGGCAAAAAAATATGAATGCAGCAGGGAAGAGTTCAAAACAGATGGAAATCCTGATGTCGATTTTGTCTTGTCAACCCGCGAGTTGGCGCGTTTGATAAAGCAGTCAGGTATTGACTTTGATAGTCTGTCACCTGCGGAATTTGACCATCCTATGGGTGAATCTTCTGGAGCTGCTGTTCTGTTTGGCACTACAGGCGGCGTAATTGAAGCTGCTGTAAGAACCGCCTATGAAGTATTTACAAAACAGAAATTACACAAAGTGGATTTTGAACAGTTAAGAGGCATGGAATGGATCAGGGAATCAACCATCGACTTTAACGGAACCCCAATAAAAATTGGTATTGCACACGGACTTGGCAATGCGCGCAAGCTTCTGGAAGATATAAGGGCCGGCAAATCTCAGTACCATGCCATTGAGATTATGGCTTGTCCGGGAGGTTGTATAGGAGGTGGTGGCCAGCCATTGCACCACGGAGATTCCAATATTTTATTGGCCAGACAGAAAGCATTGTATTCTGAAGACAAGTCCAAAACAATCAGAAAGTCCCATGAAAATCCATCCATTATTAAATTATATGATGAATTTCTAGGAAAACCAATGGGTGAAAAAGCACATCAGCTGCTGCACACACATTATTTTGATAAGAGCAATTCTATTGAAATAACAGAAAATTGATGGGTTTTAATAATTTAAATAGCACAAGCAATGATGACAATATGCGAAAGTAATGTCGCCAAAATAGAGGCAATTTGCAAAGAGTTTAACAACGATAAAGGGGAGCTGATAAGTGTGTTGCATCAAGCCCAGAATACTTTTGGTTATTTGCCAGAAGAAGTTCAGCAAATTGTAGCCAAAAACCTTAATACCTCCCTGGCACATGTATATGGAGTAGTTTCTTTCTATTCTTTTTACCATGATCCCCAAAGGCAAACACCCCATCAATATATGTATGGGTACTGCCTGTTATGTGAGAGGTGCCGAAAGGGTTCTGGACGAGTTTAAAGAGATATTGAAAATAAAGGTAGGAGAAACCACAAAAGACGATAAATTTTCCCTGAGCAGCCTGAGATGTGTAGGAGCCTGCGGCTTAGCTCCTGTAGTACTGGTAGGTGAAAAAGTATATGGGCGTGTGACCCTTGATGCCGTACAGGAAATACTAGATGAATATAAGGAAGAATAGGGTACGGGCATTCCAAATTTAAAGGAGAATGCTATTTATGAAATCTCAAGGCTCTTTACACGGAGTTCCTTACCCTGAAGTATGGATTTAAAAAAACTCCCGCATTTCGGACAGGGGTCATAGATATTTTCAAGGTGATAAATATTGTCGCAGTCTATGCACTTACCCTGTGCCTGAATAATCTGTATCTTTTTCTCAGCATTTTCAAGGACGGTATCTTTTACGGCCATGGGCCAAACAAAGTCTAGCGCTTCAAATTCAATACCCGCAAGTGTACCAATTTCCAGCTCTATTGCTTCAATATGCTTATTACCGGATTTGGCAATTTCTTGCTCTGCAATTTTTACAATTCCCAGGGCAATAGAAAGTTCATGCATACAGCCATTAATTATCTTAAAGGTAACAAAGTTAACATTTTTGTGGGCATTACGTTTTTGAAAAACATGATATTTATCATGTTTTTACTATTTTAACTTATTCTAAATAAGGCACTTAGCTTGATATTTAAAAATTAATTATATACATTTATGCAACGTTATTTCAGCAACTGTTTAAAAAGGACCTTTTATATTATTAATTTAAGAATATGGCAACAAAAAAAGAAGTAAAAGAAACGTATTATCAAAGCATAATCAAACAAGGTTATAGCCGACGTGATTTTATGAAGTTTGCAACGTACATCACTGCTTATATGGGTTTGGAAACTTCCATGGTAGGCCAGGTTGCTAAAGCTTTGGAGACAACTTACCGATTGCCTGTTATTTGGGAACATTTTCAGGAATGTACCTGCTGCAGTGAATCCTTTATTCGGTCTGACCACCCCATTGTGGCAGATATCATTTTAGACAAGATATCTCTGGATTATACCCTTACGCTTATGGCTGCATCAGGTCATCAGGCAGAAGCGGCAAAACATGCCACCATGGAAAAATATAAAGGAGAATATATTCTTTGTGTCGAAGGTTCTGTCCCTTTAGGTGATGATGGTAATTATTGCTGTATTGCAGGTAAAACGGCAAAGGACATACTCATTGAAACTGCAGCCGGAGCCAAGGCGATTATTGCCTGGGGAAGCTGTGCATCAAATGGATGTGTACAAGCGGCTGCACCGAATCCTACACAGGCTACACCCATACATAAAATAATTAAGAACAAACCCATAATCCGGGTTCCGGGTTGTCCTCCAATCGGCGAGGTAATGGCAGGTGTAGTTGTTCATGTGGTCGCATTCGGAAGGCTGCCTGAGCTAGACAGATTGGGAAGGCCAAAAGCATTTTATGCAAAACGTGTACATGACAGTTGCTACAGGCGGCCGTATTACGATGCCGGTTTATTTGCTGAGACCTTTGATGATCAGAACGCCAAAGACGGTTACTGTCTTTACAAAGTGGGATGTAAGGGACCCATGACTTATAACGCTTGTGGTACTATTAAATGGAACAATGGAGTGAGCTATCCTATTCAATCAGGACATGGTTGTATTGGTTGCAGCGAAGAGAACTTCTGGGATAATGGTCCGTTTTATGAAAGACTTACCGGTCTGCCCGGATTCAGCATAGAAAACAATGCTGATAAGGTTGGACAGGTTGCCGGAGCTGCTTTGGTAGGAGGTTTGGCAATTCACGCAGTTGCTTCAAATATTTCCAAGCGCAGTGAATTAAAGAGCAGAATTGAACGCGGAAAATCAAATTTAGAAAACTTAGACTCATAAAACAGAAAATATGTCAAGCAGAATAGTAGTTGATCCGGTAACCAGAATAGAGGGTCATTTAAGAATAGAAGCAGAAATAAAGGATGGTGTAATAGTCGATGCGTACAGTTCCAGTACCATGGTACGAGGAATTGAAAATGTTGTTAAAGGACGTGATCCGCGGGATGTATGGGCTTTTGTACAACGAACCTGTGGTGTTTGTACTACTGTGCATGCCCTGACCTCAGTGAGGGCCGTAGAGGATGCGCTCGGCATCGCTGTTCCGCAGAATGCGGAATATGTTAGAAATATAATGGAAGGTGCCTTATACATGCATGACCATGCTGTTCACTTTTATCATCTCCATGCATTGGATTGGGTAGACGTGGTCAATGCGCTTAAAGCAGATCCAAAAAAAACCTCTGAGATAGCACAAAGCATTTCCAACTGGCCAAAAAGTTCGCCCGGATATTTCTCTGATATACAAAAAAGGGTACAAAAGTTTGTTGAAAGCGGACAACTTGGGATATTTGCGAATGGTTATTGGGGTCATCCCCAGATGAAATTGCCTGCAGAGGTCAATTTGCTGGCAGTTGCTCATTATCTTGAAGCCCTGGAATGGCAGAAAGAAATTGTTAAAGTACATACGATATTTGGAGGAAAGAATCCTCACCCAAATTATTTGGTTGGTGGTATGGCCTGCGCTATCAATTCTGAAAATCCCGGAGGTCTGAATGCAGAAAGACTGATCTACGTAGGAAAATTACTGGAAGAAGGAAAACGATTTATTGAACAGGTTTATATACCTGACTTGCTTGCAGTGGCTTCGTTCTATAAGGATTGGGGTGCTATAGGCAAAGGCTTTGGCAATTATATGTCTTATGGAGATTTTCCAACCAATGGCTATGCTGATGTTTCCAGTTTTAAATTTCCACAAGGGGTTATATTAGACAGGGACTTGTCAAAAGTTCTCGATGTCGATCACAGAAACGGAGATATTGAAGAATTTATCAATAATTCATGGTATGATTATCCTGATGGCAATGAAGTTGGAAAACATCCGTGGGAAGGAGAAACAAATATAAAATATTCAGGCCCTAAACCTCCTTATGAAAGTTTGGATGTGAGCCAGAAATACAGTTTTATTAAAACACCAAGGTGGCGGGGTAAACCAATGGAAGTAGGACCGTTAGCGAGATTGCTGGTCGGTTACGGAAGAGGAAATAAAGAGATCCAGGATGCCGTCAATGGTGCCCTGACACATCTGAATGTGCCGGTTGATGCTTTGTTCTCTACTCTGGGAAGAACTGCTGCCCGTGGAATTGAAACCCAACTGGTAGCGAACTGGACCATGGAGTTCTACAACAGTTTGATGGATAACATAAGAAATGGAGATGAAAGAATGGCGAATATGGAAAAATGGGATCCTAAAACCTGGCCGCAAGAATGTAAGGGAGTCGGATTTATGGAAGCTCCAAGAGGTGCATTGGCACACTGGATAAAAATAAAAGACGGGAAAACCGAAAATTACCAGCAGGTTGTACCTTCTACATGGAATGCTTCTCCAAGAGATCCTCAAGGACAAATGTCGGCCTATGAGTCTACCCTGATTGGTACGCCTGTAGCCGATCCGGAATTGCCTTTGGAAATCATCAGAACCATCCACTCTTTTGATCCCTGTATAGCCTGTGCGGTACATTTATACGACGAGCACGGAAATCATATTTCTCAGGTAAATAATATAGCGAGTTGCCAATAAAACCTTAAAGTGCTTCCATTATGAAAACAAGAAATTTTAAACGCGTTTATGTTTGGGAATTGCCGGTAAGAATTTTTCATTGGGTGAATGTATTGTGTATTTTCGTGCTGATTGTCACGGGTTTTATCATTGCAGATCCACCCGCTTTATTATCCAGTGCCGAAGCAACTAATTTACACTCCTTCGGTTTGGTGCGTTTTGCGCATTTCGCCGCCGCCTATATTTTCTTTTTTAACATGATTATGAGGGTATACTGGTCATTTGTTGGAAACAAGTTTGCGAGCTGGAGGTCGTTTCTTCCTTTTGACAAGAAAGGCAGAGAGAACATCTCGCATGTCTTGAAGGTTGATGTATTGCTGCAGAATGAAAGGATCCATGATGTAAGACACATTAGCGTTGGACACAATAGCATTGCCGCTATTTCTTATGTGGCGCTATTTATTCTGGCACTTATCCAGGTGTTTACTGGTTTTGGCCTTTATGCTGATACAGCAAGTTGGTGGCTTCCTAAATTGTTCAGTTGGGTAAGTCCGCTATTTGGCGGTGACTTTATTGTGAGGCAGATTCATCACATCACCATGTGGGGCTTTATCTTTTTTACACTTGTTCATGTTTACCTGGTATTTTATCATGACTGGCTAGAAGGCAGAGGAGAGGTTTCATCTATGTTTGGTGGCTATAAATTTTGTGCTGAAGAGCGGGTTAAGGATAAGGACCTGAAAGTAGGAGATCCTGCATTTGATGATTTTGAATAGGAAATTTTAAATTTAAATTAAAAGTTTATGGGCAATCAACCGCTTGCTTATTGCAGCGATGCTTACTATTATGAAAAGGATAAGTCACAAAGCCTCCTTGTTCTTGGTGTCGGAAACTACCTTATGGGCGATGAAGGGGTTGGTGTTCATCTGATTGAGCAAATGTCGAACTGCCAATTACCTGAATATATTGATCTGCTGGACGGCGGCACCGGAGGTTTTTTACTCCTGAATTATTTTGAGGTTTATCCTGTCATACTATTTGTCGATGCCACCATGGACGGCAAAGAAGAGGGAACAGTTTCACTGATCAGACCGAAGTTCGCCAGTGATTTTCCAACAGCACTTAAGCGTGCATGATGTAGGATTAAAAGACATGATCGAATCGGTTTATCTGATGGAAAAAATTCCGGATATCTATCTTTTCACAGTGTCTATAAAAGAGATTGATCCCATGTGGGTTGGATTATCACCAAAGGTTAAAAATGCCATTCCTGAATTAATTGAACAAATTATAAAATTATCTGAATCCCTGCATACCAATCTTGCCGGATAAAATGGTAAATTGCTTTGGTAATTATGTCAAAGACTTTTGAGATCATTTTTTCCGGCCAGGTTCAGGGCGTAGGTTTTAGGCCCTATGTGTACAATTTAGCGCACAAATACGGCCTTTCCGGATTTGTGTCCAACAACGAAAATGGGGTAATTATTCATGTATCAGGAGCATCTGATGCCATTCAAAATCTTTATAAACAGGTACTTTCAGATCCGCCTCAGGTAGCCAGGATAACCGGAAGTTCATGTGCAGAAATTCCCTTCAGAAGTTTTGAAAAATTTGAAATCATCCCTTCAAACACGACCAACAAGCTCAACCTGCTCTTAACCCCTGATTTTGCGATTTGTTCTGAATGCAAAGAAGAGCTAATGAACCCTGTAAACCGGAGATACCAATACCCCTTTACTACCTGCGTAAATTGCGGTCCGCGTTGGTCTGTCACTAAAACATTCCCTTTTGAAAGGGAAAATACCAGTCTGTCTGATTATGCCATGTGCACACAATGTAATTCAGAATATGCCGATCCGGAAGATCGTAGATTTCATTCTCAAACAAATACGTGTACAAGCTGTGGAATCCCAATTTTTTTGACAGATCGCAAGAATCAGGTGATACCTCTCTCCCGGGAGGAACTCTTTCCCTATTTGTCTTCCGTCATTAAAAAGGGCAATATTGTTGCGATTAAAAACACTTCCGGCTATTTGCTGTGCTGTGATGCGGCCAATGAGGCTGCGATCAGGAGGCTAAGACAAAGAAAACACAGGCCAAGCAAACCATTTGCCATACTCTATCCTTCCCTTAAGTTATTAGAGCAGGAACTCTTTGTATCAGAGGATGAAAGGAAAGAACTTACCGGGGTTCAAAGTCCGATTGTATTAATTTCCAGTAAGAATTTGACCGGTAAATTGTGTCTGGAACAGATCGCTTCAGGACTCAGTTATTTGGGTCTCATGCTGCCTTATTCGGGAATATTACACCTACTTGCCGATCATTTGCAAATTCCGGTAGTGGCTACCAGCGGGAATATTCATGGGTCTCCGGTTATCAGTGACAACCGGACAGCGCTGGAACAACTGGCTGGGGTAGCCGATTATTTTGTTCAGCATCATTTGAATATAGTAAATCCACAGGACGATTCCGTTGTCAAATTCTCACCAAAATACCGGCAGAAAATTTATCTCAGGCGGTCCAGGGGTTTTGCTCCAAGTTATTTTGGCCCTGTTGCAGACCTCCGGTGAAAAGATCCTTGCGCTCGGGGCCCATTTAAAATCCTCGGTCTCTTTTTTGCCAAACAATCATTTGTATATCAGCCAATACCTTGGCAATCTGGATAATGCCGATGTTTATGAGCGGTTTACCCAAACCGTGAGGTATTTTCTGACTCTTTTTGAACAGGAACCTGAAGTGGTACTGGTTGATAGCCACCCCCAGTACAACAGCACTGTTTTTGGCAGGGAGTTTGCCGATGAAATCAAAAGCCCCGTCATTGCTGTTCAGCATCACAAAGCACATTTTGCATCGGTATTGGGCGAACACAAATTATTTTCGGCAAATAAAAAGGTTTTGGGCGTGGTTTGGGATGGCACAGGATATGGGGACGACGGTCAGATCTGGGGCGGTGAATTTTTTGTTTATGAGGATCGACGAATTAATAGGGCTCATCACTTTTCTTATTTTGACTGGATTGCCGGTGATAAAATGTCAAAGGAACCGCGAATCTCCTTTCTCTCTTTATGCGAAACGGAGCTGTACGATCTGGTAACCGGTAAATTTGACGCTCAGGAATTGGCTCTCTACCAGGTACTGCTCCAAAAGAATGGCCTTAAAACTTCCTCAGTAGGCCGCTTATTTGATGCAGTTGCCTCCCTACTCAATATATGCGATAAGAACAGTTATGAGGGTGAAGCCGCCATCCTGCTCGAAAACAGGATTTCTTCTTATTCTATCAAAACCTGTAAATCTTATTTGGATGTTTTAGAGGATGGGATAATTTCGAGCCACACCTTATTCAAAAATATATGCCTTGACTTTATTTCCGGAAATTCGACAACACAGATCATCACAAACTTTTTTTACACGCTGGCAAAGCTTATTTTTACCATTGCAGATTTGAACGGCACCAGGGATATCGCTTTGAGCGGAGGTGTTTTTCAGAATACTACCCTGGTTGATATGTTGCACGAAGTGGGAGAAAAGAAATATAATTTGTACTTTAACCGGGAACTATCACCAAACGATGAGAACATCTCGTTTGGGCAGATCATGGTACATTTAAATTGTAAAGAGGCCTAGTTTTATGAAATATTTGAGTGAATACAGAAATTTAAAAGCTACCCAGGATTGTCTTGAAAAGATCAGCAAAACCGCAACAAGGCCATGGAACATTATGGAAATCTGCGGGGGTCAAACCCATGGTTTTGTTAAGAACGGCTTGCTGGAATTGCTTCCGGAAAATATCCGCATGATCCATGGGCCAGGCTGCCCGGTTTGTGTAACGCCACTCAATCTAATCGACAAAGCCATTGAATTGCTCCGCCTGGGGGTGATCGTATGTTCGTTTGGAGACATGATCCGGGTGCCGGGAAGCAAAATGAGTTTGCTGGATGCAAAAGCCAGCGGTGGCGACCTGAGAATCCTGTATTCTCCTTTAGAGGCCGTTCAAATAGCCAAACAGAACCCGGATAAAGAAGTGGTATTTTTTGCAGTCGGATTTGAAACTACTGCTCCGGCAAATGCCCTTTCGGTACTGCATGCAATAAAAGAGGGGCTTTCCAATTATTCAATATTGGTCTCGCATGTGTTAGTTCCTCCGGCAATGCAGGCAATACTGGATGACGATTTTTGTAATATTGATGCATTTTTGGGAGCCGGTCATGTATGTGCTATTATGGGCACGGAATCATATAAGCCATTTGAGTACAAAGTATAAAATACCAATTGTTATTACAGGCTTTGAGCCGCTAGATCTTGTGCAAGGGATACATATGGCAGTTCTGCAACTGGAACAGGGAAGGCATGAGGTAGAAAATCAATATGCCAGAGTAGTAAAACCTGAGGGAAATATTGCCGCTAAAAAAATTATTGAAGATATTTTTGAGGTCAGCGACCGTGAATGGAGGGGTATAGGGAATATCCCGAACAGCGGCTATTCCCTGAGAGAAAAATACCGCTCTTTTGATGCCGAATTGAAGTTTGGGCTCAGGAACATACGGGTAGAAGAAAACAAATTGTGTATGGCCGGACAGGTATTGAAAGGGATAAAAAAACCACCTGAATGCCCTATGTTTGCCAAAGAATGCACACCGAGAAATCCGCTTGGAGCGCCTATGGTATCTTCTGAAGGGGCTTGTGCAGCATATTATCACTATTCAAAAAACTAATGCAGAACTGGCATGAACAATAATGAAGCGCGCATTCAATTAGGGCATGGAAGTGGAGGTCAGATGACCAGAGAATTGTTGGACACCATGATCTTTAACACCTTGTCAAACCCATATTTGGACCAGAAACACGATGGAGCCATAGTATCATTCTCCGGAAAAATTGCGGTCTCAACAGACAGCTTTGTCATATCTCCTATTTTTTTCCCGGGAGGAGATATTGGAGAACTGGCCATAAATGGGA
Source organism: Flavobacteriaceae bacterium (assembly GCA_034523115.1). Taxonomy (GTDB): domain Bacteria; phylum Bacteroidota; class Bacteroidia; order Flavobacteriales; family Flavobacteriaceae; genus Namhaeicola. The sequence continues at coordinate 42,599 of JAXHKS010000014.1, read as the reverse complement.
CAGTGAACGATGTTGCGATGTGTGGGGCCATCCCCAAATATTTAACCCTGAGCTTTATTGTGGAAGAGGGCCTTCTTATGAATGAGCTTAAACAAATCATCGATTCAATCAAAAGGACTGCAGATATTTGTGGGGTTCAGGTAATTACAGGAGATACCAAAGTGGTGGAGCGCGGTAAAGGGGATAAAATATTCATCAATACCACAGGATTTGGCGAGGTTCACCCAAAAGCAAATATCGATTCAGGAAAAATAAAGGAGGGAGATAAGATCATTGTAAACAATTTTATTGCCCAGCATGGTATTTCCATCATGTCCCAGAGAGAGGGTCTGGTTTTTGAATCGGATATCAGAAGTGATACGACCAACCTGAATTTTTTGGTAAAAGACCTGCTGGACCAATTCGGAGAACGCATTCACTTGTTCCGGAATCCTACCCGGGGAGGAGTGGCCAGTGTTTTGTCTGAAATAGTTGTTGAAATAGCAAAGGGAGTTACTATTTATGAAGATCGCCTGCCTGTGCAGAAACAGGTAGCCGCAGTTTGTGAAATATTGGGCTTAGACCCTCTGTATGTTGCCAACGAAGGCGTATTTATTGTGATTGTTGAGGAAGAAGCGGGTGAGGAGGTTCTGGATTTTATGAAAAAACATCCGAAAGGAAAAAACGCCGCATGCATAGGTGAATTTACCCGTGAGCACCCAAAAAAAGTGGTAATGAAAAGCGCTGTAGGAGGCAACAGGATTGTGACACCACTTTTGGGCGAACAATTACCGAGAATATGCTAAAACAATAGTCCTGCTACCTATTTTACCAGACTATTTTGAACTTCATTCGGAGGAAATTAATCCCCAAAATCAATTCCAACTCCTTTGGCAGTTTTCACCAGATCACAGGAGGGATCGACAAAATTTGGTTGGTTTATGGTATCTATCAGCGGAACAGAAATAATATTTGGATGTCGGTATGCCACCATTTCTCCAAATTTATTTTCCAACACCATTTCAAAAGCTTTCACCCCGAACTGGGTAGCCAGAATCCGGTCATAGGCTATCGGGCTACCACCCCGCTGCAGGTGGCCTAAAATAGTTTCCCGCATGTCTGCTTCAAATCCTATGGCTTTCAGGTCATTGACCAACTTATGGGAAACCCCGCCTAAACGCAGATTTTCATAACCCACTTCCTTACTTTTTTCTGAGAACAAAGTACCGCCTTTTGGTGCTGCTCCTTCAGCGATTACCACGATTGCATTGCCTTTTCCTTTGGAATACCGGGTATTTAATTTTTGAGCGACTTTTTCAATATCATATGGAATTTCCGGAATAAGACAAACTTCTGCACCTCCGGCTATGGCAGCGCTCAAAGCGATCCATCCCGCATACCTGCCCATTACTTCGAGTACCAGTACCCTGTTGTGGCTCGCTGCAGTAGTGACCAGTTTGTCAACAGCCTCCGTTGCAATTTGAACTGCGGTCTGAAAGCCGAAAGTAAAATCTGTTGAAGACAGGTCGTTGTCAATAGTTTTTGGCACACCAATTACATTTAATCCCTTTTCGTAAAGCTGTTGTGAGATTTTTTGTGAGCCATCACCACCAATGCTAATCACCGCATCAATACCGAGATACTGTAACTTTCGGACCATTTCATCCGATCTGTCTACTGCAGACCAGGTTCCGTCTGCATTTTTTACCGGCCAGGCAAAAGGCCCCCCTTTATTGGTAGTACCTATAATAGTTCCTCCCTGAACGTGTATACCGGCTACGGCTTTTTCATCAAGGATCATAATTTCTGTAGGTTCACGCAATATACCATCATAGGACTGGACACTTCCAATCACTTCCCAGTCTTTTTCCTGCGCAGCCCTTTTAACGACCGCTCTGATCACTGCGTTCAATCCCGGACAATCTCCACCTCCGGTGACAACTAATACTCTCTTCATTTTTGTAAGTTTATTTAATGTGGATGGTATAGGGTTTAATATTAAATTACTTTTTAAGCGACAACAAAAGTAATAAAAATAAAGTGTCTAGAGGAAAAGTGGACATAAAATTCGGGGCTTCTGGTCAAAAAAATACAGTAGGTCGAATGTGAAAAAAGGCTTAGCCGAATGAACAAAAAAATAGCATAAAAAAAATAGCTTGTAATATTTTGAACAACAATAACCATAAATCAAATAGTGAAAGAATATTTCTGAAAGGCATCAAAAGCCTGTTTAAATTCTATGCTTACCCGGCATAAAAAATCCAGTACAGACCTATTATGATTGCAAAAAGTCCGCCAGCCAGTCGGATACCGTTAAAGAACAGATCATTATGGCCTGTCTTATCTAACATGGATACCCTTCCAATAACAAAGGCATATGAAACCATGGCTACAATAATTCCGAGAGCAAAACCAAAGAGATACGCTACTGCATCCAACTGATTCTCAAATCCCAAAACCGGCAAGAACAGAATGAAATGTGCTATGCCTGCCAGACCGTGAAGTACACCAATTGAAAAGGAAGTAAAATTGCTCTGTTTTTGTTCTTTTTTATGGGTATGATGGTGCTCGTGACCTATTTGATGCTGATGTTCATGTCCATGGATCATTGGGTTCTGTGCATGCAGGTGCATGTGTTTGTGATTTTTTTTCTCAAAAAAAATCTTGTATAAAGAAACTATTCCAATGACGATCAACACAAATCCAACCAGCTGTTCACTATATTCAGATATCTTTTCGATTGGAATGAATTCACGAAAGAAATAAAATAAGACTCCTATACATACCATGCCCGTTAAATGTCCAAGGCCCCAGAATAAACCGACTTTCCATGCCCTGCGCTTTCTTTCAATAGCGAATGGGGTAACGGCTGCGAGGTGATCGGGTCCGGCGAGTACATGCAAAATGGAGGCGATCAGGGCTGCAAAAAAAGGAAACTGCATGGGCTTTGATTTAATTTCATAATTACTCTTAAGTAAAAATACAGTTTTATTTTAGTTTTTAGTAATTGGGGTTCGGTTTAGTCTAATAAATGTCTTTTTGCGGCCCTGACAAGGAAACGCAACTTCTCACTGTTACTAAATCTGGCCAGATTAACTTTTACCACTCCCTTGGTCATATAGGTCTTTTTAGAATAATCTATATTCACATCCACAATAACCGGTCTGGTTCTAGGGGCATTCTGAAAAACTTTATCCATGACAATTTCAATTTCCCCATCATTTTTTAGCTGATAGTACTCCGCTCCAACAGCATCGGCAATACCCCTGATATTCACTTTTCCTATGATCGTGGCAACCTTTCTTTTGAGAGGTATTTTCTGGAACTGAGAGATCTGTCCTAACTCTCCGTCATTAAAAACAAAGTATACCAAATCGAGTTCATGTGTGCTTGCAGTTAAAGTTTCCAGGCCGGTCATTAAAAAACCACCGTCACCAACAATTCCCACCACCCTTTTATCATGGTTGTACAGTTTGGCGCCTATGGCGGCAGGAACGCAAAAACCCATACAATTAAAATCTGTGGGCGAAACAAAATGTCGCGCCTTATTCACCGGTAACAGCTCAGCGGCAAGGTAGGTGTGCAAGCCGTCATCCACTACAAAAATAGTATCACTATCGGTATGCTTTTCAAGACTTTCAAAAAAATATCCCGGCGATACTTTTTCCTTATGAAATCCCTTTTTCCATTCCTTTGCATAAGCTTCTTTTTCCTTAAGAATCAATGCTTTTATCTGGCTTGAATCTTTCTTGGTATTTGTGTTTTCGAGAATTTTTAACAGGCCTGCCAGTGCTTCTTTCGCATCTGCTTCAACAGAAATTTTCGAGGGATAATTTTTATCAAAAACCTGATTATTAATATCGATATGGATTAAATTTTCAGGTACTTTCACACCGTAACTTCCTGTGCCAATCTCTGAAAACCGCACGCCCACAGCGAGCATGGCATCGCAATTCTGAAAAGCCAACTGGCTGGCAGGCACAGAATTTGGTCCGAATCCAAAGCCTGTGTGCAGCGGATGGGAGGCCGGAAAAGTAGCCTTACCCTGCAATGTGGTAGCTACCGGGGCCCCCAGCATATCTGCGATTCTGATGATCTCTTCTGTGGCATTGGCCGCACCCCAACCCACATATATTCCTGGCTTTTTGGCTTTTGTAAGAAGTTCAGCCGCCGCCTCTATTTTTTTATGATCAAGTGCCGGATTTTTTATCTTTTTTTCATAGGCCTGTATTTGACTAACTTCGCCTTTAAACATTTGTATCTCGGTTGGAATTTCTACGAATACCGGGCCTGGTTCACCGGATATGGCTATGTCATAAGCCTTATACAAAGTGGGTATAATATCTTCATGAGAAGTGATCTTAAAATAGGCTTTGGTTATTTCCCTTACCAGATTTCCCTGATCCAGCTGGTGTAACTGGTAACTTTTTCCGGTATCAAGTCTTGTCCCTCCCGAAATAATCAGCATTGGTATTCCGTCCAGAAAGGCTTCTCCAATGCCGCTCATGGCATGGGTAGTGCCTGCTGCAGGAACGATCATCAGCGTGCCAATACTGTCTGAAGTACAGGATGCGCCAAGGGCCATAAAGGATGCCCCGCCCTCATGGGTAACAAGAATGGGCTCAATTTGTTTTGAATTGTTAAGTTCGTCATATAGTTCAATATTGTGTACTCCGGGGATTCCGAAAGTGTACCGAACACCAATTTGTTCGAGTGCATATACTGCCAGACTAGCTCCTGTTCTTTGCATATTATTTGTATTTATGGGCAATGTGTGTTGCTGCTTTTGTTGCTGTAAAAATACAGGTTGTTAAAAAAGTTCCTTCCAGGGCCCTTTTTCCATGCGAACCTCCGCCACCAAAGCCGGCAGCTTCTCCAACAGCATAAAGATTTTCAAATGGAATTTGCCCCCCGTTAAGGTCCGGTAAGCCAAGTACCTGAGAATCCAGATTGGTCTGAATTCCTCCCAGACTTTTTCTTGAAAGAATAAACTCCCTGATCGCTATTAAGGGATAGGCGCTTTTGTCGTTCAATATTTGCGGTTTCAGGGTCCTTTTTTGTCGCCCTTGTATTCCCTTGTGTGCATAATCCGTCTGATCTGATCATCATTCCAGATATTTTTACCCCGTTTAAAATTCTCGTCATAGCTGTTAATCGCAGCGAGCAGATTTTCAAGCTTTACATCCTCAGTACCGGTGAGCAGGTTCATTTTTATGACCAGCTCTTCCGGACTTTGTGCAGTAATATAATTTGGAGAATCTTTTTCAAGTGTTTTGATCAGGTGTTTATTTCCTTTGATCAAGGAGTACAAAAAAGAAAATATTTTCTTGTTTTTGATCCCTTCATTAAATTCTGAACCTGAAACACCCAACTCTTTATAAGCGATCTTCCTGTTCAAAACCTGCCAGGAATACTGCTTGTCCTGCTCACAGATTTTTGTCACGAGATAACGTGTGTCAAAGGCAGTTATCAGGGGCATCGGACCGATCCGCTCCCCTTTGTAATTGAGCCATAATGCCGATTTTGGAGGTACCAGGCTCAACCCGTGATTTTCCCGTTTCGGATATGGATGCGGAATGCCGGCGGCATAATTCCACATGAGATCCAGATTTGTCACATTGCCACCCAGGGCAGAAACTTTGTCATGTACTGCCCCATCAGAATATTGGTGAGATCCGTTTAAGATAATCTCGGGCGGTGTCGACCAGTCTTTATGCCAATGTTTTCTGACTTTTTCCATGCTTCCATTGATGCCTCCCGTGGCCACTACAATATTGTCGGCACTGCAAATAAAACGCTCCTGAGTATTTTCGTCAATACCTTCAAGGGCTTTGATTATTCCCTGTTCCAATTGAAAGTCCTGCACATTGTGTCTGAATAGCAATTGCAGGTTCTTTTTATTGGGATGTGCGTAAATTTCTCTGGTCAGCGCTTCCATTAAACCAAATCCCGTTCCCCATACCATGTGGAATCTGGGTACTGAATTGCCTGGTTGGTGTAAACCGCGTTCAACCCAGTGCACAACGGGAAAGAATCTGATCTTGCGGGTTCTCAGCCAGCGGTAAACATCCTGAGTCGATTCCAGAAAGGCATTGGCCCATTTTTTGCCCCATACTTCACCCTCTTCAAATTCCGCAAAAGAATACCAGTCTTTTTTAGCTTGTTCGATATTGTCTCTGACGCCTGAAAATTTTTGTTGAGGAGAACCGATAAAGAACATGCCTCCAAACGATTCCTTGGCCAGACCTCCAAAATTTTCTTCGGCATCCCGGTCAAATAAAACAATTCGTTTTCCGGTTTTTAGCAACTCCAGGGCGGTAACTATCCCTGAAATTCCACCACCAACGATAGCTATATCTGCCTGATAATTTTGCTGTTTCAATGGCTTATAATTTTAAAGATAAAAATTTGGGAGAAAGAAGCCTAAAGTGCAAGTTTTTCCCAGTTTGCAATTACCTGCTGGATAAAAATGCCAGCAATGAATAAACTTACGATAAATTTCATAGTTGTGGAAGCCAAAAAACCAATAAAACTTCCGAAAGCTGCCTTTCCTGCCCTTTTTATATTGGAAGAATCGAAGATCATTTCTCCGATAAAAGCGCCAACAAAACCACCAATAACAAATCCCAGGGGCACAGGAGTAAAAACACCAATGACCAGTCCAATAGTTGTTCCATAGGCCCCATATTTGCTTCCCCCAAATTTTTTTGTTCCCATGGATGGAATAATATAATCGAGTATCCCAATAAGAATTGAAATCAGCAGCGTAAAACCGAGTATCCAGTAGTTCATGTCAATGGAGGGGCTGAGGTACAGGAACAGCAATCCGCACCAGGCCATTATTGGTCCGGGAAGCACAGGCAGAAACGCACCGGCAATACCCAGAAGTACAAATGAAAAACCAAGCACCAGCAAAAGAGCATCCATCTAATTTTTTTAGGACAAGATAATTTAATTTTCAATAAAATGACTAATGACGGGTAATTTAATGTTTATTTTGCCCGAATTTATCCCGATTGATAAAGTTCATTATTTTTAACAGATTTTCAACAAAAACCGACGAATACTAAAAATATTTGTACTTTCACTTCATTGTAATCTATGGCAATGTTTTTTAAAGGAGGTATTGGAATTTTGTGCATGCTGACCTTACAGTCGTGCGACTGGATCTCATTTCAAAGGCCTACTGTACAGGCAGGCTATGTCAATGATGTCATTATTGATTACACTGTGGTAGATGCTTACCCATTGTTTGCTGAATGCCAGGGACTTGTAGATAATTCAGCTCAGAATATTTGTTTTGAAAACACTTTTAAGGAAAAGGTCGAGCTCAGCCTGAAGCAAGAGCAATTTTCTACGAACAAGGTTTTTACAGACACGGTGTATGCAAAGATCCTTGTGGATGCCAGTGGTAAGTTCAGCGTTGAAGACTTGGAGATGACAGAAATGGTAGCACTGGCCATGCCGCAATTCGACAGTATTTTCAGGGCAGATATAAACAAAATGCCTTTGCTTTTGCAATCAGCGACAAAAAGAGGCATTCCTGTAAATTCCCGTTTTAAACTTCCAATAATTATCCGGGCAAAAACCTAAAACTATTTTTTTAATGCACGGCCCTTCCAGGTAAATCCTCCAAGTGACCTTAAGCCTACAAACACATGAACAAAGGGGTAACATAAACTGCTGAGCACATAGTAGGGCAGGTAGAGTTTTTGCCTGAAAAACTTCAGCACAGGCAGGATCAGCAACAAATCAATAACCAATTTGAACAGTGCGATTTCGAGCAGAAAAATGAAGTACAAAGGTTTAATTAAGCTTAAAAAGAAAAGCGAAACCAGCATTAAATTGCTCAAAAAAACAATTAGTCCTGTGATTTTTCCTGACAGCTTTTTGTAGGCACTGGTTTTTGAAGCCCAACGGACTCTTTGCTGGACAAAACCCTTCCAGGTATCGCTCGTGCCTGTTTGGACAATAGCCTGCCGGTTTTTATTGAAGAGCACCATTGTCGGGAAGTTTTTTATCATTTTCTCGAGCAGGAAAAGATCATCACCTCCGGCAATTTCTTTGTTTCCATCAAAACCACCAACCTGATAAAACGCAGATTTTTTATAACAGAGGTTGGCACCATTGCACATAAATGGCTCTTTGATTCCAAAGCTGCCCATGGTCACTGCCTGCAGGCTTATGAACTCATAGTTCTGAAAATCGTGCAAAAAGACCGGGAGAAACGAATGCCATTCTCTACAGGTCCGGCAAGCATCACGGGATCGTTTTTCTGAATTGCGGCCTGAAAACTCCCCAGCCAGCTTTTTGGCAACATGCAATCTGCATCGGTAGTGAGGATCCAGTCATAGGAACTTTTCTTTATCGCTGTTTCGATGGCAGATTTTTTCGCTGAACTGCCAGGTTTATGGACATGATCAATGAGCTCCAGATTAATTTGAGGATGTCCTGCTTTAAAATCCCTGATCACTTCAACAGAATGATCGTCTGACTGGTCATCGACCAGAAGTACCTCGAAAAATGTTTGGTCATAATTCAGATTGGCGATGCTCTTTAATAAATTTGGCAGGTTCTCCTGCTCGTTTCTGAAAGGAACAATGATCGAAAAGCAGGTGTCGGAAACAGATTCCGTATGGCGCACTTCCTCTAACTTAGCGTAGCCAAATATATAAACCAAAAGCAAGATAGCATAGAGGGTGAAAATAAAAATAGCGGCTGGGATCACTTTATTTGCTCGATATTTTAACAGGTGCCGGATAGGTGAATCGCAAAATGAAATAGCTGCCAAAAAAGGCAGGTACGAGCAAAGTTCATCAGCCACATGATAGTGGTCACTAGTCAGAATCAAATTTTCAGGAACTCCATAGAAGCCGAAAAGTGTTAAGGCCACCGACCCTTTTATAAGAAAATCAAGGGCAACAAAACCCGGAATTACGGAGGCGAGAAAATACATGGCACCAATCAGGGCAATTGCCAGAGTATAATCCAGATTTATGCCGAACAGGACCAAAAGGAAATAAAACTGATGAGAAAAAATCAGGTATCTGCCTATGGAAATTGCAAAATTAGAGAGATGAATTTGAATGGGTATTCCCCTGGCAAAAATCAGAAATTTAAGATAAAAACGGGATGCCGGGGTTTCTTTGTAAAAGCTTCTTACTATTAGAAATAAACCTGGGAGGAACAGGAGCAGCAGGGAATATTTAAGAAAAACAAAAAGCTGGTCCTTCAGGTAGAACAATGAGAAGAACCCAAAAATAACGGTGACCAGCATCTGATAAAAATTCCCAAGAAAATTGAGCGCCATTACCTTTTTGCGATCCGTTTTTTGGTAGTAAAGCGCTTTTGCTCCATATTCACCAATACGGTTGGGCGTTAATAAAGAAGCAGTCAATGCTGCCAGTGATTGTTTTGTAGCTTCAGCAAAGGCGATGAACCGGATGTGCCCCGACAAATTTTTCCACTTTAAAATTTCCAAAGACCAGTTCGCCAGACTTAACAAAACAATAAAAACAATAAATACCGGGTTTTGTTCAAGGACTTGTTTCAAATTTAAAAGACCGCCATTTGAGTGAAAATCCAGGGTATAGATTCTAGTATAAATGATATAAAAGGCGCCAATTAAAATCAGGGATTTAACTGTAAACAGTAATTTAGATTTGTATTTTGGTGATATATTGTACATTTACGCAAATAAACAATTTTTTTTACTTGGTTAACCAGCAAATTAAAAATCAAAGGTGGATTCTGAAAAAATCATATTAGGCATTGATCCTGGAACTACCATTATGGGTTTTGGTCTTATATCCATTGTTAAGGACAATATGCAATTTGTTCAAATGGATGAATTGCTGCTGAGAAAGTATGATGATCACTACCTCAAGCTTCGAAAAATATTTGAAAGAACCATACATTTAATCGACACATATCATCCGGATGAAATAGCCATTGAAGCACCCTTTTTCGGGAAGAATATACAATCAATGTTAAAATTGGGCAGGGCACAGGGAGTTGCCATGGCGGCCGGACTTAGCCGGGATATTCCTATCACGGAATATTCGCCGAAAAAAATAAAAATGGCCATCACCGGAAATGGAAATGCGAGTAAAGAACAGGTTGCCAAGATGCTGCAACATTTGTTAAAATTAAAGGAACTGCCTGTGAATCTGGATTCAACAGACGGGCTGGCCGCTGCGGTTTGCCATTTTTTCAATGCCGGTAAAACAGAAACTAATACTTCTTATGGCAGCTGGGCGACTTTTGTATGTCAGAATAAGCACAGGGTTGAATGAGGGCTTAATTACCAAATAAAACACCTTAAGTATAATTACCATCAGGGGGAAACACAAAATTAATGGTAATTATAAAAAGGTGTCTAAAATTATTTTTCAGGTATTGGTGGTTTTCACTTAAATAACCACGTCACATTCAATTTTCTTATACCTGTGGTCTTTTGCAACTAAATGGATTTTTTTAAGGGTGCAGAATTTTTCAGAAGACTCCATCTTGTTTTTGTGATCCACTGATTTCCAATATTCAATCAAATAAAACTGATTCTTTTTGGCTTTGTCCTTGAAGATATTCACCCGGTCTAATCCACGTGGTTTAGGGCTTAGGCTGTCTTCGAACATACTGAATTCGTTACCTGAAATACCGTCCTTATCATCGATTTTAAAGGACAAAATGTTTACATACATGACTCAATAAGGTGTGTTAGGTTGGGCTGCAATATGGCAGTATAGACCAAATGTACTGAATGTTAGGTAATTAAACAATAGAATCTCAGTTTATTTCATGGCCAAAAAATTAAATATGTTTTCAAAAGATGAATTTGAAATAGAAGAAATAACTTTGAAAAATATTTAATTCTAACCATGGCAGGCATATATGTACATATTCCCTTTTGTAAGCAGGCCTGTTTTTACTGTGATTTTCACTTTTCAACTTCTTTGAAAAATAAAGGAGCTATGGTGGATGCTATTAAACAGGAACTAATCCTTAGAAAAAGTGAATTGCAGGATCGCATAGGGACCATTTATTTTGGAGGGGGTACGCCGAGTCTTTTGACTGTTGAGGAAATCCAGGAACTATTGAAGGTTATTGAGACACATTACACAGTTGATAGGGAGGCAGAAATTACTTTGGAAGCAAATCCGGATGATCTGGGTCTCGAGAAGATAAAAGCCCTTTCTCACACAAAAATTAACCGGCTGAGTATCGGGATACAGTCCTTCTTTGATGAAGACCTGAAATACATGAACAGGGCGCATACAGCAAAGGAGGCAATGGATTCCCTGAAGCATGCAAAGGATTACTTTGATAATATAACAACCGATCTCATTTACGGTATACCAGGAATGACCAAAGAGCGCTGGAAGCAAAATCTTGAACAGATATTTAATCTCAAAATTCCTCACCTGAGCTGCTATGCCCTGACGGTAGAAGAAAAAACAGCCCTCGCAAGCTTCATTAAAAAGGGCACATACCTTCCTGTAAATGAAACTTTGGCTCAGTCCCATTTTGAACTGTTGGTGAAGGAATGTAGGAAAAATCAGATGATTCAGTACGAGATATCAAATTTTGCGAAGTCTGGTTATTTTTCAAAACACAACAGCGCTTACTGGAAAAGAGAAGCCTATCTTGGAATAGGTCCTTCCGCGCATTCCTTTGTTGACAATTCCCGCAGCTGGAATATAGCCAATAATACCTTATATATCAAGGCGCTCGGGAATAATGAACTTCCTTCCGAAAAGGAATTGCTCACAAATAAAGATATTTTCAATGAAATGATCATGACCGGACTAAGAACCATCTGGGGTCTTGATCTGGAGGAAATCGCAGCGAAGTTCTCTCATGAAATTTCCGAAATGCTCCTTCGTACAGCACAAAAATATATAGACCAAGGGCAGCTCAAAAAAAAAGGAAATACACTTCTCCTCACTTCTAAAGCTAAGTTTTTTGGAGATGGGATTAGTGCCGGTCTGTTTATGACCGATGATTTTAATATTTAGCGGATAACGTATCTCTTTTATTTAATTCAGAGGCCAAAGGAGATTTTGTAAGATGCCCGGAGATATTTAATAAGAATAATAACTAATTTAGCAAGAAACAACTAAAATATGGAGGCATTAGTCGGACTTTTTCTGGGTGCAATCGCCACCTATTTTGTTTTGGTCTATATTAAAAAGGAGCAGAGCAAACAGAAGATCAGCGTACAATCAGTTGTTTTGATGGAAAAAATCAGAAAGGTTTGTAAACTGATCACGGTAGAAGGTGAATTTGCAGAGATCTACCACCATGAAGATGTGAAGGAAAGGTTTTTAAGTTTGGTTACGAGCAAAAAGAAAGCCATCATCCTGATCAATGCAAAAGTGCACGTGGGTTATGATCTGTCCAAAGTGAGAATGGAGGCCAGCAATGAAAATAAGACGATCAGATTAACAGCCTTTCCCGAGCCGGAAGTATTGAGCATAGATACCGATTTTAAATACTACGATAAAAAAGACGGGCTTTTTAATAAGTTCGAAACCAGTGACCTTACCGAACTCAATAGCCGGGCGAAAGAGCACGTGCTGGCAAAGGTTCCGCAAAGCGGTCTTTTGGAAACAGCAAGAAATGAAGCACTTCAGGCAGTACTGATGATGCAGACCATTGTTGAAACCATTGGATGGAAGCTGGATTACCAGGACCTGCTTTTGCCAGGAAATAAAATGGAACTCGACCGGGATACTACAAAAAAACTGATCAACTAAAGTAATCGCAGTTACATACTACCTTCTTGACTTAAATTATCTTTGCTCAAAAATAAAAAAGCAAAAGATGAATATATCAATTCAATTTAATCCGGAAGGTAAAATTTTAGCCAGCTATAAAGGGAAAGAAATTACTATGGAAGATTCTCCCCTATATGATTTATTTAGCAACGGTGGGGATGTGTTCTGCAGTTTATGTAAGGGCCTTTTTCAATCAGAGAAATTTTGATCTGAGCCAGGTAAGCCTGGATCAGGAAATCAATTACAATGATGAAACCAAGATGGTAGATAATATTGAGATTCATGTAAATCTTCCCGCGGATTTCCCGGCAAAATACCAAAATGCCATAAAGGCTGTAGTTGATCAGTGTCCGGTGAAGAAGCATTTTGTAAATCCACCAGCTGTTGGTGTAACAGCAAATATTGCGGAGATAACGGCATAGTCCAAATACATCAAAAATACCATAGAAACTTTCTCACCCTGAGAAAGTTTTTTTTATTTTTATAGAGTGAATATTGAAGAATTTAGCTCATATTGTCTGCAGAAAAAGGGAGTGAAAGAAGACTTTCCCTTTGATGAACACACGCTGGTTTTTAAAGTTTGCGACAAGGTCTTTGCGCTAACCGGTCTTGATGAGACCGAGTTCAAAATAAATCTCAAATGTGACCCCGACTGGGCGGTGGAATTAAGGGAATCATACGAAGGAGTTATTCCCGGTTTTCATATGAATAAAAAGCATTGGAACACCATTTACGTAAATAAAATTCCCGCAGGACTTTTCACCAAACTGATCGATCATTCCTATGAGCTGGTGCTTGAGAAATTACCAAAAAAAACGAGGGACCAGCTGCTCAACAGCTAAAATTTACCGTATAATCAGTTTTTTAAAATTTGAAGGAGTAAGGCCTTTATACAATTTAAATTGTCTGTTGAAATGAGTCAGGTTATTAAAACCTGAACGGTAGGCAATTTCTGCAATACTCAGATTCTCATTTTTTGTCAGTAACTGACAGACCTGGCCAAGTCTTAGTTCTGTAAGAAAATGCATATAGGATTTGTTGGTGCGCTGCTTGAAAAACCTGCAGAACGATGTGGGAGTCATGTTTGCAATCCGTGCCACTTCCTGCAAAGAAATTTCGCGATAATAATTTTGCAGGGTGAATGAGAATATATCTCCTATGCGTTTGCCCTCTTCTCCTTCATAATTTTTGCTTTGAACTGATGAGGAAAGAACAACTTTTTCTTCTTCAGCCAAAGCTTTTAAAATGGTGAGCAAGGTGATGAGTTGGCTGTATTTATCCTGTTTCTTCATGAGTGAAAACTGATGGAGCAAAGATTTTTCAGGCTTACGGACCTTGTACCCCAGCGCAATATCACCAAAGAATTGTGAAAGGGATTGTAATTCTTCAAGGTCAAAAAATGAGGTGCCAAAGGAATTTTTTGTAAAAAAGACCGAGACCATATGCACTTCTTTCATGGATGGATCACTTTGAAAAACATGAGGCAGGTGGTTTCCAAGAACAAAGATGTCATTCGGACCAAATTCTCCAAAACTGTCACCGATCAAAAAGTTCCTTCCCTTTCAAAATGCAGCTGATTTGTATCTCTTCATGCTGGTGCAGCTTGTCATAGAATGCCGTTCCAATGTCTTCCTGTACCAGAAAACTGCTTTGCTCTGATTTAGGTATTTTAAAGGGCAATACCTTCATTAGTCATATATTATTTAAAATGAAGTCCTAAGTTATAAAAATAGGATAATATAATACTATTTTTAGCAAAGATAAAGGTATTAATATGTGCAGGAGCATATTAATTTTGAACAAAAACACCATGCAAATAGAATGGAAAGGCGTAATGCCTGCAGTAACCACAAAGTTCACAAAACAAGACAAACTTGATCTTCATTTTTTTGAAATAAACATAAAGGCCCAGTTAGAGGCCGGTGTAAACGGAATTATTTTGGGTGGAACATTGGGAGAAGCCAGTACCCTGACCAATGAAGAAAAAAGATCCTTGTGGAAAAAACGGTTGAACTCGTAAAGGCAAAAGTTCCTGTAATTATTAATATTGCAGAACAATCTACGAAAGGGGCAATTGAAGCAGCACAAAGAGCCACTGATTACGGAGCTGACGGACTGATGCTACTGCCCCCAATGCGGTATAAAGCTGACAGTCGGGAGACAGTAACCTATTTCCAAAAGATCGCGTCAAGCACAAAACTACCCATCATGATCTACAACAATCCTGTTGATTATGGCATTGAAGTTACACTGGATATGTTCGATATACTTCAGGATTCCGATAATATTCAGGCGGTAAAAGAATCTACAAGGGATATTTCCAATGTTACCAGGATGAAAAACAGGTTTGGGGAAAGATACAAGATTCTTTGTGGGGTCGACACACTGGCTCTCGAAAGTATGGTTCTGGGTGCGGACGGATGGGTTGCCGGATTGGTTTGTGTTTTCCCAGGGAAACCGTTGCGATTTACAAATTGGTAAAATCAGGTAAAATTCCGGAGGCTGTAGCGATCTACCGCTGGTTTTTGCCACTTTTGGAACTGGATATCCATACCAAACTGGTACAAAATATCAAGCTGGCAGAAGTCGCCACGGGCATAGGAACAGAGTTTGTGCGTGAACCCCGGTTACCACTGGTGGGTGAGGAAAGGAAGAAGGTATTGGGAATTATTCAGGACAGTCTGAAAAGCAGACCAAATGTGGATAAATATTTATTATAATGTTGCCGGATTCCCCTAATTTTATAAAAAGAAATTTGAGAATTTAATATGAGTTCCATGATCACTGGTAAAAATTATATTGGCAGCAGGCTGTCATCAGCGGGAAAGATCACTTTCAAAACCTTCAATCCGCAAACCAATAAAGAAAATGAGCCGCTCTTTTACGAAGCCTCAGCAGCCGAAATCCATGAGGCCCTTGGGCTGGCAGAAGCGGCATACAAAACCTTCAGAAATATCTCCGGAACAAAGAAAAGTGTTTTTTTAGATGAAATAGCCAACGAAATTGAGGCGCTGGGTGATCTTTTGATACAGACCTACTGTGCCGAATCGGGTTTGCCTCAGGGAAGGGCAGCAGGAGAACGGGGACGCACGGTATTTCAACTGCGCAGCTTCGCTAATTTATTAAAAGAAGGCAGCTGGCTCGAGGCGAGCATTGATACAGCCATTCCCGACAGACAGCCGGTTCCGAAACCTGACCTGCGTAAAATGTTGGTAGCCCTGGGCCCGGTGGTGGTCTTTGGAGCCAGCAATTTCCCATTGGCTTACTCCACCGCAGGCGGAGATACTGCTTCTGCTCTGGCAGCAGGCTGCCCTGTGATCGTAAAATCTCATCCCATGCATGCCGGCACCGGCGAACTCATCGCCTCGGCAGTTATAAAAGCAGCTCAAAAAACAGGAATGCCCGAGGGTGTTTTTTCAAATTTGAACAGCAGCGGTACAGAAGTTGGTGGCCAACTTGTAAGACATCCGGGAGTAAAAGCAGTTGGTTTTACCGGAAGTATGGGTGGCGGCAGAGCACTATACAATTTGGCTGCTCAAAGGGAGGAACCCATTCCGGTTTTTGCAGAGATGGGAAGTATTAATCCGGTAGTTCTTTTGCCTGAAGCCCTAAAGGTTAGGTCAATGGAAATTGCTAAAATGTATGCCATTTCCATTACCACAGGCAGCGGTCAGTTCTGCACCAATCCGGGATTGATGATCGCTGTAGAGGATGAGGGATTAAAACAGTTCATTCAAAATTTATCAGATGAAATTATAAAGATAGAACCATCGTGTATGCTGCATCCCAATATACTTGGAGCCTATGAAAGAAATAGAGAAAAAGCACTTTCTCAAAGTGGCATAGCAGTGGCGGCAGCTATTGATACAGCAGTCCAGACAAATTATGCAAGACAAACCCTGGCTGTGGTAAGGGCTCAGGTTTTTTTGGATAACCCGCAATTGCATCAGGAGGTCTTTGGACCCTATTCAATTATAGTGCAATGCGAGGATATAGATCAGATGGAAAAGATTATTTCAAAACTTGAAGGACAGTTAACGGGGACAATAATGGCAGAGGAAAAAGAGGCAACAGAAAATGCCCGCCTAATTGGTGCACTGCAGAACAGGGTAGGCCGGATTATTTTTAACGGAGTTCCGACCGGGGTGGAGGTGTGTCCTTCTATGACCCATGGCGGACCTTATCCTGCCTCGACTGACAGCCGATTTACCGCAGTGGGCATCAATTCAATAAAACGCTGGGTACGGCCATTCAGCTTTCAGGACTGGCCGGACAGGCTGTTGCCAGAGGAGCTTAAAAATGGAAATCCCCTGAAGATCTCAAGATTGGTTAATAATGTGCAAACAAAAATGGCTCTATGACCTACTTTAAGAAATGTATTTTCATTATTTTATTATTCCTGACTGGCGGTTGCAATCAGAAGGAAGCGGCTGTTTCAAAGCCCACAGATGCGCTTAAAAAACTTATTGCCAGTGTCGAAGACCACAATAAGAAATACGAAAAAGAGGTATATCCTTTAGGAATTTTTACAAAAGATTTTTTTAAAGCAGAAGCTTCCTTTGCAAAAACAAAACTTGAAGCCCTGGCAAAAATAGACAAAGAAGGTCTCAGTGAAACTGATAAAATTTCAGCAGATTTGTTGGCTTTTATCCTCCAGGACCGAATCGATTATTATGAATTTGAACAGTACCTCAATCCCCTGTTGTCTGATTCCGGATTTCACAGTGACCTGGCCTATAAGGTCAGACCGTTGACGAACTACAAGCAGGTCAAGGCTTATTTAAAAACCCTGCATGCAATTCCGGAATTTGTTGATCAGCATCTTGCAAATTTAAGGGAAGGCATAGAGAAAGGAGTTGTGCAGCCTGGTGTAATCTTTAAGGGATATGAATCCAGCTATAATGATCATATTGTTTCGGACTATAAGAACAGCTTTTATTATACACCATTTGCCAATCTCCCAAAGGATCTGACAGAAAGCCAGAAGGATTCTGTGCTGATAGCGGCACAAAAAGCGATTGAGACAGAGGTGATCCCGCAATTCAAACGCATCAAATTGTTTTTTGAAACCGAATACCTGCCTAAGACAAGAAAGAGCATTGGGATTTCTGAAATTCCTGATGGTAAGGCCTTGTACCAGAACAGAATAAACTTTTATACCACGAACTCGAAATATACTGCAGAGGATATTCACCAAATAGGACTCAAGGAAGTTGCTCGCATAAAGGCTGAGATGGAAAGGATCATTCAGGAAGTGAATTTTAAAGGTACTTTTTCGGATTTTTTTACTTTCTTGAGAACAGACAAACAGTTTTATCCCGCCTCCCCGGAAGCCCTGCTGATGATTGCACGCGATATGGCTAAGCGGGCAGATGCCCAGTTGCCAAGATTTTTTAAAACGCTTCCCCGAAAACCCTATGGCGTGGAAGCAGTACCCGATGCCATTGCTCCTAAATATACGGCCGGCCGCTATATAGGAACAGAAGCCAACAGTACAGATCCGGGTTACTATTGGGTGAATACCTATGATCTGCCGAGCAGGACCTTGTATACTCTGCCAGCCTTGACTGTCCATGAGGCAGTCCCGGGACATCATTTACAAATAAGCCTGAACAATGAACTGGGCGATAGTATTCCTGCATTCAGAAAGAATTTATACCTTTCTGCCTATGGGGAAGGATGGGGCCTGTACGCAGAGTTTTTGGCAGATGAAATGGGAATGTATACCACCCCCTATGAGCAGTTTGGAAAACTGACCTATGAGATGTGGCGCGCCTGCCGCCTGGTTGTTGATACCGGAATACATGCAAAAGGCTGGACACGCGAACAGGTGGTTGACTATATGTCTTCAAATACAGCGCTTTCACTCCATGAGATTAATACAGAAACCGACCGCTACATTTCATGGCCGGGGCAGGCCCTGTCATACAAAATGGGAGAAATAAAAATCAGGGAATTGCGTAAAAAAGCAGAAGAGGCTTTGGGAGCAAAATTTGATATCCGAGAATTTCATGAGATCATATTGGAGCAAGGCACAGTAACCCTGGCTATACTGGAAGAAAGAGTTAATAATTACATTGAGAAAAACAAATGACCAAAAACGTTTTTGTCTGCATTGATGCCCATACCTGCGGCAATCCCGTGAGGTTGGTTAAAGAAGGAGGTCCGAAACTACTGGGAAAAACCATGAGTGAAAAGCGGCAGCATTTTTTAAAGGAATTCGACTGGATACGCAAAGGGCTGATGTTTGAACCTCGCGGTCACGACATGATGAGCGGCAGTATTTTATATCCGCCACACGATCCGGAAAATGATTTTGCGATCCTGTTTATTGAAACATCCGGCTGTTTGCCCATGTGCGGACATGGAACCATCGGTACCATTACCATTGCCATTGAGGAAGGTTTAATAAAGCCAAAAATTCCGGGGAAGATAAGAATGGAAGCTCCCGCCGGGCTCGTACAAATTGATTACCAAAAAAAAGGCAAAAAAGTGGAATGGGTTAAACTCACCAATGTAAAAAGTTATTTGGCTGAAGAAGGACTGAGCGTGTCTTGTCCGGAGCTGGGAGAACTGACCTTTGATGTCGCCTATGGGGGCAATTTTTACGCAATAGTTGATCCTCAGGAAAATTTTTCCGGTGTCCAGGATTTTACGGCATCAGATATTATCAGGTATTCACAGGTTGTCAGGCAGCGGATCAATGAAAAATATCCGAATCTGTTTGTTCATCCGGAAGACATAAGTATAAGGGATGTCAGCCATATGTTGTGGACCGGTAGCCCGATAGACCCAAGTTCCTCCGGTCGCAATGCTGTTTTTTATGGCGATAAGGCCATAGATAGAAGTCCGTGTGGCACAGGTACTTCTGCGCGCATGGCCCAACTGTACAGCAAGGGCAAACTTAAAAAAGGGGAGGACTTTATCCACGAAAGTTATATCGGCAGCAAGTTTACAGGCCGTGTGGAGGAAGTGAGCAGCCTTGGGGGAAGGCCTGCCATAATACCCAGTATTCAGGGATGGGCAAAAATTTACGGAAGGAACACAATCACAATTGATGAGGAGGATGATCCTTATGCCTTCGGATTTCAAGTGATCTGAGTTATCGTCAAATTAACACCGGAAAAAGCCGGTATCATTTAAAATAGTTGTTCTTATGAGCAAGAATATTATTATTATCGGAGGCGGAATAATTGGTTTATGTTCTGCATACTATCTTCATAAAGAGGGCCACCAGATTACCATCGTCGATCAGTCAAATCTGGATTCGGGGGCATCCTATATTAACGCAGGCTATTTATCGCCGAGCCATCTAATACCCCTTTCAGCGCCGGGAGTAATGAAGAAGGGCATAAAATGGATGCTCAATCCCGCGAGTCCACTTTATATAAAACCGCGGCTTGAACCTGATTTTTTAAAGTGGGTTTGGGCGTTTAACAAATCCTGTAACGCTGCCCATGTAAGCAAAGCAATTCCCGTGATCAAATCTATTGCCTTACTCAGCCAGAATCTGATGGAAGAGATAAAAACAACTGAAAACTTTAAGTTTCATTATGTAAAAAAGGGACTTTTAATGTTATGTCAGACAGAAAAAATGTTGGAAGAAGAGATCAAACTAATTGACTTAGCCAGGCAATCAGGTTTGGATGCTGAGGTCTTAAGCATGACTGAGCTAAAAAAACTGGAACCAAATGTAAAAATAGAAGCGATTGGGGCAACTTATTTCAAATGTGACCAGCACACAACTCCCCTTGAATTTATGGAGGAAATGAAAAAGTATTTGTTGTCAATGGGTGTTGAGATCATAAGGAATGAAGAAGTGACTGACCTGACTTTGACTAAGGGGAAAATTACTTCCATCCAAACAAGCAAACAAAGCCTGAAAGCAGATGAATTTGTTTTGGCCGCAGGTGCATGGAGCGGACTAATCAGCAAAAAACTGGGTTTTGAAATTTTAATGCAGGCAGGCAAAGGCTATGCGATCAACCGGAAAAAACCTACGGGCATAACCCTTCCTGCAATTCTGGCTGAAGCAAAGGTAGCCATTACGCCTATGAACGGATTTACCCGCTTTGCCGGAACTATGGAGATCACCGAAATTAATGATAATCTGAATAGAACCAGGGTTGAGGCAATTGCGCGCGCAGCCAAGAGGTATTATCCGGAAATTGAGCTTTCTTCAGAAGAAAAGGAACATGCCTCTTTTGGTTTGAGGCCCTTGTCTTTTGACGGACTTCCCTACATTGGAAAATCTGATCGCTGCAAAAATTTAACTGTTGCAAGTGGTCATGCCATGATGGGCTGGTCTATGGCTACAGCAACCGGAAAACTGGTTTCTGAGATAATATCTGACAAAAAAACTTCATTAAATATAGCTCCATTTGCCGTGGACCGAAAAAATTAATTCATTGTTATGCAAGACCTAACCCTTCCTTCAGAATTGTTTATTAAGAACCGCCAGAATTTTGTAAAAAAAATGGCAGCCAATTCCATTGCTATTTTTACATCGAATGATATTATGCCGAATAATGCAGATGATATGATGGGTTTCACCCAGAATAATGATCTACTTCTATCTGAGTGGTATTGATCAGGAAGAATCTGTACTGTTGCTATATCCTGATGCAGTGTTGCCCGAAAACCGTGAAATGCTTTTTTTAAAGGAAACCAATGACACTATCAAAATATGGGAAGAAAGACAAACTCACCAAAGAACAGGCCACAATGGTTTCCGGAGTAAAAAATGTAAAATGGGTTAAAGAGTTTGAATTGGCGCTTCAATATATGGCCTTTGAGGCCGATACATTTTATCTTGGCCATAACGAGCATAAGAAAACACTGACTGCTGAAATGAATACCCGTCAGGATAGGATGATCACTCATTGCAAAGATAGATACCCCCTGCACAATTACAATAGGGCTGCCGTAATAACGCGCGAACTAAGACAAATAAAATCGGAAGAAGAGGTCGCGTTTATTAAAAAAGCTGCCGATATCAGTGTTGGAGGCTTTAAAAGAGTTTTAAATGCAGTGAGACCGGGAATAATGGAATATGAACTGGAAGCAGAGCTCACTTATGAATTGGTTAGAAAGGGTGCCAAACGCCACGCATTTTTACCCATTGTTGCTTCGGGTGCCAATGCCTGTGCCCTGCATTACAATAGCAATCGCTCGGAATGTAAGAATGGCGAGATGGTCCTTATGGATTTTGGTGTATGTTATGGCAACTATAATTCTGATACTACCCGCTGCTTTCCGGTAAATGGTAAATTTTCAGAGCGTCAGAAGGAAGTGTACAATGCGGTACTTCATTGCCTGAAAGAGGGTTCAAAATTATTAAAACCAGGCGCTGTTTCTGCCGAATATGAAGCGAAAATGGCATTGCTCGTAGAAGCGCAATTAATTAAACTCGGACTTTTAAATAAAGAGGAAGTAGAAGCTCAGGACCCCGATAAACCCCTTTACAAGAAATACTTTATGCACGGAACAGCACACCATATTGGCTTGGATGTGCACGATGTAGGTTTATACACGAGGCCCTTTGAGCCCGGAATGGTATTTACCTGTGAACCAGGTATTTACATACCTGAAGAAGGAATTGGTTGCAGACTTGAAAATGATTATCTGATCACAAAAACAGGAAATCTTAATTTGACAGCAAGTATGCCCATAGAAATTGATGAGATAGAATCCCTGATTAAAGGAAACAGATAGGATAATAGACTTCTGCAGGCAATATTGAAAAATAATGACACAGAAGTAAGAATTAAATGAGTTTTTCGTTTTTGGTTTTCAGCTTTATTTTTGAACCCCCTTTGTTATCATCTACTAAATTAAGGTGAATGGTAGTACCTTTTTTTCTGTTTTTTCTTCGCCTCCTTGTTGAGCTCATCTTCATCTTTTTTAGGATTTCTTAAATGCACATCTACCTGCAGGTCTGTACCTCCCTTTAACCCATAGTCGCCGGCAAGGTCCAGATTGAGAACGCTTGTATTTATATTCATGGGCTCCAATGTAATGATCCCCTTATTTATTGTCATATTTCCTTTTAAATTGTCAATTTGTATGTTTTTGAAATCTCTTTTGGGAAAGACATATTTTCCAATTTTTTCAATTGGTTCAAAATTTACAAAGGCACCCTTGGTCAGTTTGAAATTGATGTCGCCTTTTAGAGACTTTTCCACCAGATTTCCGTTCGCAACTTTCCCATTAACATCTAATGACAGGGAAGTCACCCCGCGTATTGTATTACCGGTGAGCGTTTTTGAACCAAAATTGTCAAAGGAATTAAGAAGCATTTGGGCGTCTATATTGCTCGCCTTTAGCATCAGGTCAAATGGATTGCCAGATTTACCGCTGATTATTTTTGCCTGAATAAATAAACTGCCTTTGCAGCTATTGACCGACACTTGTTTTAAAATGATCTGCTCATTCACAATGTCCAATTGCGCAAACTTACATTTTTTCCAATAAATTTTTTATATTTTAATTGATCTATTTTTACTTTGGCGCTTATACTATCGGGCATTCAAAGCATTTTTAAAAAAACTATTGTCTTTTTTTTCCGGTTCATTCGGATTGGAACGTTCTAATAAAAACAAGAAATCCTGCAGATTAATATTTTTACTATAAGCTTCGCAATTCAAGACAATTTTCTCTGGATGGTTATAGTAAAATTCCATAAAGTCGTCCGAAAATCCCTTGATCTCAATGACGCTTTGTGTGGTGCCCAGGGTAATATTATTGACAATTAATTTATCTGAAGTAAATTCAAGATTCATTGAAATCGTTTTTAAACGCTAAGTTTTTTGGAACATAAGTAAAATCGCTGGGTTCAATTGTTATGAAGCCCTCAATAAAGGGCTTGGAGATCTTGAGGTTGACGACATCGCTTCTGAACTTTACATTAAATTTTGCTGAGCCCTTGGTAAATTTCAAAAAATCATCTTTAAAAAAAGCATTTAACTTACTTATGTCAAAATTAGATTCAACAGACCCGGAAGCCACCGGTTGCTTTAAATTAAAAACCATCAAATCTTTTGTTACAAAAGGGATAGACTCGAGCTCTCCCTTAAAATCGCGAAGGAGTATGGCTGAATTGTAATTATCATAGGGTCCGTCATCATTGTAGTGATTTGTAAATTCCCCGGTAAAACTGCAGTTTGTAAACAATTGATCCACAGCAGTAAATTCATTGTTCTTTACAGGGGCCAGCACGTGTATTTTCGTTGTATTTTTAACTTTCAGATCTCCGCTGATCGTACAGGTTACTTCGAATGGATCTTTCAGATCAAACTTATCCAATTTGCTTTTGATATTGTTTGATACTATGGCGGAAGCTTCTTTAAAGTATATTGATGGATGTGAGAGTTTGATTATGAACTTTGAATTGCCTTTAATTCCGAAATTGGCATCCAGGGTGAATTTGTTCTTTTCTATAGTAAAATCATCACTGGTAATATGTAGTATATTTTTTGCATTTGGATCATATTTGAGCTCAAGTCCACTCTTCAGGTCCATATCTTTTGCAAAGCTGCCGTTTTTTTTTGAAGGTGAGGTCATTGATACGCGAATTCAACTTGATTTTGGCATCCCAGCCATTATTTAATTGATTGATCGTCGCCTTTAACGATTTGATTGTAAGGCTGAATGACTTTCCTTTCAGCTCATTGGCTGAGCTTAAAGTAACATTTTGAAACACAATTTTGTCAATGGAAGGGCTTAAAAGGGAGGTCTTTTCATCTCCCTTTTTTACTGTTTTCTTTTTCAGGTCAAAAGCCGACATATTGCTGTAACCATTCCCGTCAATATGGATATCCAGAACCGCATTTTTCAGGGTAATGTTATTGATCTCGAGATTTCCAAATAAAATTCCCCAGGGAAATATCTTGGCATATACCTCGTCAGAGGTAATTAAAGTATTTTTATGAACTGCCCATAAACTGTCTTTCACCACCACATTTTTGATTTCTATGGCCAGGCTTGGAAAATACTTCAGTGATAAAATATTTAAATCGCCAATAGCAATGTCTCCTTTAAACTTTTCTTTGGTAAAAGCGTTGACTTCATCGAGTATTTTATCTTTTTGAGTTGAAAGATATATTCCCAAAGCCAGATAAATGGCAAGGATAATCAGCAAAAAAATTCCTAAAATTTTTAGAAATTTCATGCCGGTTTTTTTGAGTGAAGAACTATTGTTCATGTGGCAAAATTAAGCAAAAAGCTTGACTTGCCTGCCCGACATTAAACAAGTTTGCCGAGAATTTTATCCATTACCCAAGAGGTGTGAAGACCTGTAATTCCTGTTGAGGGATGTTCTATGATTCCGTCGAGATGGTCTTTCATGTTTTGAACATGGTACAACTGTATATTTTCAGGATTTTCGAGGTATAAGCTTTCTTTTTCTTATCATTGGAAAGCTGTACAGGAGCTTCTTTGAAAACAGAAAAAGATGATCGTTCCCATTTCTCCATAAATAGTCACAGTATCCTCTTTTTGCCGGGTTCCAAAATTCCAGGCGCCCGTTCCGGTAACACCACTCTTATGTATCCATGAAGCCGCGACAGCATCTTTGGCTGAATACAAATTTTGCTGGTTCATACTATGGCCGCTAACCGCCTTAAATTCGCCCAGCAAATAATGAAAAAGATCCAGTCCGTGTGAAGCAAGGTCATCAAAATAGCCGCCTAAAGCAATGTTCGCATCGGTTCGCCAGTTGTAATTTCCTTTCCTGTCTATTAGTTTGTTTGGAGGTTCACAGAGTGTCCAATGAATATGTCTTACCTGGCCAATTTCCTCATCTTCCAGCCATTTTTTTATCTGATTAAATCTGGGCAATGACCTTCGGTAATAGGCAATAAAAAGCGGAATTTTCTTCTTTGAAAATGCGTTTAGCATTTGCAAGGATTCTGTATAATTTACAGCCATGGGTTTTTCAACGCAGCATATTTTACCTGCTTCAGCAACTTTTAAGGCATAGTACAAATGAGTGTCTGGCGGCGTGGCGATATAAATGGCATGGATCTCAGGGTCATTTATCAACTGTTCAGCGTCATCGTAAAATCTTTCAACACCATGTCGCAAAGCGAAGTCTCCCTGCCTTTGAGAGATCTCTGCGCATGACAGCTTTCAGTTTAAAACCCACTGTCTTCTGATAGGCCGGAGCGCTTTTTTTTTCGCACACATTGCCAACTCCGATGATCCCCCAATTGATAGTATTCTTTTCCATTTTATATCCGTTAACCGGATTTGAAACTGTCAGTATCGTGTCTATTTAACAAGAAGTATCAGCAATTATTTTCCAGGTCCCATCGATCTTCTTAAAGATGATCATAAAAATTCCATTCGCATTGCCCACCGTGCGGGTTAAAAAGAATTCACCCATCACATAATAGGCATCTGCATTAATTTTGAATACTTCATGGATTTTAAATTCGAGATTGCCGGTGTGTTCAGGACCAGGATAGCGCTTTTTGTAATTTGCCAGTGTTTGCTCCCAACCGGAAGTTACTCCTGTGGCTCCAAAGATTTAAGATCATCTAAATCCAGTATCCTGCCATAAATCCTTCGATGTCATTTTTATTCCAGGCAGCTTTTTGCTCGCTCAACACATTCAGGATTGCTTCTTTATCCTGAGCCTCGTTTTGTGAAAAGGATTGAGAATAAATCAGAAGGGCAATAATAAGGATACAGTGCTTCATATTATTTTAATTTAGTTGAATAAATATACACATTTAATAAGCGGCTTTCATAAAATCCTCCTGCAAAACCCTGCGCAGGCAGGTAATTAATTCCATCGCATTTTCTTTGTTGAAGACCAGGGGTGGTTTAATTTTTAGCACGTTGTTATCCGGACCGTCTGAACTCATCAATATACAGGTCTTTCATCCGGTTTGTCAGATAGGAAGCATGATCTCCCAGAGGCTTCATTTCCTTTGAAACCAATTCAAATCCAAGAAATAATCCTTGTCCGCGAACATCTCCTATGATTGGTAATTCGTTGAGCCAGTTTGTTCAATTCCGATTTCAAATAATTGCCGGTTAAAAGAGCCTGCTACCTGCAGTTTTTCCTCTTTAACAACCTGCAATACAGCTGTTCCAATGGCGCAGGATAACGGGATTTCCGCCAAAGGTGTTAATATCTTCATGCCATTGGCAAACTTTTCAGCTATTTCTCGGGTGCACACCACGGCCAGCAACAGGATATGCCCATTTCCCAATGGTTTTCCTATGGTCACGATATCAGGAATTACTTCATGCAATTCAAATCCCCAAAAAGTTTCACCAACACGGCCGCAACCGGTTTGTACTTCGTCAGATATACATACACCACCTGCTTTTCGTACATATGAAAATGCACTTTTCAGAAATCCTTTTGGTAATTCAATCTGCCCTCCGCAGCTGAATGCCAATGGATTCTGATGATCATTCCTGCCGGGCGACGTCCTTTTTTAAGGATGGTTTCTATGCATTTTTGAACATCTTCCGCATATTGTACTCCCGAGTTATTACCTCGATATTTTCCTCTAAAGGCATCCGGCAAGGGGAAAATATGGGTATATTCAGGTTTTCCTCTTCGGCCTTTGCCGTCAAATTTATAAGAACTCACATCCACGCAGGCATTTGTGTTTCCGTGATAACCAACCTGGGGAAGCGATAAAATCTTTCTCACCGGTGACTGCCCTGGCCATTCTTATAGCCAGCTCGTTAGCCTCACTGCCTGAATTCACAAAATGGACGACACACAATTCTTTTGGCAGTGTTTCCTCAGCAATTCCCGGGTCAGAAGATTGATATTTTCGTGTAAATACCTGGTATTGGTATTGAGCAACGCCATTTGTTTCTGCCCTGCCTTAACTCCCTTGAAATTTTTCATGGCCCACATGGGCAACATTGTTTACCGTATCCAAATATTTTCTGCCGTAAAAATCCATCAGATAGGCACCAGCCCCTCTAACCACATGAATCGGATCTTTGTACTGAAGGCTTAAACTTTTGCCGAGATGATCTTTTCGATCTTGAAGTATCTCACTTTTTCCTTCAAATGCCTTATTTTTAAGTGATTCTAACCCGAAGAACAAGTTAGGATCAGGGCAAATGCTTTTCCATACCTCTATTTGGTTGTGAAATGCAACACCGGGAAAATCATTTATAATCCCAGTATTGATAGCATTGACTGAAGAGTGCAGGTGAGGTGTCCAATGGCCATTTTCCTGATAGTTTCCCAATACTCCAAGAAATCCCCCCTTTTTTATAGTTTCTCCAGGCGTTCTATTGGAAATACTTTCTTTGCTCAGGTGTCCGTAAAGTGTAAAAAAGCTCACTTTGTCTATCGTGTGTTTGATAATGATCAGTCCGCCATACCCTTTATCAAGTCCATCATATACCGAGGTGACGACCTCCCCTTCAAACATTACATGCACAGGTGTTAGGCGCGGTAACCAAAAATCAGTTCCCAAATGCACGGTGCGCCTTTCTTTTCCCTGGTTACCGATTTTTTCATAGGCAGCAGTTGTGTAAAATGGCCTGGGTTCCAGGTAACCTCCTGCTATAATTTTTCCCGCTTGCTTTTTTTGCAGGGTATTGATTTTGTACTGAAACCATTCCGGGTCATCAAATTCAAGTTCATGGCCCATCCATTTGCTCGAAACGCTCAGGTCCACGGGGTAAACGTCTTTTTTATTGCTTGCAGGGAAAAGTGTTTCTAAAGTACAGGTCCTGTTCCGGGCAAATTCATGAAATGCAGCCTCTTGCGGATGGGCATGAAAACCACAGGCATCCTGAAACTGTAATGGGCGAATTCCGGATCGACAGTTTTCCATTTTTGTAAAAGCTCCCAGGCAGGTATTTCACTAATTTGCAAATACGCATTTTCGGGTTCTTTGGTCTTGTTGATGGCGGATTTTGTGACAGAGATAACCAGGCGCATTCCTATGGCCGTATACAGATGTGTCAGTTCCTTTTCTTCCAGGGCAAAGGCGTTGTGATAGCCTCTCACAATGGGTAAGGCTGCCTGTAATGGGATCAGGGTCATTCATAATGGCAGTAGGCCAGCAGGCTATGGCGAGATAGTTTGATGGTCTCGGTATAAACTGAATCTCCAAAGTCAATGACTGCATTTATTTTCGGGTGGATCAGATCTTCTGAAACAACAATATTATTGTCATTGCTGTCATTGTGGACGACTGCTTTTCTGAGTTGGTCATAAAAGGGTTTTTCCTTTTCAAATAATTGCTGAAAATGACTGAGGACTCCTCGTTGATCTGCTGCAAAAAGTTTCAGATGGTCTTTGGTCCATAAGCCCATTGCGATATCCCAGTCCAAACTGCGGTGAGCTGCAGGATGGCTGAAAGAACTCAGCACGCCTGAAATCAATCCCAATGACCTGCCTAGTCGAACCTCAGTTTGCAGAACCGGATTCACACTGCTCCACAACCTTCCGGGGAACCCGACTTCAGGAGACGTACGTATTCTTTTTTTGCCATCTTGGTCAGGTATCTCGATAACAGGCCTGCCCCAGTATTATTTGGAATTAATTTTGGGGAGGTCAGACCTAGAATCTTCTTAGATGGAGAGAAAAGTTAAAATCTTTACCTGAAAATCGGTATAAGACAGGTCCTGATCAATTTCGGAAATTTTTAATATGTATGCCGGAAGGCCCTTGGCTTTCACCAGAAAATTAAAATCGATCTCGCCGGGTAAATGTGATAGTTCTCCTTCTGTATTATAATTGTCCCTAAGGATGTCCTGCGCCAATGGTATATCAATCTTTTTTCCTTCAGTTTTCATACGCAGTTATTCGGCACATTACCAGCTGGCAGTTGACAATAAATTTATTATTTTTTGATACCGCAGCCAATCGCTTTGGTAGTATTTGGATTTACTTTCTTTTTGTTAAGAAGTGCATCGACGGCTTTCTCTGCGTATTTTTCCGTTGCGGCAGCCGCATCGGAATAATTATTGTCAATGGCTACCTATATAAGCAACTTTCAAGGCATTATTTTCCTTGTTTAAAATGTAAACATGCGGGGTTTTCATGGCACCGTAAACAGGATAGACCTTTTGGCCATCGTCTATCAGATAAGGGAATGTAAATCCTTTTTTCTTGGCCCTGATTACCATTTCGTCAAAACTATCTCCTTTGGATTTTGCGGGATTGTTGGGGTTAATGGCAATAACCGGGTATCCTTTTGGCTTGTATTTTTTGTCAAGAGCAATAATACGGTCTTCGTAAGCAACTGAATACGGACAAGTATTGCAGGTAAAAACAACAATAAAGCCTTTGGCATCTTTGTACTGGCTCAGCGAAACCATTTTTCCATCGGTATTTTTCAATTTAAAATCAGCGGCAGTATCGCCAACTTTATAACCGGATTCAGGAGCTTTTAAACCAAAGGAAGTAAGTGCGGCTATAAAAATAAATGCAAAAATTAATTGTATTTTTTTCATGGCTAATGGGTTTAAGAATTTATTTATTTCATTTTCTAAGGTTTCTAGAGTAAAGGATTTTTCATAAAAGACCTTTTTATTTTTATTGAAGATCAGGGTTGCCGGAATAGCTCCTGTCCAGCTTGAATCGACTTTTGATATCCAGCTATTCTGGTCAGGATCATTTAATAAAATGACAGGTGATGCGATTTTATTTTTTTCAATAAAAGGTTTTAGTTGCGTATCTGCCTGATTCGGAAAATCAAGGCTCACCAACAGTACTTCGACATTCTGGTCCTTGTATTTTTTTCCGGCCTGTTCAAAATAGGGAAGTTCCTCAACGCAGGGTTTGCACCAGGTAGCCCAAAAATTTACGATATAGGTCTTGTCATCTGCTTTGTTCAAATACGGTTCCAGACCATTAAAATCAACTGTTAATAAGGTGGACTTGCCATCTTCAGGTAAATTTAATTCAGGAACAGATACTTCTTTTTTGTCCGGCCCGCATGCGATCATGAAAATGGCAAAAATGATTAAAAAAGATTTTTTCATCCGTTCAGAAATAATTTATACGAATATAAAAAATAATTTCCTTAGCGCCTTCCCGATCTTTTTGCTGGAGAGGCATAATTTGAGCAATAACATAAAAAGTCCTGACGGTCAATTGTCAGCAGGTATTTATCGGATTTGATTTATTGAAAAAAACTAACTTTTTAGTATATCAGTTTGTTTCTTAAAAAAATGATCGGTTTGCAAACGCAAAATATCTTTGGCTTTTTGTTTTTTGTAAGCATAGGTTTCTTCATCCTTCGTCACCTCGTAATACACCTGCTCATTCAAATCGATATCTGTTTTTAACAATAAGTCTCTTTGCAACCTCTGTTGTTTTTCGAGTACAGATAGGGCATCTTCCTCCATGGCCAGTTTGATATCGTATTCCCCTTTCTGAGACATCAGTTTTGAAAAGATCGGTGCAGTTTCAATGGCGAGAAACAAGAGAAAAATAAATAAGGAAGGCATGGGAGGCAGTTCATTAAGTGAGTTGATCCTCGCCATCAGGCCGTCAAAATTGTCTATGACGGGTTGTGTGGTATTTGCCTGTTCTGCCTGTTTGGCCCTGAGGCCCGCCAGTTCACCTTCTTTTTCAGTTATTTTTGGCAGGTTGGTCTCTTTCAGCACTTTTAACTCCTGTAAAGTAGCATCGTGCTTTTCTTTTTTCCTTATAAACAGGTCCTTTTCCGAGTTTTAAAGTTCCCGCAGTGCCTTCCGCTTCAGCGATATAGGTACCGTACAATTGATTCATTTCCCCCTCTTTGTTTGTTATTTCATTCTTCAATTGACCGATCTCATCTGTGATACGGGTAATTTGCGGGGTGTATTGCAGTGCAATCTGATCTTTATTATCAAGGGTCAGCTGATTTTTCTGTTTCAGCAATACCTGATTGATCTCTTTTTCAAATATTTTAAGTTCCAGGGGCTTGGCGATGACCACCGCAATAATAACGGCCAAAAGTATCCTTGGAACAACCTGCACCAGTTCTTTTTTGAAATTGCCCTGTTTTTTTATGGTAGAGACAATGAACCGGTCAAGGTTAAAAATGAGAAGGCCCCAAAGGAGTCCGAAACCAATCGCTGCATAATAGTTTTCAAAGACGGTGAACAGGGCATAAGCAGAGGCCAGAAAAGCCATAACTGCTGTAAAAAATACGGTTCCGCCAATACCGGCGAATTTTATCTGTTCAGATTTTGAGCAGCTTTGCAGCAGATCCGGGTCTGCGCCGGAGCACATCCAAAAGAATTTTTTTAGCATATTGAGGAGGGTTTAACAATATATAACGAGGGATAAGTCGATCATGTTGCCCAAATGTAACACATGTGATGATAAAGTTTTGTTAAATATTTTAAAAAAAAGGCAGGCCAATAACCTTGAAAAACTGCTTAGTAAAAAAAGAAACTTAAACAATTTTGGTTGGCTCATTAAAATTAAAAACCCTGAAGAACACTTCAGGGTTTTATTGTTATCAGAAAAAGCCGGTGTGGGCTATTTTTTGGCAGCTTGAAAAAGTTCAGTGTATTTCTGATAGAATAGAGGAATTGTCTCTATTCCTTTTAAGTAATTAAAAACGCCAAAATGCTCATTGGGTGAATGTATGGCATCACTGTCGAGACCAAAGCCCATCAAAATGGTTTTGCTTTTTAATTCTTTCTCGAACAGATAGACTATAGGAATGCTTCCGCCTGACCTTTGAGGGATGGCAGGAACACCGAATGTTTCGGTATATGCTGCATTGGCTGCCTGATAGCCAATATTATCAATAGGCGTAACATAAGGAAAACCTCCGTGGTGTGGTGTAACTTTTACGGTAACACTCTTTGGTGCTAGGCTAATGAAATAATCCGTAAATAATTTTGTGATCTCGTCCGGATGTTGATCAGGCACCAGCCGCATGGATATTTTGGCAAATGCCTTGGATGCGATAACAGTTTTTGCGCCTTCTCCGGTATAGCCACCCCAAATTCCATTGACATCAAGGGTAGGTCGGATAGTAGACCGCTCGTTAGTGCTAAAACCTTTTTCACCATAAATATCCCCGATATCCAGTGCTTTTTTATAGTCCTCCAGAGAGAATGGGGCTTTGGCCATTTCAGCCCTTTCTTTCGTACTAACTTCTATCACCTTGTCATAAAAGCCGGGTAGGGTGATTCGGTTATCTCTATCGTGAAGGGAGGCGATCATATTTGCGAGTATATTGACAGGATTGGCTACAGCACCACCATATAAGCCCGAATGCAGGTCCCTGTTCGGACCGGTCACTTCCACTTCCAAATAGCTGAGCCCTCTAAGTCCTGTAGTGATGGAGGGTTGCTGGTTGCTGATCATTCCAGTATCGGAAATCAGGATGACATCATTTTTCAGTTTTTTCTGGTTTTCCTTAACAAACAAACCCAGATTTGGTGAACCCACTTCTTCTTCCCCTTCGATCATGAATTTGACATTACAAGGCAACATACCATTTTTTACCATGTACTCAAAAGCTTTTACATGCATATAAAATTGCCCTTTATCATCACAGGATCCCCTTGCGAAAATTGCTCCTTCAGGATGCAGTTCAGTTTTTTTGATTACAGGCTCGAATGGAGGTGATTTCCATAAATTGACTGGATCAGGTGGTTGTACGTCGTAGTGTCCATAAACAAGAACCGTAGGCAGTTTCTCATCGATGATATGCTCACCGTAAACAATGGGGTAGCCTTTTGTCTCGCAGATCTCCACTTTATTGCAGCCGGCTTTCAACAGGGAATTTTTTACAAATTCGGCAGTTGCGGAAATATCTTTTTCATATTTTTTATCTGCACTGATGGATGGAATTTTCAACAGTTCAAAGAGTTCATCCAGAAATCTTTGTTTATTTTGACCGATATAACTTTGAAGTGATGTCATTTAAGTTGGAATTTAGTTTTAACAAAGATAGAAAAAGATAGGCCATTATTAGAGATACAGAGCCGCAAAAAAATGGATGGATTGTGTATAAAGAAAGAAGAATAATTACTTAAAAATACCTATTTTTAGCTTGTATTTAAAGCGAGGTAAATAGATAAAAAACAGATGGGTTCAAGAAGAAATTTTTTAAAAAATACAACTGCAGCGGGAATCGGATTATCCTTTTGGCCTGAATTATTGTTCAGTAGAAACGAGAAATCAGCGCAGCTAAAGGTCGCCATGATCGGGGTAGGACTGAGGGGAACCAACCACCTGGAGAACCTGTTATTGAGAAAAGATGTCCTCATTACAGCAATATGTGATATTGACCCTGTTAGGA
This sequence comes from Flavobacteriaceae bacterium, assembly GCA_034523115.1. GTDB lineage: Bacteria > Bacteroidota > Bacteroidia > Flavobacteriales > Flavobacteriaceae > Namhaeicola. The sequence continues at coordinate 8,596 of JAXHKS010000014.1, read as the reverse complement.
TAGACCTTTGCTTAGATTTGATCAGCAAAGCAGCTATGGAAAGGCCGCAGGTATTTGGTAAAAACGAACTTGATTACAAAAACCTGCTGGATTTAAAGGATGTCGATGCTGTTATTATCTCGACACCCTGGATCTGGCACGCAAAAATGGCTACTGATGCGATGCTTGCAGGAAAGTATACCGGACTTGAGGTATCTGCAGCCAGTACGCTCGATGAATGCTGGGGCCTGGTTAATACCCACGAAAAAACCGGCACCCACCTGATGATACTGGAAAATGTGAATTACCGGAGGGATATCATGGCGGTATTAAATATGGTGAGACAGGACGTGTTTGGTGAGCTGGTTCATTTCAGATGTGGTTATCAGCATGACCTGCGGTTTGTAAAATTTAATGACGGTAAAACGGCTTATGGCAGGGGAGCAGAATTTGGTGAAAAGGGCAATTCCGAAGCAAAATGGAGAACCCTGCATTCCATAACACAAAATGCGGATGTTTATCCTACACATGGTCTCGGGCCCGTTGCCGTAATGAATAATATCAACAGGGGTAACAGGTTTCTTTCGCTCACTTCCATGCTACCAAAAGCAGGGGGCTTCACAATTATATCGTTGAGGTGGGAGGCAAAGATCACCCCAACACGAAAGTTAATTTTAAATTAGGGGATGTGATCACCAGTACCATTAATACTGCACATGGAGAAACCATTCTGATCACCCATGACACCAACCTTCCAAGGCCGTATTCTTTGGGCTTTCGGGTACAGGGTACCAAAGGCATTTGGGAGAATGACGGAGACAGAATATTTGTAGAAGGGAAGTCACCTGCACACGAATGGGAACCCGATACAGAATGGCTGAAAAAATATGACCATCCGCTCTGGAAAAAATACGGTACTTATGCCGAAGGATCAGGTCATGGAGGAATGGATTTTTTTGTGCTTCATTCCTTTGTGGAATCGGCAAAGCAAAAATAGCGCCTCCCATGGATGTGTATGATGCAGCGGCCTGGAGTGCCGTTACCCCCCTATCGGAAGCATCAATTGCCAATAACAATGCACCACAGGAATTTCCGGACTTCACAAAGGGGCTGTGGGAAAAACGGGAACCCTATAACTGGATGAAAGACACTTTTTAATGGAATAAAAAATGGCAAGAAAAACATTACTAATCATGGCTGCCGGCAGCGGAAGTCGATATGGAGCTCTGAAACAGTTTGACGAATTGGGGCCAAATAAAGAATTTTTATTTGAGTTCAGTATTTACGATGCCATCGAAAATGGTTTTGATCATATTGTAGTGGTTACCAGAGAACAGTTTACAGAAGACATAAAAAATTATTTAGAAAAAAGATTGCCAAAGCATGATCAAAATTGATGTAGTTCCGCAAGTGATCACTGATCTGCCCATAAAACCTGCCGGCACCATAGAGAGAACCAAACCATGGGGAACAGCACATGCGGTTTGGGTCACAAAAAAATACATTCACAATTATTTTGTGGTAATCAATGCAGATGATTTCTATGGAAGGGATGCGTTTAAGAATGCTTCAGAATTTATAGACCGGGAAGAAAAAAATTCTCTTTTTGGCACAGTTCCCTACACGCTAAATAAGACTTTGTCTGACTACGGATCTGTTGCCAGAGGCGTCTGTAATTTTGATGGTCCCTATTTGAAGGATATTACAGAATACCTGACCATTGACAGAAAGGAAGGTACAATTGCAGATCATCAAACGAATGTCGTGTTTTCAGGTGATGAAAGGGTCTCTATGAACCTCTGGATATGCAGTCCTGTAATTTTTGAGGAAATCGAACAGGAAATGGTCCGGTTTCTTTCGAATGAATCAAAACTTGAAAGTACCGAAATTTATATTCCCAGGGTCATACAAAATCTTATTGCTGACAAAAAAATAAAGGTAAAGGCTACAGAACCCGTTTCCTCATGGTTTGGAGTAACCTATGCCAATGACAAGGAGATTGCTGTGAAGACCCTGGAGAAATTGGCCGCACAACATGTGTATCCCTCACCTTTATGGAAAATTTAGACCGGGTCCTTGAAAACTTTGAAATACCTACAGGGGATTTTGAGTTCAAAACACTTTCTAATGGCCTCATTAATGATACATTCATGGTATCCTCAAATGGCAAGGCGAGGTATATCCTTCAACGCGTAAATACCCATGTTTTCAAGAATGTAGAGGCCCTGGTTAATAATATTGACCTGGTTTTGCCAGTGCTGAAGGGAGAGGGCTATAAAAAAATAATTTTATCATCAACCAAAGACGGAGGTACTGTTTTCAGAACAGGAGCCGGGGATGTATGGCGGCTCATGACCTTTATTGAAGACAGTCATGTTTTTAATACCACCGGCAACCCAGAGGTAGCGAAGGAAGCAGGGCGCATTATTGGCCTCTTTCACCATTTGCTGGCTGATTTTGATACCACTTTGCTCAAAGAAACTCTGGCTAATTTTCATGACCTGAATTTTCGTTTTTGGCAGTTTGGTGAAGCCCTGAAAAAGGCCAGGCCTGAAAATGTGGAAATGGCCAAAAAAGCCATTGATTTTGTAAAAAAAAACATAGGCGGACTTCTGGAAATCAATTTTTCGGCATTGCCTGTTCGGGTTTGCCATAATGATACCAAACTGAACAATATTTTGTTTTCAAGGGATAACCGGGCACTCTGCCTGATCGATCTGGATACACTGATGCCGGGAACATTTTTATACGACTTTGGTGATGCGGTGCGAACCATTGTGAATAGTGCTCCTGAAGATGAAAGAAACCTGGAATTGATCCACTTTGATGAAAAGATGTTCAGGAGCTTTATTGAAGGAATTGCTTTAAACAAGAATTTATTGCAGAAAACTGAAATAGAACAACTTCCATCCGGGGTTGTATTGATGCCCTTTTTGCACGGGATAAGAGCCCTTACAGATTATCTGGAGAACAACCGGTATTATAAGGTGAGCTACGAACTGCAAAACCTGGACCGGTGTTTTAGTCTGTTCAGGTTTGCTGAACTGGCACTGAATAAACAGGATTTTATGAAAGCATGTATAAAAGAGGTTCTGACAGAAAGGGCTATTGAGTAAAAAATTTCAGGCAGTATCAGAAAGCAAGAGATACGCTTAATTATTTTAAAAATCACTCATGCAATTTATAAATTTAATTATATTTGCACTCGCTAAAGCGGGCGTGGTGAAATTGGTAGACACGCTAGACTTAGGATCTAGTGCCTCACGGTATGGGGGTTCGAGTCCCTTCGCCCGCACAAATTCAAAAAGCTTCAGATCATACTGAAGCTTTTTTGTTTTCTGGAGGAATGCTGCTTTACTGCCGGGCGATCCAAGCGCCATCTGGCCCGTTCGCTAAAAATGTCCACCGGACATTTTCTTTACGCTCCGTCCTGCCCGCACAAAAGGCTTCTCACTTATGGGGAGCCTTTTTTATTTTTTGAAGGAAATGTGGCTTTACTGGCAGGTGATTCAAGTGCCATTGGGCCCGTTTTCGCTAAAAATGTCCACCGGACATTTTCTTTACGCTCGTTCTGCCCGCACAAAAGGCTTTTCGGCAATCTATGCTCTTTGAGTTGATACCGAGTAATGGGAAGGAATGTCTTTTTGTTTTTCGAGGCACTGAGTACAAAATCAATCAAACTTTCCCTGGTACTGCAAGGCTTGTTTTATATGTGCCAGGTGGTGTTTAGAGTGCCAGGCATAAAGTCCCAAGGCATCTTTCAATGTAAATATTTTATTGCTTGAAGGATGAGTAAAAGTTCTGTTGAACTGCGTTTCACTTAAATTTTTCAATAATACAACCCAATGGCAGTGCATATCTTTGAGAATGTTTAGCGAATCTAAGAGGGGACTGATAATCTGGTAATTCAGCCCACAGTTGTTCTTCATAGGGTTTAATCACCGGGTTTTCCTCGGTTAATGCCAGTTTAAACCTGATCAGGCTGTTCATATGGCTGTCGGCACAATGATGAACTACCTGCCGTATATTCCATCCACCAGGGCGGTATGGCCATTCAAGTTGTTCCTGGGATAATTTGAGTATTAAATTTTCCATTGAAACCGGAAAATCTGATAATTCAGAGATCCATTTTTCCAATACGCTCTTTGTTATTTCCTCTGCCTGAGAATATTTGCCTACCGGGTATTTAAGGTTGTCAAGTTCAGCGTTCGACATTTGATTTTTTTGTGATAAATAGGATTATGGGTCGTAAATAATTTGTATTACCGGACATATTGGAAAGCAGCATGCAGGTTTTACGGTTATTTTGGGCCTGTCATATATGTTTCACTTCATTTATGCTGTTCATAAAAAGAAAAGCTTTGGGATCTATCTTCATTACAGCTTCTTTAATGCGGTATATTTCCAATCGTGTTACCACAACCATAATTATATCACAATCCGGTGATCGAAAAAATTGGTATTTGGCAGGTATCCCCTTACGCCTTTGTATACGGTAAGGGCTTTTCCAAAGTCATTTACGATTACTTCTTTTATAAGATTGTGTCTCGATACAATACTCAGAGCTAAATTCGAAACCGTCTACCACATAATTCGTTGTTTTTAAAGCGACGAAATATACAAGAATGGAATACATACCGCTTTCGATACCAAATTTAAAAGCTGCACCCAAAATCATCAGGGTGTTTAGGGCAAGAATAATCTCACCTGAAGAGAATGAAGTTTTCCGCCCGGTATATTTTCATTAACATCAAACCCTGCTCATAACACCCCCGCCTTAATGACAAATCCAATTCCCAAACCGGTGAAGAAACCACCAAAAACTGCAATTAAGACCTTATCATTAGTAAAAACCGGAAATTCAATAAAGTGCATGGCTGCTGCCAACAACAGTACCGCAAGCAAGGCCTGAACGGCAAATGTTTTTCCAATTTTTTTATAACCCATAAATATAAATGGCAAGTTAATAACCACGAGAAGTAAAGTGATAGGAATATCAAAATAAGAAGTAATCAATATAGCAATTCCAGTCACACCGCCATCCAGAACGATTTAATAAAAAGGCCTTTAGACCCAAAACAGTAAAAAATATACCAACTATAGTATAAGCAAGGGCGTAGGGAAAAAACGGACCGCCAATCTACTTTTCTGGGAACACTCATAGGTAATAAAGTATTTTAAAAGTTAATTTAAGACTTTTATTCTTGCAGATTCCTTAAATGCATAAATTCTTGCGCTGTAAGATAAACAAACCACCTTGAGTTCAGGCAATTGCATGTTATTCAATTTAATCAAAGCTCATTTTAATTATTTCCCAACTTTATAAACTTTATGGCTTTAATAATATAAGCCGCAAACCATCCTTTTTAAAATTTTTTGAACCTAAACTGACCTGAATTATTCCAGGCGGCTAATGCTCTCAATAACTACCGGGGTAGTCAAATACTGGTCTGTGCTTTTCTGAGATTGAATTTTTTTTACAATATCCATTCCCACTGTTACCTTACCAAAGGCGGCAAAACCTTTTCCGTCCAGATTTCTTTTCCCATTAAAATCAAGTTCAGGCTGGTCATTGATACAAATGAAAAAACTGCTTGTTGCCGAATCTGGTGTACTCCTTGCCATTGATATTACACCATCTTTATGGAGTATGCCTGTTTTTTGCGTTGTTTCGAGCGCTATTGGTGGTAACAGATTGCGACACATCCCTGAATATGAATTTTAACTTCCCTGTTCGCTTCGTTTTCAGGGTTGCACACCCGGAAAGAAGCTCGAATTGGTATAAGCGCCATTATCCGCGTATTGCAGAAAATTGCTTACTGTGAGTGGGGCTTTTTCAGGGTATAACTGCACTTCAATGTTGCCCAGAGAAGTTTTTATTAAAACTTTTTGCACCTGTGCGAGGCCAATAGTAGACCATAAAATCAAAACAAATGTTATTAGAAAAATTCTCATAAGACAGGGATTAAGGGCTTGTTTTTTCTTTGTAATGATTAAACCAGCTCAAGATAGAGGATATTTTGCTCATCAGCATGCTTGGTTTGTTTCCGACTTCCACCGAAGGCAATAAAAGTGAGCAGCAATAAGAATATGCCGGTGAATATTTTTTTATTCATGCTATACAGATTAGATATTCATTGATTAATTAATTGCATCGAATATAAGACAAATATTATAGGCTTTTATAGATTTAAATATGGATTTCGGCAGACAGCATGATGAATTTAATTTGACTTTATAGGTTTAATGACCACAGAAAATTTTTCCAGGCCTTTTGAGGAATTAAACATTTTATCTTCAAAATTCATCATTCCAACATAAGGATATTGCGTTATTGGTTCGATACAGACCATGTTATTTACCTCTGTCCATAGCATGAAATTGCCAAATCCAATGGTTTCTATTGAAAGATTCATCCCTGTTTCTCTGTGCAATATTATTTGTTGACAATCCAAAACAGGGTAAGCTTTTGAGCCTCCTGCCATTATTTCGGGAAGGGATATTTTTTGTCCTTTGGCTTCGATTAGCTCCTTTCCATTTCCAGATAAAAGAAACGCCGGATGATAGCCCAGCATAAAAGGCATTCCGGGAGATGATTCAATTAAGAATTCTATCAGCAGGGAATGTTCATTCAGAAAAAAGGATTTTTGGAACCTGAAATCATAGGGCCACTAAACTTCTGCGACAGCAGATTTATCAGGGAACTTACTATTTTTTACAGGTGTATTTGCCCTGTATTTCTTTTCATAAATAGCCGAAACAGCATCTGAATTGATCAATTGGTAGGGGATTTCCCTCAATATACCGTGCTGGTCCTGGTAACTTTTTCCTTTTGGAGAAGGAACAATAAAGTCGTTTTGTAGTTGGGCCAATTACCGGAAACATCTCTGTATCCGCATTTCTCCATCCCGGAGCGCCTTTTTGATGGATTAGTTCTCTCCGGCTTTTTCCTGACTTCCGCAACAATAATTCAGTTAACATATAAATCGCTGTTTATCATATATTTTATGTTTTTATTTTTAATTTATTGGGTGTCCCAGAGGGGTTTTTTCGCTATTTTTGACATAACGTCAATCAGAAAGAAGCCCAATAAGTCAGGAGAGTTATTAGAATTCAAATAATTGATAAAAGTTCTGGGAAATATAAATTAATAAAGACCATTGGCAGTAGCCCTAATCCCAACGAAATAGAAAGATTAGTTTTAAAGGCAGAAGACTATATCAATAAAATTACTGGAGTTCAGGAGTTTGACTTCAATAATTATGATCACATTTACTCACAAGTATTAACTTCCATAACCTCGCACAAATTAGTTGGAATAGATTTGATTCTAGGCAAGATATTCGATGATATAGGCTTTAATCAAATTAAAAATGAACTCTTCAAAGACCTGGTTCTCTATCGACTGGTCTATCCCAAGAGCAAAGTAAAAACTACTGAATATTTATATCGATTTGCACAAAAAACCTACACCGAAGATGATGTTTACCGCTATATGGACAAGCTGTACAACACAGAAAAGGAGCTTGTTCAACAAATCAGTTACGATCATACATTAAAGATTCTGCCGCAAGGCTTACAAGTTGTTTTTTATGATGTGACCACCATCTATTTTGAGACAGATTATGAAGATGATTTGCGAAAAACAGGATTTTCAAAAGAAGGAAAACACCAAAACCCACAAATTGTACTTGGTCTTTTGGTAAGTGAAGGCGGTTATCCCTTGGCTTATGATATTTTTGAAGGCAAACAATATGAAGGGCACACGATGCTTCCAATAATCAATGGATTTAGAGAAAAATACAATCTAAAGAAATTGGTTGTAGTAGCTGATTCCGGATTACTATCAAAACAAAACATCGATGAATTGATAGCCAATCATTACGAGTTTATCCTTGGGGCAAGAATCAAAAATGAAAATCAAAAGACAAAAGATAAAATACTGGTATTATCACTCAAAAATGGAGAAAGTAAAATCATAAAAAAAGGCAATTTAAAGTTGATTATAACCTATTCTGACGATAGAGCCAAAAAAGATAAATACAACCGTGAAAAGGGCTTAAAACGATTGGAAAAGAATCTTAAGACGGGTAAATTAACAAAGAGTAGCATTAACAACAGAGGTTACAACAAGTTTTTAGAAATCAATGGAGAGATCCAAATAAAAATTAACCAAGAAAAGATAAATGCAGATCAGAAATGGGATGGACTAAAGGGATACCTCACCAACTCGAAGCTCAACAAGAATAAGATATTGGACAACTATAAGCAACTATGGCTTATTGAGAAAGCATTTAGAATAGCCAAAACAGATTTAAAAATAAGACCTGTATTCCATTACAAACAAAGAAGAATTGAAGCGCACATTTGCCTGAATTTTGTAGCATACAAGGTTTACAAAGAATTAGAAAGACAATTGAAGATTAAAAAAAGAGACTTATCGCCAGAGAAAGTCATTGAAATCTTACAAAGTATTTATGAAATTCAAGCGATATCACCCAACAATAAAATCTATAAAAGGAAACTATTGATAACTGAAGAACATCAAAAAATACAAAAATTATTCAATTTTTGATTTTGGGTGTCCCAGTGCGGCAAAGCGCATAGCAATCCCCAC
>JAXHKS010000013.1:0-128843 GCA_034523115.1 Flavobacteriaceae bacterium | reverse complement strand
TATTGCTATTAGAAAAGTATTATACTTATGGTCCGTACAAACCTAAAGTTTCTATAGACAATGACTGGGTAAAATTGAGATTGACTCTCCATTAACAATTTCAGCAAGATACTGATTACAGAAACATAATTTACTTTTGCCGAAAAAGGAAAATATTCAGAAGCAAAACCAATTCTTAAAATTCTAATCGAAAAAAATCCGACTAATTCGGGAGATCATCGAATCATGGGACAAATTCATTCTGATGAAGGGGACCAAGAAGAAGCGATAAATTCCCTTATTGACGCATTGCGTTGTGATTCTAAAATGGTTGGGCATTGCTTATGATGGGCAACATCTTTGCTAAATTCAAAGATGATGTTCCAACTGCAATGAACTACTACGACGAAGTCTGAGGCCCAAATCCTGGTGGACCATATCACGATAAACAATATAGGTGCAAACCGAATGCAACAAGGTAAATTAGAAGAAACAAAGAGATACTTTTGGGAAGCAATTAAAATAAATGACAAATATCCAAATACACACTTTGCATTTGGGTATGATTGCTGAAATGGAAGGAGACTTGCATTCTGCTTTTTAAAGCTCAATACAGGCTATCAAATTAAATAAAGAAAAGAGATGTTCTTTATCAAAACTCAGTAAAACAAGCATTTGAGACTGCCCGAAAAAATTATTGCTACAGATGCAGGAAAAAGATTTTCAGAGATTACAGACACAAACTTGAAATTGAAGGAGACAGAAAAATTGACATCGTTGAGGATGAAGATATTCCTACAGCTGCAAAATTCGAATTTGCCGAAAACTACGAAAGAGAAGCACATTTAGTTAAGTATAAACCAAGCTATTCGGCAGTTGAACATCTCATTATGCACGAACCAGTGCATTTAGATTTCGCCATCCAAGCAAGGAAAGCTGGGTTAAACCAACTATTTATTTCTACTCAGAATCATAAAACTACATTCATAAAGGGCTCAGCCCACAATCAAGAAATTCAACAAATGGAAATTTCTGAAAAGTCAATTGCAGATTACTGCTCCAACCTTTTTGAAGGAATGAACCGTCAAATCTTTAATGCTCCAATTGACTTGCTCATTGAAGGTTTTCTCTATACTGAATTTTCTGATCTGAGACCTTTCCAATTCATTTCACTTTACACAATCCTGCAGGAAGGGCTTAAAGCTGTTACTGATAAAAAGATTTTAGAACTTTCACCAAAGGATATCATTTCGAAAAGTAAGGTTTACAATCTTGTCAACGCAATTCAATTTAAGGAACTATTTGGATTCGATTTTATCAGAGACTTCAATGCCACACCAAGTGAATTAAAACTAGCAACAGATTTTTATGATGAATATCTTCAGTACAAAGAAAGACAAAAGACCTGCCGAAGAATACGAATTAGTCCTACATTGGGCTGAAGATTTAAAGCTTAGACACGAATTTTGAACTTGTTAATGAACATGAGTACAGAACAAATAGATCTGATATTGACAACCTTCTTTCTTCTGATTGCAAAAGATCCTTTTGATTTAGAATCCAAAGATCCATACAAACAAAGGGAAATGGATAAATTTCAAAAATCGCAAGAGGAAAACGGAATAAACATGGCAGTAACAATGTTTATGGTCGATGCCTTAAAGTTCTTTGAAGCAATGTCTTCGGGAGGAAATTAAAAATATAGCCATTGAAATCGCCATGCAAGGAACTCAAGGTTAAGACCCGATAAAGATGACTACAGAATTAGTTCAATTTCACGCAAGACTTTTTCCGGGTATCAGATTCTCGCTTATTATTATGTTAGTTGGGCAATCGCAATTCCTGAAATGCTTGATCAACTTCAATTGCCTTATAACGAAGAATATAAATTGGCCCTAACAATGCACAAACCAAGTAAGTTATGAAAGAAAGCGAAGAAATAATAAAAGCACTTTTTAAATTCAGAAATGAAAGAGATTGGGAACAATTTCACAATCCCAAAGATTTGGCACTTGCAATAAATGTTGAAGCGGGAGAATTGCTTGAATTATTTCTTTGGAAAAATGCGAGTGAAGCTAATAAAGAAAAGATAAAGGAAGAGTTAGCAGATGTTTTTGCATTTGCCTTTTTATTGGCAGATAAATTCAATTTTGATGTAAAAGAAATTGTTCTCGAAAAAATCAAAAGAAATGCTGAAAAGTACCCAATTGAAAAGGCAAAAGGAACTGCTAAAAAATATAATCAACTATAAACCAAGAATTTTGAAATTAATAAATTTGAAAAAAATCAAAATGGATTGAGCACAATCCAAATGCAATATTTTGTGGCTGATAAATTGGCCCGAGAGCTTTTTATCTTAATAATATTGGAGTAAGCCAGGCTTATGTTGGTGAAACAACCGACACAAATTCTAGAATGTTTTCTCATTTGCAAACACAAAGTAAAAACCATTTAAAAGAAGCACATTTTATTTCGAGCAAAAAATTCAACAAGTCTGCAACACTTGGCACATCGAATCGAATCTCATAAAATATATACATGCAGATGGTAAATTCAAATTGCTTAATGGAAATTTAGGCCTTGTCGACCATTCTTATTTTCAAAGAGACGAGTATTATTTTGAAGCGATTTCGCGAAATATGGAATTCATTAATTAGCAAAAGGGAAATTGTGAACCATAGTTTAGAGCATATATCGAATAGTGATTTATTTAAATATTCACCATACAAAACTCTATCAGTAGACCAAGGAAAAATTTAAATGCTAATTATAGATGCATTAGTTTCAGACAATAAAAAATCTATATTTATTGAAGGTGGAGCAGGCACCGGTAAAACAATTATCGCAATTTTTTATTCAAACTGAAATGTATCACCTCAGATGAAGATTTTAATTATAAGGAATTTGGAGAAGATGGAACTGGATTTAATCAATAAGATAAAGATATTAAAACGAAAATATCCAAATCCTAAAATGGCCTTAGTTATTGCAATGAGTTCCTTTCAGAAAAACCATCAAGAATGTTTTTAAAAATATACAAGGTTTAAATCAAAATATGGTTATTGCTCCTTCTGGGTCTTGCCAGTTCTAAATATGATATTTTATTCATTGATGAGGCTCATCGATTACGAAAAAGGGTAAATTTAACTAATTATGCCTCTTTTGATGATACAGCCCGATCATTAGGATTAAACCCAAGTGAGACAAATGAATTGGAATGGACGCAAATGCAATCTGCAAAGGCGCTCTATTTTTATGATCCAAAGCAAAGCATAAAACCTACCGATGTAAATCCAGAAGATTTTAATAAAATTAAGGGAAGTTATAACTCAAAATCAATACAACTATTCTCAGTTTCGTTCAAAAGGAGGAAACGGCTAGTGTTCAGTTTGTCGAAGACCTGCTTGATCAAAAAATCGACAGATTCAACATATAAGTATTATAATAAAAATTACGATGTCTTACTCTTTGAAAACTTCAAGAGCTTTGCTTTGGAACTGAAGATCAAAAAATGAACAACACCAGCTTTGTAGATTTGTTGCTGCATATGGCTGGAAAATGGATTTCGAAAAAATGATAAATCAAAGCATGACATTATTATAGATGGATTAAAATTCCAATGGAATCATGACAATATTGAGTTTATTTTAAAAGATGGAAATGCAGAACAGATTGGTTGTATTCACACTACGCAAGGCTACGATTTAAATTACGTAGGATTAATTTTTTGGACCAGAAAATAATTTAAATCTTAGAACTAATGAAATCGAAATACTGCGGGACAATTATTATGACACAAATGGTCAAAATACAATAAATGATATCAATGTACTTAAGAAATATATAATTAACATTTACAAGACTATTCTGCTGAGAGGAATATTAGGTTGCTATATTTATGTGTGTGATGATGATTGCGAAATTATTTTGAAAAAACATATTTCTTCATTTCAAGAAAATAAAACTCAAATAAATGAGTCTGATAAGTTGAATGAAATCAAGATAATCCCGTTTGTAAATAGTGTACCACTTTATTCATTAAAAGTGGCTGCAGGTGAATTTAAATTTAATGAAAGCATGCCTAAAGAAAGATTCATTTTAGCGCCTGATAATGTGAAAATTTCACATGACTATTTTGCATGCAAAATAATCGGTAAGTTCCATGAATAAAATAGTACAAGATGGTCAAATTGCTTTGTCAAGAAATACTATGGCGGGAGCAGGAACGGATTAATGGTCATAGCAGAATATTACAACCATCAAGATATAGATTATGGTTCCTGCTATACTTTCAAAGAATATTACAGTCAGAAAGTTATTACCGATGAAGGTTGGCTTCATGAAAATATAATTCTGAAACCAAAGTCATTTGATGCTTCATATCAAGATATAGTAATTGATCCAAATGCAATATAATGAAAAGACCTTTGGTGTAATAGGTATATTTGATAGAGTAATTGAATAAAATAATTCAGCCCATTCAGCAGTCATACACATTTGCAAGCCACACAAATCGACACACAAGCCAAAGCTTGCAAAAGAGTTTGTCTGCCCAATCTTACAGACGCAACAACACAGCGGACAGACAAACCATAAAAGACAGAAGGGCAGCTTGTAACAGCACCTACAAGAAATTCGCGGTTCAGTGGTTACATGACGCTTTATGCTTTTTATCAACTTTTGTGGTGACAGACAGCTATGCTCCCGAAATGGCCAAGATCTGCTAACCCGCAAAAGGATGAAGTACATTGGCTGTGCCGAACTCTTCGATTTGGCTCCCGTTGATCTGGCGAATGTCAAATAATCTCCCCATCCAGATAATCAGTGCCCCATTCTTTTGCCAGTAGCATTTAAGCACCACAACCTTTTGTCTTTTAAATTTTATACAGGCTACTTCGCTATATGTCACTTTAAAATCCGGAACTTAAAGCGCCTGCCTTCGACAGGTTTAGCAGGCCTGTAGTAGCAAGGAACATATAAAACAAAAAAAATCTATATCCAGAAATATGAAATATTTTATTATCATGTTCATTGCAGTGCTAACAATAGTGGACATTCATGCACAATCCGCAACTATGGGATACTACATAACTCATGAGAATGACACCGTGGTATCCCAAATTAATTTTCCGAATGGCTTTTTCGGCCAAAATAATTTCACAAACAAAATTGAAGTTGTCGACAGCGTAAATGTGGTAAAACAATTTAGACCTGCCTGATAGAAAAGGGTATGGATTTACAGCTGAACGTGTTTCAAAGACATTTTTTTGTCAAAACCGGTAAAAGATGGCTCGATACAAATTCCTATCTCCTGTATTTATCGGCCCCGAAGCAAGTCTTTATCAGTACTGGCATACATGCATCGGGAAGCGGCTATTCACTTCCATCTCAACAGGTGTTTTATACATTTGAAAAGCCTGGACAATCCATACCTTTTTTTGGTAGGTAGAACAACGAAAACGTTCAAGATAAATTAAAAGAATTTTTAATGATGACCCCGACGTTCAAGTGTTGGATTGATGAAAAGCTTAAATATTGGATTGAAATGAAAGAAGACCTTTTGGTAATAATGCAAACAGCAAATAAGCAATAAGACCAGGCATGCAACAGGCTTTCGGCAACACATGCGTTGCTTTCTGAACTATCCGGCTGATTCTATAATAAAACCCTTGAGAGTACCTGGCGCAAAGAAATTGTCTGGAAGGCGTTTTAACAAATTTCAGGATCGCAGGGATTAAAATAGAAAACATTAAAAAAGCAGGTCAATAAAAAATAAAAGCTCCACCTCAGCCAGGGTCGGATGTATCAGAAAACATAATTGTCGGCTGAAATGTACGACCCCGGCCGGGGTCGTATCTACAAGATCTTCAACTATTTCTATAAACATGTAATCCCTCCGGGATTAAAATAAAAAACATTAAAAACGCAGGTCAATAAACAAATAGGCAAGACCTCCAGGAAAAGGTCATGTTGACGTTTATAGAAAACATAATTGTCAGAGAGAAATGTGCGACCCCGGCCGGGGTCGTATCTAAAAGATCTTCAACTATTTCTATAAACATGCAATTCCTGCGATTAAAATAACAAAAACATTAAAAATCAAAAATGAGAAATAAAGCAGGGAATTTGTTCATCATGGGATCAAATTTTATTTGTATCTTGCAATACACATCAATTTTAAAATCCCGGAAACTAACTGCAATGACATAATTCACAAAATAATTGGCATCATTATTTATTGCCAGGAGTTGAAATAATAACAGACAGTTATAATGCTGAAACTTGAAAATGGATTTAGCCACAGTTTCAGGAGATTTGAAAACCATTTAACCATAAAAACTACTTTTAACAAGAAAAAACATTGAGCAACGAAACAGAAACATCAAAAATATTTTATTCCCGTTGACAGCATTGCTTATGCTGACAAATCAGTGGTAAGTAAAACCATTCTTAAAAAGCCAATGGGCAACATCACTTTATTTGCATTTGACAAAGGAGAGGGTTTGGCGGAACATTCTACACCCCATGAAGCATTGATCCAAATACTGGATGGGGCAGCCGAGGAATTACAATCAGGAGGGAATTCAAGTAATCTAAAGTAGGCCAGAAGTATTATTTTACTCTTATAACATTCCGCATGCTATTAAAGCGAACGAAAAATTTAAAATGATGCTGACAATGATAAAAAGCTAAAAAATATTCATTCGAAAAAAGGTGTTTTCCCTTTATTTCAAAAAAGCAGTCTCATTTCAGGATAAGATAGAACCCAAAACAGAGTTCTTCTTTTCAACTCAGGTTGTTTCACAGCGATTTCTTTTGTGCTTCTCAAACAGCAAAAACCATAGGAATCTTATTGCCCAAATGACTGATCCTGTATTTTTTTGGTTCGATTTCCACTGTTTTGTTAAAGCAGTTATAAGGCGAATAATCAAATTCATTGAAAGATAGAATTTCCAGTCCATTTTTGATCAGGCTGTTTATAAGCTCACTGCTGCTGTGGTTCCAGCACACATATTCCTGCTTTATGGCTGCATTCCTGTCTGCATAGGTGCCACTTTCTGTTTCAATGATCGCCCCCTCATTAAAATAGTTATAGCCCACTTTTTCAAAGTCATTGTCGAACATCCAGACAACCGGATGAAATTCAACAAGTATAAATTTTCCATTGGGTTTAAGGAAATGTGAAATGAGCGCAGCCCATTGATTGAGGTCCGGCAACCAGCCGATTACGCCATAGCTTGTAAACACAATGTCGAACTTCTCATTTAAATGCGCCGGCAGATCATATACATTGCAACAGATAAAAGTAGTATCAGTGTTCGCTTCCGCTGCCAGTTTTTTTGCATTTTCTATGGCCCTGTCAGCCAGATCAACCCCGGTTACTTTGGCACCCATGCGGCTTAATGAAATACTGTCCTGCCCGAAATGACACTGCAAATGGAGAATAGATTTTCCTTTTGATATCGCCCAGCAGGTCCAAGTTCAATATCATTAAGAGAGGTATTGCCTTTTAAAAATCCGGGCACATCATAAAATTCTGATTTTATATGGATGTCTGTTCTGTTGTTCCAGGATTGCTTATTGATCTCTGCATAGTTATGTTCTGAATCCATTTTCTTTTGATTTAATCTTTTATTTGAGTCCGAGCAGCAGTTTTATGAATCCCAGTTTTTTGGGTATGCGGATGGTATTTGAGGTTTGGTTCCAGCCAGGTTGGTTTTTCTAAAATACTTTTGTAATGGCTAAAAGTTTGAAAGCCACTTATATCCATGATAGGAACCAATACCACTGTCGCCAACACCCCCGAAAGGCAGGCTGCTGTTGGTGATGTGCATCACACTGTCATTTACACAGCCACCCCCCAAAGGAAATTTCATGCAGGATCTTTTTCCTGATCTCCTTGTCTGAAGTGTACACATAACAAGACAAGGGTTTTGAGCCTTTTTTTACCAGGGCAATGGCCTCATCCAGCTTGGTATATGTGATCACAGGCAAGATGGGCCCGAATATTTCTTCTTCCATCACTTTATCTTCAAAGGACACATCCGTTAAAACCGTAGGTTCAAAGTACCTCTTGGCTACATCATAATTTCCGCCGAGGTACACTTTTTCCTTCGGGATCATTTGGGCCAGCCTGTGCATATTTTTTTCACTGATGATCTGCACATAATTGTCATTCTCAAAGGCAAATTGGGAACTTTCTATTTCTTTTTTTACCAATTGAAGAAAATCATTTTTTACTGACTCATGAACCAATACATAATCAGGGGCAATACAGGTTTGCCCTGCATTCAGAAATTTTGACCAGACCAATCTTTTTGTGCTGATGGCCAGATTGCAGCTTTCGGTAATGAAGGCCGGACTTTTACCTCCAAGCTCTAAAGTTACAGGCGTTAAATGTTTGGCCGCCGCCTGATAAACGATCTTTCCTACCGGAACGCTGCCGGTAAAGAAGATCTTATCGAACTTTTGTTCCAACAGTTCGGTTGTTTCTTTAATGCCACCTTCCACTACCGTAAAAAAAGCAGGATCGAAATTCGTGTTGATCATTTTGGCCAGAACCCTACTTGTATTTGCGGGTAATTCACTGGGTTTAAGAATGACTGTATTTCCCGCGGCTATGGCTGCAATGGCAGGGGCCAGAGATAACTGATAGGGATAATTCCATGCACCGATGACCAGCGAAACACCGAGCGGCTCGGGAATGAGGTAACTTTTTGCAGGCATGTTCATCAGATTGGTACTGACGCTTTTTACTTTTGCCCATTTTTTTACTTTGCCTATGGCTTCATTGAGATCATGAAAAATCAGTGCAAGTTCGGTGGTGAAATTGTCAAAGGAAGATTTTTTGAAATCCGCATAAATCGCTTCATCCATCAATTTTGTAATTTCCTCAAGGATCTTTTTCAGTTTTTTTAATGCCTGAATTCTGAAATCGATATTTTTTGTTTCGTTGCTATTAAAAAACGCCCGCTGTCTGTTTATGAGCTCCTGCATAGACTGTTATTTTTTAATATTTAATTATTTTTTTGGTAGCACTTGAACCATTGTCAAAATTTAGTTTGATAAAATAGGTATTGGGCTTTAGCTGGCTTATATCAATGCCGTTCGATGCAGATTCCGTGCCTTTTTTGCTGATCATTTTTCTGCCGATAAGGTCATAAATTTCATAGGAACTGATGGGGATGTTATTGTTCTGGATCCGGAGGGTCGCGTCCATCGGATTTGGGTACAGAATGATCGTATTTTCGAGGCTGGGGTCATTTACAGCCAGCGCCTGACTTGAAGCAGACCAGTTCGTTGCCACACTGTTATCAGCATTGATATTATTTAGTTCCAGATGGGGCCCGCTGCCATCAGGTTCTACAGGCCAGGGCGCCGTGTCGAGGTATTCAACATGGTCGATGGTATTGCCAAAAGCGTCGGCCAACACAATTTTCTGGGAAGAATTTGACAGGTTTCGTGTAAACTGTCCAAAAGGGGCTAAGCCATAAAATGCCTGAAAAGTTGCGGCATTACTGGCGAGAAATATTTCCTGGTTGCCGGCAATTGTCGTATTGGGTGGAAACTGATAGGAAATACCCAGCGCCTGAAAATAAACGCCGGTAAGGCTGTAAGACTGGTTGCTGTTATTGGTGATTGAGATATATTCCAGGTCATTGCTTTCTTTTGTCTTGCTCTTTTAATGGATTGTAATGAATTTTTGTGATTACCAGAGGCGCTAATATGGGATTGGCACAGGACTGAAAACTTGTCAAATTACTGTTCATCCAGCCTATCCTTACCTGAAGCCATCCTTTCATGGCATCAGCATTATTCTGCAGATTGCCTACCGTATTCCATCGTGCGTTTTCCCGCACTGCTGCTTCAGAAATAAGGCTTACCACGGCATCTATTTTGTTGGAGATCACATTATAATTAAGGGCCTGGTTGCTTGCTGTTACTTCTTTCCATCTTTTGGTGAGGTAACACTTAAAAGTTGGATTGTTGTACAGATCCCTCCAAAAGGTTGCGCCAATATTATCTCCGTTATCGAATTGCCAAACATCTGTATGGCTCCTGTCGAATCCCCACATGAACAGGTCGTTTCCATAAGTACAGATTGGAGATCCGAAACACAGGTCCGGCCCTTAATTTGCCTGCCCTGTCCTTATGAAAAAATGTGCTGAACTGGTAGGCATCCACATTGGATAGATATC
Organism: Flavobacteriaceae bacterium; assembly: GCA_034523115.1. Lineage (GTDB taxonomy): Bacteria > Bacteroidota > Bacteroidia > Flavobacteriales > Flavobacteriaceae > Namhaeicola. The sequence continues at coordinate 118,665 of JAXHKS010000013.1, read as the reverse complement.
TCGTTTATGATCATAAAATCCACAAAAGCTCGGCACATCTATAACAGAAGGATACCCGCTGATGATGGATTTCGTTTTGGGCTGTCATCATCTGTTCTGAAAGAATCAAACTGATTATAAATATAGGTATTCTGATTGCTTGTGATGTCTTCAGGTTTGGGGCTTTCGTGTATAAAATCCACGTTCGCCTCCTGTATAGGAGGCATGGTCCAGGCAACTGGATCGCCCCCTGTGGTTTTATATGCTTTTTGTAATAGTAGCCTCCTGTGAGTGCCGCATCGGCATTGTCTGTTTTGGTCATTTTTAAAATATTGATCCTGTCACCATTGATCTTCAACTTTTCCATGAACACATAAAGCCCTTTGTAATCATCATTCACCACTACTTCGCAGTACTGCCCTCTTGCTGCATAGGTATTTATATCCCCTGGTAAAGGTCATAAGAAAGATAATCTCTCATCAAAGAAGCATCAAAGGCAAGGGAATTCGAAAACCCAGTCATTTTCTTTGGGCATACCCAAAATACTCACATTGTTATTGCTGGTATTGTCACTTTTCAAGGTTGTCAGGCCATAGGGTTTTTTGGGCAGTGCTTGTGAGGAAGACCCTCTTAATTCTATGCCGATCCGTCCGTCGTAGTTCAAAAATTCAGGTGTATTCTGATCTGTGAGGTAATTTCGTGAGCCATCCGGATGGTAAATGATCTTCATCGAAGCCAATACTTTTGGATCGTCTGGGAATTTCAATAGGCAAACCGGTGTTTGGGTCTTTGTCAGTAGTAATGATTACAATGGGTAAATTACTGTCTGTAAAGGTTTGGCCTATGGCCGGAAAAGACAGCAAAAACAAATAAATGAAAAATATTTTTATTTTCATGGATTGAAATAATAGAAAAACAATTCTTGATTCATAGCACTTGTTTTGTGGTTTATTGCTTTGCACATCCGAAAGAACAAGTATGACGAAGTTACGGATTTCGTTGATAATTATGGATTTGAATTGAATCAAAGGTTTTGTAAATTTTGATCTGATTCAGATAAAACTATTGTCAAATATACAGGAAAGTTTATTTATCATTAAATGTGGACTCATTGCAGTAAGTAGCCAAATAATTCAGGGAGCTTACTTTAAGAATACAGGATGATTTTAATTCGGCACAAATTTTAAATTACACCAGTAGCTATGAAGCAGGATTCACCTAAAAAGAGGAATGATGGAAAGCAGTTCAGACGAAAATTCATAAGGGTCTTCGTTGATCTGCTTGCGGTAACATTCCCTATTTGGGGTAGTCTTGTGATCTTGGTGTCTGTTCTTGGAGTACTATTCGCTTTGCTGGAAGAGTTATCCATTTTCAGAGGTATTTATCATGCTTTTATTACGGCAATGACCATAGGGTATGGTGATATTACCCCTAACACAAGTTTGGGAATGATTATATCATTAGCAATTGGTGTTATTGGAATGGTTGCTACCGGAATAATAGTTGCTCTGGCATTTCAGGCGGTAAAGATCGCGTTTGAAAGTGTCTATCAAGAGGACCTCACCAATCATAAAAAAATCAGAAAATAAAAAGAATCAGCAGTTGCTATTATTGAAGTTAAATTGTTGTCCTGTATTATTTAGTTTTTCTTTGAGATGAATTCTTCTGAAAAAAACTTGTATTTATTCTGATCTTTGTTCTCCTGCCAACAATTCTTCGGCCCTTTCCAACGCAGAGTTGATGTTATCCCTGATATTGTGTTTGTCTATTAAAGTGTACAAATCTGCCTTTAGCAGGGACAGTTTTACATCGTGATTGGCACCTGAAATAATTATTGAGGTTCCTTTTGAGGTTATTTGCCGGCAAATCTCTTCTAATCTGTTGATCCCTGTGGCATCAATAAAGGGCACATTGCGCATTCTAAGGATCAGAATTTTAGGCTGTTGATGAAGGTCAGCGATTATTTCCTGGAATTTTTGCGAAGCACCAAAAAACAGAGGTCCGTTGATCTCATACAAAACGACCCCTTCAGGAATTGCCTTTAATTCTTCTTCGAATAAGGCGACACTTTCCTCCTCGTTTGTCTTGAAAATATTTGCCATACCTTTTATGGAGGTTGCCTCGCTCATCCGTTTCATGAAAATAAAACTGGACAAGATCATGCCTACTTCTATTGCGATGATCAGATCAAAAAATACAGTAAGGAAAAATGTGGTGAGCAAAACAAGCACATCCATCCGGTTGCTTTTTGATAAGGCATAAAAATGATGCCATTCTCCCATATGCCATGATACTACGATTAAAATTCCGGCAAGGCAGGAAAGCGGAATGAGTTTGGCGACCGGAGCAAATAAAAGCATAATTAAAAGAAGGATGATGGCATGCACTATTCCGGCGATGGGCGTTCTGCCTCATTTTTGATATTGGTAGCCGTTCGGGCGATGGCACCTGTAGCTGGGATACCTCCAAAATAGCTCGAAAAAATATTGGCAGTTCCCTGGGCGATCAACTCCATATTGGACCGGTGCCTGCCGCCGATCATACCGTCGGCTACAACAGCCGAAAGCAAGGATTCTATTGAGCCCAGCAAGGCGATTGCTATAGCGGGTTGTATGAGTGACTGTATGGTAGCAAAATCAACTATGGGTAAGGACGGCATGGAAATGTGATTTGGAATTTCACCAAATTTAGATTCGATGGTGTCCACTGGCAATTCGAAAATATAAACAATGAGCGTGCTTAGCAGATTGCAACGATATGCACCGGTATTTTGTTGATTCTATAAAATTTAAGTGAGATTAATATGGTGGAGAGGCCGAATGGCAAGGGAGTTTCAGTTAATGGCCGTAAATTTTCTGCATAAGCTTTCCATTTTTCGACAAAATCTGCAGGCAGTGAATCTATTGGCAGGCCAAAAAGGTCTTTGATTTGCGAAGAAAAGATGATAATGGCAATACCACTTGTAAAACCTACGATGAGTGGATAGGGGATAAATTTTAAATAGTTACCTAATTTTGCCAGGCCCATGCCAATAATGATAAAACCGGCCATTAAGGTGGCGATGGTGAGTCCGCCAACCCCGTGTTCCTGCACAATGGCATAAACTATTACGCGACCAGCAAGTTGACCCGCATTGCATCGGCTACCGACCATTACGAATACCTGCTATGATCGCCGCGATCATCCCTTTATCAGGTGAAACTCCGGATGCAATTGCAAAGGCAATGGCAAGCGGTAAAGCGACAATACCGACAATAATTCCGGCCAGAATATCATTCTCAATTTGTTTTTTGGTAATACCAGCTTTTATCAGTGAAAATAACTTAGGAGTAAATTGTTCTTTCATGATTGTTTGGCTATCGGAGTGGTGATAAAAACTAAGAAAACAGATATTATTTTCGTATGAAATTAGATAAAGACAATATAATTTTTAGAAAACCGAAGAATGCATTTATGGATTTTTATCCAAAAATTTTAAGAGCATATTTTTATGGCTATTCATTCACTTAATGGGCATGATATTGCAGGTTAAATGATTGGAAAGTGCTGTCTCCGGAAGCATTTTATGTAATTATTTCAAAGCCCTTTTTCAGTTATTATAAAATTGGCGTATGCGTATTTTAGTATAGAGAGATGTGGAATGTAGGTGTACTTTAATCTAAGTGATTATGAAAAACAGACCAATCAAAGAAAAACTGGTTTGCCTAACGATCAAATTTATTGTTGAAAAAGAGCGAATTGTCGCTGACAAAACAGGTTTAATTCAGATATGCAATTCTGCAGCGATTAAACCTTTTCCTGTTTCAATAGCCTTTTCGTTTTCAGGAATCATCCCGTGGTGCCTTGTGTGGAAGTAGGATTTTTCCAATCCTTTGTGAATGAATTCCATGCTCAGAATGGGTTTCAGCTGAAGAAATCCGCCAAGAACAATCATATTAAATACCTTGGCAAGACCTAGTTTTGCTGCCGTTGCTGCGGCATCGATCCTGTAAATATTGATATCTTTTCGCACCGGAAACCGGGTAATGCCATTGGGATCATAAATAAGCAATCCGCCTTTTTTTACGGCATGTTCAAATTTGTCCAGAGACTGCTGGTTTAGAATGATTGCAGTGTCATACTGATGTAAAATAGGGGAGCTGACCCGTTCATCACTTATAATTACCGTTACATTGGCTGTTCCACCGCGCATTTCAGGGCCATAGGAAGGCATCCAGCTCACTTCTTTATTTTGCATTACGCCTGAATAGGCAAGGATTTTTCCCATGGAGAGTACTCCTTGTCCGCCAAAACCGGCTATGATAATTTCTTCAGTCATTTTCTATTTCCTTTGGGCTTTATATTGCTGTTCTTTAATTGTAAAATTTATTTTTCGCTATTCACTTTAATATCTCCAAGGGGATAAAAGGGAAGCATATTTTCCACCATCCAGTCTATGGACTGGCAGGGGGTCATCTTCCATCCGGAATTACAATTCGAGACGATTTCAACAAAAGAGAGCCCCTTGTTAAGTTTCTGATTTTCAAAAGCTTTGCGAACCGCTTTTTTTGCCTTACGAACCGCTCCCGGTGTATGAACAGCCTGATCGGGTTACATAGAGGGTTCCAGGGAGCTGTGCGACCAGTTCAGTCATTTTTAATGGGTTTCCCATGGTATGAATGTCACGGCCGAAAGGAGAGGTGCTTGACCGCATGCCCGGAAGGGTGGTGGGGGCCATTTGCCCGCCTGTCATACCGTAAATTCCGTTGTTCACAAAAATGATGGTAATGTTTTCACCGCGGTTACAGGCATGAATTGTTTCGCCCGTACCTATTGCTGCAAGATCGCCATCGCCCTGGTAGGTAAATACGTATTTCTCAGGAAAAAGTCTTTTGATGGCAGTTGCGACTGCCGGGGCCCTTCCGTGAGCCGCCTGCTGTATGTCGATATCCATGAAATCATAGGCCAAAACAGAACAGCCAACCGGGGCTACACCTATGGTTTCGGATTGAATATCCATTTCTTCCAGCACTTCCATAATCACCCTGTGGGCGGTTCCATGCCCGCAACCCGGACAATAGCTCAGCGCTTTTGGAGTGAGCAGGCCGGTGCGTTTATACACAAGATTTTCTTCCTTGACTAATTCGGGATTTGAAACAAATTCTGCCATGTTTATCCTTTAATGATTTGTAATTTAAGTGCTTCAACAACTTCGGAGGGGGTGTGGATCATGCCTCCATACCGTCCGAAATGCTCTATTTTGACCCTGCCTTCAGCTGCGAGCTGCACGTCTTCTATCATCTGACCTGCACTCATTTCTACACATAAAATGCCTTTGACTTTCCCGGCCAGATCTTTAATGATTTTTTTTGGAAAAGGGAACAGGGTAATCAGGCGCATCAGGCCAACTTTTATCCCTTCATCACGTGCCAGCTGCATAGCTTTTTGGCAGATCCTTGCACTCGTACCATAGGCGACAAACAGGTATTCGGCATCATCGCAATTTAATTTTTCATACCGAATTTCGCTTTCTTCAATATGATGGTATTTTTCCTGAAGCCTGTGGTTGTGTTCTTCCATTTTTTGTGGGTCGAGATCCAGGGACGTAATAATATTCCGCTCCCGGTCTTTTGGTTTGCCTACCGTTGCCCAGGGGTAGTATTTTTGATCTCCTCCAGGGTAAAGCGCGGTCTTTGTTCGTCGAGTTCAACCTTTTCCATCATCTGCCCAATCGCACCATCTGATAAGATGAGCACGGGATTGCGGTATTTAAAGGCCAAATCAAAACCAAGGCTAGCAAAATCTGCCATTTCCTGTACAGAAGAGGGAGCGAGTACAATCAATTTGTAATCGCCATGTCCGCCACCTTTTGTGCTTTGGAAGTAATCGGATTGTGCAGGCTGTATAGTTCCAAGCCCAGGGCCGCCGCGGGCTACATTTAAGATCAGGCAGGGAAGTTCGGCGCCTAAGATATAGGATATACCCTCTTGTTTTAAGCTTATTCCCGGACTTGAGGAGGAGGTAAGTACGCGTTTTCCGCAGCCTGCCCCGTCCATATACCATGTTGATGGCGAGCGATTTCACTTTCGGCCTGCAGGGTTCACCCGTGCGCTACCTGCGTTCTTCCGCCATTAGGTATTCCATCACCTCTGATTGGGGAGTGATCGGATAACCAAAATAGCCATCGGCACCTGCCCTGATGACCGCCTCGGCAAAAGCCTCATTTCCTTTCATCAATCGCAATTCTCTCATGCGTTCATTGGATTTTAGTCGTTAAATTTTTTTCTGTATACGCTTATGGCGCCATCCGGACAAACAACTGCACAGTTGGTACAGCCAGTGCAAGCATCAGTAACAGATATGGCGAAATGGTACCCTTTTCTGTTTACCTGTTTTGTCATTACAATTACCCCTTCCTGGCAAACAGGCACGCATATTTCACAGCCTTTACACCTTTCAATATCTACTACAATTTCTCCTTTTGTTTTTGACATCTTACCAAAGCATTAATATAAATTTTGTACTAGTTTAATTTTTGAAAGGAATGCAATCAAACATAATTAACAGCCTATGTATTTGCATTATATTCAATCAAAATCAAAAAAGCGAATATAAATTATAAAAAACACAAGAAAACAAGCTGTTTTATGAATCTTTTTCAAACACTATAAAATTAGGACAAATAATTCTATTTTGCTATGACTTTTGTCATCAAAATTTGCTGAGGGAATCATTTTATAAAAGATGTTCAGAACAGCGTTTTAGAGCTGTTTTTCCAAAGAGATCAGCGGCATATCATTGGCGACAAATTCGAAATTTGTTTTTTCATAGCCTGCAGATTCAAATAAACCTATATTGTCAAAGCTCATTTTTGCTGTGAAAATGACAAATTTATTTAATCCGGGATATACTTCTATGGATTCTGACTCTATGGCCAGCAATAATTTTCTCCCGATTCCCCTGTTGTGAAATTCCGGTTTTACTACCAATTTCGAAATGGTGCAAACACCGTCTTTGCAGGAACTTCGCACAGAACCAACAAGGATTCCGTCGAGTTTGGCAGATAAGACATGGGAATTGAAAAACTCATTGGACAATTCCTCTCTGCTTTGATTTAATCCGGGGATTGCATAATTGTGATGCCTTTCAGCTTCTTTTGTAAAGGCTGATTTTTGAACTGCAAGTAATGTGCATCGAGCTCATTTTCTGATGCTCTTTGAATGTAAATGTTTTCTGTAATTGTTTGCATAGCCCAATTTTTTAATGCCAGATTATTTGGGGCAGCTTTATAAACATCCTGTGAAGGCAATTAACTCCTGCCCCATGGCTTTAATTAGCCACTTAAGGTACAAAAATTTTTGTATTCCTGTGTGTTTTTTTTTTATTGATTTCTGACTGATTCCAGAGCGCTGTGATTGCTATTCCTGGCTATGCTTATTTATCTTTAAAATTTCATTCCGTATTATGTCCCCTTCATTCAAGCAGTTAAATGCCAATTATTCCCTTGCATTGATCAACCAGTTCCAATCTCTTTACTACGGTGTTTTTGCTAAGGATAGTACCCGGAGATAGCACTGCATTGGCTCCTATTTTGCATCCATCACCCACCAGAGAGCCGAATTTTTCTGTATTGGTTTGAATGAGTTTCTCTGTCATAGCAAATCAAATTGACTTGTTTTGGCGCTCGTTGTAGTGGTTTGCACAGATTGAGCCTGCCTCAAAATTTACATCCGCTCCAATGATGCTGTTTCCGATAGAGTTAAAATGGGCAGTTGCCGAATTTGCAAAAATCAAGTGCTTTGTTTGATCTCGTGAGCCGGGCCTATCCTTGACTGAATCATGCCAAGATAGACCGGGCCTCTGAGATAGGCGTTGGCAGCAGATATGGCAGTTCTGAGAAACGATTACCGGACCTTTTAAAACTGCACCCTGTTCAATGACAGCAGTTTTATGCACCCACCCCCCCCACCAATGAACAATTCCATCTTTAAAATAATAATCTTCGCCAAGTTTTGCTGAAAGATCGTTTATAATTTCGGAGAGATTATTGATAAGTTCCCAAGGAAGCAAATTTTGCTGCAGTGTAAAAATCGTTGAGAATTGTCTGATGAATTGTTCGATTGGGAGCATTGGGTTAAATTTTATTTCTTTTGTTGGGTGTTTGTTAAAGAAAGGTTTTTGGGTCAGGGTACATAAAAGAATAGGCCAATTCCCGGATCATTTTGTCGGAAGAGATGATTCTGTTCTCTGTTTTATCGGAAATGCCAGGCACTGTGCTTGAGTTTGTCTGATGCGCATAAACTTCCCCTTTGGTGGGATGCAGGGGTGCGACAACATTATAAATTTTACCTTTCAGCTCCAGCAGGATCATTTTTTCAATAACCTTGCAAATATCTATATAATGTATATGGTTTACCACTTCATTCCTGCCGGATTCTTTGTAATATCGGTAAAACATTCTCTCTTTTCCCATGAGGCCACCCAACCTTAAAATATTGATATCCGGCAGTTTTTCTGCAAGAACCATTTCGATTTTATTCAGGGTCTGATGAAGCTGATCCGAAGAAAAGGTGTCTTCGTCAATATATTCCAAGACCTGGGGATATATACCTATGGAACTCAATAAAAAAAGTTGTTTTTTCGAATTCCCCAAAAATGACCGGACATTTTGGAACAATAGTCGTTTGCAAGATCCCACCTCTTTTGTTTTTGACATTGGGATGCTAATGATGATAGTGTCCAGCTTGCTAAAGGCAGATTGCGCCTTCTTTGTTTTCTAATGTATGATTTTGAAGGTGGTCATTGCTGAAATTGACCAAAAAGGAAAAATAACCTTCCCTTTCTCATCTGACCCGATTTTTCAATGGAGGTATTGGTCGTATAGACCATATGACCCAGTGCATTAAAATGACGGGCTAATTTTTGTCCCAACCAACCACAGCCTAGAATTCCAATATTTTTTAATTCTTTCAAATTTTTTTTAAAATGAAATGATTTTTCAGTAAAAGTTTATTAGTGCAAGTTTACAAAACATATCTGTATTATTCATTTTGTCAGGTCAGGATTCATTTTTCAAGATCATTTTTTAAAAGAGATTTTTTTCTTAACTTAGAGGGATGTTCTGAAAATAAGGCCGTTTTTTCAAACCCTGTAAATCGTTTGTTATGAATATAGCTTTAAACAAATCGGTTGATGATTACCTGCATTCTTTGGAAAAGGTGATCCAAAAGAGAAAATTACTGGAAGTCAGTTACTTGTCCTGCTAATTATAAGAACACTCAAAGAGATAAAGGAAAATTACAATATAGGCTGGTGCATACAGGAACTGGATTGGCTGCTCACGAATAAGGCGGTAAACCTCACTTTTGAAACTTTCCCTCCTGCCTTATCGGAAAAATTAACTGATTTAAACGATTTTGAATTTTTAAAGGGAGCAGCACTTGTTTTTTCGCAAAAATACAACGGAGACATCTATGTTTTTATTCTTTATCCGGACCTGGCAGAATCCAATGCGGAATCAGATATAAAAGAGCTTGGCACCTATGATCCGGATAGGATAAATGAAGATTTCGTAATAGAAAAGGTTATCGATTTTTTGGAAGAAATTATCGTCTGGGAGGGGAGTTTGATTAAACGAAAGGTTGGATTTTAAAGTTCAGGTGGAGGTATTGGATTTTATTTTGTGAGGGTGTGAAAAGAATTAAATTAGGGAGTGATGGATACAGATGAGGAGTATGTATTGGTGAGCATTCCGGTTGGGAAATTGTATTTAAAGGGTGATCTGGTAATTCCGGAAAATCCCCTTGGAATGGTTATTTTCTCTCATGGCAGCGGAAGCAGCCGATTGAGCCCGAGAAACAATTTTGTTGCAGACAAATTGAACAGTCAGCATTTTGCCACGCTGCTTTTTGACTTGCTCACTTTGGAGGAGGATGGTATTTATGAGAACCGTTTCGATATAGCGCTTCTGACCAAAAGGTTGGTGGAAGCAACCCGCTGGGTATCCAGGCAACCTGACCTGGCAGGCTTGAATATCGGTTATTTTGGAGCAAGTACTGGTGCAGCTTCCGCACTTAAGAAGCGGCCGCTGTGCTTGGCGACAAAATAAAAGCAGTCGTTTCACGTGGCGGCAGACCAGATCTGGCAGGAATATCTGACCTGAAAAAAGTGAGCGCACCTACCCTGTTAATTATAGGAGGGAGGGATCAAATTGTGATTGAACTCAATAAGGAGGCATATACGCATTTGTCAGGAAAACGATCCCTGATGATTGTGCCCGGTGCGACCCATCTTTTTGAAGAACCGGGCACTCTGGAAGAGGTAACACGAATATCTTCGAAATGGTTTAAAGACCATTTAAACCCATAGAAATGAATTCAGAAATTGTGTTTAAAGACAGGTTACAGGCTGCTGGTATGCTTGCAGATTATCTGGAAGATCTCATCGGAAGTTCAGGCCTTGTACTGGCCATACCTCGTGGCGGATTGCCATTTAGGAGCAGTGATCGCGAAAAGATTGAATTGGCCTCTGGATGTTGTGCTGACAAAAAAAATCGGGCATCCTTTCAATAAGGAATACGCTATAGGAGCGGTGAGCTTAAAAAGCAGCGTGCTTTCTGCGGCAGCTTCAGAAGTCGATAAGCTGTATATTGAAGAGGAAACCAAAAGGTTAAGGGCACTTCTTGAAAAGAGGAATAGAGAATACCATCAGCAAATAAAGGCTGAAGATATAAAAAACAAAAAAGTTATTCTGGTGGATGACGGCATTGCTACAGGCAATACGATGCTAGCTACGATAGATTTAATCCATAAGGAGGGAGCCTCAGAAATTATTGTAGCCACACCGGTAGCAGCAAGCGCAGCGATCTCAAGACATGAAAAATCCCCTTATGTGACCCGTGCTGGTTTGCCTGTCGCAACCCGATTACTTTCAGGCAGTCGGACAATTTTATGAAGATTTCAGACAGGTTTCCGATGAGGAAGCCAGGGAATTTCTGGAATCAGCCTACACCTAAATAAGAGACTATCTTTAACCTTTTTCACACCAGGGCCAAAAAAGTATTGTCTTTTATTGTATTTCATCCTTTATAGGTTTCTTTCAAAAGTTTAGTATATTTAGCCGATATCAAAAACTGAAATAACATGAAGATCTTTCTCCTAATTTATATTTTTTTTGCCTGTTACAGCCCTAGTCGGCCCAAACCATACCTGTTCCTGCAGATACCGTTGTCACAACAAACCACACATCCGTCATCAAGGGGAAAAGCATAAGTTATAAGGCACATACAGGCATGCAGCCTGTTTTTAATGAAAAGAACGCGGCTATAGCCACTCTTTTTTATACCTATTATGAGAAAACTGAGGTAAAAGATAAGGCGAACCGGCCTGTTATCTTTTCCTTTAATGGTGGTACCCGGTTCTGCCTCTGTATGGATGCAAATTGCGTTTACCGGACCGAAATTATTGCACATTGATGAGGAAGGCTATCCGGTACAGCCTTATGGAATCAAAGATAATCCACAACTCCATATTGGATGTTGCAGACATCGTATTTGTTAATCCGGTAAATACAGCCTATTCGCGGATGATTCCGGATAAGGACGGCAAATTACCGGAAAGGAGTTTGTTTTTTGGAATCAACGCAGATATTAAATACCTGGCGGAATGGATGAACAATTTTGTTTCAAGAAACAACCGCTGGCAGTCTCCAAAATATCTAATTGGTGAAAGTTATGGCGGCACCCGTGTAATGGGACTTGCCCATGAACTGCAGAACAAACAGTGGATGTACCTGAATGGCGTGATACTGGTATCACCAGCCGACTATAAAGTACTGCGTACAGGAGAAACAGTTTCTGAGGCTTTAAACTTGCCTTATTTTACTGCTGCGGCCTGGTATCACAAAGTCTTGCCGCCGGCTTTGCAGCAAAGGGACCTGACCCAGATTTTGCCGGAGGCAGAGGAATATACCATCAACAGTTTAATACCTGCACTTACCAAAGGAGGCTTTATTCCTGCAGAAGAAAAACTGGCGGCAGCTAAAAAAATTGCCTATTATTCCGGTATCAGCGAGAAGGCAGTTTTGCAAAACAATTTGAGAGTGCCAACGAATTTTTTCTGGAAGGAATTGCTCAGGGATAAAACAGGGCAAACTATTGGACGGCTTGATTCGAGATACCTGGGAATGGATAAAACAGATGCAGGTGACAGCCCCGATTACAATGCCGAATTAGACTCCTGGCTTCATTCCTTTACACCCGCAATTAATTATTACATACGGGAATATTTAAAATTCAGGACAGATCTGAAATACAATATGTTTGGAGATATCGTGAAGATTGGAACAATGAAAATGACAATACCCGTGATAATTTACGATCTGGCCATGGCACAGAATCCTTATTTAAAAGTGATGTTTCAATCTGGTTATTACTGATGGTGCAACAACCTATTTCAATGCCAAATACACCATGTGGCAAATGGACCCAAGCGGTAAAATGAAAGACCGCTTCACTTTTAAAGGCTATAGAAGCGGCCATATGATGTACCTGCGAAACGAAGATCTGATCACTGCCAATGACGACATCAGAACTTTTATCACGGCTTCGCTGGCCAATGGAAAAGCGGCTAAATACGATTAAGGGAGCTTATTTTGAAGTGAAAGTTTTGGTCATTTAAATCAGATGATTAAAAGGAATGCAGGAAGCTGTATCTTAAAGAGATTTGAATTTTCGTTGAAGAGTCGGTCCAGCCATCCTCATTATTCTCCCGGTCTATCCAGATTAGTTCCATACCGGCTGTTACATTTTTTATCGGATAATACAAAAGGTTAACGCTGGCATAATGTCCTTTATGGTAAGCGGATGGAGCCTGAGCGTCTGAATTTTCGATGATTACAGTTGAGTAACCAATGGAACTGGTGAAATCATCGTTCCATTTTCGGTCAAGATAGGCGGAAAAACCGGTAATTGGCAGGGCAACACCCTTGACGGGTGAAACAGGATTATCAAAATTATTTTGAATTCCAATATCGGTAGTTGCATCGTTCATAAGGTTTTGAATACCTTCACCATGCACCGCCTGACCCCGAAAGATGTTCTTTTCACCAAAAATCAAATTCGTGCTCAGGTTAACACCCCAACCGGTAGCACTTCCAGTAAGATCATACTGGTCGTTTCCCAGATCCTCCCACTGAATCCGTCTTATCACTCCGGCCAGCTCCACATATCCCCAGTCTTTGGTTACACGGCATTCTGCGGTAAAATCAGGTAAGCGGAATCTGGCTTTCACATCGTCCAGTTCGATTCTATCGGTATAAATGCCTTCATCCCTGCTTCCTCCCGGGTTCTCAAGGGCAAAGGACAGGCGGGTTTCACCTTTTAGAGGCATAAAACGTATCTGTACATTCTTGCAAAGAGACAAACCTGAGGGCCCCCAATATTCAAGCGTATTCGGAAATCCATCAACATCACTGAAAAGGCTCCAGTGGTGTCCCGCGCCAACCATACCCAGTTCAACGTAAGCATACAGCATATGAAAGGCTGTTTGACCTACATTTGAGCCCACACCAAACAAATCAAATTCAAAGCGCGTTTCCAATTGACCAAACTTTGTATCGAAATAACTCCTGAATCCCATTCTGGATTGCCGGACACTAAATGCAAAATTGCCGTCAAGACCATACTCGTTCTCAAAGGAAGGCAACTGCGTGGGGCGCATAACATCAAAGAAATCCGGATTTACCTGTCCGGTGTTATACCCCACATCGGTCATCACCTGACCGTACATAACAAAAAGGTATTTTTTTTCTTCCTGAGACCAAAGGGAATATGCAAAGAGAACAACTGTAAGGAGTATCAGGTTTTTTTTCATGCTTGGTTAGTAGGTATGTTATAAAATTATAAAAAAATGAGTAGAATGAGCTGTTAAACCTACATTTTAACATACCCTGAATAAACAACGCAATCTCATGATAGTCTGCAGTTCATCCTGCAGTTAAGCGGAGTATTTTATTTCATTTTAAAGGGTGATAACTGGTCTGCTTTTTATTGTGGTAGCATCCAGAAATATGTAAATGGCCTGAACAAAGGGATTTTTATTTTCTAATGAGGCTATGGGCAGAAGGGCCCCGACCTGTTTTATCATACCATACCTATTGTTCAAGAAAATTATAATTCTCCTGACTTCCACGAATTTTTCTGAATGATGTCATAAATAATTATTACAATCATTTACCATAAAAATGATTGAGATATGGGTGTCTCAGCGCGAAGGTCCAGAGGCTGCAATATATAATTAATTAGCCTATGTTTCTCTCCTCTTCAGCGCCTGTTTCGCGCTGACGGGAAGATTTTAATTTTTGATTTCCAAAATTTCTGGTATAAGTGAGCACATAAGGTTCTGTTGCTCCAATCTATATACTGAAGAAGTTTTTAGATTTTGCTCAGGCAATTCGTCTCTCGCAACAAATTTTTTGTGAATCAAACAGATCATTGATATTAAAGCGAAGGGTTTCCCCATTGATCACCTCTAATTTTTTTTGAATACCAGAAGGTTCATGTCTGAAATCTGCTTTCGGCTTCAAGTGTGCCATAAATTGTAGGTCCATTGAAGTTGATATTTTATTTTAGAGCTCAGGATTCTGTAAATTTGAAAGATTGTGTACTGGCTATATTAAAAGTATTTTGCTCTAATTTCTTTGTCGCCTGATCATCAAAAATTGTGTCCTCAATTTTTGCTATTCTGATATAAATGAGTGTATTTTGTGTTCTCCACCAATCCGTAAGTTTTACCGGCAAACCCAATGTAAGTGAAAAGGTTTTGGTTTCGTCTATATTTCCGGACTCATAGATCAAACGGTCATTTTCTTCGTCATAGCGCTGTTGAAATCTGGCGATGGTGCCATCCTCTATTGTATATTGTGCTGAAAATAAATAAGACTTATAGTTTGTTCCGAAGATTCACAGCATTCGAAATGGCCGGTTGTATTGCCGGATTTCCCTGCGAAAAATGTATTGGGATCAAAAAAAATAACAAAAGGAGCCAAGTCATTAAATGAAGGTCTTGTTATGCGGCGGGCATAGGCAAGATTGAAACTCAGCGAATCATTTACGCTATGTGAAATCGACCTGTAGGCGGTAAGAAAAATTTCTCCGTAATTTCTGTACCACTACGAGACCCTCTTTATCAGATACCAATTAGGTCTGCAGTATTGTATTCATAATCGCAAGCCCAGTTTTAAACTGGTCTTTTTTGACAAGGCATAATCTGCAGACGAATAAAGTGCAAAGATCTTTTCATCGAGGTCGCTTTCATTCGTTAGGGTTGGGTCTTCAAGATAATCTTGTCCGTTGAAATAGGAAACACTTACATCATTTGCCAAAGCAGAAAATGAAGCTTTGGCACCCGCCTGAAATTTAAAATCATCATTTACCTGTTTGCTGTAATCCACAGAAGAAACATAGGCATTTAAAGGGGTTTCCTTACTTGGATTTGGTCAATACTTCTTTAATGAGAGATTATACCTCACCATCATAATAATTATCGGTATAATCGTTCGGGTTATCATTAAAAAAAATAGAGGTAGTCAAGATCGATACTGATAAATTCCTTTTCTTCAAAATTATGTTTCAGATTTATGTTAGAACCAAAATGTTTTGTTTGATTCCTTTCTTTAAGGTCTACTTCAATATAAGAAATGGGCACTCCATTCTCTGTTTAGCCTGCTTTCACTTAGAGCATCCATGGTCCATTTTATGCGTTGCTTGGCATTGGTGATGGCACCAACAATGGTTTTTTAGGATAAAGAGTATGGTCCAGACCAAAGCGGAGGTTATTGTTAAGTTGAACAGGATCGCGATAAGAGATTGTATGCAGGTCGAAGAGACATTTTCATTTTCATCAGTAACGTTCCTTCCCAGCTGAAAGGTCTGCTCCTGATTTCTTCTTAAGAAGGAATAATTTCAGAACAGGTTCAATTTATTTTTTCTGTAATTAAAATTGATATCTTGTCCTGGGTTGTTGTGCCATTACCAGTAGCCCCCGGATAAAAGAGATAAGACCCGTTTACTCCAAATGTCGGCCTTGTCATAGCAATCTTGATAAAACCGGCGTTGCCTGCTGCATCCATATTGGCCGGTGGGGTTGTAATCAATTCTATTGTTTCAATATTGTCCGAGCTCATGCCCTCCAGAAGCTGTACTATACTCGCCTGCGGCATATAACTTATTTTTCCATTCAACATTACCATCACTCCATCTTTTCCCAAAAGAGAAATACTGCTGTTCTGCCTGTTTACAGTGATGCCGGGCGAACGCTCTAATATATCCATGGCAGTTGATCCTGCAGATAAGATGCTGCTTTGCACATTAATAACAGTCCGGTCTACTTTTTGCACATAAACCGGTTTGTCTGCTTTTATCAAGACTTCTTCCAGATTTTGTCCAACATTGGTAAGACTGATTATTCCCAAATCAAGGATCTCATTACCCGGTTTGACATCAATCATTCTGGTGTAATTGTCATAACCGATAAATTGAATTTCGACCCTGTATTTGCCTTCTGGGATCTTTGCAATTTCAAAAGCACCTTTATCGCTGGAAATGGCTCCGTGCAATACTTTTATTGGAGGCATTATAAACAATCTATTGTAGCAAAGGCGATCGGTTTCATTGGTTGATGCATCAACCACCATTCCCCTGATCACGCCATCGGCTATATCATTCGGCTGAATCTGACATTCCAAAAATTTGAATTGATATATGAACAGCGATCAGAAACAATAGATTTTTCATATCATAGCGTGCACTAAGTAGGGAAATATTTTCAGGTATCTGAAGCGTATTTCGACAAATAATGCAATTCATCAACTTGTAGGATTGCAGATTTAGACCTATCCTAAATCAAATAATTTGCACTTTTCTTGCATTAACATGGACTTTTCTTGCATTTTGACTGATTTTAATCAGCACTTGGTCATAGAATGCCTTGAAGATGAATTTTTGACAGTAAATTTTTATAGACAGGATGCCATTTACAATTTAATATATTTGAAATAAAATAGTAAGATATCAAGAATTGAAAAATTCTTCACTTATATTTTTATCGATCCTTTTGTTATTTACCTCTGCTTTGAGAGGACAGGAATTGCTGTTAGGCATTCTCCCTGTGCAAGAAGGTAAAATAACCTGATGCCGGAGAAATTAAATGTTCCGGGTGCGACCGCAGAAAAATTGTATGAAAAAGCCAAAGTATGGTTTGCGGCAACTGATGAAGTGAGTAAAGATGCCATTGCCTCTAGCAATACCAGTGAACAGATCCATGGCACGGGAAAAAAAAATGTGATCAGGGCAAGAGGTGTAGGTCTGGTAGGTTATGATACTGGATGTTTTCTATACCGGAATTACGCTGGAGTTCCGGGAGGGAGCTTATAGTCACCACTGTCCACGGGTTTTACCGGACAATCAAAGGGGTAAGTTTGGGCTTATTGAAGATCCAATGGAAAACTGGAACAGTGAATTCACAGATGAAGATATAAGAGCAAAGAAAAATGCCAAAGTCTACCCCTCAGGTCAATGGAGGGATGACTGGTATTATTGATGGTTTAGAAAAGGCAATGACACGTAACCGTTGACTGAGTAAAACTGTATTTATTGAATTTCCTTGCCTGAAATACCTATCGTATTACATCAATACATTTGTAAAAACGTTTTGAATAGGCCTCACGAGCCGAGATCACTTGATGATCACCCCTGTTTTTTTCCTGAAGAGGCATGTGATCGAATATGGAATCCATGCCATCTGCCTCACTGATGATGCCGACATGACCTATATTTTTGGAGTCCTTAAATCCATAAAAAACCAGAATATCACCCACTTTAAATTCCTCCGGATTTAAAGCAGGGCCCAGATCTTTAAAATCCCGGGAACTTCTTGGAAGCTTAATACTAAAATTTTTAAAGACAAAATTCACAAAACCGGAACAATCAAATCCCTTGCCGGGGTCACTGCAGGCATAGCAATACGGAGTACCCAGGAATGTTTTTGCATAATTCAGCACATCTTCACGATCGATCTCCTCGGTCGCTTTCCCATTGTTAAATTTTTCAGAGAGGTTATTATTAAAAAAAGAAACAGCAATAAAAAAAGTCGTGATGAATAATAGGAGATTCGCTATGCGTAACATTTTCTTGTCTTTTCAAAATTCGGAATTTCAAAAATAACACAAATGACGGTTCAAAAAAATATTTTAGGGCTTGAAATGAGTATAACCGGTGCATAATTAACTGATAGTCAAACACAAAATGAACTATTCATTCATCAGCTTTTGAAATGTATCAAAAAATTGGCTCACATGCAGCCATTCATCAGGGCATGATTTGCATGTACATCTACCGGCATCGCTCTTTTACCGCCTATTGTGCTCATCTGACCAAAAGTGATTTTCGGGCAACTATCGGGGATACTAAAGCTTCTGGCATGGGCTATGGAGGTGAAATTTATCCAGGGCATGGAAGAATAATGGATGACGTTTTCGGCCTTTACTTTCGGCATCAAACCTTTTGATTGTTGAATTCTTGCGATTTCTTCTTTTGCCAGAACTGAAAAATCATTAAAGTCTGCTGCATATTTCATAAATGAAAAACCAAATGTTCCATTCGGGCCGATTGATGGTGGCCGAGGCATGTATCTCGTCATAAATGAAAACCTTATTTTCTGAAATGCGGTATCGAAAGGGTTCAATAGAATTTGCAGCTGCCAGAGATTTGTGCAGATAATACAAGAAAAAGGAGTTGTTGCGATCCTTGCATTTTTGATAAGCAACAGAGCAATCAACGGCCGCATAATTCCCCAAAAATGGGCTCTTCAAACTATTAAAAAAATAAAAATGTTTTTTTTGGCCCAGTTTTCATGTTCAGTTCTTTTTCCATTTTATCGTAAAAAAGAGAGGAGATCTAAAATATTTTTTGCTTCAAAGAATTTTTGATTTTCTATGGAAAGCCGCTCACATTTTCATGTATCCAGGTAGTATGGTAAGGAACGTGAACCGCATAAGCGCCGATTTCCAGAATGGGCAGTACATCTGGATTTGAGCGAATTGCCCACCATAAGGAAATGCTCCGGGCTGCAATCCAGGCGTTTTAAAAGTTTCAAATAATCCTGAACTTTCTTATCGCTCATGATTTCAATATGGTGAAAGTATTTCTCCAGACCTGATTTGATCAATTTTCTTTCCTGATCCAGCAAGTCGCCTTTCGTTGCCATAACAAGTCGGTAGCCGCCATTTAGCTCTGCAAGTACCTGTTCAACACCATTGATCAGTTCGATTGGTTTTTGAAGTAATTCCTTGCCTAGGGCAATTGTTTTCTCAATAAGTTCTGAGGTCCGCAGTATTTTCTGTAACCCGGGAAATGGTCTCTGATTTATGCATAAAATAAATCCCTTAACACCATAGCCATACAAGAACAGATTTTTCATTTCAGTTTTAAAGAGTTCCTGAGAGACGTCATGATGTGGAAGAAAATCCTCCAACATCTCCGCAGTATTTACGTTCTGTTTCCTGAAAATAAGGCTCATTTACCCAAAGTGTATCATCTGCATCAAATGCAATTACTTTAATGTCTTTCATTATTTTTTTCAAGGCACCTTTATCTGACCCTCGTAATTTTGTATTTTTAATATAGCCGATATCCAATTACAAAAGCAAATTTAGATAAAAGTTTTAAATGAAACTCCTCAAAACCATTTTTGTAATTATATGGATCTAAAGCCGGATTTAATCATTCCAGAGTTTAAAATGGGCGTCCGACTAACTGCTTTCCACCGTGCTGCGTTAAACACAATTCTTGTTAATATTTTCTTAAAATAATAGTAATACTATCAAATATGTATTTATTACTATTATATTTGTATGCATAAATTTATCATGAAGACATTCTTTGAGAACATACAGATCCATGTAAATGAGAATATTTACCTCAGAAATCCTCTGGAGACTTCTTTGGGTAAAAATATTATTCGTGGGAAGTGTTGAAATGATTGATGAGCTGGGTTTTGAGATTTTACATTTAAAAAACTATCTCAAAGCATTCAAACCACAGAGGCTTCTATTTACAGATATTTTGAGAATAAACACAAACTACTTACCTACCTCACTGCCTGGTATTGGAACAGAATGCTTCACCGCTTGTATTTTTCAATTGCCAACCTGCCATCGGCAGAGGAAAAACTTGAAAGGGCAATCATGTTGATTACGGATCCTGTTTATGAAGATACTGATTCTTCACAAATAAATGATACAAGATTATACCGTATTATTGTAAAGGAGTCTTCAAAATCATATTTAACACGCCTGGTTGATGAAGAGAATAAGGCGGGTTTTTTTCAACCATATAAAAAGTTTGTAGCCGAAATAAGCAATCTTATCCTGGAAATAAATCCCTCATATACTTATCCCCATATGTTGGTTTCCACTTGTATAGAGGGTGTGTATCATCAAAGATATTTTTCAGAACATTTACCCTCTTTAACTGATAAGGCTACCAATTCTAATGCGATACCGTTATTTTACAAGGATTTAATATTTAAAGCGATCCATGATTAAGCTAAATTCAAATACCAAAAAGGTTAGGGTTGCTGCAATCAGTTTTGCGCTTGTCATATTCTTTTCGCATATTCTTGTATACCACACTGATCTTTTGTCCTTGTGCGAACCTGTTAAAATTGTCGCATCAGATGCTGACACAAACGACAGTTTCAATGAAGTTAAAACTTTGAAAAAGCATACTCCTCAGGAAGCCTTCGTATTTTTGCAGCTTCAGGACTTAAGCACATTAAAACTTTATCACGAGAAATCTATCCTTGCCTGGGATCTGCTCGCTGTGGATTCGCCTCCTCCTGAAATAAGTAGGAACTTACCTTTAGTGATTACTTATTTATTAAAATTTAATTTTTTAAAACTATGGAGTTGAAATATCTAAAAAATGACCTCTTGGCAGGTGTTGTCGTATTTTTCGTTGCTGTGCCACTCTGTCTGGGTATAGCCATTGCATCCGGGGCACCACCAAATGCCGGACTTATTGCTGGTATTGTCGGTGGAATATTCATTGGATTTCTAAGTAAATCTAGGGAGTAAGTGTTAGTGGCCCGGCGGCCGGTTTGGTGGCAATTGTAATCTCCGGGATTGCAAGTACAGGCTCACTTAGTGCATTTTTTCTGGCGGTATTTATTGCCGGAATTTTCCAAATGATTCTTGGTTTTGCAAAGGCAGGTACGATTGCTTATTACTTTCCTACGAGTGTTATCAAAGGGATGCTAACAGCGATCGGGATTATTATCATACTAAAACAAATTCCACATTTTATTGGTTACGATAAAGACTATCAGGGAGACCTGCTCTTTTTTCCAGCATTTAAATGGGGAGAACACCATTTCAGGGCTTATGAATGCTTTTGGATTCTTAAACATGGGTGTTTTTATAACCGGTTTCTTTTCATTGCTTGCCATTATTTTATGGGACAAATTTAAACCAGGAATGTTAAAAATTGTACCTGGAGCATTGCTGGGTGTTGTGGTTGGCCTGCTGGTAAACTTCCTGTTTAAGGTCTTTCATCTGGATCACCTGTCAATTCAAGCTGAGCATTTGGTAAACATTCCCAAAATATCGGGCTTGTCAGAAGCTACTTCTTTAATGACTTTTCCTGATTTTACACAGATAACCAACAAAGAGGTTTGGATTGTCGCTGTAACCATTGCAATTGTTGCATCTATCGAAACCTTGCTCACCATTGAAGCAACGGATAAATTGGATCCTCTTAAAAGGGTAACGCCCACCAACAGGGAATTGCTTGCCCAGGGCGCCGGAAATACCCTAAGTGGTTTAATGGGAGGTTTGCCGATTACCTCAGTGATTGTAAGGTCTTCTGCCAATATCAATTCGGGTGGAAAAACAAAAACTTCCACCATTTTTCATGGTTTGCTTCTCCTGATTGGTACCTTGTTTTTTGCCGGCCTCCTGAATTATATACCACTCACTTCCCTGGCCGCCATTCTATTGGTTACAGGCTGGAAACTGGCAAATCCACAAACATTTAAAGCGATGTTCTCTCTTAAAATAGACCAGTGGCTGACCTATATCGTAACTGTAGTTGCGATAGTCTTTACTGATCTTTTGGTAGGAATCATGATTGGAATAACAGTGAGCATAATAGTGATCCTGATCAAAAACTTACAGAATACCCATTTTATAACCCGCGAGTCTGTCAATGGAAATAAGCATTTGAAGATTATTCTTTCTGAAGAGGTGTCATTCCTGAACAAGGCTTCTGTACTGCTCACATTAGACCGCATTTCACCGGATTCAAAATTAATCATAGATGCCTCAAACACATTTTATATTGATTATGATGTACTTGAAGTGATCAAGGAATTTGTAAATATAAAGTCAAAACGGAAAAATATTGATGTTGTTCTTAAAGGATTTAAAGAGACTTATGGAATCGTTAATAATGATCGAATTGACATGGAAACAACATAAAAAATAAAAATAAATTAGAAAATATGAAAGCACATACAGCAGAAACACAAGCAACTATTTCTCCGATGAGGGCATTGGAGATCTTAAAAGAAGGAAACGGACGGTTTGTTCAAAATATCAAACTCAACAGAAATTTATTGCAACAGGTAAATGAGACCAGAACCGGACAATGGCCTTTTGCCACCATTCTGAGCTGCATAGACAGCAGAACTTCTGCAGAGTTGGTATTTGACCAGGGCCTCGGCGATATTTTTAGTGTTAGGATTGCAGGTAATTTTGTGAACGATGACATCCTTGGCTCAATGGAGTTTTCCTGCAGTGTTGCCGGATCAAAATTATTGGTGGTGCTCGGTCATACAAAATGTGGTGCACTAAAGGGAGGACTGGATGCTGCAAAAGTTGATGGTCTCGGACTAAAGCACCTCACCCAGCTGGTACATAAATTTGATACCGCTATCCGATCGGAAATCAAACCCGGCGAGGAAAGATCTTCTTCCAATGAGGACTTGTTAAACAGAATAACCTACAAGCATGTGTATCTTACTTTAAATGAGATCAGGGAAAAGAGTCCTGCACTTGCGAACATGGAAAAAGAGGGTAAAATACTCATAGTTGGTGGGGTTTATGACCTTGAAAGCGGCGAAGTGTTCTTCCTGGAATCTTAAGTTACAATTAAAACTGCCTTAACCGGCAGTTTTTTTTGCTTTAAGCAGAAGAACAGTTTATTCTATTGAATGAGTTCTCACTGGCCGGAATGTTCGTAAGGGAATGTCAATCGTATGTATGATTAAATAATAAGGAGAAATAAGTACTCCATTTGTTTTTGAACTTTTCAAAATTTAGATGATTTCCAATGTTCAAACCGTTGGTATCAGTAAAAAGGATCACATTTTCTTGCCTTTAATTTCGCAGGTTGATTCTTTTCTGCAATTTTCAATATGGAATCAAACTAATAAGCCTCCAATACAGGTAAACTCTTATTGCTGAAATCCCAGAATGCCTGATTTTCCCAAGGCGATCCGTTGTTTGCTGTATTTCCTTTGTAACTTACCCATTCGCTGCCCCAGTAACAATATCCGATACCTCTGGGAACTTCTTTTATCAGGTCACTGATTTTTATTAAATAGTCCTTTTGACCCTGGGGGCTCGCAGGGTATTCGGACAATATCTGCGAATTTAAACCGATGATATTGTTGGTAAAGTCTTTCCAATCCAAAGTAAAGGGATATGCAGTTTCAGCTATAAAAATATCTTTATTGTTCGTTTCTGATAGCGAAACAAGCGATTGCTGTAAAGCATTTAAATCCTTTCCGTGCCATATGGAATAATAACTTATGCCGATAACATCATAATCCAGCCCCGAAATGGTAGAAAAAAACCAGTCGGCATTGCTAATGCCTGCAAAATGGATGATTATTTTTGTCTTGCTGTTCGTTTCCCTGACTGCGCTTATTCCTTTTTGAAGGAGGGCTTTCATTTGTGCCGGATTGGAAATATTTCCCTCAGGCCAAAGCAAGCCACTGTTGATTTCATTGCCGATCTGAATATAATCAGGATTGATTTCCGTCATAATCTTTTTGGTATAGTTATAAACGCTGTCTTTCAACTGTTCAAAGTTTATATTTTTCCACTGATCAGGTTTCGACTGTGTTCCGGGATCTGCCCAGCTATCGGAGTAATGAACAGAGATTAAAGTTTTTAAGCCCGTATTTTTTATTTCGGCAGAAAGATTCTTCACCGATTGAAAACCTGAATTAGGATCAGCGGGTTGCTTCCATAATCTAAGCCGAATGACGTTTACCCCGGAACTTTTCAAGGTTTTGAGCAGGTCCTCCTGCTCGTTGTTTTTGTTATAAAAAGAGAGGCCGCTCTTCCTGACTTCGGGTAACAAAGACATATCAGCGCCTTTGATTTCAAGACTTTCATCATCAACAATCACTTCTTCCTGCTCATCAGAACCGGAACAGGACAATAGGGAGATAGCAATAAGATATAGCCCAGCTATTTTTAATAATCCGTAAATCGTATTCAAACTTAAGCGGAACAAGTAATCTGGTTATACATTTTCAGCTGCAGCAATGGCCGCACCTTTCAGGTTGATATCATCAATCTGTGCGTCAATGATATGGTAATACCGGGTTTCCTTTAAAAGGGAAAAACATTTTTTAAGGTGTTTCTCAACCTTTTTATTATAATCGCTAAACTTAAAGAAGGTTGAACCATCTGCTACAATTAAAACTTTGTCTGCTTCGGTTTTGCCTTTGCCTGTCTTCAATATGACGGCGGCAAGATTCGCCTGCAACAAATACAGCTGCTCTTTCGAGCATATCATTGATGATCCCTGCGGCAACTCTCCTTGTCTTTTTTACCGAGTGAACAGATCGTTAGAGGTATTCTCTGGGAAATAAAATAAGCTGACAACTTCAGTTGTGCAAAGTTCAAACGGGTTGTCCTTTGCACTTATTTTTTCAGCGGCTTCCTTTGAAAAAAGCCCTTTTTCAGCAGCCTTCTTAATTACAAACTCCAACATCTGACCCAAATACCTCCCGGAAATTGTTTTTTCAAATACCTGAGATCCATAGTCTTTTGTATCCGCAGACAACTGTTTGTCAAGTCTTTATCTATATCTGACAAGGATAATCTTATTAAAGTTTCCTGATTCAATATTGATAATTTGCTGTTCTTTTGGATTTAGGAAAGTTTCCTTTTGGTATGTTACTGTTTTGTTCTATATAACTCGTATTGGTTCCTGTTCCCAGGATAAAACCGATATATGATCCATATCCTTTTTCGTTTCACCTTTTTCCTGCCATTAAGGCTGCAACTGTATCATTTAAAACGACGAGGCCTTTATTGACCTTCAGGTATGTAAGCAGGTTTTCATCCAGCATCAAACCAACCAGTTCCGGTGCTTTTATTCCTTTGGACCATTTTTCAAGTTTTCCGTCAATGATCTGGGAGCCATTCAGCTCTTTTTTTATCTGCATTTCTGTTGGGTAAGAAAAACAGAATCCTATTTTGTCGTATTTATCTTTAAAAACTTTTAATTTTTCAACAACCTGTTTAAAAAATTTATCTTTTGAAATCTCATACTCAATTCCCGGCATCGTAAATTTTACGATTCCCGGATTTTGCAGAATTTCAGGTTTTCCCGTATCATCAATCCGCACTAGGGCTGCCCTGAAATTTGTGCCACCCGCATCAATGGCGAGTACCGTGGTTTCTTCAATTTCTGCATCATTTCTTATGCCTATCCGTGAAGGATACATCATGAGTGAGCTGTTCTTTCCTTTCAGCCCATCGTTCATCTCTGTGATAAAAGAAGTTACAAGATCGTTCATATCTACCTGAGAAAAGTGAATTCTATGCTCCTTTAAAAATTGGTCTTTTGTCATAATCATTCTGAATTATAAAATAAAAAAATAGTTTGAGCCCTCACTCTTTTTTTCTACTAAAACTTAATCCCTCAAATACTGCCAATTATAATTTTAACGCAATTAAAAAAACCGAAGTTTATAGCAAAACTGAGTGCGACGAGGAACAAGCCAGGCCAGCCAAAAACAAAGGAAAACAATCTTCTGCAAAGCCCGGCTAACAGAAGCTAAATTTATAAATAAATTTGAGGAATTGCAAAGAATTGCATAATTAAGCCCGGGTTTAAAAGAGAAAAGTTAAAAATCGTTTCAGATGCCTTGATTAGGATTGAATGTTTTGGAAGAGGCGCCTAAAAGATTCAAATTCCTTATTTTCTTATAAATGAATAACATTATCTGATTTTTATTGATTTCCCTTTTTTTGCAGACAACTTTGCAGCCTCTAATATTTCCATCACCACCATATTGTTTTCAAGGGAAGAGAGGTCGAAGGGAGCCAATTGGATGTTCTTTCTGACTACCGCGGCAAAAAGAGAGAATGGGTCATTATAGGGTGTTGGCAGTTCCTCTAAATTTAGGGAGGTCTCTTTATAACCATCATAGCCTTCCGGAATCCGGATCCTCAGAAAATTTCTGTTATCTGCATAAATGGCTCCTGTTGTTCCATAAACCTCCATATCTTTTCTGCCAATTGGCCAGTTCCATGAAGCCTGTATGGTTGCTTTGGCCTTAGCATAAGTGAGTATGATGGTCGATTCGTCTTCTACCTCGGGATTATTTTCCTTTTGCAACTGCTGCGTTACTGCCGTAACCGAAATCGGTTTTTCTCCATTCAGTATCCATGTAGCCATATTGGCACCATAACAGCCGAAATCTGTGATGGCGCCACCGCCATTTTTTTCAGGATCGGTAAGCCATTCTAAAAACTTCTTTATTTACACCAATCTTCAGAGGACCTCTGTGTCCGTCTCTAATGACGAGCTGACTTAGCCGGCCAATGCTATCGCTTTTAAGGAATTCATTGGCTTTATAGACTGTTGGATACCAGGATGTTTCATAGTTGGTAAGCAGCTGAATCTTGTGTTTTTTTGCCAATATTTCCATCTTTTTTGCATGTTTCATGTTCACCGCCAGCGGTTTTTCTACCATTACATGAATGCCCAGGGAGCACATTTTTCTACTATTGCCAGGTGTTCGTAAATGGTACCAAAGGCTGTAACTGCCTCAGGTTTTGTTTTCTCGATCATTTCTTCGAGTGTAGAAAAAACCTGATCCATAGTATAGCCATGCTGCTGTGTATAGCGTTGCGCCAGGTCTTTATTCGATTCAACAATGCCAACAATGGTAATCTTATCGTCTTTTGGTCTTCCTAAAATCCAGTGCACATGGGTGTGCGTTAGCCCAACAACGCCAATCCGCAAAGGTTTTTCCTGACTGAATACTGAATAACTCATAAGAAAAGAAAAAAGTAAAATGGACAAGATTGGTTTCATACCGGATAAATTAAATTCTAAAAATATTTTGCAAACCAATACTGGCCGCTATATGTTTATTGTTCTGTTGCCCTCCATTACCGGTCTTTACAAATTAAGTAGATTGCCAGAATCCACCCGATGGGATAAGGAAGTTTGAACGTGGCCACCACCATGATAAATTTGATTCACCTCCAAAACCTCCAAGTGAAGAGAAATAAAACATAAAACTCACACCTGCCGCGATAAGTAAAAATGCAAGCAAATATGCTTTCCGGCGATGGTTATCTGTGTTAAATGAGCAGCGAGTGCTGTAAGTTGTGCTGCCAAATACGATTACTAGCGACCCCTCTAATGGATCTAAAACACCGATTAATAGAGCAATTATGCCTGTGATGTAAATTACCCTGGTCCATTTGATTTTTATTTTTGCAGCACTTTTCATTTCAAAAGTGTTTCGTTGTTTTGAATTGAAAATCTGATTAAAGATTGACACCAAAGATATAACCTACTTAAAGCTGATAAACCCATAGCCAGTGTGCCCCATACTGTAATTCGCAAAACCGCTTTTTTTATACTTGAACCACCTGTTTTTGCGGCAATAATTCCTAAAATGATCAGAAAAATTATAGTGAAGCAATAGAGCCAATATTCTAAGCCTGAAATTGGGGCAAAAAGGATTACTAAAAGTGGCATTATGCCTCCAACAGTAAATGCAGCTCCGGAAGCTATCGCTGCTTGTATTGGGTTCGCTTGGCTTATCTCATTTATTCCTAACTCATCCCTGATGTGAGCCCCCAGTGCATCTTTCAGAGTCATTTCAATGGCTACTTGCTTTGCTGTTTCTTTTGTCAGTCCCCGTTTTCTCATAGATCTGGGCTAAAATATTTAACTCTGCTTCGGGAGTTTCTTCAAGTTCTTGCCTTTCTCTTTCAATATCTGCCTTTTCTGTATCGGTTTGTGAACTTACAGAAACATATTCTCCTGCAGCCATAGATAATGCGCCTGCAACTAGTCCGGCGACAGTTGCTAGGATTATTGGTTCTCTTGTTGAACTAGCAGCAGCAACGCCTATTGCAAGACTTGAAATAGATATTATTCCGTCGTTTGCTCCCAAAACTGCTGCTCTCAACCAATTGCTTCGGTGAATGTAGTGTTTGTCTAAATAATTGTCAATTGTAATCATTTCAATCGTGTTTAACTGTTTTTTTAAATTACATCCAATTGACCTGCAGGGTGGCAGGTTTAGCGGGTATGTGAATTCCGGTGGTTAAATACAACTATTTTTTTTCATCTTTTGAAAAGAGATAGTCTGATGGAATGTTTGTTCACCACGGAAGTTTGAGCTGTTTTACTTCATTTTGATAAAAATCCTCCAGCTTTTCAACAAGTTCCCTTGATATTGGATTGTTCACACTTTCCACATTGCTTGTCAACTGAGCTATATTAACATTTCCGGGTATAACGGTAGAGACAGCATCGTATGCCAAACAAAACGAAATCGCTTTTTGCGCGAGATTATCTTTTGCTTGAACAATTTTTATTACTCTCTCAACGAGATGCGCTCTTGTTTGAATATCCTGCCTGGACCAGCGCTTTCTGATGTCATGAAAGGTACTTTCAGCATGGTATTTTCCTGACAGCCAACCTGAATCGAGAGGAATTTTTACGATTATACCAACCTCTTTTTCTATTGCCAAATCAAAAGCTTGCGAGGTATCCTGATGCAGAATATTGAAAAAAGCTTCAATTACTTTCGCATTTGTGGTATTCATTAACAACTTCATCTCTTCAAAAGTGTCTAAAGATGCTCCATATGCTTTTATTTTGCCTTCTTCTATTAATCGTTCGAGAATTTCATAATGTGGATTTTTATTGCCATCCAGATACCCGTAAGGTGGATTATGAATAATGAGCGAATCAACGTAATCTACTTGTAATCTTTTAAGACTGCCCTCCAATGATTCCCGGATATAATCTGAATTATAATTTGTCCCACCCTTGAATCAGTATGTCCGAATTTGGTATTGATCACAATTTTACTTCTATCAACCCCCTTTAGTGCTTTGCCAAGCCTGTCTTCGCCGCTACCACGGCCATAATTTGGGGCTGTATCAAAAAAATTGATACCGTATTCCAGCGATCTTTTAACCAGTTCAACCGCATCCTTTTCTGACATTCCCTGCCAGCCGGAATTTTGTCCCAACTGCCATGCTCCAAGTCCAATTTCAGAAACCAGGGGCACATCCTGGATGTATCTATTGTATTTCATATTGATTAATTATTGGTTTGGTCAATGGCCCGGGAAAGCATTATTGCATTTTGTAAAAAATCAGTAAATCATTTCAAACGATGAGCTGCCTAACATTTATCTCCTTAAAACTAGACTGCCGAACGTCAGGCGCATTATATTCCGGATTTTAAACTAAACCGAAGATACGCATATAAATTTAAAAGACGCATGGAATGTGACCAACTTTGAAAATTTGGAAAACAAACTTTTAAATTTATAAGTACCAAATCATAATAATTAAGAAACTTAAAAATTAGTAATCAGTCAATTCTAAATGGGCATGAAACAAACAAATTTTTAACTTTTGCCTTTATCCTTTATCCTTATAACCCGGTCACAAGGCATTGAACATTGTAATTATTATATCAATGCTCGTGATCTTTTTCATTTCCGCATTTTCTGTGATGTCTGTAATCCTTGATGCCGATAATCAGGGTAAAAATACCCACAACAGCCCATAAAAGAGCGAATACGGGGTGGTGTAAAATCCGGGATATTAAACCTTCTTCATGGGAGTTGTCTTTTTCCAAAGAATAAGCGACCAAAAGGATAGATGGAAAAATTGAATAATATGAAACATACCGTGCAAAAAATTTAATAATCCGACGGAGATAAGTATGAGCGATCTTTTCATTTGTGCGGGAAAATTCTGTCCTTGTTAAATAGATATTCTGATGATTTTGCAATATTACGTATTTCCGGAAGAAAACCGGTTAAAGCTTTTTGTTTCCATGAGCAATCAATATTGGTTTGATTGAAAAATCTTTTTTTCTACAATTACATACTTCTTTTATTGAGTGATAATTCGGCCATTGTATGTCGATAAATACCTATATTTTTCCGAAAATCTGTTCAAAAGGCAGATATTACAGCAGATATAAGAGCTTGACTTAGATTCAGGCAAACAGATCTGATGACAAATAGCGGTCGCCACGGTCGCAGATAATGGCTACGATGTTTCCCTCAGTAAGGGTGGCAGCCAGCTTTAAGGCTGCCGTTACAGAACCGCCACTGCTCATGCCGGCAAAAACACCTTCTTCTTTGGCCAGCCTTTTGGTCATTGCCCGTGCTTCGGCTTCGCTCACTTCAATGACCTGATCCACCTTGCTTCGGTCAAATATTTTGGGCAGATAGGCTTCCGGCCATTTTCTGATCCCGGGAATTTTAGAATCATCGGTAGGCTGTGCACCCACAATCTGTATGGCCTTGTTTTGTTCTTTTAAATAGGTAGAAGTACCCATAATGGTTCCGGTTGTTCCCATGGCAGAAACAAAATGGGTAACGGTTCCCTTTGTATCGTGCCAGATCTCTGGTCCGGTGGTCTGGTAATGCGCTTTCCAGTTATCGTTATTTGCAAACTGGTCGAGCATATAAAACCCCTCTTCCTTCACCTTTAATTCCGCATAATCGCGGGAGCCTTCTATGCCTTCGGAAGCCGGGGTTAAAATGACTTTTGCCCCAAAGGCCTCCATGGTCTGCACACGTTCTTTGGTTGAATTTTCGGGCATAACAAGGGATATCTCTATGCCAAAAAGCTGTGCGATCATGGCCAGCGCAATCCCTGTATTGCCACTGGTGGCTTCGATCAGCCGGGTGTTTTTACTGATATCTTTTCTTTCAAGTGCAGCGCGAATCATGTTATAGGCGGCGCGGTCTTTTACACTGCCTCCCGGATTATGGCCTTCCATCTTGAGCCAAAGCGTGATGTTTTTATTGTCAACCAGGTGGTTGGCCTTTACAAGGGGGGTGTTGCCAATCAGCTCGAGGATATTCTGTGCATTCATAGCAGGATTTATTTTTTCTGTTTTAGTTTGATTTCTGATTGGTGGTAGACGATGGAATTTTCCGGAATCGACTCTGTAACCCAGACATTTCCGCCAATCACACAATTTTTGCCAATAACCGTTTCGCCACCCAGAATGGTCGCACCTGCGTAAATGGTTACATCGTCTTCAACGGTAGGATGCCGTTTCACATTTTTCAGGTCTTTGCTCACCTGCAAGGCGCCAAGGGTTACACCCTGGTAGATCTTTACATTGTTTTTGATGATGCTCGTCTCTCCGATAACCACACCTGTGCCATGGTCTATAAAAAACGGGGTACCGATGCTCGCTCCCGGATGGATGTCTATCCCGGTTAAACTGTGGGCGTACTCGCTCATCAACCGCGGGATCAAGGGCATTTTAAGCGTGAAGAACAAATGACTCAAACGGTAAACGGCGATGGCAAAGAATCCGGGATAGCCCATGTATACCTCATCCATGCTATTGGAAGCCGGGTCGTTTTGTTCTATAGAGGTGGCATCGCTGTTTAGTTTTTGAAGGATGCCGGGCAGTCCGTCAAGAAAGTCATTCCAGATATTCTGGCAATCAAAAACATAGTATTTATGTGCAATGTCTTTGATCTCGTCAAAGGATTTTTTTAATTTTTCGATATGATCCGGTACGGAAACATTGGTGTCGAACAAGGTGCAGAATAAAAGCTGGGTAAAGGCTTCAGTCTTTGTTTTTAATCTGAAATCCAGTTTGTGGCTCACTTTGTTCGCCTGTATTTCACTTATGATCTTTTCCAGTTTCATTTGGCTCGTTTTAGTTTGAATTTTCATTTATGCCGGGCTTTGCATAGTTATTTTTCGAAATAGACTTCCTTCAAAGGTACCCTGAACCGCTCACCGTAAACGCCCTCAGGCAAACGGATACCGCAGGAAACCACCATATTGATCTCTGCCCAAAAAGGCAAATTCAGGATTTTCTTGATGCGCAGGGAGTCATGACCTTCCATGGGACAGGTATCATATCCAGCCTCTGCCATAGCCAGCATAAAGGTTTGGGCGGCCAGACCGGCACTTTTGTGCGCTACAATGCGCATATCACTATGCCGCGCCTGCCTGTATATCGGCCTAAAGAGACCAATCATCCAGAAGATTGCATATTTCAACAATCCGATAATACCAAAAAAATCAAAATAAGTAATGGGCACGATCTTTGAATAATAAGCCAGCATAAGTTTTTCCCTTTTTGTATGGTCACTTACAGGTTTTTTGAAATGTTGCTGCACGAAATGCAGATTGGCCTTGCTTCTTTTTCTCCACAGGTCCTTTCTGGTTACAAAGACTACCACTTGCAGGGCAGTTTTGGCAGCGGGCTGATCAAAACAGGCAGCAGAGATTTTTTTCTGCAGGGTTTCTGATACCACGTGGTAGAATTCATACAACTGCAGGTTGCTGCTGCTGGGGGCAAGCCGCGCTTTTTCCAGACAGGCCTTTACAATTGCGGTATCAATGGGTTTATTGGGGTCGTATTTCCTTACAGACCTCCTGTGATTGATCGCTTCTGTTACATTCATAGTAGGGTGATTAAGACTGCCAGCGACAGAAAATGAAATGAATATACTTTCAGGTCCTGATTAGATAATGGTAGATTGTCCTAAACTGATATTTTCAATATGGGTTAGCACACTTTTCTTGTCTATAATAAAATCATGAATAAAATTCCCCACATCTGTGGTGGTGAATTTTTGAGAGGAATTGATATCGGCTGTAGTGATCTCCAGTTCAATTGATTTATCGATCGCATTCCTGATGCTGTCAGCTTCCTCAAAAAGTTCAAAATGTTCAAGCAACATGGCTGCCGATAAGATCGTAGCAATGGGATTGGCAATATTCTTACCTTTGGCAAGCACATAAGCGCCGTGAATTGGTTCGAACAGTGAAGTTTTTTCGCCAATGGAAGCGGAGGCAGACAAGCCCACAGAGCCTGCAATAGCACTCGCAGAAGCTGAGAGCATATCGCCAAAAATAGCTTCCGTAAGGATCACGTCAAATTGACGCGGATTCAGAATCAGCTGCATGGAGGCATTTTCAATAAACATAAAGCTAAGGTTCACATCCGGATATTCCTTTGAGATCACCTGCAGTCTTTTTCGCCATAACCTCGAGGTTTCCAGCATATTCGCCTTGTCAATCAGTGTCAGTTTTTTGTTTCTGGTTCGGGCAAATTTAAAAGCCCAGTGCGCAACCTTATCAATTTCCTCGGCATGATAAACTGAACTGTCTGATGCCGTTTTGCCATTGTCTGTTAGTTTTTTTTCACCAAAATAGATGCCGCCGGAGGGCTGGCTTAAAATAACAAAATCGGTATTTTTAATGACGGTTGCTTTTAAAGGCGATTTATGGGCGAGACCCTCAAAAACTCTGATGGGCCTTATATTTACAAACAGATCCAGGCTTTTTCTGAGCTTAAGATATCCTTGCTCAGGCCTTACTTTTGCCTCGGGATCATGGTCGTATTTGGGATCGCCGATAGCGCCAAAAAGCACGGCCTCTGCTTTTCTGCATACCTCTAAAGTTGCATCGGGTAGTGGGTCTCCTGTTTTTTCTATGGCAACAGCGCCAATATCCCCGGTAGTAAAAGTAAGTTGGTGGTTAAATTTTTTAGCAATTGCCTGCAGCACTTTTACGCCCTGATCGGTAATTTCTTTGCCTATACCATCTCCGGGTAAAACAGCAATTTTCAATTTCATGACCTGTCATTTAATGATGCTGCAATTTAGAAAAATTAACCTTACAATTTTCCAATAATTGGTGAATTCCTTCATCATTTACCTCTTTATGGATATCTGCCCAGTTTAAAAATTCCGGATAAAGGATATCGAGTTCATCTTTTGTAAGATGGTAACCGAGATTTTTGGCACGGTAGGCCAGTGCAGCCCGTCCGCTTCTTGCCGTAAGTACTATTGAGGAATGTGATACACCCACATCTTCCGGGTTCATGATTTCATAGGTCTCACGGTTTTTGATCACGCCATCCTGATGGATGCCGGAACTGTGTGCAAAAGCATTTTCACCCACAACCGATTTATTTGGCTGTACTGCAATGCCCATTTTTTGCTGCACCAATTGGCTGGTGCTGTACAAGAGCCTTGTATTGATTCCGGTAGTGAGATTCAGGTAGGGATGTTGCTTTAAAATCATCACAACTTCTTCCAGCGCGGTATTCCCGGCTCTTTCACCAATGCCGTTAATGGTGCATTCAATTTGACGCGCACCATTTTGCACCCCTGCAATCGAATTGGCTGTTGCCAGTCCGAGGTCATTATGGCAATGGCAGGAAAGAATCACAGTATCTATGTTCCTTACATTTTCTTTAAGGTATTTGATTTTTGCGCCGTATTCTTCCGGCAAACAATAACCGGTGGTATCGGGGATATTCAAAACAGTCGCCCCGGCCTTAATGACTGCTTCGCAGACCCTGGCCAAATAGGCATTGTCTGTCCTTCCGGCATCCTCGGCATAAAATTCAATATCCTCTACATAGGCTTTGGCATATTTTACGGCTTCCACAGCTCTTTCTATGATTTTCTCGGGTGTGGAGTTAAATTTATATTTAATATGGCTTTCGGAGGTGCCTATACCGGTATGGATGCGAGGCCTTTTGGCATATTTCAATGCTTGTGCAGCTACATCAATGTCATTGTGATTTGCACGTGTTAAACCGCATACACTTGCATTTTTCACCAGTTTCGAGATCTCTACCACCGATCTGAAATCGCCCGGGCTAGAAACAGGAAATCCTGCCTCAATAATATCAACCCCAAGGGTATCCAGCCGCTCTGCAATGATCAATTTTTGTTCTGTATTTAATTTACAACCCGGAACCTGCTCACCATCACGCAATGTTGTATCAAATATTTGAACCTTTTCTATATGCATATCTCGATTAATTTTATGAATTTTGAAACCTCAAAAATACATAGGATACGCATACCCGAGAGGCAGATAAAGCTTGTATTACTATATTCAATGTTTTTTGCTTAGTTTTAACATCCTGAAATACAAACAGATAAATTCATTTTATTACGATGTCTATAATAAAGAAAGATGCTCTTTTTCAATTGGTGAAATCCTTGTCGAAATCAGAAAAGCGACAGTTTAAATTGTATGCCGGACGCCTGGGAGTGAATGAGGAAAAGAATTTTATGGCACTTTTTGATGTTTTGGACAAACTGGAAGAGCCTGATGAACAGGTGATTCTGAAAAAAACCAGGATTAAAAAGCAACAGATATCCAATGCAAAAGCGCATCTGTACAGGCAGATCCTGATCAGCCTGCGTTTAAATCCGCTACAGCAGAATATAAAGGTACAGATCAGAGAACAACTCGATTATGCCACGATCTTATTTAATAAGGGATTGCACAAGCAGAGCCTAAAAATTCTTGATAAGGCAAAAGCCATGGCCTTGCTGAATTTTGAGAATAACCTGGCCTATGAGATTGTTGAGCTTGAAAAAGTGATCGAATCTCAGTACATAACCCGCAGCCTTGAATCACGCGCAGATGATCTCATCAGAGAATCGATCCTGCTCAGCAAAAAAAGTGTGCTTCTAAGCAAGCTTTCCAACCTTTCGCTGCAACTCTACAGTTATATGCTCAAAAAGGGCTATGTCAAGAATGAAGAAGAACTTGCTTTTATCCGGATCTCTTTTGAGCGGAATATTCCGAAATACGATCCGGACAAGCTCGAATTTAAAGAAAAACTATTTTTAAACAAAGCGTATTTATGGTATAGTTTCATAATACAGGACTTTATCGCGAGTTATCGTTATTCCAGGAAATGGGTGGAGCTCTTCCATGAACATCCGGAAATGAAAAAAGTAAACCCAGTCTTCTATTTAAAAGGAATCAACTATTTGCTCGAGTCGCTGTTTATCCTGCAACACATCACAAAATTCAGGGAAGTCATCAACCGCTTCAAAAAGGAGATCGATAAAAAACAGATGACCATCAATGACAATACAGCTTCTTTGGCTTCTTTGATCTATTACCAGAACAGGATCAACCTTTATTTTTTAGAAGGGCAGTTCACGGCAGGACTGAGTATCATACCTGAAGTACTCAAAGAAATTGAATTGTACAAAAGTAAATTTGATGAGCACCACGTGATGATCCTGTATTACAAGATCGCGAGCATGTATTTTGGTGCCGGTAACTATGATCAATGTATTTTTTATCTCAATAAGGTAATCGAGGTTAAGGAATTGAATATGCGTGAGGACCTCCTGTGTTTTAGCAGAATTCTGAGCCTGATCGCGCATTACGAGGCCGGGTATGATCAAAATCTGGAAGAACAGATCAGATCCACCTATAAATTTCTGCTGAAAATGAATGAATTGCATGCCGTACAAAGAAAGCTGATCACTTTCCTGAAGGGACTTACAGATATTTATCCGAATGAATTGAGAGCTGCTTTTGAGAATTTGCACAAAGAACTGAAAGTCTTTGAGAGCCATCCTTATGAAAAAAGAGCGTTTATGTATCTGGACCTGATCTCCTGGCTCGAATCCAAGACGAAAGGAGTATCAGTAGAAAAGATTATCAGAGAAAAGGCGCTGACCAAAATGAAATAGGGTTTATTTTATTTTGGTGAACCCCGCCCAAGCCCGAGGAGCAAAAATCACAAAAACTTTCTGTTTACAGGAAGTTTTTTTTTGTTTTAAACCTTGTAAATATGCATATATAAATAATTGATTAACAAAAATTTATATAAAAAAGAGCAGCATTGAGTGTTGTAATTAAAAAAAATCCAAAATGCTGATCTTTTCATGCTTGTTTACTTTTGCCCACGCCAAAGAAATTGTTAAAACAGAACGGCTTCAAAAGCATACAACGACTCAAAATAAATGAAGCAATTAAATAAATACAGTAAAATTCTTACTCAGGATGAAACCCAGCCCGCAGCGAAAGCGATGCTGTATGCAGTAGGATTGTCTGATGATGATATGCAAAAGTCCCAGATTGGTATTGCAAGTACAGGTTTTGATGGAAATCCGTGTAACATGCACCTGAACCATATTGCGGCAGATATTAAGGAAAAGGTAAACCAAAGCGGACAAGTAGGACTCGTATTCAATACCATCGGCGTTAGCGATGGTATTTCTATGGGCACACCAGGAATGCGCTATTCACTGCCCTCAAGGGATATTATTGCTGATTCCATTGAAGTGGTGATGAATGCCCAGGCCTATGACGGGCTCGTTGCCGTGGTGGGTTGTGATAAGAACATGCCCGGAGCCATCATGGCCATGCTGCGCTTGAACAGGCCTGCGATTATGGTATATGGAGGTACAATTGCTTCCGGAAAATACAAGGGAAGAAAACTGAATATTGTTTCTGCTTTTGAGGCTCTTGGACAGAAAATCGCCGGACAAATAGACGAGAAGGAATTTAAGGAGATCATCAGGGCTGCAATACCCGGCGCAGGTGCCTGCGGAGGGATGTATACGGCCAATACCATGGCTTCGTCAATTGAAGCAATGGGCTTTGCCCTGCCTTATAATGCTTCCATTCCGGCTGAAAATCCGCATAAGGGAGAAGAAACCGAAAGGACTGCCCAGGCAATTAAAAATTTGATTGCACTTGATTTGAAACCATTGGATATCATCAGCAAAAAGTCCATTGAAAATGCAGTAGCAGTGGTCAACGCTTTAGGAGGCTCAACCAATGCTGTTTTGCATTATTTGGCGATAGCCCATGCAGCCGGAATCGAATTTACGCTGGAAGATTTTCAGAGGGTAAGTGACAGAACGCCTTTGCTGGCAGACCTCAAACCAAGTGGTGAGTACCTGATGGAAGACGTTCATGGCGTAGGAGGTACCCCGGCGGTGATGAAATACCTGCTGGAAAAAGGCTTGCTGCACGGTGATTGCCTTACTGTAACCGGAAAAACGCTGGCTGAGAACCTGGCATCTGTTCAAGCGATCTCATTTGAGGAAGACCAAAAAGTGATCCATCCGGTTGAAAAAGCGCTGAAGCCATCGGGCAACCTGCAGATACTCTATGGAAATTTGGCTGAGGGAGGTGCCGTTGCCAAGATAAGCGGGAAAGAAGGAAATATATTCAGGGGTAAAGCGGTGGTTTTTAATTCAGAACAGGAAGCGAATGAAGGCATAGGCAAAGGAAAAGTTAGTGAGGGTGATGTTGTGGTTATAAGGTATGAAGGCCCGAAAGGAGGTCCTGGTATGCCTGAAATGCTCAAACCTACCTCCATGATTATGGGAGCCGGTCTCGGAAAAACGGTTGCCCTGATTACCGATGGCAGGTTTTCCGGTGGAACCCATGGATTTGTGGTTGGCCATATCACACCTGAAGCGCAAACCGGCGGAACCATTGCCATATTGGAAGATGGCGATATGATAGTGATCGATATTCAAAATAAGACCATTAGTGCCGAACTGCCTGAAGCAGAAATAAAAAGAAGAAAACAAAATTGGAATCCACCCGCACTCAAACATCAGAAGGGTATTCTTTACAAATATGCAAAAACAGTTGCTACTGCCTCAGAAGGCTGCGTAACTGATAAATACTAAGTAATTGCAGACTAAATCAGAGGTATGAAAACAATGTTAAAAACAAAAGAGGTGTCACATCAGGATAAAAAAATAAAAATATCAGGTGCCGAGGCGGTAGTTCGCAGTTTGATTGCGGAAGGTGTCGATTTGATCTACGGTTATCCGGGAGGAGCGATCATGCCTGTGTATGACGAATTTTATAAATTCAGCAGTGAGTTACATCATGTGCTGACCAGGCATGAACAGGGCGCAATTCATGCAGCACAGGGCTATGCAAGATCTTCCGGAAGGGTGGGTGTGGCCATTGCTACCTCAGGCCCGGGAGCAACGAACCTGGTTACAGGAATAGCCGACGCGCAGATAGATTCTACGCCTATCGTCTGCATTACCGGTCAGGTGGGTTCTCACCTGCTTGGAAGTGATGCATTTCAGGAAACAGATATAATCAGTATCAGTACGCCAGTGACTAAGTGGAATTATCAGATTACCAAAGCCTCAGAAATACCCGGAGTATTGGCTAAGGCATTTTATATTGCGAGGTCAGGAAGGCCCGGGCCGGTTTTGATCGATATTACCAAAGATGCGCAATTCGGCGAAATGGAATTTTCTTATACTCCTTGTAACCAGATCAGAAGTTATATCCCGATTCCTGTGATGAATGAAAGTCAGGTTATAGAAGCAGCCCATTTGATTAATTCAGCAAAAAAACCATTTTGTGTCTGGGGGCAGGGAGTTATATTGGGGAAAGCGGAAAAAGAGTTTTTGGCTTTTATCGAAAAATCAGGGAATCCCAACAGCTTCTACTCTGCTTGGCTTGTCGGCCATGTCTACAGACCACCCATTAAATATGGGTATGGTGGGAATGCATGGAAATTATGCGCCGAATGTGCTAACCAATGAATGTGACGTGTTGATTGGTGTTGGAATGCGTTTTGACGACAGGGTAACCGGAAGCTTGCACACCTATGCCAAACAGGCAAAGGTGATCCATTTTGAAATAGATCCCGCGGAAGTTGATAAAAATGTAAAAGCGGATGTGGCAGTTATCGGAAATGCGAAAGAAACTCTCGCTGCCTTGTTGCCTCACCTCAAGACCAAGACTTATCCGGAATGGCTTGAAAAATTTAAAGCTTTGTATAAAATAGAGTTCGATGAGGTGATCAATGACCAACTAAATCCAACTTCAGAAGGTTTGACCATGGCAGAAGTGATCAAACTTCTCAACGAACAAACAAAAGGGGAAGCGATTATTGTTTCGGATGTGGGCCAGCACCAGATGATTGCGAGCAGGTACAGCAGTTTTAAAAGATCTAACAGCAAGATTACCTCCGGCGGTTTGGGTACGATGGGCTTTGCCTTGCCGGCAGCCATTGGTGCTAAAATGGGCGCTCCTGAGAGGGAAGTGGTTGCAATAATTGGCGATGGAAGTTTTCAGATGACTATACAGGAGTTGGGAACAATTATGCAGACAGGCGCAGCGGTAAAGATTGTTATTTTAAACAATGATTTTTTGGGTATGGTTCGCCAGTGGCAGGAACTGTTTTTGATAAACGATATGCATATACCATCATGGCGAATCCGGATTTTGTAAAAATTGGCGAGGGATACCGCATACAATCAAAAAGGGTGAGCAAACGCGACGAACTGGTCAAAGCAATTAAAGAAATGATAGCTTCCAAAGAAGCTTATTTATTGGATGTGAGTGTAACAAAAGAGGACAATGTGTTTCCGATGATTCCAACCGGAGCTTCTGTATCAGAAATAAGATTAAAATAAGAAACCAAATGGAGAATATTTTATATACGATCTCGGTTTATACCGAAAACAACTTAGGATTGCTGAATAGGATTGCTACGATCTTTTTGAAAAGACATATAAATATTGAAAGTCTCACCGTTTCCAATTCAGAGATTGAGCATGTTTCCCGTTTTATCATTGTTGCCCATATGCCAGAAGAACAGGTGAAGAAGATAGTCAAGCAAATAGATAAACAAGTAGAGGTAATCAAGGCGTATTACCATACCAATGAAGAATCAATCTTTTTACAATCGGCATTATTTAAAATCAAGTCAAGTTTGTTGTTTGATATGCGCCAGATACAGAATATCATAAAAAAAAGCAACTCACAGATCGTAACCGTAAACAGGGAATTTTTTGTGATCGAAAAATCAGGACGAAAGGAAGAAATTGAAGATCTTTACAATGAGCTTAGCCCTTATGGGATCATGCAATTTGTGCGATCAGGACGCATATCGGTCAGTAAGGACGAGATGCCGAATCTCTGA
Organism: Flavobacteriaceae bacterium; assembly: GCA_034523115.1. GTDB lineage: Bacteria > Bacteroidota > Bacteroidia > Flavobacteriales > Flavobacteriaceae > Namhaeicola. The sequence continues at coordinate 77,405 of JAXHKS010000013.1, read as the reverse complement.
TATTCTTAAAAAACAATTAAATTAATTAAATAAAAATATATTGTAATGGCAAATTATTTCAATACACTTTCTTTAAGAGAGCAATTGGCACAACTGGGGAAATGCAGGTTTATGGAAGCTGATGAATTTGAAGATGGAATCAATGCACTGAAAGGAAAAAAAATCGTAATTGTGGGTTGTGGGGCTCAGGGTTTAAACCAGGGCCTGAATATGAGAGATTCGGGTCTTGATATCTCGTATACCCTTCGCGAAAATGCGATCAGGGAAAAAAGACCTTCTTTTTTACAGGCAAGCAGCAATGGATTTAAAGTGGGGACTTATGAAGAAATGATACCCACGGCAGACCTGGTCTGCAATCTTACACCGGATAAACAACATACTTCAGTGGTCAGTGCCATCATGCCCTTGATGAAAAAAGGGGCAACATTGGCCTATTCACATGGTTTTAACATAGTGGAAGAAGGTATGAAGGTCCGTAAGGATATTACCGTAATTATGGTAGCACCAAAATGTCCGGGAACGGAGGTGCGGGAAGAATATAAAAGAGGTTTTGGAGTACCTACTTTGATTGCCGTGCATCCGGAAAACGATCCGAAAGGAATTGGTTTTGAACAGGCCAAAGCTTATGCAGTGGGCACCGGAGGTGACAGGGCAGGTGTTCTGGACTCGTCTTTTGTGGCAGAAGTAAAATCTGACCTGATGGGAGAACAAACGATATTATGTGGTGTGTTGCAAACCGGTTCGATTCTTTGTTTTGACAAGATGGTAGAAAAGGGTATTGAACCTGCCTATGCAGCAAAACTGATACAATTTGGGTGGGAAACGATTACTGAAGCATTAAAACACGGAGGTATCACCAATATGATGGACAGGCTTTCAAATCCGGCTAAAATAAAAGCCTTTGAACTATCAGAAGAATTAAAAGAGATCATGCGTCCTTTGTTCCAGAAGCATATGGACGATATTATCTCGGGCGAATTCTCAAAAACGATGATGGAAGACTGGGCCAATGATGACAAGAATTTATTGGCCTGGCGTGCTGCAACCGGTGAAACTGCCTTTGAGAAAACAAAGATTACCGATAAAAAAATCAGTGAACAGGAGTACTTTGATCATGGTGTATTGATGATTGCCTTTGTTAGAGCAGGCGTTGAGCTGGCATTTGAAACCATGACCGAAGCCGGTATCATTGAGGAATCTGCTTACTATGAATCTTTGCACGAAACCCCGCTTATTGCGAATACCATTGCCAGAAAAAAGTTGTTTGAAATGAACCGTACGATTTCTGATACGGCTGAATATGGTTGCTACTTGTTTGATCATGCATGTAAACCTTTGTTGGCAGGGTTTATGAAAAAGATCGGTACAGACGTAATCGGTAAGAAATTTGGAGAAGGCAAGGACAATGGTGTGGATAACCGAACGCTGATCTCGGTAAATGAAGAGATACGTTTCCATCCGGTAGAGATCATTGGATATGACCTGCGTGCATCCATGACGGCCATGACCAAGATTATCTAAAAAATAAATAATGCAAAACAACCCTTGTGATGATCACAGGGGTTGTTTTTTTAATTCGTACGGATACAAATTGTCTATAAATAAAAAAATCCCGAATACACGGGATTTTTCAGTTTAAAAAAACAATTATTTAGGTAATACAACAGAATCAATAACGTGAATTACACCATTTGAAGAATAAATATCAACAGCTGTAATTGTGGACTTGTTTCCATTTTCGTCGATAAGAATGACGTTTTTCCCATCTAATTTTGCAACCAATGTACCACCTTGTACTGTTGTAACTCTCGCTTCACCATTGCCTGCTTTGATAGCGGCTACAACGGCTTTACTGTCTAAATTTCCAGCAACAACGTGGTAGGTCAAAATGGCTTGTAGTTTTGACTTGTTTTCTGGTAGCAATAATGATTCTAAGGTTCCTTTTGGTAAATTTGCAAAGGCTTGATTTGTTGGAGCAAAAACTGTAAACGGACCTTTACCTGATAACGTTTCAACAAGATCGCCTGCTTTAATTGCAGCTACCAAGGTAGTATGGTCTTTTGAACCAATGGCATTTTCGACAACTGTTTTTGAATTTTGAGCAATTCCGGTTGTGCATACGAATGTTGCAAACACTGCAACGGCTAACATTTTTAATGATTTCATAATTCTTTGTTTTTGTTTAAATTTAATTGATTAATATTTTGTTTAACTATTATTGAAAAATATTAAACAAAAGTAACTTAAAATAGCATAGGTAATTCTACTTTAACGTTTATTTAACAACTAACATTCAAAATAAAAATGATTTTCAAATTTATCAAAACTGTTTTTTTAAATCTCCTGGCAAATTTTCCATAATGGGTCTTCAGGCAATGGCGCATCGATCACTACATGTTCTTTGCTCACAGGATGGGTAAAACTGATATATCTGGCGTGTAAATGGATGCCTGCATCAGCATTGGGCCTTTTAAAACCGTACTTCACATCTCCCTTAATTGGATGGCCGAGATGGGCCAGCTGGCTTCTGATCTGATGGTGTCTGCCAGTTTCCAGGTCTATTTCTAAAAGAGTGTAATTGTCGAGGTATTTAAGTACCTTATAGTGCAGTACTGCTTTTTTTGATCCCTTAGTTTCTGTATTGAAAACAGTGGCTTTGTTATTTTTTTCATTTTTCCTCAAATAGTGGGTCAGGGTATTTTCTGTTTGTTCCAACCTGTCCTGCACCAAAGCCCAATAGGTTTTTTGTATGCTTTTTTCAACAAGCATTTTGTTTAGCCGTATCAGCGCTTTTGAGGTTTTCGCAAAAATCACAATGCCGGAAGTGGGGCGGTCTATTCTATGCACAACACCCAAAAAAGCTGCTCCGGGCTTCTGGTATTTTTCTGCCAGGTATTGCTTGACAATATCACTTAAAGGAAGGTCTCCGGTCTTATCGCCCTGAACTATATCACCAACCCTCTTGTTGATGATGATCAGGTGGTTATCCTCATACAAGATTTGCAGATTTTTTGAGTGACTTTGCATTTTTCCTGGTAAAGGGATAAAATTAAGGTTTAAGTCCGACTATTCTCTAAAACGTCAAGAATAAATTAGAGCAGATCTATTCATTTTTGGGAGATTGCTTTGTAACTCATGCTACTTAAAATATAACATAAATTGTATTGGATCCTTTTTAATATTTATAATTTTACCCGTGCGAATGAAATACTGAGTACCCGAAAGAAAAATAGATTTGGATTCGGGTATGTTATAATTGAAGTATGAATTCATGAGTGCTTAGAACGCATATAATTTTCTAAAACCAATACTATGATCAGGTTCACCCTATTTTGTTTAGTTTTCATGCTTCTGCTTCTTTTGTCCTGTGATAAGAAAAATGAGCTAGCGCTGCTCGATGTTCCGTTGAAGAAGCAGGTTATATTTAAGGATACTGTAAGCTACGAACTGCTGAAAAGCAAATGTTATGCCTGTCATGCGGTCAATACAAAATCACATGATGAGATTATTGCACCACCGATGGCTGCTGTCAAGAGAAGGTATCTGATGATGTATCCAGATAAAAGAGGAATTTGTTCAGGCCATAACCCAATGGGCAAAGGATCCAAAGGAAGAAAGGGCAATTATGAAAGGCGCAATAACAAAATTCAAGGTAATGCCCTATCAAAGTTTTCATGAGGAAGATCTGGTAAAAATCGCTACCTATTTGTATGAAGAGGAACTTGAAGTTCCGGCATGGTTTCCGGAACATGAAAAGCAAATGCACGGAGGTAATGGGAAAGGAAAGGGAAAAATGAAAGGAATGCAATGATCCGAAAAACTAGTCCTTTTGCATATTGCTATTCACCTTATGAATAAAATCTACGATCTCTTCCTTTCCGTTTTTGGTAATCGCAGAAGTGATAAAATAGGTAGGCAGGGTTTCCCAATATTCCAGTAACTTGCTTTCATAAAGTCGTATATTTTTTTGGAGCGCAGTACTGCCCAGTTTATCTGCTTTTGTAAAAACAATACAAAAAGGTATCTGGTTTGAGCCTAAAAAGTTTAAAAACTCAAGATCGATTTTCTGCGGCTCAAGCCGCGAATCCACAAGAACAAAGGTACATACCAGTTGTTCTCTTTTCAAAAAATAATCGGTGATGAACTTTTGAAACGTATCTCGTTTTTCTTTGGATACTTTTGCGTAGCCATACCCGGGTAAGTCGACCAAAAACCAGTTTTTATTGATCAGAAAATGATTGATCAGTTGTGTTTTTCCCGGCTTCGCAGAGGTTTTTGCCAGATCTTTTTGGTCTGTAAGTGCATTGATCAATGAGGATTTCCCAACGTTAGACCTGCCGATAAAGGCATATTCGGGCAACCTGTCTTGCGGACACTTGCTCACTTCAGTATTGCTGATAACGAACTCAGCCAGATTAATTTTCATTATGAGGTTTTTTGGTCAAAGCAAGTTTTATTTCTGCTTTTTTGGAAAATATTTGGTCATCCAGCCTTCAAGGATTTTATTGAATTCGGCGGGATGCTCCATCATTGCTGCATGTCCGCATTTGTCTATCCAGAACAATTCCGAATTTGGCAGGAGTGAATGAAATTCCTCTGCTACAAGAGGAGGGGTTACAATATCATTTTTACCCCAGATCAAGCAGGCGGGCATGGTCATATTTGGAAGATCCGGAGCCATATTATGCCTGATGGCGCTTTTTGCGATGGCAATGGTTTTTATAAGCTTGATCCTGTTATTCAGGGTTTCATAGACATCTGCGATTATTTCAGGTGTGGCTATATCAGGATCGTAAAATACCTCCTGGGCTTTCTTTTTGATATATTCAAAATCACCTCTTTTCGGGTAACTCTCTCCCATAGAATTCTCATACAAACCGGAACTGCCGGTCAAAACCAGTCCGGAAACATTGTCAGGATATAACTTAGTATGGTATAAGGCCACATGCCCCCCCAATGAATTTCCTAGTAAAATATATTTTTCTAAGCCTTTATATAGTGCAAATTTCCTGACAAAAGTCGACAAATTTTTCACATTGGTCTTTAAAAGCGGTAAAGTATAAATGGGAAGTTCAGGCATTAATACCTGATAGCCCAACTCGGAAAAAATAATCAATAGTACTGTCAAAATTACTCAAATCACCCAGCAAACCATGTAAAATAATGATTGGTACTCCTTCTCCCGATTCCAAATAGCTGTATTTACCTTCTTTTCGCAGGTCGTTTTTCATTAAACGATGGTTTAGTTTTCAAATATCATGCAAAGATATATATTTTCTGTCAAAGTAATAATTTTTGCCATTTTGATCAATTTTTTCTTAAAAAAAACGAAATATGGTAATCTACTCATATTCAATAATATATAAAAAACTAAAAAAGTTATTAACAATGTGGTAAAAAATGGTAAAAAGTGGTAAATTTCGTTATATTTGTCACTAAAATCATTGCCAGGTGGTAAACTTGATAGGAACTTATGAATGCAAAGCTGATGCCAAAGGAAGGCTAATGTTGCCTTCTGTGCTTAAAAAGCAGCTGAGCACCATTCTATCTGAGGGCTTTGTTTTGAAGCGTTCCGTGTTCCAGCCCTGTCTTGAATTGTATCCCATGCACGAGTGGAACGCAGTGATGGGCAAAGTGAATAAACTGAATCGCTTTGTAAAAAAGAACAATGATTTTATAAGAAGGTTTACTGCCGGTGTTAAGATTGTTGAAATGGATGTTTCCGGAAGGATTCTGATTCGAGGGATCTGACATTCCTTTGCCGGTATTGATAATGAGATAGTTTTATCGACTTCCGTGAATATTATCGAGATCTGGGACAAAGATAAGTATGAGAGGGCCATAGATGATGCTGCAGTTGACTTTGCAGATTTGGCCGAAGAGGTTATGGGAGGTGACCAAAACGAGGATGAAAATGGAGTATCATAATCCGGTTTTGCTCTTTGAAAGTGTTGACGGGCTTGCAATCAAAAAGGATGGGATCTATGTGGATGTCACTTTTGGAGGTGGGGGCCATTCCAGGGAAATTTTAAAAAGACTTGGAGAACAAGGGCAGCTTTTTGCCTTTGATCAGGATAAAGATGCCTTGCAGAACGACATAAAGGATCCCCGCTTTACTTTGTTTCCCGAAAATTTCTGCCATCTAAAACGCTTTTTGCGTATTCATGGCATATAAGCAAGTAGATGGTATTCTGGCAGACCTGGGGGTTTCCTCGCATCAGTTCAACGAGGCAGAACGCGGTTTTTCAACCCGTTTTGATGCGGAATTGGATATGCGGATGGATCGGAACAGCCAACTGACAGCCAAAATGGTGGTCAATGAATACGGTGAAAAGGAGCTGGAAAATATTTTTTTTAATTACGGTGAGCTTCGAAATGCAAAGTCCATTGCTAAAAAGATCATTGACGCCCGGCAAAGCAAAGAGATCGTTCTAGTTTTGACCTGATAAAGGTAGTTGAAGACTTATTGCCCAAGGGTTTGGAACATAAGATCACCGCGCAAATTTTTCAGGCCATAAGGATTGAGGTAAATCAGGAGATGAAGGTATTGGAAGATTTTTTAAAGCAGACACCGGAGCTGCTCTATGAAAAGGGAAGGTTGAGTATCATTTCCTACCATTCCCTCGAGGACCGGATGGTGAAAAGGTTTATGAAATCGGGCAGGATTGAAGGAGAACCGGAGAAAGATTTTTACGGAAATTTTTATATCCCTTTTAAAACAATTGACAAAATGATTGAACCTGGCCCGGAGGAGATCAGAAAAAACAATAGGGCGCGCAGCGCAAAGCTGCGAATTGCTGAAAGATTAAAAGGGAATTCAAAAAACACATTATAAATAAATGTCAAAAACGAGGCAAACCTTATACAATATTCTAAAAGGCAAGTTTTTAATTGACGAGAACGCAAAAAAAACCTGGGTGTTTGTAATCTTTCTGGCTTTTTTGGCTCTTTTGATGATTGCCAGTTCTCACAGCACAGACCAAAAGGTGCTTAAAATTGCTGAATTAAATCACAGGAATAAAGAATTGCGATCAGAATTTGTTGCAACAAGATCTGAACTGATGAAATTAAAAATGGAGTCAACCATACTCGAAGAGTTAGAAAAAAAAGGATTCTTCAGTTACGTTGAACCGCCTCATAAAATAAAAGTAAAAATTGTAAAATAGCATGGCAATAGAGAAGAAACAGATACTTAACAGGGCATATCTCGTAGCGGGTTTCCTTGTCTTGTTCGCCGGTGCTATTGTCTATAAGCTGGTCGAGATCCAGTTTGTTAAGGGCAAAGAATACATCAGTATGGCCGAGGAGAGTACCGTCAGGACCTTTGAGATCTTTGCCAATCGGGGTAATGTATATACAGCTGATGGCAGCCTTTTGGCTACTTCAGTTTCCCAATATGATATACGAATGGATCCCATATCGGTAAAGGATTCAGATTTTCAGGCTGGCATAAAGGATTTGAGTGCTGAGTTGTCAAAAATGCTTGGAAAAAGCCCGGGCTATTACGAAACCCTGATCAGAAAGGGCAGGGCAACAAAGAACAGGTATGTTTTTATCACCAAGAATCTCGATTATAACGAATACCAAAGAATTAAAAAGTTTCCCATTTTTAAACTGGGTCCGTACAAAGGGGGCCTGATCGTAGAGCAAAGAACCGTCAGGGAACATCCCATCGGTGAAATGGCTGAGCGGGCAGTCGGCTATGACGACTATCGCGGGAGGGTTGGTATAGAGGGTAGTTTCTATGAATATCTTAGGGGTAAGAATGGCAAGCGGCTTAAGCAAAAAATTTCTAAAGGGCAGTGGAAGCCAATCAGTGATGGTAATGAGATAGAGCCTGTTGACGGCAAAGATGTAGTCACTACCATAGATTTGAATATACAGGATATTGCCCATCATGCTTTGCTGGAGCAACTTGAACTTTTTGAAGCTGAACACGGAACCGTGGTGGTAATGGAGACCAAATCCGGTGAAATCAAGGCTATGGCCAATCTTGGCAGAACTTCGCAGGGAACGTATTTTGAAGATAGAAATTATGCAGTATATGAATCCCATGAACCGGGTTCCACTTTTAAGTTGATGGGCATGGTTGTGGCCCTCGAAGATAAGGTGATTGATACCGGATATATGGTTGATACCCAGGGTGGAATAATCTCATTCAGAGGAAAAAAAGTGAGGGATTCTCACAAGGGGGGCTATGGTACAATCTCGGCTGCCAAGGCGTTTGAAGTTTCTTCCAATGTGGGAATGGTAAAAATCATTGATAAATATTACAAAGACAATCCGGAAAAATTTGTTGACGGTTTAAAGAGAATGCATGTCGGTGAGAAAATTGGCTTGCCCATAAAAGGCGAGGGAGAACCCATAGTGCCAAAACCCAGTGATAATGGATGGAATGCTTTGTCTCTCCCATGGATGGCTTATGGTTATGGTGTATCGCTTACTCCGCTGCAAACGCTGACTTTTTACAATGCCATTGCAAATAACGGAGAAATGGTAAAGCCAAAATTTGTAAAAGAGATTAGAACACAAACAAATTCAGTGTCTACTTTTTCCAAAGAAGTTATCGATCCAAAAATATGTTCCCAGGAAACCATCAATAAGGTGAAGAAAATGATGGAGGATGTGGTCCTTAGAGGGACCGCTGCAAATATTTACGATGAAAGTTTTTCTATGGCCGGCAAAACCGGTACCTGCCAGACAGATTACTGGAAAGGAGATGGCGTCAAATACATAGCAACCTTCGTTGGTTATTTTCCAGCTGAAAATCCGATGTACTCCTGTATCGTGATTATCCATAAACCCAATAAATCCATTGGGTATTACGGCAATGCCGTATCCGCTCCGGTATTTAAAAAGATTGCACATAAAATTTATGCCCAGACACCCTCTGAACAGGAGCTGATTCTTACAAACAATGTTCCTGCAATTGATAAGAGGTTTGAGGAGTATTATAAACAATTCAACACAAAACAAAATTTAGTACCCAATGTGGTGAACATGGTAGGTATGGATGCAATTCCATTGCTGGAAAATCTTGGATTCAAAGTTCAGTCCATTGGCACAGGAAAAGTAAAACAACAATCGGTTAAACCCGGCGGTCTAATAGAAAAGGGAAGTATTATTCAGTTAAAATTATCGTAATTCATTTGAAAGTATTAAAAGACATATTATTCAAAGTTGATGTTGAAGCCATCAAGGGTTCAACCAATATTGAAGTTGGATCAATATGTTTTGATTCCCGGTTTGGTAAGGGAAGATACTTTGTTTGTTGCCCAAAAGGGACTCAACTTCGACGGGCATAGTTTTATTGAAAAGGCGGTTCAAGATGGCGCTAAGGTCATTGTCTGTGAAGACCTGCCCAAGTCCCTGTCAAATGGGGTCACCTACGTTCAGGTGCTTAACAGCAGCATGGCACTGCGCTGTTCTGGCTTCCAACTTTTATGACAATCCCTCAGAAAAACTGAAACTGGTAGGGGTAACAGGAACCAATGGCAAAACAACCATCGCCACCCAGCTTTATACTTTATTTACCAATGCCGGCTATACTTGCGGACTCCTGTCAACTATCAAGATCATGATTGGAGATAAGGTCCTGCCGACAACACACACTACTCCCGATTCACTCATGATAAATGGGTGTTTGCACGAACTGGTAAAGGCAGGTGGTGAGTATTGCTTCATGGAAGTAAGTTCCCACGGAATTCACCAGGGTCGCACAGCTGGCTTGCATTTTGAGGGAGGTATATTCACCAATCTGACCCACGACCACCTTGACTATCACGAATCCTTCGCGGCTTACCGGGATGTAAAAAAGAGCTACTTCGACCATTTGCCGAAAACCTCATTTGCGCTTGTCAATGCCGATGATAAAAATGGCATGGTTATGATTCAGAACACAGAAGCGCGAAAATATACCTATGCCCTTAAAACGGCTGCTGACTTTAAAGGAAAAATTCTTGAAAATCAGTTTTCAGGTTTGTTGCTGAATATTGATAACAAGGAGTTGTATTTAATCTGATTGGTGCTTTTAATGCATACAACCTTCTGGCAATATATGCTGCTTCCTGTCTGTTAGGCATGGAAAAATTAGAAGCACTTAGGCTGATCAGCAATTTAAAAAATGTAGATGGAAGGTTTCAATACCTGATCTCCAGGGAAGGTGTAATCGCTATAGTCGATTATGCACATACCCCTGATGCCCTGAAAAATGTCCTTGAAACGATATAATGCAATTCGAAGCCATAATGAACAGGTTATTACTGTTGTTGGATGCGGAGGGGACAGGGATAAAAGCAAACGGCCGAATATGGCTGTATTGCAAGCCAATTGAGCAACAGGGTGATTTTTACCTCTGACAACCCGCGCTCAGAAGAACCTGAAGCCATTCTAAAGGACATGGAAGCAGGTGTAAATCCCCTAAGATTTTAGAGAAACACGTAACTATTACTGACAGATTCCAGGCAATTGGAACTGCTGGTAACATGGCAAAGAAAAATGACATTATTCTGATTGCCGGCAAAGGACATGAAAACTATCAGATCATCGGAAAAAATAAACTGGATTTTGATGATTATAAAATTGCAGACCAACTCTTAAATCATCAGTAATTTATGCTTTATTATTTATTCGATTATTTAGATAAAACATACCAGATTCCGGTGCAGGGCTATTCCAGTTCATCACTTTCCGCTCTGCGATGGCTTTTGCAATCTCCTTGCTGATTTCAACAATTTATGGTAAAAAAATTATCGACTATTTAAGAAGGCTTCAGGTAGGGGAGTCTATTCGCGACCTGGGATTGGAGGGCCAATCAAAAAAGGCGGGTACTCCAACCATGGGAGGGATTATAATTATTCTGGCCACGCTTATACCTGTTTTTCTTCTGGCAAAACTGGATGGTGTATATATCATATTGCTGATTGTCACCACCCTTTGGATGGGCATGATCGGTTTTATAGATGATTATATAAAGGTATTCAAAAAGGATAAAGAAGGACTGAAAGGCAGGTTCAAAATAGCGGGGCAGGTAACACTGGGCTTTTTTGTCGGATTTGTGCTCTATTTCATCCGGATATCGTCGTTAAAGAGAAATTGCCACAGGAGGAAATTGTAAATGTGGCACCTATGAGCATTCCTTCCAACCATTTTAGCGAAGAAAAAAAATCTACCAAAACGACCATACCTTTTGTGAAAAACAACGAATTTGATTATAAAAGCTTTTTGTGGTTTATGGGTGAAGAAGCCGAAGACCATGTTTGGATTGTCTTTATTATCGTTGTTATTTTCATTGTAACTGCTGTATCTAATGGGGCTAATTTAACCGATGGAATTGACGGACTGGCGGCAGGTACTTCTGCGGTCATGGTGGCGACTTTGGCAATTTTCGCCTGGGTTTCCGGTAACATCATTTTTGCAGATTATTTAAACGTGATGTATATCCGAATTGGGGGAATGAGCTGTTTTTCTGAGTGCTTGTCGGTGCTCTGGTAGGATTTTTCTGGTTCAACGCCTTTCCAGCCAGGTATTTATGAAGAACACAGTTGGTTAACCATGGCGGTATTATTGCGGTTTTGGCTTTGGCGGTTAGAAAAGAGCTCTTATTGCCCATTATTGCCGGAATCTTCCTTGCCGAAAATTTGTCGGTAGTAATGCAGGTCAGCTATTTCAAATACACTAAAAAACGATATGGAGAAGGAAAAAGAATATTTCTTATGTCACCCTTACATCACCATTACCAAAAGAGAGGTTACCATGAAAGCAAGATCGTTACCAGATTTTGGATCGTAGGGAATCTTTAGCCGTAATATCGATTTTAACACTGAAAATAAGATAATTAAACAGATAAACAAATGAGCATCTCATCCTTTGCGCTTCAACAAAATTTTAATGTAAAAAATGCCATGGCTTCTCATATGCAAACTGAATTGCTTCGGGTTCGCAAAGAAACCATACGCGACTCTTTCGAAGTTAGTAATTATGAGGAACACAGGATGGAGGAAGTACTTAAAATTAATGGGGTACAGTACATGGACGATAGAAGCTACCACAGTAAACGCGACCTTTTATTCGTTGGAGTGCCTGGAAATGCCGGTTATCTGGTTGGCAGAGGCAAGTCAGTTTCCAATAGACTACCATTCGCTTTTGCCGCTTGTCAGAGAAAAGGTGAAGGCCATTATCTGTTTGGGTGATGACAATGAGGCCATTGTTAAAACTTTTGGGAATGTGATAGATCATATCCTTGAGGTACAAACCCTGGAGGAGGCAGTCTATTTGGCTTATAAAATAGCCGATAGCGGAGAGGCTATAATCCTTTCTCCGGCAACAGATAAATCCAAGCATTTTACCGATTTTAAGGATTTGGGAAGTCAGTTTAAGGCAATTGTTAGAAATTTATAATTAAGATCTAGTGAATCGAATAGTAGAGAATATAAAAGGAGATAAAACCATTTGGGCCATAGTGGCCGCTTTGGCTATCTTTTCTTTTTTACCCGTCTACAGTGCGAGCACAAACCTGGTTTATGTTATAGGCAAGGGAACAACTTTTGGATATCTGATCAAGCACGGTATATTGCTTGGCCTCGGCCTAATGATTATTTTCGTGATACACAGGGTGCCATACCGCTATTTCAGTGGTTTATCCGTACTGCTCATGCCCGTAGTAATTTTATTGCTGGTGTTCACCCTTGCACAGGGGACAAGTGATTGAAGGTGCAAATGCCAGCAGATGGATTTATATCCCTTTTGTGGGTGTTGGATTTCAATCTCTCTACTCTGGCCGTACTTGTGCTGATGATGTTTGTTGCGAGATATTTGTTCAAAAAATAAGCACAAAACTATAAACTTGAAAGAGAAGCTTTACTCTACTTATGAATACCAGTAGAGATCGTTCTATTACTTATTTTACCGGCAAATTTTTCCACTTTGCCGCTATACGTATTTGCCACCGTTTTATTACTCGTATTTATTGGAGTCTATCGCTGGTAAAATATATTTTGTATATCCTCGGCGCCGCCCTGTTAATATTCTTATTGTTTATTCTAATGGCAAAGGCAGTGCCTGACCTGATGAAAAATACCCGTGTAGAGACATGGAACAACAGGATAGAAAGATATCTACTTCCGGGGAAAGTGGATGAGCGATTACCGGCAAAAAAGAGCAAAAATTGCGGATTGCTACAGGCGAAATCAATGGGAAGGGCCCGGGCAGGAGTGTACAAAAAGAACTTTTTGCCACAATCTTCCCTACGATTTTATCTATGGATTATATTGTTCAAGAGATTTGGTTTAATCAGGGGCATATTTCTAACCTCATTTCTCTTTATTGGGCCTGCTGGTTCGGATTGTGATTATCACAACCAAAAACAAATACAAATTTCTGGTACGCTCCTGACAGTTGGAGTGAGGAATTCCAATAATTCTTCAGGCATTTATCAACGTTGCTGTGGCAGTAGGACTTTTGCCTGTTACCGGACAGCCTTTTTGCCCTAATTAGTACAGGAGGTACATCAATCTGGATAACCTGTTTTGCCATTGGAATGATCCTGAGCATTTAGTGCGTCCTATGAAAAAATTGCATGATGAGAGTAATAGCCAGGCTTTTGAATTCAGAAGATCCATTAGATATTTTGCATGAAACGGTCAGTTAACATGTATTATTGAGCGGCGGAGGAACGGGCGGACATATCTTCCCGGCAATTTCGATTGCCAATGAGATAAAACTGCGTTTTCCAAATGCAAAATTACTTGTCTGTAGGCGCGAAAGACAGAATGGAAATGAAAAAGGGTTCCACAGGCAGGATACGAGATTGTTGGTTTGGATATCACAGGAATTAAAAGGAGTTTTTCTAAGGATAACCTCTTATTTCCTCTGAAATTGTTCAGAAGTATCCGTGCAGCGAAAGGAATTGTAAAGGAGTTTAAGCCTAAATGTTTGCATGATAGGAACAGGTGGATTTAGCTTCAGGGACCAGAACACTTTATGTAGCTACCCAAGGGCATATTCCCTCGATTATTCAGGAGCAAAACTCCTATCCGGGTATTACAAACAAACTATTGGCTAAAAAAGTGGCAAAAATCTGTGTTGCCTATGATGGGCTGGAGCTATTCTTTCCAAAGGAAAAAATGGTGAAGACCGGTAATCCGGTGCGCCAGGATTTATTGGAAATTGATAGAAAACGTGAAGAGGCTTTGAAATTCTATGCCCTCAATAAGAATAAAAAAACACTTGTCATTTTAGGAGGAAGTCTGGGATCAGGGCGAATTAATGAAGCAGTAGAAAAGGATTTGAACGATTTGCTCGGGTTGGATCTTCAGATCATATGGCAGACAGGCAAATACTATTACAAGAAATATTCGCATCTGGATAAAAATGCAAATGTACAGATCCTCGATTTTGTTCAGCGCATGGATCTGCTTTACGCCGCGGCTGATCTGATTATTAGCCGTGCAGGTGCAGGCACTATTTCTGAACTGTGTCTGGTGGGCAAACCGGTGATTTTCATCCCTTCGCCAAATGTCGCTGAAGACCATCAGACAAAGAACGCAATGGCTGTTGTAAAAAATGAGGCAGCTATATTATTGAAGGAAACAGAGTTGGATCAGCTGGTGCAGGTTGTTGGTACTCTTAAAGGTGATGAGGGAATGCAGAAAAAATTTGAAAAAAATATAAGGTCATTGGCCTTGCCTGATGCTACAAAAGATATTGTGGATGAGGTAATGCGACTGATAGAATAAGTTAATGTGCTAAATACTTTGGTGGCTATGGCAATTTTAAGGTAATGGAATTTTAATTTCTAAAATAAATTGCCATAGTTTTTTAAAAAGTGTAAAGAAAAATCAGAATGAAAAAATATACCGGTATAGCAATAAGTTTTCTGCTCATCCTTTTGGTTGTTTTTCTGTATGGTTTTGCTGAGTGCGCAATGCTCATAAAAAAAACGACAAAATCGAGGTTGCATTTACAAACGGTGAAAACTTGTTCGTCACCCACGAAATGGTTAATAACATGTTGATACAAAATTTAAAAATACATAAAAATCAATCTGTAGAAAGTTTACTTTTGAAGAATCTATGAACAGGCCGTAGAGTCACATAAGCCGAATGGTTAAGGAAGCAGAGGTTTTTTACTACCATCGAATTAGGCCTCGGAGTTGGCACGACAGACACGCCTATTTTACGGGTAGTCAATGGATTAGAATCTTTTTATTTGGATGAACATGGAAAAAAAATGCCTCTTTCCGGCAATTATTCTTCCAGAGTACCAATTATATCTGATCTCTATGAAAAGGAAGTAAATGCCGACCTGACACAATTGGCCAGAAAAATAAATGACCCTTTTTTGCAGAAGCAGATCATCGCTTTAAAACAGGATGGGGGAGTAGTAAAGCAATTTGAGTTATTTACGCGGGTTGGGAATCAAACGATTGAATTTGGAACAATTCAGAATTTCGACGAAAAAAAGAAAAAATTGAAGGCATTTTATCAGAATGCACTAAATAGCAATACCTCTGGAGGTATATGATACGATAAATCTGAAGTTTAAAAATCAAATTGTTTGTTCTAAAAAATAGGATATGGACAAAGAAAACATTGCAGTAGGAATGGATATTGGCACAACGAAATTGTGGCCATGGTGGGTAGAAAAGATGCTTATAATAAGATTGAAGTTCTTGGAATGGGCAGGGCTAAAAGTTTGGGTGTTCACAGAGGTGTTGTTAATAATATTACCCAGACGATACAATCCATTCAGCAGGCTGTTGAAGAAGCTGAGTCTATTTCAGGGGAAAAGATACAAAAGGTAGTTGTTGGTATTGCAGGCCAGCACATTCGGAGCTTGCACCACAGCGATTATATCACACGCCCTAATCCGGACCTTGTTATTGATGAGGATGATATAGAAAGGCTGATCAACCAGGTGTATAAGCTGGTGATGCTCCCTGGTGAAGAGATCATTCACGTGCTTCCACAGGATTACAAGGTAGATGGGCAGGCTGAAATAAAAACGCCTATCGGGATGTATGGAGGAAGGCTCGAAGCCAATTTTCATGTGGTTGTGGGACAGGTTTCTTCCATACGAAATGTGGGCAGGTGTATAAAAAGTGCAGGCCTGGAATTATCCGGAATAACGCTTGAGCCTTTGCATCTGCTGATGCAGTTTTAAGTAATGAAGAGAAAGAAGCCGGTGTAGCACTGATTGATATAGGAGGTGGAACAACAGACCTGGCGATTTTTAAGGATGGCATCATAAGACATACTCGCACAGTAATACCCTTTGGAGGTAATGTAGATCACTGATGACATTAAGGAAGGCTGCTCTATAATCGAAAAACAGGCCGAGTTGTTAAAAACAAAATTTGGCTCAGCCTGGCCCGGTGAGAGTAAAGAGAATGAAATTGTTTCGATTCCCGGCCTGAGGGGCAGGGATCCGAAAGAAATCACCTTAAAAAACCTGTCCAAGATTATTCATGCCAGGGTAATTGAAATTATTGACCAGGTATTTCTTGAAATCAAAAATTATGGTCACGAAGAGAATAAAAAGAAATTAATAGCAGGATTGTCCCTACCGGGTGGGGGTGCCCAGTTAAAGCACATAAAACAACTGGTGGAATACACTACGGATGGACTACCGAATTGGATATCCCAATGAACACCTGGCCGGAAACAGTGATACCGAACTTTCGAGTCCTGCATATGCCACGAGCCGTTTGTCTTGCTCATGAAAGGCCTGGCGCAACAACGAGAAAAAGGACAGAATTAAAAAGAAGGCAGAAAAAAGTGATCCAGCAACCATAACCAAAGAAGAAAAGGTAAAGCTGGCAGGTAAGGCTGAAAACAGAAAATCAATCTTTGAAAAATGGATTGAGAAATTCAGAGATTTTTTAGAGAACGCAGAATAAAAGAAAAAAAAATAATACAGTAAAAACCTTGAAAATGTTATGAGTAATATAGATTTTGACCAGATTTCGTTTGATTTACCTAAAAACCAATCCAATGTCATTAAAGTGATCGGTGTTGGAGGTGGAGGCAGCAATGCAATCAACCACATGTTCAATAAAGGTATTGAGGGAATTGATTTTGTCGTTTGCAATACTGACGCCCAGGCGCTGCATAACAGTCCGGTACCAACTAAAATTCAACTGGGGGCTACCCTAACCGAAGGATTAGGTGCTGGGGCAAATCCGATGATTGGCGAGGAAGCGGCAATGGAAAGTATGGATGAGATAAAAGCCATGCTTGATAAGCGGTCGAAAATGGTCTTTATAACTGTTGGAATGGGCGGTGGAACTGGTACCGGTGCAGCTCCTGTAATCGCAAAAGTTGCCAAAGCACTGGATATCCTTACAGTTGGAATTGTGACCACCCCATTTGCATTTGAAGGTAAAATGAGAAATGAACAAGCTGAAAAAGGAATTGAAAAACTGCGTGAACATGTAGATTCACTGGTCATAATTAATAACAATAAATTACGTGAAGTATACGGAAATCTGGGTTTCAAGGCTGGATTTTCTAAAGCTGATGAAGTTCTTTCTACAGCGGCAACAGGAATTGCTCAGGTAATTACGCACCACTACACACAGAATATTGACCTGAAAGATGCCAAAACTGTTCTGTCGAGCAGTGGAACAGCCATTATGGGCTCAGCTACTGCTTCTGGTAATAACAGGGCACAAAATGCAATTACCAAAGCACTGGACTCGCCTTTGCTGAATGATAACAAAATAACCGGTGCAAGAAGGGTCTTGTTACTCATAGTTTCCGGCTCTGCGGAAGTTACGATTGACGAAATAGGCGAGATCAACGATCATATCCAGTCAGAAGCAAGGACCAATGTAGATATTATTATGGGCGTTGGAGAGGACGAGTCTCTTGGAGAAGCAATTTCAGTTACAGTTATTGCAACGGGTTTTAATGCAGATCAGCAAAGAGAGATATCGAATACCGATGCAAAAAGAATAGTACATACCCTTGTTGAAGACAGAGATGAGAAAAAAATTACAAAACCGGCAGTAACAGTCTCAGAACCAGCTCCAAAGTCATGCGAACCGGTCCTTGTTGAAAAGAAAGCCGAACCAGGAAATACAAAGGGTGAAGATCAGTTAATCAATGATTTTAAAGTGACTTTTGAAGAGATAAAAACGGAACTCCCGTTTGAATTAGAGGAAAAAATGGAAGTGGAATTTAAGTTGGAAGAGAATTTTATTATACATGATTCAACTTTAACACAATTAAGAACAAGAACGAATCAGAGGATAATAAGAGATCAGTTTACTTTTACATTTGACTTTCCTGTTGAAAATGAACAGGTCATGTCACTACAGAAAAGAAATTGTCTGTAAATGATCTCGAAATTATAGACCTGGAGTATGTGCTTCCTGAAATTAGAACTACAACAAGATACCATTCGCCACACGTTGGATTTGGAGGAAGAATTGCCACCGAAATAGAAGTTTTAAAAGAATCTAAAGCTACTGTTCGGGAAGATGAAGATTTACAGTTTGAAGTAAAAGTTAAAAAAGAGGTTATTTCTAATCCGGTAAAGATCGTTGTTGAAAACCTGGAAGAAGAGGTGTCTCCTTTAAATCTTACCATCGCCGAATTAAGGGACAGGGCAGACGCAAGACGAGACAAGATGAAAATGTTTAATTATAAATTTAGCAACAGCATCAATAAAAACATAGATGAGCTTGAGACCCAGCCTGCGTATAAGCGAATGGGGGTGGATATCAAGAATACAACACCATCAGAAGAAGGCAATAATAAATCGAGATATACCTTAGGTGTTGACGATAATTCAGAGATACAATTGCGTTCGAATAACTCTTTTTACATGACAATGTAGATTAATTAAGTGATTTTAGTTTTAGTTAGTGGGAGGAATCCGGAAGAGATCTTTTTCCGGATTTTTTTATTGATGGCACATCGTGGCAGAAACGGGTTATTCTGTAATTTCTTTCGAATAGTCTGTTTTTAGCAGATTGCGTGTGGTATCTATACCTTCCAAATCGATAAAGTCCTTGAGCTGTTCGTTTATTTTGGCCTGATCGGCCAGGTTGTTCAATTTGTAATTTATAGCTGAAAATGCGTCGTAAATCTTTTGGCGCTCTTCCAGGATTTCCTTCGTCTGTAATCACCTTGATATCTGCCATATCCTGTAACCTCAGTGCTTCATTATGCAGCACATTGATCCTGATTTTCATTGCCGGATTATTAAGGTTTTCCAAAGGAATGGAATCTTTTAAAGATTCTGTCAACTTTACAAGGTCTTTGGCATTGTAGCGCGTTTCTTCGTTGCTTTTCGCCCCATTTATTTTGAGAAATTCTGCTACTTTCAAATAGGCTTCCCAATTCCTGGCTATTGAATCTGCTGAAGGTCTTAAGCTTTCACTGATAACAAATGTTTGTGCTGGCACGACTTTTTCTGTTTTTTTATCAGAAATCAAATCTTTAGGTTGTTCAACATCTTTTTTACAACCGTAAAAGACCGAGGCAATTAAAATTGTAAGAAAAAAGTTTCTGAAGTGCATACCGGGAAAATATTTGAGATTCAAAATTAATGTTTCTTTTCATTTTTAATCCCCTTTTTTCTCAGAATCCTGCGTGTTTTGAAATATATTTGTAAGAAATAATGGTTTTATGGAAAACAAGATATTGATTCTGGGTGCCAGTGGTCAAATAGGTACTGAGCTAACCTTAAAACTCAGACAGATTTATGGAAATTCTTCTGTAGTTGCATCTGATATTCGCAATGGAAATTATGAGGTCATGGAAAGCGGACCCTTTGAAATTGTGGATGCTACTGATAAGAAGGAATTAATGAAAGTTATTCAGAGGCACGGTATTAAGGAGGTCTATTTGCTGGTGGCAATGCTCTCGGCAATCGCTGAAAAGAATCCACAGCAGAGCATCGGAACTGAATATGAAAACGCTGTTTAATGTATTGGATATTGCCAGGGATAAATATATTTCTAAGGTTTTCTGGCCCAGTTCTATTGCGGTTTTCGGGCCCTCTTCACCCAAAATAAAAACACCCCAGAATACGGTCATGAACCCTTCAACGGTTTATGGCATCAGCAAGCTCGCCGGAGAACAATGGTGTGCCTATTATTTCAATAAATTTGGTATGGATGTGCGCACCATCCGGTATCCGGGTATTATAAGCTATAAAACAAATCCGGGTGGAGGAACCACTGACTATGCTGTCGAAATATTTTTGGAGCACTTCAGAATAAATCCTATGAAAGCTTTTTGAGTGAGGATACTACTTTGCCTATGATGTATATGGATGATGCGTTAGATGCCACGATTAGTCTTATGAATAAAGACAGGTTTGGTGAGTACGCGGCGTGATAATCTTGCGGCTATCAGTTTCTCTCCAAAAGAGATTGCTGCTGCCATTCAGAAATACATACCCGATTTCAGGATGAGTTATAAAGCAGATATGCGCCAGAATATTGCGGATAGCTGGCCCAAGAGTATTGATGATTCAGAAGCGAGAAAAGATTGGAACTGGAAGCATCAGTTCGATCTCGATAAAATGGTAAAAACCATGCTCAATGGCCTGCAATATGTTGCGCGCTAAGGATTAGTATCGTTATTTCCAGCCAGTATGGCCAAATTAAATTTCAAAAAATTTAAATGATAGATAAAAACAGATTATGATTGTTGATTTTGAAAAATTGAGTGACACTTCACGTGTTTTTATCTTTCCTGCTGAAAGAAAACTGTACCCGGAGGAAATAGAAACACTTAAAAGCGAAATTGAAAAATATTTTGAAACCCATCCCGAAATAGCAGGCAGCTATCTGCTTTCGCAAAATCGCTTTATTGTTCTGTTTATTTCTGAAACGACTCCCCTGGGTCTGAGTCAGAATGACGACCTCATAGAGGTCATACTCGCTCTTGAAAAGAAATGGGAGGTATCCCTTTTAGACAAAGTAAAAGTCTTTTTTAAGCAGGGTGAATTTGTGCAATGCAAGGAGATCCGTGAGTTCAAAAAACTGATTAAAAGCAATAGTGTATCGCCAAAATCCATTGTTTTCAATAATTTTGTACACAACAAATTTGAATTTGAAAATAATTGGGAGCTTACCGCAGAAGAAAGCTGGGTTGGTCATTTATTCTAAATCCAATTGCCCGATATAGGAATTCATATCCATAGCATTCGCAACACCATAGTCTCCAATCTTCGTGCGCCGCAAGGCACTCAGATGGGAACCTGTTTGCAATACCTTACCGAAATCATGGGCCAAAGACCTGATATAGGTACCCTTGCTGCAAACAATTCTGAAATCCACTTCAGGAAGGTCAATATTGGTGATCTCAAATTCCATTATGGTGATTTTGCGTGGCTTTATTTCTGCACTTATTCCTTTTCTGGCAAGCTCATACATTCGTACGCCATCTTTTTTAATGGCTGAAAACATAGGTGGTAACTGCTCAATTTCTCCAAGGAACGCCTTGGTGGCAGCATAGATCTCACTATCTGTTATATGTGCATAAGGATAGACCTGATCAACTGAAGTTTCCAGGTCATAAGACGGGGTAGTGCCGCCTAATGTGATGGTGCCGGTGTATTCTTTTGCCTGCGCCTGAAGGCTGTCGATTGTTTTTGTGAGCTTTCCGGTACAGATGATCAGCAAACCTGTTGCAAGTGGATCTAAGGTTCCGGCATGCCCTACCTTGATATCTTTAATCTTAAATTTCTTTTTTATGGCAAACCTCAGTTTGTTTACAACCTGAAAAGAAGTCCAGTGCAAGGGTTTATCAATTAAGAGAATTTGGCCGTTTTTAAAATCTTCTGCGCTCATTTAAACGAAAGGAGCATAATGATTCCCCATGTCACCAAAAAGTGGATCTGATACATTCTCCAAGACAAAAAATTGTTTAGAAAGGAGTTGTCAGTTTCATTTTCGGTATTAAAAATACCGTGCATACCGGTTTTTAAAAAATGGCATAGGACTTTATTTAAAAGGGAAGCATATTATTTTTTGGCAGTACGGGCGAATATCGCATAGATCTGTACTCCCAAACCAATAAGCACCAGGGTTGGAGCCAGCCGTATCCTTTGAAAATTATACATGGCTTCGTTAAAAACTTCAGGATCATCACTGCCACCGCCGGCCATTAAAGCAAATCCGAGAAGGATAAGAATGATGCCAACCACCATGATCATATAATTTTTCCTTTCGAATAAAAATTCTCCGGGTTTGTCTTTCTCTTTTTTAGCCATCCTTCTACGTAAAAAAATTAGTAATAAAGTTCGTCAGTCCGCAGGTTTAAGAATCGCTGCATTGCAAAAAATGTGCTTAACCATGTGATCAGAATACCGATCAGAAAAACTCCGCCAAAAAGTGCGCCAATTTGAATTTTGTCTTCAAACAGACCAAATTGCGGGAAATGTAAATTGAAATAATAGATCACGGTGGCCAGTCCTGCCAGCGCCAGCAAGGCTCCAAAAAAGCCTAATTTCAGGCTGTTCCAAATAAACGGTTTGCGTATGAATCTCTTGGTGGCACCAACCATTTGCATGGTTTTTATAGTAAATCGCTTCGAATAAACAGACAGCCGTATGGCGCTGTTGATGAGCACAATGACAACCATGGTAGCCAAAGCGCTGAAGATAAATATGATTATGCTGATCCTTCTGACATTTTTAGTCAGCAGGTCGATTAAAGATTTGTCATAGGACACTTCAGAAACCAGAGGATTTTTTTTGTAAATAGTTTCGATCTCCAGCATTTTTTCGGGAGTGACATACGCCGCAACCGGATACAGATCAATTGCATTCTGTAATGGGTTATATCCCAAAAATTCCATAAAATCTTCTCCGTTCTCCTTTTTATAGGTCTCTGCAGCTTCTTCTTTAGAAGTAAACTTACTCGTTTTTGTAAAGACTTCCTTGTCTATTTCAGCCTGCAGTTTTGCAATGCTCTCTTTGTTCACGTCATTTTTTATAAAGAGCGTGACCGCCGCCTGTTCTTTAAAATAATCTGATATATTTCTGGTTTGAAGCAGCAGCAATCCGATAAGTCCCAATAAAAACAAAACCAGGGCAATACTGATAACCACAGAAATATAGGAAGAACGCAAACGGCGTTTCTGGTATTTTTCGAAGGATTTACTCATGGGTCACCATATGGTTTGTCGGATGCGAAGGTAATTAATTCACTTCATACAGGCAATAAAAAGATTCTCCCATATTAGTGTATGGATGTGTGCTGCTGCAGAATTCCGAGTCTTACATTATTTTTTGATATCCTGACATAGTTCAATGAGTACCCCATTTGTGTTTTTGGGATGTAAGAACGCAACCATTTTATCATCGGCACCTTTTTTGGGTTCCTGACTGATCAACAGAAAACCAGATTGGGTCAGCCTTTCAATTTCCTTTTCAATATCATCTACAGCAAAAGCAATGTGGTGAATTCCTTCTCCCTTTTTTTCAATGAATTTGGCAATGGCACTTTCCGGTTTTGTAGCTTCGAGAAGTTCAATTTTATTTGGCCCGGAGGCAAAGAACGAGGTTTTTACACCCTCACTTTCAACTTCTTCAGTTTTGTATGGAGCAGCTCCAAAGAGCAGCGAGAAAAGAGAATTGGATTTTTCCAGGTCTTTAACCGCGATACCAATATGTTCAATTTTATTCATTTTTACAGCTTTATAACTATCAAATTTAAGCATTTTATAAGAAAATTTAAATGTATTTTTGCAGTTATGGAAAGCAACAGACAAAAAAAAATAGCAGGTGTACTTCAGGAGGATCTGGCAAGTTTGTTCAGAAGAAAGGCTCAGGAAGCCAATAAGGGAGTTCTTATCTCGGTTACAAAAGTCAAAGTAACTGCCGATCTCAATGATGCCAAAGTGCATCTGAGTATTTTCCCTTCTGATAAGAAAGAAGAGACCTTTAATGAGATTGTTGAAACACGTTCCGAGATCAGGTTCCAGATTGCCCAGCTTACCAGACACCAGCTCAGAAAAATGCCTGACCTTCATTTTTTTATAGATGACTCCCTCGACTATATAGAGCATATAGATCAGGCCTTGAAGGGGAATGAGAACCCGATTAAAAATCCTGAAATCTTAAAAGAAAAGAAAAGGAAATAAATGAATTTCCCTTTTTACATAGCCAGGCGTTATTTGGTATCTAAAAGCAGTAACAATGCGATAAATATTATCACCATTATTGCTGCTATAGGAGTGGTTGTGAGTACTATTGCGCTGTTTATTGTCCTGTCAGTATTTTCAGGTCTCAGAAATTTTAGTTTAAGTTTCATTCAGGTTTCTGATCCTGACCTGAAGATCACGGCACTGGAAGGTAAATCATTCCTTTTCACCGGGGCATTAAAGCGCGAGTTGGTGCAGGAAAAGATTGCAGCCTATAGTGAGGTGATAGAGGAAAGGGCTTTTTTCAATTACCACGATAAATCCCATATTGCAGTGATTAAGGGGGTAGACAGCAATTATCTGGCTGTAAGCCGCATGGATACAGCAGTTTATTTTGGTAGTTGGATCGATTATGACGCAAAATATACCGTGGTTGTTGGCAGTGGGATCTCCTCCATTTTGTCTGTGGGAGCCTATGATTTTATGGAGTCCTTAAAAATATTCGTTCCGAAACCGGGGGAGGGTTATATTAGCAATCCTGAAAATGCCTTTGAAAGCGTACAGGCGCTACCCATTGGAATCTATAGACTCACTGACGATATCGACAAGAAGTTTGTTTACGGCAATCTGTCCATGGCAAGGGAACTCTTAAATTACAAACCAGATCAAATTACAGCACTCGAACTGAAAGTTAAAAATCCGAAAGAGATTAAAAAAGTACAAAGCGAATTAAAGGAAAAGCTGGGAAGTGCTTACAGGGTGCAAACAAGAGAACAGTTGAATTCTGTTTTTTACAAAATGCTGAATACAGAAAATATCGCATCCTACCTGGTTTTCACGTTGGTGCTGATCATCGCCTTGTTTAATGTTATTGGTGCCATTGTGATGATGATCATCGACAAGAGAAGCAACCTTAAAACCATGTACCACCTGGGGGCAGAAATAAAGGATATCAGAAGAATCTTTATTTTTCAGGGTTTTCTTTTAACTGTAGTAGGGCTGTTCATCGGTCTGGTCATAGCCATTCCGCTCATCCTTTTACAAAAAAAGTACGGGTATATCATGATCACTGAATACATCGCATATCCTGTTGAATTTTATAGCAGTAACGTTTTTATTGTGGCCCTCACGATTGTCGTTTTGGGTTATCTGGCGGCCATTCTTGCCAAGCGGGAGAATCTCAAGGAAATTGGTAACGGAATAAGTCAGGCGTACTTCATCAGCACCTCGTCAAATACAACAAAGACTTCCTCTTTTGTTGCGGCAGTGACCATTCTTGTTCGGTACTCTTTAAAATCAGGATAACCTTTGAAGTAATTGGAATAATGCCTTCTTGTCTCCAGCAACCCGGCCTGAACGCCATTCCAGGCCTATGGCAGTTTCAAGGTGTTTGCGAACAACACGCACCCTCTCTTCCAAAGTAGGAGGTTCAAGATGGGTATTTGTTTCGAAAAAATGTTTTACCTGATCAAAGAACCATGGATTTCCTATACTTGCCCTTCCTATCATGGCCCCGTCTAAACCGTATTTATCTCGCATGAGCATGGCTTTTTCCGGGCTATCGACGTCGCCATTGCCAAAGATCGGAATGAACATTCGCGGGTTATTTTTTACTTCCGCAATGGGCTCCCAGGTGGCAGTGCCCTTGTACATCTGTGACCTGGTCCTGCCGTGAATAGCAAGCGCTTTTACGCCTGCGTCCTGAAGCCGTTCCGCCACATCTATAATGTAAATTGATTCATCATCCCAGCCCAGTCTTGTTTTTACAGTTATAGGCAAACGGGTATGCTTGACCATTTCACGTGTTATTTTTTCCATTCAGTGGGATATCTTTTAAAATGCCCGCACCGGCACCTTTTGAGACAACTTTTTTTACAGGGCAGCCAAAATTTATATCGATAAAATCAGGTCTTGATTGTTCAACTATCTCTACTGTGCGGAGCATGGATTCCAGGTTGGCACCGAAGATCTGTATGCCAACAGGCCGCTCCTTCTCATAGATATCAAGTTTTTGAATACTTTTGGCAGCATCACGTATAAGTCCTTCCGATGAAATAAACTCTGTATAAACCACATCTGCTCCAAGTTCCTTGCAAATACTCCTGAACGGAGGATCGCTTACATCTTCCATCGGGGCAAGAAGCAGTGGAAATTCACCTAATTCTATGTTTCCTATTTTCGCCATAACGGGCAGCAAAAATATTCATTTCTTCACATTTATTATCATATTCTCTAAATTAAACAGGCAAATCATTTTTTGTATTACTTAGGCTACTTTTTTTGCTTGAATATTTTCTTTGCTTTCAACAATAATTTAATTTACTTTGCCTTCTTTTTTAACAAAGCGTAATTTATGAAATACCAGATAGTTTTAATTGCCCTCGCACTTGCCCTTTCCGGCTGTAAATCAAATGTAAAAAGCAGCGATGCCTATAGTGGGGCCACCTGGATCAGCAATAAGATTGAATATCCGCAGGAAAAACATTTAAAAAATATAAAGCAGCTTACTTTTGGAGGAGACAATGCAGAGGCTTACTGGAGTTTTGATGGAAAGAGTATCGTTTTCCAGTCCAATAACAAGGCCTGGGGCCTGAACTGTGACCAGATCTTTACCATGGACCTGAATGACGACCTGAGCTCAGGTGCCAAAGCCCAATTGGTGAGTACGGGCATGGGCCGGACTACCTGTAGCTATTTTATGCCAGGCGATGATGCTATCATTTATTCATCAACCCATCTGGCAGGTGCTGACTGTCCACCCGTACCAAAAAAAGAAGATCACGGAGGTAAATATATCTGGCCGGTATATGAATCCTTTGATATATTTCTTGCAGACAAAAAGGGAAATCAAATCAAACAACTTACTGGATTCCCGGGCTATGATGCCGAACCAACCGTTTCTCCAATGGGAGATAAAATTGTTTTTACCTCGGTCAGAAATGGAGATACTGGATCTGTACACGATGAATTTAGATGGATCAGAGGTAAAACAAATAACCTTTGGGCTGGGTTATGACGGAGGTGCATTTTTCTCTCCTGATGGTCAAAAACTGATCTTCCGTTCCTCCCGTCCAAAAACGGAAGAAGCAATCAAGGAATACAAAGATCTTTTGGCAGATGGATTGGTTATGCCAACAGATATGGAATTATACGTTTGTAATGTGGATGGCAGTGAACTAAGAAAAATCACCGACCTTGGAAGTGCAAACTGGGCACCATTTTTTCATCCGGGCGGTAAAAAAATCATTTTTTCAACAAACCATCACAAAGAAAAACACGATAGTTTTAATCTTTTCATGATAAACCTTGATGGAACCG
The DNA here is from genome assembly GCA_034523115.1 of Flavobacteriaceae bacterium. Classification (GTDB taxonomy): domain Bacteria; phylum Bacteroidota; class Bacteroidia; order Flavobacteriales; family Flavobacteriaceae; genus Namhaeicola. The sequence goes on along the minus strand of JAXHKS010000013.1, from coordinate 49,983 downwards.
GCCTTGAACAGATTACCTACGATGGTGTTTTTGACGCTTTCCCTATGTTTTCGCCGGATGGTAAAAAACTAATCTTCTCTTCTAACAGAAATAACAAGGGTACCCGCGATACCAATTTATTTGTTTGCGATTGGGTGGATTGATTATTACTTTTTAGATTGATCACCGGTTGACAAAGTTTAAACCATGTCATCTGTTTTTTTGCTATCTTGCACGGCGAAATACCGCATTTATTTTGTTTTTTAAAGAAGGCTAAAATATTGTGAATTAGACAATTAAAATTTTCATTGTCGAGGGCTATGCAAAAAATCTGCGATGAGAAGTTCAGTAAAAACATTTTTTGAGTTGTTTTGAAACAATTCGGATTGATTATTTTATGAAGAATATTCGGAATTTTTGCATTATTGCGCATATTGTATCACGGTAAAAGTACACTGGCAGACCGTCTTTTGGAATTCACCCATACCATAACAGATCGCGAAAAGCAGGATCAGCTTCTTGACAACATGGATCTGGAACGCGAAAGGGGGATTACCATTAAAAGCCATGCCATTCAAATGGAATATGAATATAAAGGTGAGAATTACATACTAAATCTGATTGATACTCCGGGTCACGTCGATTTTTCATATGAGGTTTCCCGTTCAATTGCGGCCTGTGAAGGCGCCTTGCTGATCGTAGATGCTGCACAAAGCATTCAGGCACAAACCATTTCCAATTTATACCTGGCCCTGGAAAATGATCTGGAGATCATTCCCGTACTGAATAAAATAGATTTACCGAGCGCCAATCCTGAAGAAGTAAGCGATGATATTATAAAGCTGGTAGGCTGTAAGCAGGATGATATTATTCATGCCAGTGGAAAAACGGGTTTCGGAATTGAAAATATCCTGGAAGCGATTATTAAGAGGATTCCACATCCAAAAGGAGATGAAAAGGCCCCTCTTCAGGCACTGATCTTTGATTCTGTGTATAATCCATACAGGGGGATCGAAACCTATTACAGGATTATGAATGGGGAGATCACCAAAGGACAGGCCATTATGTTCATGTCCACGAAGAACCAATATTTTGCAGAAGAAGTGGGAACCCTGAAATTGCGTCAACAACCCAAACAGTCGATAAAGGCTGGTGATGTTGGCTACCTGATCACAGGTATTAAAACGGCCAGTGAAGTAAAGGTAGGTGATACCATTACCGATGCCAAAAATCCTACCGAGGACATTATTCACGGTTTTGAAGATGTAAAGCCCATGGTATTTGCCGGCATATACCCGGTGGATACCGAAGATTATGAGGAATTGCGTGCTTCTATGGAAAAACTTCAGTTAAATGATGCCTCTTTGGTATTTTTGCCGGAAAGTTCGGCAGCGCTGGGTTTTGGATTCCGCTGCGGATTTTTAGGCATGCTTCATTTAGAGATCATTCAGGAGCGTTTGGAACGTGAATTTGATATGACCGTTATCACAACGGTACCCAACGTTTCCTATCATGCTTATTCCAATAAGAATCCGGATGAATTTATTTTGGTAAATAATCCTACAGATTTGCCTGATCCATCTTTTTTGAATCGTGTGGAGGAACCTTATATAAAAGCGAGCATTATTACCAAGTCAGATTTTATAGGGCAGGTGATGAATCTGTGCATAGAAAAAGAGGGGAGGATCACCAACCAGAATTATTTGACACCTGAAAGGGTAGAACTCAATTTTGATATGCCATTGTCTGAAATAGTATTTGATTTCTATGACAGATTAAAGACCGTCTCCAAAGGCTATGCTTCTTTTGATTACCATCCTATAGGTTTCAGGCCATCCAAACTGGTGCGGGTAGACGTTTTGATCAACAGCCAGCCTGTGGATGCCCTCTCAGCCCTTTTACATACTGACAATGCCTTTCGTATAGGTAAAAAGATGTGCGAAAAACTCAGGGAGCTGATTCCCAGACAACAATTTGATATCCCGATTCAGGCAGCCATAGGTGCAAAAATAATCGCCAGAGAAACAATAAAAGCCCTGAGAAAGGATGTAACTGCAAAATGTTATGGAGGAGATATCACAAGAAAAAGGAAACTCCTTGAAAAGCAGAAAAAAGGTAAAAAGCGCATGCGCCAAATCGGTAATGTAGAGATACCGCAACAGGCATTTATGGCCGTACTGAAGCTAAACGATTAATTTATACTTTGCTTAAGTGCTTCAGGAATTAAACAATTTTTAAAGATCTCAAAACGGTATCCAGATGGTCTGCTACAGCATGACATTTTTTTACCCTATCCACTTCAATACAGTATTCTTCATCGATCTCTTTTGCTTTACAATCAATAACATGAAGATCAATTTGCTTAAACTTTGGTTCAATGGATTTGCATCTGTTATAGAGTCCCTGTATCGTTTCATGAGCATGGGTCTCATAACCTTTAGACTGTAAAAATCCTTTCAGATAATTGAGTATGGCGTTTTGTGAATACTTGCAAACTGCATAAGAAACAATATCTTCTTCAGGTTTGTAAAGTGCTTCACCTGCGGCGTTCAGATTTTCAATAGCTGTATTTAACAATGAAGTTGGCTTTTGTTCCATATCTGAAAAATTATGGGGTCCGATTTGAGTCGGACCCCTGTTTTTATTAAATGTCTTTGTATAATTCTAACCTTTCCCAATTGGAATCAACTCTCTCCTGGGCTTCTGCAAGCAGTGCTGCCGCGTATTCAGGAGTATCGTCTCATACCCTTTTTGAAACGTGCTTCATTGTACATAAAGTCTTGCAGCGGTCTCTCAGGAGCTTTTGAATCGAGTTTAAACTTCTTGCCTTTTGGTTTTGAAGGATCGAATCGGAATAAGGGCCAGTAACGAGTTTCGAACAGCTTTTTCCTGTTGTTGGGCACCGAATTTCAGGTCATAACCGTGTTCCCCGCAATGAGAGTATGCAATGATCAGCGATGGTCCTGGATATGCTTCAGCCTCTCTGATCGCATTTAAAGTCTGGGTATCTTTGGCTCCCATGGCGATTTGAGCTACATAAACATTTCCGTAAGAAACTGCCTGAAGCGCCAAACTCTTTTTATGGGTTTTCTTTCCGGCAATTGAGAATTTTGCACTAGCACCAATTGGTGTTGATTTAGAAGTTTGACCTCCCGTGTTGGAATAAACTTCCGTATCAAGAACCATAATATTGATATTTTCACCTGATGCCAGCACGTGGTCAACACCTCCGTAGCCTATATCATAAGCCCAGCCATCTCCTCCAAGGATCCAAACTGTTTTTTTGCGAAGTGAATCAGCATAGTTAAGGAGCCTTTTTGCATCATCATTGTTGTCTAAAATCAGCAAGGTCTGTTTTAACTCTTCAATATGAGCGATTTTTTCTTCTTTTTGTTTTTCGTTTTCTTCGGGATTGCTGAGAATGGCTTCCACTATTTCGCTTCCAACCAGCAACTCTAAAGATTTCAGAAGATCAACAGCAATTTCCTGTTTCTTGTTTATACCTAATTGGATACCTAAGCCAAATTCAGCATTGTCTTCGAACAGCGAATTAGCCCAGGCTGGTCCTCTTCCAAATTCATTTTTTCTGTATGGAGTAGTAGGCAAGTTTCCACCATAAATAGAAGAACAGCCGGTTGCATTTGCGATGACTATGCTGTCACCATAAAGCTGTGAAAGCAATTTGATATAAGGTGTTTCACCGCAACCTGAACAGGCGCCTGAAAATTCAAACAGTGGCTGCAGGAATTGGGCACCTTTTACATTGGTAATGGTCAGGGCTGTGCGGTCATAATCAGGTAAATTGATGAAGTAATTCCAATAGACGTTTGATTCCTGGTCAACCTCAATTTTCTTATGCATATTGATGGATTTAAATCCTTCAATTTCTTTGCTTTCTGCAGGACAAACCATTACGCAAAGGTCACATCCTGTGCAATCTTCAGGAGCTACCTGCAATACATATGATTCATTCTCAGAGAATGGTCTTCCTTTTGCAGGAACAAATTTTAATCCCTGCGGAGCGTTCAGCAGTTCTTCATTGCTGACAACTTTGGCGCGGATCGCAGCATGAGGGCAAATAGCCACACACTTGTTACATTGCGTACAAATATCTGCGTCATCCCATATCAGAGACGAAATCAGCGATACCACTCTTCTCGTATTGTGAGGTTCCCGTTGGGAATGTTCCATCTTCAGAAAAAGCACTGACAGGTAATTCATCACCTCTGCCTGACAGAATGACTTCGAGTACCTCTTTTACGAAACCATCAGGAGCATCTGTCATAACTGAAAGCATGGCATGTTTGCTCGATACGGTTTTCGGATATTTAACTTCGAATAAATTGGCCAGAGACTGGTCAACGGCATTGAAATTCATTTTTACCACTTTCTCACCTTTGTGTGAATAGGTCTTAACAATGGCATCTTTAATTTTCTGAATAGCCTCTGCTTTTGGCAGAACGCCGGAGATTGCAAAGAAACAGGTCTGCAGGATGGTATTCGTCCGCTTGCCCAGATTGGCTTCCTGTGCAACTTTGGAAGCATCAATCACGTAGAATTTAGCTTCTTTTTTGATAATCTCTTCCTGAACATTTATAGGCAACAGATCCCAGATCTCGTCTTTAGAAAAAGGTGAATTCAGCAGGAAGGTTCCACCTGGGTTTCAGGTCTTCGATCATGTTGAATTTCTTGATGAACTTAAATTGATGGCTGGCAATAAAATCTGCCCTTTGCACAAGATAAGATCGAATAGATAGGATCCGGTCCGAATCGCAAATGTGAAATAGTCTGTGCTCCCGCTTTTTTGGAGTCGTACACAAAGTATCCCTGAACATAATTGTCAGTAGTTTCTCCAATGATTTTGATGGAGTTCTTGTTTGCTCCAACAGTTCCGTCAGAACCCAGTCCATAGAACATACAGTTGATGGTAGTCCTTTTCAACGTGAAGTTTGTATCCGGTTCTATACTTGTAAAAGTTACATCGTCATTGATACCCACTGTAAAGTGATTTTTCGGATTGGACTTGCCCATTTCGTCATAAATACCTTTTACCATGGGAGGAGTGAATTCTTTTGAACTCAAACCATACCTGCCACCAATGATTTTAGGCATGGCTACACCACTCTCAACAAAAGCGGTAATTACATCGAGATAAACCGGATCTCCAATACTGCCAGGTTCTTTAGTTCTGTCCAGTACAGCAATTGTTTTAACAGTTTTCGGTAATTTTTCGATGAAGTCCTTGGCATAGAAAGGACGGTACAACCTGATAAACAGTGCCCCGACTTTTTCGCCTTTTTCAAGCATGGCATTTACTGTCTCACGCACAGCTCCTTCACCGGAACCCATAATAATAATGACTTTTTCAGCCTTAGGGTCTCCAATATAATCGAAGAGTTCATATTTTCTGCCTGTGTGCTTGTAGAAATCATTCATGACCTCTTTAACAATTCCGGGTACTTTGGTATAATATTTATTAGCGGCTTCTCTTGCCTGGAAAAAAACGTCAGGATTCTGAGTAGTACCTTTAATCACTGGATGGTCAGGATCCAAGGCCCTTTTTTTATGGGCTAGAATATCCTCTTCCGGCATCATTTTTTTAATTACCTCATCTGGGATTGAATCAATTTTTGATATCTCGTGTGAAGTTCTGAAACCGTCAAAAATATTCAAAAACGGAATTCTGGAACGCAAAGTTGCTACCTGAGAGATCAAAGCGAAATCCTGAGCCTCCTGCACATTTCCGCCAAATAACATTGAGAAACCGGTCTGCCTGGTTGCCATAACATCACTGTGGTCACCAAATATGGAAAGTGCATGGGTAGCCAGTGTTCTGGCTGCCACGTGAATAACACAAGGATGCAATTCACCAGCTATTTTGTACATATTAGGAATCATTAGCAATAAACCCTGAGAAGCAGTGAATGTTGTAGTAAGCGCGCCAGATTGTAATGCACCATGTACTGAACCTGCAGCACCACCTTCACTCTGTAATTCAACTATCTTGGGTATATTGCCCCATATGTTCGTTTTTTGCTGGGCGCTGTATACATCTACATGCTCTCCCATCGGTGAAGCCGGCGTAATAGGGTATATAGCACAAATCTCATTTGTTTTATGTGCGATCCGCGCCACTGCCTCATTGGCGTCACAAATTATTTTTTTATTCTTTTTTTCCATAATACGAATTAATTATTTTTGAAGCGATTAGTGAACTTAGTTTTACTTTAATTTTATTATTCCTGATTATTATTTATGAGGCAAAGTTAATAGGTCTTGAAATTTTAAATAATGATATAAGTCATTCCTTTCTGGATATTCTAAATTTAGAATGATTATAAAGAAGAAAAAGTCAAAAAAAAAGCCGTCTGAATTCCAGACGACTTTTTACATAGAACTAAGAGATTTTTATTCTCCGTGCATCCAGGCTTTTTTAGCCAGCAACACATCTTCACTTTCTACATGTGCTCCATCAGGAACGCAGCAGTCAACCGGACAAACGGCAGCACATTGAGGTTCGTCATGGAATCCTTTACATTCGGTACACTTATCGGTAACAATATAATAGAACTCATCGCTAACAGGTTCGTGTTTTGCACCGGCATCAACTTTACTGCCACTGCCAGGAACGGTAACTGATCCTTTTAAGGCAGTACCTTCAGCATAGGTCCATTCGGTATCTGGTTCGTAAATTGCGTTATTAGGACATTCTGCAATACATGCATCGCAGTTAATGCACTCATCGGTTATTTTTATAGCCATAATTTTAAAATATTTATCACTACAAAATTATAGAATAAATTTTCAAATAAAACAACCAAATGATAATTTAGAACAAATTTAAATTATCTTTAAATTAATTTTTGACTGACTTTTATCATGGTACAGTTTGTTCAGGTATTCTATTTTTGTCAGGATATACCAATAACAATCTGGTGGCAGATAAAGAACGCCAGTAATTCATATAATAATAAACTATTAAGCCCATCCTATTATGATTATAGAAAAAATAAATGGCGTAGGCAAGGTAGCTAAAGAAGTCGATGCTGTTGTTATGCGCTTTGTTGGTGATTCCGGTGACGGAATGCAGCTAACAGGAACCCAATTCACCGATACTTCTGCGATGTTCGGAAACGATGTCGCTACTTTTCCAAATTATCCTTCTGAGATCAGAGCTCCTCAGGGAAGTTTATATGGCGTATCCGGATTTCAGGTACACATAGGAAGTGTTGAAATCAGTACTCCCGGAGATGACCTTGACCTTTTGGTAGCCATGAACCCCGCCGCTTTAAAGACGAATATCTCTGCTTTAAAACCTGGCCACATGGTAATTGTTGACAAAGATTCCTTTAGCCAAAAGAACCTCGAGAAGGCAGAATACAAATCCAATCCGCTTGAAGACGGCTCTCTCAGTAATTACAAAGTGATTGAAGTGGATATGACATCACTCACCAAAGGAAGCGGTGAAGGGATTGACACTCGACACAAAGAGTATTGTGCGAAGTAAAAATATGTTTGCTCTGGGAATGGTTTACTGGATGTACAACCGGGATATGAATTATACCCTGGATTTCTTTGCAAAGAAATTTAAGTACAATCCGGAAATTGCCGAGTCAAATGCCAGGGTTTTAAAAGCTGGGTTTTACTATGCTGAAACATTGGAATTGATTCCTGTCGCTTATAAAGTAGCCCCATCAAAAATGCCCAAGGGCACTTACAGGATATTGAATGGAAACACGGCAACGGCCTGGGGTTTCCTTGCAGCTGCTGAAAAATCCGGTTTGGAACTTTTTCTGGGTTCATATCCGATAACACCCGCTACAGATATCTTGCATGAGCTTGTAAAACACAAACATTTTGGCGTGAAAGCATTTCAGGCAGAAGATGAAATAGCCGGAATTACTTCGGCCATAGGAGCAGCTTTTGCAGGGGATCTCGCAATAACCACAACTTCTGGCCCTGGTCTTGCATTAAAAAGCGAAGGGATCAATCTGGCGCTTATGGTTGAATTGCCTTTGGTGATAGTAGATGTGCAAAGAGGAGGCCCTTCAACAGGACTTCCAACAAAAACAGAGCAATCAGATCTTTTGCAGGCCTTGTTCGGAAGAAACGGAGAGAGTCCGGTGATTGTAATTGCTGCAAGTACTCCGGCAAATTGTTTTGACTATGCCTATGAAGCGGCCAGACTGGCAGTTGAATTTATGACTCCGGTAATTTTATTGACAGATGGTTATATAGCAAATGGATCAGAACCATGGAAGGTGAAGTCGATCAATGACATGCCTCCAATCCATGTCAAGAAATTAGACAAATCAAGAGAGTCATGGCATCCTTATGACAGAGATATTCAGACCCTGGCAAGAAATTGGGTTATTCCCGGCACAAAAGGCTTCGAACACAGAATTGGAGGGCTGGAAAAGGACAAGATCACAGGAAATGTATCTTATAATCCTGAAAATCACGAACACATGACCCACATTCGCGCTGAGAAAGTAAAAGGCGTGGAAAACTTTATTCCAGAATTAACTGCAGACTATGCTGCCGAAGGTGATCTGCTTGTAGTTGGCTGGGGAGGTACCTTTGGAAGTTTACATTCCGCAGTTAAACAAATGCATAACGAAGGATTTAAAGTCGGTCATGCACATTTTAACTATATAAATCCAATGCCAAAGAATACGCAGGAGGTGTTTTCAAAATTTAAAAAAGTTTTGGTTTGCGAAATCAACCTTGGACAACTTTCTTTTGTATTGAAATCAAAATATCAGGGAATTGAATTTCATCAATACAACAAAATTCAGGGATTACCTTTTTCAGTATCTGATTTGGTAAACCAATTTAAAAATATCTTAAACGCGTAAAACATGGAAGACACACTCATAGAAAAACTGACTTTTAAAGATTTTCAAAGTGACCAGGAAGTAAGGTGGTGTCCGGGTTGTGATGATTATGTGATCCTGAGGTCCATGCTGAAGGCATTGCCCGAGATGGATGTAAAAAAGGAAGACATCGTATTTATTTCAGGTATCGGATGTTCATCCAGATTTCCGTATTATGTGGATTGCTATGGAATGCACGGAATCCATGGACGCGCTGCTGCCATTGCGAGCGGGGTGAAACTGGCGAACAACAACTTGTCTGTTTGGATGATTACTGGCGATGGCGACAGCCTTGCCATTGGTGGCAATCATTTTATCCATTTGCTTAGAAGAAATATTGACATGAATATTATCTTGTTCAATAATGAAATATACGGACTAACAAAAGGACAATTTTCGCCAACCTCTGTTATTGGACAAAAAACGAAATCCTCCCCTTATGGAAATACCCAGCCACCTTTTCAACCTGGTGAACTGGCCATTGGAGCGCAGGCGCGATTTTTTGCCAGAATTGGTGGAAATACCCCGAAAGAAATGACACAACTTTTTATAGATGCCCAAAAATTCAAGGGCACTTCATTGATTGAAGTATTGCAGAACTGCGTGATCTTTAATGACGGATGTTTTACGAGTATTACGGATAAAGATGTAAAAGAGGAACAACAGATCTTTTTAGAACATGGCAAGCCTATGATTTTTGGAAAAGAACGCAACAAGGGATTGGTACTGAAAGGATTAAAACTGGAAATTGTTACTATAGGAGAAAACGGCGTCACCGAAAATGACCTTCTGGTTCATGATGCAAAATGTGAGGATCCTACTTTACACCAAATGCTTGTGAGAATGTCACATCCGGTCGCAGTAGGTATTATAAGGGCTTTTGAAGATGTTACTTTGGAAGAAAGAGAATTGGAATTAACCAGGGAAGTAAGCAAAAAATCAAAGTTTACCAAGGTGGATGAACTTTTTTTCTCAGGAGATACCTATGAAGTAAAATAAAAAATAAAGTCTTTCGGAAAAAGTAAAAGTTTAATCAACTATGGGTTACGAAGCAATTGTAGTATTTATATTGGCCGGAGTGGTTTTGGTGGCCGGAGCCAATTTTTTATCAAACCTTATTTCTCCCAAATCAGATAACAAACAAAAACAGGAACCGGTAGAGTGCGGGGTGGAAACCATCGGACCTACCTGGGTTCAGTTTAAGGTAGGATACTACCTCTTTGCCATTCTCTTTCTGATTTTTGATATTGAGGTGGCATTTTTAGTGCCGTGGGCGGTGGTTTTTAAAGATTTGGGCACAGTAGCCCTTATAGAAATATTGATCTTTCTGGCCATACTTGGTCTGGGACTGTTATACGCATGGAAAAAAGGAGCATTACGATGGGAATAGACGAAAAAAAAGATTTTTAGATCAATATCAGGGTACTGGTATGGAGTATAACCTACCCGAGGACTTTCCCGGAAAAGTGATACCCGGAGGTAATGGCGGAAATATTGTGGTGACCGCACTGGACAGTGTAATCAACTGGGGGCGATCAAATTCTCTTTGGCCACTTTACTTTGGAACAAGCTGCTGTGCCATAGAAATGATGCAGACAGGTGCCTCAAAACACGATTTTTCGAGGTTTGGTTTTGAGGTGGCAAGGCCTTCCCCAAGACAGGCAGACCTGATCATTATTGCTGGTACCATCGTCAATAAAATGGCACCGGTTTTAAGAAGGTTGTACGATCAGATGGCAGAACCAAAATATGTGATCGCCATGGGTGCCTGTGCTATTTCGGGCGGACCTTTCTACTACAACACCTATTCAGTAGTTAAGGGAGCAGATCATGTGATCCCCGTGGATGTTTATATACCGGGATGCCCACCAAGGCCTGAAGCACTGCTTGAAGGATTGATCATGCTTCAAAAAAAGATTAAAACTGAGAATGCCAAAACCAAAGTCAATCCGATTGACGGATTTGACGAAGGGACAATATAATAATTCTGACCAATGTCGAACGAAGAACTTATAAAACAAATTGAAACCTGGGGCTTTCAGCTTCAGATCACCGAGGAGGGAACAGAATTTTTAACCTTCACTGTTCAGAAAGAATCATTGCATGACTTCTGCCTTAAATTGAAGACCGATCCGGAAACGAAATTCGATTTTCTTTTTTGTTTAACAGGCATGGACTGGGGGACGGAACTCGGTATTATCTACCATTTGGCCTCTACAGATCTGAAACACGAAATCGTTGTAAAAGTAATGACTGCAGACCGGGAAACGCCTGAGCTTGATACAGTATGTGATATCTGGCGCACCGCAGAATTTCACGAAATGGAAGTATTCGATTTTTTTGGAATCCGGTTTAAAGGCCACCCCAATTTGAAAAGGTTGTTTTTAACTCCGGACTGGGATGGTTATCCATTGCGAAAAGATTATGTAGATGAAGCTAATATGGTCATAAAATAAATAGGCATGACAGACATAGAAACCGACAATAAAATCAAATCCGAAGAATATTTCGTCAATATGGGTCCTCAGCACCCTGCTGCACATGGTGTTTTGAGGTTAATTCTGACCATAGACGGAGAAACCATAGTGAACGTTGATCCGGATCTTGGATATATCCACCGCTCTATAGAAAAAATGTGCGAGAGAGACAGTTATCAGCAGATTGTTCATCTCACCGACAGAATGGATTACCTGTCATCTCATATCAACAACGAAGCAGTTTGCCTGGCGGTTGAAAAAGGTCTTCAACTGGAGGTTCCGGAAAGGGTTAAAGTAATCCGGACGATACTTTCAGAACTGACGAGGCTCGCATCGCATCAGCTATGGTGGGGTGTTATGGGAATGGATGTAGGTGCGCTTACCACCTATTTCTATGCGTTCCGAGACCGGGAAATGATCAATGATATCTTTGAAGAGACCTGTGGCGCAAGGCTTACCATGAATTATAATATTCCGGGAGGTTTGATGTATGACATTCATCCGAATTTTGTAAAAAGGGTGAAAGAATTTATCACGCATTTTAAAACCAAACTGCCTGAATACGACCGCCTCCTTTCAGGAAATGTCATTTTTATTAACAGAACAAAAGGAGTAGGTATTTTGTCAAAAGAGGATGCAATATCTTATGGAGTAAGCGGTCCGGTGGCCAGAGGGTCAGGCTTTGCCAGCGATGTCAGAAAAAGGCATCCATACAGTGCCTATGATAAGGTTTCATTTAATGAAATTGTTCTAAATGAAGGTGATACCCTTGCGCGATACAAAGTAAGAATTCTTGAGATGTGGGAATCATTATCGATTATTGAACAACTCATCGACAATATTCCGGAAGGAGACCATCTGGTACCTACCAAGGCCGTAATTAAATTGCCAAAAGGAGAATTCTATCAAAGGGTTGAAACGGCCAGAGGAGAGTTGGGTGTATATATTAACAGCGACGGGAATAAAAATCCTTACCGGTTAAAATTTCGCTCGCCTGGATTTTCTAATCTTTCAGCCTTAAACCATGTGGCAAAAGGCGGTAAAATAGGTGACCTGGTTTCCATTATGGCTTCCTTTGATTTTGTAATTCCTGATATAGACAGATAATATGATGCATATACTATTTTTACCTTTATCAATAACCAAATCAATCCATAACTGGTTATTTGAGGTGATGCCGGAAGGCGTGGCAGCTTATGTGGAAATGATCTTAATCGCAGTGGCTTATCTTGTGGTTTTTGCCGTGGCCGGTTTGTATCTGGTCTTGCTGGAAAGAAAAGTAGCTGCCTGGTTTCAGTTGAGATTAGGCCCAAACCGGGTAGGTCCATTCGGATTGTTTCAAACCATGGCCGATGCACTCAAACTGGTCTCTAAAGAAATGTATGGCACGAACAGAGCAGATAAGTTCCTTTATAACCTGGCTCCTTATTTCCCTATCATTACAGCCCTGCTCGCCATGGCTGTGCTGCCATTTTCAGAACAATTTCAAGCCTTTGACATAAACATAGGGATCTTCTTTTTACTGGCAGTTTCTTCAGTTGGTGTTATAGGAATACTTTTGGGAGGCTGGGCTAGCAATAACAAATATTCTCTTATCGGTGCCATGAGAAGTGGTTTGCAGGTGGTTAGCTATGAGCTTTCCGTTGGCCTGTCATTGCTTACTATGGTGGTATTGACTGGAACTTTACAGGTGTCAGAGATCATTGAAGTTCAAAAGAACGGCTGGTTGATTATACAGGGCCATATTCCTGCCGTAATCGCCTTTGTCATTTTTATGATTGCCGGTACTGCAGAAACGAACAGAGCTCCTTTTGATCTGGTAGAGGCCGAATCTGAATTGGGTGCAGGCTTTCATACAGAATATTCGGGTATGAAGTTCGCTTATTTCTTTTTGGCTGAATTCATCAATATGTTTATTATTTCCGCAATAGCTGTAATCGTATTTTTGGAGGATGGCTCTCACCATTTGGAATTACAGAAGGAATTACCTGGTTTCCATCTGTGTTCTGGTTTCTTGGAAAGGTGCTCATCATTGTATTTCTGATGATGTGGTTCCGATGGACTTTCCCGAGATTAAGGGTGGATCAGCTGCTGAATTTGGAATGGAAATATTTGTTGCCGATTAACCTTTTCAACCTGGTAATCATGGCAGTAGTAGTTTGGCTGGGCTGGGTTATAAACTTTTAAGTAAGAAAGCATGAGTTATTTTTCAGATATATATAACGGAATAAAAACCCTGCTCACAGGAATGAGTGTTACAGGTAAGTATTTCATTAATGCGCCGAAAGAGATCATTACTCAGGAATATCCGGATAACCGGGATACCCTGAAAATGTTTGAACGGTTCAGAGGTGAAGTGGTTATGCCCCATGATAAAGATAATTTTCACCGCTGCACAGGTTGCCAGTCATGTGAAATAGCATGCCCGAATGGGTCTATTGAAATCATTTGGGACAGGCAGGTAGACCCTGAGACAGGGAAAAAGAAAAAAATGATCGATAAGCATATTTATCATTTGTCCATGTGCACTATGTGCGGTTTGTGCATTGAGGCCTGTCCTACAGATGCCATTGTATGGGCACAGAATTTTGAGAATTCTGTTTATGACCGATCCAAGTTAACCAAAGTATTAAATAAACCGGGCTCAAGATTATTACCTGGTGTAGAAGATTAAAGGAATGGAAAGATTTATATTTTATTTTTTGGCGCTGGTTATGGTTGTTTTTGCGATCAAAGCGGTTACCAGCAGAAAAATGTTGCGGTCGGTAATTTACCTGCTTTTTGTTTTGATGGGTATTGCCGGCATCTATTTTATGATCGATTACACCTTCCTGGCCGCAGTACAGCTGGCTGTATATGCCGGAGGCGTGATTGTTCTTATCATATTTTCAGTTTTGCTGGTACACCATATTGAGTTGCGTTTGGACGTGGCAACGGCTCCCAGAAAGTGGGCAGCATTGCTGCTCAGCGCTCTTGGCGCCGGTTTAACGCTCACAGCGATCTTTAATTATCCGTTTCAGGTTGTCGAGAATAATAATGTAACAGAAATTGAAACCATTGGTGCTGGTCTTTTAAGTACAGGAGATGGTGGTTATATCCTGCCATTTGAAGTGATTAGTATCCTGCTTTTGGCCGTCATGATCGGAGCGATTGTGATTGCAAAGGGAGATAAATTAGAAAAAAATTAAATAGTATAGCATGATAGCAGGAGTCAGCATTTATGAAATCTTAACCGTTACAACACTGTTGTTCTTTATTGGAATTTACGGTTTTTTAACACGAAAGAATATGATCACCATGTTATTGTCGGTGGAATTGATTTTAAACGCTTCAGCGATAAATTTTGTGATAATGAATAAATATTTATTCCCTGAAAATTTGCAGGGGGTCTATTTTTCAATCTTTGTTATCGCGATTGCAGCTGCCGAGTCTGCTTTGGCTGTTGCCATTATTATTAACCTTTATAAACTGGTCACTTCTGTTGAAGTGGAAGATACAGAAACAATGAAGTTTTAAACTGTCCGAAATTCTGGCTTTAAATTAGAAATAGAATCAATATGAACTACCTGTATGCAATTTATATCCCGCTGATTCCCTTAAGCTTCTTTTTGTTGCTTGGGATATTTTATAAAAAAATCAAACCACCGGTATCAGGCTGGTTGGGTACTCTGGGATTATTCACCGTTTTTCTGATCAGTTTATTTGTTGCGTATAATTACTTTTTCGTTGATGGTAAAATAGGAGATGTTTACCAGACTTTTGTTTATAAGGCGGATTGGATGCGGTTTACAGATACCCTCAAAATTGAAATGGGTGTTTTGATCGACCCAATTTCTGTGATGATGCTGATTGTTGTGTCTACCGTATCGCTAGTGGTGCATATTTATAGTACGGGTTATATGAAAGGGGATGAGGGATATACAAAATTCTTTGCATTCTTGTCTCTGTTCACTTTCTCCATGATGGGATTGGTCTTGTCAACCAACTTGTTTCAGATCTATATCTTCTGGGAGCTTGTGGGAGTTTCCTCCTTTTTACTTATCGGGTATTACTATACAAAACCTTCTGCTGTTGCAGCTGCTAAAAAAGCTTTCATTGTTACCAGGTTTGCCGACCTTGGGTTTTTGATCGGGATACTGATCATTGGCTATTACACCGGCACATTTGACTTTGCCTCACTTACCAGCCTGGAAGGACCGGCTATAGCTAACTGGGCTTCTCAGTCATTTATGGGCCTTTCCGTTATCACCTGGGCTTTGATTCTTATTTTTATGGGTGGTGCCGGAAAATCAGCGATGTTTCCTTTACACATCTGGCTTCCGGATGCCATGGAAGGTCCAACCCCGGTTTCGGCTCTCATACATGCCGCAACCATGGTGGTGGCAGGTGTATTTCTCGTGGCGAGGTTGTTTCCTGTCTATTATTTTGTTGAAGGTGGCTTTGCCCTGAATATTGTGGCGTGGGTAGGGGCCTTCTCCTCTCTCTTTGCCGCGATTATTGCCCTAACCCAAACGGATATAAAACGGGTTCTGGCCTTCTCGACCATGTCTCAAATTGGTTATATGATGCTTGCCCTGGGTGTTTCTGGTTATTATGGACATGAGGGATTGGGTTATATGGCTTCTATGTTTCATCTGTTTACCCATGCCATGTTCAAAGCCCTGCTCTTTCTCGCAGCCGGCTCTGTAATACATGCAGTACATACGAATAACCTCCTCGAAATGGGTGGGCTGCGCAAATTTCTGCCAATAACACATCTCACTTTCCTTATAGCTGCACTTTCAATTGCTGGTTTTCCCGGTTTTGCCGGTTTCTTTAGCAAAGACGAGATTTTGGTAGCAACTTACGAACACAGTAAGTTACTATATGCCATAGGGATTTCTGTTGCATTCCTCACTGCCTTTTATATGTTCAGGCTGTATTTTGGTATTTTCTGGAATAACAACCGGGAATATAAACACGCACCCCACGAATCACCCCTTGCTATGACAATGCCCTTAATGATTTTGGCATTCCTGAGCATAGCAACCGGATATATACATTTCAGCGAATTTGTATCTCCTGATAAAAAGGGTTTTGATGCCCATTTGAATATCCCGCTGGCAGCAATTGCCGTTGTCATGGCGATTACCGGTATTTCACTGGCATTTATCTTTTATAAAAAGAAAACCGGCTGGCCCGAAAAAATTTCAGATACCCTGGGATCCTTATATGAATGGGCCTACCACAAGTTCTATATTGATGAAGTATACCTTTTTGTTACCAAGGAGATTATTTTCAAGAGGATATCTACACCCTTCGCCAAGTTTGACAAAAAAGTTGTGGATGGCACCATGAACCTGATCGGTAATTCAACGGTTTCAACATCAGAAAAAATCAAAGGATTGCAATCGGGAAGAATTCAGGATTACGCATATGCCTTCCTGGGTGGGGTAGTTATTCTGGTAATTATTATTATATATAATTTTATGTAAAGATGGATATATTGACCTTATTTTTAGTAGTACCCGTTATCACCATCCTTGTCCTGTTCTTTACAAAGAATTTGCAACAAGCCCGGGTTGTGGCCCTGATGGGTATGTTCGTGCAACTGCTCATGGCCCTTCATCTTGTGTATGCTTACTTTCAGGAAAGAAAAACCAACCATGATCTCATGGTTTTTAAAAGGGATTTTGTATGGTTTGAACAGTTTAATATACATTATATAATAGGTGTGGATGGTATTTCTGTAGCCATGATTGTGCTTTCGTCTATCGTTGTGCTTGCCGGGGTCTTTATTTCCTGGAAAATGCAGGAACTGCCGAAGGGAATTTTTTATTTCGCTGATAGTTCTGGCTACCGGTGTTTTTGGATTTTTCATTTCACTCGACCTGTTTACCATGTTCGTGTTTTACGAAATTGCTGTAATCCCAATGTATTTGCTAATTGGTATCTGGGGTTCCGGTCCAAAAGAATATTCGGCAATGAAATTAACACTGATGCTGATGGGTGCTTCTGCAGTATTGCTGGTAGGGATACTTGGAATTTATTTCAATTCCAATGCAGACGGCGGTCCGCTTACATTTAATATACTTGAAATCGCCAAAGTAAATATTCCGGTTGAGGCGCAGAAATTGTTTTTTCCGCTTACTTTTATCGGATTTGCAGTTTTGGGCGCTTTGTTCCCCTTCCATACCTGGTCACCTGATGGTCATGCTTCAGCACCAACTGCCGTATCCATGCTTCACGCAGGGGTTTTGATGAAGCTGGGAGGTTATGGCGTTTTCAGGGTAGCCATGTACCTTTTGCCTGAAGGATCTATGCTCTGGGCAAATTTCTTTATAGTACTTGCAGTGATCGGCGTTTTTTATGGTGCCCTGGCAGCCATACACCAGACGGATTTGAAATATATAAATGCCTATTCCTCCGTAAGTCACCTGGGAATGGTTTTATTTGCGTTGCTGATGCTAAATAAAACGGCATGGACCGGCGCTATTCTGCAATCGCTTTCCCATGGATTTATGACAGCACTCTTTTTTGCCCTGATAGGGATGATCTACGAGAGGACCCATACAAGGGATGTTCAGAAATTGGGAGGCTTGTTAAAAGTAATTCCTTTTATTTCGGTGATGTATGTGATCGCAGGATTGGCCTCTCTGGGTTTACCAGGCTTCAGTGGATTTATGGCAGAAATGCAAATATTTGTAGGAGCCTTTCAACATCCTGATATGTTCCACCGTGTCGCTACGATTATTACCGTTTCGGCCATTGTGATCACTGCCGTGTATATCCTTCGGGTGGTTGGCATTATGCTTATGGGCCCGGTGAAAAATGAAGAATACAATGTTCTGCCACAGGCCACCTGGTATGAAAAAACAGGTGTACTGCTGTTGCTTATCCCCATTACTTTCATGGGAGTTGTGCCGTTTTGGATAACAGAAATGGTGAGAGAAAGTATTCAGCCTTTTATAGAGCGACTTTTATAATTTACTAAGAATAGAATATATTTTTGAAAATTCAATTGAATGAGTACAGAGAGTTTTTTATTAATGCGCCACGAAATATTGTTATCAGTAATCCTGTTATTGGTATTGGTAGCGGAAATATTTTCGAAGAATAAGGTCATCGTTTTCAATGTTGCTGTAGTATTATTTTTGATTCATACAGTAACAGGATTTCTTCCTCAGGAGGAAGGGTTTCTTTTTGGAAAAATGTACCACACAAATGAGCTCCTGCATTTTGTAAAAAATGTTTTGAATGTGGGTGTATTGATTATTTTGCTGCAATCTTCCGGCTATATCAAGGAATATTTGGTCTCCGGGCATAAATCCTCAGAGTTTGTGCTGCTGCTCTTCTCTTCCCTGCTCGGAATGTATTTTATGATTTCCTCCGGTAATTTTTTAATGTTTTATGTGGGCTTGGAGTTATCAGCCCTGCCCATTGCAGCCCTGGTTGCCTTCGAAACTATGAAAAGAAAGTCTGCTGAAGCCGGAATCAAATTTATTCTGCTTGCCGCACTTGCTTCCGGAACATCGCTGTTTGGTGTATCGCTGCTTTATGCTACCACCGGAACAATCTATTTCGAAGAAATGTCTGGCTTACTCTCGTATTCTTCGCTTAGTATAGCCGGCTTTATCTTCTTCTTTGCCGGCATCGCCTTTAAAATATCTCTGGTTCCTTTCCATTTTTGGACAGCCGATGTTTACGAAGGGGCACCCATCGGAATCACTTCCTATTTATCAGTGATCTCAAAAGGTTCTGCAGTCACTATTTTGATGATTATCCTGTTCACTGTGATGCAGTCCTTCCAGGAGGCTATAAATATTCTCTTGTATATTGTTGCACTGGCCACAATGTTTATAGGTAACCTGTTCGCCTTGCGGCAGAAGAATATGAAACGGTTTCTGGCATTTTCCTCAATCGCACAGGCCGGTTTTATTTTGCTCGGTTTGATCGCCAATGACCAATTGGGTGTTTCAACTGTTGTATATTTTATCACCATTTACGTATTTACCAATCTGGCTGCATTTGGTGTTATTCAAGCCATTTCTCTCAAAACCGGAAAAGAGGATCTTGAGGATTATAATGGTTTGTACAGAACAAATCCAAAGTTGAGTCTGGTAATGATGATGGCTCTTTTTTCCTTGGCCGGTATTCCGCCGGTTGCGGGTTTTTTTGGTAAATTTTTCCTTTTTTGCTGCAGCGGCCAGCAAAGGGTATTACCTGCTGGTATTTCTGGCTGTAGTGAACGTAACAATCTCTTTGTATTACTATTTGTTAGTCATTAGGGCGATCTTTTTGCGAAAAAGTGAGAATCCCATTCCTTTTTTCCGGAGCGATCTGATGATGAGAATAGGCTTGCTGATTGCTGTTGTAGGGGTACTGCTCATCGGTTTGTACAGTCCCGTTTACCAATATATTTTTGATTTATCCAAACTGTAAAATAAAATGATGTTATGGGCTTAGTAGGAAAACACCAATTTGGATCCATCGGCGAAGTTCGCGTTACTTTTGTGGAAAAAAGTATTCCGGAAAGCAGGATGCTGTTCCTGAAGGAACTGCTGGAAGTAAATGGCTTTGAAGTTGTCATCGAAGAAGAAGTTCGAAAATCAGAAGAAGACCCGATGATGTATACTTTGGGTGTTACGGACATGGTATTCAATCCAACGGTTTATGTGTTTCAGCGCCGACTTAAAACTATTGACGGGCAGCATAAGGTTTGTCCGGATTACTGGAATCAGAAAACAACGGCAACCAAACCTCAGTACTGGAAAAACTCCCGATGATTATCCCGACTTTTTAATGTAAGACTTCTTTAGTTTTCGAAAATCGCAGGATATCTCAAAAATTTGTAATATTTTTACATATGCGACCTGTGATTTGTATTGAATTACCCGTCGTTTTGTGTATAATTGCTAACCTGCCGCCATGAAAACTTTTTTACATATTTATTTTTTGCCCGATTCTTTGTCCGGGTTTGGCATATGTGCCATTTTTTTGAGACAATAAAAGCGGTCTTTTGAAGCCATATTTTCAAAATCTGCACGAATTAGGTACAAAAGTTTTTAAATAACGGATTACGGTTTGAATGTCAGTTTAATCAAGAGATATAAAAATACAATACTAAAATTAGGATTAATTATATGAAGGCACTTTTTTATACCAGAGAGTTTCCACCTTATGTGTATGGCGGAGCAGGGGTTCATGTGGAATATTTAGCAGCTGAATTGGCCAAGTTAATGAAGGTTGAGGTGAGGTGTTTTGGAGATCAGTCAGAAAAAACGGGAAATCTGTCGGTTCAGGGTTATCCCTTTGATCTTCCGGAATTTGCCAAATCCAATAATCAGCTGAAAGCCGTATTGCAAACTTTAAGTACCTGCGTACACATGAATGCAGCTGAAACAGATGCTGATATCGTGCATTGCCATACCTGGTATGCCCAGTTTGCCGGAATAATCACTAAACTGTGTTATGGCATACCTCTGGTGATCACAACCCATTCCCTGGAACCTTTGAGGCCATGGAAAAGAGAACAGCTGGGCAGGGGATATGATGCCTCTTCATGGGTTGAAAAAACTGCCATAGAAATGGCTGATGCAATTATTGCAGTGTCAAAGGAAACCAAAGAGGATGTACTCAAGTATTTCGATGTCGATGAGAAAAAAATTAAGGTAATCTACAACGGGATAAACCTGCAGGAGTATGTAGTTACAGATGATACATCTGCTCTTGAAAATTATGGAATCAACAAATCAAAACCCTATGTACTTTTTGTTGGAAGAATAACCAGACAAAAGGGAATTATCCATTTGGTAAATGCCATAAAATATATTGATCCTGATACCCAGATCGTTTTATGTGCAGGGGCTCCTGATACTCCGGAAATAGCCAAAGAGATGGAAAACAGCGTAAACGAGGTAAAGAAAACACGCAATAATGTGATCTGGATAGATAAGATGGTCGAATAAAAAGGAAGTCATACAACTGTATTCTCATGCTGACGTGTTTTGCTGCCCATCTATTTATGAGCCTTTTGGGATAATCAATATTGAAGCGATGGCTTGTCAAACAGCAGTGGTTGCAAGTGCAGTTGGGGGAATCAAAGAAGTAGTAGTTCACGGAGAAACTGGCTTGCTGGTACCTTTGGAGCAACAAAACGAGGCTCCTTTTGAACCTGTAAACCCGGATAAGTTTTCAAGAGACCTGGCAGAAGGCATCAATAAATTAATTAAGAACAAAGAGCTGAGGGATACAATGGCTAAAAACGGCAGAAAAAGGGTAGAAGAAACCTTCGACTGGACGGCCATTGCAAAACAGGTGGAAGAATTGTATAAATCCCTGATCTGATGAAAGGCGGGAAATTTTGACCTGAACTGATATTTGATTTTAGGCTAAGGAAAGCAAACTTATTTCTGTTTTTTCTTAGAGAAACAGGGCTCTGAAATGCTTGCCATTACATGAATAAAGTTCTCTGTTGGGTAATGCAGCATCAGTAAATTAAAAAAATAAAAAAAATGATAGCGTTTGTTTCATTCTATGAATAAATCTGCGCAATATTTTTTAACTTTATACAAATCTTAAAAAAAACAAATATGTATAATAACAGAGTGCTGGCAATTATTTTAGGGGGTGGACAGGGATCAAGATTATATCCACTTACACATTCCAGATCAAAACCTGCAGTGCCGATTGCAGGTAAATACAGGTTGGTGGATATACCCAATTTCAAATTGTATCAATTCGGATATCAAGAGAATATACGTTTTGACACAATTTAATTCAGCATCCCTCAACAGACATATAAAAGACACATACCATTTTAGCTTCTTCAGCACTGCTTTCGTAGATGTTCTGGCAGCAGAGCAAACCCCCCAAAGCGGAAACTGGTTTCAGGGAACTGCTGATGCGGTAAGACAGAGTGCCCACCATATGAAACGGCATGATTTTGATTATGTACTCATCTTGTCCGGTGATCAGTTATACCAGATGGACTATAATTATATGATTGAAGAACATATCAGAAAAAAAGCAGATATATCGATTGCAACCCTACCAGTACATGCCAATGACGCAACGGAATTTGGCATCCTTCAAACGGATGATACCGGATATATTAAAACGTTTGTAGAAAAACCTCCAAAAGACAAACTGGAGGGTCTGGTATCAAAAGTAAGTGAGAAGATGAAGAATTCAGGAAGGCTATATCTGGCCTCTATGGGTATTTATATTTTCAACAGAGACCTTTTGTATAAACTCCTTGATGATACAAATAATGTCGATTTTGGAAAACATATTATTCCAAATGCTATTCAGAATTATTCGGTGGCGAGTTACCCTTATGAAGGCTATTGGACAGACATTGGGAATATACAATCCTTTTTTGAGGCAAATCTTGGACTTACAGATGACATACCTCAATTCGACCTGTACAATGTGGGAATGAAAATCTATACCCATGCGAGGGTATTGCCAACTACAAAAGTATCCGGAACTACCATGGACAGGACTGTGGTTGCTGACGGCTGTATCATACATGCAGCAAAAATAGAACGTTCAGTAATCGGTATCAGGTCAAGGATAGGCAAAGATTCAACAGTGATCAATACCTATATGATGGGCTGTGATTATTATGAATCGCTTGATGAAATTGCAAGAGACCATATCGAAATTCTGATGGGCGTGGGTGAAAGATGTTATATAAAAAATGCCATTATTGATAAGAATTGCAGAATAGGCGATGATGTGCGCATCAATGGGGGTAAACACCTGGAAAATACAGAGACCAATGAATACGTCATCAAAGACGGTATAGTTGTTCTCAAAAAAGGAGCGGTTATCCCGAAAGGATATGTTATTTAATGGGGCATATTTAAAAATTTAATTTGTGAAAAGGCAAAACAGAGTAGTTATTGATCACGTTACTCCTCAACTGAACTGTGGAGAATTTTTTATCAAACGTGTTGTAGGACAAAAGGTAGCGGTAACATCAGATGTGCTGACAGACGGCCATGATTTAATTGGCGTGTCGCTTTTGTTTAAACATGAAAAGGATAAAAAATGGCAAGAAGTCAGGATGAATCCACAGATGAATGATTCCTGGACAGCCTCGTTTCAGGTTGAAAAGCAGGGATTTTATTATTACAAGGTTCAGGGTTGGGTTGATCATGGTTTGAACTGGCAGCACGGCACCCTTCGCAAACTGGACGATAACCAGTATGTGCGGTCTGAGTTTCTTGAAGGGGCTCAGATTCTGAAGGCGATGTCAAAAAATATCAGCAAAGACCATAAGCAGTTCATCAATTATGTCATCGCTGTTTTTGAAGATGAGAATCGGTACCATGAAGCAGTGGTCGCAGCCAGGGAATATAAACTTCGGGACATTTTCTTCAGCCATCCCGATAAGCATTTGGCCAACGAAAGCAAAGAACTTGCAGTTTATGTCGACCGAAAAAAAGCGCTTTTCAGTACCTGGTATGAGTTTTTCCCGAGATCAGCCTCGTCAGTACCCGGTAAGCACGGGACCTTTAAAGATTGCGAAAGGTTATTGCCAAGAATTGCAGGAATGGGTTTTGATACCTTATATTTTCCGCCTATTCACCCCATTGGGGAAGTAAACAGAAAAGGCAAAAACAATACCACTACAGCCTATGAAGGTGATGTAGGAAGTTGTTGGGGAATCGGCTCACAGCATGGCGGACACAAGGATATACATTCCGAACTGGGCTCTATTGACGATTTTAAAAACCTCATCCAAAAAGCAAAAGACCATGGTTTGGAAGTGGCAATGGACTATGCCTTGCAGGCTGCTCCTGACCATCCCTGGGTAAAATCGCATCCGGAATGGTTTAAATGGAGACCTGACGGAACAGTACAATACGCTGAGAATCCACCAAAGAAATACCAGGATATTTTGCCTGTTTATTTTGAATCTTCTGGATATGAAGCACTATGGGATGCCTGTTTGGATATTCTAAATTACTGGATTGATTGCGGAATTCGTATCTTCAGGGTGGATAATCCACATACAAAACCTTATTATTTCTGGCAATGGATCATAACAGAAGTAAAAAAGAAAAATCCAGATGTGATCTTTCTGGCTGAAGCGTTCACAAGACCCAAGGTAATGCAGCAGCTCGCAAAGCAAGGCTATACGCAGTCATACACCTATTTCACATGGCGCGACAGCAAACATGAACTGATAGAGTACATGGAAGAGCTTACCAAAACTGAGCAGGCAGAATACATGCGTCCCAATTTCTGGCCAAATACGCCGGATATCAATCCTTACCATTTGCAATTTGCGAATGAATCAAAATTTATTCAGCGCTATATTCTGGCAGCAACCCTAAGTTCAAATATTGGTATCTATGGACCTAATTATGAACTGATGCAAAGTGAACCCCTGCCTGGAAGGGAAGAATATTTGAATTCAGAGAAATTTCAGATCAAAGCATATGATTGGGGAAAGGATAATTATCTGATCAATGTGATCACAAGAATCAATCATATCCGTCAGGCGCAGGAGGCTTTGCAGCAGACCAACAATATCAGGTTCTGCAATGTTAATAATGATAACCTGATCGCTTTCTATAAATTTAATGACAACAGAACCGACGAATTGATTGTAATCATCAGTCTTGATACACACAACTCCCAACAGGGAATGGTGCAATTGCCTCTGGGAGAGCTAAATATAGGCAATTCTCCCAGAATCAGAATCAGAGATCTGGTCACAACCTATGAATACGAATGGTATTCAGAATGGAACTATGTTCAGTTACACCCAAATTTGCCCTTCCATATCTTTAAAGTATTAAAATGATATGATCAATAAAAACAGTAAAATCGCCATAGCGCCCTATAATTTCGATGATAATTGGGATCAGATTCTTAATAATGAAGAGTTTGTAAAATTATTTTTATCGGATGTATTGGAAAACTATATCATCAAACAGAGATGGTATGGTGGTAAGGCGAGTAAACTGAAGTATATTGAGCTTGCCGAGTATTTTCGGATCCAGCAGGACGGTGAGGTCTATTTTGGATTGATCCTTGAGATCGATTTTTATGAGGCATTTTACCAGCATTATTTCTTGCCCATAGCTTTTGTCACAGATGAAAGCTTCGCGGATAAAGACCGGATCCTTCCCATCAGTTTAAAAGGAGAGAAAGGATTTGTGATCGATGCCATAAATCTTGAGGCATTCAGAAAACTAGTATACAACCGCATTTTGAACGCTTTGCCAAAAGATGAATCCAAAGTGCAATACCATAAAAGTATAAAATTACCTCAGCTCGAATATGAGAGCTCAAGATTTATGGGCATGGAACAGAGCAATACCTCTGTAATCTACAATGAATTATACGTCATTAAATTTTTCAGAAGGATCTTTGCAGATAAAAATCCTGATTATGAAATGAGCAGGTTTCTTACCGAAAAGCACAGCTTTAAAAATACTCCGGCTTATTTGGGAAGTATCAATGTGATTGATATGGATAATACCTACATCACGATTGCCCTTATGCAGGAAAAAATAGAAAATGAAGGAGATGCCTGGGAATATATGCTGAAAGAATTGCATAATGTATTTATGAACCTGAGCCATAAAAAAATAAGTATTGGTCAACTCCCTAAAGTTGAGATGTTCCGGTCTCTGAAGATAAGTGATGTGCCTCCTCAGATCATCGATTGGGTTGGGTTGAACCTGCTCTTAAAGGTGCAAACACTGGCTAAAAGAACTGCTGAAATGCATATTGAACTTGGCTCTGAATTTGAAGATACTGCCTTTACTCCGGCGCATTATAACCGTGATTATGAGGTCTGGTTAAAAAACAGATTGATTCATCAGTTTCAGAACAGACTAAATACCATTGAGAATAATATGCATAAGCTGGAGGGTCTGGCGCTGGATCTGGCAAAGGAGTTTCTGGATAAAAAGAATGAGATACGAAAGCGGTTTATTCAATTCGACTGGACCAAATTAAAGGGTGAACGCATTCGCTTGCACGGTGATTACCATTTGGGACAAATTCTCGTGCGGGATAATGATTTTTATATCCTGGACTTTGAAGGTGAGCCCGAAAGTACCATCCGCGACAGAAAGGTCAAACAACCGCCGCTAAAGGATGTGGCCGGATTGTTCAGGTCTTTTCACTATGCCATTTACGCGACTATATTCAATAATCCCAATGATTTCCCCAATCACAAAAAGACCTGTTCGAAGCTGCAGAATTGCTCTACAGTTACTTTATTGGTGTTTTTTTGGAGGTCTATACAGAAGCAATACAGAAAGCCAATCTAAACTTAGGCTACAGCCAGGAAAGAATTTTCATCCTGAAATATTGTCTGCTGGAAAAAGCAGTTTATGAAATTGGGTATGAATTAAATTCAAGACCCAGATGGGCATTAATACCACTTAAAGGAATATCCAACATAATTAATGAATAAACAGATATGGTAAAAGTTATAAGTTTTAGTCTTTTCACAGATTTTGATATCGCACTTTTTAAAGCGGGGAAGCATTTTAAGCTCTATGAAAAACTGGGTTCGCACCCTGCGGAAGTGGATGGAGTGAAGGGAACCTATTTTGCTGTTTGGGCACCATCAGCCAAATCTGTTTCTGTGATTGGTGATTTTAACTACTGGAATGATCAGCAGCATAAATTATTTGTGCGTTGGGATGCATCGGGTATTTGGGAAGGATTTATTCCGGAAGCAAAAGAGGGGATGCGTTATAAATACAAGATCAAATCAAACCACAATAACATCGAAACAGAAAAGGCAGATCCCTATGCTTTTTATTGCGAAAAACCGCCCTACACAGCTTCCATCATCAGAGATATCAACCATTACAAATGGAAGGATAAAAGCTGGATGTCATACAGAAAAGATAAGAACGGTCTGGATAAGCCCTATTCGGTTTATGAAGTCCATTTAGGCAGCTGGCGACGAAATCTTGACGAAAATCGGTTTTTAACCTATCAGGAATTAAGTGACCAACTGGTGGATTATGTAAAAATGATGAATTATACGCATATTGAGCTGATGCCGGTAATGGAATATCCTTACGATCCTTCATGGGGTTACCAGATCGTGGGTTATTTCGCTCCTACATCCCGCTTTGGTACTCCCGAAGAATTTATGCATCTTATCGATAAAATGCACCAGAATGATATTGGCGTAATCCTTGACTGGGTACCCTCACATTTTCCGTCTGATGACCATGGCTTGGGCTTCTTTGATGGCAGCCATCTATATGAACACCCCGATACGAAAAGGGGTTACCACCCTGACTGGAAAAGCCTGATCTTTAATTATGGAAGAAATGAGGTGAAATCCTTTCTGATCAGCAATGCATTTTTCTGGATGGATAAATACCATGCAGATGGTTTGAGGGTGGATGCGGTGGCTTCTATGATTTACCTGGATTACTCACGTAAGGAAGGTGAGTGGGATGCCAATATCTTTGGAGGTAATGAGAACCTGGAAGCCATTGCTTTTTTAAGGGAGTTCAATCAGGAAGTCTATAAGAATTTTCCCGGAATTCAAACGATTGCAGAAGAATCTACGGCATTTACAGGTGTTACAAGACCGGCTGAGTATGGCGGACTGGGATTTGGCATGAAGTGGATGATGGGTTGGATGCACGATACTTTGGAATATTTTTCAAAAGCCACCATCTACAGAAAATATCATCAAAATGAAATTACCTTCAGTCTGGCATATGCTTTTACTGAAAATTTCATGCTCCCGCTTTCACATGATGAGGTTGTTTATGGCAAGAAATCGTTAATCTATAAAATGCCCGGCGATGAATGGCAGAAATTTGCAAATATGCGTTTGTTATTTGCTTATATGTATGCCCATCCAGGTTCCAATTTAACTTTTATGGGCTCTGAACTTGGCCAGACAGTGGAATGGAATTTTAACCAGAGCCTCGACTGGCATCTGCTGGACTTCAAACCCCATGAAGGCCTTCAGAATTTTGTGAAGGACCTCAATACTTTCTATAAAAATGCACCTGCACTTTATGAAAAAGCATTTAGCTATGAGGGTTTTGAGTGGATCAATTTTTCCGATCACCAAAATTCCGTCATTGCTTTCATAAGAAAAGGGCATGATGTTCCCAATGACCTGATCGTTGCCTGTAATTTTACCCAGGTACCAAGAAAACAGTACAGAATTGGCTTGCCGAGAAAAGGCACCATCAAAGAGGTTTTTAATTCCGATAAGGAAAATTATTACGGAAGCGGAATGGGAAACAGCAAGGCTCTGAAAATTGAAAAGATCCCCTATGACAACAAACCATATTCTGTTGAAATTGTAATCCCACCGTTATCAGCGGTCTATCTTTCTTATAAATAAGCTCTTTTTAATAACAATTTGATAAAAAATTGGTTTAAATGGGCCTTATTTTTGAAATATTAGCTGGGCTATTTTAGTTTAATTTTTATAGGTTTGCAAGCTTAGCTATACCTTTATATATGATCTTAAACACTGAATTAGAACACAAGGGGAACTTATTGCCGTCCAGAATAGTTGCTTACAGAAAGAATGTTGATTCTCTCTTTTTTACCTGTGAAAACAATGTAGTGTTGCAGCTAACTGTGCGTCGCGACAGCATTTTAAGATTCAGGTACTCAACTACAGGGAGTTTTGAACCGGATTTTTCCTATGCAATATCAAAATTTGCCAGCAGGGGTTATAACCAGCTGGAAGTAGTTGAGGAAAAAGAAACCTATAAGGTTACTACCAAGAAATTGATCTGCCATATTTCAAAAGGAGATCTTCGTGTGGCTATTTTAGACGCAGCGGATAACAGTATTTTATGTGAAGACGAATTGGGTTTTCATTGGGAAGAGAGCTACCAGTTTGGAGGAGATATTGTGAAAATGTCCAAAAGCTCACATGATGGGGAGAGTTATTACGGACTTGGAGATAAACCCGTAGATATAAACCTGAAAGGCAAAAGGTTTGAGAACTGGGTAACCGACTCCTACGCATATACCAAAGAAACAGACCCCATTTATAAAGCAATTCCATTTTATATTGGCCTCAACCATAAAAGGGCCTATGGCATTTTTTTCGATAATAGTTTCAGAACCGTATTTGATTTTTGTCATGAACGCAGAAATGTGACCAGCTTTTGGGCGCAGGGAGGTGAAATGAATTACTATTTCATTTATGGTCCTGACATGGCCCAGGTCGTATCGCGATATACTGATCTTACGGGCAAACCACATCAGTTGCCGCCCCTATGGGCCCTGGGTTACCACCAGTGTAAATGGAGTTATTACCCCGAGGCAAAAGTAATGGAAATTGCGAATAAATTCAGGCAGTTGTCTATTCCCTGTGATGCCATTTACCTGGATATCGATTATATGGATGGCTTTAGGTGTTTTACCTGGAATAAGGATTACTTCCCCGATCCCAAAAAAATGGTCAGCGATTTGACGGATATCGGTTTTAAAACAGTAGCCATCATTGATCCGGGAATTAAAATTGACAGCAATAACCCGATATTTAAAGAGGGATTGGAAAAAGGCTATTTCTGTAAGAGAGCAGACGGACCCTATATGAAAGGAAAAGTATGGCCCGGAGAATGCTATTTTCCTGATTTCACCAATCCGAAAGTAAGGGAATGGTGGGCTGAATTGTACAAAGAACTGATCGAAGACATAGGAATCAAAGGTGTATGGAATGACATGAACGAGCCTGCCGTAATGGATGTTCCGGGCAAAACTTTTCCGGATGACGTGCGGCATGATTATGACGGCCACCGCTGCAGCCACAGAAAGGCACACAATATTTATGGTATGCAAATGGCCAGAGCAACCTATCAGGGTTTAAAGAAGTTTTCCTACCCACAACGCCCTTTTGTGATCACACGGGCCGCATATTCCGGCACACAGCGTTATACCTCAACATGGACCGGTGATAATGTGGCGACCTGGGAACACCTTTCTATAGCCAATATCCAGGCACAGCGGCTGGCTATTTCAGGTTTTTCCTTTGTTGGATCTGATATAGGTGGTTTTGCCGAGCAGCCTACAGGTGAGTTATATGCACGATGGATCCAGCTTGGGGCCTTTCATCCCTTTTTCAGGACACATTCTTCTGGCGACCACGGTGATCAGGAACCCTGGTCTTTTGGAAAAAGCATTACCAAAATAGTAAAGAAGTTCATCGAATTGCGCTATGAGTTGTTGCCTTATATGTATACAGCTTTTTGGCGATATGCAAATGAGGGAAATCCGATATTAAAATCGCTTGTTCTTTTTGACCAAAGCGATGTGCATACGCATTACCGAAACGACGAATTTGTAGTCGGCGATAAGATACTTGTTTGCCCGGTAACCGAACCAAATGCCCGGGGAAGAAGGATGTATTTCCCTAATGGAGACTGGTATGACTACTGGACTAATGAACTGGCAGAAGGTGGTCAGGAATTGTGGGTTGATGCCGATTTAGACAGCATGCCTATTTTTGTTAAGGCGGGGGCCATTATTCCAAAATACCCGATCCAGCAATTCGTAGGAGAAAAGGAGATAGATCAATTAAAACTGGATGTTTATTTCAAATTGGGTAAAGAGGATTCATTGGTTTATGAGGACAGTCATGACGGGTATGATTATATTAAAGGAAGGTTTAGCCTCAGGAATTTTACCCTGACCGGGAAACTGAATTCCCTTTCGATCCAGCAGTTTAAAAGTGGAAAGCATTTCTCTTCCTATCAGACTGTAGCAATCAAATTCATCAATTTGCCCTTTAAAATAGTCTCAGTTGAACTGGATGGTGAAGATTATGATTATAAAGCGAACAAAACGAATGGAACGACCATTATTTTTCCAACAGATTTTTCAGATATTGTGATTACAGGTGCGGATGAACAAAAAAACCCATCGAAATGATGGGTTTTTTGCTTTCATAAACTTCTTACTCTTTGTAACTCTTGCTGTTTTTCTCTATTAAATAGTTCAGAATCAATCCCAAACCACCAAACAGGAATATCATAGAAAAATAGGGAACCGGTTCCGGAAGCACTGTATAGGTAGCCAAAATAGACCCTGCCAAAATACCAATGCCTATGCCCAAAGCCAGCATCCCAAATTTTAGGGTCATGTTTGTGTAGCTCTTCGATTTGGTGGCGAATAATGATGCATCAGCACCTTTTTCAATTAATGCCATTCTTTCTTTGTTTCGTGTGGTGATAAAAACATAGAAAATGCCAAAAATTGCTGAAAAAACGATAAAGGGAATTAAAATGTCTGCTGCCATGATTTTATATTTTTAAAATTGTTTGTATATGCTATTTGGACGCAACTTATAAAGTCTTGGTTACAAAATAAGAAATTAAAATTTTTCTTTGTAACCATTTCACCCTAGTAGGCGTCATATGTATAATGAAGTTGGAAGACCAATATTATATAGACAAAGTTTTGGCCGGGCAAACAGCATCTTATTCCTATCTGATTGAAAGGTATAAGACTATGGTATTTACCATCGCCATGAAAATAGTTAGGAACAGGGAAGATGCAGAAGAAGTGGCACAGGATTGTTTTCTAAAGGCCTACCAAAAACTGGAAAGCTATAAGGGAGAATCTAAATTTTCAACCTGGTTGTATACCATCGTTTACAGAACAGCGATCTCAAAAATTCGTAAGAAGCAGATTGAAGTTTCTGATCTTAACGACAATATGAATAAGATTCGGGAAGAATCTGGGTTTACAGATCCTCTCGAGCTGATGAAATATGAGGAACAAAAAGAATTCGTGGCCAAGGCCATAAATCTGTTGCCTGAAACTGAGGCTGTTCTGATTACTTTGTATTATTTGAACGACAGTTCTGTTGAAGAAATAGAACAGATTACCGGTTTGGGCAATTCTAATGTGAAAACGAAATTATTCAGGGCCCGGAAGAAAATGTACGATACATTGCATGTTTTGTTGAATGAAGAAATGAAATCAATAGTATGAAGACCGAAGAAGAAAAAAACTGGGACGAACTAATCAAGAAGAACCTTTTATTGGATGAAACATCCATTGATTTTACCAATAAAGTGATGCAGCGCATTGAGGAATTGGATGTAATAAAAGAAAAGGCCATGGGCAATTTGTTTAAAAAATATGCTCAGGAGGAACCATCCCCAATATTCTCAGAAAAGATTATGGCGCAATTAAGCACAAAGCCTGGTTTTGTTTACCAGCCGGTCATCAGCAAAAGGGCATGGTTTGTTCTCGGTCTCATTGCCATTGCAATTTTTGTAGTGGTTTTGAAAGGCAGTTCACCTGAAGAATTAAATAATCCGGTGTATAGCAACCTTGTTTTAAAATTCAGCAGGCTTATTGACATAAAATTACCTGCTATTTTTAGCTCAAAACTACTTGCTGTAAGTTTGGCTGCCTGCAGTATCCTTATGTCCCTGGAATATTTTTTCAGATCGAGGCAATCGGTTTAACCCTTTGACTTATTCAAAAGTAAGGTTCAAATAGAGTCCACGGGTTCCTAGAAAATCAACAGGGCCTGTCCAAGGTCCTTCAACTTCATAACTTCCTGTAGGAGTGTTCATTGTGCTTAAATCATCCCTTACCAACTCATTGTTAATTGCAAATACCCCCCGGATAGAAGGTGAGAACTTAAAGAAATAGAAATAGAAGTCCATACCAATACCCACCTCATACATAAAATTATGGGTGGTGGTTCTGAATTCACCGTCATAATTATCGTCCCTGTTTTCTTCGTTACTTGAGAAATTATAATCGTAGGAAACGCCACCAATTACATAAGGCCTTATGTTATTGAGCCGGTCTGTACTGAATTTGAACAATAGGGGAAGGTGAAGAAAAGTACTGGACACATCCCTGGTATTGCTTGAAGTTCCATTATATTGCGGGTAATTGAGGTATTCTTCATTATAAAAAACAAGTTCCTTTGAATTGCTCATCAACCCGGGTTCAAATCGCAAATTGATATTTTTATGCAATCTGAGGTCAACAATAAAGCCCAAATTGAATCCAATTGACTCGTTAACTTCTACAAAGAATTCACTTTGGGTAGGTGGCAGTACAATGTTGGCATCGGTCTCGCTCAGGTAACTGACTTTATAGCTGTTGTTGTTCAATCCGAGGTAATAACCAAAATGAAGTGTTCTTTCATCTTCCGTTGGCAGGTTGATGATGCGTTCACGCTGCCCAAAACCCAGGTTGGCCTGAAGTAAAAATAAGGTGGTAAAAAATAAAACAATTCTCTTCATTTTTCTATTTTATTGCATGATAAATGGTAGCAATACCAAGACTTTGCGGATAAAACTTCACATTACTAAACCCTGTTTTGAGCAAAATATTGTTGAATTTTTCTCCATAGGGAAAGGCCGCTGCCGATTCAGGCAAATAGTCATAGGCGCTCTTGTCTTCAGAGAACATTTTTCCCAGGGCAGGGATTACATATTTTCCATATATTTTGTAACCCTGTTTAAATGGAAATTTTTCCGGTTGTGATGTTTCCAAAACCACCAGCGAACCTTTGGGTTTTAAAACCCTGTAAATTTCTTTCAGGCCTTTATCCAGGTTTTCAAAATTTCTCACACCAAATCCAACTGTTATGGCATCAAAAGTATGGTCTGCAAAGGGCAGATTTTCTGAATCGCCTATGATCATTTCAATACTTGACTCTAATTTTCTGTCGGTTACTTTCTTTTTTCCCAGTTCAAGCATCCCTGGAGAAAGATCCAGCCCGATCACATTTTTTATTCCTGCATTGGCAAGCATGATCGCCAGGTCTCCCGTGCCTGTAGCCACATCCAGTGCTGACCCGGCATGCTGATCAACGACGATCTGCACTACCTTTTTACGCCAACCTACATCAATCCCAAAAGGTCAGGAGCCTGTTTAAAAGATCGTAATTTCCGGATACCTTATCAAACATCTCCCTCACCTGCTCCTTTTTGCCAAGCGCGGAGTTTCTGTAAGGAGTTACTTCTTTCGACATGTTCAAATTTTGCGTAAATATACCAAATACTTCTGCAAAATTTATTTTATCAGTGAAAAAGGAATTTAAATAGTGATTTACTTGACATTCGGTAGATGGAGGTTGTATCTTTGTGCGCTTAAAAAAAAACGAAAACATGAAATTATCTCATTTTAATTACACCTTGCCACCTGAACTACTCGCTGAATACCCCTCCGAAGAAAGAGATGCTGCCAGACTGATGGTGCTGAACCGGGAGAAGCAATCTATTGAGCACAGGGTATTTAAGGACCTGGTAGAATACTTTGTTGATGGTGATATTATGGTATTTAACAATACAAAGGTTTTTCCGGCAAGACTTTACGGAAATAAGGAAAAAACCGGAGCGAGGATTGAGGTTTTTTTGCTGCGCGAATTAAATGCCGAAAGCAGGCTTTGGGATGTATTGGTTGATCCCGCAAGAAAGATAAGGATCGGAAATAAATTATTTTTTGGTGACGACAGCGGCCTGGTAGCGGAAGTGATTGATAATACCACATCCAGGGGTCGGACCCTGAGGTTTTTGTATGATGGATCTTATGATGAGTTTAGAAAGAAATTGAAGGAAATGGGAGAAACCCCGCTTCCAAAATATATAAAACGTGCAGTGGAACCCTCTGATGAAGAGCGCTACCAAACCATTTATGCCAAACACGAAGGTGCTGTTGCAGCGCCAACGGCCGGACTTCACTTTTCAAAACACCTGATCAAAAGACTTGAGATCCAGGGGGTAGACCTTGCAGAGATTACCCTACACGTGGGTCTCGGTACCTTTAGCCCGGTTGAAGTGGAAGATCTTTCAAAGCATAAAATGGATTCTGAGGAGATCAATATCACAAAGGCTGCCGCCGATGCGGTGAATGCAGCTATTGGAAACAAAAAAAGGGTTTGTGCTGTGGGTACAACGGTAATGCGTGCTATGGAAAGTTCTGTATCTGCAGATCATTTCTTAAAGCCCTACCAAGGCTGGACGAACAAATTTATTTTTCCTCCCTATGACTTTAGTGTGGCCAATGCCATGATCACTAATTTTCACACCCCTAAATCTACCCTGATGATGATGACCTCTGCCTTTGCAGGTCACGATTTATTGAAAAAGGCTTATAAAGAGGCAATTAAGGAAGGCTACCGCTTTTATTCGTATGGCGATGCCATGCTGATCATATAAACGCATTAAACTAATAACAAAGCGTCCGTCAAATGGGCGCTTTTTGTTTCTATGGAGAATAAAAAAGACATCAGGGCTTTGAACAAAGAGCAGTTGCGTGATTTTTTCATTGGGCAGAAGGATCAGCCTTTCAGAGGAAATCAGGTTTATGACTGGCTTTGGGGAAAAGGAGCCCATACCTTTGATGAGATGACCAATTTATCCAAAGAAACGCGTGCCTTGTTAACGGAAAATTTTGTAATCAACCATATCAAAGTGGATGAGATGCAAAAGTCAAGTGACGGCACGATAAAAAATGCTGTAAAACTGCATGATGGCCTGGTGGTGGAATCGGTGCTGATACCCACTGAAAAAAGAACCACAGCCTGTGTTTCAAGTCAGGTAGGTTGTAGTCTGAACTGCAGTTTCTGCGCCACGGCAAGGCTCAAAAAAATGCGAAATCTGAATCCGGATGAGATCTATGACCAGGTTCTGGCGATTGATCAGCAAAGCCGCCATTATTTTCATCACCCCTAAGCAATATTGTTTTTATGGGTATGGGCTGAACCCCTGCTGAATTATGAGAATGTGCTCTTGGCCATAGATAAAATTACCTCTGGCAGAAGGTTTGGGAATGTCACCTTCCAGGGTGACCTTATCCACAGTCGGACTACCAAAGATGATCAGGAAACTGGCGGATGATGGCGTGAAGTTCAAGCTGGCTGTTTCACTTCATGCTGCAATCGATGAGGTTCGCACATCCATGATGCCGGTCAATGCTTCTTCAAATCTTGCTGAATTGCTCGATTCGACTGCAATATTGGTACAAGGCAACAAAAAGGCAGGTCACTTTCGAATATGTAGTTTGGAGAGATGTAAATGACAAACAGAAAGACATTGATGCACTGGTGAATTATTGCAAAAGGGTTCCGTCAAAAGTAAATCTCATCGAATACAATGCCATCGAAGAAGATGGGTTTGAACAAGCTTCACCAGAGGTTATACAAAAATATGTCCGTGCCCTGGAAAACAACAACATCACGGTAAAGATACGCAGAAGCAGGGGTAAGGATATCGATGCAGCCTGTGGTCAACTGGCCAACAAATCGGTCTGAGCTCAAATATTTAATTCGAGGCCAACAGGGCAGTGGTCACTGTGTTTGGCCTCGGGTAAAATAAATGCCCTTACCAGATTGTCCTTCAAAGTTTCACTGGCCATGCAGTAATCTATCCGCCAACCTTTATTATTATTGCGGGAATTTGCTCTGTAGCTCCACCAGGAATACTGGTGAGGTTCCTTGTTGAAATGTCGGAAGCTATCAATAAAACCATGGGAAATAAAATTGCCGATCCATTCTCTTTCTACAGGCAAGAATCCGGAGACATTTTTATTGGCAACCGGATTATGGATATCTATTGCCTGATGGCAGATATTGTAGTCGCCACAAATAATCAGGTTGGGGATTTTTTTTCTGAGTTCATTGATATACACCTGAAACTGTGCCATGTAGTTCAGTTTAAAATCAAGACGGTCATCATTGGTGCCTGAGGGAAGGTACAGACTCATGACAGAAAATTTTTCGAAATCCAGTCTTAGGTTTCTCCCTTCCAGATCCATGCTGTCAATGCCGGTGCCAAATTCAATGTCCAAGGGTTTTGTTTTCGACAAAACAGCTACACCGCTGTATCCTTTTTTTTGGGCCGGGAACCAGTAATTGTAATGATAGCCGGCTGCTTCAAAAACTTCCATATCCAATTGTTCTTTTTCTGCCTTTATTTCCTGCAGGCATAAAATATCTGGATTGGCGGCTTTGAGCCAGGTAAGAAGGCCTTTATTTATTGCGGCTCTTATGCCATTTACATTGTAAGAGATTATTTTCATTGCTCTGTTTGGTTGTGTTCTTTTTCGTAAAGACTTCTCAGGTTCCTGCGCATCAGTTTTCCCGAAGCTGTTCTTGGTAAAGACTCAAGAGGAAGTGCTTCTTTTACTTTAAACAAGGGGTTCAGTTCAGATTTAATCACATCGTTTATCGCCTGTAATTTCTCCCGCAGGGCCAATCTATTTTCATTTTCGATATAATAAATTACCAGGTCGCTCGGCCCGCCTCCCTGCGGGGATACGGCTACGGCTGCTGATTCCCTGATAAAATCCAAAGTATTGATCACTGCTTCAATCTGTATGGAGCTTACTTTGATACCCCCCAGATTCATGGCATCATCAACCCTTCCATGGGCTTTGTAATATCCGTTATCCAATTGTTCCAGTTCATCTCCGTGCCTGCGAAGCAACTGACCCTTATAGGCCGGTGTATCTTTGTAATACACCTCAAAATGATCGCGGTTCAACAGGGAATTCGACAAACCCAAAATGGGCGGAATCAGGAATACTTCTCCCTGTTTACATAATTTATTATGCCCATCCAGCAATACAAATTCACCACCCAGGGTCTGACTTGAAAAAGTGCTTGGGATATTGGGCTGTACCATGGTGCTGCTCACATATCCTCCGCCAATTTCTGTGCCACCGCAATATTCAATTACCGGTTTGTTTTTCCCCAGAGCCATGAGATATTCCATTTCCTGAGGGTTCGAAACCTCACCGGTAGAGCTGAAGCAATTGATAGCAGCTCCAGTCATATGCTTCCATACATCTGCTGTTCTTCCATTGTCTGACAATGCTTGGAACCACACCCAACATGGTGACTCCCGCCTCTTGAATAAATTTTCCGAAGGCCGAATCCATAGGTGATCCATGATACAGGGCTATGGTGGCCTTGTTGATCAGTGAAGCAAATACCAGCCAGGGTCCCATCATCCATCCGAGGTTGGTGGGCCAGCAAACCACATCTTTATTCTTTATGTTATGGTGATAAAATCCATCACTGGCTGATTTTATGGGTGTGCAGTGTGTCCACGGAATGGCTTTCGGTTCGCCGGTTGTGCCGGAAGAGAACAGAATATTGATAAAATCATCCGGATCCTGAGGCAGGCTTTTGAAGGATATATTTTCCGATAAAAAATCATTAAAATAACAATCTTGTTTTCTTTTTTGTATGGGTAGGTCACAGCTTTTTAAAACAACCACTTTGGGCGGATTGGCCAGAAGCACTTTTTCAAATAAAGGAAGCGATTTTCCTGCCCTGTGCAGATAATCCTGAGTAAACAATATTTTTGGTTTGGTGATCTTCAGCCTTATAGCAATTTCATTAGGAGTAAAACTATCTGCAATCGTGACCACTGGATTGCCTGCTTTGATTCCTGCGAGATAGATTGCAATACTTTCCGGATTCATTGGCATATAGATGGCAATAAAATCCCCAGCGGCCACGCCCGATGCTTTCAGGCCATTTGCAATTTGGTTGACAAGAACTTTTAGTTCTTTCTGGCTGATTTTCTTGATGACTCCATCAGCAGTTTGATACAAAATCACCGTAGCCTGGTCATCTTGCTGAAAACAGGCATCTGCAATGTTGAGCCGGGCATCTTTAAGCCATTTGGGATTTTCCGGTCCATCTGAAATATCCAGTCACAGCGGAATATTTCTTTTCGAAAGGAATGGAGAGTATTTCGATTGTTTTCCGCCAAAAAGTTTCTTTTTGGTCCACAGACCAGCGCCAGAATGAAGGGTAATCCGGGATGCCTATCTCATCCATCACTCGCTTCAAATTGCTTTGTGCGATGATCTCCGGGGAAGGATACCCAGGTAAATGTTTTGGTCATATCAAAACTCTAAGTCTTCTTCTTTTTTATTTTCAGGATCTGTGCCTTCTTCAGCCTGACCTGAACAGTCAACAGTAATATTTAACACTTCCGGTCTTTTGAAGCTTCCCTTGCTTACCTGAAGATCCTTGTCTGCGTAACATTTTCTCATATAAAGTGCCCAGATAGGTAATGCCATGGTAGCGCCCTGACCCCGGTTGAGATCCGGAAAATGTACAGCCCTGTCTTCGGCACCAACCCATACACCCGTTGATAAATTGGGTACCATACCAATAAACCAGCCATCTGATTGGTTTTGCGTTGTACCTGTTTTTCCGGCAATCGGATTTTTAAAATTGTAAGGATAGCCTGTTACAATATTATCGGGGTAATAGGCTCCTGAACTTCTCAGCCTGACTCCTGAACCTGACTGTGTAACACCTTCCATAAGATTGATGATGGTATAGGCAATTTCCTCGCTCATCACCTCCTTGGTCTGCGGGGCAAATTCTTCCAGTACTGTTCCGTTTTTATCTTCAATTCGTGTAATCATATAGGGTTTAATATACATACCCTTGTTGGTAAAAGTATTTATCGCTCCAACCATTTCATAGATACTAAGATCAATTGATCCCAGGGCAATAGAAGGTGCATTGGGTATTTTTGATTCTATACCCAGGCTGGTTGCCAAGGTGATCACATTTTGTGGTGTTACCTGATCTATTAAATTGGCAGTGATTACGTTCACGGAATTTGCCAGGGCACTTTTCAAGTTGAGCATACCGCCGTATTTGTTACTGCTGTTTTTTGGTGTCCAGTCCTGGATAAGGCCATATTTTCCACTGGGGATGGTATAGGGTGTATTCGGAAATTTGTCACAGGGTGAAATATGCAGCTGGTTGATGGCTGTTGCATAAACAAAAGGTTTAAAAGTTGAACCTACCTGTCTTTTACCCTGCTTCACGTGATCAAATTGAAAATGCTTGTAATTTATTCCTCCAACCCAGGCCTTTACCTGTCCGGTTTCTGCATCAACAGACAAAAGCCCTGTCTGTAAAAAATGTTTGTAATAACGGATGGAATCATACGGAGTAAGAACGGTATCAATATCTCCTTTCCATGAAAAAATACGCATTTCCGCCGGGTTCCTGAAAGATGCCAGAATTTCTTCATTGGAATTTCCTGCTGCCTTCATTTTTCTCCACCGGTCGCTTCTTTTCATGGCCTGCATCATGGTGGTTTGAATCTCTTTTTCGGTTAAGTCATAAAAAGGAGCGGTCTTATTCTTAGCGATTGTTTTATCAAAGGCTTTTTGCAGGTTCGACATGTGTTCCTGTACCGCCTCTTCAGCATACTTTTGCATTCGGTAATCGAGGGTTACATAAATTTTTAATCCGTCCCGGTAAATATTATAACCTGTGCCGTCCTCTTTTGGGTGATCCTCGATCCAGGTCTTCATAAAATCTCTCAGGTATTCCCTGAAATAAGTTGCCAGACCGTCACTGTGCCCTTCCAAATTGACATCCAACCGAAGCGGAAGTATTTTTAATGAGTCCTGCTCTTCATCCGAAAGAAAATCATTTTTCTCCATTTGACTAAAGACAGTATTTCTTCTGTCCAAAACCATTTCAGGCCTCCTTATTGGGTTGTACAAAGAAGAATTCTTGCACATGCCAACCAGCATGGCCGATTCTTCGATTTTTAAATCGATGGGTTCTTTTCCGAAATATATTCTCGATGCAGACCTTATGCCAACTGCATTATGTCCAAAATCGTATTTGTTAAGATACATGGTAATGATTTCTTCCTTTGTATAATGTCTCTCCAATTGAGAAGCGATTACCCATTCCTTCGATTTTTGTATAACACGCATAAAAATATTGGAAGAAGCTGTTTTGGTAAATAGCATTTTGGCCAATTGTTGTGTTATGGTACTTGCTCCTCCTTTTGAGCCCAATGCTACGACTGCTCTGGCGGTTCCCCTGGCATCTATTCCTGAATGGTCATAAAAACGTTCATCTTCGGTAGCAATGAGGGCTTTGATAAGGTCAGCCGGAAGCTCCCTGTATTTCACAGGAGTTCTGTTTTCACGATAAAATTTTCCCAGAGTTTTGCCGTCAGAAGAGATCACCTCTGTGGCGAGGTTGTTCTCAGGATTCTCCAGTTCCTCGAAACTTGGGAGTTTTCCGAATAAACCCAAACCGGAAAAGATAAACATGGCAATTACAAAAATGATACCGCCAATAAAAAATTTCAATAACCTCTTGGAGTATTTTGCATCCGATGACTGTTTCTTGGCCATGGTATATCTATTTAATTTTTTCTATTTGAAGTCCAACATCCGCAATACCCTCCAGGTATTTCAAGCCTTCTATATTTTGATTTTTG
This sequence comes from Flavobacteriaceae bacterium, assembly GCA_034523115.1. Lineage (GTDB taxonomy): Bacteria > Bacteroidota > Bacteroidia > Flavobacteriales > Flavobacteriaceae > Namhaeicola. Next base: position 8,433 of record JAXHKS010000013.1, on the reverse strand, counting down.
CGCATGGCCTGCTGAAGCTTTATATGGTATTCCCCCTTGATGGGAAAAGTAAAGTTCGTTTTGTATTCCAGTTTATTCTCCAGAACATCCGAAATTCCGGTTCCCAAAAACCTTCCTTCCGAAGTGGTCATCTCGTATTCCAGGGTATCTACGATCTGATAGTTATTAGGAAACTCAATACGCGCAATCAGAAAAAGATTGCTGAATTCATAGATCTTATTGTTCCGGATATTAATATAGATATTGTTTTTACTTAATGAATCAGAGGAAGTAAAAGGAAAATCGACGATGGAATCTTTATGCCACCCATTCTTTTCTATTGACTGAAACTGGTCAAATGACACATTTTCCTGACAGGAGACAAAGACCAGGGCTCCGAGAACAATCAATTTAACAGCCAAAGTAAATGCAAAAGTTTTTTTTATTTGATGCGTACTATTTTTGATCATTTGGATTCGCACGTTTGTTATGGTTGTTTCTTTTATGCCTTCTGTTTTTGTTTGTTTTTGGTCTGTCAAAACGGGTGATACTGTCTTGCTTCATACTGTCCATAAAGGAAATAGTCTCGGTGGTATCCTGGTCGAGTTCTGATGAAAAGTCTTCAAGATTGGCTGGAAGCACTTTCTTCTTGTTTTGTTCGATAATTGCGTTGGTCTGGTCGACAGTAAGTTTAAGCCATTGAATGGGATTGTCAAGATAGGCATACCATAGCAATCGCTGAAATATGTCCATTTTTTGAAAAACAGCTTTACCTTTTTCAGTCTGTAGCGCAATGTTGGTATCAGGAAAATCCTTTAAGACGTCAAGGTAAGAATCCAATTCATAATTCAGACAACATTTCAGTTTTCCACATTGTCCTGCCAGTTTTAATGGATTGAGAGACAGTTGCTGATATCTTGCTGCAGCCGGTACTCACAGACCTGAAATCAGTAAGCCAGGTGGAACAGCACAATTCCCTTCCGCAGGAACCAATACCTCCCAAACGTGCGGCTTCCTGACGCAAGCCAACCTGTTTCATTTCGACACGCAGGTTGAAACTGCCTGCCAGTTCCCGAATGAGTTGCCTGAAATCTACACGGTCATCAGATGTGTAATAAAAAATTGCCTTGGTACCGTCACCCTGATATTCCACATCGGATAATTTCATCTTTAAACCCAGCCTGTCAATAATCAGCCTGGATTTTTTCTGAACATCCAATTCCTTGTTGCGAGATTCTGTCCAGATGTCTATATCTCTTTGCGTGGCTTTCCGGTATATTTTCAACACCTCACCATTTTCAGCACTTTTTCTGCGCATTTGAACCTTTACAAGCTCTCCTGCAAGGGAGATCACACCCACATCATGTCCGGGACTCGATTCCACGGCAACTACATCACCAATATAGAGTGGCAGGTTTGAGGTGTTTTTAAAGAAAGATTTCCGCCCGTTCTTAAATCGAACTTCGAAAATATCAAATTTTTCCTGGCCGGATGGCAGGGTCATGTTGGCAAGCCAATCAAATACGGTCATTTTGCCGCAATTGCCCGAATTGCAATCTCCGTTGCTTTTGCAGCCTTTAGGTATTCCATTTATGGTAGAAGAGCAGGTAGTACAGCTCATAATTTTTTATAATTAAAAATTTTAAAATCATCGGATTTGTCGCCATTTTCAATGATTCCGTAAATATACTCAATATAAATAAAAAATAGTAAGGGCTAGGTCAACTTCACGCTGATTATTTTGGTTGGGCAAGCTTCTTTTGCCTTTAAATTATCTTCGTAAATACCGTGATCAGCCGATTTTAGGGTATGGAAGCCCTTTCTTTCCTGGGAATGGATCAACACAGATTTACCGTCCTTTTTCGACATCTGATATTGTTTTGGAGCCAGCTCCACACAGTAATTACATCCAATACATTTATTTCTCTGCAAAGTAATGATTACCATAATTTTAACCCGATATAAGAAAAAATAAGCTGCTTGATTTTCGGCAAAAATACTGTTTTTATTTAATACTGTTTCTTTAGAAAATGTTATAATTCATTTTTTAAAACAAGAAAATGGGAAGATTTTTCATTAATTTGTAGCATGCATTTCAAAGACATCATCGGGCAGAATAATATCAAAAAACATTTGATACAATCGGTAGAGAACAAGCGCATTCCTCATGCACAATTGTTTGTTGCCCCACCGGGAAGTGGCGCATTGCCTATGGCGATCGCTTATGCACGGTTTATTTTATGTTCCGGTGCAGAAGAAAATCAATTTACCGGCCATTCTCCCTGCCATATTAAATTTGATAAACTCGTTCATCCTGACCTGCACTTTGTTTTTCCGGTGAGCACAACCGAAAAAATAAAAGACCACCCGGTGAGTGATTTGTTTCTGGAGGAATGGAGAAAATTTGTACTAAACTCACCTTATGGAACCTTGTTTAACTGGTACAAGCAACTGGGAATTGAAAACAAGCAGGGCCAGATCGGGGTGGATGAGGCTGAGAATATAGTCAGAAAGCTGGCTTTAAAATCTTATGAAGGAGGCTTTAAAATTATGATCATCTGGATGGCGGAAAAGTTAAACGCCACAGCTTCAAATAAATTGCTGAAATTGCTGGAGGAGCCGCCAAAAGAAACACTTTTTATACTCATTACTGAGCACGAAGGGCAAATCCTAAATACCATCACATCCAGATGTCAGATTTTGCATTTCAGGGCACTTGGGGAATCCGAGATCAGACAGGCGCTGATAGAAAGAGAAGGTGCCGAAGATAAGCTCGCTGCCGGTATTGCCTATAGGGCAAATGGCAACTACAACAGTGCATTGCACCTTTTGAATAACGATGCCAATGAGGCAACTTTTGAAATGTGGTTTATCATTTGGGTCAGAACTGCTTTTAAAGCCAAAGGAAATCCTTCGGTGATCAATGAGTTGATTAACTGGAGTGATGAGATATCCAAGACCGGCAGGGAAACGCAAAAGAGTTTCCTGTTGTACTGCCTTCAGTTTTTCAGACAGGCGCTCATGGAAACTTACAGGGTGGGTTCTTTGGCCTTTTATGAACCCAGCGACAAGAAATTTGACCTGCAAAAATTTGCGCCTTTTATTCACGGTGGAAATATAGAGGGTATTTCAAAAGCGATCAATGAGGCTGTTCACCATATTGAACGAAATGGTAATGCAAAGATTATCCTGCTGGATCTTTCCATGCAGCTTACCCGGTTTTTACATCAGTCTGAAAGCCAAGATCACATCCGCTCCGGAAGGACGTAAAAAAAGATGGACATAAAATGGCAAAAACTTCCCAAAAGGACAAAAATATGGAAGACAGCATGGTTGTACCGCATGGATTTCATGCTGTATAAAATGGCACCCACAGTATAAAACAGACCTCCCGCAAGAAGCCAGAGCAGTCCTTTTACAGGTAGATTTTCTATGAGGGGTTTTATGGCAAATATAACCACCCAGCCCATCAGTACATAGGCAATGGTAGAGAGCTTATCGTATTTCCCGGTATAAAAAAGTTTAAAAACTGATCCCAATTAATGCCAATCCCCAGGAAATTCCAAATATGGTCCAGCCTATCTTTTTGGGCAGCACAACCAGGCAAAATGGGGTATAAGTACCTGCAATAAGCACGTAAATAGCCGCATGGTCGAGGATGTTCAACTTTGTGCGAAGATTGGGTTCCTTCGAGTAATGGTAAGCGGTAGAGGCAGAGTACAAAACAATCATACTGGCCCCAAAAATGGCAAAACTGGTGAGGTGCCAGACAGTTCCTCTGTCATTGGCATAAGAAATGAGCAAGAAAAAGGCAATGATACTCAATACCAGTCCGATGGCATGGGTAATCACATTGAGCTTTTCTTCTTTGGGTTCATACCGTCTGGGATCTTTTGTCATGGCTTTGGTTTTAAATCATTTTTTAACTCAGTATAAATGGTATCAAATGTTTTTTGTTTTAGCTTATTCCTGTCAGCAAGTTCACCGTTGGGTATAGAAAAGCATGGATCTTCACGCGTAATTTACCCGGACCGCCGCTAAAAAATGTATAGGAGAAACGTTTTTTACAGTCGTAAAAGGTAATCGGCACAATGGGTATTTCAAAATCTGTTGCCAGACGGAAGGCGCCGGTTTGAAACTCATCGAGAATGGTCTTCTCGTCATCAGGCACTTTTCCTTCCGGAAAGATACAGATACTCAAGCCGTTTTGAAGCCTTTTTTTAGCTGATAAAAAGGCCTGGTTCTTGCTCTTTGAACTATCCCTGTCAACCAGTATGCAGGTTCTTTTATAGATATAGCCAAAGACAGGTATTTTTGCCAGTTCCTGTTTTCCTAAAAAAACAAAAGGAGCGGTGGTAGTAGATAGCATCAGCATGATATCGATCATTGAAGTATGGTTCGGACAAAAAACATAGCTCTCGCCACGTTTTATTTTTTCCTCTTCCGTAATCTCAGGATTCAGACCCATGAGGAACAGGATGGTCTTTGCCCACCAATGCGCAATCTTAAAAAATACAGGATACCATTTCTCTTGTGAAATGATGATGACCAAAAAAGGGAAAGCGATGATGATAGTCAGTAGCGATATGGCATAAAACCAGATACGCCAAAAAAGTATCAATATATTTCTTATTGCCCTCATTGTATTCAAATGTAGGATATTTGTTGCACTGTGGCAATATGGAATGGATATTATGAGTAAATATTATACCGGGTTTAGTTTACTATCCTTCCTTAAATTATTGCTTTATTGATTAACCGCATGTGGCGCAAATAATAAATTCATTTAAGAAATTCTTGGCATATAATTGTAAGAAGACCTTTAGTGAACTTTAGGAATCTTGGCACCTCTGAATACCTTGAACCAAGTTGGCCACAAAATTGAGGGGAAATCAAGCCATATCATCGTTTGATAAGTTTAGGTTAAGCCTGAATGGATCATAATACTTCTCAAAATTATAGTCTCACCGGTTTAGGATTTGTTAAAAGAAAAAAACACGTTATTTTTGCAATACTAAAATCAGCAATATGGCAAGAATCTTAACCGGCGTGCAAAGTACCGGAACACCGCATTTAGGAAATTTACTCGGAGCGATCATTCCTGCGATCGAAATGGCTAAAAATTCTAAAGAGGAATCTTTCTTGTTTATCGCTGATTTGCATTCGCTTACTCAGATCAAGGATCCGGCAGTACTCAAACAAAATACCTACAGCACGGCAGCCACTTGGTTGGCTTTTGGCCTCGACCTGAGCAAAACGGTCTTTTATCGCCAAAGTGATGTGCCGCAGGTTACCGAGCTGGCCTGGTACCTAAGCTGTTTCTACCCATACCAGCGCCTGACATTGGCCCACAGTTTTAAAGACAAGGCCGACAGGCTGGAAGATGTGAATGCCGGATTGTTCAGCTACCCTATGTTGATGGCCGCGGACATTTTGCTGTATGACGCAAATATAGTACCAGTGGGTAAAGACCAGTTGCAACATCTGGAAATGGCCCGCGATGTGGCCAACCGCTTTAACCACCAAATGGGAGAGACCCTGGTGGCTCCTGAAGCCAAATTGCCAGGAAAACACCATGTATGTACCGGGAACAGATGGTGAAAAAATGAGCAAATCAAAAGGAAATATCATCGATATCTTTTTGCCCGATAAGCAGTTGCGCAAACAGATCATGGGAATTGTAACGGATTCAACCCCGTTGGAAGAACCGAAAAACCCGGAAACCTGTAATTTGTTTTCATTGTACAAGCTGGTTGCAAGCCCTGAACAAACTGAAGAAATGCGCCGAAACTACTTAGCCGGCAATTACGGTTACGGCCATGCCAAACAGGCTTTTTATGAAGTCTTGCTCGTAAAGGTTTTCACAGGAGCGTGAACGCTACAATTACTATATGAACAACCTCACTGAAATTGACAAGGCTTTGTCACTGGGCGCTCAGAAAGCCCATAAAGTGGCCGATATTGTACTTGCCAGAGTAAGGGCAAAGTTGGGGTTATGAAGCGAATTTATTTAATTTTCTTCTTGATTTCATTTTCGCAAGTGAACTCTCAAACTCAAGAGGTCATCGTAATTGATTCAGTCACTTCTAAACCAATATCGTTTGTAACGGTTCATTTTTTAAATACAAACAATGGAACTTATACAAATGAAAATGGGATTTTTAATTTTATAGCAAATTCTGTATGATTCAATTAAGTTGCATCATTTAACCTACAGTGAGAAAATTCTAAATATGAGGGATATTGGTGATACCATAATATTATCTCCTAATGCAGTAATATTAAAAGAAGTTGTCCTTACCAATGGAAAAACCCTAACAAAGTTTATATGATTTTCCAAGAAAAAGGGAAGTTTTGGAAGCTGCCTGAGTTTGAAAATTCTGAATTAGTAACTTACCTGGTTTCGAAATGAAACAATAGAAAATTCAAAAATTTTGGAAATAGGCGTAAAGTTTGTAAAAAAAATAAGGGGAATATGCGAACAATATTAGAACGGCAGTCAGAATAAACATTTATAGCTTGAAGAATAAAGAAATTGATAAAAAATATATGAAAGCCCTGTCTTTACATTAAGCACCTATGAAAAAGAAAAGATAAATATTATGTTTAGCGATCTTGATTTTCTTTCTAGAAAGTGGAATTTTTATAGGAGTAGAAAATAATTGGAGATATTAATTCTGAAGGAAGTTTTACTAAGGAAAAGTCTTTATTAAATCTGGTTTTAACTGACAAGAGAAAATTAAGGATTATCAGGCGGAAACATTTTTAAGGTATTTCGATAACAAAGAAAAACTTATGCCATTAAATGACATTTTTAGAGATCATGTTGATGATAAAATAAAGAGAAATTTATCAAGAAAACTTTTTTGATTATTGAATAATCTTCTGCTCCTCCATGTTTTCAAAGGAGCGCGAACGTTATGATTATTACATTAACAACCTGTCTGAAATTGATAAGGCTTTATCACTGGGCGCTCAGAAAGCCCATAAAGTGGCCGATACTGTACTTGCCAGAGTAAGAGGAAAGTTGGGTATTTTATTTCTGCAATTCCTGTCATTCCGTTTCTGCTTCAACTGTCATCCCGAACCCCACAATCGGGGAGGGATCTCTATAACAAGGACAATGGACAAAGGACAAGGAAAAGGTTCTGGGTTCAAGGTTTTTTAGTCAGTCCATAAATCAAATCAGTGCAAATCGTTCTAATCTGTGTCTATCCGTGTGCTATTGAATTCAGGGACAATGCCTTGCCGGTAGGCAGGGATAAAGTATAAGGTTTTAAAGTACCAATGATTTCCTCAAAAACCACTACACGTTGCTCGTACCTATAAACCCTGATATTATTAGCGGTTAATAGGAAATATTTGTTTTATTTTCTTCACAAATAATTTTGTGCTTCCATTTTTTTTTTTTTTTTACTTTTAAAGAAAATAGTATAAATTTTTAAGTGCTTACAGGTATTTTCATTAACTAAAATAGAAATAAATTAATATAAATATAATTAAAAACCTCCGGTCTGATATAGGCTGAAACCCAAATTTCTCAAAAATAAGTTTAACCAAAATGTTCTTGCCTATGAATACATGACGATTCATTAACCGGAGGTAATTATATCAAATATATTACTCCTCACAGATTTTAGCAAAGGAATAATTTTAAAAAGGCATATTAGCCGATTATTAACAACTAATTTAAATTTTGAGAAATGAAAAATATCTTATGGCTTTGTATGTTTTTTTTAAGTGCATTCAGTTATGCAAATAATCTGTCAATTAAATCTATTGAAGAAAAAGAAAGTCCATACTGCTGGGCTGCTGCAGATGCAGCCGAGAAGGCATATTGCGGAAGTGTTGGTTGTAGTTTTGACTACTGGGCAGGATATTATGATAGATGCACAGGTAACTAATAGTTTAAAAATAATTGTTCATTACAGCAGCATTGTTAATTAAGTTTCAATGCTGCTTTTTAAAAATTAAAAAGATGAAAAATATATTATTAATTGCGTTCATAGGTTTTATAAATTTAGTGTACACACAAAATAGTGGAGTGGCTGAATATTTATTTATGTTTCAAAAGTTTGAAGATGATGCAAAAGATGCGATTGAGAAAGATGCCAGAGTGATGGTAGAATTAACTGCTGAATATGCAAAGGCCCATAAATATATACTCAAATTTAACCCGGAGGAAAGCTATTATTTCGTTGAAGAGACCTTGCCCTTAGAGAATTCTGATTCCTTTACATATAAGTTTTCAACTATGATTTTCAGTAATGGTATATTTTACCAGAATATAAAAACCAGGGAATAATCAACCAACTCACAACTTTGGGCGAAAAATTTCTTGTACAAAGTTCGATACAGACTGATTGGGAGATCAAATCAGAAATGAATATATTGGTAAAATAAATGTTATAAGGCTATATTAGCAATACGTAACTGAACCAAGTAGTATAAACA
>JAXHKS010000012.1:0-9884 GCA_034523115.1 Flavobacteriaceae bacterium | reverse complement strand
ATAATAGCCAATACTGCACCAAGAAACTGTCCCGGAAGCCTGTAAATAAACGAAGTAAAATCATCTTCTCCAAGTGACTCTATAAACGACAAAACCGGTAAAATGTGCACTTTTGCCTTTAATGAAAAAATTTTCACCTCTAAAAACCATAATGCTGAAAAAAGCAGCGAACATAATATCACGCTGCTTATGTCTTGTATGTTTAGGAATTTTGTAGTCAGAAGAAAATAAAGGATTACAAAAACAAAACCGGCCGGAATTTCCCAGAGGGATTCTTTGAGCGTGAGGTTTTCTTTTAAAATTCTAAAATAACTCATTTCAATATGCATTGAATTGATATGACGCAAATATAAGTCATATCAGAGTTATCTTTGTTATAATAATATATTACATTTTTATTACAAAATATTTAGCATATAACAAAAACGGTAATGAGTTTAAGCAGGTTATCTGATATTCATAAAAACCATAATCATCAATTTTTCAGATAATTATGGATGGTCTGTGACTTATCAGTTTCAGCCTTTATTTTTGAAACTGCTTATTTCGCAGCTATTGCAATATCTTTGTTACAATTCATTGGACCGCCTCTCTTGCAGTTGAAGTTCCGCTACAATTTGCCATTTTTGTTCCTGAACAACAAGTTCCCGTAAATTAATTACTCACAAATTAAATTACGTAAATTTGCATTAGGATAGTGTTGAATTTTACTGATAATTAGTTTTATCTTTTGTTTTGTGTTTCGCATGGGCATGGCACAGCTTTAATTTTCCTGTGTTTATTTTGAGTTGCACAGCTAATTTCTGTGGTAAAAATTATAAGTACCAAGAAGATGATCTTCAGGAAGGACCTATAGTTTATTGTCATATATTTCATTCAGGTAAAATTTGATACTTATTAATACATTTCTATTCATGATTCATCCATTTGATGGTCAATCGTAAGAGCAAAAGAAAGTATTGCTAAACTTTGAACATACTCAACACAATCAGCTTTTGTCCAGATGAAAGCTCTCCTTGCTTAAACTCAACCCATTTCATCACCTCAGAAACCGGTGGTTCAGGCGAAAATGTATATGGAGGACTCTGAATATCTATAATTTCTGATTCGTGGCGATGATCTTCTGAGTCCTGCACAACGTAATTAATTAATATTTTCATAATTAATCGGTATTAATGTCAAAAAAAATCAATGACACTCCAAAAAATTTATATCAGTATAGAAACAATAACGTAAATATACGTCATTATTAATAATAAAGCAATAATTTCTAAGAAAAATGTTTTGTTATTGCAAATTTAAAAATCATTTCGTTATTTTGCGAAACTAAAAACAGAGATCAATTCTCATAAACAAAAAAAGATGCCTGAGAAAATCGTATTAACTCCCGATGTACTTGAAATTGCTAAGATAGCCAAAGCTTTAAGCCATCCTGTGAGAGTGCATATCGTAAAAAAGTTATCATCACTCGATGCATGCTGCTATAGCGGAGACCTGGTTGAGGAACTTCCGGTAGGAAGATCCACTTTGTCTCAACATTTAAAAGAGCTCAAATATGCTGGATTAATACAAGGTGAAATAGATCCTCCATACATAAAATATTGTATAAACAGAGAAAAATGGGAAGATGCCAAAACATTAATGAGTGGCTTTTTTAATGAAAACCAAATATCAATCAAACTGAAACAGGTAAAATCCAATTCACACATAAATGTCTAAACCAAATAATTTACAAATTGTCTCATTTTCAAATTAATAATTATGAATATTAAAATCCTCGGGCCGGGATGCCCAAAATGTAAAACACTCGAAAAAGTGACCCGCGACGCTGTTGCTGAAACAGGTATAGATGCCACAATAGAAAAAGTTGAAGACATTGTAAAAATTATGGAGTATAATGTCATGCATACGCCAGTGCTTGTTATAAATGAGAAGGTGGTGTTAAGCGGACAGGTACCAACAATTAGTCAGGTAAAAGAAATACTAATTAAAAACCAATAAAACAGAAACTATGAAAAATTTAAGGTTATTTATAGCATTGTTATTATTTGCTCCCGTTTTTGCTTGTACTGCACAGCCATCTGATAAACAGGTAAAAACATCAGACAATAACTCAGATAAAATTGAAGCATATTATTTCCATTTTACTGCCCGTTGCGTAACATGCAAGACAATTGAAGCCAGAGCAAAAGAAAATCTTGAAGCTTTGTATCCAAATCAGTTTAAGCAGGGTTTGATGACGTTTCAATCTCTTAATCTTGAAGAAGCACCCAATAAGGTTCTTGCGGAGAAGCTGGGAGTTTCAGGGCAGTCCCTTCTGATTGTTAAAGGAGAGAAGAAGATTAATCTCACCAACGATGGTTTTATGTATGCTGTTGTAAAACCTGAAAAATTCAAGGAGATTATAAACGAAAAGGTCGATGGACTGATGATAAGGTAACTGTATGGAATTTCTGACAAATTTATTGGAAAACAGCACAATGCCGTGGCTCACGGCATTGTTGCTTGGCTTAATGACTGCAATAAGCCCTTGTCCTCTGGCAACTAATATCTCTGCTGTCGGATTTATAAGCAGAGATATTGAAAACCGTAACAGGGTTTTTATCAACGGACTGCTTTATACTCTTGGCAGGGCCATAACCTATACAGCTATTGCATTAATTATCTTATTGGGGGCCGACCAAATGAAGTTCTCAGGTTTTTTTCAGCTTTATGGGGAAAAAATCATTGGTCCTCTTCTAATAATCATTGGCCTTTTCATGCTCGATCTGATCAAAATAAAGTTCCCCGGTATTAGCGGGCTGACCTCAAGGATGGAAAATAAAAAGAAATGGGGTTACCTCGATGCAATATTGCTGGGATTGGTTTTTGCACTTGCTTTTTGCCCTTACAGCGGGGTGCTCTATTTCGGAATGCTTGTTCCTCTCACTGTAGCCAGCAGCGCATCAGGACTTTACCTGCCGGTGGTTTATGCAATAGCGACAGGTATCCCGGTTATTGTTTTTGCATGGATAATTGCATATACAGTATCTGGTATCGGAGGCGCTTACAATAAGATCAAGATCTTCGAACTATGGTTCCGGCGGATTATCTCAGTGCTTTTTATAATCGTTGGGATATATTATATAATCAGGGTTTATTTTTAAAAAAATTTTTTAATAATATTTCGTAATTTCACGAAATATCAATTTTCAAATTATTTCATTTTCAAATTAATAATATGGAACTCAAAAAAGAATTAAAAATACTGTTCTGGATAGCAGCAATTTTTGCACTGGCTTTTTTCCTGCCGATAGAAAGCACCCGATTTAACACTGCCATAGCGGCGACACTTGACCTGGTAAAATGGTATGCGCAGGAGCATGTTATTCTATGCCTTCTTCCTGCTTTTTTTATTGCAGGTGTAATTTCGGTTTTTGTGAGTCAGGCTTCGGTTCTGAAGTACTTCGGGGCACAGGCAAAAAAGTGGGTGGCTTATACCGTAGCGGCTGTTTCAGGAACAATACTGGCTGTCTGTTCATGTACCATCCTTCCTTTGTTCTCAAGCATTCACAAAAGAGGTGCCGGTCTGGGACCTGCTATTGCATTTCTTTATTCAGGACCTGCGATTAATATTCTTGCAATTATTTTGACAGCACGTATTCTGGGTTTTGAACTTGGCGTTGCAAGAGTTATAGGAGCTGTTTCTTTCAGTATAATTATCGGAGTGATAATGTCATTAATCTATCGTAAAGAAGAGAAAGCAAAAAGGGAAGAACAGATGAATATTACTCCCCTTCCGGAGAAAAGGCCGATGTGGCAGACATCTCTGCATTTTTTCACCCTCGTAATTATACTTGTTTTTGCCAACTGGGGAAAACCCGGTGAAGGAGATACCACAAGTACCTGGTACTATTTATGGCATTATAAATGGTGGATCACAGGCTTCTTTAGTCTTATCCTTGGTTATTCACTGATTAAAATACTTAAGATTAAGTGGCAATGGGTACTTGGCGCTTTTCTTGTTACAGTAGTATCAGTTATTCTTTCAAATAATCTTATCGAAAGCGATAAACTCAGACCTTTGGTCCCAGTGCTTGTTGGGATAATTGCTTTAAGTGTTATCACGATTCTCGATAAAGTGGATGAAGAAAATAAAGCCTGGACACTTGCCACATGGGATTTTGCAAAACAGATACTCCCGCTGCTTGCTATCGGAGTGGTTACCGCCGGTTTTCTGCTCGGATCAACACACGATGGGAAGACCATTGCAGGAGTGATACCAAATGAATGGATATCGGCTCTGGTTGGAGGTAATTCTGTATTTTCAAATTTCTTTGCATCAATCGTGGGTGCATTTATGTATTTCGCAACCTTAACTGAGGTGCCAATTCTGCAAGGTCTTATAGCTTCAGGAATGGGAAAAGGACCTGCCCTTGCCCTTCTTCTGGCAGGGCCATCACTTTCATTACCAAATATGCTGGTTATAAGAGGGATACTTGGCAATCAGAAGACAATTGTATATGTCAGTCTGGTGGTTGTTATGGCTACGATTAGTGGTTTGATATATGGTTCAATATTTTAATCTTTAATATCAATTTGTTATGGAAACAACAAAGACACCTATGGACCTGCTGAAAGAGTTCGCTCCTGAATTTGCACAGCATCAAATGAATGACAAAGCTCTTCTTTCGAGAACGATAAATACCAGTCTGTTCCTAAAAAGTACAAACTTCTGGCAGGTATTTCAACTGCTGCTGCCCTTGGTTCTGACACATGTGTCAGGATGTGGGTTAAACAGGCTAAAGATGCAGGTATTACGAATCCTGAAATTACTGAAGCTATTATGGTTGCACGCTATATGAAGCAGGCAGTGGTCAATGATACTGTTGCAAATACCCTTTCGTTACTATCAGAGGATAAAATATAATTCTTGAAAATGATCGATCTAAGAGAAAGGGGAGCCCGTTTACAGAAAATACTTGGAATGGATTCTTCCCCTGTTGGTGTAAGATTTCTTTTCGAAGAAGATAATATCCCGGGGGGACCAGAAAAACTGTCAGGATATAGATATTGCCAGGCGCTTATGAAAGCCAGGCATGGGGCACATGTGTTACTCGATGCCGAAGGTATAGCCTGCCCTGCTGCCGCTGCTGCTTTTGGATTTAAACCGCTCCCCGAAGGATTAAGGACAGGAAAAGGACTTGTCGGATTCGGTATTGTAAATGAAGAAGCTTCCGGTAAAGCAATGTTTGAAGGTATGACAACCTTGCCACAAGGTAAGCTGAAAAGTCTTTACCTGTTCCCTCTTGAAACAGCAAGCATTGAACCCGATATTGTTGTGGTGGAAGATGAAACTGAAAAACTTATGTGGATAGCCCTCGCAAACCTGAACGTAAAAGGCGGGCAGCGGGTAAAGAGCAGCACCGCAATATTACAAGCAACCTGTGTTGATGCTACTGTCATTCCTTATGTGAATCAGGAATTTAATATGAGTATGGGATGCTACGGGTGCCGCGACGCGACCAATATTTGCCCCAATGAAACAGTTCTCGGGTTCCCTTTTAAAGATTTTAGTGCAATAGTGGAAAACCTGGAATTTCTTAATCAGAAAGCTATTCCCAATTTCCGCGGGAAAAATGCACTGGCTATGCTCAGGAGAAAACAGGTTGAAGAAATAAGTAAAACAGATCCATTCAAAAATTAACTTTATGGAACCATTTAAGTATCTTGATGAAAAAACAGTTGAGCTTGCCGGTATTGCAGCATCAATCGCCGGCGGCTGCCGTCCATGCCTCGATTATCATTTTAAGAAGGCTCTTGAACTTGGCTGTACCCCGGGCCAGGTGAAAGAATCTGTCGAACTCGGGAAGATGATCAAAGAACGGCCCGTAAAAGATATATATGAACATGCGGAGAAGCTTATTAATAACCTGTAAAACCAATATTATGAAGAAAATTAAAAAAATCATCCCACTAATTCTGTTTGCCTTACTTTTATCAGGTGTAAGCTGCAACTCACAGCCAAAACCGGTTAGTACGGAAAAAAATCAGGAAGCAAAAGAAATTAAATATAAGGTTACATTTGTAGAGCTTGGGTCTGTCCGGTGTATTCCATGCCAACAAATGCAACCTGTAATGAAATCTGTTGAAAAGAAGTACCCGACTCAGGTTAAAGTGGTCTTTCATGATGTCTGGACCGATGCCGGAGCACCTATGCAAAACAATATGGTATTGAAGCCATCCCTACCCAGGTTTTTCTCGACGAAAAAGGGAAAGAATATTTCAGACATGTGGGATTCTTCCCGGAGGAAGAGCTTATAAAAGTGTTGCAACAGAAAGGAGTTAAATAAAAATGATTACTTCAAAAACACCTGTTTTTCAGACTTTTAACATAGAGGGACTTGAGCACATTTCACCTGAAAACGCATTGAAAGAATTACAAGACAGGACAGCAATATTCATCGATGTAAGGGAAGAATCTGAAGTCATGGTTGAATTTATACCAATTAATGATGTTTATAATTTCCCCATGTCGTCAATTATGGATAATCTGAAAAATATCCCTGCTGATAAACCAATAATAACAGTATGTCCGGGTGGTGTTCGCAGCTCAAAGGTTGCGTATATGCTTAATCGTAACGGGTTCATCAATTCAGTCAATCTCGATGGTGGTCTGAAAAACTGGAAAGCAAAAGGCTTGCCCTTTGAAAGTATCCTTCCGGAGGAATGCAACCATTGCAACGGATCATGCGACTGCTCTCATTAGTATTTTAAAAAAAGCTGATGGAACTGCTTAGTATCTTCACAGGTTTATGCATTATCGTATCACTCATTGTTAACCGACAGAAGACCTGGGGGGGAATAAAGAAAGGGGCTGTCATGTTTTTAAAGTTGCTCCCCACTCTTATTCTAATGCTGGCCCTGGTCAGTGTTGTTCTATTCCTGTTACCTGAGAAAACTCTGGTAAAATATATGGGTGAAGAGTCGGGTATTGCCGGCTGGGTTATTGCAGCACTGTTCGGATCTGTTGCCCTGATTCCCGGTTTTATCGCTTACCCTCTATGTGGAATCCTTATAAAAAGCGGGGTTACATATTCAATTATAGCTGTGTTCATTACAACCCTTATGATGACAGGTTTTCTGACTCTTCCCCTGGAAGCAAAGTTCTTCGGATGGAGAGTCAGTGTGATCAGAAACCTTGTAAGTCTTGCTGCTGCACTTTTAATCGGACTAATAATGGGATTCTTCTTATGAAAGAAGTAAAAAAATATATTTTTCCATTTGTTTTCCTGATTCTGATCGGATTATCATATCTGTTTGATTTTGCGGCAGGAGAAAAGATAAGTTTGAATTTCTGGATGTTTTTTAAAGAAATGATCCTTTTCCTGCCACTGATGTTTATACTTATTGGATTATTCGATGTATGGGTTCCACGGGAGAAGATTGAAAAGCATATCGGTAAAGAATCGGGATGGAGGGGTACCGGACTTGTAATACTTCTTGCAACTCTTCAGGCAGGACCGCTTTACGGGGCCTTTCCTTTTGCTTACTTATTATGGAAGAAAGGTTGTTCAATAAGAAACGTTTTTATTTATCTGGGTGCTTTTTCGACAATTAAAATCCCGATGCTGACATTTGAAATAGGTTTCCTTGGTTTAAAATTTTCATTACTCAGGTACTCTCATCACTTTACCCATTTTTATTTTGATAGGATTTATTCTTGAATGGTATTTAAAGGATAAGGATTTTGAGGTTAAGCAACCTTGAGGAATTTGAAAATGTGGCAATTTGAAAATGAAAAAATCAGTTCAATCAAAGATAATTATGACAAAGTTCAATTTTCGGACGATTCTGGCTTCGATGGAAAAGAAGCCGCTGAATAAAGAGGTTTTCTGTCATCACCATCATCTCGAAGGTCAGTTCTGAGACTTTGAGGGCTGCAGGATCCCTCCTTGTAAAATGGATAATGATGTACTTTCTATTTTGTGTCAAAAAAGGAATAGTAACCGTTGATAATGACAAGATTAACATCAAGACCGGTGAATGTATTGTAGTTCCTCACCAGGCTGAATCGAGAAGCATCTATGCCTAACTGATATGGAAATTCTTGCTGTCCGGGGAATGTTTAAAATGAACAATAAAAATAATTATGATGAAAATAAAAGAAGCAAATCCCATTATTATTTGCATTATGATCTTCATGTTATTCTGTTTCAGGGCAGGATCCGGGGAATGATCTTTAATCTGAAACAATTGATTGACAGCGCACTGCAAAACAATTTCCTTATAAAGGCAAATGAAAAACAAACAGCTGTTAAACAAACAGATATTGAGTTGTTAAGACTTACGTATCAACCCAGAATATCGACATCAGCAACAGCCTCCATGTGGAAGTTCCTTCTTCCTAACAAGCAACGGCTGCTACGGCAATAGTCTTACTGATGTTTACACCGATATTTCAGTTTATCAGACAATTTATGAGTGGGGTGAAAGTAAGATTAAGAAGTCGGCCGTGGAGGATGAAATTTTGCTGAACGAAGAAATCAGGCGGCAACTTCGCAGTACAATTATATGGGGATGGCGATACTGATTATGAAATGTTGAAAGCTGAATCCGAGGTTAATATTCACCATAATACACTAGATCAGCTCGAGTTCTCATTTAAAGTACGCTGAGGCTTTGTATAAAATAGGTAAAGTATCGGGTGTGGATGTGCTGCAAAATCAAGGTCCAGAATCTCGTTCGAAGAAAAAGCACTACCGAAATCTGAAAATTCAGTCCTGGCTCAACAGATAAAATTGAGCAGATTATGTTTCCCTCAGAGGCCCGGTTATTCGCTTGTTGAAGGACATACAGCTTCTGATTTTTTTTCAAATAAATCACGAATTCTGAACACCGATTCTCTTTACAAAAAAACTCTTGATAATCATCCCTCAATAAAGGCAGCGAGACTGAAGATTACTCTTGAAGAAAAGCAAAAGGAGATTGCACAGGCTGCAAAACCGGCCGGAATTATACTCACTACGGAATAGGATACATGGGAGCACGGTTATTTACCTTTTGGGAAGAACTTCAACTATAATATCGGGTAGGGATTGATTATACGATCCCATATTTCGGCGGTTTAGGTTATAAAACAAAAATGCACCAGAGCGATCTCCGTGTTGATCAGATAAATGACGAGAAGAGCTCAGCTTTTTCTTGATCTGCTAAGAGGAATTGAATATTACGCTGAATGAAATAAAGGACATTCAGGAAGAGATCTCCAATAATCAGAAGATAATCTTTCTGGCTAAGGAAACTCTTGAAAATGCTTCTGTGCTTATCAGGGTGGGCAGGGTACAATTGTTGATGTGCTCGATGCCCAGCTATCCCTGTCAGAGACCTCCATAAATTATCAGAAGCTTACTATTGCTTTTCATCAGGTCTTCCTTGCAAAGCCTTAACTACCTCACTGGAAACGACATAAACCCTTATCAGATTAAGCTATAATGAATAAGATAAAATTTACAATACTTCTTTCTCTCACAATACTTCTTGTTTTACAATCATGTAACAGGAAAAAGGAAGAAACACCGGCACAACCAGCCATGAAAAAAGCTGCCCCTCTGGTAAGGATACAAGCGGCTGCAACAGGAACAATGATCTCATATGTTGATGTTACCGGAACTGTCGAAACAAACATATCTACTGATATTAAATCACCGGTAAACGGTATAATTGAGCAGCTTAATTACCGGGAAAATCAACGGACAGAAAAGGATAAAATTATCGTTGTAATAAACCCTGATGAAAGAGTATCGCTTTATTTCAGCAAGTCAGCTGGCTAAAGAAGAAATTGAGAAGAAGATTTTATCAGCAAGTTAGAGTTCTTCTGAATATGACTCGCTTGTAGCAATCGT
>JAXHKS010000011.1:0-9837 GCA_034523115.1 Flavobacteriaceae bacterium | reverse complement strand
CAAAGTGAACCTGATAAAGGTATAGTATTTGTTTCTTCGAGTCGCGGTTTCTAAAGCATAAATACCATGAAACCTCTCACGTCAGGCATTACATAAAGAGATCTGCGTTAAAGTGTATAAAGCTTAATTTTAAAGTGCCAAATTTCCTTTTCTTAATGCTAAAAAAAATTTAATTATTATCAACGTATATTTACGTTATGTAATAATTAAACGTATATTTACGCCATATAAATTAGAAATATGAAAATCGAAATATTTGAACCTTCCTTATGCTGCCCCACAGGAGTATGTGGCCCGGAACCAGACTTATCGCTGATTGAACTTCAGAATAATATAAATATTCTTTCAAAAGCATCAGTAGAAGTGAAACGCTACGCTATTAACCAGGTGCCGCTTGCATTTACAGGCAATCCTGTTGTAAAACAATTTATCACAACTGAAGGTCCCGGCAAACTTCCTCTTACATTATTAGATGGTAAGATAATTAAGAAGGGCAGTTATGCCACTCTGGATGAACTCGCTGTTCATATCCCGGAAATAAAAAGTATTAAACCTGATTCTAAAATACTTGGCATCTTCAGTTAATAATGAATACGGAAAAACTGCATATTGCCCTTTACACTATTCCTCAGGCAGCCTGCGATCAGAAGAAGATGAGCTGGAATGATGTGGCAAAAATACTTGAAAAACAAATGTATACATCCTTCCACGACATGGTTTCATTCAAACACATAGAATTCATGTCAGAAGAGTGGTTTACCGATACAATCGCCCAGGCATTGCTTGAATCAGGGACAGTGAACTTCCCGTTTGTTCTGGTAAACGGAGAAGTGGCATGCAGCGAAAAAAAGGTAAACATTTCAAAAATAAGACGCTTCGCGGAAACGAAACTAATAACAATTAATACTTCAAATAACCTTCAACTTTAACATTATGACACAATATATTTTCTTTTCAGGAAAAGGTGGCGTTGGAAAAACCACAATGGCTGCGACAACAGCAGTTTATCAATCTCAAAAAGGTAAACGTACTTTATTGGTTTCAACAGACCCTGCAGGTAATCTTGGCGATATTTTTGAACGTAAAGTTGGTATGGAAACAATACAGGTTGCTCCTGATCTTTTTCTTGCTCAAATGGATTCAGATGCTATAACAGAAGCCTATAAGGACAGGATGCTTGAACCACTTTCGGCAATTCTCGAAGGAGCTGTTCTGGAACAGGTGAAAGAAGAGTTCAATGGCGGCTGTACTGTTGAAATCGCCACCTTTGATAAATTCACCGATTTTCTGGGCGATGAAACATACGATCTGATTATTTTCGATACAGCACCAACAGGGCATACTCTTCGTCTTATGACTCTTCCAAACGAGTGGGACAAATACATTAAAAAAAGCGCTGAAGGACAGGGACAGACCTGCATAGGGCCTGTTTCACAACTTGAAAGTTCACGGCAAAAATATTCACATGCAGTAAGTATGTTGCAGAACCCTGACCGCACCACAGTTTACCTTGTAAGCAGACCTGAAAAAACTTCAGTTTACGAAACCATGCGCGCCAAATCGGAACTTGAGAGGACAGGTATTCATAATTTTCACCTTGTAATAAACGGGGTATATCCAAATCATTCAAGCTTAACAGGTCTCTTTGGCAGTATGGCTGAAAACCAGAAGAAATATGTTCGGCAGCTTCAATCTCTTTTCCCCGACAAGTTTTCAGAAGTGCCTTTGCAGCAATCTGAGGTAAAGGGGGTTACAAACATTGCTTTGCTTGGGGAAATCGCCTTTGACCAGAAAGAAGCTGTTATACAGGTCGAATGGCCCAAAAGTATTCCGTTCACCGGGTTTTCTTCATCAGATCTTCTGAGCAGGCTGCTTCAAAAGAAAACAGATAACCGTGTTATTATTCTGACAGGTAAAGGCGGTGTAGGGAAAACAGTTACGGCTTGCACACTTGCTATGAAAATGGCTGAAAAAGGAAAAACTCTTTTATTTACTACCGATCCTGCAGCACATATAGGACAAGTTCTTGAGACCGAAGTCAATCATATTCCTGTTAATATTTCGGGCGGTTTATGGGCAGTAAATATCGACCAGAAGACAGCAGTTGAGGAGTATCGTCTTAAAATAATGGATGATGCGCGGGCAAACAATTATACTGAGGAACTACTGGCATCGCTTGAAGAAGAACTGGAATCGCCCTGTACCGAAGAAATTGCAATTTTCGAACAGTTCGCCAATCTGCTGAATGAACCGGGATGGGATTATTTTGTACTTGATACAGCTCCAACCGGCCACACTTTGCGCCTTCTTGAATTGCCTTTTGAATATAAAAAGCAGATAGATATGAAGCTTAAAGGCAATACAGAAGCAATACCTGAAACCAGCCAGGGAAACAGTAAAATTGAAACACTTATTGCAAGGTTAAAAAATCCTGATCTTGCAACCTTCATGCTTGTGGCATACCCCGAGTTCACACCAATCAATGAAAGTTTCCGGGCAATGAAAGACCTTGAAAGAGTTGGTATTAAGGCACAAGGGATTTTTATGAACCATATACTTAAAAGTGATGATTGCCAGACCGGGTTTGCACTTGAACGCTGGAAACTGCAGCAACACTACCTGCATATAGCACAGGAATTATATAGCCCCTCACCTTTATTTGCCATACCTCTTCAGTCTTCCGAAATTATAGGTATTAATAAGGTTAGAAATCTTTCAACTGAAATTTTTAAACAATAATCATCAAAAAAATAAAATTATGGAAGCAACACCACATGCGCTTGAAGAACTAAAAAAGACGCTTAAATCCGAAGAAAATCCTATGTCGGGAGTACGTATTTTTACGCAACAGGGTTGTTGCGGACCTGCATTGCAAATGTCTGTTGCAGAAAAGGCATTGACCGGAGACTTACAACTTTCAATTGATTCAGTGAATTTTTTCATAGAGGAACCTGCCGTGGATATGTTGGCAGGAGTAACGCTCGATTATGGAACCAACGGATTCAAATTAAATGGTATGAAAAAAAGCGGCGGATGCTGCTGATATATTTACTCAAAACCCTCTATTATAAACCATATTCAAACTATCGCTCTATCCTGCTTTTCCTTTTTCCTGACACCCGTCGGCTGTGATACACCAATCAACTTAATTTTCTCTTCTGCTCGATAAATCATCTGCGTTCAATTTTCTCATTTTTCTTGTATACGACAGGTCGAACATATGTTATTTATATTAGTTTCCTATCTGTATTTCCAAAGGTCCACAGGTTTTGCCTTATCTTCCTTCCCAACTGGAATTTACTCATTTCATTGTTTTTCTCTGCTGTAAATTTTTAATTTGTTTGCCTCATGATATCCTTTCTCTTTATTATAATAACCCTCCTCGGCGTTCCTGGGGAATAAATCTGGCTATTTTCTGGTTCCTTTATTATTTTTTTGTCTCCCATTTCCTGATATGTGTTACTCCCATTTCGGTGAATATATCCAACTCCGTAATGGTAGGACCTCTTACCGGTCTCCTAAACATTCTCCCTATGGGCGTGGGGCTACCCTTGTCCCCACCGCCTAAAATATCTGATGACTTCAACTAAGGATAACCCTTGCCACAACGATTGTATATTGGTTCTTCCTCCAAAGTTAATTTCGGAAGCCAATTCTAACATCTCCCAAACCGCCCATCGACGACGACCGTGTGTTTGCAAACCTGCACACTGTTCAGGCGCTTTTAGGTACAGGTGAACAGATCAGCGCTATTGAAATTATGGGTTGTTGACTATTTGATGGTTCGGTAGACTTCCATACTATTACCACTATTGGCAGAGCTCCACCCAATAAAAATAACAACTGATGAATAAATCTCATTGGTATTCCTATCATTATTTTTTTGTAGGGGTATTTCTATTGGTAATTATATATGGCATTAAACAACAAAGCTTCCTATGATTGGCTACCATAAACGGCACATATATTATATACTTATGCTCAAACTTTATAATGGCTCTTGCAGGAGGAATTGCAGGCTATATCCTGGGTACCCTGGCTGCTACATGGCTTGGCCCACAATTTGCCGGTATCGCAGTAAGACCCATTTACATGCTGCTTCTCGTTTCAATTATCATATCTATAACTATCTCATTGTTAGGTATCATTCCTGCTTATCTGGCCGGAATAGAACCTTTTTCAACATGCAGGAGGATTAATTTCTTATACAAATCAAAAATCTCCTAAAACTACCACGCCACAATGGGCCATAATGCAATTGAAATTCTCACTCGACATTTCCAAAGGTCATTTGTGACCATTACAGGGCTTCGGTTCAGGAAACACTTATTCTATCCTTGGAGGTTTTTCCAACTCCGGTAAATATATATAGGGGTTAAATCCAAATATCATCCATATTAGGTTTTATAATTTTTTGTCCTTATCTTACCTGTCGAAAATAATATTCCCTAATGTAAATAAATAAAAAAAAAGACGCATGATTGGTTGGGATGATGATACACACTATCCCAAAGAATTTAGCGGGACAACAACACGTGGCCATTCCCGTCTTGGCAAACATCCCGATCTGCTTCTTGCGATGAACCACGTCTCGACCCGACTTATCAAAAGAAATACTGAGTATTTTAAATGAAATCAATAAACCAAAAAACAACAATCTAATGGTAACCCATAGTCCTGCTGCCGGAGATTATGGAAATGTGAAAATCCATTTGCAGGAAGGAAAGTTTAAAGATGGAGAGTATTTTATTTGATTAACTTGATATCATTTTATATTCAACTAATCCTGAAAAGTATAACCACATAAATAAAATCTCTATATACAAATGATCCCAAAAACTCAAAGTGATCTTATCTTACGCTATTTAACAAACTGAAACTGAAAAATAAAGCAAAACAAAATAGCATATTTCTTAACTTTACAGAAAAATGGCATATTCAAAAACTGAGTTATTTAGTACAGAATTTCAAAAGCGTTCCGAATTATTTAAAGCCTTAGGTCACCCGGCACGCCTGGCAATACTTAAATATCTTGCTGATACAAAGACCTGTATTACAGGTGATATCGCTGATGAATTGCCTCTTAGTCGAACCACAGTAAACCAACATCTTAAAGAATTAAAAGATGCAGGTCTGATTACAGGAACTACTGAAGGTGTAAAAACATGCTATTGTCTGAACCTTGAGAAAATAAGGGAGTTAAAAGAAATGTCTGAAACATTTATAAATGAGATTAATATTCAGGTAGATTTCGATTGCAGGTAAGTATATGAAGTGTTTTTTTTACAGTATTAAATAATAATTATATGAGTAAAATACAAGGAATGTCATTTTTTGACCGCTATCTTAGTATATGGGTAGCATTATGCATAGTTATTGGAATAGCTTTGGGCAAATTTGTTCCGGCGATTCCTGAAGTATTGGGTAAATTGGAATACGCCAAGGTTTCAATTCCCATAGCGATCCTTATCTGGATAATGATTTTCCCGATGATGCTAAAGATTGATTTTGGGAGCATCGTTAACGCTATGAAGATGCCTAAAGGTCTTACAGTAACTCTTACTGTAAATTGGCTGATCAAACCATTCACAATGTTTGGAATTGCATGGTTATTCTTTTATGTGATATTTAAAGCATTTATCCCTGCAGAACTGGCTAAAGAATACCTCGCAGGTGCGGTTTTGCTTGGCGCTGCACCATGTACCGCGATGGTTTTCGTATGGAGTCATCTTACCAGGGGAAACGCTGCCTATACACTTGTGCAGGTTGCGATTAATGATCTGATAATTTTAATTGCTTTTATCCCAATAGTTAGTTTTCTTTTAGGGGTAACAGGAATCGCAATTCCATGGAGCACTCTTCTGCTTTCAATCATACTTTTTGTAGTGATACCGCTTGTATCAGCAATGTTAACCAGACGTATGATCATTAAACATAAAGGAATTGAATTTTTCGAAAAGGTTTTCTTAAAGAAATTCACAAGTACAACAATAACAGGGTTGCTTCTTACCCTGATCATTATATTCTCCTTTCAGGGGGATGTAATTTTACAGAATCCTTTATCTATATTGTTGATTGCAATTCCGCTTATTATTCAGACCTTTTTTATATTTTTTATTGCTTATGGATGGGCCTACAAGTGGAAATTACCACATAACATAGCAGCGCCTGCTGCAATGATTGGGGCCAGCAACTTCTTTGAGCTCTCGGTTGCCGTAGCTATTGTGCTTTTTGGACTTAATTCAGGGGCAACGCTTGTTACAGTTGTGGGTGTATTGGTTGAAGTGCCTGTTATGCTCACTCTTGTTAGAATTGCTAATAGAACGAGTAATAATTTTTCACAATAAATTCAAACTTATAATATGAAAATACTAATTCTTTGTACAGGCAACAGCTGCCGAAGCCAGATGGCACATGGCTTTTTGCAAAGTTTTGATAAAAATATTATTGTCCGTTCAGCCGGGACAGAACCGGCCTTACAGATAAATAAAAGGGCAGTAATAGTGATGAAGGAAGCAGGAATTGATATCAGCCACCACACTCCCAATCTTGTCGATCAATACCTTGGCGAAGAATGGGATTATGTAATAACTGTTTGTGATCATGCAGAATGCATGTATGTCCGGTATTTCCCGGGAAAGTACGGAACGAGACTTCACATGGGATTTGAGGATCCTTCGGAGGTTTAAAGGAAACTATACTGAAATTATCAATGAATTCTACAGGAATCAGGAATGATATCAGGGATGAGTTTTATAGTCTGTATGAGACCGAACTAAGGAAAAAGTTATAACAAGTTCTGAAAATCGGAACCCCGATTAAATAATTGAAAAATAACTATAAAAATGATAAAACAAGATGAGGCTTTGGACTATTTCAGAAACAAATTTAACTGTTCACAGGCAGTATTTACAAGTTTGGGAAAGATCGTGGACTGTTAGAGGATGATTGCCCTGAGAATAAGTTGTGCTTTCGGAGGAGGGATGGGGCGACGGCAACATATTTTGTGGAGCAGTTACCGGGGCTCTTATGGCTATCGGAGCTAAAATATGGGAAAGCCCTTAATGATCCGGATGAAAAAAACATCAGACCTATACTCAGACAAGGGAATTTTTTAAGAGGTTCACAAAACTCAACAGATCGGTTAATTGCAGAGTGCTTCTGGATGATGATTCGGATATGAATGATCCTGAAGATCATATGAAAATAATGGAGCGGAAACTCTTTGATATAAACTGTGAGAAATATGTTTCTGATGCGGTTGAAATTGTTGAGACAATTTTAAAATCTACAAATTATGAAACCAGAAGACCTTAAACTAATTGTAAAGGATAAATACGGGAAGATAGCAGAACAGTCAGACGCTGCTAATACTTGTTGTTGCAGCTCATCCTGCTGTGCGGCCCCAAAGCTGCATTATTACTATATCTAGTGAGAGTTACGAAAAACTGGAAGGATACAATCCGGATGCCGACCTGAATCTTGGCTGTGGAATACCTACTGATTTTGCAAGGATTAAGGAAGGAGATAATGTTCTGGATCTGTTGGCGGCAGCAGCAGGAAATGACTGTATTGTCGCAAGGGCGATTAAGTTGGTGAAACCAGGCAAGGTAACAAGACTCGATATGACTGGACGCTATGATACTGAAAGCCAGGGGAAACTGTGAAAAGCTTAAATATGAAAATGTTGAGTCTGTTCTCGGGGATATAGAAGATATGCCTTTTAACAGCGAAAGTTTTGATGTAGTAATCTCAAACTGTGTCCTGAACCTGGTACCGGATAAAACAAAGGCATTCAGTGAGATCTTCAGAGTCTTTAAAACCCGGCGGACAATTTTGTGTTTCAGATGTGGTTACTAAAGAGTAAACTATCAGAAAGAATGCAAAAGGATCCAGAATCTGTATGCGGGATGCGTATAGGGGGCCAGTGAGATAGAATGAGCTACCTTTGATATTGTTAATAAAGCAGGTTTCATCGGTGTAAAAAGTTCATAAGCAAAAAGAGATAAAACTTCCGGATTCTTTATTTGTCAGAATATAATGATCAAAATGAATTCAGATTCATATCGTGATGGTGAAACGGGGATTTTCAGTATAACTGTTTCTGCAGTGAAACCTTAATCTTTAGCAGCCCTGATCATTTCTACAATGGTTTCAGGTGATACATCAGCTTGAAGAATATGAGCCGGGGCCGGAAGATATCCCCTGTTTTTACCCAGGGTGTTTGTCATGCTCTTTATTTCATCCCTGATCCTTTTTATATCTCCTGAAGGTAGAAGCTGCTGCTGGTCAATGCCCCCCGAAGAAATTTATCCTGTCGCCATATTTATCTTTAACTCCTGCGGATCAGAGCCTGCAACATTAGGTTGAACCGGATTGTAGACATCAACACCCATTTCTATTGAGAGTCATTAATGAGCGGAGCGAGCTGCTCCGTCGGAATGCCATTATAATAATAATCTCCGGGTTTCCCCTTCGAAGACTTTCTATCAACCTTTTATGTCTGGGTTTAAACCTAGAGCCTCCAGTCCTCCGGGGAAATAATAGTAGAGGTCTGAGCTTTCCTAAGTCTTCACCGAGCCAAATAGCATTTACGCCAGCTTTTACCAGCTGAAGAGCCAGACCTGTGCTCCATTCTTCTACTTTATCATTGAGAGGCTCCAGCCATGGTTCATCACATAACATTCCCAACCATATATTTTTCCAGGCCAGTTAAATGCCAGGGCTAACTCAAAGATGGTAGTCTGGGACATCTCCTATTATAAAAAAATCTTTTCCAAATTTATCAGTATCTGCTTTTTGCCTTTTCGAAACCTGCGGGGGCATGAGCATCAGGAAATTTATAATTTTCAATTTCTCTGGCTGTTGATACATTTTTGGAGGGGCATTTTACAACTTCAACATAAAGAAGTTCGGCTACATGTGCATCCCAAACTCATTCATGGTTATATCTCCTGTAACTGGTACAGGCTTAAAATAGGGTCGGAACAGTTCCTCCGACAACTACAACATCGCTGCCCAACCTTGGTTCTGATCTCATTGGCAGATATCCTGTAAGTCAGGTCCTCATAATAAGAAAGTGCATAATCGGGCTCAATTGCCAAGTTACTTCCCAAATGCCTCAGTATGCTGCCTGCAAAGATCAAACTGAATTGGTACCCTGTGGGGATCACCGCCCCAGCTTTTTAAACGCTTTTAAAACCCTTTTCTTTCGAGTTCAGTGACAGATAGATTTTACTTTGATGATTTTAATCCCATGCCCAGCCTAAATCGGTGATCGGTAATCGGTGATCGGTCATAGTCACTACCCAGTGCCCGACACGCCACTTTGTCCACCGTAGCTTCAGCGAAGGTGGAGCGTGTCCTCACTCCTTATACACTTCTTCCCTTTCCTATGCATAATAATGAGTCTGTACCCTCCATTGTGATGATATGTCCTTTACCTATGTTCTCCAAAGAGAGCTTTTGTTGTTCTTAAAAAACAGGAATCGATTTTATGAGATTCATCTATGATCTCAACAATCAGGGGTACCTTCTCCGATATCTCCCAGAGTTTGTTTGAGTAAACCTCACTGCTTGAACCATAACCCATAATGCCTCTTCAGAACAGTTGCCCCGGCTATCCCATGCTCCCTGGCTGAATATACTATAGCCTCGTAAAGAGGTCTGTGTTCGAACTTGTCTGTTGAACTTATATAGATGCGTAGGCGTTTGCTTTGTCTCCTGGCTTCATATTATAGAATATTTTTGTCATCAAACTCCCGATAAAGTTGCTGCTATTCCCAGAAAAACACTTAATGCAAGGTATGAGAGAAAGAAGTAGAAGAATTCACCGGA
>JAXHKS010000010.1:0-92455 GCA_034523115.1 Flavobacteriaceae bacterium | reverse complement strand
GGCATTAAAATCACATTATCCGTCTTGGGTTCGCAAAAAGCCCTGTAGATTAGATCGAGTACCTCATCGCTGCCATTTCCTAGCAGTATTTGTTCTTTTTTGATCTTCTTAACGGCCGCCAGCTTTTTCTTCAGGGCATTCTGTTGCGGGTCAGGATAACGGTTCAGGCCGTTTTGAAATGGATTTTCATTGGCATCTATAAATACCATTTCCTCTGAAAGCCCTGTAAACTCATCCCTTGCAGAAGAATAAGGAGACATATTCTTCACATTATTTCGAACCAGCTTGTCCAGATCAAATTTCTTCATCTTCATTATCTGTATTATTTAGGCGAATAGTCACTGCATTCTTATGAGCCTGAAGCCCTTCTGCTTCCGCCATTTTTTCAATGGCTTTCCCTATGTTTTGCAGGCCTTTTTTTGTTATCTCCTGAAACGTAATTGCCTTCATGAAAGCGTCCAGGTTAACACCGCTGTAATTTCGGGCATAACCATTGGTAGGAAGGGTGTGGTTTGTTCCTGAAGCATCAGTCACCGGCACTCTCCGGTGTGTAGTTACCGATAAAAACGGAACCCGCATTTTTAACCCGGCCTACATAAAAATCAGTATTCCGCACAGCGATGATCAGGTGCTCGGGTGCGTAATTATTGATCAGGTCCATGGCAATTTCATCATTTTCGCATAAGATGATTTTTGAATTTGAAATCGCAACTTCTGCTATATCCTTTCTTGGCAGCACGCGTATTTGTTTGCTTATCTGTATTTCAACTTCACTGAGGAAGTCTTGTGAAGTACTCACCAAAATAACCTGACTGTCGATGCCGTGTTCTGCTTGTGAAAGAAGATCAGAAGCCACAAAGGAAGCCCTTGCAGTCTCATCTGCAACAACCAGAAGTTCACTGGGTCCGGCAGGCATATCAATAGCAACACCAAATTTTGTCGACAACTGTTTTGCAACGGTAACGTATTGGTTTCCTGGTCCGAATATTTTATCTACTTTCAAAACTGTTTCCGTGCCAAAGGTCAGGCAGCAATCGCCTGGATACCTCCTATTTTAAAAATCCTGTTAATCCCGCACAAATCTGCAGCATAAAGGACCGCCGGATTAAGATGGCCATATTCTATCCGGAGGACTACACAAAATAATCTCTTCACATCCGGCTATTTGTGCTGGTATAGCCAACATCAATATGGTCGAAAACAAGGGGAGCCGTTCCTCCCGGTATATACAAGCCCACCTTCTGTACAGGCTTTTTCTCCTGCCAGCACACAACACCATTTGTGGTTTCTACTTTTACAGGGGCTGTTATCTGCGCCCTATGAAATTTTTCTATATTATGCTTTGCCAAAACTATGGCTTCCTTTAGGCCTTCATCCAATAAACTCTTAGCCTGTTCAATTTCCGATTTACTTACAAGTGCATCTGGCAAATCGACCTTATCAGAAGGTTTCCGGTAGTACTTCTTACAGCCACATCTGCATGCTGTTTTACATCCTCGAGAACATCTTCCAAAACCACAGGTTCAATGTGCTAGTACAGCGCCTACAGGCCTTTTCAGGAGTTCGTTCCATTCTTTTTTATCGGGAAAACTAAATCTTTTCATACTGATTGAATCACATTGCGATTATAAAACCATTTTTTCTATGGGTACCACGAGAATACCCTCTGCGCCTACAGATTTTAACTCATCGATCAGTTCCCAGAATTTGTGTTTGTCTATTACCGTATGAATTGAGCTCCAGCCCTGTTCAGCCAAGGGAAGGACCGTCGGACTTCTCATACCTGGCAGTATTTTCACAATATCTGCTATCTTTTCATTAGGTGCATTCATAAGGACATAATTCGACTTTCTCGCTTTTAAAACCGATTGTATCCTGAACCTTAGTTTATTCAGGATCGCCATTTGTTCTTCACCAATAACCGGTGATACAGCCAGTACCGCCTCTGAACGAAACAATATCTCAACCTCTTCCAGGTTATTCTGAAACAAGGTACTGCCACTGCTCAACAATATCACAAATCACATCGGCGAGACCAATATTGGGTGCAATTTCCAGCAGAACTGGGCAGATCTGATGCAATTCTGCCTTTACACCTTTCTCCTTTAGGTATGTATTCAATGTGTTCGGGTATGAAGTAGCTATTTTTTTTCCTTCAAGATCTTTAATGGAATTATAGGGAAATGTTTTTGGAACAGCCAGCGAAACCTTACATCGTGAAAAATCAAGGTATTCCAATACCTCTATACCCTCTCCTTTCTCAATTAGTAAGTTCTCACCAATAATCGCGATATCAACAACTCCGTCGAGCAAATACTGTGGAATATCACTGTTTCTTAGAAACAATATTTCCATGGGGAAGTTAGACACCGTAGATTTTAACTGATTTAAGCCATTGCCAACCGATATACCGGCATCCTTTAATATCTCAAGAGAATCTTCATTTAACCTTCCCGATTTCTGAATGGAACTTTTAACCTGTTCATTTTAATAGATTTTGTTCGAGTTCCAAAAGGGCAATAAAAAACCCGTTTGAAGCACTCAAACGGGTTAATATTCATTTTCATTTATATCATAACATAACTAACACGCCTGAATGCGATTGATGGGTGATGGTGATGATGATGCAAATTGGTAATTTTCATTTTATTAATCATTATGGTGCAAATATAACGACTATTTTTAAAAAACCATTTATATAGTCACTAATTTTTAAATAAAATAATAATTTTTTGATTTAAAAATATATCCATCCTTTGATTGAATGAAGTTTTACATTATTTTTCACTTTGTATTCAGGGAAAAAGACCTGTATTTTCTCCGAAGGAAAAATTAGCTTAATTTATATAAAACAATTATCTTTGACCTGTCAAACTATCCTGTGAAATCAAAGTTAAAATTTACCCTGCCCCTGGATTCTTTTGTTGTTTTCGATAAGTTCAACGTCACCCAAAAAAGATGCCCCTGATCTGCTTTTCAGCGACTTTCGTGTACTAGTGTGCTAAGTATCAGTAAGCGATTGCAGCAGTCAATGACACCCTACTGTTTCTTTGCCGGATCAAATGGGGTTTTTGGCAAAATAAGCAAGGATTTGGTTCATTTGGATTCGATTAAAAAAATTGATGGCCATAGTTTTCATTTCAGATCAATTGCCTTTAAACAATAAAGATATTTTTATATTGTCTATCGAAAATCCTGCACACCTTTACAGGATCAATGCAAATTCGGATGACTTTAATGCCCAACTAGTTTACAGTGAAGTGCATCCAAAAGTATTTTATGACGCCATGCTACTTAGAGGATGCTTTGACAGGGTATGCCCTTGGCGATCCCACAGAGAATTGTTTTTCAGTATTGAAAACAATTTAGATCGCGGTATTACCTGGCATAAAATTGATTGTAAAGAACTCCCAGCCATTGTTGAAGGAGAAGCCGCATTTGCGGCCAGCAATTCAAATCTTGCAGTACTCAATAATACAGTCTGGTTTGTATCAGGAGGTAAAAAAGCAAGGGTTTTTAAAAGCAACGATAATGGAAAGAAATGGGAAGTTTTCGAGACACCTATAGTTCAGGGTGAAGCCATGACAGGCGATCCTTACCTGTTGATTTTTATGATGAGAAAGATCGGCGTAACCATGGGTGGTGACTACGACCAACCTGGCTGACACGAAAAGTACAAAGGCTATAACAAAAGATGGAGGTAAAACATGGCAACTTATTGCGGATCAGAAATTACCTGGATTTATTAGCTGCGTAAGGTATGTACCCGGAAGCAAGGGAAAAAAATTAATCGCAGTGGCTTCCACCGGTATTTATTACACCAGCAATGAGGGGGGCTCCTGGCAAAAAATCTCTGAGAAACCCTATAATACAATTCGTTTTTTGAATAAAAATGTGGCCTGGCTTGGTGGCAACGAAATCATCTCAAAAATAACCCTAAATGATCAAAATTAAGACCTATTTACTTTTCCTGGCCTTTATGTTTTTGTTCGCATCCTGCGAGGTAACAATTTATTGACAGATAACTTTTAAATGTGACAGCACATCTGAACTTTGAATCGACAAAGAAGTACACGGATGTTACTAAAAAAATATGCTGTCAATATACCTGAAGGATGGAAAACGAGAATGTAATCCCTTCATGAATACCGGTCTGAAATATTTTCCGCAGACACCACGAAGGAACTCAATAACAGCTATATATTGGAGTTTACCAGGCAACTGAGAATTAGAATCTGTAACACCGCATTCGTCAATCATGTCAGAACCAAAGCCTCCTTCAGAGTAAGATTATTCCGGTAAAAGAAGGCTTCGAAAAATTCAGAAGGACATCCGGCTTATTTCAATTATGCCGTGGGCCAAGCAGAAAGGATTCAATTACTATTACCTGCAGGTTTTTGAAGACCAGTTCCGATGAGTATTATACCCTAAGTTCAAAGATCTATGGTGTCGAAAATTTAGATGCCCGATTTTGTGAATCCATACATTATATGAACAGCATTGAATTTGTGGAATGATTTCTACTGGGGATCCTTTAAAAAACGTAAGCAGGTTACAACTTACTAATTGAAAAACTATATTTTTTAAATAAAAAATTATGGAAAATTTATTAAAAAGATTTATTGAATACATCAAAATTGATGAATGAAATCAAAACAAAAAGTACGCTTGCCCAGCACTGAAAAGCAATGGAATCTGGCGAATTTATTGGCAAAGGAATTAACGGAGATCGGATTGTCTGATGTCACCATTGATAAAAATGCATACATCATGGCAACCCTGCCTTCCAATGTGTTGCATAAAGTCCCAACTATTGGCTTTATTGCACATTTTGATACCAGCCCCGATTTTACAGCTGAGCATGTCAATCCCATTATTCATAAGAATTATGATGGCAAGGATATTGTTTTGAATAAAAAAGAAAATATTATTCTCTCGCCTGACTATTTTGAAGATCTGTTGCTGTATGAAGGTCAGACAATCATCACAACCGATGGAAAAACGCTGCTGGGTGCTGACGACAAGGCTGGCATCGCCGAAATTGTTACTGCCATGGAGTATTTGATCCAGCACCCTGAAATAAAGCACGGCGAGATCAGGATTGGTTTTACACCTGATGAAGAAATTGGCAGAGGCGCTTATTTATTTGATGTCGGAAAGTTTAAAGCAGACTGGGCCTATACGATGGACGGCTCGCAGATTGGAGAACTGGAATACGAAAATTTCAATGCGGCAGGAGCTAAGGTAACTGTGGAAGGAAAAATCGTTCATCCGGGATACGCCAAAAATAAAATGATAAATTCCCTGCTGATCGCATCTGAATTTATTCAATCCTTACCTAAAAATGAGATTCCGGAGAAAACGGAAGGTTATATGAAAGTTTTATCACCTCTCACAAGTAGAGGGAGAAGTAGAAAAATCCTGAATTGCATTACAGTATCCGGTGATTCATGATAGCAGAAGTTTAATAAAAGAAAAGAGGTTTTTATGAAATCGGCCAAAGACTTAAACACAAAATACGGAAAGGACCTGTAAAAATTGAGATAAAGGACCAATATTACAATATGAAGGAAAAAATAGAACCGGTAAAACATATCGTTGATATCGCAGAAAAAGCCATGATTGCAGTTGGTGTCAAACCAATCATTAAAGCAATCCGGGGAGGCACCGATGGTTCTCAGTTGTCTTACAAAGGGTTGCCATGTCCTAATATTTTTGCGGGAGGAATTATAATTTCCATGGACGTTATGAATTTGTACCGCTCGAATCCATGATTAAAGCAACAGAAGTCATCGTTAAAATTGCAGAACTCACTGCTCAGAAATAAAACTTAAAATAGTTTATGAATAACGAATTATTGCTTGGGTTGGCTTTTAAATATGGCTGTCCTCTGTACGTCTACGACGCAGAAAAAATCATCTCCCAATACCACAGACTTAGAAATGCCTTTGGGCCGATCAGAAAGCCTGAGATCAATTATGCGGTGAAAGCCAATTCCAATATAAGCATGCTCAAGCTTTTAAAATCACTAGGGGCAAATATAGATTGCGTATCAATTGGTGAGGTTTTATTGGGATTGGAGGCTGGATTCAATCCAAAGCAGATATCTTATACTCCAAACGGAGTTTCTTT
The DNA here is from genome assembly GCA_034523115.1 of Flavobacteriaceae bacterium. Taxonomy (GTDB): domain Bacteria; phylum Bacteroidota; class Bacteroidia; order Flavobacteriales; family Flavobacteriaceae; genus Namhaeicola. The sequence continues at coordinate 86,323 of JAXHKS010000010.1, read as the reverse complement.
TGCCGAACTGGCTGAAGTCGCTGAGTTGGGCGTGAAAATAAATGTTGACAACCTGCAGATATTAGAGGCTTTCGGAGAGAAATATCCTGAATATTCCGGTTAGCATACGTATCAATCCAAATATCTTGGCCGGTGGAAATGAGAAAATATCTGTCGACATGCAGTCGAAATTCGGAATTGCAGTTGATAAAATGGACGAGGTTAAGAACATCATTAAAATAACAGGCACCAGAATTCAAGGGGTACATATGCATACCGGCTCCGATATCCTGGATCCCGATATCTTCCTTCAAGGCGCAGATGTACTTTTGCTTGTTGCCAGACAATTCAAAGATCTGGATTTTGTTGATTTTGGAGGTGGATTTAAGGTTGCCTACAAGGATGGTGATCCTGCTACCGACATGGAAGTATTTGCCGGGAAGTTCAACAAAAAATTTGATGCCTTTTGTGCGGAGTACGGAAAATCGTTAACGGCTGTTTTTTGAACCCGTAAAATTTATGGTGAGTGAATCAGGTTATTTTTAATGAGGGTAAATGTGGAAACCATTGACAACCTCGTGTTCGCCGGAGTAGACAGTGGATTTAATCATTTTATCAGACCAATGTATTACGGTGCTTATCACCATATAATCAATTTATCAAATCCAAGTGGCGAAAATAAAAAATACAATGTGGTAGGTTATATCTGTGAGACTGATACTTTCGCGAAAGACCGTGAGATAAGCGAGATCTCCATCGGAGACATCCTGTGCTTTAAAAATGCCGGAGCCTATTGCTTCAGCATGGCCTCTAATTACAATTCCAGATTCCTGCCAGCAGAGGTTATGGTATATAAAAACAAGGAATACCTGATCAGGGAGCGAGAATCGTTTAAGGATATACTGAGAAACCAAACGAAAATAGAAATCCCGTTGGAATAAAAATTTATATTATTCCATCTATTCAGGATATTCTATGCGTAATGATAGATGTTGTGTAACTTCTTCTTAATAACTTTTTTGATGGTGAGCACTTCCTTAAAAGTTATATCTGCATTTAGAAACTGACCGCTGTTGATCTGGGTATTAATCACCTTTTCAACCAGTTCATCAATTAATATTGCCGTGGGTTGCTTGATGCTTTTGCTTGCCGCTTCGCAGGAATCACACATCATTAGAATTGCCGTTTCTTTCGAAAAGGTATCGGACCGGTATACCTGAAATCTTCTTCCTTTACTTCATTTGGTGTCAATTCAGATGAAGCCCTGTAAAAATAATAGATCAGGTTCGTACCGTGATGTGTTCTGATAAAATCGATTATTCTGTCTGGTATGCGGTTCTTTTTTCCAATTTCTATGCCATTAAGGACATGAGCCCTGTATAATTTTAACTGAATCTAATGGAGACAGATCATGATGCGGATTTACGTTGGTAGTTTGATTTTCAACAAAGTAAATCGGATTCAGCATTTTTCCTATATCGTGATACAAGGCACCTGCCCTTACCAGCAAAGCATTTGCTCCAACTTCATTTGCCGAAGCCTCAGCCAAATTTGCAACCTGGATTGAATGTTGAAAGGTTCCCGGTGCCTTTTCATTCAACTACTCTTAAAAGTGGAGAATTTGTATCGGATAATTCCATAAAGACACATTTGGAAACCAGACCAAATGTCTTTTCATACAGCAGGATTAAGAAGAGGAAGAGAAAGGAAAGGACACCATTCAAGGCAAACATTCCAAAATAGGAATATTCATGCCCCTCATAGCTTCCGCTTTGAATAAGATAAAAGGCAATATAGGAAATTATGTAAATCGAAGTAATTTTAAGGATCGAAACAAACAAATTAAACCTTCTGTGCAATTCTGAAACTGTAAGGATAGTAACCATGCCCGCGATAATCTGGAGAAAAATAAACTCAAAGCTATTGGGAACAATGAACCCAAGCAATAATACGGTGTTGACATGAACAAACAAACCCAGTCTAGGATCAAAAAAAGCCTTCAGAACTATAGGCAAAATAATTATGGGAACCACATATATATATGAAACCCAGTACTCCTGCACCAAGGTTACCAGAAGAACGAACAAGGCTATATTAAACAATATAAATGCCAGTTTCGTGTTGTTGTGATAAATCTCCAAACGGTACTTTTTTAGAAATAAAAAGATCATCATTAATGCGAGAGAAACAAGTACGGTATAACCCAGCACAACCCAATAATAATTTGATCTGCTCCAGAGTTGGCTGTCATATTCTTTCTTAAGCGATTGAAGAATTTCAAATTTCTGATTATCGACCAGATCCCCTTTTTGAATAATCCTCTCCTTTTCGGCCACCAGTCCTTTGGTTGAGGATCTGCTTCCCAGCTCTTCATCAAGAGCCCTTTCCGATAATTCCTCATCAAAGAAGACGTTCGGCTCAATTATTTCAAAAAACAGGGAAGTAAATCGATCTTCTAAGTTCCCTGTATTCACTATTACGAAAATAATTATGAATAGCATCAACAAATTTATCTGTTGTCACTAAATTATCGGATAGAACATCGGTAGCCTCATTGCCCTTTCGCAATGTAATCATCTGGGCATTTTTTATTTTATCGTTATCCGATTTATTCAAAAATCCGACCTTATAAATATTGTTAAGAAATCCTAATCCAAATTTTGATAATTTATTTTTATTTATGGCTTTTAGCTAATGGCTCCTGAAGTATTAATTCAATCCTTTTTTCGTAATTTTCTTTAATTTTACTTTGAACATCCTCCCTGTAAACAAAATAAAGCTGCTGGTTTTTTTCAATTTCATCGGCCTCTGCCTTCAGTTCTTCGTCGGACTTCTGAATAGCAAAATCAAAAGGTGCATATAAATTTTCATATTGCCATGGTTTTCCTTTTTGGAAAGAATATTTGAAACTACCCCCTTTTGGAAATAGGTAGACAATCAGTATGGTAGTAGAAACAAACAATAAAACCTTATAAATCAAAGAATGGTTTTGATAAAATTTATTGAATATTTCCTTCATTGAAAAGTTTATTGCCAAATGTAGTAATTTCCTCTCATTTTAATTCTATATCCCGGGCAGTATTCAGGGGATTTGACCTGCAAAGATAAGCCACCAAAGAAAATTCTATTGGTAGGTTGCTAAATTATTTATTTAAAAAATTAATTTTCAGAGCAAAAAATTAGTCCTTTAACATAAAAACACCCGTTCTCATTATCAATTAAATTAATTAATTTAGCAAAAAAAGTATATAATGCAAACAGAAGTAGTAATTGTTGCTGCTGTTCGGACACCCATAGGTAGTTTTTTGGGAAGTTTGTCTGGGATTTCCGCCACCAAATTAGGTGCTATTGCCATAAAGGCAGCACTGGAAAAAATCAAATTAGACCCAATGCTGGTTGATGAAGTTTTTATGGGACAGGTAGTCCAGGCAGGGGCTGGGCAGGCACCGGCAAGGCAGGCGGCTATCTATGCCGGTTTGCCCGTTGAGGTTCCATGCACAACCGTAAATAAAGTCTGTGCATCCGGAATGAAATCTATCGCAGTCGCTGCTCAGGCCATTGCTTGCGGTGATATTGAAATTGCCGTTGCCGGTGGTATGGAAAATATGAGCCAGATCCCTTTTTACCTCGATGGAAGGAATGGAAAAAAATTCGGAAATATTACCATGGAAGATGGCCTTTTAAAAGATGGGCTGACCAATGTTTATGACGGAAAACACATGGGTACCTGCGGCGATCTTTGTGCTGCCGATCATCAGTTTACCCGACAAGACCAGGACAATTTTGCTATAGAATCTTATAAAAGAGCTGCCACAGCATGGAAAAACGGGTATTTCCATAATGAGGTAATTCCTGTTGAAATTCCTCAACGCAATGGTGATCCAATTATTTTTAATGAGGATGAAGAATACAAAAATGTTCAAATCAATAAAATACCTTCATTAAAACCCGCATTCTCACCAGAAGGGACAGTCACCGCCGCGAATGCCTCCACCCTAAACGATGGAGCCGCAGCAGTTGTCCTGATGAGTTCTGAAAAAGCGAAAGAATTGGGTCTTAAACCGCTTGCTAAAATCAGAGGATATGCCGATGCTGCCCAGGCCCCTGAATTATTCACTACTACACCCGCTCTGGCAATAAACAAAACCTTAAAGCGCTCCGGAATAAATCCTGCAGAAGTCGACTTCTATGAATTAAATGAGGCCTTTTCAGTGGTTGGCCTCGCCAATATTAAATTGCTGAGTCTGAATCCTGAAAAGGTCAATGTGCATGGTGGTGCAGTTTCGCTAGGCCATCCATTGGGATGCTCAGGTGCCAGAATTATTGTTACCCTAATAAATGTGCTTAAACAGCATGGTGGCAAAATTGGCGTTGCAGGAATATGCAATGGCGGAGGCGGAGCTTCTGCAATGGTCATAGAAAATATTTAAAACCCTTTTAAAAGAACCCTATTGAAGTAGCATGAACTTTGGCATTTGTTTACTTAATGCAATTCCTTTAAGAAAGGAACCCTACCATAGCGCAGAAATGATCTCACAGATCTTATTTGGTGAAACATTCAAAATTCTTAGAAGCAACGAGGTTCTGGTTACATGTTTTACTGGATGAAGACAACTACTCGGGTTGGGTAAGTTCGCAACAAATCATTTTTCTTGATGAATTGGAATATGATACAATTTCTAAAGGACCTTCCCTGTATATGGATGATCTGGTATCTTACCTGCAGAAAGATGATTCCATGCTACCGATTTCCCTCGGTGCTAAATTACCGCTCCTTAAAAATCAAAAGATGTGGATAGCAAATCATCATTTTATTTATGATGGAACTGTTCAAACTGGTTTTAAACCGAAATCGGGTATAGTGGCGACAGCGCATTTTTATCTGCAGGCACCGCATTTGTCGGGTGCGGAACCCCATTTGGCATAGACGCATTGGGATTTACCCAAATGGTTTACAGAATTAACGGCTATTCCTTGTTAAGAGAAGCTTATCAGCAGGCCAGTCAGGGAGAAGTGCTTAGCTTTATTGAGGAAAGTGAAGCCGGTGATGTGGCATTTTTTGATGATGAGGAAGGAAATATTATTCATTCCGGAATTATCTTAAGCAATAACCATATTATTCATTGCTTTGGAGAGGTCAGGATCGACCGGATAGACCACAGTGGTATCTATAACGTCAGCACCAAAAAACACACACACAACTTGCGCGTGATTAAACAAATGTTTCGGGAAGCAAAAAATTAGATCAACCTATCCTTAGCGATTTGACCTTAACTACCGGTTTATCAAGAGATTCAAATTGCGAATTTTGAGAAACATAGTTTGGCACAATAGACTTTAAGATACCAACGATTTCTACCATGGATAATTTTTCAAGCTCCAGTAACAATTCTATTGAAGTTACAATCCTTTCATAATCAATCTTCTGTGTCTTAGCAATTAGGATTTTTTCATGATAGGTTGGAATTGTATCTTCTTCATTGGTGAGCAATTCCTCAAAAAGTTTTTCTCCTGGTCTTAAACCGGTAAATTCAATATCGATATCTTTGGGGTAATGCAGCCCGCTGAGGTGTATCATTTTCTTGGCCAGGTCGAAGATTTTTACTGATTCTCCCATGTCAAACACGTAAATTTCACCACCATTACCCATTGCTCCAGCCTCAAGAACTAGCTGACAGGCTTCAGGTATGGTCATAAAAAACCTTGTTATTTCAGGGTGTGTAACGGTGAGCGGACCCCCTTTCTCAATTTGCTTTTTAAACAGTGGAATTACAGAACCATTCGATCCCAGCACATTACCAAATCTGGTGGTCACAAATTTTGTCTTTCCCTGACCGTTCAGATATCCACCGAAAATCTCTGAGACCCTTTTGGTTGCCCCATTACATTGGTAGGGTTTACAGCCTTGTCGGTCGGAATAAATACAAATTTACTAACGTTATATTTTGCAGCAAGTTTCATTACAATGCCAGTACCCACAATGTTTACCTTAACAGATTCATAAGGATTATCTTCCATCAAAGGCACGTGTTTATATGCAGCCGCATGAAAAACAATATCAATCTTAGAGTTTAAAAAAATTTCTTTCATTCTAAACTCATTTCTGATATCTGCCAGTACAACGGAAAAATTCTGTATATTTCTTCTGATAAAATCCTGTTGAAGATCATAAAGCGCAGATTCTGCCTGATCCAATAAAATCAGCTCCTTGTATGCGTATTTACTAATCTGTTTGGCTATTTCACTTCCTATTGAACCAGCCGCTCCGGTAATCAGTATTACCTTATCATTTAATTCCTTTTGAATTACCGGATTATTTATTTTAATGGGCAATCTGTCCAGCAAATCATCGATTTTTACATCACTTATTTGGGAAACATTCAGATTTCCATCGATCCATTGTTGTACCGGAGGGACAATTTTAACTTTTACCGGCAATTGGGTCATTTTATCTACTTTATCAAAAAGTATAAAAGGCTTGATATTTTGAATGGAAAAAATGATCTCATCTATCTTGTGTCTCTTTATAAATTCTTCATCAATTTTATCAGGATCGTAAATCTTGATCCTGTTGAACTGTTTACCTATTTTGGTTTTGCTGTCATCTAAAAAACCAACTATTTTGTAGTTGTTCTGGACTGTGCTGTTCATTGTTGTGTAAGTGAGCAATCCCGAATCACCTGCTCCATAGATCAATATGTTTTTTGGTGGTTTATAAGTGGTAATAATCCGGTTGAATAAATATTTAAAGACAAACCTGCTGGCAATCAGCAGCACAAGATTCAATAAATAATGGATCACAACGATACCTACGGGAACTGCATAATCAACAAGCACACCATAGTATCTGAATATCAGGGTTGTAATCATTGTGAGAATCAATATCGCAGTTGCGGACCAAAAAACATTGATCGCATCTTTTATTCCGGTATGTCTGACTATACCCTTATAGGAACCAACAAAAATGAAACTGATAAAAGTAATAATCGCGATATACGGCAATTGCAAAATCATATCGTTGCCACTAAAGTTCAGTGTAAAATTAAACCTGATCAGATATGCCAGAAAGAAAGCATTTAAAGCAATCACAACATCAATAGTCAAGACTATCCAGCGAGATGTATAGGCATTGTTTCTTTTTAAAAAGGATTTGGTCATATAAAAAGAATGTTAAATAGGATTCAATAATTAATTATTACCAAGAATGATGGGTAATCCATCATCCTCCACTTCCAATTACAACAACCTTGGCATTTGGAGGGTTACTGTGCCAACTTTAATGTTGCTTCTATACCTTTATCCTTTAAGAATCTTATCATTTGAGTGAGGCACTTAAAATGGCATTGGCATCTGCCTTTACCCTGAGCCTAAATTCGCTGCTTTATTCTCAGCTTCTTTCGTTGCCTTTTCCAATCTGAACTCATACTCCAATGATTCCTGTTCCTGTCCAAGCTTTCTCTCAATAGCATCCTTAATAGCATCCGGTAAGGTTACATCCCTCACCAGCACTTCGTTAAGCTGGATATACTTGATTGAAACTCTGTTTTTTGTTTCTTCGAAAATTTCGTTCTGAATGGCATCCCTTTTACTGGAATAGATCTGTTCAGGAGTATACCTTCCTCCACACTTCTTTTGGCAGAACGCATGGCAGGTTTAATGACCCTCTCAAGGTAATTTTCTCCTTTGGTTTGGTGTAAAAGTCCTAATTTTTCTACTTCAGGCTGGTACCAGGCTGTTGCTTCCAGCTGTATGTCAAGACCATTTGATGAAAGTATCTTCATTTTTTCCGTAAGTTCCTGCTGTCTTACTTCATACTTAATCACTTCATTCCATGGGGCAACGATATGAAAGCCTTCGCCAAGCGGCACTTCATCCGTTACAACCCCTCCGGCAAATCTTTTCCAAAGTACTCCGGCCTCTCCGGCCTCTATGGTTACCGTTGATTTTGAAAGAAAAATTAAGGCAATAACACCCAAAACAATAAAAGGAACGATACTTTTTGGAAAATCAAAACTGGAATTCTGCATATAATGGGGGAATAAATTGTTTAAATAATAATGTAAGAATGGTAATTTATAAAAGTCCTTTATATTTTCTCAAAAACCATTCTGCAGACAAAGATACAATAATTATAAAAAACAACCATTTTAAATCGATCAATGTTTTTTTGGTGATGATTTCTTTCTGAATTGTTTTGTATTCAGTATTTTCAACTAAGTTGTTGATCAGCAGATTAACGTTTGAAGAAGTATAGTATTCTCCTTTTGAATTATACGCCAGTTGTCTTAACCCGCTGATATTTGAAGATAGCTCCTGATCTTCCATGGTAAAGTCCAGAGTATTGAAGCTGCCTTGTCCGTGTATGTCCATTTTGTCAACCTCTATTTTAAAATCATAGACAGTCGCTGCCAAATCTGGTAATTTATTTCGTAGGTGTTATTATTTAGTACCATTGGAATTTTATTTCCTAATGTTATGCCTCGCCTCCTTAAGTGTCAAAAATAAAGTCTGATTTGGATCAAAATTGTAATTGGCATCGTATATCGCCGCTGAAATAATTATTTCTTCATTTCCGTAATATATTGGCTTATACGATAAATCCAATTGATTATGGTTCTTTTCAGTACTTAAGTACTGCAATATTGAATTAAAATAATTTTTGATCTGTTGATCTGAACCATTTTTATGTTGATCGTACAACTGCCAACTAAATAAATTTTCTCCTAAAAGAAAGACTTTTCTGCCTTTGCCATGCTCAAAAAATAAAAGGACAGGTTGTGCGCCAAGTTGGCTGTTGTTACCCATTGGACCTGGCTATTCTGCTTTGGCTTGATGCCTTCTTTTAAATTTGCTAAAGGCGGAAAGTTATCAAGCCCAGAGGGCTGGTGCTATTAAACAACAAAAAAATCAGTATTTTGTTTGATGAGGGCCTGTTATCTGTTTTATGTACCCGCTACTCTCCAAAATAAGGCTGTGCACGGGTTCCAAGATATCCAATCCGTTGTGCCCCTGTCTGCAGCCAAGATACGGTATAGATTTTTCTTCCATCAAATTCATTATTCTTTCGAATTTTGTGTTTGGATTCATAAGAATAACAAACGAATATCCTGTTAGTTGCTGATTAAATTCAGAGATATGTGTCACTTCAATTTTCCTTCGGTTATCCTGTCCGGCCATACGCTGCCAGAAGCCAATATCAGGGTGTATATGATCATATAAAAGTAGAATACTGGCCTTGTCTTCAAGAACCCTGACAGAAAAATTGTAATTGTTATTCACCAGATTCTCTTCTCTGTCCAAAGATCCTATTTTAACTGTATAAAAATGATTTCCAATAGTTTCGGCATTTATTTGAAATTCAAGTTTTTTAAATGCATTATCTTCGTCGAGGGTTAATTTTTCCTTGAGCAATAATTTATTTTCTTCCCAAACCGCAATAACCAAGGATCTACCTTGCCCGAACCCTGATAATTTACAAAGACCTCTATTGGGAAGGTATGATTGACGTAGCTATATTTATTGCTATTCACCCTGGTAATTTTGAGGTCTTTTTTTCGTTGTATCACCCACAACAACAGGAAATACTTGTTTTAACGAATTAAGTTGTTCAAAATTCCTGCCTTGATTCTGATTCCCGTCGGTAACAAGAACAAATAAAGCCGCATCTTTTTCATAGGTTTTATTTAACTTTTGAATCGGGTCAAAAATATCTGTGTACTGTTTATCAAATAAAAGTGAAATCCTTCATGCTGATTCTCTTCTCCAAAAGAATATACCTGCAGATCATATTTTTTTGTTGAAGTCTTTATTATTTATAAGTTCGTTAGGGAACCTTTCCAGGCTATCCTTTTTTACCTCCCTAAGCATCAGAAGAGGAATTATCTAAAAGCAGGATGGCCCTGGGCTTTTGATTCTCATAGCGTCCTAATGTTTAATCCAGATTGATTAAAAGAAGAAAAATACCAAAAGTGATATTGCCCGTTAATAGGTGCAAGTATATCTGAAGTATCTTTTTGTCGGTGACTTGTAGGATGTATAACTAAGTAGCTAATAGTCAAGGAAAGTAACAGACCCAATAAGACCAATAAACCTGTTTTAAATTCCATAATTTTCTGTCACAATAATTTCGATGTTTTCAAGAAACATTCCGCTTAGATTATAGACCTTTTATGCGGTAACCTGATTAAATCAACTTATACTTTTATCAGGTTCTTTCGAGTACCTCGTTGAGCATGGCAATCATTTATCTTTTCCATAACCCGACTCTTCCTTTAGAGTTGAAGATGGAGCTTTACAATTAAAGTTTGTCCTTTTAAAACCACATCCTCAGTATAGCTCGCTATACCAAGACCCATCACTTCTTGCCAAACCTGTTTAACTTCAATTGCATCAATTCCCTTTTGCAAAGAGCCTTTGGCAAGCACTTCCTCAAGAATTACATCAATACGCATGATATTGTTTTCCCTTGTCATGTTCCTACTTTATTTTTTTTACAACCTACATATTTTATATTGCTCATTCACTGTTTTAACAAAAGACTCTGTTCTTTCCGTATGGGTATCGGTAATAAAAATCTGACCAAAATTGTCGTCATTCACCAGTTCAATCAGCCTGCTTACCCTATGGTCATCGAGTTTATCAAAAATATCGTCAAGAAGCAATATGGGGCTAATTTTAGTCAATTGTTTAACAAAGTCAAATTGAGCAAGTTTTAGCGCAATCAAAAAGGATTTCTGCTGGCCTTGCGAGCCAAATTTCTTTATCGGAAAACCATTCATTTCAAATACGAGATCATCTCTGTGAATACCACAAGTAGTGAACTGCAATAACTTATCCGTCGAGACTCTTTGCAAAAAGCTCATTCATGTCATGCTTTTCTAATTGTGATCTGAATACCAGCGAAATCTTCTCCTGTTCCCATCCTGATTCTGAACCCAAAATCTGCTTATACCTCTGTTCGAAAATCAGACTGAATTTCTGAACGAATTTTTTTCTTTTTTCAAATATTTTTACTCCCAGCTGTGCCAGGAGGTCATTATAGATTTCCAAATTATTCTGATCAAAAGTCCTGTTTGCAGCAAAATACTTTAATAAGGCATTTCTTTGACTCAGCACCTGGTTATAATTGATCACATCCTGCAAAAAGTCACGGTCATCCATGGCAATCACTCCATCGATAAACTTTCTCCTGACTTCACTGCCCTCTTTTATTAGGTCTGTATCTGCAGGTGAAATAATAACAGCTGGTAAAAAGCCATAGTGATCGGATAACTTTTCATATTCTTTACCGTTTTTCTTTATGACCTTTTTTCTGTCCGCGTTTCAGGCTGCAGTTCACAATTACTGATTTGTTTTTTCTCTCAAAATTACCTTCTATCATGAAAAAATCCTTCTCATGCTGAATATTCTGGGTTGCAACCGCATTAAAATAGCCTTTGGTATAGGACAAATGATAAATGGCGTCAATAATATTTGTCTTTCCTTTACCATTGTCTCCAACAATACAGTTCAATTTTGAATCAAACTCCATAAACTGAGCATCAAAATTTTTAAAATTTACCAAAGACAATGTTTTTAAATGCATGAATTTTATCCGTAAATACAATGATTCATTACCGAAAAGTTATAAAAAGACCAAAAGACAATACCGAACAATATTATTATTGATTAATAGAATGTAAACAATTGTATTTCAATTATATACAAAATATTTAGTCAAATCAACTTGTTTACAAAAAAACAAAAATTAATTCAAAAACACCCTAAGATATAAAATAATATTATATTTTTGCGGCAAAATTTTCAAGACGATGGCTACTTATAAGAAAAAGGCAAGTACGAGTAAAAAAACTAACATCACAAATATTGAAGAACACAGCACAACAGCTGAAGTTTTTAACACATTAGATGAAACAGCGTCAAAATCTGAAAAATGGGTTGAAAAGAATAAGCGCCCTATTTTTATAGGCTTGCTTTCGATTGCATTGGCGATTGTAGGATATATTGCTTACACTAAATTTGTTCTTGAACCTAAAGAAAAAGAAGCAGCTGATGAGCTGGCTTTTCCAAAAAAATATTTTGAGCAGGCTCTGAATACAGAGGCAAGTGCAGATTCGCTTTTCACTGTTGCATTAAACGGAGGAGATGGTAAGTTCGGATTGGTAGATATTATTGAAAATTATGGAAGCACGAAGGCAGGTAATTTGGCAAAGTATATGAGTGGTATTGCTTACCTGAAAAAAGCGACTATGAAAATGCGATCAAATACCTGAATGATTTTAAATCTGATGACGAAATTTTGGGTACACTTGCTAAAGGAAATATAGGTGATGCATTCACTGAAATAAACCAGCCGGAAGATGCACTTAAATACTATGAGGAAGCAGCCAACCTGAAAGACAATGATTTTACAAGTCCATTGTACCTTTTTAAAGCGGGTCAGACGGCGACGGATCTAAAAAATTATGAAAAAGCCGGAGCTTTTTTTGAAAGAATAAAAAAAGATTATCCTTTGTCTGAAGAAGCCAAACAGATTGACATCTTTATTCATCGGGCAAAGATGGCTGTAGAAAAATAATTTTATTGATGGCTACAGGAAATTTATCTTTATACAATGCAAATACGATCCCAGACGCGAAAGATTTTCGGTTTGGGATTGTTGTTTCTGAGTGGAATCCTGATATAACAGAAAGCCTTTTAAACGGTGCCCTGAAAACCCTGCATGCGCACGGAGCTATCGATGATCATTTGCATATCACCAGGGTACCAGGAAGTTTTGAATTAATTTTCGGTTGTAAGAAGCTTTTGGAAACCAAAAAGTTTGATGCCCTCATCGCCATAAGTAATGTGATTCAGGGAGAGACAAGGCATTTTGATTTTGTTTGTGAAGCGGTGAGTCAGGAGTAAAAGATATTTCGATTTACAATATTAATACTCCCACTATATTTTGTTTGTTAACAGACAATAATAAACAGCAGTCGATAAGACTGTGTACGGGGAAAACACGGAAATAAGGGTGTAGAATGCGCTGTTGCAGCAATAAAAATGGCCTCATTAAAAAATTTATCTCTTTGATAAGTCTTTTTAAGTTGCAATAAGACAGGTTATTACTGCCGTGATTTCTTACTTTAACAAAACTTTATTGGATTAGCCGTTGCCAATATGTATCTTTGTAATTGGTATAATTTTTTGTCATGCTAGGAAGTTTCTTTAAACCCAATTCTTATTATGTTTTTGATTATAAGCCACGGTATTATGATCCGAGAAAGGAACGTCATGAGCAAATGAAAAAAAACGCTGATGCAAATGAAGCTACAGGTCTTAATTCAAAACTTACCATAACCAAAGATAACCTTCGAAAAGATTGGGCCAGGCATAAAAAAAGTGATGCTGACAGAAATTCAGCTATTCGGCTGGCGATTATTATAACCATTCTGGTCGCAATTTTTGCCTATTTTTTAGAAATCCATAAACTTTTTTAACCTTTGGATATCATTCAGCTACTTCCTGATAATGTAGCAAATCAAATTGCGGCAGGTGAGGTTGTGCAAAGACCTGCTTCTGTGGTCAAAGAATTGCTGGAGAATTCCGTTGACGCAGGTGCAACATCAATCACACTTATTTTAAAAGAAGCCGGAAGGTCATTGATTCAGGTTATCGACAACGGCCTCGGAATGAGTCCTACAGACTGCAGGCTGGCGTTTGAAAGGCATGCCACTTCAAAAATAAGAATCGCTGAAGATCTTTTTAATTTGCACACGAACGGCTTCCGGGGTGAAGCCCTTGCCTCTATTGCAGCAATATCGCATGTAACAATAAAAACCAAACAACAAGAACAGGAATTAGGAACCCATTTGGTTATGCAGGGCGGCAGGGTGATCTCTCAGGAACCAGTTCATACGGCGACCGGCTCAAACATAGAAGTTAAGAATTTATTTTACAATATTCCTGCCCGCCGCAATTTTTTAAAGTCGAATGCCATTGAAACCCGTCATATTATTGATGCTTTTCAAAGAATAGCCCTAACTTACCCAAAAACAGCTTTTGTTCTTATTCACAACGATAACGAAATTTACAACCTGAAGTCGGCTAACCTCAAACAGCGCCTGGTGCATCTTTTTGGCAAAGGGATAGATGAAAAACTGGTCCCAATTCAGGAAAATACAGATATCCTTAAAGTAACCGGTTTTGTGACCAAGCCAAACTTTGCAAAAAGAAACAGAGGTGAACAATTTATTTTTGTAAATGACAGGTATATTAAGAATCAGTATCTTGATCACGCCGTGCATGCTGCCTATGAAAATTTGATTACGGCAAACTACCATCCCTCCTATTTTCTGTATCTTCAGGTTCCACCCAATAGCATCGATGTAAATATCCATCCAACAAAAACAGAAGTCAAATTTGATAATGAAAAAGATCTGTACGCAATATTGCGGGCTTCGGTAAAGCACAGTCTGGGACAGTACAATGCTTCTCCCTTACTCGATTTTAACAGGGACCCCAACATGGATATTCCCTATCAGTACAGAAATAAGGAAATCACCAATCCGGCCATTACAGTTGATCCTGATTTTAATCCTTTTGCCAGTAATACCCAACCCCAGGTGAAATTTCAAGGAAACGATACCAAAAACTGGGAATCACTTTATATTGAATCAAAAAACGAAAAAGAAAGTGCTGCAATCAGAAATATCAATTTTGAATATGAGCAGGTTGTATCTAATTTATTTGATGATAAAAAAACTCCTTATTTCAGCACCTACCAATTGCATAATAAATACATTTTAGGAGCCATTAAGTCTGGTTTGGTCGTCATTGACCAAAATGCTGCCCACCAGAGGATTTTGTATGAAGATTATCTGACCAAGATCACTTTCGAAGGTATAGGCAGTCAGAAGCTATTGTTTCCCAAGGTCATACATCTTTTAGAAATTGAAGTTCCATTTATTCTTAGAGATTCAATCTGATCTTGAAAGTGTAGGTTTTCATTTCGAAATAAAAAAAAACAACCAGCTCTTTATTTTATCAATGCCCAGTAATATACCTTTTAGAAATTTAATGACCTCTTTGAAACCTTGATAGAAAATTTGCAAAGTGACAAGCCAAACCAAAGTTACAGCCAGATTGATACGATTTCAAAAAGCATGTCAAAGCGCAATGGCTATAAAAAATGGTGTAAAACTTTCAAATAAAGAACAGGAAGAAAATATTAAATAAATTATTTTTGTGCAAAGAACCAAACTATTCACCATTTGGTAAAAAAATATTTATAACACTTACATCGGATTTTATTCAGGAAAAATTCGAATCTTAATTAAAGTCCATGGGAAGAATTACTGGAAGCTGTTAAGCATATTATAATTATCAATGTCATTTTGTTTGCAGTAGGTCCCCTTCTAGGACTGAATTTGCAGGAATGGCTGGCACTTTATTTTCCGAAAAATGAACATTTTGGTATATGGCAATTTGTTAGCCATATGTTCATGCACGGGGGCTTCGCGCATATACTTTTTAACATGTATGCACTATGGGCATTTGGAACACCCCTTGAAAACATGTGGGGCAGGAACAAATTTCTTTTTTTCTATTTTTCTGCAGGCCTTGGTGCCGGCCTCATTTATACTGCAGTTAATTATTTTCAGTTTAACAATATTTATCAGGATTTGGTTCAGTTAGGCATGGATGCTGAGAGTATTCAGAATATTCTAAATACAGGTCAGTATAACCCTGATATTCTTTCTGCCATTCCCGAAAAAAAACTCTCTGAATTCTACCAGATATACCATACACCAGCGGTAGGAGCTTCGGGAGCAATCTATGGGGTATTGGTTGCTTTTGGCATGTCTTACCCTAACGCCAAACTGGCCTTGATCTTTTTTCCGGTGCCAATCGCAGCAAAATATTTTATTCCTGTTCTGATCGCTCTGGATCTGTTTTCAGGTGTAACGGGATTTTCCCTTTTTGGTGGCGGTATTGCCCATTTTGCCCATGTTGGCGGAGCTATTATCGGTTTTATCATGATGCAGTATTGGAAAAAAAATCAGTTCAATCGCTGGAATTAGTATTTAAATTAATCCTTCCAAATTGTGAATTTACAGTTCAAAAATATTCAACATAAGTTTTTAAATGCCAATGTGGTATTCAGAATTATTTATTTCACACTTGCATTTTTTTTAATTTCTCTGATATTCAATACCTTCTCCTTCTTTTTAAATAATCCTTCCAATTTATTATTTGATTGGTTCGCGCTGAGTCCCGGTTTTGGTAATTTGCTGCTAAACCCTGGACGATCATTAGCTATGGTTTTTTGCACGATGGTTTTATACACATTCTCTTTAATCTGGTTATGCTTTATTATTTTGGGACTTTATTTCTGGATTATTTCACTGAAAAACAATTTTTGTATTATTACTTCGCCGGTATCCTATTTGGCGGACTCGTTTTTCTGTTGAGCTACAATTACCTTCCCGTGCTCAAATCCACCAATTCCCTGCTTGTAGGCGCCTCTGCAGGGGTAATGAGCATTTTGGCCGGATTGGCCACTCTTATTCCTAATTATTCACTGAGATTCCAATTTATTGGCTTTGTGAAACTAAAATATATTCTTTTTTTTGTTCTTATTCTGGACCTTCTTCAAATGCCCATGGGAAATGCAGGCGGACACCTCGCCCACCTCGGAGGTGCTTTTATAGGCTTTCTGACGACCTTAAATTTTGTGAACAACGGAATCACAGTGCCAAAAAATAGACTCAAAAGGCCAAAGGCGAACAGAAAAAATCTTAGAACTGTGCACAAAAATGAAAACCCTTCCCGATATGTGGCACAAATTAAAAATGAAGAACAAAAAAAAATTGACCTGATTTTAGATAAGATAAGCAAATCGGGTTATGATGCGCTGAGTCGTGAAGAAAAGCAATTTTTATTTGATACAGGCAAAAAATAAGCGCATGAAGGATTTGTCGTTATTCAATAAGATCGTCTTTTTTTTTAATAATATTTGCGCTCTCTTATTTATAGCTTCATTTGTCATTCCCTATATCGCCCCTAAAACTTTTCCGCTTATTGCTGTTATCAGCCTAATGGTGCCTTTTCTCTTGAGCGCCCATCTTGTTTTTATTATTTATTGGATAATTACCGGTTTTAAAAGACAAATTTTTCTGTCTGTTTTTTGCATTGTTTTATCCATTTCCTTATCTGCATTTCCGTATGAGTTTAACAAAAAAGTGATCACGAGCAACAATGAAATATCGTTAATGACCTATAATGTTCATTTATTTAATAAATATAACTGGATAAATAAAGAAAAATTTAGCCACCAATATCGTCGATTTCATCCATAAAAATGATCCGGATATACTTGTACCTTCAAGATACAGCCCCAATAGCAAAGTCAATTTTAATTATCCCTATAAGTCAATTGTCCTCAAGGGAGAAAAGATCAGCTTCGGTCAGGCGATCTTTTCTAAATACAAGATCATCTCCAAAGGATCTGTCGATTTTGATAATTCATCAAACAATGCAATCTATGTAGATATACTCAGAAATAAGGACACTATCCGAATATACAATATCCATCTTGAGTCACTTAGGTTAGGAAAAAATCAGGAATTACTGATTGAGGAAAAATCTGATAAAATTATTAAACGGCTTACCAAAGGCTTTGTAAAACAGCAGGAACAGGTCGAAAAATTTTTACAGCACAAAGCACAATTTACCCGGAAAAATTATCATTTGCGGGGATTTTAACAATACCTCATATTCGTGGGTCTATCACCAGATCAAAAAGGAGATGTCCGATACATTTATTGAGGCCGGTAAAGGCTTTGGAAAGACTTTTGATTTAAGAAAATACCCACTTCGTATTGATTTTATACTTGTAGATGAAACTATGGAAGTAAATGAACATCAGAATTTTACAGAAATCTATTCCGATCATTTCCCGGTTATGGCAAGAATCGGACTCTAATACCCTGCATTAAGTTTAGCTCTCTTTTTTATTTCTCTTTAAAGTTTACGACAGTTTAAAATTTGTATTTTTGCCAGCGCAAAGGATCTGAAACAGTGAATGATAAAAAAGTAGCATTTTATACCCTGGGATGTAAATTAAATTTCGCAGAGACATCAACGATCTCCCGTAACTTTCAGGCACAGGGATTTAAAAAAGTTGGTTTTGAAGAAAAAGCGGATATTTATGTCATAAATACCTGCTCTGTTACAGACAATGCAGATAAGCGGTTTAAAACTATAGTTCGTACCGCCCTGCAGCAAAATGAAAATGCTTTTGTCATTGCAGTAGGTTGTTATGCCCAGTTAAAACCGGAAGAACTTGCAAATGTAGATGGCGTTGATCTTGTATTGGGTGCCACAGAAAAATTTAAAGTCACCGATTATTTAAATGACCTGTCAAAAAATACAATTGGCGAAGTACACTCCTGTGAAATCGAAGAAGCCAATATTTATGAAGGCTCCTATTCTATAGGTGACAGAACGCGTGCATTTTTAAAAGTACAGGATGGCTGTGATTACAAATGCACCTATTGCACCATTCCACTTGCACGTGGAATATCACGGAGCGATTCGCGTGAAAATATTTTGCGAAATGCCCATGAAATAGCGGATAAAGGAATAAAGGAAATTGTGCTTACCGGAGTCAATATTGGTGATTACGGGAAAGGAGAATTTGGAAACAAAAAACATGAGCATACCTTTTTAGACCTGATCAAAGCGCTCGACGAGGTTACAGGTATCGCAAGATTCAGAATTTCTTCTATCGAGCCCAATCTTTTAAAGAATGAAACGATTGAATTCGTAGCTTCATCAAAAAAATTTGTTCCCCATTTTCATATTCCCCTGCAAAGCGGAAGCGATCACCTCCTCAAATTGATGAAAAGAAGGTACACGAGAGATGTTTACTCGAACAGGGTTCATCAGATCAAAAAATTAATGCCCGATGCCTGTATAGGTGTAGATGTTATCGTAGGCTTTCCGGGTGAAACAGATGAGCTGTTCCTGGAAACCTATAATTATCTGAATGAATTGCCTATATCTTATCTCCATGTCTTTACCTATTCGGAAAGACCAAATACAGAAGCTATTACAATGCCCGGTTCGATTCCAATGAATATCAGAAATAAACGCAGTAAAATGCTGCGTGGCCTTTCGGCAAAAAAACGCAGGGCCTTTTATGAAAGTCAGATAGGCAAGGAATTAACGGTACTTCTGGAAGGAGAGAACAAAAACGGACTAATGTTTGGATTTACAGAAAATTATGTAAAAGTCCAGACTGCTTATGACCCTGACCTGATCAATACCGCACATCGCGTTATACTCACCGGTATCGATGAAAATGGTCATGTAGAAATTGGTTTTCTTAAAGAGGTCAGTACATTGTAATACCTGGTTAATATCATTTTAATGGAACCTATATTTGACAAGCTCAATATTTACTTTATTCCCGGCCTGGGAACCGATAGGGCCATATTTGAGCACCTGAACCTGTCTGCGGAGCATTTTAATGTACATTTTTTGGAATGGATTAGCCCCGTAAACACTACAGAATCACTTCAAAGTTACTCAATCAGAATGGCGGAACAGATTAAAGAAGAACATTTAATTTTGGTTGGCATATCTTTTGGTGGTGTTATTGCTCAGGAAATTGCCAAGATAAGGGTTGTAAAAAAAGTGATCATTATTTCAAGTATTAAATCAAAGCACGAATTACCTCGCAGGTTAAAGTTGGTCAGACACCTGAAATTATATCAGTTATCGCCTGTTATCGGTAAATTCGAATTTCGAAAAACTGCAGTTTCTGGGTGTTGGTAAGTTGTTAAAAAGAAAGCTGTACATGTACCAGAAATACATGTCGGTTAAAGATAAATTGTATTTACTTTGGGCAACAAAAAACATGCTATGTTGGGATCAGTCAATAGCTGAATCGGAAGTTGTGCATATACACGGTACAAATGATCAGGTATTTCCAAAAAAATATTTACAAAATATTATCAGTATCGAGGGCGGAACACACACAATGATTCTTACAAAAGCAAAAACAATTGGCAACTTAATTAATACTATTTTATTAAATAATGACCACAAAAACGACATTGATTGCTGATATACTTTTGCTGGAACCAAAGGTGTTTTATGATGAAAGAGGCTACTTTTATGGAGAGTTTCAATGAACGCGAATTTGAAAGCCTTCAAAAAGTTAAGTTTGTTCAGGACAATGAATCCCTGTCTCAAAAAGGTGTGCTCAGAGGCCTTCATTTTCAAAAACCTCCTCATGCACAGGCAAAATTAGTGCGCGTTATTTCTGGAAGTATATTTGATGTGGCCATAGACCTGAGGCTATCTTCACCAACATACGGAAATTATTTCGGCCATGTTCTCAGCGACAAAAACAAACTGCAATTATTTATTCCTGTAGGGTTTGCTCACGGCTTTTTAAGTCTTGAAGACAATACCATTGTAAATTATAAATGTTCTGATTATTATTATAAGGAGGCTGAAGACTCATTGCTATGGAATGACGAGCAACTTGGTATAAAGTGGGAAATTACCAATCCTGTGTTAGCCCTTAAAGATCAAAACGCCCAAAAATTTTCTAATTTTAAAAGTCCCTTTAAATAAAATCATTATGAAAAATACAGCTCGAAACTTGGCCCTGCTAAGCATACTCATAATCGCTTCCTTCTTTATCAATGCGAAAATTTCTGAAGACAAAAACGCAGGTCAAAAAAGTACAGGTATGTACTATGAGGTAAAAGCCCTTAAAATTCCAGAGAATCTTTCCTTTGCAGGCGAAAAAGTACCTTTGAACGATATGGATGTCCGTGAAAGGATAGACCGTGAATTGCTGGTTAATGTGTATTGGCAATCCAATACCCTCTTGAATTTCAAGAGGGCCCATAAATATTTTCCTGTAATTGAACCAATCCTGAAAAAATACGGGGTTCCCGATGATTTTAAATACCTTGCTGTAATTGAAAGCGGCTTGTTGAATGTCACTTCCCCTTCAGGAGCTAAAGGGTTTTGGCAGATCATGCCGGCTACGGCAAAAGAATTTGGCCTTGAGGTAAATGAAAATGTAGATGAGCGCAACCACCTCGAAAAGTCAACAGTGGCTGCCTGCCAATATTTATTGAAAGCGTACGAAAAATTTGGCAGTTGGGCGCTTGTTGCCGGATCCTATAATGCAGGGATGGCCGGCATAACAAAAGTGCAGGAAATTCAGAAATCCGATTCCTATTACGATCTTTATCTGAATACAGAAACTTCAAGATATGTTCCCAGGATTGTGGCAACAAAGGAAATAATGACCAATCCCAAAAAGTACGGCTTTTTGTTTGATCAGGAAGACCTGTATACCCTGAAATCGATAAAAAAAGTGGAGGTTGAAAAGGAAATATTAAGTCTGGCTGATTTCGCTGCTGAACATAGCGTTTCCTATAAAGACCTGAAGATATTGAATCCATGGCTAATGGAACCCAAACTGAACAACAAATCCGGTAAAAAATATATCCTGGACTTACCAAAATAGGAAGGTTATTCCAAAATAAAGGTCTCAACAATCTCCCAATTCGCATTGGCGGTCAGAACGGTCTTAAAATAATACACTTCCTCCGGTTGTATTTTAGCAAGGTAGTTTCCACTGTCCCATTTTCTTATTTTTGTTGGAATCGTAGATGACCCTTACCTTGTATCTTCCTGGCATTATATTTTCGAACTGGATCTCTTCCTCCCTGAGTATATGCGTTGTGGCGCCAATAGCTCCTCTCTCATTCATCAACTGAACAATCAACGGATATGACTTCACATTCTTTAAAGTAATAAATACAGAACTGTAATTGGAAGGTCTTTTTGTATTGAATTTTTGCACCACACTGTCATTACTGATTCCGAATATGTCAGTATACGCTCCTGATTTTAAATTGAGACTATAATTCATATCGAATTCCTTAGTAAAGTAAAATAACAAATTCAGTTTCGATGGATCGGTCTCGATGGCGTATTTAATCCTTATAGAATCCTGTTTATAAAGAGCGATTTTAGATGTATCTATTTCAAAAACAGGATTATTGGTACCCAGTTTTAAAGTATCTCTTAATTCCAGACCTCCCCTTGTACCGGAAACCAATTTAAGTGTGTCTATTTCCTTTTTACGAAGTTTAATAAAGAATTTATCAGAGAAGTTTTTGTTGGTCACCTGAAACTGAATGCTGTCTTGATTATAGTTATTAAACCAATATTTAACAGTATCCGATTTGATATCCATTCATGGTGTGACCGGAAATCTGCATTTTTCTCCGACAACACATCAATTTTCAAGCTATCTGCATTTCCTTCATAACCGAAATAAATAAGGCCTTTAGAGATCTCACTGGGTTTAGCGGGTAATTTGAAGGGTTTATCCTCAGGAAATAAAACCAGCGGATAGCTTAAGTCCGTCGGAGCTTCAACAACTCCATTATAAAAACCTATCTTGTCATCTTTGGGGTTGTATTTTAAATTTTTATTGTTGTCATTCATAGCCAGCAATACATACTTCCCATCCCTTATATTGGTAATTTCGTAATTAACACTGTCCAGCATCGCTCCAACATAACTTGGCCTTTCTTTAAATACCACAGAATCATTGAAATTCTCCTCGTATTTATAGAGCATAACGACAATATTTTTATCCGGTTTCAAGAGCAGCGCGTCTTTGACAAACCCTTTAACGCTTAGCGAATCAATATAATCGCCTGTAGAAACAACATATTTAAAATTTTCAAGCACGTTACCTTCAGTATTATCAATAACACTTTTACCAAAATTGAACGATATAGGTTGTATTCTCCTGAAGGGTATCCAAAATCTTGATTGAGATATATTTGCTTGCAGTACCCTGTGGAACAATAATCGGCTGGTACTTAAGGGGGGGTGATATTACCAACTGGGTGGAGATATCCTTTAATTTTATAAATTCATCAAAATACAATTTAATTTCCTTTGCCTTAAAATTTACGGTTCCGTAATCAGGTTCAGCCTTTACCATAACCGGTTTATCCTCATCCTTTGGCCCCCCTTTAGGCCTTCCTCTCCGGGCACAACTCAGGATAAGCAGCAAAAAGATAAGTATCAGCCAAGAATGAATTCGCATATCCATTTTTTTACAAATTAACATATAATTTGGCTAATATTATAAGCCTTGTTGCTGTGAAAAAACAAAAATTATATAGCCGAAACCGTACTAATTGGTATAAGCCATGGCTGCAACACTTATTTTTATCCCGGGTATTTGATACAAAGCCTGGCAGCAAGCCTCTAAAGTAGCTACCGGTTGTAACAACATCATCTAAAAGTAAAACATGTTTATTTCCTGAAAGAAGCAAGGTCATTAACCTCAAAATAGTTTCCGAAAGCATTCTGTGTATCCGGTCTTTTTTTGTCTGCGATTCTTTATAAACTTTCCTGATGAGCACATTTTCGACAAAGGGAACCTGCAAAAAGCCGGAAATACATTTTCCAAATTCTGTGACCTGATTATAGCCACGCAACCTTTCTTTTTTTGGATGTAAGGGAACCGGCATAACGACTTCAATACCTTTAAATCTTTCAGAACAACTGATTTCTTCTCCAAGCCAGTTCCCTAAAAATACACCTACATCTTCCCTGCCTTTGTACTTTAACTGATGCAATAATTTTTGTGTAGGATTCCCAACGTTATAATATAATAGGGCTGTACCTTCCTCGAGTAATACACGTCCGTAAAAATTCTTTTCAAGTTGATTTTCCGTTTCCTGAGTAAAATTAGTGACAGATAAGCCTGCCCTGCAGGAAACACAAACGGTTTCTTCCCTATAAGCCAGCGTATTTTCGCAAATAACACAGGTTTTTGGGAAAAATATCTGAATAATATCACTAAATTTGCAGCGCATATAACTGTTAATCAATTAATTTCTAATTTGTAAACAAAAATATTCTTTTTACACAATAAATTTAATTTTTGACGTTATATAAGTTACGATTAATTAAAAATGTACACATTATGGAAGAAAAAACTTCAAACAAAAACAACAGAATTTTACTAATTGCATTAACTGCGTTACTTTTTCTGCTGATTGGTTACACTTTTTTTATGTCACGGGACCATAAAGAAGCTGTAAAATACCTTCAGGATGAAAAAGAGCAGATTATTGCTAATTTGACTGCAATGGAAGAAAAGTATGACATCGCCATTGCAAAGAACACTTCATTAACTGATTCCTTAACTATTGAAAAGTCAAAAATTGTAGCATTGAAAGATTCTGTAAAGAATGTTTCTCAGGCCAATGCAGCTGTTCTTAGAAGGTATAAAAATCAGATAGCAGGTTTGGAAGCAATTAATGCACGACTTCTGGATGAAGTAGATTCATTAAAAATGGTCTCAAATGTTTTAATTGACGAAAAGGACAGCCTTTCAGGTCAATTGCAGATACAGACAACAACTAATGAAGAACTCACCACTGTTAATAAGGATCTTGCCAGAAAAGTAGAAATTGGAAGCGCTTTAAACATCAAGGAAGTTAAGGTAACTGCATTGAATAAACGTTCAAACGGAAAATATACCGAAACAACAAAAGCTCAAAAAACAGACGCTATCAAGATACAATTCAGGTTGATGGAAAATGAAATTGCCACTCCTGGAGACAAACAGGCTTATGTGGTTTTACAAAAACCAAATGGTAGTGTCGTTAACGCCAAAGGAACAGTAACCATAAAAGATGGGACTGAAGTTAAATATACTGATGAGACCACAATTAATTACGCCAATGCAGAATTGGATGTAGTTATGTTTGTAGAAAATACTGGTTCTCAATTTGAAAAAGGTACTTACCCTATCAAAGTATATGTTGAAGGCAAACTTGCAGGTGTATCTAAACTCGTTTTAGATGATTCCTTCTTAGGTTTGTAAGAAAATTTAATATTAAGCTAATAAAAAGACTGCCTAGGCAGTCTTTTTTATTTTCTGTACCCGGTATTTTATTTATTTTTGCCGCATGAAAAACAATGAAGAAAAATTTAAAAAGGTAATATCCCATGCCAAAGAGTATGGATTCATCTTCCAGTCCAGCGAAAATATATGATGGTCTAGTGCCGTGTATGATTATGGACAAAATGGCGTGTGAATTGAAAAATAATATCCGTAACTATTGGTGGAAAGCCATGGTGCAGATGAATGAAAACATAGTGGGTCTGGATGCAGCTATTTTTATGCATCCTACAACCTGGAAGGCATCCGGACACGTTGATGCATTTAATGACCCCCTGGTTGACAACAAGGACTCAAAGAAAAGATATCGGGCTGATGTGCTGATTGAGGAATACGCAGAAAAACTGCATCAAAAGGCGCAAAAGGAAATCGAAAAGGCTGCAACCAGATTTGGTGAATCTTTTAATGAGCAGCAGTTTATCGCCACAAACCCAAAAGTTTCGGAATACCTTTCTAAAAAAGAGGAAATTTTAAAGAGAATGGCGCGTTCTCTGGAAAAGGAAGATCTTGCCGATGTAAAGGCCCTGATAGAAGAGTTTGGAAATTACCTGCCCTGTTTCCGGATCTAGAAACTGGACGGATGTAAAACAATTCAACCTTATGTTCGGTACAAAATTAGGTGCCTCGGCAGACAGTGCCATGGATCTTTACCTCAGACCCGAAACGGCACAGGGTATTTTCGTCAATTTCCTGAATGTTCAGAAATCCGGGCGTATGAAAATCCCTTTTGGTATCGCCCAAACCGGAAAGGCTTTTAGAAATGAGATCGTCGCTCGACAATTCATTTTTAGAATGCGTGAATTTGAACAGATGGAAATGCAGTTTTTTGTTAGACCAGGTGATGAATTAAAATGGTATGAAGAATGGAAAACCAAGCGGTTAAACTGGCATTTATCCCTGGGTCTAAAAAGAAAATCATACCGTTTTCATGACCATGATAAGCTGGCACATTACGCCAACGCTGCGGCGGATATCGAATTTGAATTTCCCTTTGGATTTAAGGAACTGGAAGGCATACATTCAAGAACAGATTTTGACCTTAAAGCGCATGAACAGTATTCCGGTAAAAAATTACAGTTCTTCGACCCAGAGCTCAATGAAAGTTATGTTCCCTATGTAATTGAAACTTCAATT
Source organism: Flavobacteriaceae bacterium (assembly GCA_034523115.1). GTDB lineage: Bacteria > Bacteroidota > Bacteroidia > Flavobacteriales > Flavobacteriaceae > Namhaeicola. The sequence goes on along the minus strand of JAXHKS010000010.1, from coordinate 60,195 downwards.
GGATTAGACAGAATGTTCCTGGCCGTATTTTCAGAGTCCCTGCTCGATGAGGTTTTAGAGGATGGTTCAGAGAGAACTGTTTTAAAGCTTCCCGCTGTATTGGCTCCTGTGAAGGCCGCAATATTACCTTTGGTCAAAAAGGATGGTCTTCCAGAAATAGCAAGAGAAATTATGGATGAGCTTAAATTTGATTTTATGGTTACCTATGATGAAAAAGATGCAATTGGCAGAAGATACAGAAGACAGGATGCAGCGGGAACTCCGTTTTGTATAACTGTGGATCACCAGACTATTACAGACCGAACGGTAACACTGAGATACCGGGATTCTATGAAACAGGACAGGGTGGGCATAAATGAACTCTCCTCAATCATATCAAAAGAAGTCTCGATTAACGATTGGTTAAGAAAAATGTAAACATTTTTTTATCAAGCCATCCTAAATAAAAATGACAAGTAACCACTTGTCATTTTTTTTATTGCCATTTTAAATGTTTACTTTTCCGATACCAATATTAAATGTAAAATAAAACATGAAGTCAATTTGTTTTTTTCTGCTATCCTTTTTAGTTTTTGGTTTTGGTTACGGCCAAACAAATAAAGAACCATTTATAGAAAATATTTACTAAGGCATGCTGATTCTTTGGGTAGGGATATTGTACAGAATCCGGCAAAATATAAATTACAAATTATCTATACCCAAATCAACAGAGATAAAAAGAACCATCCTAAATTTACTACCTATACCTACAGAACGGGAATTAATGAGTATTTCTATCCGGCGAGTACGATTAAAATATATTCCGCTGCCCTCGCACTTGAAAAAATTAATAAACTAAAAATCAAGGATCTTGACTTTAATGACGTCATGCTCACAGACAGTTCCTACACCGGACAAACCGCAGTAATAAAAGATTCAACAGCTGAAAACTCAATGCCGTCCTTAGCTCATTATATTAAGAAAATTTTTATTGCCAGTGATAACGACGCAAACAACAGGCTTTATGAGTTCATAGGTCAGAAAGATTTTAATGAAATTTTGAAATCCAAAGGGTATACAGATACCAGAATTACGCACCGCCTTTCAGTTCCGCTGACCACAGAGGAAAATAGGCATACCAATGGAATTACTTTTTATGACAAACAAACAAATCAGCAACTCTATCAGCAAAAACCAGCTTACAATAATTTAAACTTTTCTTACAAGGGCAGCCTTCCATTGGGAAAAGGATATTTAAAAGGAGATGAAATAGTAAATACACCAATGGAATTCAATGAAAAAAATTTCAGCTCTCTGGAAGACCTGCATCATATAATTTTATCAATTTTGTTTGCGGAAAGATACAATGAGGTGAAGACCCTTGACCTCACGGCAAATGACTATAGTTTTTTGCGCCAATATATGTCTCAACTACCCGAGAAACCCTATACCCGGATTATCATGACCTGCCCGATAACTATTGCAAGTTCCTGCTGTATGGAGACAAGAACAAAGAAAAAATACCTGAACAAATCAGAATTTTCAACAAGATAGGCAATGCGTACGGATTTACGATTGACAATGCCTACATCGTGGATTTTGCCAACAATGTAGAATTTGCCCTGTCTGCAGTAATTTATACCAATGAAAACGAAATCTTAAATGATGGAATATACGAATATGATAAAACTGCCCTACCCTTCCTTGGAAATTTAGGAAGAATATTTTATCAGTACGAGCTGAACAGAAAAAAGAAAAACCAACCTGATCTTTCTGTCTTTAAATTTGGATACGATAAAAACTAAGATACATCCTGACGAAGTCTATTTGCTATCTGGGTCCAGGTAATCAGGAACGCCATCACCATCTCTGTCATCATCTTCGAAATTTCCATTCAGGTTATAATCCTCCTTGCTGGTTTTTTTCCCGTCTCCATCATCGTCATCATCAAGATAATTTGGTATCCCATCCTTGTCTGTATCGTCATTCGTCGGATCGCCATCCACGTTTAAGTCTTCCTTTTTGGTTGAAATCCCATCACCATCATCATCTGTATCAACATAATTCGGAATTCCATCTTTATCTGTGTCATCATTTATAACATCCCCATCACGGTCTATATCTTCTAAATTATTGATTACCCCATCATTATCTGTATCTGCTCTGATAACCGCACCCAATTCAATATAAAAATAAACAGGCGCATTTTCCGGTATGGCACCTGAGCCGTTTTCACCGTAAGCCAAACCCGAAGGCATAAAAATTATGCCAGAGCCGGTGTCTTCGTAACCAAAAGATTCATCCGGGTAAATAACTCTTGTCCCGCTTCGGTAATTAGGAATTCCATACCTCCATCCAGGAATTAAATTAGGTAATTGTAACCATGAACCTCTACTGGCAAAACTTAAATTCTCATCAAATTTTATACTGTCCAGAGTAAAACCTGAATACAGAATCTGAACAGAATCATTTTTTGTAGGATTTTCACCAACTCCCTGTTTGTCAATATAGTAGTATAATTTATAATTTACTTCATCATTGGTGACGTTTTCTATTTCCACCTGATTGAACAAGGGTGTTTCTCCATTTAGAATTGTATCAATCCTCTTGTTTTCATTTAAGTAATGAGTTTGCAAGAAATCCACCAATAAAGCATCATCAATGAGTGCTTGTGCAGCAGGATCAGTTTTATCCTCATCATCGTCATCATCACAAGAATACACTGTAATTGTAAGCAACAGCAGCAGTAAAAGCAATTCTTTCAATTTCATTTTCGATTTTTTATGCGATTTACAATTAAAAAAATAAAGATTTTAAAAATCAAATTTACAAAACCCTTAAAACAAAATTAAACATAATTGATTTTTCGAATCCGCAAGCTCATCGGAGTTACTTCAAGGTACTCATCATCTTTTATATACTCAAGGCATTCTTCCAGTGAAAAATCAATTTTCGGAGCGATTTTAACGCTGTCATCCGTACCTGAAGCACGTATATTCGTGAGTTTTTTACCCTTGATCAAATTTACTCCCATATCCTCCTGACGTGTGTTTTCGCCAACCACCTGACCCTTGTAAATTTCCTGATTTGGATCAATAAAGAATTTTCCTCTGTCCTGCAGCCTGTCTATGGCATAGGCTGTGGCTTTTCCCATTTCTGAAGAAATAATAGATCCATTGACTACTTCATTAAATTCGCCTTTGAAAACGTCATATCCTCTCAGCCTGTGGTGTATGATGGCCTCACCCTGAGTCGCCGTCAGTATTTTGTTTCTTATCCCAATCAGGCCTCTTGAAGGAATATCAAATTCCAGATGTTGCAGGTCGCCTTTGGGTTCCATAACCAAAAGATCACCCTTACGGATAGTGACTAGGTTGATCGCTTTACTCGAAGAACTTTCCGGCACATCAATGACCAGTATTTCATAGGGTTCACTTTTTACACCATCAATATCTTTAAAAATCACTTTTGGCCTGCCTACCTGAAGTTCATATCCTTCGCGTCTCATGGTCTCTATAAGAATTGACAAATGCAAAATACCCCTACCGAAAACATTGAATTTATCTTCGCTGTCCGTTTCCTCTACTTTTAAGGCCAGATTTTTTTCTGTTTCCTTGAATAATCTGTCCCGTAAATGTCTCGATGTAACAAATTTTCCTTCCTTACCGAAAAAGGGAGAGTTATTTATGGTAAAAAGCATGCTCATTGTGGGCTCATCGATCTCAATCCTAGGCAAGGCTTCGGGGTTTTCGAGGTCTGCAATGGTATCCCCTATCTCAAAGTTGTCTATTCCGGTTATGGCGCAGATATCACCGCTTCTCACCTTGCTGACCTTGGCGCGGCCAAGGCCTTCAAAGGTATGCAGCTCCTTGATGCGTATTTTTTTTGTTGAACCATCCGATTTACAGATCATATAATCTTTCCCTTCCTCAAGATCGCCTCTGAAAACCCTGCCAATCGCTATTCTTCCGGTAAAAGAAGAATAATCAAGTGAGGTGATCTGCATTTGAGGACTGCCCTGTCTGTAAGGTGCCTCAGGAATGTTTTTAACAATTGCATTCAGTAGCGGAAGTATGTTGTCTGTAGGTTTCTGCCAGTCATCACTCATCCAGCCATTTTTTGCAGATCCATAAATCGTGGCAAAATTAAGTTGTTCTTCTGTGGCGTCAAGTGCAAACATCAGGTCAAAAACTTTTTCATGTACCAGATCAGGGGTGCAGTTTTCTTTGTCCACTTTGTTTACAACAAGTATAGGCAATAAACCGAGTTCCAGCGCCTTGCTCAATACAAAACGGGTTTGTGGCATCGGTCCTTCAAAAGCGTCAACCAGCAACAGCACTCCATCAGACATTTTTAAAACGCGTTCTACTTCCCCGCCAAAATCAGCGTGACCGGGAGTGTCAATAACATTGATTTTTATTCCATTATATATTACGGATACATTTTTTGATAAAATGGTGATGCCTCTTTCTCTTTCAAGATCATTGCTATCAAGCAGTAATTCCGTTCTTACTTTTCTGTCATCCAGTATTTTGGCCTGATCGATTATCTTATCCACCAGGGTCGTTTTACCGTGGTCAACGTGGGCTATAATGGCAATATTTCTTATTGATTGCATCTGATTTTTTTGATTTGCAAAAGTAAGGGATTTTAACCGATTTCAGCTAGCTTTATTTGGAATTGTGAAAGTTTTATGAGAAAGTATAAATGCCAGCTTAAAACTATGTATATCAAATATTTACAAAAAAAATCCTGTCTGTATCAGTTTATTTGTCTAATAAATAAACCTAAGTTTCAATTCAGAAGATTATAAAATCCACAAGAAACAGAAATATTTTTTATATGCAACCGAATTAGGTCAAATCATAGGTATTCTTTCCGGAACTGAGTTCGAAAACTGTTATTTCCGGTGCAATGCCTACCCTGCCGGGAAAACCAATAAAGCCAAAACCACGGTTTACGTACAACAATTGCTTAGATTCTTCATAAAGGCCTGCCCATTGCGGATAAACATATTCGGCAGGGCTCCATTTAAAGCCCGGAATGTCTACTCCAAACTGCATTCCATGGGTATGACCGGCAAGTGTCAGATCAAAATGAACGGGATGGGTGATTACTTTTTGACTCCAGTGGTAAGGATCATGTGACATTAAAATCTTGAATGGCACATGTTCTGCCCCAACAATGGCTTTGTCTATATCCCCGTTTTGAGGAAATGGTACTTTACCCCAATTTTCTACACCAACAATACTTATCTGCTCGCCAGCTTTTTCGAGGATTATGTTTTCATTCATCAATAAATGAAAGTTCATCGCCTTATGGTAACTCTTTAAAAGTTCTCTGTTCTCGAGTTTGTCTTCTTCCCTATCCCATTTTTTATAGTCTCCGTAGTCATGGTTACCAAGAACAGAATAAACTCCGATATTTGAGTTTAATTTTTTAAATTCATCTATAAATGGCTCTATTTCTCTCGCATCAAAATTTACGAGATCGCCGGTAAATAAAATAATATCAGGCTTTTGCTGGTTTATAAGTTCCACGCCATGGCGGATCGCATCTATATCATCAAAACTTCCAGAATGAATATCAGAGATCTGCGCAATTCTGAATCCGTCAAAAGATTTGGGTAAATTGGATAAGGTCAAAGGAACCAGCCTAACCCTGAAGTCATATTTGCCTTTTGTAATCCCATAAAGCATGGATGTGAAGGGGATTGAAGCCACCATCAGACCCGTCTGCCGAATAAAACCCCGCCTGCTGGAAAAACCTACCTTATGTCCGGGCCCTGATAATAATTTTTTGATAATTCTGAATGTAGCAACAAAAAACCTCCAACTGTCCTCTGCAAGAAAAAAAAGGACCAGAATTATTTTAAAGACAATAAAAGCAAAGAAAAAGCCAATAAACAAATTGCGAACCCAGTCTGCATGTATCGGATTGTTATTAAAATTATACACGAGGAAAGAATATCCAACATAACTGAAAGCTGCAAAGGTCAGATAGACGCCTTCAATTATCTTCTTATACCGGAATTTTTTTAATGTACCCCTATGGGCTAATAAAATATAAACATCCATTGCCAACAGCAATCCAGTCAGCAATGGAATGTTAGGATCAATATGTTTTGTCGTCAAATCTTATATTAATTTTCTTCGGTTTCTTTCTTTTGTAATCAAATCAAGTTCCCGGGTTGTCTGACCAGCCACCGAAGTATTCTCTTCGGCCCTTCTCAACAGGTAGGGCATAACATCTTTCACTGGTCCAAAAGGCAAATATTTAGCAACATTATATCCTTCCTTACCCAAATTATAACTGATATTATCACTCATGCCATACAATTGGCCGAACCATACCCTTGGATCTTTTTTGTCTATGTTTCGCTCTTTCATCAATTCCATCAGTAAATAGGAACTTTCTTCATTGTGTGTTCCACAAAATATTGCCATATCCTGAATATTGTCAAACATATATTTCTGTACGGCATCAAAATTTTTATCGGTGGCGTCTTTGTCTTTGCAAATCGGATCAGGATATCCCATTTCCTGAGCTCTTTCCCTCTCCTTTTCCATATAGGCTCCTCTTACAAGTTTCATGCCAATTTTAAATTTTTTCGCCTTTGCTCTTTGGTGAAGACCCTTTAAATAATCCAGCCTATCCATAAATAAAGTTGTAAGGTGCTGAATATAATCACTTTATCTTTGTTGTATTTCATCATGAGCCCTTCCAGAACGTCGTCAACAGCAGGTTGCATCCACGATTCTTCTGCATCAATAAGCAGTGGTACGTCGTAATCAAAAGCAGTTTTAGCCACCTTTTCATATCTTTCTTCTACCCGCTTCCATTCCTTTTTTTCCACTTCTGTCAAAGCCAATTTTTCAGAAACCTTCTGGTATAATTCCAACCTGCCAAATCCGGTTGGTTTGAATACTCCAATGGGATCGCCTGATTATCCTTTGCATACTTAAGAATTTCTAAAATTTTCTTCAATGCAAGATCAAACTGACTTTCCTCTTCTTTTCCTTCTACCGAATAATCCAGCACGGAATAAACATTTTTCTTGTACATTTTGGCTATGATTGGCAGACAGTCATCCTCATTGATCCCGCCGCAGAAATGATCAAAAACTGTCGCCCTGATCAGTCCTTCTACAGGCAAATGAGCATTTAAAGCGAACTTTGTAACAGCCGAACCAATTTTTACCAGAGGTTCACTTTTTATAAGTTTAAATAGAAAATATGCTTTTTCCAAATCAGAATCTGATTTAATCGCAAAAGCGGTCTCTGTATTCTCAAATAATTTATTCATGATGTAAATTTTTAACAAAGATAATCACTCTGACCTATTTTTTTCAGAAAATTCTACGTTATTTGCAACTGAAAGAATAAAATAAAAAAGGAATGCAATCAATTAAATCAACTGATTATTATGTTTATTTTCAAGAGATTGGATATGCCATATTAAAGCAATATTTAAAATCTTCCTCTTTTTCTAAACTAATACTTTTTGTGGATGAGAACACTGAACAATTTTGTCTGCCACATTTTTTGAATCACATGGACAAGGAATTGGTTTTTGAAAAAATTTGTATTCCTTCCGGTGAAGTATATAAAAATCTTGACAGCTGTGAAAAAATCTGGAAGGAACTCACCAAAATGAACGCAGACAGGAAGGGCCTGGTCATTAATTTGGGAGGAGGGGTAATTACTGATATGGGTGGATTTATAGCTTCCTGCTTTAAGCGTGGCATAAGGTTTGTCAATGTACCAACCACCTTATTGAGTATGGTGGACGCTTCGGTTGGAGGTAAAACAGGGGTTGATCTGGGTTCTTTAAAAAATCTGATCGGGCTTTTCAGCAATCCTGAAATGGTAATCATCGATCCTGAGTATCTGAACACGCTTTCCGAAAGGGAACTCATGTCAGGATTGGCAGAAATCATTAAATACGGACTCACATTTGACCAGGCTCTGTGGAATACCATTAAAGAATTTGAATCTTTGGAACTTTCCAAAATCAAAGACCTGATCTACAGATCAATAGAAATAAAAAATGAGGTAGTACTAACGGATCTCAAGGAAACCGGAATGAGAAAAGCGCTGAATTTCGGACATACTTTCGGTCATGCTTTAGAGTCTTATTACCTTGAGAATGAAAAGAAAAACACCCTTACCCATGGCGAAGCAATTGCAGTAGGTATGGTCATAGAACTCTATTATTCTACTTTGCTTTTTGGCTATCCAAAACAAATGACCGATGAAGTGAAGCAATATGTTCAAAAAATGTATGGAAAGGTGGATATTAAGAAGGAAGATTTCGAATCAATTATAGCCTTAATGGTCTTTGACAAAAAGAATGTGGGTGGAAAAGTGAATTTTGTCCTTCTTGAAAATTATGAAAAATGTATACTTGATGTCAACCTTGATGAAAGAACAATCCGGGATGGCTTGGAATATTACCTCGATTAATTTGCCATTAGAAGAATTACCTATGTCGTAAATTTTACTAATTTTGCACCACAATTTTAAGAAACTTTAATTAGCAATGGCATTTCATGATGGAAGAAAAAAAATTTGATTTAAACTCGGTTATTGGTTTTATTTTATTGGGTGCAATTATGTTGTGGTACCTGTACAGCAACCAACCTACACCGGAAGAACTTGCCAAACAAAAACAAGAACAGGTAAAGGACTCGATCAATAAGTTGCCAGCCCCGGCTCCGGTAACAAAAGCTATAGTTCCTGCTATTGTAAATGATTCCCTGGGTTTTATAAAGGCACAGGAAAAATTGGGAGTATTTGCCTACAGTGCCAGTCTGCCCTCGGCAACTGACAAGGAGAGCATTTTAGAGAACGAACTGGTAGTTATTAAAGTTTCCAATCTGGGCGGACAAATAACCGAAGTGCTGCTTAAAGACTTCAAGACCTACAACCACGCACCAGTTTATATTGTTAAGGATGGCAACGCATCATTAAATATAAAATTTGCGACCACAGACAACCGCAACCTTGAAACAAAGGACCTTTATTTCGAACCTGTCCTGACCAAAACCGGAGAAGACCAGGTACTTTCGATGAAGCTTAAGGTTGATTCCGACAAATTCATTGAATATAAATACACACTAAAACCCGGGGATTATATGCTCGATTTCAGCATAAAATCCCAGGGGAATGGAGCAGGCGATCAACAGCAGTCAGGCTGTCATGCTCGACTGGCATACCAAAAGCTACAGGACAGAAAAAAGCATATCCTACGAAAATCAATTTACAGATATCCGGTATATGGCCAATAGCGATGAGTTTGAATATCTGAGTGCCCAGAGCGACGTCGATGATAATGAGGCTGAAAATGTAAACTGGATCGCATTTAAACAGCAGTTTTTTACTTCAGTGCTTTTAACTGATAAGCCATTTGAAAAGGCGAGCCTGATTTCTCAGAATCTTGTTCAGAATGAGGATGTGGATTCGGTTTACACCAAGGACTTTTTTGCCGCCATACCACTCAAGGTGAATAACGGAGAATCTTAATTATGACATGAATCTATATTATGGTCCGGTAGATTATAAAATATTAAAAAATTACGAAGATAAAAATCTGACAGGATTGTGAGTTTGGGCTGGGGAATCTTCAGATGGCTTAATAAATTTTTGTTTCTTCCGGTATTTTACGGTTTAAGCACAATTTTTTCAAGTTATGGCATCATTATCATCCTGATGACTATAGTTGTACGGATTTTTATGTCCCCTCTGGTTTATAAATCATATTTATCCAGTGCGAAAATGAAGGTACTTCGTCCTGAAATGGAAGAGATCAATGAAAAATTTAAAGGCAAGGAGAATGCCATGAAAAGACAGCAGGAAGTGATGGGTATTCAAAGAAAGGCCGGGGTTAGTCCTTTGGCTGGCTGTATACCCGCTTTGTTGCAGATGCCGGTATTCTTTGCCTTGTTCAAGTTTTTTCCTTCCAATATCGATATTCGACAGATGGGATTCCTGTGGGCAGATGATCTCTCTGCCTATGACGAAATTCTCAAATTGCCATTTAAAATACCATTTTATGGAGAACATGTAAGTCTGTTCCCTATTCTCGCCTCTGTAGCAATCTTTGTGTATATGCAAATGACGCAAGCCCAGCAAATGAACATGCAGCCACCAGCTCAGGAAGGTATGCCTGATATGCAGAAAATGATGAAGATCATGTTGTGGATGTCACCCATTATGATGATGTTCTTTTTCAATAACTACGCGAGCAGCCTGAGCTTGTATTATTTCATATCCAATTTATTGACAATTGGTATAATGCTTGTAATCAAGCATTTTATTATCGATGAAGACAAGATCCATGCGCAAATTCAGGAAAACAAAAAGAAACCTGAGAAAAAGAAAAGTGCTTTCAGACAAAAACTTGACGATGCGATGAAGCAGGCTCAGGAGCAGCAGGTAAAACAAAAAAAATTGAAATAATAAAAAAAGCGGCTTGCGCCGCTTTTTTTATTAAAATCCTACAGCTGTATCATCTCCCCGCGGATCTGCCCCTCCCTCGAGTTTACCGTTTGGAAGTATAAGTATGGCGTCGACTTTCCCTATCACAGGAGCCTCAGTTGGATCAATAGGGTAACCTAACTTTCTGAGTTCCTTAAAACCAATGGTATCGAAAGTAGGCTCAAATTTGATTTCGTCCGGTAACCATTGGTGGTGAAACCTGGGTTGTGACACAGATTGCTGCATTCCCATCCCAAATTCCGTGACATTTAAGATATTCTGAAGTACAGAGGTAATGATGGTTGATCCTCCCGGTGATCCCAAAACCATTTTTAATTTGCCTCCCTCCTCTACTATGGTTGGTGTCATGGAACTGAGCATCCGTTTTCCGGGTTCTATTGCATTTGCTTCTGCACCAAGCAGGCCAAAGGCGTTTGGTGAACCGGGCTTCACACTAAGGTCATCCATTTCATTGTTTAGAAAAAAACCAGCCCCTTCTACATAAACCTTCGATCCATAACCGAGGTTTAATGTATTTGTTACAGAAACCGCATTTCCGAATTGATCTACAATGGAGTAATGTGTTGTTTGGTCACTTTCAAAACCCGGAATTGAGCCCTTCGACACTTCCGAGGAACTTGTCGCCTTTTCCATCAAAACTTTTCATCCTGTCATGGTTATAGTTTGATGAAATGAGTGTTTCAAGTGGTATTTTTACAAAATCCGGATCTCCCAGATAATAGGCACGGTCTGCGTAACTCCTTCTTTCTGCTTCTGTTAGTACCTGAATATATTTGACTGAATTATGTCCTAATCCTACCAGGTCGTAGGGTTCGATACTTTTTAATATCTGGGCGAGGCAGACCCCCCCGCTGGAAGGCGGTGCCATAGAAATTATTTTGAACCTGCCATAGGTAAAAATTATGCGGTTCACGGGTTTTGGCCTCGTATAGTTCCAAATCCTTTTTTGTGATGATTCCTCCCAGCTTTTGGACCTGAGACACCAATAGATCAGCTGTTTTTCCTGAATAAAATTCTGCCCTGCCGCCATCGCGGATCCTTTCCAGGGTATTTGCCAGTTCAGGATATTTTATGGTGTCTCCTTCCTTCCAATCCCTGTCCATGAAGATCGATTTTTGATTAGCCTTTTCAAAAAGGGGCCTGTAACTCTTTAGTCCTTCGGCCTGTTTTCCGGTCACAACCACACCCTTTCTTGCAAGATCAATAGCAGGCTGTATGAGTTCTGCAAAAGGTAAGGTACCAAACTGCTCATGAATTTTAAAGAGTCCGGCAATTGTTCCGGGCACCCCAACCGCCAATGCGCCCAGGGTACTTTTCTGAGGAATAACCGCTCCCCCTTCATCAAGATACATGTCTCGGTTTGCAGCCAAAGGAGCCTTCTCCCTGTAATCAAAAGTACCTGATTTTCCGTTGGCTAACCGATACACAGTGAAACCACCCCCACCAATATTGCCGGCTACGGGATAGCATACGGCAAGTGCAAGATCAGTAGCAATCATGGCATCAAATGCATTTCCACCTTTTTTCATAATGGCAACTCCTATTTCCGAGGCTTCCTTGCGTGCACTTACCACCATAGCCTTTTCCGCCACCAAACCCAAGGGTATTTCCTTTTTAATTATTGCTGATTTTTGTTGTCTGCAGTTCATCAATGCCAGAGACAAGAAGAACAGATAAACATATTTTCTCATAAAAAAACACAATTTAAATCTATTTTATTTTACAATTCCATTAATTGACTGTGGGCATAGGCACTAAGTTCAGGAAAAAATGCAAGAAAATCCATTTCAAGCAAGTCATAATGTTCAACAAGATCTTTCATAGCCAAATCCATTTTCGAATGGTAGTTAGTCCGCTTGTTCATCCCTACCAGAACCTTTTCAATTCCCTCCAGGGCAGCATAACTTTTTAGCCAGTTCTGTTCTACCAAAAAGGGAGCTAAATATTGGATTTTTTCAGGTAAAATCTCAAAATTTCTCATCAGATTCTCATAAAAGGAATCCGCAAAATCATCCAATGACGCAGTACTGAATCTATGCCAGTTCTTTGCAAGAAAATGATCATAAAAGATATCGATGATAATTCCTTTGTACAAACCAAAGCTACTGTTAAGCCTTGCCTTGCTTCTCTTAACTACTCCATGCACGTCTGTAAAAGTATCTATTTTCCGGTGCAATAAAATTCCTTTTTGCATTTCAGCAGGGTAATTCAAATAGGAATTGCCCTTCACGGCATCGGCAAAAAAATTCCCGAGCTGAATATTTTCATTTCCTTCAGACAAATATATGTGTGCCAGATAATTCATCTTGTTAAATTAGGAAAAAAATATGATTCTGCGGAAATATTGTTTACTTTGTAGTCTTTAAATAGTAGAGGTTATGATAGACACTTTGATATCTGCTCAAGAGGCAATGGAATTGGAACAAGTTTATGGAGCCCATAATTACCACCCCCTGCCGGTCGTTTTGTGCAAGGGAGAAGGAGTTTATGTCTGGGATCTGGACGGAAAGAGGTATTATGATTTCTTATCTGCATATTCTGCAGTCAACCAGGGGCATTGTCATCCCCAAAATAATTGGGGCACTGATAAAACAGGCACAAGGAACTAACGCTTACCTCTCGTGCCTTTTATAATGACCAACTGTGTATTTACGAAAAATACCTCTGTTCCTATTTTGGATATGACAAAGTATTGCCAATGAATACAGGAGCCGAAGCAGTGGAAACTGCTATCAAGATCTGCAGAAAATACGGCTATGAAAAAAGAGGTATTCCCGAAAATAAGGCCAATATAATTGTATGTCACAATAATTTTCATGGTAGAACCACTACCATTGTCTCTTTTTCAAGAGATGAGAATTCAAAAACAAATTTTGGTCCTTTTACCCCTGGTTTTATATCGATACCTTACGATGATCTGACCGCTTTAGAGAATGCACTTAACAAAGAAAAAAATGTGATCGGCTTTTTGGTAGAGCCAATACAAGGCGAAGCCGGCGTTTATGTTCCGACTGACGGATATTTAAAAGGCGCTAAGAAAATCTGTGAAAAAAATGGGATTTTGTTTATTGCTGATGAGATCCAAACCGGAATTGCCAGAACAGGCAAGCTCTTGGCTGTGCACCACGAGGATGTAAAGCCCGATATTCTGATCCTGGGTAAAGCGCTTTCCGGTGGTGTGTATCCGGTCTCGGCTGTATTGGCTGATAATGAGGTCATGGAAGTTATTAAACCTGGGCAACACGGGTCGACTTTTGGAGGAAACCCTCTGGCCTGTGCTGTAGCGGTTGCTGCCCTGGAAGTGGTTAAAGAAGAGAAATTGGCTGAAAATGCACAGAAATTGGGGGAAATATTTCGAAGGGAACTCGGGACATTTGCTCTGGATCATCCGCTGATCAAAAAAGTAAGGGGTAAAGGATTGCTTAATGCGATTGTCATTAACGACAGTGCAGAAAGTGAAACTGCCTGGAATATTTGTATGAAATTAAGCGAGAATGGCTTGCTTGCAAAACCTACCCATGGCAATATTATCCGATTTGCTCCACCACTGGTTATGACAGAAGTTGGGTTGCACGAATGCCTATCAATTATTAAGAAAACAATTGTGGAGATGGAAAAGGCTAATTAAAAAAAAAAATCAATAACCCTCTGCAAGGTGTTGCAGTTTTACCGGATCTTCTATTTTAATTCGTCTGCCGGACAAGGAGATATAACCGTCCTTTTTGAATTCTGACAACAGCCTGATAGTCGATTCTGTTGCAGTTCCTATGGCGTTGGCAATTTCCTCCCTCGTCAGGTTAACCGAAATGTATCCTTCACTATCTTTTCCAAAGATGCGGTCAAAGAATAACAAAGATTCGGCCAGCCTTTCTTTTACATTCTTCTGGGCCATATTGGCAATTGAATTGTTCGCCTCGTCGAGATCGGCACAAATTGATTTGGTGAGACTCAGTGAAAAGTCACCATTCTTTTTAAAAAGTTCCAGAATCTCACTTTTTGGGACAAAGCAAACATCCATGTCTTCTAAAGCAGTAATCGTGAGGTGTGTTACCGAATCGCTGATCACCGATCGATGACCAATCAGCTCCCCTTTTTTTATGAACCTAACAATTTGCTCCCGTCCGTTGGGAGCCAATTTTGTCAATTTACATTTTCCGCTCCTCAGACAATAAACACCTTTAAGAGCAGTTCCTTCTTCAAAAAGAATTTCTCCTTTTTTAATATGAATGCTCTTTTTATGCTTATTAATATTGGATAAATCTTCAGTAGATACTGAATTGAATGCATTTAAATCACGTATGACACAATGATCACAATTAACGGACATAAGTATCTTTTAAAATTCTGGTAAAAATAAACAAAATATGATATTTATCATTTTTTTATCTCATAAATTTCAAAGAAATTTGACAGAAATTACAATGAAATCCAAATAATCAGCTACTTTATCGCAGAAAAACAAATATACTGATCCTTCTATTGGCAGGAAATGAAGGCCATGCGCGCTGTCTCAAAAAATTTAAAATAACCATTCAAATAATGTCTAAAACTCCTTGTTATCATTGCGATACAGATTGCAAAAATAATGTAATTGCATTTGACGAAAAGGAGTTTTGCTGTAATGGCTGCAAAACTGTCTATGAGATTCTGAATCAGAATGAGCTCTCTTGTTATTATGACCTTGAAAGCACACCGGGCAGCATACCTAAGGAAATTCAGGGCAAGTATGATTATCTTGACAATGCTGATATAGCCGATAAAATTACTGCATTCGATGATGGCAGTACTACAGTAGTCAATTTATTTATCCCTTCCATCCATTGCAGCTCCTGCATCTGGGTGCTCGAAAACCTTGAAAAGCTCAACAAAGGTATAAAAATAACGCAGGTTAATTTTCCAAAAAAAGAACTCAGAATTACTTTTAAAAATCAAGAGATTACTTTGAGACAGGTAGTAGAACTAATTTCTTCCATAGGCTACGAACCCTATATCAGTCTTGAAAATTCTGAAAATGGAAACAAGGTGGCTGATAAAACCATCATTTATCAGATCGCTGTGGCAGGATTTGCTTTTGGCAATATCATGATGCTTTCATTTCCTGAATATTTTGATGTCGACGAACTCTGGTTAAACAGATTTAAACCCTTTTTTCGTTTTTTGATGTTTTCCTTCTCTGTTCCGGTTGTGGTCTATGCAGCAAGAGATTATTTCATCTCTGCCTATTTGGGCTTGAAGAAAGGAATTTTGAACATTGATGTACCTCTTTCTCTGGGTATTCTTGTACTCTTTGTAAGAAGTTCCTACGAGATTTTTACAAATACAGGTCAGGGCTATTTTGACAGCCTGGCCGGACTGGTCTTTTTTCTGCTGCTTGGCAAGTTTTTCCAGAAAAAAACATATAGTTACCTATCCTTTGAACGGGATTACAAATCCTATTTCCCTATTGCAATAACCAAGATAAATAAAGACCAAAGTCATGTTACTATTGTTGTAAATGATATCAAAAAGGGAGACAGGCTATTGATAAGAAATGAGGAGATTATTCCAGCGGATGGTATTCTGATCAATGGAAATGCTTTAATAGACTACAGTTTTGTGACAGGCGAATCCCTGCCTGTGGTGAAGCAATCAGGAGATAAATTGTACGCAGGCGGCAAACAGACAATGGGTGCCATAGAAATGGAAGCCCTGGAAACTGTGACTCAAAGTTACCTCACACAACTCTGGAGCAATGATATCTTTCAAAAGAACGACAGCAGAAATATCAGGACGATCACTGATAAAATCAGCAAATATTTTACTGTCATTATTCTGATGATAGCTTTATTATCAGGCATTTACTGGTATTTTCACGATTTGAGCACTGCATTTCAGGTGGTTTCAGCGGTGCTTATTATCGCTTGTCCCTGCGCCCTTGCCATGTCTGCTCCCTTTGCCCTGGGAAATACCTTGCGCATCTTCGGGAGGCATAAATTCTACCTTAAAAATGCCGGGGTCATTGAAAGCATGTCAAAAATTGATACCCTTGTATTTGACAAAACAGGAACAATTACCTCCAATCACAACGCAGCCATTGCCTTTGAGGGTAATGCGCTCACTGAAAATGAAAGTATTTGTTTAAAAACCTTGCTTAGGTCATCCAATCATCCCTTGAGCCGCATGCTGTTCGATCATCTTCCGGGACAGACCGGAGATGAACTGCCTGCTTCTTTTAATGAAGTTACAGGTAAGGGAATGGAAGGCAAATTTGAAGGTCTGGATTTTCAGATCGGATCACCGGGTTTTCTTGGTATTGAGGATTCGGAGAATCTTTCGACCCACATTTATATAAAGATCAATGGAATTTTAAAAGGTAAGTTCGTTTTTAAAAACAGGTATCGCGAAAATCTGAAAGCAACTTTTGATTCGCTATCAGAATATAAAAAGAATATCCTATCCGGCGACAATGAAGGTGAAAAGGCCTATTTATCCTCATTGCTACCTCCAGGCTCTGAAATTCTTTTCAATCAGAAACCTGAAAACAAACTTCTCTCTATAAAAAAAATCCAGGAACAAGGCATGAAGGTAATGATGTTTGGCGATGGACTGAATGATGCCGGCGCGCTGGCGCAAAGCAATGTTGGCATTGCTGTTTCGGAAAACATCAACGTATTTTCACCAGCCTGTGACGGGATTCTCGATGCAACCAAATTCGCACAACTACCAGGTTTTTTAAAAATGTCAAAAAAAACGATGAGCATCATTGTGGCTAGTTTTATTATTTCATTATTGTATAATACAGTGGGTATGTACTTTGCTGTTACCGCACAATTATCGCCGGTGATTGCTGCAATACTGATGCCCCTAAGCTCAATTAGTGTGGTTACATTTGTTACCTTGTCCACAAACCTAATTTCAAAAAAAATACTATCTTAGCAAATGTTAAGATATTTTTAACATTGTTGGCTGATTGTGATATTTGTCATATTCAATAACCATAAATATAGTTTAATTTGTAATTTATATATTTTTTATGAATATCATTTTCATGCTTATTGTTGCCAGTCTTATCATTGCAGTCATTTTTTTGTGCTCTTTGTAAAGTCAGTTAAAAGCGGACAGTACGATGATGTTTATACCCCTTCTGTGCGCATGCTGTTTGATGATGAACTAATCTCAGAAGACCAAAAAAAAGAGTCTAATTCAAAATAAATAATCAACAAATTTTTAATGTATGGAAAAAGAACAATTTTACTACGACAATAAGATTGTAAAAATGTTTCTTATTGCAACCGTTTTATGGGGTGTGGTTGGCATGCTGGTTGGGCTTTTGGTAGCCTTTCTTTTTATTTTCCCGAACTACATGGAAGGTATTTCATGGCTTAGTTTTGGAAGGTTGAGGCCCTTACACACAAACGCGGTTATTTTTGCATTTGTTAGGAAACAGTATTTTTACGGGTATTTATTATTCGACCCAAAGATTATTGAAAGCGCGGATGTTCAGCGATGTCCTGAGCAAAATTCATTTTTGGGGATGGCAGCTGATTATTGTAGCCGCAGCAATCACGCTGCCTTTGGGCTTGACCTCATCCAAAGAATACGCAGAATTGGAATGGCCTATTGATATTGCGATTACACTGGTTTGGGTAGTTTTTGCGATCAATTTTATCGGCACGCTGATTGTAAGGCGTCAACGACATATTTATGTCGCCCTTTGGTTCTATCATGGCCACCATCGTTACCGTTGCCGTGCTTCATATTTTTAATAACCTCGAAATTCCTGTCTCTGCATTTAAGAGCTATTCCATTTATTCAGGAGTACAGGATGCACTGGTACAATGGTGGTATGGTCATAATGCAGTTGCCTTTTTCCTCACCACGCCTGTTTTGGGTTTAATGTACTATTTTGTACCAAAAGTCGCTAACAGACCCATTTACTCTTACCGGCTTTCAATTATCCATTTCTGGTCCCTGATCTTTATTTATATCTGGGCAGGACCACACCATTTGCTTTATACAGCCCTCCCAGAATGGGCTCAAACATCTTGGTACTGTTTTTTCTGTGATGCTAATTTTCCCTTCCTGGGGTGGTATGATCAACGGGTTGTTAACCCTGCGTGGTGCCTGGGATCAGGTGAGAGATAATCCTATATTAAAGTTCTTTGTCGTTGCGATTACCGGTTATGGTATGGCTACTTTTGAAGGACCCATGCTGTCATTTAAAAACCTTAACGCCATAGGCCATTACACAGACTGGATTATTGCACACGTGCATGTTGGTGCTCTGGCATGGAATGGTTTTATTGCAGCAGGTATGATTTACTGGCTGGCCGGTAAATTATGGAAAACTGAACTCTATTCTGTCAAATTGGCAAATATCCACTTTTGGATTGCAACCATGGGTATTCTGTTTTACGCCATACCCTTGTATGTGGCCGGTTTTACCCAAGCCCTGATGTGGAAAGAATTTAATCCTGATGGAACGCTCGTTTATGGAAATTTTCTGGAAACAGTTACCAAAATTATGCCAATGTACATGATGCGTGCTTTTGGAGGTACACTTTATTTAACCGGCTTTATTTTGCTCGCTTATAACATTATTAAAACAGCAAGAAAAGGAAGTGCCGTAGAAGATGAACTGGCTGAAGCTGCTCCTTTGAAAGAAATTTCCAGCAGAAAGGCGGCCGGAGAAACTGTTCACAGCTGGCTCGAAAGAAGGACTATTCTGTTTACCGTGCTAACCACTGTCGCAATTATCATTGGAGGGGCTGTTGAGATTATTCCCTTGATTGTTGTTAAGTCAAACATTCCAACCATTACCTCTGTAAAACCTTACACTCCGCTTGAGTTGGAAGGCAGAGACATTTATATCAGAGAGGGTTGTAACAACTGCCATTCTCAAATGATACGACCATTCAGGTCAGAAGTTGAAAGATATGGAGAGTATTCAAAGGCAGGAGAATTTGTATATGACTATCCATTTTTATGGGTATCACGAAGAACCGGACCTGATTTGCACCGTGTTGGCTGGTAAATACAATGACAATTGGCATTTCAACCATATGTACGACCCAAGGTTGACTTCACCAGGTTCAATTATGCCTCAATATTCCTGGCTGATTAAAAATGATCTTGATATTACTCAGACCCCAAACAAAATAAACGTTATGGTGCAACTCGGTGTTCCTTACACACAAAATGAACTGGATCAGTCCGTCTATTTATTAAAAAGTCAGGCGGCAAAAATTGAAAAGAACCTGAGACAGGATCCTGAGTTTGTAAAAAATTATGGTTCCGCCAATATACAGGATAAGGAAATTGTTGCTTTAATCGCCTATTTACAGCGATTAGGTACCGATATTAAAGCAGAACAAACCGCTAAAAACTAAACTGATGTTAAAATTTATCAAACACCATTTAGATACGATAGCCGGGGTTGAGATATATCCTATCATTTCCCTGTTGCTTTTCTTTACCATCTTTAGCCTCATGTTGGTCTATGTTTTTAAAATACCCAAAAAAACCATAGAAGACAAAAGTAATTTACCTCCTAGATAACGACTAAAATTCAGAATATGAGTAATAATAATCAAACTTCCGGATGGAAAAAAATTATGCAAGCCATGACCAAAGCCCGCGAAATAGAACGGGAAGACGAAGTTTTGCTTGATCACGACTATGACGGTATCAAAGAATTAGATAATGTTTTGCCCCCATGGTGGACGGCAGGCTTTATCATTACCATTCTGATAGGTGCCTTTTACTACTTCCAGGTATTCTTTAACAGCGAAAAATACAATCAGTACAAAGAATACGAAACTGAAGTTGCTGAAGCTAAAACTGCGGTTGATACATACAAAGCTGCAACATCCTGAACCTGTTTCAAACAGATGTTACTTTGCTTACTGATGCTGAAAGTTTAGAAGCAGGAAAAAACGTTTTTGGTACCTACTGCGTTGCCTGTCATATGGCTGATGGCGGGGGTGGTATAGGGCCAAATTTAACAGATGACAAATGGATACTCGGCGGAGGAATGGAGAGAGTCTATCAAACCCTCAATGAAGGCGGTAGGTCAGGAAAAGGAATGATCTCCTGGAAAAATACCCTGAGCGCACAGCAAATGCAAGAGGTAGCGAGCTATGTCCTATCCCTGCAGGGAACTACTCCGGCCAATCCGAAAGCCGCTGAGGGTGATTTAGTTTGGACCAAACAGTAATTCTTCCTATTGCCATTCACAGAAGATATCGTCTTTTGCAGAATGTAATTTCAATTAAATTAAAAAGGCTATTCCGGAAGAACTGAATAGCCTTTTTAAATCAATTATTATGTCAGAAGATAAAGAAAATTTTAGAGATTCGATCGCGACTATCTACCAAGGAAGGCAAGCGCAACTATATTTATCCCAAGAAACCTAAAGGGAAATTCACAAACTACAGGAATATCGTAAGTTGGTTTTTGCTGGCCTTTTTCATTCTTTCTCCATTTATAAAAGTAAATGGAAATCAATTCCTGCTTTTTAATGTTCTGGAACGTAAATTCAGCATTTTCGGTCAGCCTTTCTGGCCGCAGGATTTTTATTTACTGGTTCTTTCTATGCTAATTGGCGTAGTTTTTGTCATTTTTTTCACGGTTATCTTTGGAAGGATTTTTTGTGGCTGGATTTGTCCGCAAACCATTTTCATGGAAATGGTGTTTCGAAAAATTGAATACGCTATCGAAGGTGACAGGTCCCGGCAGATAAAACTTGCCAAACAGGAATGGAACACAGAAAAAATATGGAAAAGAACCTTGAAGTGGATCATCTTTTTTATTATTTCATTTATCATAGCCAATGTGTTTCTTGCGTACCTGATTGGTTCAGATACCCTCATCGAACATATTTCTGACGGACCCATACAACATGTGGGAACATTAATAAAATTAGTGGTTTTCACTTTTGTATTTCTGTTTGTTTTTGCCTGGTTCAGAGAACAGGTCTGTATAATTGCCTGCCCCTACGGAAGATTACAGGGTGTTATGCTGGACGGCAACTCCATGTTGGTTGCTTATGATCATAAGCGCGGAGAAAAGAGAGTGGCAGAAACAAGTTCAGGAAAGATGAAAACAGAGAAGAGAAAGGATTGGGTGATTGTATTGACTGCAAGCAGTGCGTGCTTGTTTGCCCCACCGGTATAGATATCAGAAACGGTACACAGCTGGAATGCATCAATTGTACCGCCTGTATTGATGCCTGTGATGAGATCATGGAAAAGGTTGATTTTGAGCCGGGCCTGATACGTTATGCTTCTGAGAACAACATAGAGAAAGGGGAAAATTTCAAATTTTCTCCCCGAATCATGGCTTACTCAGTTGTATTGCTGTTGTTGCTCACTGCCCTAACCGCTCTTATTTTTGTTCGCAATGACCTGGAAGCAACTGCTTTGAGACTACCCGGACAAATGTTTAGCACACAAGGTGATACCATACAGAATGTTTACACAGTTAAAATAGTCAATAAAACGAGCAGAAAATTTGATGATGTAAAGATTAACCTTCTTTCTAATGAAGGAAATATCAAGGTAATTGGTAATGTGATCAACGTCCCGGCCAACGGTCTTTCAGAGCAAACCCTGTTTATTAATATCCATAAAAAAGATCTTAAAAAATCAAAACAGGAAATTGAGATTGGCATATATCATGAAGGCAAATTGGTAGAATCAACGACCACAAGTTTTCCTTCACCAATAATATTTGATTAATGGAAATATAATTTAAAAAAGATGAAAATCAAATGGAACTGGGGTACCGGGATAGTGATAGCCATGGCATTGTTTATGGTATTTATCCTGCAATTTGTATACAGGGCGAGTATGGTTGCCAAAAATGAACATTCGCTGGTAACAGAAGATTATTATAAGGAAGAAATTCATTACCAGGAGGAAATTGATAAGGTTAATAAGGCTAACGCGCTAAAAGAAAACATCAGCATCGTTCATAAAGGCAACGGTTTTATGATTCAGTTCCCGAAAGATATTAACGCTGAAAGTTTGTCAGGTACCGTTTATTTCAAAAGGTTATCCAATGAAAAGCTGGATTTCAGCAAAGATATCAAAGAAAATTTAGTAGATCATGCCATTTTTATTGCAGATGACACAGTTAGTCAGAGGAAAATATCAGTTAAAAATTGACTGGAAATCAAAGGACGAATCTTATCTTTACAAAGAAACCTTGTTTTATTAAATCTGACATTTGCTTTATACCGCTTTTATACTTGGTTTATTAGGCAGTTTTCACTGTCTTGGCATGTGTGGCCCTATTGCCTTTGCACTTCCTTTGTCCCGAAACAATTCAGTACTTATGGCCCTGCAAATTGTTTTATACCATACAGGCAGGCTAATCACTTACTCTTTGATCGGAGTTCTTTTCGGACTTTTTGGCAAGGGACTATATCTTGCGGGTTTCCAGCAAAGACTTTCCATTCTTGTCGGTATTATGATGATCCTTTTTATACTGTTCCCCTCCCAAAAATTTCAAAAAATCAATATCTTTAAACCGCTGTACGGCTATATCAGCACGGTAAAATCACGCTTAGGACATTACCTGAAACTAAGGTCTCTACAATCATTTTTCCTGATAGGTTTTTTTAATGGTTTTTTGCCATGCGGACTTGTTTATATCGCTGTTTTCGGATCACTGGCCACTGGAAGCCCTGAGCAGGGAGGCCTGTATATGTTTATGTTTGGTGCCGGAACTGTATTGCTGATGTCGGCCGCCGCAATTTTTGGAAATTTCGTAAATATCTCATTCAGAAATAAAATTCAAAAAGCAATTCCTATATTTGTATTGATCATTGGCGTTTTATTTATATTAAGAGGATTAGGCCTGGGGATTCCCTATATTTCTCCTTCAGATGTTAAGTTGAATGTTTCTAATAATCCAACCGAATGCGTAAATGTTAACCCGGAATAGCAAATGCGAAAACTACATCAACTTGAAAGAGAAGATTTTCTTCTGGCGAAAACAAAAGAAGACTTATTGAAGATTATACAGGAAAGAATATCGATATTAATAATGTTCTTTCTACCCTTAAATACGAAGAAGAGAAGCGCTTATTGCAGGGTGAACTTGTAAAGCTCCAGAAATGGATCAAAGACACCGACAGAAGGGTCGCAATAATTTTTGAGGGACGCGATGCTGCAGGAAAGGGAGGAAATATTAGGCGGTTTATGGAGCATTTAAATCCGCGGAAAATCAGATTGGTGGCATTGGCCAAACCAACAACCGTGGAACAGGGACAATGGTATTTCAGGCGATATATCAAACACCTTCCCAATCCAGGAGATATTGTGTTTTTTGACAGAAGTTGGTACAACCGGGCAGTGGTTGAACCGGTAATGGATTTTTGTAACGAAGTTCAGTACAACCAGTTTATGACCCAAGCTTCCTGAAGTAGAGCACATGCTTTATGAGGATGGCAGCACTAATCATCAAATTCTGGTTATCCATTACCAAGGAAGAACAGGCACGCAGGTTTGAAGGAAGGGAACACAATCCATTAAAACGATGGAAATTTAGTGAGGTCGATAAAAAGGGACAGGATTACTGGGATAAATACACCAAGTACAAGGAACTCATGTTCAGCAAAACACATACCTCTTTCTGCCCATGGATCATTGTAAAAACCAACGACAAACATGTTGCACGCCTTGAATGTATGAGGCATGTGCTGTCGCAGTTCGATTATGAGGGCAAGGATGAATGCAAGATTTCCTTGCAGCCAGATCCCAACGTGATAATGAGGTACTACAGATCAATCTCTAAATACGACTAAAATGGCAAAAATTGAACTGACGGATAAAGAGGTAAAGATCCTAAATAGCAAAAAGGCCTTGATTTCATTGTTGATGAATAAGGACCCCCTGAATTATAAAAAAGCCATTCGCTATAGAAAATACAGCAACAAGCTAAAAAAACTGCAGGTTGAGCTGATCAAGATGCAGGAACACATCATCAAAAATAAGCTCAGGGTAGTGGTCATTTTTGAGGGAAGGGATGCAGCCGGTATAGGTGGTGCGATAAGGCGCATTACAGAAAGAATCAATCCCCGTCATTTTCGCATAGTAGCGCTTCCCAGGCCTACGGAAGAGGAACAGTCACAATGGTATTTTCGCAGATATGTAAACCAATTCCCAGCTTCAGGCGAAATCGTCTTTTTTGACAGAAGCTGGTATAACCGCGCAGTAGTGGAACCTGTAAATGGTTTTTGCACACAAAAGGAATATGAAGTATTTATGAGCCAGGTCAATGATTTTGAAAGAATGATCACCGAATCAGGTATCTTGTTAGTAAAAATTTACATGTCCATCTCTAAAAATCAACAGGAACTGCGCTTTGAAGAAATCCAGAACAGCCCGCTTAAACACTGGAAATACAGTAAAGTAGATGAAAAATCTCAGGAGTTGTGGGATGTTTATACCGAATACAAGAATAAGATGTTTGAGAATACAAAAGACGGTTTTCGGTTTAAGATCATCAAGGCCAACAGGAAGGAAAATGCTAGGATCAATGTAATTGAATACCTCTTAAATACCATCCCCTACGACAAAAATATTGTAGTTTAGGCTTTTTTACCCTTGTAAAAAAACATAAAATAAAAACCGACCAATATAAAAGGTATACTGAGTAACTGCCCTGTATTTAACGCCCATCCCTCTCTGGATGCTACCTGACCATCCTTGAAAAATTCCGCGATGAACCTTACGGACCAAAGGAGTACCATGAACAGACCAAAAATATAACCAAGTTGGTCTTTTTTATTCGTTTTCCAGTAAACATACCATAGAATCGCAAAAGTTACCATATAACCGAAATATCTCATATAATTTGGGCTAGGATGTCTTGGGAAAATCTTCTCCTAATTGTTTAAATATAAATGCCGTAATCAGAATTGGTAGGTTTACCGACTATTTCTGAATTCATCAGATTCCCAAACCTAATAAATATGCCGCCAAAACTAACCGGGAGAACAATCCTGTCAAGGATCCAAAGCAATGGTTTATGCAGTACTTTTTTGCTGTAAAAGTACATGGCTATAATAACCGCAATTGCTGCGCCATGGCTTGCAAGCCCTTGATATCCCGTAAATTCAAAGGGGTTTAGTCTAAAAGGCAACAGCACTTCCAAAGGGTGGCTCATCAGAAATTCAAAATCATAGAATAAGAAATGGCCCAGCCTGGCACCAATTAGGGTAGCGAGAACTGTATAAATAAACAGGGGATCTAATAGGTCGGGAGATACTTTCTCGTTTTTGTAGATCCTTTTTATTATATGAAGACCAGCCAAAAAAGCGATCACAAACATCAAACTATAATACCTAATAGACAAGGGCCCAATTTTAACTAATTCAATATTTGGATCCCATACAATACTCAAAAAATTCATTTTCTCTCAATTTGTCGGTAAAGATAATTAGAAACTTATTTGAAGCTTATAATTATGGTTTTTTTATGCAGCAGCCCATCTTTAGAACCTGATCCAATGTATAATTATATTGTTTTGGTGACCAATTATCCTTCTCTAATCTGTAATCATTTCGTACTTTTGTCAAATGCAGAACCTATTAGGAATGGATAAAATCAGGAATAAAAACAAACCACAACAAGAAATTAGTCGCCTTGATGGAAGATCAATTTCAAATAACGGCTCTTGGGGGTGGACTCAACAAAATTCATCAGCAACATGATAAAGGCAAACTTACCGCGCGGGAGCGCATAGATTATTTGTTGATAAAAAATCGCTCATCCATTGAAATTGGCACTTTTGCCGGACATGGTATGTATCCTGAACACGGTGGGTGCCCTTCGGGTGGCGTGGTCGTAAGATCATTGGTTATGTTTCAGGAAAACTCTGCGTTGTTGTGGCAAACGATGCAACTGTTAAGGCCGGAGCCTGGTTTCCTATTACCGGAAAAAGAATCTAAGAGCACAGGAAATTGCAATTGAAAATAATATCCCAATTATTTATCTGGTAGATAGTGCAGGAGTGTATCTGCCCATGCAGGATGAAATTTTTCCGGATAAGGAGAATTTTGGCAGGATATTCAGAAATAATGCAATAATGAGCAGTATGGGTATTACCCAGATCGCCGCAGTGATGGGAAGTTGCGTTGCGGGTGGTGCCTATCTGCCTGTGATGAGCGATGAATCGATCATTGTCGATAAAACCGGCAGCATTTTTCTTGCAGGAAGTTACCTCGTAAAGGCCGCTATTGGCGAACTAATCGACAACGAGACGCTGGGTGGGGCAACAACCCATACAGAAATTTCAGGAGTTTGTGATTATAAGGCATTAAATGACCAGGATGCCCTGGATAAGATCAGGTCTATTTTTGATAAGATCGGTGAAAGTCCCAATGCCGGTTTTAATAGAATCGACAAAAAAGATCCTTTAAAGGACCAAAAGAACCTATATCGTTTATTACCAGCTTCAAGATCTGAACAATATGATATGCACGAGATCATTTCCTGCCTTATCGACCAGGATTCCATGGAAGAATACAAGGCGGATTATGGCAGGACCCTTATTTGTACCTATGCCAGAATTGATGGCTGGGCTGTTGGAATTATAGCCAATCAGAGAAAAATTGTTAAAAACGGCAAAAAGGAAATGCAGTTTGGCGGTGTGATATACTCTGATTCGGCTGATAAGGCCACCAGGTTTATAGCCAATTGTAATCAAAAAAAGATACCCCTGGTTTTTTTACAGGATGTTACCGGCTTTATGGTGGGCAGTAAATCTGAGCATGGCGGGATTATTAAGGATGGAGCCAAAATGGTGAATGCCGTGAGTAACTCGGTAGTTCCCAAATTTACGGTTATTGTGGGAAACTCCTATGGTGCCGGAAATTATGCCATGTGCGGAAAGGCGTATGACCCAAGACTTATTGTCTCCTGGCCCTCAGCAGAATTGGCCGTGATGGGAGGTACTCAGGCCGCAAAAGTGCTGCTGCAGATCGAAACTTTTTCAATGAAATCCAGAGGAGAAACGATCACAGAAGAAAAAGAAAAAGAAATTTTAGATCATATCACAGAAAAATATAACCAGCAGACTTCTCCCTATTATGCTGCCGCCAGATTATGGACAGATGCAATCATAGACCCTCTTGAAACCAGGAAGTGGATCTCACTGGGCATAGAAGCTGCAAATCACAAACCTATTACCAAAGAATTTAACATGGGTATTATTCAAGTATAGTTTTATAAGTAAGTTTATAACAATGGGAAGAGCATTTGAATTTAGAAAAGCGAGGAAAATGAAACGTTGGTCTGCGATGTCGAAGACTTTTACACGTATTGGAAAAGACCTTTCAATGGCGGTAAAAGAAGGTGGACCAAATCCGGAAACGAACGCCAGATTAAGAGCCGTCATCCAGAATGCAAAAGCTGCCAACATGCCTAAAGACAATGTTGAGCGGGCGATTAAAAAAGCCTCAGAAAAAGATTCAGCACATTACAAGGAAGTGCTTTTTGAAGGTTATGGCCCCCATGGGATCGCCTTTCTGGTAGAAACAGCCACAGATAACAACAACAGAACAGTCGCCAACGTGCGCGCTGCCTTTAATAAATGCAATGGCGCATTGGGAACTTCCGGATCTGTAGTTTTTATGTTCGACCACACCTGTAATTTCAGAGTAAAAAAGGAAGATCTGAAAGTGGATCTGGAGGAGTTCGAACTGGAACTCATAGATTTTGAAGTTGAAGAAATTTTTGAGGACGAAGACGGAATTTTGATTTATGCCCCCTTTGAAAAATTTGGAGCAATTCAGAAATTTTTGGAAGATACCAATATGGAGATTCTTTCATCCGGTTTTGAGAGAATACCAACAACCTCAAAAAAATTGAATGAAGTGGAACAGGAAGAAGTTGAAAAATTATTGGAACGTCTGGAAGATGAAGATGACGTGCAGTATGTATATCACAATATGGAATAATGACCTGCCCAATGAACCAGACCTATACTTTAACAGAAGTTGATGCAGTTGCAAATGAGATTATAAGGCTTGCAAAAAATAAGGTTTTGCTTTTTTACGGTGGAATGGGCGCAGGTAAGACGACCCTGATTAAAGCAATAGCTAAGAATCTTGGGGTTGATGATGTTACCTCCTCTCCTACTTTTTCACTTGTCAATGAGTATAAAACAAGATCCGGAGAGGTTATTTACCATTTTGATTTCTACAGAATTGAATCAGAAGCAGAGGCATACAGCTTTGGAGCAGAAGAGTATTTAGACAGCGGAAACTGGTGTTTTATTGAATGGCCCGAAAAAGTAGAAAATTTATTACCTTTAGATGCTTGCATAATTCACTTAGGTGTGAAAAGCAATAACAGACGTACTATTCAAATGCAATAAGATGGCGCTCCAATTATCCCCCTTCAGCAAAGAAGAACTCCTGCCCAAACCAGAAATGTTAGAGGTCAAAAGCCAAAAGAATGAGCTGTACATCGGTTTGCCTAAAGAAACGCATTACGACGAAAAAAGAATCTGCCTTACACCCACAGCCGTAGCTGCCCTGACGGCAAACGGGCAGTAAATAACATTAGTAGAATCAGGTGCCGTGGATTGGTACCAAATTTTAGCGATAACCAATATGCAGAAGCAGGTGCCAAGATATCTTACAATCCGAATGATGTCTTTGCCAGTAAAATAATCCTGAAAGCTGAACCTCCCTCAATTGATGAGATAAAAATGATCAATCCGCAGAGTAATCCTGTCACTATCCAATGCAAATTAAAACACAAAAAAAAGAATATTTTGAAGCCCTCGCCTTAAAGCGGGTTACCTCCGTTGCCTTTGAATATATTCAGGATACCCATGGGTTTTTCCCTATTGTTAAATCCCTTAGTGAAATTGCAGGCATTGCCTCTGTTCTCATCGCATCAGAACTTATGAACAATCAGAATGAGGGAAATGCAAGATATGTTGTAGGGAAATATAAGCGGAGTTCCACCAAGCAAGGTTCTTATAATTGGTGCCGGTACGGTTGGTGAATTCGCCGCCAGATCTGCCATGGGACTGGGAGCCAATATAGAAGTATTTGACAATTCACTAACGAAAGTTGCGAAATTTACAGCACAAACTGGGTTACCCCATCGCCACTTCCACCATACAACCAAAAGTACTGTCTGATTCTTTAAAAAGATGTGATGTTGCTATCGGGGCACTCCGTGGCCGGACGAGAACGCCCATTGTGGTTACTGAAGACATGGTCAGGAACATGAAAGAAGGCGCCGTAATCATAGACGTTAGTATAGACAACGGCGGTTGCTTTGAAACTTCTGAAGCCCACCACATCACAGCAAACCAACCAGTTTTAAAAACACCGTGTGATCCATTATGGCGTTCCGAATATTCCTTCCCGTTATGCGCGTACTGCCTCTGAGTCCATCAGCAATATTTTTACGCCTTATCTTTTGTCTATAGGCGAACAGGGTGGTTTTGAAAAAGCCATCCGATTTGATAAGGGCTCCAAAAAGGGATGTATTTTTACCATGGTGTCCTTACAAACAGAACTGTCTCGGATTGGTTTAACCTTCCCTTTACAGATATCAAAACCTCCTAATCTTTTAAAGGCAGCCTCTTGATCACTGATATGAAATACCGGTTTACCTTATTTGGTTTCGGGTTTCGCAATTGGGATAGTTTTGGTCTTCTTCTTTTTGGGCGGAAAAAAGGCTTCTTGCAATTGGCTCCCTAATGACAGAATGTTGAACATAATCAGGTCCAAAGAAATAGTCTTTTCAGATGCTGCTTTGAAGTCACTTGAAGAAAAAAAATGGATACTATGCAGATTTATAGTATCCTGAAATCGGGTAAGATCGATTTTTCAAAGATATGCGTCAAGAACAATCCCTGCAGGAAGTACCATATAGAAGGCGCAAAACCAATTGAACATACCTTATTACTGTGGAGTTATGCGATTCAACAGCTACAGTCCTGCAGGTAGAAAATTTGGTGAAACATGAGTAAAATAGTTGTTTTAACGGGTGCTGGTATCAGTGCAGAAAGCGGCATCAAGACCTTCAGGGATGCAGGCGGATTGTGGGAAGGTCATGATGTTATGGAAGTCGCATCACCGGAAGGCTGGCATGCAAACACCAGCCTGGTTTTGGATTTTTACAACCAAAGGAGACAGCAATTACTGGATGTTCAGCCAAATAATGCACATTATTTTTTGGCCCGGCTCGAAAAAGAACACGACGTACATATCATCACCCAAAATGTTGATGACCTTCACGAACGCGCCGGTTCTTCAAATGTATTGCACTTGCACGGTGAATTGCTAAAAGTGAGAAGTACCAAAAACCCCGCATTGGTTTACCCCTGGACCCGGGATTTATGTCTTGGAGATCTTTGCGAGGAGAGAAGCCAGTTAAGGCCACATATTGTCTGGTTTGGTGAAGAGGTCCCTTTAATGGATAAGGCAATTGAAAGCTGTTTAAAAGCTGAAATTTTTGTGATTATCGGGACATCCATGCAGGTCTATCCGGCTGCAGGTCTCATCCAGTTTGCACCAAAGAATATACCGGTATTTTTTATTGACCCAAAACCATCAGTTCCGGGACATTATCCCAATTTAAGGGTAATCGCCGAAAAAGCTGGAAGCGGAGTAGAAATACTGAAAAAAATATTTATCAAAATTATAGAATTTTTTCGATTCCTTCATATAAAGCAGCCTTTGGTAATCAGCCCACCCTTTTTAATGAGATCAAAAAGTTCAATATTTCTTTCCTTTTGGTATGGTTTCTGACCTTTAAAATATTGAATGGTACTAGTATTTGAGTTATCAATGAACCATTTGTAGTCCTCTTCATCAAAAAAATTAAAAAATTCCTTGTCCACGTCAACTACCAACCCTAAAATTTGCGACGCTTCACATCTAAACAGATTAAGGGTTCGTTCTGAAAAATGTTCGAGGTATTTCACATTGCTCAAAACCCTGTCCCAGACCAGATCACTGAATACATCAATCTCCTGTTTCGCAACTTCCGGTTTTTCGGTTTTTATCCTTTCCCATTCTTTCCGGTCTATTTGCTGGGATGCTAGGAATAAGGTAAATTCTTCGTGAAATTCTTCTAATTGTTCTTTGGTTAACTGCTGGTATTTCATCTTGACAAAATTAATTTTATAACTTTAAGATGGAACATCCTATGCTAGAAATTTATTTTTATTGCTTTGGAGTTGCAAGAAATCAGGTGTTTTGATATTCAAAAGTTAAAAAAACCTTTAACATGAAAATTCAACGTTTTTAAATGTTTGGAAAAAAATCAAATATATTATCTCAAAACCAAATTATTTCCTTGATTAAGCTGTTCATACCAACTTTTCTGCACTCTCCCGAAAGAATAAGTAGGTTTTTGTGACCGTCAAACCCAATTGTTATAAAATTTGCTTCTCTCCCCCCATCGGATTTAACAAATTACAAAATTTCAATAAATCAAATACTAAATATTTGTGATTTATCTCCATCAAAAAATTATAATCTTAACTTCTTCATCCTTCCTCTCCACGGTGAGTGCCCTATCTTTCTCTAGTCCCCCTTTCTTTCACTCAAATAGTCATCCTGTCAATAATGAATCAAAAAGAACCCCCATCCCGGGGAGAAGCGAAATTCATTACTTTGTGGGTTTGGCATAAATCAGTCATTCAACCGCTTCAAAATACCTATTCCCTCCTATGTGTATGAAAATCTTCCGCCTTGGGCATATTCGAAAAGAAGAGATCTTCCCTTTTTTATTCCTTAAACTCCACTTTTACCAAAACCCCAATAAATCTGTGGTCTCTCCTTTTTGATATTGCAACTCTATTCACTTTTCCGACATTTTATCCAAAGCTATCCTTTTCCCTCATAGAGTTCACTCTTTGGCTTTAAATAATTTAAGCAACTCAGATAGAGCTCATTTTCAAATCTTTTTTCCACTTTTGCGGACCATTAAATATCCTTCCCTTATCCATTTGTGAATACATAACCCCTTGATAATTTTTATCGGCTCCTTAATTGGCTTCACCCTAGAGCTTCCTTGGAGGTTTAAACCCCATTTTGTATGACCATTAACATCTTTAATACACAAAATCATGGTAACAATGATATAATTTTCAATTATAATAATTATTATTATTCATATGCCATGAAATAATAAATCATTCATAAAAAAAGAAATTTTGGTGCCCAACCGATTACCTAACAACAAACGGGAACCGGCCTGTAAATATTCCGGACCCTCCTCTAACCTGTAACCTGCTGTCGCCAAAGGCACCCAGTTAAACCAAACGTGGAGAAACCATACATTTCGGTAGGCATCTGTAGTAAAAATAACTCCCTCCTGTTTCAGGATCAAAGTACTCGAAGTAGGAATATAACAGCATTGTTTTATTAAATTCTTTTAGCCGTATCAGAAGTATCAAAATACATTGGTTTATCAAATCTGATACCCAAGGTCAATCTTAAATTATCGTTTATATGCCATTCATCCTGAAGATAAAAAGCGAGCTGACCGACATCAGTTTTATACCAATTGTACCCTTCAACATTTCCTTCACCGGCAGCAGTAAAATTTTTATCTAGTTCAATGGCAGCTGCAAGGTCTACTGCAATACTCGGGTCATTTATAAAGTCATTAACAGATCCTGAAGTAGGGAAAAATACACCACGTCCGCCATAAGCTCCCAAATTAAAGGAATTTCCAAACTTGAACTTTTCAAAGGAAATACCAGCTGTCAGGGTATGGTTCTTTAAAAAATAGGTCAGGTTATTTGAAAATTGAAACACATCCTGGTCGAGTTTGTTATTGATAGAAAAAGGCTCATGTCCTGCAATAATATAGGGAGATCCATTTTCTAAAATTGTGAAACTTGGTGCCGGTGTGGAAAGCGGGTTTCTGAAATCATTGAAAACCGAATATCCTATCTGAAACTTGTTGGTTAAATTGTCACTAAAGTTTGAGTTCAGTTCCACTAAGAACGAATTGAGCTCATTATTGATCTGATAACCTGAATTCTCGAACTGTAGCGTTGCTGCACTTGGACCCCTGAAGGCCAGTGCACTTGGGTGGGCTGGCTGCTCTCTTGAAGCGTCAAGGAAATTATAGATAAAGGCAACCCTGAATCGTATCAGAAATGTTCCAGTCAAGTTTAAAAATACCCTTCATTGATTCTGTTCCATAGACAAATCCTGTATAGGCTCCGGTATCATATCCAAGTCCCGATAAAAAATTCTGTACGGCTATCATATCGGATTCTTTTACCCTGGATTCATTGATTCCTCCCCCACCGGTATTAGGAACCCACGCAGATCCCATCGGTTCTGTCATCTTTTTCAAAATTAGCAAAAAGAACAGCTTATTTTTAATTATGGGCCCACCAACACTAAATCCATATTGCTTCTGATCTAATTTGGTACAAATAATTTATCTCCCTTTACTTTATCTCCGGTCATATTCTCATTACGGAAATAACCATAGGCAGTACCGTGAAACTCATTGGAACCACTTTTTGTGACAGCATTCACTGCCGCGGCACTGTAAAACCTGCCTGGGTAACATCATAGGGTGCGATGGAGACAGAAATCTGTTCGATAGCATCGAGTGAAACAGGTTGGGCATTGGTTTGACCACCCGGTGTTGGCGAATCTAGACCAAAGGGGTTATTGAAAATGGATCCATCAAGCGAAAAATTATTGTACTGGTCATTTCGGCCCCCAAACGAGTTTCCGGAAGCGGAAGGTTCCAGTCTGGTAAAATCTGCTGCCCCTCTTGTAATTGTCGGTAAAGTGCTGAGCGCTTGTCGACCTATATTGGTCTCGGCACCGGTTCTGTCATTTCCAAACACATTGTCACTTGTTTTGGCTTGCACTATCACCTCCTCCAACTGGTTATCGGCTTGTAAACTGACATTAAAGTCATACGATTTGCCGAGAAGGAGCTGCACATTTTGAGCTCCATTTGTAACAATAAAAACATTGTGATGGTATAAGGACCACCAAACCATATTGCCAATTGACGGTACCATCAATATTTGTGGTACTTCCATAAGAAGTTCCCGTTGGTACATGCAAGGCAACCACACTGGCATCCGGTAAGGGTACATTATCTCCGTCAACAACGACTCCGCGCATGAAGATGTATAACTCCAAAATTCTGTACAGAACAGAAAAGCGCAAAAATCAACATTAATTTGTAAATATTTTTCATAAATTTTTTGAGTTAAATTTCAGCCGAATTTACAAAATAAAAAACCCAATCAGATAGATCGGGTTTAACAATTTATTAACAATTGTGGATTACTTTTCAGCGACTACTTCAAAAGGTAAGTCGATGATCAGATCCCTGTGCAGTCTTACTTTTGCACTGTATTTTCCTGTTCTTTTTACAGAACCACCCGGCAATCTCTATAAATTTCTTATCAATTTCATGGCCATTGCCACTTATAGCTTCGGCCAGGTTCACATTGCTGATAGAACCGAAAAGCTTATCTCCTTCACCTACCTTGGCGGCAGAGTTTAAGTTCCAATCCTTTTAATTCTTCTCCAAACTTCTGGGCTTCTTTTATAACACTGGCTTCTTTATAAGCTCTTTGCTTCAAAGTTTCCTGTAAAACCTTTTTTGCTGAAGGGGTAGCCAATATGGCCATTCCCTGAGGGATCAAAAAATTTCTTCCAAAACCGTTCTTTACGGTTACAATATCATCTGCAAATCCTAAGTTAGCAACGTATTTTTTTAATATAAGTTCCATAATAAAATCCTGATTTAAATTATTTTAACATATCACCTACATAAGGCATTAAAGCCAAATGACGTGCTCTTTTGATTGCCTGTGCTACTTTTCTCTGATACTTAAGTGATGTACCTGTTAAACGTCGTGGCAAAATCTTACCCTGCTCATTTACAAGATACATTAAAAAATCTGCATCTTTAAAATCGATATATTTTATACCATTCTTTTTAAAACGACAGTATTTTACCTTTACTTTCGTGTCAATTTCTAAAGGAGTTAAGATATCTGACAGCCCCTTTATTACCTCCTTGTGCTTGTTGTTCAATAGTTGACATAAATTACTTTTTAGATGATTTAACTCTTTCTCTCCTTTTTTCAGCCCATGCTTGTGCATGTTTATCCAGTTTTACCGTGATGTAACGCATAATGCTGTCATCCCTTCTGAATTCCAGTTCATAAGGGGCAATCGCCTCTCCTGGAGCCTGAAACTCAAATAAATGGTAAAAACCGGTCTTTTTCTTCTGGATCGGATAAGCCAATTTCTTCAGCCCCCAATCTTCTTTCCAAATCATCTCGGCACCTTTGGAAACCAAGTAATCTTCAAACTTTTTAACTGTTTCCTTTACCTGAGACTCAGATAAAACGGGATTCAAAATGAAAACAGATTCGTAATGATTCATATTTTGTTATATTTAATTGTTATTTTCGGGGTGCAAATATACGATTTTATTTAATTTAGTCATACTGAATGGAATAAATATCAACTTGATTATTAGTAATTAATTTTTTTATTTTATGGAAATACCGGAAATTCCAAACCCTGATTCACTACGCCATACCATTTTTTGTCTTGTCGCTTGTTATAGAAGTAATTTTGACTTCAAAACGCCATATAGACACTTATGAGATAAAAGACGCCTCCTCCTCCATCGCCATGGGACTTGGCAATGTTTTTATAGGCTTGCTGAGCAAGTTTATTGTGGTGGGTGCACTGATGTTTGTCTATTACAACTATCGGATTTTTACTATTCCTTTCAGCTGGTGGGCCTGGATTCTGGTCTTTTTTGCTGATGATTTTTCCTATTACTGGATGCACCGAATCAGCCATGAATGCAGATTTTTCTGGGCTTCACATGTAGTCCACCACTCATCTCAAAAATACAACCTCGCAACAGCACTGCGCGCAAGTCATGGACAGGTTCCTTTTTTTCTTTTGTTTTCTGGTTGTGGATGGCCTTGATCGGCTTTCATCCACTGATGATCCTCACCCAAATGTCTGTTAGCTTATTGTACCAATTCTGGATACACACAGAAACCATTGATAAAATGCCAAAGTGGTTTGAATCAGTATTCAACACACCTTCTCATCACAGGGTTCATCATGCCACGAATCCGCAGTATCTGGACAGAAATCACGCCGGTATCCTTATTATCTGGGACAAGCTGTTTGGCACCTTCGAGCCTGAAGTCGAAAAACCAACCTATGGCCTGACCACAAATATCGATTCCTATAACCCTGTGAGGATCGCCTTCCACGAATGGTATCGCTTTAATTCATGACACCGTATTAAGCAAAACAAGCTTCGAGTAACAGGCTTAAATTTCTCTATATGCCTCCTGGCTGGAAGCCCGGGTGCAGGAGTGCTTTCCAGCGACCTTCGGAAACAATGGGAGTCAGAAAAAAAAAAGGTAAATTCAAAATTTAAAATTAATTCAACATTTAACATTTAAAATTAAAATACTTCCTGTTTCCTGGTTATTTTTACTTGGTTAGATCCGTAAAAATTATACCCCGCGAAGCATCGCGGGGCTGCAAATAAAAACCCATCGTGGTCGTTTGTATCTATTCCTGTCTCTTGTTTCTTGACTCCAGTTTCTATTATACTTTTTCCTTGGTTAGATCCGTTGTAACTATTCCCCGCGAAGCATCGCGGGGCTACAATAAAAACCCATCGTGGTCGTTTGTATCCTACCTCCGGCAGGCAAGCTTTTTTCCTGTCTCTTGTTTCTTGACTCCAGTTTCTATTATACTTTTTCCATGGTTAGATCCGTTGTAACTATACCCCGCGAAGCATCGCGGGGCTACAAATAAAAACCCATCATGGTCGTTTGTATCTATTCCTGTCTCTTGTTTCTGAGCTCCAGTTTCTATTATACTTTTTCCATGGTTAGATCCGTTGTAACTATCCCGCGAAGTATCGCGGGGCTACATGAAAACCCATCGTGGTCGTTTGTATCTATTCCTGTCTCTTGTTTCTATACTCCAGTTTCTATTATACTTTTTCCATGGTTAGATCCGTTGTAACTATACCCCGCAAACATCGCGGGGCTAGAATCAATTCTAGATACTCAATACTCAATACTCAATACTCAATACTAAATACTTAGTTAAAGGGATCTACATCAATAATAAACCTGACAGGACGAAATTCTGCTATGGATTCAAAACTGTTCCTGATTTTCTGAATAATGTCTTTGGAGCTTGCAAGTGCTACATCTTTTGGTAATTTGATCAGAATATTCTTGATATAGAGATTCCTGATCCTGGCAATCATTGGATTGGCCGGACCCAGTACCATTGTACCAAAATTATTTCTGAGTGATAGGGCGAGCCACTCACCTGCTTTAGTTACTAAATGCTGGTCTTTGTGTTTTAAGCTTATTTTAATCATCCTCACAAATGGCGGATACTGAAACTGGTGCCGTTCATTGATCTGATCCCGATACATTCCGGCATAATCATAGCTGCTAATCTGTTGAAGAATTTGGTGATAGGGATTAAAAGTCTGAATGATTACTTTCCCCTTTTTATTAGTTCTGCCTGCCCTGCCAGCTACCTGTGTCATCAATTGAAAACTTCGCTCATGCGCCCTGAAATCGGGAAAATTCAGAAGGTTATCAGCATTCATAATGCCCACAAGAGAGACGTGGTCAAAATCAAGCCCCTTGCTCAGCATCTGGGTTCCTACAAGAATATCAATCTCCCGGTCCTCAAAGGCGCTGATTATTTTATAAAACCCATGTTTTCCTCGCGTTGTATCCAGGTCAAGCCTTGCTACCCTGGCATTTGGAAAAAGCCCGCTGATCTCTGTTTCTATCTGCTCTGTGCCAAATCCTTTCGTTTCCAGTCCGGGATTGCCGCAGTGAGGACAAGTTATTGGCAGAGGCTGGTGGTAACCGCAGTAATGGCAGCGCAATTCAGTATTGTACATATGGTAGGTCAGACTCACATCACAATGGGGGCACTGGGGCGAGTTTCCGCAGCTGTTGCATTCAACAACCGGTGAATAACCCCTTCTGTTCTGAAACAGGATTACCTGTTCCTTTAAAGAAAGTGCCTGTCCTATCAACTCCATCAACCGATCTGAAAAATGCCCCTGCATGAGCTTTCGTTTGTGCTTATCCTTGATGTCAGTCAACTCAATATCAGGTAACTGGCTGTCGCCAAACCTTTTATTTAGTTCAACCAGACCGTATTTATTATGTGTTGCATTAAAATAACTTTCAATTGAAGGTGTAGCACTACCGAGCAGGTTTTTTGCCTGATGGATCCTGCCAAGAACAATGGATGCATCACGGGCATGGTACCGCGGTGCAGGATCAAATTGTTTGTAGGAGGTCTCATGCTCTTCATCTACAATGATCAGCCCCAGGTTGCTGAAAGGTAAAAGTACAGCCGATCTTGCACCCAATACAATCTGTGCTTTCCCGGTGTTTTTAAGTACATTGTTCCAAACCTCCACACGTTCATTAACTGAAAATCTTGAATGGTAAACAACCATTTTATTTCCAAAATGTTTCTGTAAGCGGTTTATTATTTGTGTAGTCAAAGCAATCTCAGGGAGCAAATACAAAACCTGCTTTCCTTCACTGAGGGTTTGTGAGATCAGTTTGCTGTAGATCTCTGTTTTGCCGCTTGAAGTGATTCCATAGAGTAAGGTTACTTCATGGATCAAAAAAGATGCCTGAATTTGTTCGAGAGCTCCCTGCTGCAAGCTGTTCAATTCTTTTAGTGGTAATTCATCGTTATCATGAGTGATCCGGTCAATGGACTTGGAATAAATCTCGAAAATCCCTGCATCTGCGAGTGACTTTACTATATTGCCTGATATCCCAGTTGCATCCTTAAATTCCTTGAGTTTTAAATGGTCTTTGTGTTTTTTTACGCTGAAATAACCCAATACTGCCTCGCTTTTTCTTTTTGCTCTTTTCAGCTCGTCCATCAGTCCGCGAAGCGCTTCCGGTGCACTGTAATTTTCATGCAGGCGCAAGTACTTTTCCAGTTTTGGCTTGAACAATTCAAAGATCTCTTCCTGTACATCAATAAGGCCCAGTTTCAGCAAATTATTGATAACCGGTAAGACATTTTGTCTGTTTAAAATACTGACGGCATCCTCAATTTTTATGGCAGTCTGGTGCTGCACTGCATTGATAATCGCTATTTCGTCGCCGCTCAGATCTGTATTTGGAAAAGTAAGGTCATTTTTTCGAATCACGGTTTCACTTTCCAGTAAAAAGTAGGAAGGCAGGGATGCCCGCATCACTTCGCCCAAAGAGCACATATAATAGGCAGTAATCCACTCCCAGAATTTTAACTGAGACTTGGGTGATCAAAGGGGTTTCGTCGAGGATCTGGTGGATCTCTTTTGCCTGATAAGCTGTGGGTGGATTCCGGTGTTTCTCATATACCAGTGCCGTGAATATCTTCGATTTTCCGAAAGGGACGGCTACGCGCATACCCGGACTTATAAAATCTGATTCTGCCCTGTTAATTTCATAGGTAAACTGCTTTTGCAGGGGAATTGGTAATATGACGTCAATAAAATAGATAAATGCCCTTTTTAAAACTTTTTTTCCAGCTTATCCTTAAATACAAACATCAGAATTATAGGAACAGCCAATATAAATACCATAAATGTATGTTCGGATAAAACCGAAGGATACATAACAATTGTCAGAAGATAACCTCCTATTGCCCCACCGATATGAGCACTATGGCCTATATTTCCCCACTGGTTCTTCATACCGAACATAGAATAAAGCAAATAGCCCACACCAAAAATATACGCCGGTATGGGTATGGGTATAAAAAACAAATAAAGACTCATCGTTGGGTTTAACAAAATGGCTGAATAAACGATACCCATCACGGCTCCTGATGCACCTACTGCAGAATAATAGGGTTCTTTCTTATGAAAACTCAAGGCAAAAAGACTGCCTGCAAGCAGACTTCCGAAATAAACCGCCAAAAACTTTGGAACACCCAGAGAATCAATCACAGGATCAGCAAAAAAATACAGGGTCAACATGTTAAATAACAAATGGCTGACATCCACATGAAGAAAACCTGAAGTAAGCATTGGAATTTTGTCTCCCTTGAGCACAGGTCCTATTTGAAA
Organism: Flavobacteriaceae bacterium; assembly: GCA_034523115.1. GTDB lineage: Bacteria > Bacteroidota > Bacteroidia > Flavobacteriales > Flavobacteriaceae > Namhaeicola. The sequence continues at coordinate 19,592 of JAXHKS010000010.1, read as the reverse complement.
TTTATATCTTTCAAAAAAGGCTCTGTCCTTAAATCCTTTCATAGATATCAATACATTTGCAAGAATAAGTAACAATACTATTTTATCCATATTTATTTTTTTCTCAAAGATAAAATTATATCCGATATTTGTTTTCATTATGTTGCAATTCATCTCTTTTATTCTCATCTATCCACTCCTCTATTTGATCTCGAGGTTGCCATTTCGAATTTTATACCGGGTTTCTGATTTCCTTTTTTATATTTTGTTTTACGTGATTCGTTACAGAAAAAAAATGGTGCTAAAATAATTTAGAAATTGCCTTTCCAGACAAATCAACAGAAGAGCGCCTTAGGATACGAAAAGAATTCTACCGTCATTTTGTGGATATTTTTATGGAAATGATCAAGACTTCTTCAATCTCGGGGGAAGAACTTCTTCGACGCATGCATCCGACCAATGAACCGGAATTTTCAAAATTCCTCAAAGAGAATCCAACAACAATTTTAATGACCTCGCACCATGCCAATTATGAATGGCTTTTGGGTTTGAACCAAATATTACCCAATCCGGCTTATGCAATATATAAAAAGGTTCAAAACAAATACTTAGACAACTTTGTAAAGAAAACCCGCGCCAGATTTAACTGTAATCTTGTCCCAACCAAAGAAATTATAGACCTGATCGAAAAAAATCATATTGATGGTGCTCCCGGACTTTATGGATTTGCAAGCGATCAGTCACCAAAGAGAAGTAAAATCTATCACTATTCGCCTTTTTTTGGCCAAATGGTACCGGTGTTTACAAGCGCAGAAATGATCGCCAAAAAATACAATTATCCTTTGGTTATCTTGAACACCATAAAAATAAAAAGGGGGTACTATGAAACAACCTTTGAAGTGCTGGCAAAAGAACCAAGATCATTTCCGGATTATCAGATTACTGACCTTTTTATGCAGAAACTTGAAAAACAAATTATAGATCAACCTGAATATTATTTCTGGACCCACAACCGTTTCAAATATGTTAATCCAAATGAAAATGCTTGATAATCAGGAATTTTAGCGAACTATTTATTACGATTACCTAAAGACTCTTCGACTCTTCCAGTCAGCCAAACCACTGCCTTACCAGATCATTCTCTACCGGTGCAAAGTTTTTGTGATTAAACTCATTGCTTTGCGCATTATAGGAATAATCATTTTTCCAGGTTTCAAAGTTTTCTGCGAGTTGTGCGATGCTGTCACAAATAAAATAAACCTCCTCGTTTGTCATTGTAGGATGAATAGACATGCGTATCCATCCCGGTTTATCCAGAAGACATCCCTGCCCTAACTGTTCCACCAGATCATGAGATTGTTGCTGGTCAACATGCAGCAGAAAATGGCCATAGGTGCCGGCACAGGAACAACCACCTCTCGTTTGAATACCAAAACGATCATTCAACAATTTAACCCCCAAATTAAAATGCAAATTTTCTATATAAAAAGAGATCACACCCAGGCGCTCTGAATGCTGCTTTGCCAGAATGACAAGGTTTGGGATTTGATTTAATTTTTCGAAGATAATACCGATGATCTCATGCTCTCTCAAGAGTATTTTTTCTATGCCCATTTCTTCTTTAAGTCTGATTGCCAGAGCTATGCGAATGGTCTGCAAAAATCCGGGAGTACCGCCATCCTCACGCAATTCAATATCATCCAAATACACGTGTTCTCCCCAGGGATTGGTCCATAAGACCGTTCCTCCTCCGGGATTGTCCGGCACCAGATTTTTGTATAATTTTTTATTGAAAATGAGCACCCCTGAGGTACCGGGTCCCCCTAAAAATTTATGTGGAGAGAAAAAGATTGCATCTAAAAAAGCCTCCTCATCGATTGGATGCATATCGATATTCACATAGGGTGCACTACAGGCAAAATCTACAAAACAGACCCCATTATTGCGGTGCATGATCTTTGCAATTTGATGATAGTCCGTCTGTATACCTGTCACATTGGAGCAGGCTGTAACTGATGCGATCTTTAGCGGTCTGTTTTCATAATCCTTAAGTAAGACCTTCAGTTTCCCGTAATCTACCAGCCCATTTTCATCATAGGGCAAAATAACCACATCAGCTATGGTTTCCAGCCAAGAGGTTTGGTTGGAATGATGTTCCATGTGGGTAATAAAAACAACCGGTTTGGCATTATCTGGCAATTCTGCAAACTGTTTAAAATGCTCGGGAAAACGCAGACCCAGTATTCTCTGAAATTTATTGATCACCCCTGTCATGCCTGTGCCATAGGTTATTAGAATATCACTGGCATCTGCATTTACATGATTCTTAATGATCTTTTTTGCTGCTTGATAAGCCATGGTCATTGCTGATCCTGTGATGGTAGTTTCCGTATGGGTGTTGGCAACAAAAGGGCCGAAATCATTTACTATTTTCTCTTCAATAGGCTTGTACAGCCTTCCACTGGCTGTCCAGTCAGCATAAATTACCTTTTTTTCACCGTAAGGCGAGAGAAAAGTTTGGTCAATCCCGACAATATTCTTTCTGAACCTGCTAAAATATTGTTCCATATTTTGATTATCTGTACCCATCGGCCCTTCTCATAAATTGGATCTATTTATTTGCAATCCCTTCAATTTCCACAATCACTTTTTTAGCAAGTGCTTTGGCCTTTTCCTCAGTGGTACTTTCTGTGTAAATTCTAATAATAGGTTCTGTATTTGATTTTCTCAAATGTACCCACTCTTCCTTAAAATCTATTTTGACACCATCGGTAAGATTCACCTGTTCGTTTTTGTAATGTGTTGTGATCTTTTTTAAAATATCATCCACATCAATTGCAGGTGTGAGCACAATTTTATTTTTGCTCATATAATATGCCGGATAGGTATCCCTTAACGCTTTGCAGGAAAGTTTTGTTTTAGCCAGATGGGTCAAAAAAAGTGCAATTCCCACCAAGGCATCCCTACCGTAGTGACTTTCGGGATAAATAATACCTCCGTTTCCTTCTCCACCAATCACTGCCCCTGTCTCTTTCATCAGGTTCACCACATTTACTTCACCCACAGCACTTGCTTTATAATTTCCTTTGTGTTTCAATGTAACATCCCTAAGCGCTCTTGAGGATGACAAATTAGAAACCGTGTTTCCGGGAGTATTTTGCAAAACATAATCTGCACAGGCCACAAGGGTGTATTCTTCGCCGAACATAGAGCCATCCTCGCAAACGATCGCCAGTCGGTCCACATCAGGGTCAACAACGATTCCCAAATCAGCTTTTTCTTTTACTACTTTCTGAGAAATTTCAGTCAGATGTTCTGCCAGTGGTTCCGGATTGTGCGGAAATTCTCCTGTTGGATCACAATACAATTTTATGCATTCCACGCCCAGCCGATCCAGTAAATTAGGGATAGCCAGGCCACCGGTAGAATTCACGGCATCGACAACAACCTTGAAATTCGCTTTATTGACTGCCTCCGCATCGACCAGATCTAATTTGAGCACCTCGTCGATGTGTTTGTCAATATACCCGCCCTTTTTTTTGTAGGTGCCAAGGTCATCTACTTCCGCAAAAGAAAAAGTGCCTTTTTCAGCCAGTTTTAATATGGTATTTCCATCGGCCTCATTTAGAAATTCGCCTTTTTCATTTAACAGCTTAAGCGCATTCCATTGTTTTGGATTATGACTTGCAGTAATAATAATACCTCCATCTGCCTGTTCCATTGTTACCGCCACCTCTACAGTTGGTGTGGTAGAAAGTCCAAGGTCCACTATATCTATTCCCAGGCCAACCAGGGTATTGCATACAAGGCTGCTGATCATTTTGCCGGAAATGCGCGCATCTCTTCCCACAATTACCGTTAGTTTTTTATCTGGATTGCGGGCTAACAGCCATGCTCCGTATGCCGAAGCAAATTTAACTGTGTCAACAGGTGTAAGATTATCATTGATTCCTCCTCCTATGGTTCCTCTGATGCCTGAGATTGATTTTATTAGGGTCATGTAATTTTTTTTTACAAAGATACTTTTTACATCAATTAATTCCATAAAAAAAACCGCTCAATTCAGATGTGTATCCAAACAGAGCGGTCTTTTTGATTATTGAAAAAATGAATTATTTGCTTTTATCCATTTTCTTTTTGAGATCTGCCAGTTCTGAAATATCACCCAGGGTAGTTTTCTCTGAAGCTTCTATTTTCTTTTTGGCTGATTTCACATTTTTCTCTTCTTCTTCCTTGAATACTGCAGTGTGTGAAGCTACAATTCTTCGGTATTCCTTGTTGAATTCAAGTACTTTGAAGTCGAGGGTTGCCCCTTTTGAGAATTTCGATTTATCTTCTGTTTCCATATGACGCGAAGGAATAAAGGCCTCAACGCCCTCTTCAAAAGAAACTATTGAACCTTTATCGTTGATCTCCTTTACCAAACCTTTGTGAACTGAATCAATGGCGTATTTTGTCTCGTATTTATCCCAGGGATTTACAGTGGTCTGTTTGTGACCCAGATTCAGTTTTCTTCCTTCTACATCCAGTTCCAGTACTTCTACTTCAATCTTGTCACCAATATTCACAAACTCAGATGGATGCTTGATCTTCTTGGTCCAGGAAAGGTCAGAAATATAAACCAGACCGTCAATTCCCTCTTCCAGCTCAACAAATACACCAAAATTGGTATAGTTTCGAACAGTACCGGTATGTTTGGAGCCTACAGGATATTTTTTATCGATGTTGGTCCAAGGATCCGGATGAAGTTGTTTAATGCCCAAAGACATTTTTTCTTTTCATCGCGGTCTGAGTGTCAGGATCACAGCTTCAATTTCATCACCAACGTTCACAAAATCCTGTGCAGATCTTAAGGTGTGTTGACCATGACATTTCTGAAACGTGAATAAGACCTTCCACACCGGGGCTTACTTCAATGAAACGCACCATAATCAGCAATAATGGTAACTTTACCTTTTACCTTATCTCCAATGGAAAGCTTTTCGCTCAATGCGTCCCAAGGATGCTTGTTCAATTGCTTTAAACCTAATTGTATCCTTGATTTATCATCATCAAAATCCAAAATAACCACATTTAATTTTTGGTCAAGTTCAACAACCTCATTCGGATGGTTGATTCGGCTCCATGAAAGATCTGTAATATGGATCAATCCGTCTACACCACCTAAATCAACAAACACACCGTATGAAGTGATGTTTTTAACAACACCTTCCAATACCTGTCCTTTTTCCAGTTGACCAATAATTTCTTTTTTCTGTTCTGCAAGATCAGATTCGATAAGGGCTTTATGAGAAACAACGATGTTTTTAAATTCGTGGTTGATTTTAACAACCTTGAATTCCATGTTCTTTTCTACATACTGGTCGTAATCGCGGATTGGTTTAACATCAATCTGTGACCCTGGCAAGAAAGCTTCAATTCCGAATACGTCTACAATCATACCTCCTTTGGTTCTGCATTTTACAAAACCTGTAACGATTTCCTGAGTCTCCTGAGCCCTGATAACGCGCTCCCATGCCCTGATAACTCTGGCCTTTCTGTGAGAAAGAACGAGTTGACCTGTACTGTCTTCTAATTTATCAACTTTAACTTCAACCTTATCTCCTACTTTCAGATCAGGATTATAGCGAAATTCATTCAGTGATATGACACCTTCTGATTTGGAATTAATATCAATAATGGCTTCCCTCTCGGTCATTCTCACCACTATTCCGTCAATTACCTGACGTTCTTCAACAAAACCAACGGTTCCGTCAAGGGCTTCTTCAAACTCCTTGTATTTTCCTTCGTCAATTGTATCAATACCCTCTTTGTATCTATTCCAGTCAAAGTCTTTCAAAAACTCCTCTGCATTAACCACAGGAGTCTCTTCTTCTTCGATCAATATCTTTTTGATATTCACCACTTCGTCATCTTCAACTTCCTCAGTTTCTTCAACTTCTTCCACAACGGCCTCTATTTCTTCTTCTTCTTTGTAAAAAGATTCAAGTCCTAATTCAAGCACCAACAAATAGTAAAAAATAGCCCTGTATTTTTGCTTGTTTTCTTTCCCCCATTTGGGCACATACTTTTTGGATGGCATTATCAAGTTCTTCACCATCTTCCAATCCTAATTTTTTAATAAGGAAATTTTCCTTAACTGTGGCCAATTCGGATTCTTGTGAGCATGAAACTACTTCTGCATCTGCTTTAAAAATAGAAGGGCCCAATCCTTTAACAACATTTCCGAATAAAGTCTCTTCAATTTCTATACCTAACTTTAAAGCTTCGCTAGTGTATAGTTCCAGTTTTTCGTCTAATTTTGACATAATTAAATTTTGTATCTTATTGAATAACAGATTCTAACGCAAGCATCTCCAATAAGAGATATTAAACATGTTTATATTTGTACCTTTAAGGAATCTGTTCTTGCCTTAAAGGGCTGCAAATTTAGAAAGAAAAAATGAATTATTCAACAAGTTTTTCGGCTTACAATCAGAAAGTTAATGGAAGAAAATTACAACAGTGACTGGATGATGAATTTTTCTGATATCCCTTCGGCTTCTGCCTTGTAATTTTTTACGATTCTGTGGTGCAAAATGCCTAGGGCAACCGCCTGTACATCACTGATATCCGGTGAATACTTGCCCTGAATGGCTGCGTAGGCTTTGGCTCCAAGAACAAGATTCTGTGAAGCCCTGGGGCCGGCTCCCCAATCCAGGTAATTTTTTACCAATGTGGTCGCATCTGCCGAGCCGGGTCTGGTTTTTGAAACAAGCCTGACCGCATATTCCACAACATTGTCATTGATGGGTATCCTTCGTACGAGTTGCTGATATGCGAGTATATCCTCTACAGTAAATACGGGATTTACTATAACCTGTTTGTCTGTTGTTGTGTTTCTTGCAATTTCGACTTCTTCAATATAGCTCGGGTATTCGAGATAGATGGAAAACATGAACCGGTCGAGCTGGGCTTCCGGTAACGGATAAGTACCTTCTTGTTCTATGGGGTTCTGCGTGGCCAGCACAAAAAACGGAAGGTCGAGTTCATAATTGTGGCCTGCAACGGTAACAGCCCTTTCCTGCATTGCTTCAAGCAAGGCTGCCTGAGTTTTTGGTGGTGTGCGGTTTATTTCGTCAGCGAGAATTATGTTTGCAAAAAGTGGCCCTTTGATAAACTTAAAGTGCCTGTTCTCATCCAGGATTTCACTGCCTAATATGTCAGAAGGCATTAGATCAGGTGTGAATTGAATTCTTTTGAAGTCGAGACCAAGGGATTTTGCCACAGTATTTACGAGCAACGTTTTGGCCAGTCCGGGTACCCCGATCAGCAAAGAATGACCACCGCATAACAAAGATAATAACACTTCATTCACGGCCTGTTTCTGACCAACAATCACTTTTGATATCTCTTTCAGCAAAAGTTCGTGGTTCTCAACTAATTTTTTAATGGCCAGATACGTCAGACATAGAAACTTATTGAATATTATTCCAATTCATCTCGAACTTACAGTTCTTATACTTATCGTTTATTTTGATGTAGGTGTCTCCAATTTTGTCTTTAGCCCATTTATCAATGGTTTCTTCTTTCTTTTTCTGAAGTGCAAGGTCCTTGATCTTCACATAATCAACAGACAGGTCTGCAATATGGGATTCCGTTTTGCTCTTCAAAACCAAAAATTTATACATCTTTTGCTGTTGTTGGTTTTCATCGTAGAAGACTTCGGTATAATCACCCGGTTTTAAATTAGCCACCCTACCGTAAAGATCCGGATCCATGCGGGTTAATTCAAAGTGCGTATCACTTGTAACAGGGTTGATCAGGTAACCTTTATTCAATCTTGTGTCTTTATCTTCGGAATATTTCAAAACAGCATCTTCAAAAGTGATCTCCAGTTTCAATATTCTTTCCCTTATCACCGTCATGGAATCCTTGGCTTTATCCAATTCTGACTGTTCAATTTTTGGCTGCATAAGTATATGCCTGACATCCCTTTCCTTGCCTTTTATTTTTTCAACAGTGAGGATATGATATCCGAAATCTGACTTAAAGGGTTCTGAAATATCACCCTCTTCAAGTCTGAATGCTACTTCTTTAAACTCCTTAACAAAGGGACTTTGCCTGTTAATTGTGTAAAGCCCGCTGTTCTGACTAACCGCAGGATCGTACGAATACAGAATTGCTTTCATACTAAAACTCTCACCTGCCTTCACTTGATCCTTGATCTCATTCAACCTGACCAGAATTCTTTGCTCCTCAGCCAACGCAGGTTGCACATTCATGACGATCTGAGCCAATTCTATATCTGCCCCGAATTCAGGAAGGTTTCCGGTGGCTTCCAGACTCTTAAAATATCCTTTTACTTCTTCCGGAGTAATATCGATTTCAGCAGTTAATTTTTGCTGCATCTTTTGAATATAGAGGGCCTCCTTCTCCACCTGAGTCAATTCCTCATTCAATTCTTTCAAGGTATCAAAACCATAAAACGCCAGCATTTTTTCATTGGAACCCAACTGCTGACTAAAATACTGTATCTTCCTTTGTACGGTTGCACTTACTTCAGCATCAGTAACAACAATACTGTCAACGGCCGCATGGTGCGCCAGCAGTTTCCTGTTCATAATCTGTTCGAGCATATCACAATCTGAAATAGTCGCCTTACCATCGCTTTGCTGCAATAATTCCTGTTTAAATGCTTCCACTTCAGAATCGAGCACAATATTTTTTCCCACGACAGTTGCCACACCGTCAATCTTTACTTTTTCCTGCGCGGAAACACATGGAACAGCAAATAATAATCCAATTGCAATTATGTAAATCTTTCTCGACATTTTAGTAAACTTCAAAATTATTATCCTCAACAGCATCCGAAAGCAAAGATTTTTCGATTTCCACAAACAGATCCAACTTTCTTTTGTGCAGGATCATTTTCTTGATTGTGGACTCTACATAGCTTTTAGGAGCAATCTCATTAATATTCAGAACCTTGTTAATGGCCACCAAATATACTCCTAATGAGTCATCCTTTTGTAAAAAATCCACTTTTTTTAAATTATTCCCCTCGGGTAAAAATGGAAGTTTTTCCTGTACAGCCTTATAACTCACCCATATCGAGTCGTTCAGATTAAAAGAATTAAATTCTAATCTTTTGTCATTCAACGCATTAATATCTTTTAAGTTTTTTGACTTAAAGAGTTTTATCAGTTCTTTCCCGTCTTTCATTGTTTCATTGAAATGAATAAACCTGATCTGAACAAGCTCTTCATTTAGTTTGTATACGTCTTTATTTAATTGGTAGTATTGATCCACATCTACCTTTGTAACCACTGTATCCAAAAATTTATTTATGAGGGCCTCTTTATATTTTTCGATTAAAAGTTCTCTGCGGTAATTCTCTACCAGCTCATCAATTTCCAATTTATTGTCATCTATATTAATGACGTGCTTTATCGAGCAAGAGTTGGTGGGTAGCCCAGTTATTAATAAAGATTGAGCGAAGTTGTATGCTGTCTTCTTTTGTATATACCTTGGGTAGCACATTCAAAAATTCATCAGCCATACAGATATTTGTCATTTACCCTGGCGATGGCATTTTCATTTTTTTGCTTGTCCTCACATCCTGCGAAGAACAAGGAAAAAAAGAGTAAATATGACAAAATATTTTATTTTCATTTTGGTTGCAAAATTAATTTTTCTAATTCGTTTGACTTCTTTTTCATTAAATGAGACCTTATAATTTCTTGATGAAGAGATTTTACCCATACCTGTTCAAGGTGGTTCTGGTAATCATTCATAACCTGCCCTTTATTTTCCTGTAAAGTCTTAGGTTTTGGAGGCTTAAGTTCCAGAACATGCACTACTGTAAAATGCTTTTCATCTTCGGTATAAACTTTTGACACTCCAATTTGCTCTTCAAAGTTTAAAGGTAATTTATTAGAGGGTAATTCCAAAACAGCCTCTTTGAATAAAACATGAATTGTAGCCCCGTCATTCACACTGGCTTTGATCTGTTCAACGTTTTTGCCAGCCAGCAGCAAGTCCCTCACCTGCTCTGCCTTTTCCTTTTCATTGCAATTGGCAATCACTACATGAGTACTTTTTTTCCAGTAATAATTCTTTATATTTTCCTGATAATAATTTAACAGACCCACCGAATCAGATTCTGCCTTCTTCCATATATTATTCTCCAGCAAATCGAACAGCAGGATGCCTTCCGCATATTCTTTTAATGTCAAGGCAAATTCCGTGTTATTATTTTCAAGATGCTCTTTATGATATTCAATTATTTTCTCTGTTCTGAATTGATCAAAATCGCTCATAATCTGTCGCCCTTTGCCTGATTCTCTGAACTTAATAAATTCTTCAGCCGAATATGATTTTTCGTTAATGGACAATACGATTAGTTCCTTAGGAATTGCACTTTTCATCTTTTCGAGCTCATACAGGCCATATTTGTCTATCTGGTAGATTTTATAACTGCCTGCCAACTTATTCGCCAGGTCTTTTTTGAGTAGTGGCCGACCTGTTGCTGTTGACCAGCTGCTGAACGATCTGGTCATGAAGCTGATCATAAGGACAGCAAAGGGTATTTTTTGATCAGTTTGAATATATGCCAGCCGTATTCTGTCTCAAAAGGCATGGAGATATCTCCGGGTTCTTTGAGCGCAAAGGCCTGATCCTCCATGGGCTTGATCAACCGGCCCGAGCCAAAACGGGGAAGGCGACCTCCGTTCTGGTTGCTTGTCGCGTCATCGGGAATATTTTCCGGCCAGATAAGCAAAATCTTCTCCCTGTATTATTTTGTCATAGATTTCCTGACATTGTTTTTCGGCGTAAGCCTTATCATCAGGATTATTCTTGACGAAAATATGCGAAACTTCTAATTCGCCTCTGGCAGGTCTTTTGTCGTTAACCTTGACTATATGGTAACCGAATTGGGTTCTGAAAGGTTTACTGATGCTACCCACAGGAATACTATATGCGACATTTTCGAATTCATAGACCATATCAAATACCGAAAAATAGGACAAATTTCCACTGTTTTGAGCAACAGAAGGGTCTTCAGAATAAGCCTTTGCAACTTCTTCAAAAGAATTTCCCATCTTGATCTTATTATAAGCTTCACTGATTTTGTCATAAGCCTTTAGCGTATCTGACGGGGAAGCATTTAAATCTGACAGCACAAGGATATGGCTTGCATTGACTTCGGATTTCATTCTCTCATAGGTCTCCTGCACCAGTTCTTCCCGAATCTCCTCATCCTTGACGTACGAATCGGCCAATTGTGTTTTGTATTTGTTCGAGCTCAATCTTGAAATCCGGAGTTTTGATCCAAGGCCCAGAGATTTGGCTTCGGCAAGTTTTAATTTAAAATCGACAAACAGATTGAGGTATTCTTTTATTTCTTTTGTCTGGGGATCGACGACTATATCTTTGTTCTTCTCGTAAACACGTAAAAATTCATAGGTGTAAACAGGCTCTTTATTAATTGTCAGCAATACATTATCGGCTGCTTGCGCAAACAATTGCCCGGCAAGGAATAGATTTAAAATAATAAGATGTATTGAGAACTTCATGTTTTACAGTAACACAAAAATTAAAAAATGAGAGGGAAAAACCAGGCAAAAATATTTCAATATTAATTAAATGTTGTTAAAAAAATCACAAAGAAATTACCCCTTCTACTTTAGAAACCTCCATATATTTTTGAATGATCTCTTCAGGGCTGTTCATGATCACTTGTATAGATAAACTGGTATATTTTGCATGTGAAGATGACCTTCTTTCGATCACAGCGCCCATATTGTCAAAAATAGCTTCGATCTCGGCTACTTTTTCAACAGAGGAGCTTATAATGAATTTATAAAGATATTTGGTCGGAAAGCTGGTTGTTTCTGTCAGACTTATCTTCAGTTTTTCATAAAATTCAGATTCTTTGCTCATTTAAAGATTACTTGTGAATTATCCGGCGAATTAGAGAATTAACATGTTTTTACTTTTGAAAAGGCATATCCACGATTACCAAATGCAAAAGAAAATTGTCATCACAGGTGGCCCGGGTTCCGGGAAATCAGTCGTAATAAATGAGCTCAAACAACGCGAATTTATTTGCATGCCTGAAATTTCTAGGGAAGTAACTTTGAGTGCAAGAAAAAATGGTATTGAACAATTATTTATCAATAACCCGCTCTTCTTAGCAAATGTTGCTGGAAGGGCGGAAGTTGCAATATCTGGAAAGCGGAGCAAACCGGGGCAAAAATTGTTTTTTTTGATCGTGGATTGCCTGATGTAAATGCTTATCTGGATTATTCGAAGGTTAATTATGACAATTATTTCCGCCAAATGGCAGAAGAACATGCGTATCACAAAATTTTCATCATGCCACCGTGGCTCGATATTTATGAGATGGATACTGAAAGATACGAGAGTTTTGATCAGGCGAGGGAAATTTACCTATATATCGAAAAAATATACCTCAAATTAGGTTATGAACTGATTTCACGTCCCGCTTTGGTCTGTTGAAGAAAGGGTTGATTTAGATCTAAAACAAACTTTTATTGATGAGACTCCGCCTGAACTGATACTTAAAAAATACTGGAATTACCAGGAATTCAGAAGTCCGCAAAAGGAAATCGATGAAACTATTTGCAAAAAGAGGATGTTATTGCCCTTTTGCCTACGGGCAGCGGAAAATCGCTCTGTTACCAGGTTCCAACGCTGGTTGTCAATGGCTTTTGTATCGTTATTTCCCCTTTGATCGCGCTCATGAATGACCAGGTGGCCGATCTGAACAAAAGAAATATCAAAGCAGTGGCGCTCACTGCTGCGAATTCCTTTGATGAGATTGTTCAGACCTTCGACAATATAAATATGGCGGCATTCAGTTTCTTTACTTATCGCCGGAAAAAATTCAATCAGAACTTATTCAGGAAATAAAGAAGTTGACGGTGGCAGTTGACTGCGCAGTACGAGCAAAGCGGATTGTATCTGTGAATGGGGACACGATTTCAGGCCATCCTATCTGAAGCTTTCGGATCGCTTAATCATTGATGCCGGAACACCCGTAATTACACTGACGACTGCAGACTGGAAAAGTAATTGAAGATATCAGGCTGAATCTCGGTCTGAATAAGCCGGAGGTCTTTAAAAAATCCTTTTACAGATCTAATTTGAGCTATAATGTGATTCCAACAGAGGATCAACCAGGAAAACTGCTCAGCCTCATAAAAAAATAGATGGGCCTGTTATCAGTTTATGCCGGCACGCGCAAAGCATCAGGTGAAAGTCCCAGAATACCTTCAAAAAGATCCTTCTCCGCTATGACTGTCAGTGGTGGTCTTGCTAAAGAGGAAAAAGGCCAAAGCCTATGAACTCTGGATGAGCGAAAGAAAAGGATCATGGTTGCCACCACCGCCTTCGGTATGGGAATTAAAAAAGCAAATGTCAGGGCCATACTGCATATGAACATTCCCTATTGATCTGTCGAAAATTACCTTCAGGAAACCGGAAGGGCCGGGCGCGACGGAAAAACAGCTTACGCCTTTCTGCTTTACAATCCGGCGTCCGTACCATGGTGTTGCAGGCGTATCCCTGCAGAAAAGTCTTGCCACCAAAGAGCTCGTGTGATAAGGGTCTATACTTGACTCTAACGCAATACCCTGCGTATTGGCAATGGTGAGTTTCATGAAGCATTTGTACCATTTGACCTGCAGGATTTTTGCGTCAACATACAACCTGCCGCTCGTTGACGCACTTCCAACGTGATCTCGGTGCTCTGAAAATACAGGTGTTATTTCTTATCAGAAAATAAGTTCCAGAAATTCTTTCATTCAGATCATGGTGAACAACCGCAAGCTCTTTTGGATTTTACAGACAAAATGAAAAGGACAAATTACTGCTTCAGACCTTATGCCGCAGTTATGCCGGGGTTTTTGAAATGCCTGTCGATATTAACCAAAGCTTTTTGTGCCAAACAAACTTTTCACCATGGAAAAAGAGAAAAATCAGGGAACAATTTAAAAATCAGCTGCATATCACTGGGTAATTATCGATTACCGACCCTTGAGAAGGAAACAGCCGAATCGAGCTTTGGTACCCCGGGAATGACGGCGTATATAAAAACAGTTTATCGGATCTTTTGCAGATCAAATTGAACCGACAGAAAGTTATCCAAGGCAGAAGGATATGCCGAATTATCGCCCAAAACGAAACAAGGTGCAGGAATCTGTTCCTTCAATCCTATTTGGAAGAAAGCACCCTAAAAAAGCCCTGTGGTTTGTGCGATAATTGTTTAGAAAAAAAAGCATAAAAGGGGTTCTTTGTCTGAGGAAAGTATACGCATCTTATTATTGGAATCAAGTGCCTTAAGTATGCTGGAAATAATAGAAAAACTGGATCAGCCTGAAGATGAGGTCTTAAAAAGATTGCAATTTATGGTGGAAAACGGATCACTAAGACTAACTTTACAGAATAAATTTGAACTGGTGAATAAATGAAAAACTTAAGAATAATTTTCATGGGTACTCCTGAATTTGCTGTGGCGATGTTGGAGGGCCTTATTGAAAAATCACCTAAAAGTTGTTGCGGTTATAACAGCTCCGGATAAACCTGCGGGCAGGGGCCAAAAATTGAGACAGTCGGCCGTGAAGGAGTACGCCCTGTCACGCAATTTACCTGTCCTCCAACCCACCAATCTCAAATCTGAAAATTTTTTAGATGCATTAAAAAAGTATAAGGCTGATTTGCAGGTTGTTGTGGCTTTCAGAATGTTGCCCAAGTCAGTATGGGAAATGCCAAAATACGGAACCTTTAACCTCCATGCCTCCCTTTTACCGCAGTACCGCGGCGCAGCCCCCATCAACTGGGCCATAATTAACGGTGAAAAAGTAACAGGAGTGACAACTTTTTTCATCAATGAAGAAATCGAACAGATGGTGCCCTCGTTGCTTCAAAAGAAGTCCCCCTGATCTCTCCCTGATCAGACATTGCCGTCAGACTGGCACGATATACTTATGAATCTTGGGGGCGATCTCGTGGTAGAAACAATTAAATGCATTTCGGAAAATTCTATACAAAGCACAATCCAGCCCAGTGGCAATTTTAAACCTGCACCTAAATTAAATCCACAAAATTGCGAAATTCAATGGACAGAAACTGTTCATAAAAGTAGCTATAACTAAGTCCGAGGGTTGAGCACCCATTTCCGGCGGCCCTACAATTTAACTTTTTAACGACAATGTGGTATATCAGGTTAAGATCCTTGACGCCAGGCCCTATGAGCAAGCACATAATTTTGCGCCCGGAACAGTAAAGACCACTTAAAAAGGATATTAAAGTTTATATTGTCGACGGGTACTATGAAAATATCCTAGAACTAAAGACTGTTATGGTAAGGAACACAGATGGATGCGCAAAGCCTGTTGAACGGTTTTTCAAACCTCAGGATCCAAGCATGCATTAAGGGCTATAGATCGCTTTAAATAAGGAAAGAAGGCTTGTTTTACTGGTAGGGTTATGAACATTTTTATGTAATTTATCAACAATACGGCATATTTTATCTCTAAAACTTGCGTAAACCCTTATAAAATCTATATTTGTTTACTGTTTTAATGAGCAAAAATAAAATATTATAAACGGAATTTTGAAATTTTCTCATTATGGAAATAATCAAATTCTGATTGAGGCAATGGCTGCCGATGCAGGAGTTTCAAAAGCTGCTGCTGGTAAAGCTTTAGACTCTATGATGAAAAACGTTAAGAAGACCTTAAAAGGAGGTGGAAAACTTGTTTTAGTTGGTTTTGGTTCATTTTCTGTTAAAGAAAGACCAGCCAGAGAAGGAAGAAATCCACAAAGCTAGAGCCACTCTCAAAAAATCGAAAAAGAAAAGGTGTTACTTTCAAACCAGGATCTGAATTGAAAGACTCTGTCAACTGGATCCTGAATGCAGCTTATCTAAAAAAGCTGTCAATTTTTGGCAGCTTTTTTTTGATATAAGCTGAATTCAAAAGCCACTAATGCAACTTCTGGGTTAAACAATAATTTTTCCAAAAAATGTAGGATTTTCGTAGTTAAAACGCTTTCTAGGTCTTTGATTCAGTTTGTTTTGTATTTCCAGATTTTGTTTGCTGAATATTGGAAAAATCGGAACTCTTAGGAATATACTGACGAACTAGTCCATTAAGATTTTCATTCGAGCCTCTTTCCCAAGGATTGTAAGGATTAGCGAAGTAAAAATCACAATATTCACTGATAGAACTGGTGCTCCGAAAATTCTTTGCCATATCGCCTGTAATCGATTTGATATAAGGCCTAATTTCATCTAACATTTGGCATAATTTAAGTTTAACAGTTTCGGCATTTCGACTATCAATTTTTCCCATCCATAGCATTCCAAGGAAGTTCTGTCGTTTAACGTTATCATCGGCTCCCTTATGATTTTGACCGATTATTGTGTCCACTTCTAAATGCCCAAATTCACTTCGATTATCGGCTTCCTTTGGACGTTTTTCAATACCCACCCGTCCAACAATTTGCCCTTGGAGCTTTGCTTGATCCATGTTTTCGATAGCGTCTTCCTTTGCGCCTCAAATGAGTAAATAAAGTTCCTTTTCGATGTTTGTCTTTCCAAAAGCACGTTGATAAATCCACTCATGCGAAACAGTCGTCTCTCCCCTTTTTTTAAGTACTCCTGTAACTGTCCCGACTTAAATTCGCTCAATCAAGAGTTGATTTCAGAACAAATTTCGTCGTTAACCTTTATGTGTTTTGGCTTTGAATAAAGCCGTGCGTCATATTTTTTTTTGGCGCAATTTAGCCCTATAGATACCGTCTCTTTCATCATTCTTCTGATTTCACGATGATGACCCCATTGACCCAACAGAAAATAGATAGTTTCAATTTTTGTTTGGGATTTACCGCTTTTAATAACACTTCAATTGATTTTTTGCTCATAAGAAAGTGTGACATTACAACTTTATTTTCGCGATTGAACGGGGTAAAATAACTCTTTCCTAAACAGCGAGAGAAATTCTTGATTTCTTTCCTGTTTTGATATTCATTTTACCACGCAATCTAAAAGTTGCATTTTGTTACTTGAATTTAACTAATCTTTTTTCCTATATTTAACTTTTATTACTCTGCCGAAATGTCAAAATTAAAAGCTTCAAAAGGAAAATTACTGGTTGCAGAACCCTCTGTTCTGACAGATAGTTCTTTCAACCGTTCTATAGTATTGCTCACAGAGCATGATGATAATGGATCTGTTGGTTTTATCTTCAATAAACCTACTGAATATACAATAGGCGACATTGTAGCCACAAATTGATTAATGAAGTGAGCTGGCATTATTGGGCTGCCTCGTGAACGTCTGTTATTTGCGTGCATGAGAATACCTGGAACTGATCCCCGAAAGTATCAGGAAATCAGCAATGGTTTTTACTGCGGAGGTGAATTTGAATACCGTGATTGAATTGTTAAAAGAGGATATTATCTCAAAACATGATATCCGTTTTCTTTTCTGGGTATAACGGTCTGGTCTTCACTCCAGCTGGACGAAGGAATCTTTCCAGCTTACTTCCTAGGGTTGTGATAGAAAATAAATTTCAGGACCTTCTTGAAATCAGATTGGTAACAGTTTTTGGAAAGATGAGATCACTAAGTTTGGCGGTGTCTACAAGATTTGGGCCAATGCACCGGCAAATCCAAGTTATAATTAATTTGGGTTTTCTTCTAGCATCAGGTTTAATTTCTCCCTGATTTTATCCGTTATTTCAGTCACATAAACCTTCTCTCGAAAGAGCGACACTGATTGTATATCCATAATGGAATTGGTGAGAAAAACTTCATCAGCCTGAAGCAAATCCATGGGATTTATGATCAAGATTCTATCATCTCAAGTCCCGGAAATATGGCTTTCGACCGGACACGGAAGTATTTGTTTTCTTGTTATACCGTTTCATGCGCCTTTCTTCAATGGCCGGTGTTTTCGCAAGCCCGTCCTCAACTATAAATATATTAGTCTTACTGGCTTCAACCACCTGTTTCTTTTCATTGATTAGACATACAATTTTGATAGCCATTCTCCTTGGCATATATGCTTGCCAGTACGTGCAGCATTTTATTGTTTGTTTTAAGGCCTGAAAGCAGGCCTGAAACGAGCGGAAAATCCTTATAGAGTTCAATTTCATACAAACCCTGAGCCCGCTGGTTCAAAGCAACGGCTTCTACCAAAAGTCGGTCTCATTGGTGATGAGGCAGATAATATCCAGCCCTCTTTGCGGAAAACGCTGAGCCTGATCGCTAAAAGATCTTCCAGCCCATTTGCCTCTAAGGTCTTAACTATTTGTTCGTCTTTAAAAAACCGGACTGAAATTCATCGGAATTTCCATTCTAAGCATCCGCATGGATGCCATCAGCCTGAAGTAATGTTCTTCCAAAAAATAGCAGGTTAACCTTTTGGATTTTAGTGTTTCAAAAATACTGTCACCGTATTTTAATCCACGGTTATTAATACTCAAGTGTAACTGATCAGCCTGAAACAACCCGCCATTGAAGTTTACTATCATTTTATGAATTCAAGAGGTGCAATAAAAAAACGGGGCTGACCCTGATTCAATTGTTTTAAGGAGACTTCTATCCCCCAATTATATGCCTTAGATCTTGTATTTTATTCTCCCAAAACATTTTGGCCTCATCAAGCTCATTGTCCTGCTGCAAAATCCGTTACAATCAGCGAAACATCATTTGTAAGTGAATCTTTTAATTATTTTTAGACTCAAAATATGACTCTTGATCCTTTGACTCTATACCATTTAAACCTGATGAACTGGTCTGTTTAAAGGAAATACGCTTTGCAACTTCCTCGGATCCATCCGGATAAAAGTAAAATTCTGACCTCGTGAATTGACATTGTCGGCATACCATTCACCCAGGGAATCCGGACTGGAAATATATTGATAAATGAAATTAGCCGAAGCATGTATTGGAAATTCTAATTCAAATTTTGTCATTCTATTCGTTTAAATCTTTTCATGTAAATTCTTCTGGCAATATATATATTTTATAATTTTAAAAAAAATTATTTGTGAGCAAAATAAAAAGACTTATTGTTGATTCAAATAAAAATGTTTTTATCTTTGCACCTCTAAAATTTGGCGAGGTAGCTCAGATGGTTAGAGCGTCGGATTCATAACCCGGAGGTCTCGGGTTCAATTCCCCATCTCTCGCTACACAGAAACTAAGAAAACCGGGAAGTACTTTTTCCGGTTTTTATTTAAGTATTCCTTAAAAAAATTGTTTTTTCTTCAATCGAATTCCGAAGTACAAATAGGGTATTTGGTCATTTTCCCAGTTTTTTGTACATCACATAGTGCGGCCCTATCTGAGGTATATCAAATATTTCTCCGACCGTCTGATAACCAAGTTTTTTGTAAAAATCCAGCGCAGATACCCTTGCATTGCACCAGAGGATATCCACCTCCTTTTTGCTCAGTATATCCTCTGCCTCAAGCAGTACGGCCCTGCCCAGTCCCTTGCGCTGATGGACTCTTCAGTGGCCATACCTCTTAACTGGTATTGCTCTCCTCTGAAAGCGGGGCTTTTGCTTTCATAAAAGTCCCCAGCAAGCAAATCAT